>NZ_VEAF01000042.1 GCF_007673775.1 Curtobacterium sp. 9128 | reverse complement strand
GTTACGAATATTTTCCTTAGTAAAGGGTTGTTTTTGTTTAAGTATAAAATCTTGAATTCTCTCGACTTTAGTATGTTTACATATAGAATCAAGAACAGTGTTATGCAGATCTTTGTAAGCCTCTAATATAATAGTTAAAAACGTTTTTAACCAAAAGCTACTATTGTGTTCCTCGCAGTACCAATTTACCGAAGATTTATAAATTGAATTGTAAT
>NZ_VEAF01000041.1 GCF_007673775.1 Curtobacterium sp. 9128 | reverse complement strand
CAATGCGTGCGTATTTATTCGTAGTAAAAGCAGAAGGATATGTAGAACGATTCTTAAAAGAGAAAGTAATGAATATGAAGTAAATTTTATTTATAAATTGTTGACTTGAAGAATTAATGTAACTATAATGATTACAGCTAATAGATTAAGAGTAAAACAATTTAAATGTTTTTTTATACAAGATGTAACCGTGATGGTTACGTCTTGTATAAAAAT
>NZ_VEAF01000040.1 GCF_007673775.1 Curtobacterium sp. 9128 | reverse complement strand
AATCTATCATTTGATAGATTAATTAAATTGTAACACAATTTCCAAAAATAGAAATATTTTCAATGTATAGAAAATAAAAGTTGAAAATTCTGAATATTAGACTGCGAATTTGATATTTTTGATTGACACATCTCCTTCATAAGGTACACCTTTTAAAGTTTATTAAAATCTAGCTAATTTAGTGCTTCGAAAGGTTCAAAATTGCATTTTTAAAGTGC
>NZ_VEAF01000003.1 GCF_007673775.1 Curtobacterium sp. 9128 | reverse complement strand
CGTCAAGGGCGGCCTCCTCGTCGGCACCGCCACCATCACCGCCAAGATCAAGTAACACCCCCCCCCCGATCTCCAGCTGCGCATGACAGCTGGACAGCCGATGCCCCGTCGTACCCGCGACGGGGCATCGTGCTGTCCGGGCCACTGGTCGGCGTCCGCGCACCTGCACAGGTGTACAGCAACGTCCCCAGGCACGATGGTCCGCATGGCAACGTCAGCTCCACCCGGCCCCCGCAGCACCACCCACCGCCTGGAGACCTGGGTCTTCTGGCCTGCGGCGGTCATCGTCCTCGGCTTCGTGGCGTGGACCCTCGTCGCCCCGTCCTCGGCCGAGGCGACGTTCACGGCGGTGCAGGGCGGCATCGTCCGGAACTTCAGCTGGTACTACGTCCTCGTCGCGGCGTTCTTCGTCGGCTTCTCGCTCTTCGTCGGCTTCAGCAGGTTCGGTGACATCAGGCTCGGCAAGGACCGCGACGAGCCCGAGTTCTCCACGGGCTCGTGGTTCGCGCTCCTCTTCGCGGCCGGCATGGGCATCGGCCTGGTCTTCTACGGCGTCTCCGAGCCGCTCAGTCACTTCGCCTCGCCACGGCCGGGCGTCACCGGCGACGAGCAGTCCCTCGCACAGCAGGCGATGACCCAGACGTTCCTGCACTGGGGGCTGCACGCGTGGGCGATCTACGTCGTGCTCGGCCTCGCCCTGGCCTACGCGATCCACCGCCGTGGTCGTCCGGTGTCGATCCGCTGGGCCCTGGAACCGCTGCTCGGGTCCCGGGTCAGGAGCGGTTGGGGCAACGTGATCGACGTCATCGCCCTGATCGGCACGCTGTTCGGTGTCGCGACGTCGCTCGGCCTCGGCGTGATCCAGATCGGCGCCGGGCTCGAGAGTGCCGGGATCGCCGAGAGCAGCACCGTCAGCCAGATCGCGATCATCGCTGTGATCACCGCACTGACGATCGTCTCGCTCGTCACCGGCGTGAGCCGTGGCTTGAAGATCCTGTCGAACTTCAACCTGCTCCTGGCGGCGGCACTGCTGCTGTTCGTCCTGGTGGTCGGGCCGACGCAGTACCTGCTGCGGGACTTCGTCCAGTCGATCGGGGCGTACCTGCAGGACTTCGTCGGGCTCTCGTTCAACGTCACCGCCCAGCAGGGCGCGGCCGGCGAGGCGTGGCAGGGCGCCTGGACGACCTTCTACTGGGGCTGGTGGATGTCCTGGGCGCCGTTCGTCGGCGTCTTCATCGCCCGCATCTCGAAGGGTCGCACCGTCCGCCAGTTCGTCTTCGGCGTCCTGCTCGTCCCCACCGTGCTGACCATGCTGTGGTTCTCGGTCCTCGGCGGCGCCGCGATCCACCGCGAACTGGACGGGTCCGGCGGGCTGGTCGGGAGGGACGGCTCGGTCGACGTCGAGGGGTCGCTGTTCCAGCTCCTCGCCGGACTGCCGGCCGGTGCCGTCCTGACGTTCGGCGCGATCCTGCTCATCGGGGTGTTCTTCGTCACCTCGTCCGACTCCGGCTCGCTCGTGATGGCGATGATCGCCTCCGGCGGCGACATCGAGCCGAAGAACTGGCTCCGGGTGTTCTTCGCCGCGGTCACGGCGCTCCTGGCCGTCGCGCTGCTGCTCACCGGCGGCCTCACCGCCCTGAAGACCGCCGCGATCATCACGGCGCTGCCGTTCAGCGTGGTCCTGCTGCTGACCTGCTGGTCCACCCTCATCGCGTTCACCCGGGAGCGCCGCGCCTACGACCGGGCGGAGCGGGAGCTCCTGCTCGAACGGGTCGGTGAGCACTACGGCCTCGAGGTCGACGGTCCCGCCGAGCACGGCGTCGGACCCGGCCTGAGTCGGCCGTGGCGACGTCGCACGCGTCGACGGCAGGACGAGGACGCGACCGGCGGTCGCTGATCGCCACCAGCGACGGACGGGAGGCACGGTGCCAGCTGGCACCGTGCCTCCCGTCCGACCGTGGGTACGCGATCCGCGCGCGGGCTCACTGGTGCACGTGTGCGCGCTGCCCGTCGCGGTCGAACACCTGGATGAGCTCCGCCGGGGCGTCGATCGCGGTCATCGCGTGCGGGGTCATCGTCGAGAACTCGGCGGCCTCGCCGGTCGCGACCTCGATGCGTCGGTCGCCGAGCCAGAGCAGGACCCGTCCCTCGAGCACGACGAACCAGTCGTGCCCCGGGTGGACGCGCTGCGTGGGCGGCGGCGCGTCCGGCTCGAGTCGGGTCTTCATCGCCACCGTGCGCCCGTCGACCCGGTTGAGCTGCCAGGTCGTCCGACCACCGGAGCGGTGCTGGACCGGGCGGATGACCACGTCGTCGTCGGTGTCGGCCTCGAACAGGACGTCGAGGCTGACCTGCAGGGCATTGGCGATCGGGACGAGGACGTCGATGCTGAGCGCCCGCTTGCCCGTCTCGACTCGGCTGATCGTGGACGGGCTGAGGTTGGTCCGCGCCGCGAGTTCGTCGAGCGACCACCCCATGGTCGCCCGGATGCTCCGGAGTCGGGTGCGGGCGAGTTGCTCGACCGTGGTCACGTCGTCCATGCCGACATCGTCGCAGCAATCTTGCTGATCCTGCAAGTGGTATCCCAGTTACCGGCAGAAGCTCCTAGCGTGGAGCCATGACCGATCACGCGTCGCACTCCTCCCCCGCTCCCGCCCGTCCGATCGTCCGCCGCGTGGACGTCGCGGTGCTCGGTGGCTCCGCGGCCGGCCTCGCCGCCGCGCTGCAACTGGTCCGCCAACGCCGGTCCGTCGTCGTCGTCGACGACGACACACCGCGCAACGCCCCGGCCGCGCACATGCACGGGTACCTCGGCCGCGAGGGCGCTGCACCCGGGGCACTGCGCGAGATCGGCCGCGACGAGGTGCGCAGCTACGGCGGCGAGGTCCTGCGTGGTCGCGCCCTGTCCGTCCGGCAGGAGGACGACGGCTTCCACGTCGCCCTGTCCGGCGGTCACGAACTCGTGGCACGGCGGGTCCTCGCCGCGACGGGCATCGTCGACGAGTTGCCCGCGATCGACGGACTCGCCGAACGCTGGGGCCGCGACGTCATCCACTGCCCGTTCTGCCACGGCTTCGAGGTGCGTGATCGCCAGGTCGTGCAGATCGTCGTCACACCGATGGGCCTGCACCCGACCTCGGTGATGCGGCACCTGACCGACCGGCTGACGGTCGTCGTGCACGACGACACCGGGTTCGACCCCGCCGCGATCGCCGCGGTCGAGGCTTCCGGCGTCCCCGTCGTCGTCGCACCGGTCCGTCGCGTGACGTCCGGCACGGAGACGGCGCTGTCGATCGAGCTGGTCGACGGCCGGACGCTCCCGGCCGACGCCGTCCTGACCGGCGTCGGGTTCCGGGCGCGCGCCGAGGTGCTCGCCGACGTCGGGATCACGACCGTGCCGCACGCGAGCGGACTCGGTGACGTCGTCCAGGTCGACCCCACCGGACGGACGTCGGTCGACGGTGTCTTCGCGGCCGGCAACCTCACCGACCCGGGCCTCCAGGTCCTGCCGGCCGCAGCCCACGGCAGCTGGGTGGGCGCGCAGATCGCGTTCAGCCTGGCGGCGGACGACGTGCAGACCGGTACGCGGCCCTCCGGACCCGAGCAGGAGTGGGACGCTCGCTACGGCGGCGCCGAGCAGGTGTGGAGCGCGAACCCGAACGGCACGATGGTCGCCGAGGTGACCGGGCTCACACCGGGCCGCGCGCTCGACGTCGGCGCGGGCGAGGGCGCCGACGCGATCTGGCTCGCCGAGCACGGCTGGACGGTCACGGCGGCCGACGTCTCCGGCACCGCCCTCGCACGGGTGCGTGACGAAGCGCAGCGCCGCGGCGTGGACGTCGCGTCGGTCCAGGGCGATGCGAACGGGCTCGCACCGTTCGGCGACGACCGCTACGACCTCGTCTCACTGCAGTACGGGTCGTTCCACCGCACCCCGGACCAGCGCGGCATCGCGAACCTGCTCGCCGCGGTGGCGGACGGCGGCACCCTGCTCGTCGTGGGCCACGACGTGCACGGCTCGGGCCACGAGCACGACCCCGGCGCGGGGACGTGGATGTTCGACCACGCCGCCTTCGTCGGCGTCGACGCCGTGGCAGCGGCGGTCGAGGACTCCCCCGCCTGGCGCGTCGACGTCCGCGAGACCCGGCCCCGCCCGGCCGGCGCGGTCAGCGGCCACCACGTCGACGACGTCGTCCTCCGTGCCGTGCGGATCGGCCCCGACCCGGTGGCCTGAACCCGCCGGAACGACCGACGGGGTGCGCTGCCGGTGGCCGCGCACCCCGTCGGGCTCTCCTCGACGTCCGGTCAGGAGCCGAAGGCCTCCAGCTCCGCGAGCCCGACGTTCTTGGTCGTGCCGCTGACACCGGTCACCGTGACGGTCAGCGACGACACCGACCGCGGCGGGAACGACACCGTGGTGGCGCCACCGGCGTTGTCGAGGGTGCCGACGGGGACGGAACTGCCGTCCGGGAAGGTCAGCGTGGCGCTCGTGACCTGGTCGTCGCTGTTCGGCCGGTCGTACAGCACGACGCGGCCCACGGTCACCGGGCTGCCCCACGTCAGGCGGAGTGTCGATCCGACGCCGCCGCCGTCCGTGGCCCACTCGGCGCTGGCCACGCCGGGGTAGCCGTCGACCACGCCGTCGATCGCCTTGTCCGCCGTCTGTCCGGTGGCGGAGCTCGCCGACGACGCGTCCGCGGTCGCACTGCGCGCGAGGTCGGTGTCGGGCGTCGTGCTCGGCGGCGTCGTCGTGCCGGACCCGGGGGTCCACGCCTGCAGCTCGGCCAGGCCGATGTTCCGCGTGGTGGCGCTGGTGCCCGTCACCGTCAGACGCAGGCTCGTGATCGACCGGGCGGTGAAGTCGACCTCGGTGGCGCTGCCGTCGTTGGCGAGCGTCGGCACCGGCACGGTCGACCCGTCGGAGAACGTGAGCGTGCCGGCGGTGATCTGGTCGTCACTGTTCGGCCGGTCGAAGAGGACGACCCGGTCGATCGCGACCGGCTCCATCCAGGTCAGCTGCAGCCGGGTCCCGACCCCGCCGCCCTGGGACGCCCACTCGGCGGAGGCGTTCCCCGGGTAGCCGTCGACGACGCCGTCCGTGGCCTTGACGGCGCCCTGCCCGTCCGCGGTGTTCTGCGAGGACGCGGTCACCACGGCAGCCGCGGCGGCGTTGCCGTCGGCAGCACCCGGGCCGCTGCCGCCACCGCTCGGCGGTGTGAGGTCGGCGACCGGGTGCTGGCGCGGCAGCCACTGCTCCTCCGGCTTCCCGGCGCAGGCGCTCGCGGTCTGGCAGATCTGCGAGTCGTACGGGGCGTAGGTGTAGTAGGCCGCCGACTTGGCGGCGAGGTCGGCGCCGGAGACGTTCGTCGGCAGTTGGACGGTCGGGTACCCGAGGTAGGGCGTGATCGGCACGGTCGGGGCGACGGCGTCGCGCGCACGGAGGGTCAGCTGCCCGACGGCGTGGTGGTCGCTGTGGTCGTCGTCCGACCCGAAGGCGTGGACGGAGTCCTGCGTCCGGATGACCGTCGGCGCGGCCTTGGTCAGGAGCGCGCCGATGGTGTCGACGATGCCCTGCTCCGTGTAGGTCTGCGGCGAGGAGTCCACCGTGGTCATCGTCGAGATCCACCCGGTCATGAGCTGTTCCATGCTCTCGGACCCGGTGGCGCCGAACCCGGTGCCGTCGATGTTGCCGTCCGGCAGACGGAGGAAGACGAGCTGCACACGCGGCAGGGCCTTGAGCGTGGCCCGCAGGACCGAGTGACCGCCGGCCGTCTGGCGCGCCGATGTCCACCGGTTCGCCGTGCCGGTCATCTTCGCGTAGGCGGCCTTGATCCCCGACTCCCGCGCGGTCGAGTAGGAGCTGCCGAGGCCCGCGTCGCCGGAGGTCACGTACACCGTCGTGGTGCACCAGCCGGCTGCCGAGACCTTGCCCAGGATGTCAGGGTTCATGAAGAACAGGTCGTCGTCCGGGTGGGCGATGACGGTGATCTGGGACCCTGCGGCACAGGTCGTCGCGGCTCGGGCCGGCCCGGTCCCGACCGCGATGAGCGCGGCCGTCATCGCGACGACGAGGAGGAGGACGGCGAGGACCCGCCGCCAGGGGGTCCGCAGAGCGGTGGTCGCGTTTCGCATGCAGGTGATCCCGGGTGTCGGTGCGACGTGGAGGCAGCCGCGGTCGTCCGAGCGAACCACTGCCGCGGCCCGCGCACCAGGCGTCGACGACGACCGTGCGGCTTCCCGCAGAGGACGGCGGGCCTCGCCGGAGCAGCGCCGTAGCATGGCTCCATGACCCGTCGCCGCGACCTCGCCGCCGCCGCGGAGCTGTTCAAGGTGCTGTCCTCCGCGTCACGGCTCGAGCTGCTCGCGCACCTGTCCGACAGTCCCGAGTCCGTCACGGGGCTCACCGAGCTGACCGGCATGTCGCAGCCGCTCGTCTCGCAGCACCTGCGGACGCTCCGGAGCGCCGGACTGGTCTCGGTCGAGCGACACGGCCGCGACGCCGAGTACCGCCTGCTCGACCACCACGTCACACACATCGTCGGTGACGCGGTGGCGCACATCGAGGAGGGCCACGACCGCCCGGCGTTGGCGGAGGGCACCCACTCCTAGGTCAGACCTCGCGCTGCCCGTCCGGGCCGGTGGCAGCACGCGCCGCGTGGCAGTCGCTGCACACGCCGAAGACGTCGACGACGTGGCTCGGCTCGACGAACCCGTGTTCGGCCGCGACGGCCCGAGCCCACTCCTCGACCCCGTCGGCCTCGACCTCGACCGTCTTCCCGCACACGCGGCAGACGAGGTGGTGGTGGTGTTCGCCCGGCGTGCACGCGCGGTAGAGGCTCGAGCCGTCCTGCTGCATCGCGTCGGCGTCGCCGCTGGCCGTCAGGTCGTTGAGGGCGCGGTAGACGGTGGCGAGCCCGATGGTCGAGCCCTGGTCCTTCAACCGACCGAACAGGGTCTGCGCGGCGACGAACCCCTGGGCGTCGCTGAGCGCCGTGCGGACGGCCTCCCGCTGCCAGGTGTTGCGCTGCATCCCGTCCTCCTCGTGCTCCGACCGGCGATCAGTGTGCCACGGGAGCCTGCGTCTGCGCAGGGACCGTCGCCGCCGGCACGTCGACGGCGGGACGGCGCCTCCGCCGGCCGGTCCGTCGACGGGCGACCACGCGGCACACCACCCAGATCGCGAACGAGATGCTCGTGACGTACGGGCTGATCGGCAGGCCGCCGCCGAGGGAGAGCAGGGTCCCGCCGACCACGCTGACGACCGCGAAGAGCACGCTGAGCAGCGGGACACGGATCGGGTGCACCGTCACCGAGAGCGCCGCGGCAGCCGGCGTGACGAGCAGGGAGAGCACGAGGAGCGCTCCGACGATCTGCACCGAGACGGCGGTCGCGAGACCGAGCAGCACCATGAAGACGAACGCGAGCGCCCGGACCGGGATGCCGCGCGCGGCGGCGACGTCGGGGTCGACGCTCGCGGCGGTGAGCGGGCGCCAGATCACGAGCAGTGCGATGACGACGACCGCCGAGATGCCGAGGAGCCAGCCGAGCTGTGGGTCGTCGACGGAGACGATCTGCCCGGTGAGCAGCCCGAACTTGTTCGCCGCCCGGCCCTGGTAGAGCGCCAGGCAGAGGATCCCGAGGCCCAGGCCGAACGGCATGAGCACGGCGATGACCGAGTTGCGCTCGCGTGCGCGGGAGCCGAGCAGCCCGATGAGCATCGCGGCGACGAGGCTGCCCGCGAGCGACCCTGCGACGACGTTGATCCCGAACAGCACCGCCGCCGACGCCCCCGCGAAGGACAGCTCGCTGATGCCGTGCACCGCGAAGGGCATGTTGCGCGACACCACGAACGGGCCGATCAGACCACCGACCAGTCCGAGCACGGCCCCCGCGAGGACCGAGTTGCGGACGAGGACGACGAGTTCGCCGAAGTCCTGGAACGAGAACAGCGTCGACCAGAGGTCCTGGACGTGCATCAGTGGTCTCCCTGTCGTGGGACGCCGTGTCCCTGGCCTTCAGCCTCTGCGGACCCGACGATGACCACGCGGCCCATGGTGCGGACGACGTCCACGGGCGTGCCGTAGAGGTCGGTCAGGACGTCGGAGCGGAGCACCTCGTCGGGGGTGCCGATCCGGAAGCGACCGCCGGCGATGTAGAGCACCCGGTCGACGACGTCGAGGATCGGGTTCACGTCGTGCGTGACGAACAGGACCGCCGCCCCGTCCCGGCGCCGCTCCTCGTCGATGAGCTCGGTGACGATCCGCTGGTGTCGCAGGTCGAGCGAGATGAGCGGCTCGTCGCAGAGGAGCAGCGCCGGCCGGGAGGCGATGGCCTGCCCCACCCGGGCCCGCTGCTGCTCCCCACCGGAGAGCTCGGCGACCGGGGCCTCGGCGAACGCCCGGACGCCGACCCGGTCGATGACGTCCTCGACGAACGCCTGCTCCTGCCGCGACAGCCGCCCGATCCCGAACCGGTGCCCCTGCACGCCGAGGGCGACGAGGTCGCGGGTCCGGAGCGGGGTACCGGCCTCCATCAGCCGCTGCTGCGGGACGTACCCGATCGCCCTGCTGCCCCGACGCACGGGGGCGCCGAGGAGCGCGACGGTGCCTGCGGTCAGCGACTGCTGCCCGAGCACGGTGCGCAGCATGCTCGTCTTGCCGGCGCCGTTCGGTCCCAGGACGGCGATGAACTCACCGGCCCGGACGTCCAGGTCGAGGCCCGCCCACAGGCGACGGTCGCCGTAGGACAGCCCGGCGTCCCGGAACGCGAGGACGGGTGCGGGGACGGCACCGGCAGTACCGTCCCCGGATCGCTGCGCGGTGGTCACTTCGCGAGCGCCGCCTTCACCGCGTCGATGTTGTCCTGCTGCCACTGCACGTAGTCCTTACCGGAGGGCAGCGTCTCGGTGACGCCGACGACCGGCACGTCGTTCTGCTCGGCGGCCTTCTGCACCTGCTCGGTCTCCGGGCTGGAGGTCTGCTCGTTGTAGGCGAGCAGCTTCACGCGGTCCCCGCCGGAGACGAGCTTGATCGTGTCGTTCAGCGCGGCCGGCGGCACGTCGTCGCCCTCCTCGATCGCCTCGGAGAACGCCTCCGGGGTCGCGTTCACCAGACCCATCGCGTCGAAGAGGTACCCGGGGACGGGCTCGGTGTAGGCCACGCGGTCGCCGGCGTACTGCTGCTTCACGGCGGCCGTCTGCGACTCGAGGCCCTCGAGCTGCTGCTTCAGGTCGGCTGCACGGCCGTCGAACGTCGACTTCTTGCTCGGCGCCTCGTCGCCGAGGTCGGCGGCGACCTCGTCGACGAACGTCACCATCGTCGGGTAGCTGTAGAACACGTGCTCGTTGAACTCGTCCTCGCCGGGCTTCTGCAGTCCGGAGAGCTTGACGACGTTGATGAGCTTCGCGTCGCTGTCGGTCGACTTCCGGAGCGTGTCCATGTAGTCGTCGTACCCGCCGCCGTTCTCGATGAGCAGGTCGGCCTTCGACACGGCGAGCTGGGTGCGGGGCGATGCCTCGAACGAGTGCGGGTCCTGGGACGGGTTCGAGAGGATGCTCGTCACGTCGACGTCCGAGCCGCCGATCGCCGCGACGATCCCGCCGTAGACGTTCGTCGACGCGACGACCTTGATCGTGCCGGAGTCCGACGACGACCCCGACGACGACCCCGAGCCGCTGGCGCAGCCGGTGAGTCCGACGGCGGCGAGACCGAGGACGGAGACGGTGGTGATCAGGGGCCGCTTGCGCATGGTCCGGGGTACTCCTTCAGCTGGTGTACGACCGGGGCCCGGCCGTCGAGTACCGACGCTAAAGACGAACGATAACCATTGTCAAAGAAGCATCCGTGCATGGACGCACGGTGCGCACGCAGGCGTGCCAGCATTGCCGCATGCGGATGCACCTCGACCACGACGACCGGGCGGGGCAGCGGGCGTTCCGCAACCAGCTCGGCGTGGTGGCGGGCATCATGCCCGTCGTCGCGTTCGTCCTCGTGGTCGACCGGGGCTCGGTGTCCACGCTGGCCCTCATCGGGACGGCGCTGCCGCTCGCGGCCCTCGTCGCGACGGCAGCCGCACCGCCGTCGATCGACCCGAGGTGGTTCGCCGCGGTGCTCGCCGCCGACGTCGCGTCGATCGCCTTCATCCGGGGCGACGTGCCGTCGATCGGCGTGAGTGCGCTCTTCACGCTCCCGGCGCTCTGGTCGGGCTACGCCTTCGGGTTCCGCGGCGCCGCCGTGACGAGCACCGTCGCCGTGGGGTTGCTGTGGTTCGGCGCCCCGGGCGAGTGGATCGCCATCGACGCGGACGACACCGCGCGCCTGGTCTCGCTCCCCCTCATCATCGCCGCGGTGAGCGGCACGGCGGCGGCACTCGCGCGACGCGGGCGTGCCCGCCAGGAGCTGCTGCACGCCCAGACCGAGCTCCTCCGCCGACGCCTCGCCGAGGTCGAGGCGCGCGAGGAGCTCGTCCGGGCCGTGCTCGACTCCGTGGACTTCGACGTCCTGGCCTTCGACGACGCCGGCCGGACCACGGTCACGAACAGCGGTCGCGGCGGCGGTGTCGGGCTGGACGACCTCGCCGACTGCACCGCGGCGACCAACCTGCAGACACTCGTCCGCCGGACGCTGGAGGGAACGGAGCTCGAGGAGGTGCTGGTGCCCGTCCGACGTCCGGACGGGGTGGCCAGGACCTACACGGTGAGCACCCGGCTCCTGCCGGACGAGGGCGGTGGGGGCGGTGTCCTCGTCGCGCGGGACGTGACCGCCGAGCGGAGCGCGCTCGAGGCCCGCGACGACCTGGTGTCGAGCGTGTCCCACGAACTGCGCACCCCGACGACGGCGGTGCTCGGGTCGGTCGAGCTCGCCCGCGAGGTCGAGGGGCTCCCCGCGGACGCGGAGCGCCTGCTCGACGTCGCATCCCGGAACGCGGAACGGCTCGTCGAACTGGTCGGCGGGATCCTGACGGCGGCGCGCGAGGAACAGGTCGACCTGGTCCTCGCGCCGTGCGACCTGCTCGACGTGATCGACGCGGCGGTCGAGGCCGCGGAGCCCGCCGCCCGGGTCGCCGGGGTGGAGCTCCGGATCGGGACGGCCGACGCCCCGGTGCGGGTCGTCGCCGACGCGTTCCGGATCCGGCAGGTGGTCGACAACCTCGTGAGCAACGCCGTCAAGTACAACCACGACGGCGGGTGGGTGGACATCGGTGCCCACGCGGTCGGCGACCGGGTGTGGCTGATCGTCCGTGACGACGGGGTGGGCATCGCCGACGCCGACCAGGACCGCCTCTTCGAGCGCTTCTTCCGCGCGGAGAGCGTGCGGAGCACGGGGATCCACGGCACCGGGCTCGGACTCCGGATCAGCCGTCAGATCGCCCAGCGTCACGGCGGCGACCTCGCCGTGACGAGCACCCTCGGCGAAGGGACCACCGTGACGATGACACTGCCGGCCGCGGGGCCGGAACGGACGGGGGTCCGCGCATGAACCCGGTGCTGCTCTGGACGTCGATGGGAGGCGGTGTCGCGCTGCTCGTGTCGGTGCTCGTCGCGCGGCGCTCCGGTGCACCGCGTGGCGACGTGCCCCGGACGGCGCTCGAGGGCGCGATCGGCTTCGTCGGCGCCTTCCTGGTCCTCATCGCCGCGGCACTCCTCGCCCCGTCCGCCACGCGCGTGCTCGTCATCTGGCTCGTCGTGCTCCTCACGGTCGCCCTGGTCGTGACGATGCTCCGGGTCCGGCCGGCGGTGTCGGACGGCGCTGTGGGGACCGTGCCGCAGCGTGCGGAGGCGCTGCCGACCGCGACCCGGCTGCTCGACCGCGCCGACTACCACCAGGAGTCGGTGGTGCGGGTGTCCCTCACGGTCGTCGACGCCGACCGACTCGCGACCGCGTTCGGGTCCCGCGCCCTGGAGGCGGCGCAGTCGATGCTCGCGCGGGCACTCATCGGGGTGGTGCCGCCGGACGCGCCGGTGTGGACCGAGCACCGGGACCGGGTCGTCGCCCTCGTCCGGCAGGACGAGTGCGACCTGACGGCGTGGCGGACCGAGGTCGAGATGGCGCTCGTCGCCGCGACCACCGGCTCCGACCTCGTCCCCACCGTGCCGAGCGCGTCGTGGCGGACCACGTCGACGGACGACCGCGGCTACCGGCTCGACGACCTCGAAGCGGACGAGGACCGCTGACCGCATCGGCCGGCACGACTGCGGCCGTCGCGAGTGCCGCCGACGGTCAGCCGGCGCGCGGGAGGTCGACCGACAGCGTGTCCGTCGCGGTCTGCTGCGCGGTCCCGCTCGTACCAGAGGACTCGGTGAACACGAGCGTCACGATCGCCCGGAGCCGCGCGGCGTCCGCCGGGGCAGCGCCGAGCACGAACGTGCCGGACCACGACTGCGGTGCCTGGACGGCGTACCCCTGTCCGTTGGCCTGCTCCGCCGGGGAGGCGTCGGCAGCGACGTCCGCCCCCGAGCGCGACCGGTACGAGACGTCGACGGCGGCCCGGACCAGGCGGACGTCCGACCCGCCACCGGAGGTCGTGACCGACATCGAGAGCGGCTTGTCCGCCCCCGGCGTCCACTCGTCCATCGGCAGCGTCGACCAGTAGCGGACGTCCACGGTGAGGTCGCCGGCCTGCAGGGTCCGGCTCGTCGCGCCGGTCGCCAGGTCGCCGCCGACGGGGTCCGACGTCGACGACGGTGACGGGCGGGACGACGCCCTGGTCGACGGCGAGGAGGACGCCGTGGCGGAGCCCGACGCGGCCGTCTCCCACGGAGGCGTCCCGCACCCGCTCAGCGTCAGGGCCGCTCCGGTCGCCAGGGCCAGGAGCGCGACAGCGCGTCCCGTCGTGGTGCGCAGGATCCCCGGCATGTGCGGCCCCCGTCCGTCCAGAGCGGATCTTGAGGTTCCGCTTGGCCATGGTAGCGCTCGGCCAGAGGCACGCGGCCGAGACTCGATGCAAGCACATCGACCCGAACGATCAGGAGCAACCGTGTCCACCACCCGAGCCACCCCGGTCCTCTCCGGCACCGGCCTCACCGCCGCCGACCGCTCCCGGTACACCCGTCGTCACGACCCGGAGCTCGCCGCGTCGGTCCTCGACGACCTCGAGTCACTGCCCGACTACCGCCCCAGCATCGGCTGCGTCATCCCGGCCTACAACGAGGAGGAGAGCATCGCCGACGTCCTCCGGTCGCTGCTCGCGCAGACGCGCCTCCCCGACGTCGTGCACGTCGTGATCAACAACACGACCGACCGGACCTTCGACGTCGCGGCCGAGTTCGCCGGCCCGCACCGGGTCGAGCGCGACGGGGTCGAGCAGACCACCGAGGTCTACGTGCACGACATCGGCGAGAACCCGGACAAGAAGGTCGGTGCGCTCAACTACGGCTTCACCCTGATCGAGGGCTGCGACTACATGCTCGGCGTCGACGGCGACACCACCGCGCACGAGGACGCCGTCGAGTGGCTCGCGCAGGAGATCGTCTCCGACGCCCGCATCGGCGGCATCTCCGCGATCTACTCGATCGACGACCGCCCCTTCCGTGGCGTCGTGCAGCGCTTCCTCATCGCCGGGCAGCGCGCGCAGTTCGCCGCCTTCAACATGCAGAACATGCTCAAGGGCCGGAACATGGCGGTGCTCGGCGGCCAGTTCTCGATCTTCTCGATGCGCGCCCTGCACGAGGTCATGGAGACGAACCACCAGGGCTCCCCGTGGGTCAAGGACAGCGAGGTCGAGGACTCACTGCTCTCCCTGCAGGTCAAGAGCGCCGGGTACCTGACGAAGATCAGCGCCCGTGCCCGCGCCGACGTCGGCGGCATGCACACCCTCCGCGGGCTCGACGCGCAGCAGGTCAAGTGGAACTTCGGCGCCATCGAGCTCATGTGGCCAGGCCAGCGCGGCGACACGAAGGGCCAGCCCTTCCACCCGAACCTCCGGCTGCGGTGGATCGAGCACGCGTCGATGGCGCTCAACTTCCTCACCCGCGTGCTGTTCGTGCTGCTGCTGGTGTCCTCGCTGTCGATCCATGCGTTCGTCTTCAGCCCGCTCTGGCTGGTGCCGCCCGTCGTCGCCGCGGCGCTGAACCTGCGGGTGGTGGCCTCGATGAAGCACCGCACGTGGCGCGACGTGCTGTTCGCGGCACTCCTCGCCCCGGCCGAGGTCTACATGTGGATCCGGCTCGGGCACTTCCTCCGCGCCTGGACCCGGTTCGCCAGCAAGAAGCAGACCGACAACTGGGCCGAGCAGGCCAAGGCCGAGCGCGGTTCGGGGAACGCGCACCTCGCGCCGGTCGCGATCGTGCTCCTCGTCATGGCCGCCGCCGTCTACGGCTGGCTGCAGCTCGACGTCGTCGCGCAGTCGAGCATCCTGTGGTTCGGCTGGCCGGTGCTCGCCGTGATCACCGCGCTGCAGACCCTCGGCATGGTCGGCAAGCTCCTCCGCCGCCAGTTCGGGTACCGGGTCTGACGGATGCCATCCAGACCTCCGCAACGACGCAGCCGCTCACTCCGCGACGTACCCGGGGTCGCCCGGACCGGTCAGCCGGTACCCGACACCCCGGACCGTCACGATGAACCGTGGCGCGTTCGCGTCGTCGTGGAGCTTCCGGCGGAGGTTCGCCATGTGCACCTCGACGTTCCGCCGGTCGGCGTCGCCGATGTAGTGCGTGGAGACGTACGTGTCGTTCCGGACGGTCAGCGCCAGGTCGGCCTTCGACCGCACGCGGCGACGCGTGCTGACCAGGGTGGCGATGAGGTCGAACTCGGTCTTGGTCAGCTCGACCGCAGCGCCGTCCACCCGGACGAGCCGAGCCTCCTGGTCGATGGCCAGACCGTTGTGCCGGACCCACTCGTCACCGTCCGTGTCGGGTGCGTCCGCCGCCTCCGGCGCGGACGGCGGGGTGTCGACGGCGGGCGCGACCGGCGGGGTCTGCGGAGCCGGGACGGACGGGACGGAGGCCGGGCTCGGCTCCGCGACGCCGGCCTGTGGCAGCTGGACGGTGGCGCCGGACGCGGCGGTCGGCTGCACGACGTCCGCCGGCTCGACCGGGGTCTCCACGACGCGCGGACGCCGGAGCATCGCGCCGAGTCGGGCGCGGAGCTCGCGCGGCCGGAAGGGCTTCACGAGGTAGTCGTCGGCGCCCGCCTCGAGGCCCTGGAGGACGTCGATCTCCTCGCCCATCGCCGAGATCATCACGATGTAGGTGTTGCTGGTCGCACGGATACGCCGTGCGACCTCGAACCCGTCGATGCCGGGCAGGGACACGTCGAGCGTCGTCACCACGGGGTCGTGCGCCAGGACCGCGCGGACGCCGTCCTCACCGTTGCCGGTGCTGACGGTGGAGAAGCCCGCCTGCATGAGCACCTGCTCGAGCAGGTAGCGGATGTCGAGGTCGTCCTCGATGACGACGGCGACCCGTCGGTCCTGTCCGGTGTCGGTCACGATGGTGCTCCCCTCCCCCGCCGCGGTGGTCACCCGTGAGCGGCACGCTGGTCGTCCTGGACGCGCATCCACGCCCGGAGCGGTACGAGTGGCTCGTCACCGAGCAGTATTGCAGGGCGCTCCTGCACGTCGACAGCTGGGGAGCGGCCCTCGGCGCCTTCACCCCGCTGCCCGACGTGCTCCTCGTCGCCGGGGTCCCCGCGTCGGACGGCGCCGGGATCGCGTCGATCGTGCGGGTCAGCCGGTCGCTCGGCGTCCGGGTGGTCTGTGACGGGTCCAGCGCCCCCGAGGTCCTGCCGGCCGCGGTGGCCGCTGGCGCGACGGGGTGGGACGGTGGTCGGGACTCGGCGCCGGCGGTGTTCGGCGCAGCGTGACGCGGTGGCGCTGTCCGGGCGGCGTGACCCGGCGGCGGAGCCCTCGCGCTGGCCTGGGCCACGGCACGCGCCTGCGGTACGCTCCGTCCATGCGCAGGGGGGAACGGCGTACTCCGATCGGCATCGCGGCGGGCGTCGTGGCCGCGACGCTGCTGCTGTCCGGCTGCTCGATGCACGTCGACGCCGGTTCGGCCGCTGCGGACGAGGCCGAGTCCGCACTGTCGCGCATCGACGGTGTCGCGTCCGTCCGGGCGAACGGGACGAACAACCTCCCGTTCGCCGGCACGGCGAGCGCCACCGTCGTCACCGACGACCACCTGTCCGACACGGCGCTGCACGACCTCACCGACGCCGTCGGGCGCTGGGTGCACGGTCGCCACTCGACGACCGCGAGCATCGAGGCGGACGGGTACCGGTTCCCGGTCCGGAGCACCGCGGTGCTGAACGCCCGGCAGTTGGCGGTCGTCGACGGTCTGCGGCACGACGACCGGTGGATCGGTGGCGACGTGCAGTCGCCCACGGCGCCCGGCACGGTGCAGCCCACCCCGTCCATCGTGCTGACGGTCGGGAAGCCGGCCGACCTCGTCGCCGGGTGGGACGCCGTCCGGCAGGCCGGTGCCGACTCCGGGTGGGACGAGGTCGAGGTCTCCGCCGAGGCGTGGAACGCTGCGCCGGCCGACGTCGTCGACCGCTACCACCCCGACTTCACCATCGCCGAGACCGGCGACACCGCCGACGCCACCCGGGGCGACCCGACCGCCGAGGTGGAGGCGTTCCGGCAGGTACAGGCGGCGTACCCGGTGACCGCCGCCGAGGTCCGCCCAGGACGGGTCCACCTGCACGTGCGCGACCTCGCCGACGTGCCGGCCGCCACGGCGGTCGTGACCCGGACCGCCCCCGACGCCGTTGCGGTCGTCGACGGCGGGATCGTGACGAAGGACGACTCCGGCGATCCGGGCGAGCGGCCAGGACCGAGCGCCTTCACGGAGGTCGACCGGCTCGCCGCCGTCGCGACACGGGACGGCGTCACCGCGATCACCGAGAAGCCGGCCTGGCTGTCGGTCACCGCGACCGGGACGGACACTGCACTCGCGACCGCCGCTGCGTTGGTCGCCGCGTCACCGGCGACCTCCATGGGGACGATCGAGGTCGCCTCCTCCGCGGCCGCGCTGGAGGACCGTGGTGACGACGGCCTGCTGATCCGGGGGTCTCCGGCGCGGTTCGTCGACGCGGTGCGGGTGGCCGCGCAGCTGCCGGACTTCCAGCCGGCGCGGGCCGCGCTGTTCGCGACGAACGCCTCGGTCACCGTCACGGTCAGCGGGGTCGACGAGGTCCCGGCGCTCGTGGCCGCACTCAAGCCCGTCCTGCCGGACGGGACGCGCCTGCAGGTCGGGCTCCGGGGCGAGGACTCCGCGGCCTCGGCGGGGCAGCTCACCCTGCACGGCGGCACGATGACGGTCGACGAGCCTCGGTCACCGGCCGCGGAGGACGAGACGCGCTCGCGCCTGGGTCCGACCGTGCGGGACGCCTGGAACGGCTGAACGCCGCTCCTTCCCCCTCAGGGGACCGCCGCGAACACGACGGTCACGGACAGGCCGCCGTCGGCACGGGCCCGGATCGTGAGGACACCGCCGTGCGACGACACGATCCGGTCGACGATGGCGAGCCCGAGTCCGACGCCGGCATCGTCATCGTGTCGACGACCGGAGCCGCGCTGGAACGGTTCCGTGAGCGTGGCGACCACGTCGTCCGGGACCACCGGGCCCGAGTTCTCGACCTCGACCCGGACCGTGCCGTTCGTCGTCCCCGTCCTGACGAGGACCCAACCACCCTGACCGTCGCCGACGTTGTGCCGGACCGCGTTCTGCACGAGGTTGGTCAGGAGCTGCTGCAGGAGGCTCGCCGAACCACGCACCGGTGCGGTCGCGACGTCGTGGCGGAGTCGGACACCGCGTGCCGCCGCGCCGTCCAGCGCGTCCTCGATCGCCTCCTCGGCGAAGAGCGCCAGGTCGACGACCGCTCCGTCCGGGACGTGCGCCCCGGACCGGGCCAACAGCAGCAGCGACTCGGTCAACGCGACTGCGCGGTCGTTCACGCTCCGGAGTCGCGCGACCAACTCGGACGGGTCACGATCGGGGGTGCGCGCGGCGACGTCGAGGAGCGCCCGGGTCGTCGCGAGCGGCGTCCGCAGTTCGTGCGAGGCGTTGGCAGCGAACCGCTGCTGCTCGACCACCTGGGCGGCGAGCCGGTCGACCATGCCGTCGAACGAGTCCGCGAGGGTCCGGAACTCGTCACGGCGTCCCGGGAGGTCGACACGGTGGTCCAGTGCACCCGAGGCGATCGCCTGCGTCGCCCGCGTCAGGCGGGCAAGGGGTGCGAGCATCCGTCCGGCGAGCCACCAGCCGCCCAGGAGACCGCCGACGAGCAGTGCGACGAGCATCGCAGCGGCGGGTGGCACGAATGCACGGACCAGGTCGTTCCGGTCCGGCGCGTGTCCGTACTCACTGCTCAGGTTGCCGACGGGCACGTAGCGGAGCAGGAACAGCCATACGACGGCGAGGACGAGGGTGCCGACGACGACCACCACGGCGGCGTAGCTCGCGGTGAGGCGCAGACGGACGCTCACACCGGGTCGGCGGTCCCGCACGGTCAGTCCTCCTCGCCGGCGGCGGGCACGTCGATGCGGTACCCGACACCGGGGACGGTGCTGATCACCCACGGTTCACCGAGCCGCCGCCGCAGCGCCGACATCGTGATCCGCACGGCGTTCGTGAACGGGTCGGCGTTCTCGTCCCACGCGCGTTCGAGGAGCTGCTCGGCACTGACCACCCCGCCCGCCGCCTGCAGCAGCACCTCGAGCACGGCGAACTGCTTCCGGGTCAGCCCGACGTACCGGCCGTCGCGGAACACCTCGCGACGGAAGGGGTCGAGTCGGATCCCGGCGAGTTCGAGCACCGGCGGACGTCGCTGTGGTCGGCGACGGTCGAGCGCGCGGATCCGGAGGACCAGCTCGCGGAGCTCGAACGGCTTCGTGAGGTAGTCGTCGGCGCCCGCGGCGAACCCCGTCGCCTTGTCGTCGAGCCGGCTCGCCGCCGTCAGCATCAGCACGGGCGTCCCGGCGTCGCTGGCGAGCAGGTGCGCCGCGACCTCGTCGCCCGACGGCCCGGGTACGTCCCGGTCGAGCACCGCGACGTCGTACTCGTTGACCGCGAGGAGCTCGAGCGCGGTGTCCCCGTCCAGGGCGACGTCCGCGGCGATGGCGTCCAGCCGCAGGCCGTCCCGGATCGCCCCGGCCAGCAGGGGTTCGTCCTCGAGGATCAGCACGCGCACGGCACCGATGCTAGGCGGGACGACGTGTCGTCCGTGTATGCAGAAATGCCGACGCTCCGGGAACACCGGCTCCGGTGCACTGGTCGCATGCTCTCCAGTGACACCGCCTCCGGCCGGATCCGCCGTCATCGACGGACGCGCCTGCTCCTGCCGATCCTGCTCGCCCTGATCCTGCTCGCCGCGCTCGGCGCCGTGGGCACCGCGCTCGCCCTCGTCCCGGACGCCGTCACCGGCATCGGCCGGACCGGCTCCGCGTCGCCCGGGACGGGTTCCGGCAGCCCCGGGGTCTCCGACGGTGCAGTCCCCGCCGGGACCTCGGTCTTCGACGACGTTCCGGCGGTCACCCGGCTCCGACCCGACCTGCTGCAGGCGGTACGGGACGCGGCCCGGGACGCGGAACGGGACGGGACCCGGTTCGTCGTGAACAGCGGCTGGCGTTCCCCCGCGCTCCAGGAACGCCTGTTCGACGACGCCGTCGCCGAGTACGGCTCACGAGCGGAAGCCGCACGCTGGGTGTCGACCCCGGCGACGTCCCTGCACGTGCAGGGCGCCGCGATCGACGTCGGCGACTGGGACGCCGCAGCCTGGTTGCAGGAGCACGGCGCGCGCTACGGCCTGTGCCAGATCTACGACAACGAGGCCTGGCACTTCGAACTCCGGCCGAACTCGCCGCAGGACGGGTGCCCGCGGAAGTACTGGGACCCCACCGACGACCCGCGGATGCAGCGATGACGCATCCGGCGTCGGAACTGGTGGTCCACGACGACGCCGTCCGCGCGAACACCGCGTTCTTCACCGCCCTGACGGGCGGCCGCGTGATGGCGGTGTTGAAGGCGGACGGCTTCGGTCATGGTCCCGTCGTCCGGTCCGTCCTGGAGGCAGGGGCGCGGTCCGTCGGCGTCACCAGCGTCGACGAGGCACTCGCCATCAGAGCCGCGGGCACCAGCGCGCCCGTGCTCAGTTGGCTGAACACCCCGGATGCCGACTTCGCGACGGCCGTCCGAGCCGACGTCACCCTCGCCGTCGCCGACCCGCGGGTGCTCGCCGCCGTGGCCGGTGCCGCCCGGAGCACCGGTCGGACCGCGCGCGTGCACCTGCACGTCGACGTCGGGATGGCGCGTGAGGGGTGCCCGACGGCCGCTTGGCCCGCCCTCTGCGACCTCGCGCGCGAGTTCCAGGGAGCCGGAGCGGTCCGGGTGACCGGGGTGATGGGGCACATGTCCGCCGCCGACGAACCGGACGACGACCGGAACACGCGGGAGCGGATGCTCTTCGACAACGCCGTGCGCACCGCACGTCGCCGTGGTCTCGGCCCGCTCGTGACGCACCTCGCCGCGACCGCAGCGACCCTGACCGGGGTCGGCGCAGGGTTCGACGTGCACCGCATCGGCGCCGGCCTGTTCGGCATCGACCCGTCGGGCACGACGGACCGGCTCCGTCCGGCGCTCTCGCTCAGGACGACCGTCGTGTCGTCACGCCCCGCGGCGCGCGGCGTCCGGATCGGCTACGGCGGCGTCGACGTGACGGAGGGCGACACGAACCTGGCCGTCCTCCCCGTCGGCTACGGTGACGGACTCCCGCGCGCCGCCTCGCACCGGGCCGAGGTCGCCGTCCGCGGCCGTCGACGGCGGATCATCGGGCGGATCTCGATGGACAGCATCGTCGTGGACACGGGGGCGGACCTGCTGACTCCGGGAGAACGTGTCGTGGTGTTCGGGACCGGCACCGACGACGCACCGACGGTCGCGGAGTGGGCCGCGTGGTCGGGGACGATCCCCCACGAGATCCTCACCGGCGTCGGGACGCGCGTCGCCCGGGTCCACCGCACGACGACCGGGGACGGAGCAGCATGACCCGCAGCACCCCGCGCCGGATCGCCGTCATCGGCGGCGGCGCGAACGACGAACACGACATCTCGACGGCCTCGGCTGCGGCGGTCACCCGGGCGCTGCGAGCAGCCGGGCACGATCCGGTCCCGATGACGGTCGGACGGGACGGTCGCTGGTCCTGGCACGATCACCGGTCATGGACGCCGTCCGAGGCGGTCGGTGCGTTGACCGCCTGCGACGCCGCCTTCCCGCTGCTCCACGGCGCGCACGGCGAGGACGGCTCCGTCGCCGGCCTGCTCGACCTGATCGGCGTGCCCCACGTCGGGTCCCCGGTGCGCGCGGGCGCGATCGCCGCGGACAAGTGGGTGATGAAGCTCCTCGCCGACGCGCTCGGCATCGCCACGGCGCCGGCCGAGCTGCTCGATGCGGCGCTCCCCGCCGAGGACACCGTCCGCACCGTCGCACTCGCTCCCCCGCTCGTCGTCAAGCCGACGTCGGCCGGCTCCAGCAACGGCGTGTCCGTGGTCCGGCGTCGCGACGAACTCCCCGCGGCCGTGCGGCGAGCGCGCGCCGCCGGACGCACGGTGCTCGCGGAGTCGTTCGTCAGCGGCCGGGAGGTCGACGTCGCAGTGTTCCGCGACCGGACGGGGACGCTCCGCACCGGTGCCCCGCTCGAGGTCGAGATCGGATCCGGCTCCGTCTTCGACCGGACGCAGAAGTACGACGGTTCGGCACGCTTCCGGATCCCGGCCGACGTCGCTCCGGACCGGAGTGTGGCCCTGTCGGCGGTGTCCGAGACGCTGTACGACGCGCTCGGCTGCGTCGGCGTCGCTCGGTTCGACTTCTTCGTGACCGACGACGGTGTCCTGCTCAACGAGGTGAACACCACGCCGGGCTTCACCGAGCAGTCCCAGGTCCCGCGGATGTTCGCCGCCGTCGGCCTCGGGTTCGTGGGGCTCGTGGACGAGGTGGTCGCCTCGGTGCTCGAGCCACTGCACTCCGACATGGCCGAGGATGCCGGGGACGGGACACCGTGACGTCCTCCGGAGGGGACCCGATCGTGTGGGCGGCGCCGCCCCCGTCTCGGCGACGGAGCCTGCGCCGCACGCTGCCGAGGATGCTGACGGTCCTCGCCCTGGTGCTGTCGACCGCCGCGTTCCTGATCGACTTGCACAACGCGATCACCACGCCGACCACGTGCGAGGTGTACTGCGCGACCGTCCCGGCGGTGGAGGTGCCCGCCCTGCTCGCGTGGCCGCTGCTCGACGTCCTCTGCGGGGTGCTGGCCGCCGTGCTCTTCGCACAGCGGGGGCCACGACAGGGTCTCGGATGGGTCGCGCTCGCGGCGCTGCCGGTCCAGATCGCGGTGGCCGTCCAGGTGAGCGTCGTGGTCCGGGTGTTCGGCTGAGTGCCTCAGCGCTCCGGTGTGACGGCGTGCTTCGTCGCGAGGTGGAGTCGATGGGTGGTGATCACGGCCGCCGCCCACCCGAGCCCGCTGGTCCAACCCATGACGACGTCGGTGAACCAGTGCGCGCCGAGCAGCACGCGCGACGCCCCGACGGCGGCGATGGTCGCGCCGGCGCCCGCGGTGACCGCGACCTCGCCGCCGCGGCGACGCTGCTGCAGCACGAGCAGGTAGGCGACCACGGCGGCGACGGAGGCGGCGTTGATCGTGTGGCCGGAGGGGAAGGACGGGGAGTGCTCGTAGGGCGGTGTGGCGTCGCGCCGGGGTGGCCGGTTGCGGTGCACGACCCGCTTGCCGAGCAGGGTCATCAGGAGCGAGCCTCCACCGGCGGCGGCGACGAACGCGAACGGGGTCACCTTCCGTGCCCGCACGGACAGCGCGGTCCCGGTGGCGAGGGTCAGCAGCGGCATGCCGACGGGTCCGAACCCGTAGGCGATCCCGCCGGCCGCCGTGTTGACCGCAGGTGAACGCAGGCGCTTGCCGAGGCGGAGCGCCGGGCGGTCCAGTCGCTGGACCCCGGATCGGCCGGTGACGTCGTCGTAGACGGCGATCGCGCCGGCGGTGCTCGTCGCGACGACGACTCCGCCGACGACGAGGCCGAGGACCGACGCCGTCCGGGCGCTGGTCCGTTCCGCGACGCGACGGTGGGCGTGCGCGAGGCGCTTGCCGGACCGGGACCGCCAGGTCCGGACGTCGTGGCCGAACGTGGTGGGTGCTGGCGGGGACGTGGCGTCGTCCGGCTCGTTCGTCATCGTCCGATCGTGCTCCAGCAGGCTGACGGACCGCCTGTGTCGACGGCCGCCGCGGGGGTGTCGCCGTCGGATCTCAGCCGCCGTGGGTGACGGCGACGACGGCGTGGACGAGCAGCGCGCCGCCGAGGGCAGCGAACCAGAACCCACCGACGACGATGCCGGCGATCGCCAGGCCGCGACCGTGTTCACCCGTCCGACGGATCTGGACGAGCGCGATGACGGACAGGACGACGCCGACGAGGCCCGCGACGAAGGCCACGACGAACCCGGCGATCGCCATGGTGTTCAGGCGATCCGTGGCGATCGGGGCTGCTGGATGCTGCTGGACGGCGGACATGGTGACTCCTTCTGTCGGGATCGGACGACGTCTCCACGACGTCCGTGTCACCAGCCTGCGCGCGCGGCCGCCGCCGATCGACGGCCGCGCGGATGACGCCCCTCCACCGTCCGGATGACCGCGGTGTCCGGGCCTGCCGGAGCTCTCAGGCGCAGACGGCGATCACCGTGCAGCCGTCCGGGCCGGCGCGGAACCATCTGAGCGTCCTCGGTGAGCGCTGCAGCAGCTCCGGCGGTTGAACCTCCGGAGCCACCCACACACCCCGGTACCGCCAGAAGAGCGAGCGTCGCATCGAGGGCCCCGGAAGCACGCGACTTCCGAGGGTGTGGATCTCGTCGAAGCTCAGTGACGGCATCGTGACGGGCGCCGTCATGTCCTCCGGTGGAACCACCGCGCGACGAGGATGCAGGACCATGCCGACGCCGGCGTTCAGGAGTACCGAGGCGATCGGCCAAGGGAGGTCTCTCGATGACTCACGGGCCAGCCCGACGATGACGAGCCTCCCTCCCGGCCGCAGCACGGAGCGCGCCGCTGGATCCCCGGTTTCGTCGCCGCACGAGTCGACTCGGCCAGGCATGGAGGTGACTGCGTCTCCAGACGCACATCGGTCGTCGGCCGATGACGCGAGCTGCTCGGCTTCGTACGCTCATGAGGTGACGGACTGGGACGCCTGGGACGGTGAGGACGACCGGGAGGAGCCAACGTTCGCGCGCAGACACCGGGCACGAGAGGCACTACCGCGTCAGGGGGTGAACTGGCTTGCCGTCGCGACGCTCGCGGCGTTGCTGACGTGGGTCGGTGCGATGGTGATCGCCGGCCGGTATGCACAAGCCGTCGGCTACCCGCCGATCAGTTTCGACCACGATCCCGACTCCGTCGCTCCGACGGACCTGCAGAACCGCGTCAGAGGTGTGTGGGGCACGCTCGAGATGGTGTCGCTCCCGGTCGCGGTCATCGCGGTGGCGCTGTCCGGGGCGTCGTTCGCGATGCGTCGAGAGCGCATCACCGCGCACGTCGCGCTGGGGGCGTCGCTCGCGGCGACCGCTGTGGCGATCCTCGTCGCGATCTTCGGTCTGGTCGACCTCGTCTTCCGGGACTGATGCCTGGTACGGGCTCGACGCTCAGGCTCTGTCCGCGCCGGCGAAGGACCGGCTGTCGAGACCTGTCCGGCGTGATCAGTCCTGGTCGACGGACTCGACGATGGCTGCGACGTAGATGCTCAGTGTCGCGGCTCATCGGGCCGGTGTCCTGACCACGCGCGTCTCCGTGGCGCGGAGCCACTCGAGCCGGCCAGCACGACCACGGCGAGCACGCACTGACCGCAGCGGTCGGCCCGCGACACCAGCCGCCACCACCACCGCCGGCTAGGACACCAGTCGCGGCAGTGTCCGCGCCGCCACGGCGACGACGAGCTGCGTCGCCACGAGTGCCGCCCCGACGGCGAGCACGGCGACCGCGTGACCGACGGGGAGCAGACTCGTGAACAGCGTGCCGAGCACCGCCACGCCGAACGCCAGGGCGGTCTGCTGCACCGTGACCATCACGCCCCCGCCGACCCCGGCGAGGTGCGGCGGCACGTCGGCGAGCACGGAGCGGAACAGTGCGCCGACGCCGAGCGCCTGACCCGCCCCCGACAGCGCGAGGGCGATCAGCACCAGCACCACCGGCGGCCCGGACGGTGCCGACACCACGAGCGCCGCCGTCGCGGCGAACCCCGCTCCCTGGACGATCCCACCCACGGCGAGCACCGCCCGCCCGTGGCGCCGGAGCAGCGTCGGGACGGCGAACGACGTCGCCACGTACGCGATCGTCACCGGGGTGACGGCCACGCCGGACCAGAACGCGCTGAGCCCGAGCAGGTCCTGCGAGGTCAGGGCGAACGCGAACAGGAAACCGCTCACCGCGAGGAAGAACACCGCCAGCACGGGCAGGCCCCGGCGCATCGAGGGCAGCCGGAGCAGCGCGGGCGGGAGCAGTGGCAGCCGCCCGCGCTGCTCCGTCCGCCGCTCGACGGCGACCAGCACGACGGCGGCGAGCGCCGCGAGGACGAGCATCCCCGCACACCACAGCGGCCACCCGAGCGTGGGCCCCTCGACGAGCGGCACGAGCAGTCCGACCAGGACGACCACGAGGAGCACCACGCCGGGCAGGTCGAGCGCCGGCCGCGACGGAGACCGGGTCTCGGGGACCGTCCGTCGCACCAGCAGCACCGCCACGAGGCCCACCGGCAGGTTCACGAGGAACACCGTGCGCCAGCCGAGGCCGAAGAGGTCGGCGGCGATGAGCGCTCCGCCGACGAGCTGCCCGGCCACCGCGGACAGGCCGCCGGCCACCGCGTAGCGGCTGATGGCCCTGGCGCGTGCCGGGCCGTCGAAGACGGTCTGCAGCGTCGCGAGCACCTGCGGCGTCATCTGCGCTGCGGCCGCCCCCTGCGCGAAGCGCGCCAGGACGAGCGTGGTGGTCGTCGGGGCGATCCCGGCCAGGACGGACGTGGCGGTGAAGGCGACGAGACCCACGGCGAACAGACGGCGGCGTCCGGAACGGTCGCCGAGCCTCCCGGCCAGCACCAGGAACGCGGCGTAGGTGACGGCGTAACCGGAGGCGACCAGCTCGAGCGCGCCGGCCGGGGCGTGCAGGTCGTGGGCGATGCTCGGGAGGGCCACGTTGGTGATGAACAGGTCGAGGTTCGCGAGGAACGGGCCGGTGAGCAGGACGACCATCCCGGTGCGCGTGAGCCCCGGGCGGGAGTCGGGCGTCGCGGCGACGTGTGGAGCAGACATGGCGGCCACGCTCCCCCGGACGGGCTCCTGGTACCAGGAGCCCGCCCGTACGGGTACCGGCACCACCTGGATACGGTGACCGGAGCGGTCCACGATGGCTGCATGGGTACCCATCGCGAACTCGGCGCGTTCCTGCGGTCACGCCGGGACCGGCTCACGCCGCAGGACGTCGGCCTCCCCACGGGCGGACGGCGTCGCACGCCGGGGCTGCGTCGTGAGGAGGTCGCACTGCTCGCCGGGGTCGGCGTCACCTGGTACACGTGGCTCGAGCAGGGGCGCGACATCCGGCCCTCGGCGCAGGTGCTGCGCGCCGTCGGGCGGGTGCTGCGCCTCGACGACGACGAGCAGGCCTACCTGTCCATCCTCGGCGGCGTCGAACCCGTCGGGGCAGCGCCGGCAGCCCGGCGCGTGGACGACGGTGTCATCCGGCTGCTCGACCAGCTCGCCCCTGATCCCGCCTACGTCCAGGACGCACTGTTCAACCTGGTGGCCCACAACGCGCCGTTCGCGCGCCTGGTGACCGACCTCGACGCGCTCGCACCGGCAGAGCGCAACACGATGTGGCTCGCGTTCACCGATCCGGCGTGGCGCCGGGCGATGCCGGACTGGGACGACGTCACCGCGCGGATGGTCGCGCAGCTCCGCTCGCAGACGGGCTCGGATCGCGACCAGCGCGAGCGCGACGACCTCGTTGCGCGGCTCGGCGCGGCGTCCCCGCGCTTCGTCGAGCTCTGGGAGCGGCAGGACGTGCTGCAACCGCGGACGGGGCACAAGGTCTACGACAGCCCGCTCGTCGGACGCCTGCGGTTCGACGTCGTCACCACCTGGCTCCAGCCCGGTCGCGGGCTGCGACTGCTGGTGCACCTGCCGGCGGACGTCGAGACGGAGGCCCGGCTCCGGGATGCGCTGCTGCTGACGTCCGCAGCACGAGCGGTGTGACCGCGCGTCGGTAGGCTGACGACCGGTCCCGGACCGCGCGACACGCCGACGAGGGAACCGAACGGGCGGCAGCGGACACCACACGACATGGACCACATCGAGGGGGACCGGGCCGACTGGGCCCTGAGCTGCGCGGGGGACGGGCAGGCCTTCGGGCGCGTGTTCGACCGACACGCCCCGCGGCTCCGGCGCCACAGGATCGGACTCGTCCCCACCCCCGCCGACGCCGACGACGTCGTCGCCGTCGCCTTCCTCGAGGCGTGGCGCCGACGCGACCACGTCCGCTTCGTCGACGACTCGCTGCTGCCGTGGCTGCTCGTGACGACGACGAACGCCGCACACAACACCACCCGGTCGTTCCGGCGGCACCGCCGGTTCCTCGGCCGGTTCCCGGTGGACGACCCCGCTCCCGACCCCGCCGAGCGCTACACGGACGGCGACGCCGTGGCCGCCCTCCGTGGACTCGGGCTCGCCGACCAGCGGGTCCTCACCCTCTGCGTCATCGAGGGCCTCAGCGAGCGCGAGGCCGCCGCGGCCCTCGGCGTCGCACCCGGGACCGTGAAGTCCCGGCTCCACCGGGCGAAGGTCCGGCTCCACCAGCGCTACACAGCCACAGCGGAACCCCTCGGAGGCGCACTGTGAACGACGACATCTCCCCCCGCCTGACCGCGATGCGCCAGGCCCTCGTCACCGAGGTCGCGTCGACCGGGACGGCCGACCACGCGCCCCGCCGACGTCGACCCACCCGCGGCACGGTGCTCGCCGTGGTCGCCGCGTTCCTGGTCGGCGGCGGCCTGACCGGCGGCCTCACCGCGGCAGCGCTCCCGGGCAGCGACCCCGACGCCGTGGTCCAGGGCACCCTGGCGGCCACCGCGCGCTCGATGGTCGAGGACGCCAACCACGGCCGACTCCTCGGCTCGCCGACGTTCCGCGTCATGCACGGCGACACCACGCTCACGATGACCGACCGACCAGCCGGGGCGGACCGGGTCACCGTGGCGTGGGAGTGCCTCGACGGCCGCTCCCCCACCGTCGAGGTCGACGGCCGACCGACGTACGGGACCGTCTGCGGTCGGCGCGACGACGCTGAGACCGATCCCGTCGGGTGGACGACGGCCGAGGTACCCGCGACCGGCGACACCACCGTGACCGTCACCGCCGGCGACGCGGACCGCTATGCCCTCTGGGTGTCCTGGTCGCGCGCGGCGACGATCGCAGCACCCTCGCCGCAGCAGCAGGCGGAGACCGCCGACGGCGTCGTCACCCAGGACGAGTACACGACCGCCTTCAACCGGCTGCTCGCCTGCCAGGCACAGGCCGGACAGCCGATGGGCGACGTCCCGCTGAGCTGGTACGCCGACGGGGCCTGGAACAGCACCGGGCAGGGCACCGGCCCGTGGTACCTGTACGCGACGCCGTCCGCCGGCGGCGAGGTCTTCGACACGCAGTGCTATCCGAGGGAGTTCGACGCCGTCGACAGCATCTGGCAGGCCGAGCACCCGATGCCGGAGGACCCGCCGGAGGATCCGCCGGTGCAACCCGTCGGCTGAGGGCGTGCCCGGCGCGTGGACCACCGGACGGGAGGCGCGGTGCCGGCCGGCACCGCGCCTCCCGTCCGGTCAGGGGTTGCGTAGGGCTCGGTGCGGCTCGTCCCGTCGGTGTCAGGAGCCGTCGACGCCGTCGTAGCGCAACGTCGGGTCCCACCGACGCCGGGCCAACCGTCCGTCCTCCGCGTCAGCGGGGTGCCGGTAGCTGATCTCGTCGATCCACTCGTCGAGGTCGAAGAGCGGATCGTCGTCCTCGTCGAACGCGCGCCGCACGTCGCCCACCGTCATGCGGACGCGCTCGCCCTCCCACTGGTCGACGACGACCTCCGGTCGCCCGGTCCGGAGGATCCGCAGCTGCTGCGCCGCGGTCCTGCCGAGATCGATCCGGAGGATGTCGCGCGGGTCCACGAGACGCCCGGACGCCGGCGCCGGGAGCAGCCCCTGCGTCTCGAGGGCGTCGAGGACACGGGCAGCGTCGGCATGACGCAGGTGATGGAACTGGATCTGCCACTCCAGCTCGTCGACGACGGCGACGGGCCGCTCATTCGTGGCGTGCCCGACCCAGTCGGGGAACTCCGCGACGAGTGCCGAGGCTCGCTCCGCGTCCATCCGGACGTGCGCCCCTTCCTCCTCGGCCGTGTACACCCAGGACGCGTCCGCGGGGAAGACCGCGATCCGCTGCACGTCGTCGACGGCGAGCGTGAGGACCGCGGTCAGCGCGGGGTCGTCGACGTCGAGCTCGCTCACGAAGGTGTGCTCGTACAGCGGCCGGTCGTCGGGATCGTCCGGATCGACCGACCAGGACTCGACGGGTGCCGAGTGCCACACCGTCGCGGGGAGGAAGCGCTCGAGCCAGACGCCCCGAGCGACGGGCTCAGCACCGGTGGACCACGAGAAGGTCGACACGAACACACGCTTCGACGACGTGCTCCTGCACAGGGCCCGCAGCAGGTGGAGCGCGCGGAACACGTGCTCGGCGTACTGCACAGCGTGCTCGGCGTGCCGGTGCATCCCCGGGAGCCGCTCGAACTCGAGGAGCACGCCGGAGCCGAAGCCGTCCCCGTCCGCCGCACCCGGACGCGCCGGCGACCACCGTCGGGACCAGGCCGCAGCGAGCGCGTCGAGTGTCGCGAGGGTGGGAGAGCCGGTCACGGCGCCAGCCTAGGGCCACCACCGAGACGGTTGCCGTCCGGCTCGCGCGCCGATCGGATGACCGCGCCACCGGGTTGCGCTGGCGGCCCCGTCGCGGTTCACTCGGCATGCCGACCAACGGCAGGAAGGCAGGCGCCGCCCATGCGCTCGATCGTGTACACCAGCACTCAGACCCGTCCGATCACGGACACCGAGCTCGCGCAGATCCTCGCGGTCGGCCGGGAGAAGAACAGCGCCCTCGGCGTGACGGGCGTCCTGGCACACAAGGGCGACAACTGCCTCGGCATCCTGGAGGGCGACGACGAGGTGGTGCGGAGCCGGTTCCGCCAGGTCCGGCTCGACCCTCGCCACACGAACGTGCGGGTGCTGCTCGACGAGTCCATCGAGCGCCGGGCGTTCCCGGACTGGTCGATGGCGTTCCAGCCGCTGGACCCGCTGATGGAACAGGTGCCGGGGTTCAGCGACGTCTTCGCCCCGGCGGCCACCCGCGACTCGGGCGCCGAGGTCACGCGGGCACGGTCGCTGCTCGAGTGGTTCCGCAAGCACCCCCTGGCACCGCTGACGAGCCAGGCGGACCAGGGCGACCACGGTCCGCGCATGCGCGCGGTCAACGGTGCGATCACGGCGCTCCACGACGGCGGCGTGAGCCGGTTCAGCCTCGAGGTCGCCGCCGCCCACGCGGGCATGTCGCTCGACGAGGTCCGCGCGGTGTTCCCGACCGAGAGCGCGCTGCTCGCAGCGACCGTGGAGCGGTGGACGCAGGCGGTCTCGACGCCCCTGGCGCCGCTCATCGCGGAGAAGGGCACCGTCGCCTTCATGCACGCCCTGCTGGCCGCCCATGCCGAGGAGCCGGCGCTCGTGGAGCTCCTCGCAGCGTGCATGGCACTGGCCGCCGACTCGTCCGCCGACGGCGCGGACTACTACCGGTCGATCTACCGACGCTTCCGCGAGACGATCCGACGCGGTCTGGCGGAGGACGTGCGAGCCGGGCGTGAGCCCGAGACGATGGACCCGGTCCGGGGTGCGCAACAGCTCCTCGCCCTCTACGACGGGCTCCGCCTGCAGGCGCTCCTCACCACCGACACCGACGTCGTCGACGCGTTCGACCGGGCGGCGACGCGGATGCGGCGCGGCTGGTCGGAGCAGTACGAGCAGCCGACGTACTGGGACATCCCGGTCGCCGGCGCCTCCTGAACCCGGGTCGCGGACGCGACCGGCGAGACGGCCGGGAGGCGCGGTGCGGGTCCGCACCGCGCCTCCCGGCCGTCGGTGGTCGCGCCGTCAGCGGCGGTCGGCCGACGTCGTCGTGTGCTCGGACCCGACGATCGTCCGGACGGTCTCGGTGGAGATCCGCTCGTCCTGGGCGGCCGAGCCGCTCGCCCCGTGGTCGTCGGCGGACATCGTGCGCTCGTCGAACGGTGCCGCGCCCGAGAGCACCCGGTCGACCTGGGCACGGTCGATCTGCCGCGTCCAGGTGCCGACGAGGACGGTGGCGACGGCGTTGCCGGTGAAGTTCGTCAGCGCGCGGGCCTCGGACATGAAGCGGTCGATGCCGACGATGAGTCCGACGCCGTTCACCAGGTCCGGACGGTGGGCCTGCAGGCCGCCGGCGAGGGTGGCGAGTCCAGCACCGGTCACGCCGGCGGCGCCCTTCGACGCGATGACCATGAACACCAGGAGCGAGATCTGCTCGGGGATGTCGAGCGGCGTGCCGAGGGCGTTCGCGATGAAGAGCGACGACATGGTCAGGTAGATCGCGGTGCCGTCGAGGTTGAACGAGTAGCCGGTCGGGACGGTGACACCGACCACGGGCTTCGAGACGCCGAGGTGCTCCATCTTGGCGATCAGGCGCGGCAGGCTCACCTCACTGGAGGACGTCGACACGATGAGCAGGTACTCCCGACCCAGGTACCGCATGAGCCGGAAGATGTTCACGCCGGTGACGACGCGCAGCAGGACGCCGAGCACCCCGACGACGAACACGATGCAGGTGACGTAGAACGCGACCATGAGCGTGCCGAGTGCGACGAGTGCCGCGACACCGGTCGCACCGACGACGGCCGCGATCGCCCCGAAGGCACCGATCGGAGCAGCCCACATCACCATCGCGAGGATGCGGAACACGAGCGCCTGCAGGTGCCGGATCGCGGTGAGGACGGGCGCGCCCTTCTCCCCCATCGCCTGCAGGGCGAAGCCGACGAGCAGTGCGACGAAGAGGGTCTGCAGGATGCTGCCGCTCGTCAGCGACGACACGAGCGTGGCGGGGATGATCCCGAGCAGGAAGCCCGACGTCGACGATGCGTCCTCGCTCGACCCGGCCGGGAGGTCGTACTTCGCCGTGGACATGTCGAGGTGGTCGCCCGGGTGGATCAGGTTGCCCACCACGAGGCCGATCGCCAGCGCGAACGTCGACATCACGACGAAGTAGCCGAGCGCGAGACCGCCGACCTTGCCGACCGTGGCCGCCTTGGCGATGGAGCCGACGCCCAGCACGATCGTGCAGAAGATGACGGGGGCGATCATCATCTTGATGAGGGCGATGAAGCCGTCACCGATCGGCTTGAGGCCGACCGCGAAGGACGGGGCGGCGAGGCCGACCGCGATGCCGGCGGCGACCGCGGCGATGACGGCGATGTAGAGCCAGTGCGAACGGTCCAGGCCGCGGCGCCGACCAGGGCGCGCGGTGGACGGGTGCGTCGATGCCATGGGACTTCCTTGTCGTCTGGACCGGGGCGTCGTCGCCTCGGTGCACTCGTTCTCGACGGAACGGACCCACCATCGCGCGGTCGGCGCCGCGGATGCGACTTGCGTTCATAGCGTTCACGCGCGCATCGACGCCCGTCGTACCGCAGAATGGTGGTCCCGCGACGAGGCGAGGAGGGCCGGACGGTGGTACCGAGGCGGTGGAGCATCGCGAAGCGGCTCTTCGCGCTGCAGCTGGTGGTCGTCGTCGTCGGCGTGGTGGTGGGCAGCATCTGGAGCTGGGCGTCGGCACGCGCCGACCTCGAGGCCGCCGCCGCCGCCGAGTCCCGAGCGGTCGCGGTGACGATCGCCAGGAACCCGTTCGTCCTGGAGCAGGCCCGGACCGCCGACCCCTCGGCGCGGCTCGAACCGTACGCCCTCGACGTGATGCGCCGGACACACACCGACTTCATCACGATCATGGCGCCCGACCGCACCCGGTGGACGCACCCGGACCCGTCCGAGATCGGTCGGCCGTTCGAGGGGACGATCACCCCGGCGCTGCACGGCAGGACGTTCACGGAGACCTCCGTCGGCACGCTCGGGCCGTCCGTGCGCGCCGTGACGCCGATCGAGGACCGGGACGGTCGGGTCGTCGGACTGGTCGCGGCGGGGGTCACGGTCGCGAACATCGCGAGTGCCCTGGTGCCCCGACTGGTGTCCGTGGTCGCCCTGGCCCTCGGGGTCGTCGCCGTCGCCGCCCTGTTCTCGTGGCTCCTCAGCCGGTACCTGGACCGCGTGACGGCCGGACGTGGTCCCGAAGAGCTCGCCCGCGTGTTCGCCTCGTACGAGGGTGTGCTGCACTCCGTGCACGAGGGCCTGGTCGTCATCGACCGGTCGGGGTCGATCGTGCTCCACAACGACCGCGCCGCCGAGCTGCTGCACCTGCCTCCGATGGACGGACACCACGCGCCGGTCCCGGTGCAGTCGCTCGACGTGTCCGACGCCCTGCGGACCCTGCTCACCTCGGGGGACCGCGCGGTCGACGAGACGCACGTGACGAGCGACCGCGTGCTCGTCGTGAACCAGGAGATGGCGTTCTCCCGCGCGTCCGCGAAGCCCATGGGCACCGTCGCGACCATCCGCGACCACACCGAGCTCATGCACCTCTCCGGCGAACTCGCCGCCACCCGGACGCTCACCGACGCGCTGCGGTCGCAGACGCACGAGTTCGCGAACCGGCTGCACACCGTGGTGGCGCTCATGGAACTCGGACGGGTCGACGAGGCGATCCGGTTCGCCTCGGACGAGATCGACCAGCACGCCACCGGCACCGCGGCGCTCGGACACCGGAGCGACGGGCATGAGCGCGACGGAGACGACGACACCGGTGCACGGACGACGTCCGCCGCGGTGCTGACCGCCGTGCTCGACGGCAAGCGGGTGGAGGCACGCGAGCGTGGCGTCGTGCTGACGGCCGACACCGCCGGGCTCGAGGGTCCGGTGCCGGCGCCGGCGAGCGACACCATCACGGTGATCGGGAACCTCGTCGACAACGCCGTCGACGCCGTCGCCGAGCTCCGGGGCGACGACCGCGAGCCCCGTGTCACCGTGGTCCTGACGACGGTCGACGGCCGCACCCGCTTCGTCGTGCGCGACAACGGCCCTGGCATCCCGGACGTGCCGGCGGCCCACGAGCGCGGATGGTCGACGAAGGCCTCCGGCCCCGACGGTCGCGGTTTCGGACTCGCCCTCGTGCGCGCCGCCGTCGACCGCATCGGTGGCGCGGTCACCGTCACGACCGGCCCGGAGGGCAGCACCTTCGTGGTCGACCTCGAACAGGGGCGGGCGACCGCATGACCGGCGTCATCCGGGTGCTCGTGGTGGAGGACGAGCCGCTGACGGCCGAAGCGCACGTCGCGTACGTGGGCCGCCTCGAGGGGTTCACCGTGGTCGGGTCGGCCGCCACCGGGCGCGCCATGCTGGCCGCGGTCGCGGCGGAGGGACCGGACCTCGTCCTGCTGGACCTCGACCTGCCCGACGCCCACGGCCTCCGACTCGTCCGCGCCCTGCGGTCCGCCGGGTCGACGGTCGACGTGATCGCGGTGACCGCTGCGCACGACGCCCACGAGGTGCGGAGTGCCATCGCGCTCGGGGTGGTGCAGTACCTCGTCAAGCCGTTCAGCTTCCGGACCTTCGCCGAACGGCTCGACACCTACCGTGCGTTCCGGCGCGGGTTCGAGGACCGGCGGTCGCTGACGCAGGCCGACATCGACCAGCGCCTCGGCGCACTCCGACCGCCCACGCCGACCGAGGGCGAGAAGGGCATCGCCCGCGCGACGCTCGCGTCGATCCAGGCGGTGCTGATGCAGGCGACCGCCGGGGCGTCGGCGACCGAGGTGGCGGCGACGACGGGGACCTCGCGGGTGACGGCGCGGCGGTACCTGGAGCACCTCGTCACCGTCGGGCAGGCCGAGAAGGACGTCCGTCACCGCGGCCAGGGACGCCCCGAGTACGAGTACCGGTGGGTGCGATGAGGCGATCGGCCCGCTGGTCCTACGCTGGACGCGTGCCCGACGACCCCGCAGGTGTGGTGCCCGACCTCCCCGGCCCCGGCAGCGCGCGCTCCGCACAGCCGATGGCCGTGCTGCTGTTCGGGATCGCCGGCATCAGCACCCTCGCAGCGATCGCGCTGCCGCTCATGCCCGGCGTGGCGCACCTGCTGGGCCTGGTCGGTGGCCTCTCCACGCTCGCCGGCCTCTGCTTCGTCGCGTTCGGACCCGAGGACGACCGTCCCCTCCGGGATGCGCGCGGTGCACGGACGCTGCTCCTGGTCGCCGCGGTCGCGGCGGTCCTGCAGACGCTGCTGCCGTTCCTCGGCGCGGGGACCGGACTGCGGCCGACCGACCTCGCGGTGCTCGCGCCGAGCATCGGCATCGTCGGAGGCGTGTGCGTCTGCGCCGCGGTGGTGCGACTCCTCCTGGCCCGGCGACGACCGGTGCGACCCGAGCTGCGGTCGCTGGCGCTGGCGGGACTGACGCTGATCGGCGTCGGCGCGACGTGCGCGAACGTCCTGGCGGTGCTGGCGTCCGTCACCCCGGACGCCGCACCGCTCGCAGCGGTCCGGCACGTCGGCTTCCTCGTCACCGGCGTCGGTGAGGTCCTCGTGGCTGCCGACTTCTGGCTGCGGCCGATCGCCGCCGCGGCGCCGGTGCGCGCAGGCAGTGCCGTCGACGCGTCACCCCACCGGCCGCCGGCCCGCTGACGCACGTCGCGAGCCCCGTCCTCCGGACGTCGGACGCAGGGGCGGTCGCCCCCAGCGCCCGACGGCCGGCGGCGGGCCGCCGGGCAGGCCGGTCAGGCCGGTCAGGCCGGTCAGGCCGGTCAGGCCGGTCGTACCTGCTCGATGACCACCTCCGCGTCGCCGACGAGCCGGGCCGTGCCGTCCGGCTCCCGCTGGACGGAGTAGGACCGCTGCTCCCCCGTGTCGTGCGCGACCACCCGCACCGTGCGTCGACCGGGCTCCGATGCCGGGAACACCCGCAACGTCAGGTCCGCGAAGTAGTCGTAGTCCGGACGGTCGCGGTGTCCGCCCACCGGGACGACCGCGCCGTCCCGGACGTAGAGCGGCAGCGTGTCGAAGCCGTGCCGCTCCGTCCGCCACCGACCACCGTGCACGGTCTCTCCGCTGAACCAGTCCGTCCACAGGCCGTCCGGCAGGTAGAAGGTCACCTCGCCGTCCGCGCTGAAGACCGGCGCGACGAGCAGGTCGGGGCCGAGCATGTACTGCGTGTCGAGGTGCGCCACGGCAGGGTCGCCGTCGAACTCGAGCGCCATGGGCCGCATCACCGGGATGCCCCGTTCGTGCGCCTCCACCCCCGCCGCGAACAGGTACGGCATCAGCGCGAGCTTCAGCCGGGTGAAGGCGCGGGTGACCTCGACCGCCTCCTCGTCGAACAGCCACGGGACCCGGTAGGAGCTCGACCCGTGCAACCGCGAGTGCGACGACAGCAGCCCGAACGCCAGCCACCGCTTGAACACCCCGGGGTCTGGCATCCCCTCGAACCCGCCCATGTCGTGCGCCCAGAACCCGAACCCCCCGTAGGCGAGCGACAGGCCGCCGCGGAGCGACTCCGCCATGGACTCGTGCGTGCTCGAGTTGTCCCCGCCCCAGTGCACCGGCATCGTCTGGCCGCCGACGGTCGCCGACCGGGCGAAGACGACGGCGTCCGCCGGTCCTCGCTCGTCGACGAGCACGTCGTGGACGGCACGGTTGTACGCCTGCGCGTAGAGGTTGTGCATCGCCTCCGGGTCGCTGCCGTCCGCCCACACCACGTCGGTCGGGATCCGCTCGCCGAAGTCGGTCTTGAACGAGTCGACCCCCTGCCGCAGCAGGGTGCGGAGGTGGTCCTGGTACCAGCGGGTGGCCTCCGGGTTCGTGAAGTCGACGAGTCCCATCCCGGCCTGCCACATGTCCCACTGCCACACGCCGCCGTCCGGTCGGCGGACGAGGTACCCGCGCTCCGCGGCCTCGGCGAAGAGCCGGGACCGCTGTCCGATGTACGGGTTGATCCAGACGCACACGTGCAGGCCGCGGTCGTGGAGCCGTCGCAGCATCCCGTCCGGGTCCGGGAAGCCCCGGGCGTCCCACGTGAAGTCGGTCCAGTTGAACTCCCGCATCCAGAAGCAGTCGAAGTGGAACGCCGAGAGCGGCAGGTCCCGCTCGGCGAAGCCGTCGACGAACGACATCACGGTGGCCTCGTCGTACTGCGTGGTGAACGACGTCGTGAGCCAGAGGCCGTAGCTCCACGCGGGCACCACGGCCGGGCGACCGCTCAGCTGCGTGTACCGCTCGAGCACGTCCTTCTGCGTCGCGCCGGCGATCAGGAAGTACTCGAGCACCTCGCCCTCGACCGAGAACTGCACGCGTTTGACCGACTCCGAGCCGACCTCGAACGACACCTTGCCCGGGTCGTTCACGAGGACGCCGTACCCGCGGTTGGTCAGGTAGAACGGCACGTTCTTGTAGGCCTGTTCGCTGGACGTGCCACCGTCGGCGTTCCAGACGTCGATCGTCTGCCCGTTCTTGACGAGCGGTCCGAAGCGTTCGCCGAGTCCGTAGACGAGTTCACCGACGCCGAGGTCCAGCTGCTCGTGGACGAACACCGAGTCGTCGCTGCCCTGGACGTAGCCGACGGAGCGGTGCCCAGAACCGGTCAGTCGCCGACCCCCGACCGAGAACGAGACGTCCCAGGGCGCCCCGGGAGCGACGGTCGCGGTGACCGACCCGGTCGTCAGGGTCCCGCCGCCGTCCGGGGTGGCCGAGACGGAGCCGACCCGCTCCCCCGACGTGGCTCCGGGCAGGTCGAACCCACCGCGCCCCGGCCGCCCGGCGTGGTGCACGATGCGGACACGCACCACGTCGTCCATCGGCGAGCTCAGCGTGACCGTCAGCATCGGCCGGTTCAGGGTGTCGCCGCGACCGACGATGCGCCGCGTCGGTGCGGAGACGGTCAGTGCGCCGTCCGACGCGTCGACGTCGTACGCCTCCTGCGCGTAGAGGACGGTGACGTCCTCGCGCGTCTGCCAGTAGCCGTCCGTGAACTTCACCGGGTCACCGCCTCGCGCACGACGGCGACCGCTCCGCCGGGGACGACGAACCGCCCGTCCACGTCTGCTCCGGAGACCAGGTCCGTACCGTGCGCCGTCATCGCGAGCGGCTCGGCACCGTGGTTGATCGCGAAGACCCACGAGCCGTCCGGCCCGCTCCGACGGACGCGCTCGAGCCCGTCCTCGCCGGGGACGACCGGCTCGATCCCGAGCTCGGCCACGAGGGCACCGACGAGTCGTCCTCGGGACGCTCGGTCCAGGTGCGTCGAGAGCAGGCGCACGCTCCCGGCACCGAGGGCGTTGCGGTACGCCGACGGCAGACCGGCGAGGACACCGGAGGTGAACGTCGCGGTGACCTCGGCTCCGTCGGCGCGCCCCCACTCGGTCCAGACCCGGCCCGTCGACCCGTCGCTCGTCGTCACGGTCTCGCCCTCGAGCAGCGGGAAGAACTCCTCCACGCGGGCTCCGACGAGCGATCGGAGCGCGCCCGGGTGGCCGCCGGTGACGACCCGGTTGTGGTCGTCGACGATGCCGGTGAACGGGGTCACGAGCAGGGTGCCCCCGGCACGGACCCAGGCGTCGAGGCGCTCCACGTCCGCGGTCGGGACGAGCGGGACGGTCGGCAGGACGACCAGGGCGTAGCCGTCCGGTGCCGTCCCGGGCGGGACGACGTCGACGGCCACGCCGATGCGCGTGAACGCGCGGTGGAACGCCAGCGCCTCGGCGAACGGGTCCAGGTCGACGGTCGGCTTCGGCCCCGACCGCAGGGCGGCCGCGGCGTCCTCGCTGACGACGATCGCGACCCGTGCCCGTTCGACGGTCGACCCGGTGACCTCGCCGATCCGCCGGAGGAGCGCACCGAGCTCGCACGCCTCGCGGAACACCTTCGTGTCGGCGCCGGCGTGCGGGACGACGGCGGAGTGGAACTGCTCGCTGCCCGCTGTGGACTGTCGCCACTGGAAGAAGAGCACCCCGTCGGCGCCGCGCGCCACGTGGGCGAGGCTGTTCCTGGTCATCTCCCCCGGTGCCTTGGCGCGGTTCCGGGGCTGCCAGTTGACGGCGGACGTCGAGTGCTCGATGAGCAGCCACGGCTGCCCGTCGGCGATCCCGCGGGTCCGGTCCGCGCTGAAGGCCAGCTCGCCGTGCCCTTCCGGGTCGGCGCCGATCACGTAGTGGTCGTTCGCCACGAGGTCGACCTCCCGCGCCCACGTGGCGTACTGGTGCACGCCGGGGCCGCCCTGGATCATCGTGTTCGTCGTGATCGGCACGTCCGGTGTGATCCGGCGGAGCACGTCGCGTTCGGCACGGTAGTGGGCCAGGAGCGCGTCGCTGGAGAAGCGCTCGAAGTCGAGCAGCAGGCCGGGGTTGTGGGCCGTGCCGGTCCACCGTGGTGTCCGCACCTGGTCGAACGCGGTGTAGCGGTGGCCCCAGAAGGCCGTCCCCCAGTGCTCGTTGAGGGCGTCGAGGGAACCGTGTCGTTCCGCCGACCAGGTCTGGAAGGCCCGGTCGCTCTCCGCGCTGTGGCAGCGGTGGTTCTCGTTCCCGAGCTCGTTGCTGACGTGCCACATCCGCAGGGCGGGGTGCGCGCCGTACCGCTCGGCGAGGCGCTCGACGATGCGCAGCGCGAACTCGCGGAACACCGACGAGCTGGGCGACCACCCGAGCCTGCCGCCCGGGGCGACCGTGCGGCCGTCAGCATCGACGCGGAGCACCTCGGGGTGGTCCTGCAGGAGCCACATCGGCGGTGCGGCGGTCGGCGTCGCGAGGTTGACGCCGATGCCGTGCTCGTGGAGCAGGTCGAGCACCCGGTCGAGCCACCCGAACTCGAAGACGCCGTCGGCGACCTCGATCAGGCCCCAGGAGAAGACCCCGACGTTGACGGAGTCGACGCCGGCCTGCTGCATGAGTCGGACGTCCTCGAGCCAGACGTCCTCCGGCCACTGCTCCGGGGAGTAGTCACCGCCGAAGGCCAGGCCGTCGGCGATCCAGGGGAAGGTGGTCCCGTCGGGGAGGTCGCGGGAGTGGGAGGTGATGGTGCGGTGCATCGGGAGGGTGGACTCCTGGTCGTGGGGTGGTGTGCCCGTCGTGGGCGTGGCGCTGCTGCGGCGCCCGGACAGGTGCGCGCTCCGTCGTCCGTGACGGAGCCCGCGCAGCGTGGTCGGCCGGATCAGCCCTTGAGGCCGCCGGACAGCAGGTCGAGGCGCCAGAACCGCTGGAGCACGAGCATCAGGACGACGAGCGGGATGATCGAGACCGCAGCACCCGTGATCGCCAGTGAGTACAGCGCCGGCGTCCCGGACCCCTTCGACACCAGCGTGTACAGCCCGACCGTCAACGGGTAGCTGCCCTGGTCGGAGAGCATCACGAAGGGCAACAGGAAGTTGTTCCAGATGCCGACGAACTGCAGCATGAACACCGTCACCATGCCCGGTACGAGCAGCGGCACGGCGATCGACCGGAAGATCCGGAACTCGCTGGCGCCGTCGATGCGCGCGGCCTCGATCGTGTCGGAGGGGATGGTCGCCGCGGCGTAGACCCGGCAGAGGTAGATGCCGAACGGGCTGATGATCACCGGCAGCAGCACGGACAGGCGTGACCCTGCCAGTCCGAAGTCCGACAGCAGCAGGTACTGCGGGATCGCCAGGGTGATCCCCGGGATGAGCACGCCGCCGAGGATGCAGTAGAACACGAGTGCCCGTCCGCGGAACTCGTACTTCGCGAGCCCGTACCCGGCCGCCGCGGACACGATCGTCGAGAGCAGCCCTCCGAGCCCGGCGTAGAGGACCGAGTTGAGCGCCCACGACCCGAACTGCCCGTTCCCGTACGAGAACAGCGCGGTCAGGTTGCCCCACAGGCCGGTGCCCGGCGCGAAGGTGAACGACGAGAACAGCTCGCCCGGCGACTTGCTCGACGCGACGAAGACCCACACCACCGGGATCAGGCAGTACACCGCTCCGATGAGCAGGACCACGGTGGGGACGATCCGCCCCCAGGCCGGACCGGATCGTTCCGGTGCCCGGGTCTCCCGACGGGTCGGGGTCCGGTGTCGGTCGAGCACGGCTGGTGCGGTCATGAGCGGGCTCCCGCGGTTCGGCGGTTGGTGATGACCAGGACGACGGCGGAGAGCACGACCGTCCCGAGGGCGAGGATCACGGACAGCGCCGCCGCCGACGGCAGGTCGTCGGTCAGGAAGGCGTCGCGGTAGATCGTCATGAGCGGCACCCAGGTCTGGCTGATGACGCTGCTCATCGGCTTGAGCGTCGTCGGCTCGCCGTACAGCTGGAGTGCGCCGATGAGCGAGAAGATCGCGGTGAGGACGAGGGCGGGGACCACCAGCGGGACCTTGATCGACAGGGCGATCTGCCGTTCGTCGGCGCCGTCGAGTCGCGCGGCCTCGTAGATCTCGGCCGGGATGCCGCGGAGCGAGGTGAAGATGATGATCATGTTGAAGCCGACGCCGCCCCAGATCGCGATGTTGGCGACGGACGCGAAGATGCCGGGGTTCTGCAGGAACGGGATGCTCCCCCACCCGAGTGCCTCGGTGATCGCGGAGAACGGGCTCGTCCCGGGCAGGTAGAGGAAGCCCCAGAGCAACGCGGCGACGACGCCCGGCACCGCGTACGGGATGAAGATCGCGGTGCGCGAGAAGCGCGTGCCCCTGGCTGCCGGGACGTCGAGCAGGAGCGCGAACAGGAGTGCGAGCCCGAGGGTCAGCGGCACCGCGATGACGGCGTAGAGCCCGAGGTGCCCGAGGCCGGAGAGCAGCGCCGGGTCGCTCAGTGCGGACACGTAGTTCTCGAGTCCGGCGAAGACGCGGACCCGGGCGCCGAGGAGCGCACCACCGGAGATCCGGTAGGTCTGCAGGCTCAGCCAGATCGCGTAGACGATCGGCACGAGCATGAAGGCGACGAACAGCACCAGCGCGGGCGCGAGGAAGAACCAGGGGGCGCTCCGGCCGCGCCGGGCCCGCCGGCGGCGGACGCCGCCCGGGGTGACCCGGGCGGCGTCCGCGGGCGCCTGGACCGCCGTCATCGGCTGGACACCTTGAAGCCGGACTTCTCCATGTCGGCCACGACCGTGTCCTGCACGCTCTGGAACGCGGCGCGCCACGACGTGTGGTCCTGGATCGCCTTGCTCAGTGCGTCGGAGAACGCGGTGTTCGCCACGTTGTAGTCGGGTCCCCAGGTCACGGGGATCGTGTCAGCGGAGATCTTCGCGGCGACCTGGTAGAAGTCCTTCTGCTGCGGCATCAGTGCGGGCGGTGTGCTGCCCTTCGCTTCCTCCTGCCCCGAGATCGCCGCGGGGTAGGAGTTCGAGACGGTGAGGAGCTGGTCGGCACCCGTCTTGCTCGCGTTGAGCCACTGCGCGAACTCGGCGGCGGCCTCGACGTGCTTGGAGTCCTTCGTGACGATCACCGAGGAGCCACCCTGGTAGGCGACGGCGGAGTCGCCCGCCTTCCACTGGGGCAACGGCGCCATGCTCCACTTGCCGATCGTGTCCGGGGCGACGCCGGACAGGACGCCAGGTGCCCACAGGGCGGACGGCCACGACAGCACCTTGCCGCTGTTCACGTCCGCGTTCCACTCCGGTGTCAGGATCGGGTCGGTCGAGATGTAGCCCTTGTCCGCGAGGCCCTGGAAGAAATCGGCGACCTGGAGCGACTGCTCGTCGGCGATCCCGACGCTCCACTTGCCGTTCTTCGTGGACCACCACTTCGACCCGGCCTGCGCCGCGACGCCGGCGAAGAACCCGGTCTGGTCCGGCGGCAGCGACGCGAGGGTGGCCGACGGGTCGGCCGCCTTCACCTTCGCGGCGGCTTCGCCGAACTCCTGCCAGGTCGTCGGCACGGGGATGCCGTACTGCTCGAGCAGGTCGGAGCGGTAGACCAGCGCCATCGGCCCGACGTCCTGCGGGAGTGCGTACACGTGCCCGTCGAAGGTGACCTGCTGCAGGGTGCCCTTCGTGTAGGCCTTCTTCGTCGCCGAGGACAGGCGGTCGGTGAGGTCGATCGGCACACCGGCCACGATGAGCGACGGCAGCGTCGTGTACTCGACGGCGGCGAGGTCGGGGGCGTTCCCGGCGCGTGTGGCGGTGAGGAGCTTCGCGGCCGAGGCGTCACCACCACCGGCGTCGGTGTGCTTGACCTGGATGTCGGGGTGCGAGGCGTTCCACTTCGCGACGATCTTGTCGGTACCGGGCGCCCAGGACCAGAACGACAGGGAGACCTTGTCGCCGTTCGCGGTCCCGGCGGAGCCGGAGCCGGAGCACCCGGCGAGGACGACCACGGCGACTGCTGCGGTCGCCGCCGCCGCGAGGAGGGAGCGTTTCTTCATGGGTCTACTTCCTTGTAGGGATCGGGTTGTTGTGGGGGAAAAGTCATCGAAGCGCTTCGACGATGCGGACGCGGAACCTCGGGGCGTCGCTGGGTCAGCGAGCGCGGACGGACCCCTTGTCCTCGTAGGACGGGGGGATCAGTTCGACGTGCGGGACGGCGTCCCCGTCGATCTGCGCGAGGGCCAGCTCGACGGCGCGTCGTCCCGACCGTTCGGCCGGGAGCGGGATCACGTCGAGCGGGGTCGACATGACGTCGGTCGAGAAACTCGAGCACGCCGACACGATCGACAGCGCATCCGGGACGGCGACCGCGTGCGTCTCGAGCGAGCGGAGCACCCGCCGGTGCTGCTCCTCGTTGCAGTTCAGGACGAGCGCGGTCATCTCCGGCAGGATCGTCCGCAGCGCCGCGACGTCGTCCGTCGCCCCGGTCGGGTCGGTCGCGCGGAACGCCGTGGCCACGCCACGTTCGGCCGCCGCGAGCAGGAACGCGTCCCGGAAGCGCGGTGCGAAGTTGCTGCGCCGCTCGTAGAGGGCCGCGGAGTGCCCGAGCAGCCCGATGGACCGGTGTCCGGCTGCGGTGAGCCGATCCACGGCGAGTCCCGCAGCGGCCTCGAAGTCGAAGTCGACGCAGGTCAGGCCCTCGACGTCGTCGGGGACGCCGATCACCGCGGCCGGCAACCGGAGGTCTCGGAGCAGGTCGATGCGGTCGTCGTCGGTCGCGACGTCCATCACCACGATGCCGTCCACGAGCTTGCTCGACGCGACGCGCTCGAGGTCCGCCAGGGCGTCGCTGCCGGTCAGGAGCAGCACGTCGTAGTCCGAGCGACGTGCCGCCGCGGCGATCGAGACGACGAACGACATGAACGCCGGCGGGTGCGTCTCGGCGTGCATCGGCGCGCTGAGCGCCAGGATCTGCGTCCTCGTGCCGGCGAGCATCCGGGCGCCGGCGTTCGCCCGGTAGCCGAGGGCCGCGATCGCCTCGTCGATCCGGGCCCGCGTCGCCGGCGTGATGCTGCGCTTGCCGCTGAGCGCGTACGACACCGTGCTGATCGACACGCCGGCCGCCTTGGCGACGTCGTGGATGGTAGGCACAGTGACTCCGATGTCTGCGAAACGCTTCGATTGCTGGGTCCGACCGTACGCGCCGCGTGGGACGTCGTCAAGCACCGCGCCGGACCCTATGCTCGCGGCATGACGCAGCTCCCTGCCGGTGCGACGTGGCACCCGGCACCCTCCTCGTTCACCGCCGCCGACGGCCGACCGACGATCGCCCTCGTCCTGCCGGGTGGCGGGTACTCGATGCACGCACCACACGAGGGGGTCGGCTACCTCCCCTGGCTCCACGGAGCCGGCATCGGCGCCGTGGTCTTCGCCTACCCGATCGCACCGCACCGGCACCCCGAGCCGGTCGTCGCCACGCGCGCCCTGCTGTCCGCGATGCGCAGCGGCACCGTCGACGGGCTCCCCCGCGACGCCCGGATCGTCGTGGTCGGCTCGTCGGCCGGCGGACACCTCGCCACCCTCCTCGCCAGCGCGCCGACCCCGGCCGAGCAGGACGCCGGCGGGGACACGGACCGGCCCGACGCGGTCGTCCTCTGCTACCCGGTCACGTCCATGACCGAGCAGCCGCACCGCGGGAGTGTCGACGCGCTCCTCGGCGGCGAGTCGTCCATCTGGACCCGTGCGACCGTCGACGCGTACCTGCTGGTCGACGGCATGACACCGCCCACGTTCCTCTGGCACACGGCCGACGACGGCGGCGTGCACGTCGCGCACTCGCTCGACTACGCGCGCGCCCTGTCCCGACGGCGGATCCCGTTCGAGCTGCACGTCTTCGAGTGCGGCGAGCACGGTGCGGGGCTCGCGACGGGCGTCGGACCGGTCGAGGCGTGGTCGGACCTCGCGACCCGGTGGCTCGAGGACCGGGGCCTCGCGCGACGGTGACCGGGAGCGCGACGGTGACACCGAGCACGACGCACTGACGGACGACGCCGGTCCCGACCGCCCGCGTGGTCACCACGCGCCGGACGGGAGGCCCGTGGCGGCGGCGCCACAGGCCTCCCGTCCGGCAGCCGGTCACCGGAGGACGCGCGCCGCCGCGACCCGGCAACCGGGCGATCTGCGCCCCTCGAGCCATGACCTGGCCACGCGCGGTCCCGCTCCGGACGGGGCGGCTTCACCGGCGGTGACCACCCGGCCTTCGACGGTCTCCGCGCCCGCTTCGTCGGATGCTGTGGATCCCCTGGTACAGGGGCCACGGCATGAGCACGATCAACGTCAGCCCGCTCCACGGCTCCGTGGTGTTGACCACGAGGTCCAGGACTCCCACCGCGAGCATGACGCTCGACGCGATGACCACGGTCCAGGCGAGGGGTCGTGGCCAGAGCGGGAGCTTCATCGCTCCACCGTACCGACGACGTTGTCGATGCCCGGCCGATCGGCCGGCCCTCCGCGAGGACGTCGGCGTCAGCGGAGTTCAGCCGAGCCGGTCGAGCCAGACGTCCATCAGCGCCGCCTCCTCAGGGAGGAGGCCCCCGGGGGGATCTGAACGGAGTTGCACCCGGACCTGGCGTCGGGCGGCAGCGCCGACGTCGTCCGGCCCGGCGACCGGCGCATCGACGAGGACGGCCGCCATGAGCGCGTCCCGCAACGCATCGGCGACGTCGGTCGACTCGTCGGGCGCGGGCTCGACCATCTGGTGCAGCGCCAGTCCGACGTTGGCCGCGAGCAGCATCGCCGCCGCCACCTCCACGTCCACCCGGAGCACACCCGCAGCCGCGCAGCGCGAGAGGGTCCGTCGCAGCAGGGCCGTCACACCGTCTCGTGCTCGAGTGCTCGCCCACGGACGCGGCGCGAACATCAGCCGGTAGAGCGCGGGGTTCTCGGCGGCGAAGGCGAGGTGGTCGGCCCATCCCGCTCGGAGGTCGGCTGCGGGGTCTCCTGACGCCTCGAGCTCGGCCTTGCGCGCCGCGTAGCGCTCGAGTCCGGCGTCGGCGAGCGCATCGAGGAGCCCCCGTTTGTCACCGAACACCCGGTAGAGCACCGGCTGGGTCACACCGACGGCGTCGCAGACCGCACGCGTCGCGATCTCGCCGTCCGACGACGCGACGAGCTGCGCCTCCGCTGCTGCCAGCAGGGCGTTCCGGAGGTCGTCGTCGGGGTGGGCCACGGACACATCCTACCGCGTTGCTATCAGCGATCGTATCTGTGTTACGTTCGAGTGGTGGCAGCGAGGAGGTCGCTACTGCGCAACGGAACGGAGCAGCCATGCCCAATGCACACCACCGCGTCGCGATCGTCACGGGCGGATCCCGTGGCATCGGACGCGCGATCGCCACCCGCCTCGCCGCGGACGGCCTCGCCGTCGTCGTGAACTACGCCGGGGGCACTGCGGCGGCGTCCGCCACCGTCGAGACGATCACCGCAGCCGGCGGCCGGGCGGTGGCCGTCCAGGCGGACGTCGCGGACGAGGGGGCGGTCGCGGCCATGTTCGACCGGGCCGAGCAGGAGTTCGGAGGCGTCGACGTCGTCGTGAGTTCCGCCGGACGCCTCGCCCTGTCCACGATCGCCGACCAGGACCTCGAGGTCCTCGACGCACTGCACCGGACGAACATCCGCGGCACCTTCGTCGTCGCGCAGCAGGCGGCCCGCCGGCTCCGCCTCGGCGGCGCCTTCGTCGGCATGTCGACATCGGTCGTCGGGACCCAGTTCCCCACCTACGGCGCCTACGTCGCGAGCAAGAGCGCGGTCGAGGGCATGACGCTGATCCTCGCGAAGGAACTCCGCGGGCGGGACGTGACCGCGAACGTCGTCGCACCAGGACCCACCGGGACGGACCTGTTCCTGGACGGCAAGACCCAGGAGCAGATCGACGCCCTCGCGAAGGCCGCTCCCCTGGAGCGCCTCGGCACACCCGACGACATCGCCGGGGTCGTGTCATTCCTGGTCGGCCCGGACGGCCACTGGGTGAACGGGCAGACCATCCGCGCGAACGGCGGCATGGTCTGACACGCCCCGCGCGTCGCGCGGGACCACCACCGTGCCGGCCCGGCGGACGCCCCGTCCGCACCGGCCACCACCTGACCCGTCCGGGTCGCAATCGAGAGGAACACCCATGCCATTCGCCAACGTCAAGGTCCCCGCAGACACCCTCACCGCCGAGTCGAAGCAGCGCCTGCAGGACGCCGTCACCGACGCCATCGTCGACGTGTACGGCGAGCGCGCCCGTCCGACGACGCTCGTCATCCTCGAGGAGGTCGCCGACGGCGGGTGGATGCTCGGCGGCACCGTCCTCAACGAGGCCGTGCTCGGCCGGGTCTGACCCGCGCGCGCCGCACCGAGTCGACGCACCGGCACTGGTCCGGACGGCGACGAGTTGGATGGGGCATGACGAGAGGACGCTGATGCACCGGATCGACCTGCCGTGACCCCCGCACTCGTGTCGCCCTTCGCCGGGCAGGGCTGGGTGCAGATCGGCGAGGTGCTGCTCGCGTTCGCTCTCGCATCGTCGATCGGGCTGGAACGCCAGATGCGCGCGAAGAGCGCGGGACTCCGGACCCAGGCCATCGTCGGCACCGCGGCGGCGCTGATGCTCCTGGTGAGCAAGTACGGGTTCTCCGACGTGCTCGGCGACCACGTCGTCCTCGACCCGTCCCGTGTCGCGGCGCAGATCGTCTCCGGGGTCGGCTTCCTCGGTGCCGGGCTCATCCTGACCCGGCGCGGCGCGGTCCGAGGGCTCACCACCGCGGCGGCGGTCTGGGAGACCGCCGCCGTCGGCATGGCGGCAGGTGCCGGCCTGTGGCTGCTCGCCCTGGTCGTCACGGCGCTCCACTTCGTCATCGTGTTCGGGTACACGGCAGTCCTGCACCGTCTCGACCGGCGCAGCCACGGAGCGGTGAGCCTCGAGATCGCGTACGACGCGCACCGCGGGGTCCTGCCGCAGATCCTGACGCAGATCACGTCCGCCGGGTGGAGCGTCACCTCCCTGACCCAGCTCGAGCGCCCGGACCCCGACCTGACCGCCGTGCGACTCGAGTTGACGGGGAGCACCGACACCGGCGCGCTGTACGGACGGATCGCGGATCTGGAGGACGTGCGGGGCATCACCCCCGTGACGGGCGACGAGCTCGAGTAGCGCGAACTCGAGCCGACGCATCGGCGTGCGGGCCGGCCCGCCGGTCGACGGGCGAGCAGCGTCGCCGTCAGGCCGGCAGGAGCACGTCCCCCGCATCCGCGGGCTCGACCCGCACGCTCCCCGATCCACCCGGAGCCTGCACGCGCACGACCACCGCGTCGACGCCGACGTTCCGCACCCGGGCTCGGACGGCGTCCCCCACCGGACGCAGCGCGACGAGGACCGCGTCCGGATCACCCTCGAGCACGGTGACCGTCACGCCGGTCCCACCCGGCCGAGCCGTCCCCGGCGGCAGCGCGCGGGCGGCGAGCGGCAGTGCGGCGTCGCGGCCGGCCCGCGCGACGGCGACCGCGTCGATGCCGTCGCGCGGGGCGAAACGGTACCGGTAGGTCCCCGACGCGTCCTGGCCCGGCTGGAAGTTCGTGAAGTGCAGGGTGTCCGCGACCCAGCTCGCGACGAGGCCGTCCTGGACGTCGAGCCGCTCCGCCCACTGCCCGGTGTGGAACCCGCCGAGCTGCACGAGCGGGACGTCCCGCGTGGTCCAGAGCACGCCGCTGCCGTCCTCGCCGACCACCCCGACGGCGTGCTGCACCGAGTACCAGTCGCGGGAGGTGTCCGGCAGCTGCTCGGCGTCGGCCACGAACACCGCACCGGCGGTCTCGACGAGGAAGCGAGGCCCGTCGACGCGCCAGGGGAAGGCCACGAAGACGCTCTCCGGTCCGCGCCGGTACGGCTTGTGCATCGTCACCGACAGGTCGACCATGTCGACGTCGTCGTGCACCGTGATCGTGGTCTCGACGGCGGGGACCGTGACCGCCCACGTCCGCCAGGTCACGCTGGTCCACCCCGCACCGCGGCGCATGGTCGGCTGCTCGGCCCCGACCGCGGCCGTCTGTACGAAGCGGGGCCCCGGGTCCTCCGGACGGAACCGCTTCGGGTCGACGGTGAGCATCGGGTGGGTGCTGCCCGCCTCCGGCGACTCGGTGACGACGGCACCCAGGCCGAATCCGCGACGCAGGTCGACGAGTTCCCGACGGGAGGCTCGGTGCAGCAACGAGACGACCCCACCGCGGGCAGCGTCCACCTCCAGGTGCCACCGCGCCGTGTCGAGGACCGCCACCGTTCCGTCGACGGTGAGCCGAGCCTCCTGTCCGGCGGTGTCCGGAGCGGTGGCCGGCTCGACCGCGGTCGCGTCCGCCGGGAGCGGCACCACGACGGTCGCGAAGGGCGGGACGGCGACGACGGCGCGGACGCGCCGGCCGCCGTCGACCTCGGTCTCGACGGGCTCCGCACGGTGCGTCTCGGTCGGGTTGACGACGACCAGGTCCGTCGCAGCTGGCGTCGCCGCGGGTGCCGGCTCATCCGTCCCACGCGTCGCGAGCCGGTACCACCCCTCGACCGCCAGGTCCCGTGCCAGGTCGTACGCCGCGTAGGCGTTGCCCGCGGAGGCGTTGGCGTGCGAACGGTTGAACGTCGAGTCGGGCTTCGAGTAGGTCTCCCACGACCCCCACGTGTGCTCCCCGAACAGCAGGAGCTGCTCGTCGACCTGCGCCAGGTCGGTGCGCACCTCGTCGTCGCTGCGCAGCCGGACCGGACCGCGCCGGTACCCGAGCACCGTCGCCAGGGCAGGGCCGTCCTCGGTCTCCGCGGGGTCGTGGGCACGCAGCGCGTCGAGTGCGAGTGTCGCGGCCCCCTGTGCCAGGAACGTGCCGGCCTCGCGGTAGGCGGCGACGTCGCGGGCCGTCGAGCCGTGGCCGTGCGCCCACCAGTCTGCCCACTCGCCGCGGAACACCGGGACGCGGTCCCCCGCCGCCCGTGCCTGCGCCTCGAGGTCGTCGAGCGCCTGGTCGACCGTCGACACGCGCATCGGGACGTCCGGGTGGCGGGCGTTCCAGGCGCGGACGACCGTCCGGAAGACCGCGGTCGGCCAACGGTTGTCGTTGCCCGCGTGCACGATCGTCGATGTGAAGGGCAGGTCCTCGCGGTCGGCCAGTCGGGCGAGGTGGTCGCTGATCCGGCGATCGGCGGACTCGACGTCGCCGTCGACGATGCCCCACTCCTCGCCGAGCCCGTAGTGGGTCGACAGCCAGACGAAGACCTCCTGGTCCCCCGGTCCGCGCCACCACGCGCCGGTCGGCTGCTGCGCCGGCGGGCGGCCGTGGTCGGGGTTGAGCGCCATGAGCAGCCGCCCGAGCCCGGCGCGACGCATGGCCGGCACGACGCCCCACGCGATGCCGTTGACGTCGCCGTGCTGCTCGGTGCGGACCGGGATCCCGAGCTCGCGGACCCGGTCGAGCAGCTCGTACGCGGCGTCGAACTCGCTCGCGGACGGCAGCTGCGTCATGTTGAGGTAGCCACCCGTGACCGCGATGCGTCCCCGGGCCACCTGGTCGCGCAGTCGCTCGACGTCGGCGTCACCCGCGGTCCGCAGCCAGGAGAGCACCGGCCGCGCGACCTCGAAGGTCCAGCGGAAGGCATCGGGTGCGTCGTCGCCGGCGGTGTCGGCGTCGACGAGGTCGAGGACCCTGGTGACGATCCGCGCATGCATCGCGTCCACGATGCGCGGACTGTTCGTGTAGCCGACATCATGGTGGGTGTGCGGGACGAGGTGGACGCGGCGGACAGCGGTCACGGGTTCCTCCTGTGGCATCGTTACCACAAGCCAGCCTAGGGAGTGCTCGGCCTCCGGCACAACGACTCCGTCCAGGATGCGCACCGTCATGAGTCACGGTCGGACAACGGAGTCGGTGTCCCCCTTGCGGGGCACCGGGAGGGTGGCCTAGATTCCGGTGTGGAAAGGTTCCCAGTCGCCGTCGTCGGCGGTGGGACCGGACCCCGCGACCGGCAACGACGCACGCCGCGGACCTCTCGAAGGGATCGTTCAATGAAGAAACGACAGGCGGCGCTCCTCGCGTTCACCGTCACGGCCTCCCTGGTCGCCCTGACCGCGTGCAGCTCCGGTGGGACCGCGAGCAGCAAGGACGCCTCGTTCTCGAAGGACCCCTCCGGCACGCTCAACGCCTGGGGCTTCGACAACGCCGACGACGTCGGCACCTCCCGACTCGACTACGCGAAGAGCCAGCTCAAGGGGGTGGACATCAAGATCGACCAGACCACGTTCGACGCCCAGAAGTTCACCACCCGTGTCGCGAGCGGCAACGTCCCCGACGTGGTGCAGATGGACAGCAACTTCGTCGCGACCTACGCCGCGCAGGGGCTCATCATGCCGCTGGACAAGTGCTACTCCACGTACGACGTCGACCCCAAGACGAACTACTACCCCGCCGTCATCGACAACATCTCGTACAAGGGCGACGTGTGGGCGGTGCCGCAGTTCTACCAGCCGCCGGCGATCATCCTCAACGAGCGCGTGATGAAGGCGGCCGGGGTCACCGACGCCGACATGGACACCTCGAAGCCCGACCAGATGGTCGAGGCGATCAAGAAGATGTACAAGACCTCCGGCGGGAACCCGAGCGTGCTCGGCTTCGACCCGGCCGCCACCGGACAGGCGCCGCTCTGGATGCTGGCGTTCGGCGGCAAGCTCGTCGGGTCGGGCGGCAAGCCCACGCTCGACGACTCCGCCAACGTCAAGGCCATCCAGGTGCTCCAGAAGATCGTCGACGCGCAGGGTGGCTGGGCGAAGATGAAGAGCTTCACCGACGCGTTCGACTCCTTCGGCGACGACAACCAGTACGTGAAGGACCAGGTCGGCGCGCAGGTGAACGCCCAGTGGTACGTCAACGTGCTGAGCCCGTACATCGACAAGATCGACATCTCCGCCGTGCCCTTCCGCGACTCGGCCGGGCAGCCCTTCACGGCGGCGTCGGGCACGGCCTTCGTCATCCCGGCGAACGCCAAGAACCCGAGCGCGGCCTGTGACTGGATGCTCAACCTCACGAGCGAGAAGGCCTGGCTCGCCGCCGGTGCCGCCCGTGCGAAGACGCTCCAGAAGACGCCGGGCGCGGTGAACACGGGCCTGTTCACGGGCTCGCCCGCAGCCGACAAGGCGATCCGCGAGAAGTACGTGAAGTCGACCGGCAACACCGGCTTCGACACGACCATCAGCACGTACTACGACATCGTCGGTCAGGGGAAGTCGGTCGGCGCCTCGCCTGCCGGCCAGCAGATCCAGACCGAGCTGCAGAACGCGATCACCTCGTCGCTCCTCGGTGACAAGACCCCGCAGAAGGCGCTGTCCGACGCGCAGTCGGCAGCGATGCAGGCGTACGACAAGGCGACCCAGGGCAAGGGGTGACCCGACCCGCCAGGCGGGCGGCGGACGACCAGGAGGTCGCCGCCGCCCGCCGTCGTCGTGCCGCCCCGACGGCCCTCCGTCAGGGGGCCGTCGGCCAGGTGCGCGTGGTCGAGCGCGACGGACGCACGCTGGTCGAGAAGCGGATGCGTGACCTGCACCGACACGACACCGAGGTCACCGCGCTGCGGGCGCTCGCGGAGTCCGGCCTGCCGGTGCCGGAGCTCGTCGACGAGGCGCCGGGGGTGCTCCACGAGACCCTGATGCCCGGTGGGCGACTCGACGAACTCGAGCGCGGTCCGCGCCGCGCCGGGCTGGTCGCGTCGATGGCGCTCCTCCGGCAGCTGCACCGGATGCCCCCGCCCTCCGGACTGCCGAGTGCGCCGGACGACACCGCGACGCTGCGGCGGTACCACGCGGCCGGCGGTCCACCCCTGCCGACCTCGGTGCCCGCGGCGGGACGACCGGTGTTCTGCCACGGCGACTGGACTGACGGGAATCTGCTCGCGGTCGACGGCGTGGTGACGGCCGTCCTCGACTGGGAGGCCGCGATCGCCGGAGACCCGCTGCGCGAGCTCGCACGGATCGCCTGGGCAGCGGACCGCGACGACCCGGGAGCGGCAGATGCCCTCGTGGCCGCGTACGGCGCGGACCCCGAGGTCGTGCGCGCCTGGATGCCGGTCCACGCCGCGGAGCTGTGGCTCTGGTTCGTGGAGGCCGGACCGCCCGAGTACCTGGCGCGACTGACCAACGACCTGGAGCACTGGCGGTGGGGCGGGCTGCCGCCGGTCTGACGGAGCCGCACCGTGCCTCCAGTCCGGATCGCCGACGACCGCCGGGCAGCCGGTCAGTCCGCCGGGTAGCCGGTCAGTCCGCCGGGTAGCCGGTCAGTCCGCCGGGTAGCCGGTCAGTCCGCCGGGCAGTCCGACGGGCAGCCGGTCAGTCCGACGGATCGGTGCCGCTCGACGCAGCGGCCTCGGCCGCCGGTTCGGGAGCCGCTCCGACGGGATCCACCCCACCCTGCTGCGGGTGCGCGTCCGGGGCGTCGGCGCCCGCCTGCACCGGCCACTCGACGAGGTCGACCTCGACCACGGGACGGTCCGGATCCCGCGGCACCCGGAAGGTCCGGATGCGGTGGGGACCGAAGTCCTCCTCGAGCACCCGGTCCACGATCGGCAGCGCGATGCGTGCGCGAGTGTGTTCGCCACGGATCTCCACGGCCCGCACGACGAGGTCGGCGCCACCGGACGCGGCGTCCGGTGACGGGTCCTCACTGCCCTTCACGGCGGTGACGAGGACACCCCCGCCGTCGTCGACGAACGCGTGTCGATCGCCGAGCGCGCCGCCGTGGAACGACTCGAGCATCGCGCGCACCGGCGATCCGAGCAGGGTCGCCCGGCGGGTCGGTTCGACCTCGCGGCGGTCCCCGCCGTGCGGGGCGAGCTCGACGGCGAACCGCTGGACGCCCTGGTCCTGGTACGTGTAGATGCCGTCCGGGTCGAGCAGTCGGGGGTCGTGCCACGAGTACACCGGGCTGCGGACGGCGGTCACGCCGATGGACGGCTGGGGTCCGTCGGACACGTCGTACCCGTGCTTGTTCGTCGTGATGACGGTGAGCCCGGCGGGCACGCCGTCGACCGTCCCGGAGAGGTCGACCCACGACTGCGCCGGTTCCTCGGCACCGTCGACCGGCCGGGGCTCGTCGCCGTACGGGATCTCGTACGTCGCGTGCGGGTCGGTGAGCGCGGTCGGGAACCGCAGCTTCATGAGGTGCGCCTGCTCACGCCAGTCGAGCGTCACGTCGATGCGGAGGGTGCGTGCGTCGTGGTCGAGCACGAGCTCCTCGACGAGCAGGGACCGGTTCCAGGTCCGTTCGACCCGGACCCGGGCGCGGAGCGGACCGGACTCGCGGACGACGATGCGCCGGAGCTCCATCGGCTCGCCCGGCCAGGCGTAGGACACGACGCGGTGCCCCCAGGTGTCCGTCGGGTCGGCGCAGACCTGCGTGTGCGTCCGACCGTCGACACCACGCATCACGTCGACCCCGGTGGCGCGGTCGACGAGCGAGACGACCGAGCCGGTCGTCGGGTCGATGCGGACCGTGAGGTGCTCGTTCTCGAGCAGGTGCTCGGTCGCGGTCAGGCGCTCCGGCGCGGCGGTGCTCCAGCGGCCCCGGGCCGGCGCCGGTGCCGGTGCCGGGCCGGGACGGAGGCGGTACAGGCGGTAGCCGAGCGGCGGCACGTCGGCGCGGAACACGAGGGCACCACGGCTGACGTCGTCCGTCGTCGCGACCGACTGCGTCCGCTGGTGCACGACCGCGCGGCCCTCGCCGTCCACCACGTGCACGCCGGCGCGCTGTGCACCGAACTGCAGCTCGACGTCGGTCGACACGGGCCACGGGTGCTGGTTGAACACCAGGACCGGCTGGGTGCCGTCCTCGACGGGGACGTCGACCTGACGGGCGATGACGTTGTGCGCCTGCACGGTGATGCGCTTCGCCACCGCCACCGCCTCGCCGAGCTGGTCGCGGGCGTCGTCGTAGGCGGTCTCGATCGCCGAGCCGGGCAGCACGTCGTGGAACTGGTTGAAGAGCACCTGCTTCCAGGCTCGCTCGAACTCCGCGCGCGGGTACGGCACCCCGTCGTGCAGGGCGACGACGGCCGCCCACCGCTCGGCGGTGAGCAGTGCGTACTGCGCCCGCTTCTGCCACGCCTTGATGCCGCTGTGCGCGGAGTAGCAGCCCGGCGCGTGGTGCTGCAGGTCGGTGCTGACCACCGACAGGCCGTCCCGGTGCCGAGCGCCCCGCGCCTCCACCTCGTCGAAGTAGGTGTCCGGCGTCGACATCACGAGCCGCCCGAAGGACCCCATCCGGTCGTAGCGGTGGATCGACTCGATGTTCGCCTTCGTCGGACCGCCGCCGTGGTTGCCGACGCCGTAGAACACCATGACGTCGCCGAGGGAACGGTCGACCTGCCCGAGGGACTTGTCGGTCTGCCCGTCGACGCTCCCCGCCGGGCTGCCGTACTCGTAGGGGATCCGGTACCCGAGCACCTCGGAGCCGTCCGGGGAGCGCCAGCGGAACAGGGTGTCGTCGAAGTCGCTCTCGTGCGGGCCGGGGCGCAGGAAGACGTACGAGCGCATGCCCTGGCCCCGCAGGATCTGCGGCAGCATCGCGTTGTGCCCGAACGGGTCGACGTTCATGCCGGTCCGCGCGGTGATGCCGAAGCGCGAGGCCAGGTAGCGCTGGCCGTAGAGCCCCTGCCGAGCGAAGCTCTCCCCCATCGGCATGTTGCAGTCGGGCTCCACCCACCATCCGCCGGTGTTCACCCACCGGCCCTCGGCGACGCGCTCCTGGATCCGGCGGAACAGCTCGGGGTCGGACTCCTCGACCCACGACAGCAGCACCATCTGGTCGCACGTGAAGACGAAGTCGGGGTACTCGTCCATCCGGTGGATCGCCGACCAGAACGTGGCACGGGCCTCCTGGTAGCCCTCCTGCCACGGCCACAGCCACACCGGGTCGAGGTGCGCGTTGCCGACCATGTGGATCGTCCGGTCGGGGGTGGCCGCGGGTCGCGGGGCCACCGGGAGGTCGCGGGGCTGTGTTCCGCTCGGCGCGTTGGCCACGGGGGCGGTGCTCATCGGTGGTCCTCGTCTCCGTCTGCCCATGCGTCCACCATCTCCGAGACGGCGTGGAGCATGAAGGTGTGCATCTCCTGGATCCGTGCGGTCGCCTCCGACGGCACGACCAGCCGGTGGTCGGCGTGCTCGAGCGCTGGGCCGCCGTCGCCGCCGGCGAACAGCACCGTCGTGGCACCGGCCGCGCGGGCGGCCGCGAGCCCGGCGACGACGTTCGCGGAGGCGCCGCTCGTCGAGAACGCGGCCACGACGTCCCCCGGATGGGCGAGCGCCTGGACCTGACGGGCGAAGACGACGTCGTAGGCGTAGTCGTTCGCGATGCAGGTGAGCGTCGTGGGGTCGGTCGACAGCGTCACGGCGCCGAGCGGTCGGCGGTCGCGGCGGTAGTGCCCGATGATCTCGCCGGTGAGGTGCTGCGCGTCGGCGGCACTGCCCCCGTTGCCGAAGGTCCAGAGCGTGCCGCCGCTGGCGAACGTCCGGCAGAGCAGCTCGCCCACGGCGCGGACGCGGGGCACGAGCGCTGCCGTGGCGCGGGCGGTCCGGACGTGGTCGTCGAGTTCGTCGGTCATCCAGTCGTGCGTCGTGGGGTCGGTCGGGGTCGAGCCGCCGGTCGGGGTCGCAGTGCTGGTCGGGGTCGTGGTGCCCGTGGTGCTTCGCTCAGACATGGGTGGACTCCCCGCGGGCCGGGACGGCGACCGGCCGTGACGAGGCATCGGAGACCGACGACCGGCTGGACGCGGCGGTGCCGTGGGCCGAGGGTGCTTCGTCTGGAGCTCCGTGGACCGAGGATGCTTCGTCTGGCGCTCCGTCGAGCAGGTCGAATGCGATGCACGCGGCCCCGACGACGCACACCGCGTCACCGAGCGCTGCCGGCTCGATCCGCACGGCCGCCGCCGCGGGTGGCATCGCCGCACCGTCGACCGCAGCACGGAGCGGGACGAAGAGGGCGTCGCCGGAGCGCGTCACACCCCCGCCGAGCACCACGACGTCGGGTTCGAAGACGTTGACCAGGTCGGTCACCGCCACCGCGAGCAGTTCGACGGTCTCGTCCCACACCGCTCCGGCGAGCCGGTCACCGGCCTGGGCTGCCGCGACGACGTCCTCGGCCCGGACCGTCTCGAGCGCCGCGAGCGAGGAGTCCGCGCCCGTGGCGAGCGCCTCCTGCGCACGGCGGGCGATGGAGCCCCCGGACGCGTACCCCTCGAGGCACCCGTGGCGCCCGCAGAGACACGGTCGCCCGTCACTCCGCACGAGGACGTGCCCGAACTCGCCGCCGTTGCCGGCGGCCCCCTGGTGCAGGTGCCCGTCGATGACGGCGCCACCGCCGATGCCGGTCGAGACGGTCAGGTAGAGCACGGTGGACCGACCCACGGCGGCGCCGTACCGGGACTCGGCGAGCGCCCCGACGCTGGCGTCGTTCCCGAGGACGGCCGGCACCCCGAAGGCGTCCTCCACCATCGAGACGATCGGCACGTGGTCCCAGCCGGGCAGGTGCAGCGGGCCGAGGAGCACCCCGGAGGCCGCGTCGAGCGGACCCCCGCACGAGATGCCGACGGCGGCCACCTCGTCGACCCCCGCCGTGGCGATCGCGCGCCGACCCATGTCGAACAGGTGGCGGATCACCTCGTCCGGTCCGGACTCGCGGTGCGTCGGTTCGATGAGCAGGCCGTGCGTGTGGCCGTCGTCGGTCACGACGGCCACGGCGAGCTTCGTCCCACCGATGTCGAGCGCCAGGACGGGTCGTCCGCGAGAAGTCATCATGCCCCTTTGCGATGATGTTGTGGGATCGTTTCCAGTTCCTCATCCTACGGAAGACGGAGAGGCGGGTCAACGGTGTGCTCCTGCTTCTGGGAACGCCGTCACACGACGGTCACCACCGCGTCGGCGAGCTGACCGAAGCGCGCTGCCCCGATCGTCACGTCCACGGCGACCCGCGCCCGTCGTCGCGGCGCCCCCGCCGGGACGACCCGGAACGAGAGCACGCACTGCTCGCCGGCTCCGACGGTCGCCGTCACCTCCTGGACGTCGACGGTCCAGCCGGGAGGAACGACCGGGCGCACCGAGACCGGCGCGCGGTCCGGCAGGGGGTTCCGGACGACGACCCGGAGATCGACCGTCTGCCCCATCGGGATCCGGGAACGGTACGGCTCGATGCGGGCCACGCCCTCCGGGCCCGGCTCGAAGCCGTCGCGGACGCCGTGCAGGAGCGCCTCGTGCCGTCGGTCGAGCGCGGCGGCGGTGGCAGCCAGCAGGTCGAGGAACGGCTCGTCGACCCGACGCGGTGCCCAGTGCCCGCTGAGCAGGAGGTCGGGGGCGATGCGTCGGTAGAGCGCGGCGCTCCGGACGTAGTCGCCCTGGCGGAAGCGGTTCCGGTACTGGTGGTTGAGCACCTCGGGTCGGCCGCCTGGTACGCCGGCGTTCTCCTGCTGGTCCCCGGTGAACAGCACGCGGACCCCGTCCACCTCGACCTCGTACGCGACGTGGTACAGCGTGTGCCCCGGCTGGTCGTGGACCGTGATCGTGTACTCGTTCCACGTGAAGGGCTCGCCGACCGGCAGGACGCGGTCGACCGGCACGGGGTCGAACCACTGGCACGGGAGGTCCTCGCGCCAGGGGTCGGCGAGCACCGGCGCCACGGTGTCCGGCGCCCACACCTCGGTGCCCTCGACGGCGCGCAGGAGCGGCATCCCGGCGACGTGGTCGTCGTGGTGGTGGGTCGGGAGCGCCACGGCGACCTTGGTGACGCCGAACTGCGCCCGGAGCGCCGACAGGGACGCCAACCAGGGGCGCTTCGTCGCCCGTCCCGTCCCCGGGACGACCCCGGTGGTGACGTCGTACCCGTAGTCGACGAGCAGCGCCTCGCCGTTCTCCGAGAGCAGGGCGTAGCTGCACGACAGGCTCGTCGTGTTCGCCAGCAGGTGCGGCGAGACGGGCGTCCATGGGCGCCGCAGCCAGCTCTCGAGGTCCCACGGGTGGTCCCGACGCGAGTCGACGAGCTCCTGCATGCGGGCACCGAGCAGCCGGAGCGCCGCGTCGGCCTCCGCCATCGGCAGCCCGTGCGAGGGCAGCAGCACGTCGGGTGCCTCGTCGCGCAGCAGCATGCAGCTGAGGACGACCATCGCGGGCCCTTCGACCCCGGTGTAGCTCCACTGGGTCGCCGCGAGCGACCAGACCTGCCCCGGCGCAGACACGAGGTCCCCCGTGAAGGCGAGCCGACGACCATCCCGTTCGTGCAGGAGCGTCACCGATCCGACCGTGTGCCCAGGCGTCGGCAGGACCCGGAACCGGACCGTGCCGTAGTCGGCCGACCGGTACTCGGGCAGCACGTCGGCGACGGGCACGGGCTCGAGCAGCGAGAAGCGGTCCTGGCGGAGGTCGTAGTCGTCGTCGAGGTTCCGCTCGTCCCAGAGTTCGTCCGGTCTCGTGAAGAGGTCGACCTCGACCGGCGGGACGTGCACCCGTGCTCCGTGCTCCACGGCGCTCGGCAGCCCCTGTCCCTGGTCGCGGTGGTGATGGGTCATCAGGACGTCCGTGACGCGCCGCACGCGGAGGGCCTCCAGGTGCTCGAGCACGCGACCGGAACCGAAGTCCACGGTCACGGCGTCGGCGGTGCCGTCCGCAGCACGGTCCCCGACGACGAGGTAGACGGCGACGGTGTCCTCGACGCGGTAGACGTCCCGGGCGACCTCGGTCACGCCGTCCGGCAGGACCCGCCCCCGGACCGTCCCCGTCGACCAGGCCTGCCCCTGGTCCTCCTCGCCGGTCATGCCGACCGCCCACGACCGGACGACCGGAGAGTCCGGTACCGCTCCCACGTGGCAGCGACCTCGCGGAGGTCCGCGTCCGCGATCGGCTCCCCCGAGCGGTCGATCGACTCGAGGTAGTAGAGCGCCGGGACCCCGAGTTCCCCCTGCCGGGCGACGTACCGCAACCATTCCGCCCGGTTCGGCATCGGCCACTGGTCGGTGTCGACCGGGTGGTGCGGCAAGGTCCGCCTGACGATCGCGTGCCGCATCTCGAGCTGGTCGACGACGGGGACGGGGCGACCCTCAGGGTCGTCCTTCGCGACGTCGTTGAGCCGCACCATCGAAGTGACGTCCGCGAAACCCGGGTGCACGGTGTGCGTCACGACGAGCGCGTCGGGCTTGACCGACCGCGCCGCGTCGACGAGTACCCGGAGCAGCTCGTGCAGCAGTGCGATCCCCCACGAGCCACCTCCGCCGCGCAGGGTGGTCCCGGACGGGCCACGCTGCGTGAAGTCGACCTTGAACCCGTCGGCGTCGATGCCGTCCGGACCGAGCAGGTGCCGGACGATCCCCGTGAGCCGTTCCCGGTACGCCGGCGACCCCGGGTCCACGCTGACCGGTCGGCCGTCCCGGTCGCGGACGCACTCCGCGGCCGGCAGGCCCTCGACGTCCCACGCCTTCCACCACAGCAGCACCCGCTGACCGGCGTCGTGGCGGGTCCGGACCCAGCCTCCGAGGTCGGGCCAGGCGTCCGTGTCGACGACACCGGTGCCGTACTCGCGCTGCCACCGGTCGTCGACGACGACCGTCCCGGGACGGAGGCCGTGCTCGCGCAGGCGGTCGAGGAACCCGTCGTAGACGTCGGCACGGGCGAACGTCGGCGCGAGTCGCGCCACGTCGGCGTCGTCCTCGTCCCCTTCCGGCACGACGACCGCGGCGTCGTCTGTCGGTGCGGACGCCACCGCGGCGCGGCGGAGCAGCGCGGAGGACCGGGCGCTCTGCGCACCCCAGCCGCAGAAGACCGGCTCGGTCCACCAGTCAGGGTGCGCCGGGGCCGTGTCGGGAGCACAGCCGGTGGCGACCAGGTCGGCACGGTGGTCGTCGAGCACCTGCCACGGGTCGCTCGCGGGGCGGAGCACCACGACCGGGCTCCGCCAGCCGTCCCGCGCGACCGTGTGCCCCTCGTAGGCCAGCCGCAACCGGAAGCCCCCGTCGAGCGGCTCGTGGTGGAACCCGGTGAACGTCTGGTCCGCGACGGGTGCGCGGACGCCGATGCCGAGCGCGTCACCGCCGGGCACCGCGGTGGCACCGTCGGGGACCGCTCGGACGAGGCCGTAGACGAGGGGCGGCGGCGAGAACACCGCGGACAGTCGACCGGGGGCCGCGTCACCGACGACGCCGAGGACCGCCGGGACGGCCGCGGGTCGGACGAGCCGGACCGGTTCGGTCGCCGCGGGGACGAACACGCCGCGGAAGCGCATGGCGGACCGGAAGGCACCTGCTGCCCCGGACGGCAGGGTGGCTTCGCCGCCGAGGACCGTCACGTCGGTGACGGCTCCACCGTCCGACGGACCGCCCTCGACCTCGACGGTGAGCTCGACGTGCGTCGGCCGACACCGGAGCACCGTGCTGCGACGGCCCCACACCGACGACCCGCACGCGACGGTGAGCACCACGCCGTCGCCGTCGGGTCGGACGGACGGCAGTCCGACCGAGGTCGTCTCGTCGGCCCCGCCGGTCGTGTCGACGCCCGCGAGGAGACAGAGGTCCGCCCACCGCCGTCCGTCAGCGCCGCGCAGGACCGCGGAGGGCGCGGACCGGAAGCGTTCGCCGGCGTCACGGATCGTCAGGGACCACGCCGGCGCACGGAGCACGAGCGTGTCGCCGTCGCGGTGGACGGCCACCACGTGCGCGGTGGTCGGGTCCGTCGCCCCGGTCAAGTCCGTCGCCGCGGCGGGGTCCGTCGCCGCGATCAGGCCCGGAGCCGTGGAGTCCGGCCACAGACGGACGTCGTCGTCCGTCATGCGCGGTCCCTCGACGCCGCCCCCGGAGCACTCGGCCGCACGGCCTCGGCGAGCGCCGCGACTCCGCCTGCCGGCGAGGTCAGCACGGGCACCGTGACGTCGTCGGGCACCCCGGCGGCCATCGAGGCCTGCGCGAGGACGACGACGTCGGCGCGCCCCGCGGCGTCGCGGACGGCCTCGCCGACCAGTGCGTCGGACCGCGACGCGTCCCCGGCGGCCCGTGCGTCGGCGGCGCCGGCGACGACGACGGCCTCGACCGACACCGGAGCTCCGTCCGACCCGTCTGCCCGGTCTGCCCCGGCTCGGACGGCCCGCTCGACGAGCCGGCCGGTCGGACCGAGCGTCGCGGTCAGGGTGGCGAGGACGACGATCCGCCCGGACGCGCCCTCGGCGCGGGCGAGCTCGACCGCCCGGTGGGCCATCGGCTCGTCCACCCGGAGGACGGGCACCCGGACCTGAGCAGCAGCCGCGTCGACCGCCTCGCCGATCGACGAACACGTGGCGAGGACCGCGTCGACACCGGTCGCGACGAGTGCGTCCACCGCGCGTCCGACCCGGTCGCGGAGGTCCCGGTCGACCCCGTTCGCGACGGCGTCGGCGAGCAGTGTGGCGTCGACGAGGTGCACGGTCTGGACTCCGGGTGCGGCCGCCCGGACGTCGTGGTCGAACGGCTCCACCAGCGCGGGCACCGTGTGCAGCAGACCGACGCGGATCATGCCTGCCGCCAGGGACGGGCGTCGGTGTCCACGATCGCGGCCAGGTGCTCGAGCCGGGGACGTGACCGTTCGTGGAGCGCCCGCGGGACGTCGTCCGCGCCGACGACGTCGCTCCAGAGCGCCCGGCCGGCGAGGAAGCCGCTCGCGCCGGCGCGGCTCGCGGCGGTCACCGCCCCGGCGAAGTCCGCCTGGGCGACCCCCTGGCTGAGCACCACCCACGGGGTGGTGATCACGCGCGCGAGGTCCTGGCTCGCTGCCAGTTGCTCGTCGGCGGTGCCACGACCGTCGAGTGGTACCTGCACCTTCAGGAGGTCGGGACCGAGCGGCGACAGTTCGGCGGCGGCCTCCCGCACGGCGGCGTCCTGGTCCCAGGTGCCGGCGTCGAGCTCGGCCGGGGTGGCACGGACGACGGGTTCGAGCACCGAGAGCACCCCGCGCTCCCGTGCTGCCCGGACGAACCGCTCCGCCATCGTGGCCCGTTCGGCGCGACGGGCGTCCCGTCGCCAGATCACCAGGAGCTTGAACGCCGACACGCCCCCGAGGTCGGCGTCCGCAGCGAGGACGACCTCGTCGAGTGCGGTCTCCTCGACCGGACCGCCGGGGTCCTGTGTGAGGTCGTCGGCGGCGAGGACGAGCCCGGTCCGCGCCGGGAGCACCGAACGGACGTCGTCGAAGGCGAGGTGACGATCGATGAGGAACCCGGACGCGGTGTCGCCCAGCTCGACGGCGACGTCGCGCTTGAAGGCGCGCAGGACGTCGTCGCCCACCCGGCCGGCGCCCGCGGCGGCGAACATCGTCCTGAGGCTGTCGCGCTGGTCCATCGCGACCATCGCGAGCGTCCCACTCGGTCGTGCCAGCGCGTCGAGTGTCGGCGCACCGACCGGTGTCGTGGTGTCGGTCATGCCGGGTTCCTTCCGTCGGGGAGTGCAGCGGCGGAGGCGGACGCCCCGTCGAGGTGAGCGGCTCCGGCACCGCGGGTTCCGGGGACGCCGTCGAGGACCGATGCCGGGTCGATCGCTCCGGTCCGCACGGCGGCGAGGAGGGCGGCACCGGCGGCGACCGGCTCCCGGCAGACGACCGGCTCGACCGGCACGCCCAGAACGACGGCGCGGGCACGGGCCCACGCGCGGTTCGCGGCAGCGGCGCCGCCGACCAGGAGCACCGGACCGGCGCCGTCCGGGACGTCGAGGAGTGCACGGTGTTCCCGGTCCATCCATGCGAGGTGCGCGGCGAGGCCGTCCACCACCGCTCGCGCGAGGACGTCCGCGGGCAGCGACCGAGGATCGACGTCGTCCGGACGCGGGCGACCGGCGAGCGCCCTGACCGGGTCGTCCGCGCGGAGGACCCGCACGACCGCAGCCGGATCGGGTTCGGGGGTCTGCCGACCGTCGGGGTAGGGCGCGACCAGGACGCCGTCGGCCGAGCACGCGGGTGCGGCCAGGAGCGATCGGCCGTCCTCGCCGGTGACCTCGGCGAGCCACGACGCCATCGCTCCGGCACTGGGCGCGCCCGCCAGCAGCGTCTCGCGGTCACCGTCCACCGAGCGGCCGATGCTCATGCCCGTGCCGAGCACCCGCTCGCGGTCGACGGCGTCCGGTCCCGAACACCGGACGAGGGCCTCCGACGTGCCGACGGACACGACGGCCCTCCCCGGGCCCCGGACGCCGGCCGCCCACGTGGCCACGACGTGGTCGTGCCCGGCGACGACGACGGGGGTCCCGGTTGCGAGGCCGCACCGCGCGGCGGCGGTGGCGTCGATCGACACCGCCGGGTCGTCCGGTCCGGCGATCCTCGCCAGGTGGTCCGGGGCCAGCCCGACGGCCGCGAGCAGGTCGACGTCCCAGGTGCGCGGCGTCGGGGTGTGCGCGGGCGGGAGCCGTACCGCCATGGTCCGGAGCGCGAGCGTGTGGTCGGTGACCGCTTCCCCTGTCAGGTGTCGGACGAGCGCGTCCGCGACACCGACCCAGCGCTGCATCCGCCGCCATGCCTCGGGGTGCTCGACGCGGAGCCGAGACCACATCGCCAGCGGCGCCTTCGCCGTCGGTGCGAGTCCGGTGGCCCGGTGGAGCTCGTCCGTGCCGAGCCCGTGGACGAGGGGGTCGCCACCGCCGCGCTCGAGGTCCCGACGACGGCGGTCCCACCGCACGAGCGGGAGGACCGGGTCGCCCCGGGCGTCGAGACCGGTGCCGGTCTCGGCCATGCTCGCGATGCCGAGCGCACGGGGCGGGCGCGCGAGGCCGTCGACGAGAGGGCGCATGGCACGGTCGACCGCGGCCAGCAGGGTCGGCAGGACGTCGGGGGTGGGGAAGGAGGTGGTCCGGAGCAGCGCGCCGCGGTCGTCGACCAGCGCGACCTTCGTGTTCGTCGTGCCGATGTCGACCCCGACGAACGTGTCACGGACGACGTCGCCCGTGACGGCGGAAGCACCTCGGACCACGTTCATGCCGGCCATGTTTGTCCGTTCTCGGACATCATGTCAAGGAAATGTTCACTCCTTGACATCCTCCGGACGGACTGGGGAGGATTCCGTCATGCGTTACACCGAAGCCCCCGCGCGACGCCTCGAACTCCTACGACGTCTGGAGTCCGACGGGTACGTCGCGTCCGCCGTCGCCGCGGAGGAGTTCGGCGTGTCCGAGATGACGATCCGCCGCGACCTCCGGCAGCTCGACCTCGAGGGGCTCGCGCGCCGGGTGGTCGGTGGGGCGAGCCGGACCCTGAGCGGCGAGGCGTTCGAGGACCGTGACGCGAGTGCGACCGTCGCGAAGCAGTCGATCGCGGAACTCGCCGCCGACGTCCTGCTCCGACTCACCGGACCGGAACCCGTGGTCGCCCTCGACGCCGGCACGACCGTCGCTCCGATCGTGGCCTTCCTCCCGGCAGGCACCACGGTCGTCAGCCACTCGGCGCCGGTCATCGCCGCGGCCATCGAGCGCGGCGACCTCCCCGTGGTCGCGCTCGGGGGCGAGTACCACCCGCGCACCCGCGCCTTCGGCGGGTCGGCGACCCGAGCGGCACTCGAGACGCTGGCACTCGACGTCGCGGTGCTGTCCGCGACCGCGGTCACCCCCGCCGGGGTGCTCTGCGCCGTCGACGTGGACGCCGACGTCAAACGGGCCATGGCCGCCGGAGCCGAACGGTGCGTCCTGCTCGCCGACCATGCGAAGTTCGCCGCCCGCGCCCCGATCCGCGTCGGTCCGCTGGACCTCGTCGACGTCCTGGTGACCGACGCCGACGCCACCGACGACCAGGTCGGCCCGCTGCGCGCGGCTGGACTCGAGGTCCTCCGTGCTCCGGCGTCCGGGGCGCCGGCGTGAGCAGCTCCGGGCTCGACACGCTCCTGCCGCGCCCGGGCGCGGTGGTCGTCGAAGACGGACCCTCGGGGCCGCTCGACCAGGCGACGTGCGATGCTGCCGTCGCCGCGGCGTCGGCGGCGCTCGCCGCGGTCGACGCCGAGGATCCGGCCTCTGCCCCGCGGCCGGAGGACGTCCGCGGACGCGGTCGATCGACGGTCCGGATCGGGCCGGCCCAGGCGAACCGCTCGGTGCGGATCGACGTCGTCGACGCTGCCGGGCTCCGCCGTGCCAGCCAGGTGCTGAGTGCTCTGCGCACCGACGGACGAGCGATCCCGCCGATGACCGTCACCGATGCGCCCACACTGGCCCGACGCGGCGTGGTCGAGGGCTTCTACGGCCCTCCGTGGTCCCACCGCGAACGGCTCGACTTCTTCGCCTTCGCGCTGCAGGTCGGCTTCACCGAGTACGTCTACGCCCCGAAGGACGACCTCCACCACCGCGAACGATGGCGCGAGCCGTACCCGCCGGACGAGCTCGCCCGCATCGGTGAGCTCGCCCGCGTGGCGGCCGCGCACGGCGTCGTCTTCACCTACGCGGTCTCCCCGGCGCTCTCCATGTGCTTCGTCGACGACGCCGACCACCGTGCGCTGGCGCGGAAGTGCGAGCAGGTCCGGAGCGCCGGGGTCACGTCGTTCGCGCTCCTGTTCGACGACGTCCCGTCCACGCTGCAGCACGAGGCCGACCGACGCCACCACGGGACGGACGAGCGGGCGACCGGTCGAGCGCACGGCGCCGCCGCCGCCCGGTTCGTCACCGACTTCCTCGGACCCGCGGGCATCCCGGGGCCACTCCTGGTGTGCCCGACCGACTACGCGGGCACCGCGGAGTCGCCCTACCGCGACGGATTCGCCGAGACCCTCCCGATCGACGCCGAGGTGCTGTGGACGGGACCGGACATCGTGGTCGGCTCGATCTCCCGCGCCGACGTCGACGCTGCCGCCACCTCGTACCGGCGTCGACTCGTGCTCTGGGACAACTTCCCGGTGAACGACTTCGACCGCAGCCGGCTCTTCCTCGGGCCCCTCCGGGGGCGACCGTCGGACCTCGCCGGGTCGGCCCTCGTCGGGATCTGCGCGAACCCGATGGTCGAGGCCGTACCGTCCCGACTGGCCCTGGCGACCGTCGCCGACTGGGCGTGGGACCCCGCCGGGTACGACCCCGACGACGCAGCACGTCGCGCCCTGCACCTGGTGGCCGGCCCCGACGCCGACACCGTCGCCGCGCTCGTCGACGCCTGCTCGGCATGGCCGCCGTCCGCACCGCAGAGCGCGACGCTCGACGGCCTCTGCTCGGCGGCGCTCGAGGGCGACGCGGTGGCGACCGACCGGCTCCGCTCCGCACTCACGGCACTCGTGGACGACGCCCGCGCGTCCCCCTCGACGCCCGGCGCGCGAGCCACACCGCTCCGCACCGCGCTGGAGCCCTGGACCGCCGCGGCTCGGGACACCGCGCGGGCCGGGCTGCTCGCCTGCGACCTCGTGGCCGAGTGCCACGCACACCGCGCCTCCGGGGCCGACAGACGACTCGTGGCCGATGCTCTCGCCCGCAGTGAGGACCACTTCCCGAACGTCCTCCGCGGCGTCGTCCCGCCGTTCGTGCGTGCCGTGCTGGCCCGCGCGGGCGCCAAGGACGTCCCCGGACCGACAACACGTGACGTCGTGCTCGTCGTCGGCGCGAACCCGCGGCCCGGCGACCGCGACCTCGCCGAGCGACTCACCGCTCGCGGGAACGCCGTGCACCTCACCAGCACACCCGAGGACGACGCCGAGCGCGTCGCATCCGCCGACCTCGTGATCGTCGGGGACGGTGCCACCGCCCAGGCGGCGCGGTTCCTGGCGCACGCTGCGGTGCCGATGCTGGCGTGGGCTCGGCTCCAGACCCTCGCGCTCACCGACCGTTCGCAGGTCGCCCTCGCTCGGGAGCACGTCCAGGTGGTCGATGCCGAGCATCCGCTCGCCGCCGGTGCCTCGGGGACGGTGCGGGTGCACCGCGGACCGGGCAAGGTGACGTGGACGCGTCCGGTACCGGGGGCCGACGTCGTCGCGCGTACCGCCGAGGAGCACGAAGCGGTCATCGCCCTGCACTCCGCTGGCTTACCGCTCGTCGACGGGGTCCGGGCTCCGGCGGACCGCGTGCTGTTCTTCCTGTCCGACGACGGCCTGGCACCCTGGCTCCTCGCGCCGGGTGGCCTCGCGCTCTTCGACGCCGCGGTCGACCTCCTCCTGACCCGCCACCTGACGCTGCCACCGGAACGCCGCACCCCCGCCGACCACTCCTCCTGACCCGCCACGTGACGCTCCCAACGGACCTCCCCACCCCCGCCGAACACTCCGCCTGACCTGCCACGTGACGCTCCCACCGGAACGCCCCACCCCCGCCGAACAGAGCACCGCGCCATCGCCCGACATCGCTGTGGGATCGATGCCAGAAAAACCCCGAGAAGAAGTGGCGCTCCTCGAGAAGCAGGGGATACCGTGCCGTGGAACCCACCGAAGAACGATCCCAGAGTCGTGATCCACACGCTCCGACCGGAGCGCCGGCCGACTCCCTCACCGCCGAGGAGAACACCACCCCATGTCTGCCACGTCCAGCGACGGCGACCACCTCCAGCCCCTGATCCGAGTCGCGCTCCTCGGGTGGTGGCACGTCCACGCACCCGACTACGCCCGCGAGGTCGCCGAGCATCCCGACACCGAGCTCGTCGCGGTGTGGGACGCCGACCCGGAGCGCCGGAACACCGCGGCGGCGACGCTCGGCGTCCCCGCGGCCGAGGACCTCGACGCCCTGCTCGCGCAGACCGACGTCGACGCGGTCGTCGTCACCACCGAGACGACGCAGCACCCGGACGTCATCGGCAGGGCCCTCCGTGCCGGCAAGCACGTCTTCACCGAGAAGCTGCTCGCACCCACGGTCGAGCAGTCCGAGGAACTCGTGCGGAGTGCGAGTGCAGCCGCGCTGGCCCTCGTGGTGTCGCTGCCCCGTCTCACCGAGTCCACCACCCTGGCCGCGCTCGACGCCGTCCACGCCGGACGCCTCGGTGCGTTGACGTACGCACGCTTCCGGATGGCACACGACGGCTGGCTCGCCGGGTGGCTGCCGGAGCGGTTCGCCGTGCCGGAGGACGCCGTCGGCGGCGCCCTCACCGACCTCGGGTGCCACCCGGTCTACCTCGTGCAGCGGTTCCTCGGTGCCCACCCAGAGCGGGTCGTCGCCGCCTACACCCACCGCTCCGGTCATGCGGTCGAGGACAACGCCGTCGTCACCGCGACGTACCGGGACGGCGCGATCGGCGTCGCCGAGGCGTCCTTCGTGACCGTCCCCGGGGCGTTCGCGTTCGAACTGCGCGGTACGGAGGGTTCCCTGCTGTACGGCTTCGGCGGCGAACGTCTCCTGGCGAAGGGCCCGGCCTTCGACGCCGACAGCTGGACCGAGCTGGCGCTGCCGCAGCCCGGCCCGACGCCCTTCGCCGCATGGGTCCACCGGATCCGCTCCGGCGAGCGCGACGCCGACCACCTGCAGCGCGCCGTGGACCTGACGGCGTTCGTCACCGCGGCGAACGACGCCGCCGACACCTCCCGCTCCGTCGAGCACGCGGTGCCGGCATGACCGCGCACAACGACCGCACCGACCACGACCACCATGACCACCATCAACGAGAAGAGCTGATCACCACCATGACCTCCACACCCGTCCGCGTCGGCCTCATCGGAGCCGGCGGCATCGCCGGCGCCCACGTCGCCGGGTACCGCGAGAACGCCGACGTCGTCACCCTCGCGGCCGTCGCGGACCCCGTCCAGGACGCCGCAGAACGTCGCGCGGCAGACAGCGGTGCCGCCGTGTACGCGGACTACCGTCAGATGCTCGCCGAGGCGGACATCGACGCCGTCGACATCTGTCTGCCACACCACCTGCACGCCGAGGCGATCGTCGCCGCGGCGCGGGCCGGCAAGCACGTGCTCTGCGAGAAGCCGCTGTGCCTCACCGAGGACGAGGCGACGACGATCAGCGAGGTCGTCGCGGAGACCGGCATCACGGTGATGTGCGCACACAACCAGCTGTTCCTGCCGGCGGTCGCCGAGGCGCGCCGCCTCATCACCGAGGGGGTGCTCGGCGACGTCTACGAGGTCCGGACCACCGACAGCTTCTTCAACGACTTCACCCCGGAGTCGATGGGCTGGCGCGCGGATGCCCGCACGAGCGGCGGCGGCGAGCTCATCGACACGGGCTACCACCCGACGTACCTGCTCATGCACCTGGCCGGCGCCCGCCCGGTCGAGGTCACGGCGATGCTCAGCCGACACCGCCTCGGGTTCATGGAGGGTGAGGACTCGGCGCAGGTCCTGGTCCGCTTCGACAACGGGGTCGTGGGCAGCATCGTGACGAGCTGGGCGTACCAGGCGACGCCGAACACCGAGCGCTTCAGCGTCGTCGGCGAGCTCGGATCCCTGTACAGCGACGGCACGACCCTGCAGCTCACCCGCCGGGGTGGCGAGCCGGAGACCTCGACGTTCGAACCGGTGCACGAGTTCGCGGCGGAGATCCGGCACTTCGCCACCGCGATCAGCGAGGGCTCGCGTCCGGTGCAGACCGAGGAGGAGGGCATCGCGGTGCTCGGGATCATCCTCGCCGCGTACGAGTCGTCCCGCACCCACGCGATCGTCCCGGTGCCCGGGACCCTCGGCGGCGGCACGCCGACGGAGGCGCTCGCCATCGCATGACCCACCGGACGGGAGGCACGGTGCGAGCCGGCGCCGCGCCTCCCGGCCCAGCCGGGTCCGGACGGGAGGCACGGTGGGGGCCGGCACCGCGCCTCCCGTCCGCCGTCGGGTCCGGACGCGCCGTCAGTCCGTCGGCGGCGCCCCCGTTGACCCGCGTGGCCGGATCTGCGCAGCGAGGACGTCCGTCGTGACGGGTGCCTCGGGGTCCTCGAGGCGGGAGACCAGCCGGTCGACCGCCGTCCGCCCCAAGGCGACGGCGTCCTGTGCGATCGCGGTCACCCCGGGTGTCACCATCGACATCCACTGGGCGTCGTCGAACGACACCATCGAGAGGTCCTCCGGCATCCGCAGGCCGAGGTCACCGGCCGCGCGCCAGACCCCCTCGGCGAGCACGTTGTTGACGGCGAACACCGCGGTCGGTCGGTCACGGCCGGCCAGGGCGTTCACGGCCGCACCCCGCGCCTGGTCGACGTCCCATCCGCCGACGATGCGCAGGCCGGGATCGGTCTCGATCCCGGCGGCCTCCAGCGCTGCCGCGTACCCCTCGGCCCGCTGCGCGCCGGTCGTCCACTCGGACTCGTCGAGCACGAGCGCGATGCGGCGGTGGCCGATGGCGATGAGGTGGTCCGTGATGCGCTGTGCCGCGGCCGCGTTGTCGATGATGACGGCGTCGCAGAGGTCCGGGCAGAAGCGTCGGTCGGCTTCGACCACCGGGATCCGCTGCCCCACGAGCCAGCTGGTCGCGGTACCGGAGAGCGGGGTGAGGACCACGCCGGCGACACGGGTGGCGACGAAGGCGTGGGCGGCGGCGAGCTCCTCGTCCCCGTCGCCGCGGTCGTCGACGAGCATCATCGTGTACCCGAGTTCACGTGCCCGTGCGGAGATGCCCGCCGCCAGGTCCGCGTAGAACGAGTTCTGCAGATCCGACACGAGTACGCCGATCACGCGGCTGCTCTGGGTGCGGAGCGACCGCGCCATCGCGTGCGGCACGTACCCGAGCTCCTCGGCGACGGCGGCCACGCGCTCGCGCACCCCGGCGGCGACGTACCCCTCGCCACTCAGTGCGCGCGAGGTGGTGGACTGGGAGACGCCGGCGGCGACCGCGACGTCCTTGAGGGTGACGCGGTGGACCGTTCGGCGATCACGCATGTGGGAATCTTCCCAGGTCGCGGGCCGCGCGTCGAACGTGAGGAGACCGCGTATGGTCGAGCGCAGACCGCTCGTGCGGCGGAGAACGGGTCTTGCGGCGGGTGTGGAGCGCTCGTAGACTCCGTTGTGGTAACGATGCCACAACCGACTGGTGCACACTGCCGTGACACGAGCGGGACCCGAAGGGACGGCAATGACGACGACCTCCAGAGCGGGAACGCCGCTCAGCACGTCGGGCACCCCCGGCGTCGATGCCCGAGCGGGCCGCGTCGCCCGCGCTCCGCGGCAGCGACGGCCGAAGATCAAGTACAACCGGCGCGAGGCGATGGCCGGGTACCTCTTCATCACCCCCTGGCTGATCGGCTTCCTCGTCTTCACCCTGGGCTCGATGATCTACAGCCTGGTGATCTCGTTCAGCAACTACAACCTCGCGACGAACACGAGCACGCCGGCCGGCTTCAGCAACTACGCCGGGCTCCTGCAGGACCCGAAGGTCATGCTCTCCCTCGGCAACACGCTGTTCTACGCCGTGATGGCCGTGCCGCTCGAGATCGTCGTGGCGCTCGGACTCGCGATGCTGCTGGCGCGCATCGGCCGGGGTGCCGGCGTCTTCCGGACCCTCTACTACCTGCCGAAGATGACGCCGTCGGTCGCCACGGCGTCGGTGTTCCTGCTCCTGCTCAACGGCAACACCGGCGCGATCAACCGTGGTCTGGCGCTCATCGGCATCGACGGCCCGCAGTGGCTCAACGACCCGTCGTGGGTGAAGCCGTCGATCGTGCTCATGACGCTGTGGGGTGTCAGCGGCACGATGGTGATCTTCCTCGCGGCGTTGAAGAACGTTCCGCGCGACCTGTACGAGGTGGCGTCGATCGACGGCGCCGGCAAGGTCCGACAGTTCTTCGCCATCACGGTCCCGATGATCTCCGGGGCGATCTTCTTCAACGTCATCGTCCTGACGATCGCCGCGTTCCAGGTGTTCGACCAGGCGTACCTCCTGTTCTGGAGAGACCAGACGAACGCCTCGCCGGAGGCCTCGCTCTTCTACGCCGTCTACCTGTTCCAGCAGGCCTTCCGCCAGTTCAACTTCGGGTTCGCGTCGGCCATGGCGTGGCTGCTCTTCGTGATCATCCTCGTGATCACCGCGGTGCAGGTGCGGTTCGGGAACCGGTTCGTCTACTACGAGAGTGACCACTGATGTCCGTGACGCAGACCAACTCCCCCGCCGCGGCCAGCGTGGTCGCCGCGCCCGAGTCGACCCGGTCCGAACCCCGCGGCCGTCCTCGGCGCTGGTACCGGCCCACCTCGCTCATCGGCAAGGCGGTCCTCTGGATCGTCACGATCCTGTTCGCCTGCGGGTTCCTCTACCCGTTCGCGTGGCTGCTCTCCGCGAGCTTCAAGCCGCGCGGCCAGGTGTTCGACAACTCCCTCATCCCGCACACGTTCCTGCCGAGCAACTGGGTGACTGTCTGGGACCAGCTGCCGCTGCTGTCCTGGATCGGCAACAGCCTGGCCATCGCGATCCTCGCGGCCGGCTTCGTCGCGGTGTCGAGCTCGGTGGTCGCGTTCGGGTTCGCGTACTTCAAGTTCCCCGGCCGCTCGTTCCTGTTCGGCCTGGTGCTCGCGACGATGATGCTGCCCACCGCCGTGACGATGGTGCCGCAGTACCTGATCTGGAAGGAGACCGGGCTGCTCGGCACGTGGGTCCCGCTCTTCGGCGCGAACCTGTTCGGCTCGGCGTTCTACATCTTCCTGCAGCGGCAGTTCTTCCTCGGGCTGCCGCGGGAGCTGTTCGAGGCGGCACGCATCGACGGGGCGAGCTACTGGGGCCTGTTCTGGCGCATCGCGATGCCGCTGTCGATCCCGTCGTTCATCATCGTGTTCCTGTTCGAGTTCCAGGCATCGTGGAACAACCTGCAGGGAGCCCTGATCTACCTCAACGGCGGCAGCACCGACGGGTACACCGTGCCGCTCGGGATCGCGTACGCGATGACGAAGTTCTCACCGACGAACGGCGGCCACGGGGACTACCAGTTCGTCATGGTCGCGTCGCTCGTCGTGACGATCCCGATGCTGCTGCTCTTCGCCTTCGGGCAGCGGTACTTCATCGAGGGCGTCGCGACCCAGGGGCGGAAGGGCTGAGGACCCGAGCGGGCGCCGGTCAGCGCCCGCTCGGCCGGAACCACCGGATGAGCTCGCGCACCGCCGCTGCCGACGGCAGGTCGGGCGCGGGCTCCCGGTCGAGGTCGTCGAACGTGGACCGGTAGCCGGGAACGTCCTCGACGTCGCGGTCGGCCGCCGGGAAGCCCATCGTCCACTCCGGGAACTGCCGTGCCTCGACGAGTTCCTCGAGGACCACGCGGACCTCGGTGTGCCGGTCGTCCCGCTTGATGTGGTCGAACTTGCTCCGGACCGCGGCGTCGGGTCCCTCGAGGAGCTGCAGGAAGTACCCGTTCCGGAAGAGCAGCACGCCGGTCACGTCCTCCTGCTCGTTGGAACGGCGGCTCTGGGCGAGCAGGGCAGCGAGGTCGTCGTCGCCGAGCGGCCGCGTCGCGACGCTCGAGTAGATCAGGGACAGCATGGGGCTCCTCCGGGGACGGGCCGCCAGTCAACTCCCGGAGCCGGGTGCGCGCCTGGTGGCTGGCCACAGGCCGCAGCGGGCACCGCCTTGGAGGCACGGCGCGGCTCCGGCGGTCCGGTCCGGGGTACTGCGCCGGGCCTCCAGGCCTGCGGCGGCGCCGCGCCGCTCAGTCCGCGGGGATCGGGTCCTGGTCGTCACGCAGCTGCTCCGGCTGCATGTCGTAGGCGTTCTGGACGTTCTCGTTCCGGGTCCCGAGTCCGTCGGTCGTCGTCTTCGACCACGGCGCGTCGATCAGCTGCTTCGTCTCCTCGAGCATCGACGTCGGCTCGAGGTTCCGGTACGAGTCGATCTCGCCCGCCGCCAACGCCGTGAGCGTCGCGTAGACGGGCTCGGGGTTGAACTGCGCACGCGGGAAGGCGAGCTGCGCGTAGTCGTACAGCCGCTGCTCCGGGTCGTCCTCCCACCCTCCCAGGTCTGGAAGATGCGATCGTTGAAGCCCGTGAGGAACGGGCCCGGGTTCATCGTGGCGACCTCGACGCCGAACTCCTGGAGCTCGTCCTTCATGCTCTCCGCGATCGCCTCGACGGCGTGCTTCGACGCGGAGTAGATGCCCGTGAACGGGTTGACGTTCAGACCCTCACGCGAGGACACCCAGATGATGCGCCCCCGGCCGCGCCGGGCCATCTGCTTCGCGATGCCCTGGGTGAGCATGAGCGGGCCGGTGACGTTGACGTCGAACTGGTGGCGGACGTTCCACTCCAGGATGTCCACCGTCGCCCCGCCCTCGCCGACGCCGGCGTTGTTGACGAGGATCTCGATGTCCCAGTCGAGGGCCTTCCGCCGGTCCCCCTCGACGGTCACGTCGAGCTTGCTGACGTGCAGGGAGACCCCGCGCTCCGCCGCCTGGCGCTTCAGGGTCTGTACCTGGCCGTAGACCTCGACCGTGGCGTACACGGTGAAGCCCTTCTCGGCGAGGCGGAATGCGACCTCCCGGCCGAAGCCGGTCGCGGCGCCGGTGATCAGGACGTTGCGGAGTTCGGTTGATGGTGCCATGACGACCTCTCGTTGTTCGTTGTTCTGTTCGTGGTACGCGCCGGTGGCTCCGACCGGCTCCGGCACGGCGATCGTGCGGGAGCTCCCGTCCGGCCGGAGGGCCGATCAGATCTCGGGGTGCTGGTCGCGGACGGGGCTGACGGACTCGAGCACCTTGGCGACGTTGAAGACGGTGGTCTCGGCGTGCCAGGGGCCGGCGATCTGGACCCCGATCGGCAGGCCGTCGGAGCTGGTGCCGAACCGCATCGACAGGGCGGGCATGCCGGTGATGTTGAACTGCACGGTGAAGGTCTGGATGTGCGTGGCGTCGACGGTCTGGCCGTCGATGACGAACTCGGTCTTGTCGTGCTCGTGGGCCGGGATCGGCAGGACCGGGAGCAGGACGGCGTCGTACGTGGTGAAGACCTCGGCGTAGGCGTCACGGATGCGCTCGAAGCCCTGCTCGGCCGCGACGTAGTCCTCGATGGAGGTGTCCGGGGTGGCGAGCATGGTCGTCGACATCGTGAACCGGAGGTCCTCGTGACCCTCGGTGGCCTCGGCCATCGCGGGCTTGAGCTCCATGACGTGCTGCTTGTTGAACAGTGCCAGCGGGTTGTCGTGGTGGAGGGTCGGGATGTCGATCTCCTCGACGTGGACGCCGGCGTTCGCGAGTGCTGCCGCTGCCTGGCGGACGGTGTCGGCGACCTGCGGGTCGACGGGGCCGAGGCCGGAGTCGGTGAACCACGCCACGCGGAGGTCCGACGGGGCGGCGTCGGCATTGCCGGTGTCGACGGTGTCGACGGTGTTCGTCCGTACACCGAATTGAACCGGTCGTCTACAACCTGACAGACCCACGATTGCCGGGTCCCGACCGTGGCGCAGGTGTCAGCGGTCGGCGATGCCGCCGAGCATCCCGGAGATGAACCGCTTCTGCAGGAGGAAGTAGAGGAGCACGATCGGCAGCGCGACGATGACCCCCGCGGCGGACAACAGGGAGTAGTCGGTGAGGTGCGCTCCCTTGAAGAACGCCAGGCCGAGCGGCGCCGTGCGGTGGTCCTCGCTCGTGATGAGGACCAGGGGGAGCAGGAACTCGTTCCAGGTCCACATCGTGATGAGCAGCGCCATCGTCATGATCGGTGCGATCGCCGACGGGACGATGACCTGCCAGAGCATCCGGATGTCCCGCGCACCGTCGAGGCGGGCTGCCTCGATGACCTCGCCAGGGAAGCTGCGGAACTGGTTGCGCATCCAGAAGATCCCGAAGGCGAGCGACTGGGCGGTCTGCGGGAGGATCAGGCTCGCGTAGGTGTCGGTGATGCCGACCGACCGGAGGTTGAAGTACAGCGGGATGATGAACGCCTCGGCCGGCAGCATGAGGCCGGCGAGCATGACGAAGAAGATGACGTTCGAGCCGAAGAAGTCGAGCCGCGCGAAGGCGAAGCCGGCGAACACCGCGAGCACGGTCGTCAGGACGACGACGGCGACCGTGACGAGGACGCTGGACCCCATGTAGGTGGCGAAGTGCCCCTGGTTCCAGGCCGCGCCGAAGTTCCCGATGTCGATCTTCGTCGGCAGGCTGAAGCCCCCGGAGTTCTCCAGTGGCGGCGTCACCGACGACATCAGGACGCCGATCAGCGGCATGATCGCGAAGAGCGCGAAGACCGTCAGGATGACGTAGTTCACGGTCTTCTCGCGGATGCTGAGCCTCATGCGAGGTCCTTCGGTTGGAGTCGGCCGATCAGGGCCGTGACGATCATGATGACGACGGTCAGCGACACGGCGACGGCAGCGGCCGAGCCGACCTGGCCGGTCTGGAACGCCCGGTTGTACGCCTCGAACGCCGGCACCGATGTCGAGTTGCCGGGTCCGCCGCTGGTCGTGACGTAGACGAGGTCGAAGGTCTTCAGTGCCGACACGACGGTGAGGGTCAGCGCGGCGGCGATCTGCCCGCGGAGCGAGGGCAGGGTGATCGAGAAGAACTCCCGGGCCGCACCGGCACCGTCGATGCGGGCCGCCTCGAAGAGGCTCGGGTGGATGTTCCCGACGCCGGACAGGAACAGCACCAGGCAGAGCCCGACGTTGAGCCAGGTGCCGACGAGTCCGATCGCGGGCAGTGCGGTGTCGTAGCCGCCGAGCCACACCTGCGCGAGCTGCCCGAGACCGATGAGCCGGAGGAACCCGTTGACGAGCCCGTCCTGGGAGTAGATCGAGACCCAGATCGTGGCGACCACGACGGAGGCGATGACCTGCGGGAGGAACAGCACGGTGCGGAAGAACGACATCCCGCGCAGCGCGTTCGCCCGCGAGATCAGGGCGGTGAGGAACAGGCCGATCGCGACCGGTATCGCTGCGTAGAAGACCATGAGCACGAGCGCGTGACCGAAGGACGCGCGCAGCTGCGGATCGGTGACCACGTCGGCGTAGTTCGCGAAGCCCGCCCAGGTGGCAGCCGACAGCCCGTCCCAGTTGTAGAACGAGTACTGGATGCTCTGCAGGAACGGCACACCGAGGAAGACCGCGAAGACCACGAAGGCCGGGAGGATGTAGAGGTACGCGACGCGGCTGCGCCGCCGCCGCCTGGTGGTGCTGGCGCCCTTGCGGCGCCCCCCGAGGCGGGCGCTGCTCGCGGCAGCACCCGCCAGGGTTCCGGTCGACTCGGTCACGGAAAGGTCCTCACTTCTCGGTGAAGCCCGAGTAGTCGTCCTGGAGCGTCTTCGTGAACTGCTCCGGGGTGGACTGCCCCGCCGTGAGGTTCTGCATCGCGGCGGTGAGCGTGTTGTAGAAGGTCGGGGTGGCGTAGTCGAGGTACGGGGTGACGTTGTTCGCGCTCGAGATCGCCTGGTAGCTGCTCGTGACGTCCCCGGTCAGCGTGCCGCTCGCCGGCTCGTCGCTCGCCGGAACGACGGTCGGCAGGTTGCCGGTCTTCACGAGCACCTCGGACGCCTTCTCGTTCGTGATGAAGTCGATGTACGCGGCCGCGGCGTTCGCGTTCTTCGTCTTCGACGTGATCGCCCAGGCGAGGCCTTCGCCGCCCATCGTCACCGGGGTCGATGCACCGGACGGCGTGAGGGCGGTGAAGCCGATGTCCTTCGCCTGGGACGCGGCCTGCAGCGTCGCCAGGTACCAGGTACCGGTGATGAGGAAGCCGGACTGGCCCTTCCCGAACGCGGCGACGGCGTCGTCGCGCGACACCCCGTTGGCACCCTCGGTGAGGTAGCCGTCCTTCGACCAGCCCGCCACCGTCTCTGCGGCCTCGACCTCGTCGCTGCCGGTCCAGCTGCCGGACTTGCCGGCGACGAGGTCGTTGACCTTCTCGTGGCCGGCGAGGGCGGAGAGCGCGAACCCGTAGAGGTGGATGCCGGGGCTCTTCTCGACGTCGCCGTAGCTCAGCGGCAGTGTCCCGGCGGACTTCAGCGTCGCCATGTCTGCGGTGAGCTCGTCGAGCGTCGTGGGCGGTTCGCTGATCCCGGCCTCCGCCAGGACGGCCTTGTTGTAGTACAGCCCGACGAGTTCGCCGGTCTGCGAGACGCCGTAGAGGTCGTCGCCCTGCCAGGTCTTCCCGTCCGAGGAGAACGAGTTGAGCTTGAGCAGACTGGAGGGGTAGTAGCTGTTCCAGTCGTAGAGCTCGGCGTAGTCGTCCATCGGTCGCAGGTAGCCGGCCTTCACGAACGCACCCATGTCCGGGTAGCCCTGGTTGGCCTGGACGACGTCCGGCGGGTTGTCGCCGGACAGCGCGAGCTTCAGGGTCGTCTTGAGGTCGGCGAACGACCGGGAGACCCGCTTGATCGTGATGTTCGGGTGCGTCTTCTCGAACTCGTCGTTGAGTTGCTGCTGCGCGTCGTTGATGCCGGTGTCGGTGTTCTGGTCCCAGACGGTGAGGGTGGTCTTGCCCGACCCGACGTCCTTCGACACGGGCCCGAGGCTCGCCGACGACGCCGGTGCCGCGGAACCGCCAGGCGTGCAGGCGGCGAGTCCGAGCGCCAGGACGGCGGCGACGCCGACCGACATCGTTGCCTTGCTGATCCGTTTCATGATGATCCTGTTCGGGTAGGGGTGCGGTGAGGTCATGCAGACGTCCTGGCGACTGCCAGGTCGTCGAGGAGACGCCAGTCGCCGGCGGGCCGGCGGGCGCTGACGAAGTCGCGGAGCTGCTGTGGACCCGGTGCGCTCGCTGCGCCGCCGAGGCCGGTGACCGCGATCGCCGCACACAGCGTGGCGAACCGCAGCCGGGCCTCCAGGGGCCAGCCGTGGTGCATCCCGGCCATGAAGGTGGCGACGAACACGTCGCCGGCCCCCGTCGGGTCGACGGCGTCGACGGGCACGCTGTCGACGCTGATCACCTGGCTGTTGGCGGAGTCGACGGCCACCACGCCGTCCTTGCCGCACGTCACGACGGCGAGCGGGACACGCTCGGCGAGCGCCTCGGCGGCGGCGAGCGCGGAGTCGGTGCGGGTGTACCGCATCGCTTCCGCGTCGTTCGGGACGAAGACGTCGATCTCGTCCAGCCGGTCGACGACGTCGCGTGACCACTCCCCCGTGTGGTCCCAGCCGACTCCGCCGACGACGACCGTGCCCCCGTCGCGCAGCCGCCGCACCCAGTCGGGCAGCGGGCGGGCGATCCCGACGTGGGTCGCGGCGACCGCGCCGATGTCGCTCGGCACCCGCAGCGGGGGCAGGTGCTCCTCGTAGGTGACGAAGCTGCGGTCGTGCGGGCCGGTCAGGGCGACCGACACCGGGCTCTGGTGACCGGGCACGCGCTCGAGGAGCGTGGTGTCGAGGTTCGGTTCGGCGGCGAGTTCGGCGTGGATGTGCGACCCGAGCAGGTCGTCGCCGAGCCGGCTCAGCAGCATGGTGGGCGCTCCGACCCGCGCCGCGGCGACCGCGCGGTTCGCGACCCCGCCCGGGGTGATGGAGAAGCCGTCGCTGAAGACCTCGGCTCCCTCCTCGGGGAGACGCACACCGGAGAAGACGAGATCGCAGAAGACGTCACCCGCGAAGAGCAGCGCACCGGAGCGGGCCGCTGGGGCGTGTGGTGCCGACAGGTCAGTCACGGGTCTCCTCGTCGTCGCGGAACCGTCGATGCGCAAGTGTGAGCAGTTTGCGTGCGGGCCGCCGTCTCTGAGCGATCTTGCGCGATCGATGTTCCGAGCACGTTACTTGATTGCTCCATTTTTGTTAAGTGTGATCTTTGCGACCCTTCTGCTGTTCATTTGTGCTCGATTTGCGCGAAGACGTGGGGTACGGTGGCCGCATGATCTCGGCCGAGCGGCAGAACCGCATCATCCGGACGTTGCGGTCGACGGGCACCGCGTCCGTGCAGGAGCTCGCCGACGAACTGTCGGTGAGCATGGCGACGATCCGCCGCGACCTCGAGATGCTCGACCGCAACGGTGAGCTCGTGCGGACGTGGGGCGGCGCCGTGCTCGCGCCACGCGCCACGGCGGGGGGCGGGGACGGTGAGACGATCGAGCTCCCGTTCCGGGACGCCAGCGACTCCGACCTCAAGCAGCGGATCGCGGTCGAGGCGGCGGCGCTCGTGCAGGACGGCAACGTGGTCATCCTGGACATCGGGACGACCACCCCGCTCATCGCCGAGCGGCTCCGCGGCCGCGACGTCACCGTGATCACCTCGAACCTCGCGGTGTTCGACGTGCTGCGGCACGACGACACCGTGCGCCTGGTGCTGTTGGGGGGCGTCGTCCGCCGCAACTACCGCACGCTGGTCGGCTCCCTCGCGGAGACCTCGCTCGAACACGTCAGCGCCGACCTGCTGTTCCTGTCCTGCACCGGCGTCCGGGCGAACGGGCACGTGGTGGACAACATGGCGGTCGAGGCACCGATCAAGCAGTCGATGATCGCCGCGTCCGAGCACATCGTCCTGGTGGCACCCGAGACCAAGTTCCCGGGGAGCGGAGCGCTGAAGCTCTGCTCTCTCTCCGACGTCGACACGCTGATCACGACGACCGGCGCTCCCGACGAAACACTCACACACTGCCGGACCGCCGGCGGAGAGGTCATCATCACATGAAGCTCTGCATCCTCGGAGGCGGCGGGTTCCGCACGCCGTACGTCTACCAGGCCCTGCTCCGCGACGGCGGCTCGCCGCGCGTCGACGAGGTCGCGCTGTACGACGTCGACGAGGTCCGGCTCCACGCCATGGTCGCGATCCTCACCGAGCTCGCCGCCGACTTCCCCGACGCCCCGGTGCTGAAGCCCACGACCGACCTGCACCGCGCGGTCGAGGGGAGCGACTTCGTCTTCGCCGCGTTGCGGGTCGGCGGTCTCGAGGGTCGACGCTGCGACGAGCACGTCGCGCTCGACCTGGACGTCCTCGGGCAGGAGACCACCGGTCCCGGGGGCCTCGCCTACGCCATCCGCACCGTGCCGGTCATGGTCGACGCCGCGAAGGTCATCCGCGACCTCGCCCCGAACGCCTACGTCATGAACTTCACGAACCCGGCCGGGATCATCACCGAGGCGATGCAGAGCGTCCTGGGTGACCGTGTCCTCGGCATCTGCGACACCCCGTCCGGCCTGGGCCGCCGCGTCGCCGGGATGCTCGGGCTCGACCACACCCGCGTGCAGATGGACTACGTCGGCCTGAACCACCTGGGCTGGATGCGCCGCGTCATGTACGACGGCCGCGACGTCCTGCCGGAGCTGATGGCGGACGACGAGCGCCTCGGGGCGATGGAGGAAGGACACGTCTTCGGGCTGGACTGGATCCGCTCGCTCGGCGCGATCCCGAACGAGTACCTCTTCTACTACTACTTCAACCGCGACGCGGTCCGGTCCATCATCGACTCGGGCAAGACCCGCGGTGACTTCCTCGCCGAGAGCCAGTCCGCGTTCTACGACCGTGCCAGCGCCGCGGGCGACGGCGTCGCCGAGCTCTGGCGGCAGACGGTGGCCCGCCGGAGTGCGTCGTACATGGCCGAGGCGAAGGGCGGCACCCAGGACGAGCCGCTCGACCCGAAGGAGCGGGAGACCGACCCGGCGCACCAGGGCTACGCGGGTGTCGCGCTCGGTGTCATGGCCGCGATCAGCCGCAACGAACGCCAGACGATGATCCTCAACGTCCGGAACAACGGCACGATCGCGGGCCTCCCCCGTGACGCCGTCGTCGAGGTCCCGACGATGGTCGACGCGAACGGCGTCCACCCGATGACCACCGACCAGCCGGACCTGCACCAGATCGGCCTGATGAGCCAGGTGAAGGCCGTCGAGCGGCACACCATCGCGGCCGCGATGACCGGTTCGAAGGACGAGGCGCTCAAGGCGTTCGCGCTGCACCCGCTGGTCGACAGCGTCAGCGTCGCACGCGACCTGGTGCGCGGCTACGTCGACCGCATCCCCGAGGTCGCGGCGGTCCTCACCAGGTAGGTCCCCTGACGGACGGGAGGCTCGGTGCCAGCTGGCACCGAGCCTCCCGTCCGACGTGTCGCCGGGTCGCGCGTTGCTCGCCCGCTCAGTCCGTGTCGGTCGCCGCGACGACCGCGAGCTGCCGACGGTCCGGTGCCAGGCAGGCGACACCGGAGTCCCACGCGACCTGCTCGTACCAGTCGGACTGCGCGTCGAACCGGTACCAGGTGGACGCGTCCGCGGCTGCGACGACGTCCTCGAAGCTGCCGTCCGCGGGGAGGCCCATCAGCGCGGCCATGCCCTGCGCCGCGGCAAGACGGGCGATGCCGGCGCCGTCCCCGCTGCCGTAGGCGCCGCCGTTCGCCGTCGCGGCGAACATCTGCTCCCAGACGTCGTGCGGGGTCAGCTGCGCGCACCACATCCGCGGCCCGTGTTCGATCCCGGCGAGCGCATCGAGACCGAGCGACAGCAGTGCGTCGGCGACGTCGTCCGGGCCGAGGGGCGTGTCGAAACGGACGGTGCGGGTCTCTGACTTCCAGAACGGGTCGAACGGCGCGGCGAGGCGAGCGGTCCTGACGGGGTCCTCCGGTTGCGGTTGCCACGCGAGCGCCCGATGTGGTCGCTCCGTCGCGCTCACGTTGTCGGTGGCGTCGCAGTACGGCCCGAAGGGGATGGCGCAGGATCCCCCTCCCAGGTCGTACTTCTGCAACACCGCATCGTGCTCGAAGTCGGCGAGCACCGGCGGCAACCACTGCAGCGGGTCCGCTGGGCGGTCGGACGCCCACCACGCGGTGAGGACCGGGTCGGAGGCCGCTTCCGGGTTCCGGAGGAGGAGTTCCTGCGCGAGGAGTTCCCGGAGGCGGTGCACGGCGGCGTTCTCGGCCGGGCCGACGAACAGCTGTACCGCGGTGTCCAGCGCCTGCTGACTCGCGACGTGGGAGGCCTGCAGCGCGAGGGCCGCGTCGGAACCGACCGATGCGAGACGGGTGAGCTCGACCGCGGCGCTCCCGGTCGGCGACTTCGCCAGCAGCGCCCGGGCGAAGTCGTGGATGCTGCCGAGGTTCGAGGGCAGGTACCCGCCGTCAGAAGGGCGGTGTCGCTCCGCCTCGACGACCACGTCGCCGAGGAACGCGAAGTCCCCCGCGTCGGACCGCTTGCGGAGCGCGTCCCAGGCGGCGCTCCACGAGCGCAGGGTCAACACCCACGCGACGAACTCGCCGACGTCGTCGCCGTGCGGTGGTGCCGCTCCCCCGTCGTCCATGGGTCAACGGTAGCGGGGTCCGGACCAGCGGAGTGTTCGGTCTATTCGCGGATGCCAGTGATGGCGCGGATCGCGGATCCCAGTACTGGCGGGCGTTCCACGGGCATCGGGGATCCATTCCACGGGCTGAATGGGCGCTCGGCGTTCAGAACGGTGCTGCCTTGGTCGAGGTCGCAGGCTTGTGCCTGGAGCGGACTACCAGGCGTCGCACTTCGGACTGGTTCGCCCGGCGACGGGCACGCGGCACAATGGTTTGGTAGCGCCTCGCCACGTCATCGTCCGTGGCGTCCCGCTAGGCCCGCCTGAACGCAGCGTCGCGCGGCACGAGAGGCTCGCCCGCAAGCCAATCTGCTTCCTCTTCCTGCTCGTCGCGCCCGCCCAGAGCTTGTCTCCCGAACGAGGCCGCCTAAGAACTGGGATTCCCCGCGCAACTGGGTTACGGGGCTATGACTCCTCGTCGACGGCACTCCGGCACATGACGCGCAGCCGCGCCCGAGTGTGCTCGTCCAGTGTGTGCAAGTGGACCGCCGGGCAGGCCCAGTGCCAACCGTGTTCATCCCACTGCGGCTGGAGGTGTCAGATGACGGATTGCACGCGCCGGAGGTTTGGCGGATCGCTTGGCGCACGCCGACGCGGACGGGGTTGGTGTCCGGGCCCACCGGCGAGGTCCTGCGACTGTCGGTGGCGAGGACGCTTCGCTCAACGTTCGAGGATGACGCCTACGATGACGAGCCGATCTGCTTCGCTGACCGCTGCTACTAGCGAGCGCGCGTAGTGTCCGGCTGTGCCGTAGTCGAGTACGTCGACCAGCTTTCGGAAGTGCGCTCGGAACGCCTCTTCGAGCACGTTGCGCCAGTCGCTTTCGACAGCACTTCGCGCTCCCGCGAGTACAAACGGGAGTGAGGAGGGGGACATCCATTCAGAGCCGAGTATCGCTGTCAAGAATAGCGCGACATTCCGACGGGCGTGCCCCCCGGACTCGGAGATCCGAGCGAGATAGGCGGACATGAGGTGGGTCCACTGCTGCACAGCTTCTGCATCCTCGCACCGATGTCCAAGCGCATCTAGGGCAAGTGCGATTTTCTCCGCGACTGCATTACCGTCACTGTGGTGGATAGCAAACGCGGCACCCTTCGCCTCAAATTCATCGAGCTGCAGAGCCAGCTTGTAGGGCGCGTCCGCGAAAGCGATACCGATCATCCAACCATGAATAAGGGCCGCTTCTGTGGTGTCCGCCTCTGCGGGACTAAGCGAACGACTTCGCCGGAGGTGCGCCAACACGGCAGGAGTACCGAAGGCGGGTACCCCCGCGGCGGTCGCAACGCGGCGAGCACTCACGTCGTCGCACCAAAGCGGCAGGTGCGCGTTAGCTGCCAGCGCGATAGACGCGGTCCATGGCCCGGCTAGTTCGCGTGCTTCCTCAGGCAGCACTTGCGCGCTGCCACCCGAAGACTGGCGGCTAGTGAGCCGCAGTCGGTCAAGCATCGATGAGGCGATTTGTCTCCGGTCTAGAAGAACCGAGGCGTCTGCGAGCTCGAATCGCGGACCCTGGGCGTGACTGCTCGGGAAGAACGTGCCACCACTATCGCCGTTCAGATCCTGTACCGCACTGTTGAGGTCGACGAGTTGTTGCGTCGCCGATTTCAGGACGAAACTCCCCGCGATTTCTTCGGCGGCGGTCGGGGGTATCGTCGCCAGAGTCAACAGCGCGGAGGTGTCGATTACAACAGCGCGGTGAATGTGGGCTTCGACGGTCGCCCGCTCATCGACGTCATGCAGTTCAACGGCAAAGCGAGGGCTTTGCCTAAGGCGAATAAGGGTTGCAGCGTAGGACCGTCGTGCTACTTGGCTCGCAATGCCGATCGGCACACTTCCGTTCGCAAGACCGGCATCAATGGCACTGGTGTCACGGGGGCCGCCCGCCAACTCGTCGAGCCGATCTAGAAGCGCGGCTGGATCATCAGTATCTACGTGGAGAGAAGTGGCGCCGGGTGCGTCCGGGAACTCCTCCTGAAAATGCTTGAGGAGCGAGGTAACGTCAACCGAATCGTGATCATCCTCGATTGGAGCAAGAACCAGCGCGCCGATCGCCAGCGTCCGTACCTGCTCGTCAACCTCGAAGCGAAGTGCGACGGTCTGGAGTTCGCGCAAGCTGCTCATCTTGGAACCATAGAGCCGAAAGAGATACAGCCAGGCCGTCGCTTCCGCGGTATTGGACGGCACCAATGCCTTTTCCGCGTCCTGCCACGCCGCGAACGCGAGATCATCCTCACCCGCGTAAAGATGGAGTCGGATGAGTGCCCATCGGGCGCGTGACGAGCCGGGACGAGCGCGTACTGCCTCTCTGGCGAATTGAATGGCGTTGGCCCAATCCTCCTGGCCGCTCGCGCTTTCAATCTGAACGGTTATTGCCTCGTAAATACCACCCCACGACCCGCCTCCAGCGAGTCGAGCGTTAGCGGCTGAAACAGCAGCTTCTGAGTGGCGACCGAGGCGAAGGTAGCCGCGTGCAGCGACAAGCATATCGTCCGCGCTTCCCCATTGCCGCGCGGACCGCTCGGCTACGGCGATGAATTCGTCTATCCGATCCCTCGACGCGTAGTACTGCTGAAGCGCATGAGCGACCCGCGGGTTGAGGTGTGACTCCCGTTCCGCATTGAAGAGACCGCGCGGATCATCGCTGTAGAGAGCCGCGACGAGTTCGATCTCATCCGCGACTTCGGGGTTGTTAGTTCGAAGCTGTTGAACGAAGGAGTTCACCCGCCCATGTAAGGCTTCTCTGAAACAAAGGTTTGCCTTCTCGTCCCAGTCTTCTGTGACATCGATGGCTTCTGCCCACAGCTCGGCCGCTCGCTGATCATCGAGGGCAAGTTCTGCTGTGCGCGCCTCCACCTGTAGCCGCGTTGCCCGGTCGGTCGATTCATTGCACATCTCCAGAGCTGTGGCAACATCTCCACGCTCTGCAACGAGCACGATGCTCATGTTGCGAACTACCGGCGCCTCCGCCTCGTCACGGCTCGCCTCACCTGCAGGCTCCACTTGGGACAGCGCCCAGGCTCGATCGTCGTTCGCAAGGAGAATGTTTGCGCGCATTGCATGAGCGACGGCGTCGCTGCTTGAAGCGCGCCACCTGCGTCGTGCATCTCGCAGTTCGATCGCCATCTGGGCCGCGGCGTTCAGGTCAGCTCCACGTTGGAGGGCGCCTTCGCTGGTGCCACGTCGGAGCAGGCACTCGACCGCAACAAGCGCCGCTCCGTAGTGGGAGTGCTCCCGGTATTCTTCCCGGCCCGCCTCGATAGCAGAATCGAAGTCGGATTCGTCTCGGTAAGAGCGCACTCGCAGCGCTGCCTTAAACGCTCGCTGCATTGCAGTGTCGGCCGACCACGTCGCGAGTCGCTCACGACGGGCCGACGGAGTGCTTCGAAGCAGCATTCCCTGAATCACTGGTTCGTCGATAACGTCCGACAAGTATGTCTCTTGTTCCTCCGGAGGTAGCTCGACGACTGAGATTCGGCGCGCCTTCCAGTAGGCAGTTGGGCTGGCACCAAGGCTGAGAGCGGAATCCAGAAAAACACGTGCAGCGCGACGGGTACCCGATTCGAGTGCGAGTTCCCCAAGCCAACCCTCGATAGCAGGAGACGGAGAGTACCATTCCGGTCTCTCAGCCGCCCACGCTTCAAGAACTACGCGACGGTCATGCACTTCTGCAAGTTCGTTCACCATGCGAACCACAACGCCGCCGTGCAACTCCCGCAAACGTCGTACATCCTGCTCGAGCGGCGGTATGAAGAGCCGTGCGAGGTACAGAAAAGCCTCTGGCCCACTTGCTGCACTGCGCAGACCATCGCTCAATCGGTCCATGCCCTCGGCGATTTGGACGCTCAGGCCAGCGACGGCTTCCCCGGGAGACGCGATACTCAAGTACCCGGCCTCGATGAGTCGCAGAAGATCGATAGCCTGTTCGGTTCCTGCAAGCCGCCTCGTTTGTACGCGTTCAACAAGGCGTCCTGCTTCAGCGCGAGAATTCGAGTCCTTCGCCTTCAACAGGCGACGAATCTTCCCGTCGGCTAGCGCTCTTCGAAGCTGCAGCACTTTCAGTTGCGTGCCCTGCGCCTTCGCGTGCGAGACGACGAATAGCGCACATCGGAAGTGTGGCGCAACCTTCGGCAGCAGGAGCTTGAATACGCTCGAAATGACTGACCCTGCCGGCTTTGCGGCCGCTGTCGGATCCATGGGTCCCCCTGAAGCTCGATCACAGCCATCATACCTGTGGCATGTGACGTTCTGCGAGGGCGATCCAGGGGGGTGCGATTCGGCCGACTCTACAAAGCTAGAGCGCCGATAACGCCCATTACGACAAGAGCCGGGTCGCGCGCGCTGGGAGTCAGGGTCTCGCTTCAGAGCTTCGCTGTGGGCAGCAGGAGGCGGGTTCGGCACGACATGAAGCGCCGTCCCCCTGAAGGGGACGACGCTTCATGTCGTCGATGACTGAGCGGCGAGCTAGGCGACTTCGTGCCGACACGACACGGCGGACATCACCACGGTGGACCGCCTCAGTCGCGCTTCACTGCTTGGACAGCCGAACGGTAGCGGTGCTGCCCGCGATACTGACGGGGAAGCTGATTTCCCCGTCCTCGTAGATGAAGTCTTTCGTCGGGTCCGTTGATGCCAGCAGGGCCGAGTCGGTTGCGGCGGCGTCCCGGGTCGAAGTCCAGGTGTAGGGCGACTTGTCATCGGTCGGCGGAGTGAACGTGCCGACCCAGAACAGCGAGGTGGTGTCGCCGTTGTCAGTGACGAAGTTCGCCGTGATGGTGTTGCCGTCGATGGTGGCGGTCATCCAACCGTCGTCGCTCGCGGAATTGCTCTGCTTCCAGTTGCCGGTGAGGTCCGGGATCACCACCGGGTCCGGCGTCGGCGTCGATGCTGCTGCCTTCGTCGGAGTGCTGGTCTTCCCCGCCGATGCGTCCGCGGTGTTCGTCGCGCTGCACCCGGTGAGCACGAGCAGTGCGGCCAAGGCGACGGGAGCGGTCAGCCGCTTCACTTGAACCACCCCGAGACACCGACGGTGAAGGTGTCGCACGGTGCGTCGTACAGGTCGTGACTGAATGAGACGGTCGCGTCCGCCTCGATGTCGCCGGACTCCGTGGCGTAGTCGAGGGTCGACGAGGTCAGGGTGTCACCGCTGAAGCAGTAGATCCCCACTGAGTACGGTCCAGTGAGGGGCTTGCCGGTCTTGTTCACGGCGGTGCCGATGATCGACGTCCCGTTGTTGTCGGCCTGCGTGACGTTGAGCGGTGCCGAATTGTATGAAGAGGTGTCCGCCGGCGACGTCGACGCCTTGAACTCGTACTGCACTCCGGACTCCGGCACGGACGAGACGTCTTCGAAGTAGAGGTAACCGAAACCGGCCTCTCCCGGCTTCACCTGCGCCGGCACCGTGCCCTGGCTCGAGCCGCTGGCGACGACCTTGCCACCGGCCGATGCCGTCCCCGTGAAGTCCACGTGGGAGATCGGGGCCGCGGTGTTGTTCCGGAAGGCGAACGTCAGCGTGCCACTGCCCATGCCGTCCGTCTTCTCGAGGGGTGCGGTGGCCACGACGGAGACCTTCCCTGCGCCTCCGACGGCAACCTTCGGCGTCGCGTTCCCGGCGAGGTACCCGCCGGCGTTGAAGGGGAGGGCAGCGACCGTCGACGACGTGGGCGTCGGGGACGTGCTGGAGGACTCGTCGACGGTGCCCGCTGCGACGTTGGAGGTGGACGCCGTGCTGCAGCCGGTGAGGAGGAGAAGAGCTGCTCCCCCGAGTGCGGCTGCCGTGAGCATCTGCTTCGAGATCATGGTGGAGGATGGGTCTTTCTTGAGCGCATGTCGAAACTGTGGTTCCGCTCAGCGTAACGGCCGGAGCGATGGGACCCGTCGCCCCAGTTGTGGAGCAGTGAAGAACGGCGGTTGCCCGCAGGTTTGATCACGCGCGGATAACTTCATCGAGCCGTCGCACAGCTTCACGCCAGGCAAGTCAACGCTCCAGCGGCCGCGGGGTCGCGCTCCGCCCCACTTCGGCGCGGAGCGCTTCACGTAGTGCTGTGTGGGCTGACAAGGACCTAGCATTGACGCGTGGCACCCCTTTCTACGGGCATGGTCGTTGCGGCGGGAAACGCTGCATTGGATACGAGCAACCCGCTGTCGATCGCCGTTGGCGTGGTTGGAGGCGTTGTCGGCGTCGTCGGTCTGTTTCTTTCGTGGTCGAGCGGACGAGCTGAACGGGCTGCGAAACGCCTCGAGCAACTCATTGCGATGGAGCAGGACGCTCGGTCGCGAGGGCCGCTTGCTGCGGACGATCTGCTTGCGGTCCGGCAGCACTGGACGTTCCTCGAGCAGTTGGATGAGGAGATTCGACTGCATCAACGGTTCGCGTTCCGCGCCGCCCGCCGGGTCGGATCCGCCACGTCCACGGGCGCCGTCGTGGGGTGGGCGCTCTACGGCGCTTTCCTGATCACGGCGGGGTTCTACGTGGCTTCAGTCGACCGCCCCGTCTCGGACGTCGTCGCAGGCGAGTCCTGGTTGCTGGCCTTGGGAGGTGTCACGTGTTGGGTCCGCTCGGTCGTGCTCGGAGCTCGGCGGTTCCGCATCTGGCAGGCACGACGCGATACCGGAATTCAGGACCTCTACTCGCGGCGAACACTCGCCCGCCTGCGCCAGGTCGTCGCCATCCGACGGCCGCGGTGAGCCGAAGGACTACACCGGCTATCTCATCGATTTGCCGCGGCGGTTCGAGAGGCTGTACGACTGTCGGATGCCTGACATTTCCATCGACGACGCGACGTTCGCATACCTCGAACGGCTGGCCGAGCGGGTGGGGTCATCGGTGAGTGACCTCGTCCGTCAGGCCACGTTCCCGTCGCCGCCTGCCGACTCGAGCCTCGCGGTCGATGTGACGCCGGAGACGTTGAGCGTGTTCCAGCGTGAACAGCTCGCGGTCCAGCATGAGCTCTTCGGGTATCTGTACACGACGTTGCCGGAGGTGGCCGGCGACCGCGACATGCTCGAGGACACGTATGACGAGCACACGCTGCTCGCCGAGATTCTCCGCAACGGGTGGACGGCGCAGTACGACCGGGTGTTCGCGAAGGTGAAGCCGGAGTTGCCGGTTCACGTGTGCGCGTTTGTGAAGAACGTCCTGTCCATGTTCGGAGACATCGCACATGCCATCGACGCGTTGCATGCGGAGGAGTACGAGATGCTTGGTCAGTCTCGGGTGGCGGCGCTGCGGTTCCGTGGCTTCGGATGGCGGACCGAGCGCCGGCTTGCGAACTACGCCGAGCACCTGATCGTCGACGACAAGCATCACGCCGTGGTGCGCCGCTTCGCCGGTGTCGTCGATGACGAGTTGACCGACCACTTCCCTTGGGCCGGTGAGGCCGACCACGCTGAGGAGTACTTCCGGATGCTGGCGACGTTCGATCGGCTCACCGACGGCCACGGGGTAGACGAGGACGAGCCGCTCACCTTGGCACAGCTCACGGCGATCGCCGACGCGAGCGCCGCGCCTTCTGCCTCCTGACGGACCGTCCCGACGACGAAAGCGTCGCCCACCAATGGTGGGCGACGCTTTCCTATACCGGACGCGACAGTCTGGGAGCGGCTTCACGATCATGGCAAGGGGCCGCTGCTGTCGAGGAGGTTCAGGCGAGGAGGTCAGGGTCGAGAAGGCTCGGCTCAGGCTCGGACGCGTCGCGGTTCACGGTGGTCAGCTCGACCTCCCACGGCGCGGGTCGGAACGCCATCGACGGCTGCCGGTCGTGCCAGCCGGGCTCGTAGTTCGACTCGCGCGACTCGGCCGAGATGCCCGCAGCGTGCAGCAGGAGCGCGTCGAATGCGACGCGCTTGCCGACACCCCGTCGGTACTGCCTCGGGCTCGGCATGCACGCCTCCGTACCCCGCTGGTCAACAGGGTGCTGGTCGACGTTCTGCTGGTCGGCGAGACTCTCGCTGAAGCGCTGCGGGTTCCCTTCGGCGTGGTTGTTCTTGCGGATGGGCGTCAGTGACGCGGTGTGGATGCGGTGCGCGTACCCGAAGCAGGTCGGGTCGTTGGGTGAGGGCGTCGGGGCCGGCTGCAGCGTGGGGTCGTTGAGGTTGGTTTCCCCCGGGGTGCGAGGGGTGGCGACGGGCCAGCCGTCGCAGTGCCAGCGGAGCAGGATGTTGCTGACCTGGATGTCGGCCTCCCGCACGCGGCTGCCGCGCACGTCGGTCTCGTACGACTGCGACCCGTCAGTCGGGATGAACGTGGCGTCCACCTTGTAGATGTCGTTGAACTGGCGGCGCCAGGCGCGGATCATCGGGCAGGCGAGTTCTTGCGGGCCTCGGCGGCCATCGCGGCGGAGGGCGATGCGCAGCTGCTGCAGCTCCTCAATGCCGTGGATGTGGTGCGTCGTCTGCGTGCAGGTCGCGATGGGGGTGGTGCTGATGTTCATGTTGTCGTTCATGGTGATGTTCTCCGAGTCGGGAGCGAGGCTCTTTCTCGCTGATGTCACCCCTATGCGGCGTCGTGCGACCGAGCGGGGAGCAGGTCCTGTTCGCGGCCCCGATTTGGCGCCTTCGGAGCCGATTTACCCCTCGACCGGGGGCCAGATTTGGTCAATCTGTGCCATTTCTGCCCCTCGGAATGGGGAGTCTGAGCGCGAGCTCGGGCTCGCCGATAGGTGTCGCTGGGGCGCGACTATTCCTGCTGTTGGACCCGGTGCCGCCCATATGGTTCCGCCGTTCGGGTAAGCCTCCTAGCGTGCACAACATGCATCGCCCCATGAGTTGCACTCCGTGTGCCGCAACCACTCCGACCGAAGACGTTGTGACGACTCCCAGCGCCCGAAACGGGTCCGATTCGTGAGTGGCCGCTCCAACGAGACGAAGCCGTCCGCGAAGCAGCGTGAGCAGCTCGCCGCGATCCGGGGCATCACCCGCATCCCGTTGTCGGACCTGCGCGACCAGAGTCCCCCGAACCTTCAAGCCCTCTACGCCGACCTGCAGGACGGTCAGGCACTCATCCCAGGTCTGAAGATGGGACTCGGTGCGCTCACCGTGCAGCGCTGGGACCCGGTCTACGCTGCCGACGGGTGGACGCTGCACGGGGCGGACCTCACGCTCGACATGGGGCACCCGTTCGGGTCGCTGTCCTACCGCAACGACGCCGACGGCCGGATGCTGCGCGTCGGCGTGAAGTGGCATCCGCTAGTACAGCAGCTCGAGTTCCCCCCACTGCACCCGTCAAAGCCGGAACTGACTTCCGACTGCACCGACGAGGAGGTTGCCGCAGTGGTGTTGGACGCGCGGAGTCGGATCGGGACTCTTGTCGCGGTCAACGCGCAGATCGGGTCGTTCGTCGCCACGTCGGAGTCAGAAGACGCGATCCTCGACGCATCCGGGCTCGGGCTCGAGCGGCTCTCCGAGGACGACCCACGGCTTGCTGACCGGCAGTCGTGGCGGCCGCCTCAGTCGAACGGCCGCGGCACTGATGGGTGACCGGGAGTGGGTGCACGACATCCGGCACGAACAGAAGATCCTGTCGTTGCCGTTCGGGCTGGGGTGGACGATCGACATCACGCAGACTCTGGTGGCTTTGGCGGCGGCGGGGATGCCCGCTCGGGTGGAGGCGTTTGATCGGCTCCGGTTCGAGGACGGCCGGTCCGGGTTCTTGTCGACCCCGAACCCGACCGCGACCATCAACGACGACGGCACCCCGACGGAACGGACTGAGGATCTCATCGTCCTGCCTGGTGGGTCCGAGGGCGGTGTCCTGTCGTTGGCGCGCCGGTACCCGGACCTGGTGGTGGTGAACGGGAAACGGCAACGCGTCTGGGCGAACGGCAAGCAGGTGCACGGCTCGTCGAGGGAACGGGACGCGACGCCGGGGTGGCGGAACGTGTTCGCCGTCACCCGCACGGTGACGATGCATGGCGGCAGCACCGCCGACATCGCCACCCGGACCGGGCTGCCGGTCGAGCAGGTTGAGGCGGCGCTTCGGACGCTGGGCGATCACGTCGCGGCGACCGAGCGTGGGTGGGAAGCCGCAGACTTCGGCGTCCTGGTTGATTGGACGATCGCCGCATACCCGGGCCCGGGCGGCATCCGCACGTCTTGGAAGCGCGATGACACCATCGATGAGCAGGCAGACCAGCTGATCGGGCTGGGTGGGCTGATCTCGGACCGGTGGGCGGCGCAGCAGGCAGGCGTGTTCGTCCCACCAAATCGGCTGACGGCGTTCTTCGCCCAACATCCCGACATGGCCGCTCTGGGCTATGAGCCCGCCACAGTGAACGAAGCGACGGTGACGGTCGTCATCCCGCAAGACACCACCGTCCTCGCCGTTGAGGGGTGTTGCACGGATGACTTCATCACCGCGCACGTCATCCACAACGACAGCTACGCCGACGTGAACACGGACGGAGTGAACGGGCTTCGGCAGCTGCTGCGGTTCCGAGCCGACCTCGCCCACGACCTTCGCTGGCACCCCGGCAACAACTGAGGCGTGGGGGTCCGGATGCGGTTGCAGCTGCTGTCGATGACGTTGGCGTACGACGACGCCCGCTTCTTCGGGTCCGTCATCTTCACCAACCCGGACCAGCCAGACGAGAAGCCCGCGGTGGTCTTCATCGACCACGCCGACGAACCGCCCTGGTTCCGCCTCACCAACGCCAACCCCGACGCGCACCACCCCGAAGCTCCGGAGATGGTCGAAGCGGATCGCATCATGCGGTTCCTCCTCCGCTACGCCCCCGAGCGCATCGGCCGCGCCGCCGCCGACTTCCCGCAGCCCTGATCCGTCCTGCTCGCGCCCGACCTTTGGAGGTAGTTGCTGATGATGCGTCTAGTGTCCCTGCACCTGTCGAACGACCGGATCCTCTGGGGGCATGTCCTCCTCGAGGACACGGAGACCCCGAACGCGCACCTGGCGCAGATCCTCGTCCGCCCCATCGACGTCGAGCCCGGGTACGAGCTCTACGACAAGCACAACACGGTCCTGTCGGACCTGACCGTGCCGGCGGTGCGGGAAGCGAACCGCATCGTGCAGACCCTTCTCATCCCCGCCTCCGAGATCGCACGCCGGGAGAAGGCGGTCCGGGCGGTGATCCACTCCGGCTACTTGGAAGGGTTTCCGGACGACATGCCGTGGCAGTCGCAGCTGTGGATGTACGCCCGCGGGGAAGTCACCCGCGAGCAGCTGTCCGCGTACGCCGACGAAGGCCGACAGATCCCCCGCCAACCCGAACACTCCGCGGTCGGTCCGGCGGACGTTCCCGAGGACTGGTGGCAGCAGACGCAAGCCCGCATCCGCCGGAACCTCCTCGAGACGACTTTGACCGAGGCGGAAGTCGCCGCCGCGCTGCAGATCAGCGTCGACGATGTCGGTGAGCTGTTCGAGTCGAACCGGCTGCTGAGCTTCGACCTCGACGGCGGAGAACGCATCCCCGACTGGCAGATGCTCCGATCCGACGACGGCAGCCCTGCGACGCTACTGCCCGGCCTCGACGTCCTCTACGCGGCAGCACCCCAACCGCTCCTCGACGCGGCAGCGATGACCGAGTTCATGACAACGCCCCTCGACTTCCTCACCGTCGACGACCGGATCCTGACGCCGTTGGACTGGATGCGGGAAAGACGGCCGCTGACGACGATCATCGCCCTGTTCCGCGGACGACGCTGGCGAGCATGACCCGCCGGCCGGACCTGTTCCTCCTCAACGTCTCCTACGACGTCGCAGGCGTGCACGGGCACGCGTTCTTCCGCGACCCACCCAGCAGCGAGCTGCGGCAGGTCATCATCCGCAGTATCGACACCGGCACCATCTGCGAACCCGCGCACGGCGACACGCGCGACGGATGGGAACCCTTCCTCGAAGAAACCCGTTGGCTCATCGCCCTCACTCAACCCGACATTCCGGAAGAGCGCAGCTGATGGGGTCCGGGCTTGAATGGGTTGCCGCCGCGTACGCCGGCAGGCCGCAGATCACGATGCCGTACGGGCTCGGCGACACCACCGACATCACCCTCACCCTCTCCGTCCTCAAGCTCGCCGGGCTTCGCGCGGTCGTGGAGACGCACGACACGATCCGCCTCGCCGATGGACGCCGCGCACGATTTCCGATGCTCACGCAGCGCCCCCGCGACGACGACCCGAACGACGCGGAACTGCTCCTCCTGGCACCGCGGACCGTTACTGCAACACAGATCGCCCTTGCAGAACGAACCGAAACCGTGCTGCTCGTCGATATCGACCGGCGCCGGGTCTGGATCGACGGCGAACAGGTACTCGGCGCCCGCGACCGGTGGAAGGACGCCGCCCCCATCTACGTCACCTTCGCCGTCGCACGCATGCTCGCCGTCAACGGGTCCACCTTCGACGGACTGGTGCGGGCAGGGCTCACTCCTGGGCAGGTGGACGACGCGCTCGCTCGCCTCGGCAAACGGGTGCACCGGACCGACATCGGCTGGGAGTCCCGGCAGGTCGGCGGCCTGATCGACTTCGCCGTCGCCTGCTACCCAGGACCAGGCGGCGTTAGGACCAGGTGGACGTCAGACCTGCCGCTCATCGAGCAAGCGGAACGGCTCATCAGCGCGGGATGCCGTATCTCCGGCCGGGCCATCTCCGACCGGCCCGGCTACCCCGCCATCAGCAAGCGGAAGATGCCGTACCGGGTCGTCGCGTTCTCCGAGCAAGAAGTTGACATAGGCGCGCTCGGGTTCGAGCCCGACACGGTCGGCTTCGCCGGCACCGAGCTCATCCGGCCAGCGGACCCGACGGTCTTCCTCACCGCTGCTGCCGCCGGATATGCCGACCGTACCGACGACATCATCACCGCGAACACGCTCCTCCGCGCTGACTGGCGCAACGCCGATGATGCGGCATCGCTCGAGGAAGTGCGGAACCGGCTGCAGTTCCTCGCCGACACCGGCTACGACCTCCGACACAACCTGCCGAGCTGACAGGCCGAGCCGACGACGCGGTGGCGCGACTTGGAGCGTCCACTCAGATCATCCCATTCCGCGCAGGTCTCTGCAGAGGATGGCAGTTAGACCCAACACCCGGTACAAGTATCACGCAGCTCGATGTTCAGCAATTTGACCTTTCGCGCCGCTTCTTGAAGACCACGACCGCGATCTGCCAGACGATGATAGCGACGACAAAGCCGGCCGGCAGAGCGACGAATTGAGTCACATGCAGAGAGGCAAAGACGATGACCGCCAGAAAGCAAGCGCCGAGACCGAGCCAATGCGCAGTATCAAGAGACGTTTGCCCCATTACTCTCCCCGCCTTCTCGGAACGAGTGCGTACGCCACGCACGACCAGATTCAAACAGAGAAGACTTTGGCTACAACTGCCAGCGCCCACAATGGGAGACCGACCACGCTTGGATCTGTCGCACGAGGACCAAGCAGGAATGTAAGACCCGATCGAAGCGTGAAATCCCAAGTATTGCCATTGGTACGGCACTGCCTCGTATTCGAATCATGAGATCCCTCTTGTCGCTGCCGCTTGGACGCTCGACCCAGACCAAGTAGGTGAACGTCGGAACGCACACGTCTAGCAATGGAAGCCAAGCAGCAGCATTCTGGGTATTGATGATGAGGTTGGTCACACCCGCTAATATGCCGAGAGCCAGCACGATGGCAAGCGCAACTCGCAGTCCTGTCGATTTCATTTGAGCACGGGCCGAATATAGGGGCTCTGGCCATAGCAGTCGACCGAAATCACATAGGCAGTGACGAGACTGCCACCCAGTACGCCAACACCACCACCAACCGTCGTTCCGATACCTGGAAAAACGCTCCCAAGCGTACCCAGAGCGAGACTCGACCCTCCTACGTAGATTCCGAAAGCCGCGAATTGACCTTCAAATGTGCAGGTCGTGCCGAACGTGTTGCGACCATTCGCGTCGAATTGATTGTAGGGGTCGCTGCCGGCGTACGCGTAGCGGTTTGCGTTGGTGGGGCTGAGGGGAGCGTCGAGGTTGTCGCGTTCGATCCAGCCGCCGGTGGTGCTGCTCTGCCACCGGTACCCGAACTTGGTCAGCCCGTTGTCGGTGCTGCTCGAGTGGAGGCCTGCCTTGAATCCGTACGGGTTCTGCTACCACTGGACGCTGGTCTTGTCTTCATCGGTGATGCGCTCCGAGCCGTACGGGTCGTAGTGCACCTCGTACGCCTTCTCACCAGCGTCGGTGATCGCTGCGGTCGGGTTGCCGATCCCGTCGACGACCCACATGCTCGTGGTGTCGTCGGTGGTCTGCAGGTCCAGCGGCTGCCCGGTCACCGGGTCGCTGATCACGGACGCAGTGCCCGTGCCGGCAACAGTGCGGCTGGTGATCACGGGAACGCCGTGCCGGTCGGTGGTGCCATACGTGTAGTCGTACTCCGCACCGCCGTCGGTGGACTGCGACAGGACCTTGTTCATGTCAGCGCCCGCGCACTCGTACGTCGTGGTGACGACGTCCTTGGTGGACGAGGTCAGCTGCTGCGCCCCGTTGTAGGTGAACGCCTGCCCCGGCGCCTTGATCCGCCTGGAGTGACGCTCAACGAAGGAGACTCTCTGGCCGGCGATGGTGGACGCACAGGACCTGCCGATAGGACCCCGCGCGCCCGCTACCACCTCCGAGATGATTTCAGCATGTGAACGGAACTCCATATAGACACCACCAGTGGGTGCATGACAGGATGCCCTCACCGCTTGGCGGTGCAGGAGACAACCCTCAAAGGAGAGGTAGCAATGAAGCTTGGGATCCTTACGGCTCTGTTCGACGCGCAACCGTTGGAAGAAGTCGCTACTTACGTGTCCGGCCTCGGCTACGAGGCGGTGGAGCTCACTACGTGGGCAGGCTCGGGCCACTTCGATCTGGAGCAGGCATCAACTGACGCGCAGTACGGGCGGAACCTGAAGAAGATGCTCGACTCGCGGGGGCTGGTGATCTCCGCCCTCTCGGACCATCTTTCAGCTCAGCAGGTGCTTCCTCCAAAGGACGCGAGTTTCGACGATTGGTCCCCCGTCACCGACAAGCAGGAGATGTTCGAGTACGGAAAGGCGCACCTGCTGAAGACGGCACGGGCCGCGTCTGACCTCGAGATCCCCGTCGTCAACGGGTTCTTCGGTTCAACAGTCTGGGGGTCCTGGTACACCTGGCCTCCGAAACACCTCGAGATCTACAACGAGGGGTGGGATCTTTTCGTTGAGCGGTGGAATCCAATCCTCGACGAGTTTGCGAAGCTCGGTGTGAAGTTCGCGCACGAGGTGCACCCAACGGAGATCGCTTACAACATCACTACCGCGCAGACGGCGGTCGAGAAGCTCGATCGTGATGATTGGGGGTTCAACTTCGACCCGAGCCACTTCATCTGGCAGCAGATCGACCCGGTCGTGTTCATCAAGACGTTCGGAAACCGCATCCTCCACGTGCACGCGAAGGACTTTGAGGTGCAAGAAGACGAGATCCGCCGAGACGGGGTGCTGTCAACTGGTTCGTGGCGCAACATGCACCGCGCTGCTCGGTACCGTGTCGTCGGATGGGGGCAGGTCCCCTGGAAGCGCGTCATTACAGCTCTCCTCGAGGTTGGCTACGACTATGTGATGTCCTACGAACACGAAGACCCGGTGATGAGTGAGCGGGACGGCGCAGAGAAGGCCATTAACTACCTCCGTCCCCTCATCGTAAAGGAACCGATGGATCCCGAAGCACAGCACTTTTGGCTGGTCTGACGTGAGCGACACATCCTTCTTCAACCAAGGCGAGATGAAGGCGGTCGGTCAGGAAGTGCCGACTCTCGGCATCGGAATGCTCGGCTACTCCTTCATGGGCCGCGCACACACAAACGCGCTCAAGAAACTCTCCTACACGTATTGGCCACCACCTGCGGAGACGAAACTCATCGCACTCGCAGGACGCTCCGGGGCCGCGGTCGCTGAGGCAGCCCGGCGTTACGGCTACGAGCGGTCGACCACCGACTGGACCGACATCGTCAACGATCCTGCGGTGGACGTCTTCGACAACACAGGTCCGAACGACCAGCACCTCGAGCCGACGATCGCCGCTGCCCGGGCCGGCAAACACGTCATCTGCGAAAAACCCCTCGGAAGGACCGCGGACGAGGCCTTCAAGATCTGGGCGGCGGTCGAGAAGACCGGGGTGAAGGCGATGACCGCCTTCAACTACCGCTTCTTCCCCGCGATACGTCTGATCAAGGGGCTCCTGGATGACGGGACGTTGGGTGAGGTCCGGCATTTCAGGGCCCGCTACCACCAAGAGTGGCTGGTCGATCCCAACAGTCCGACGTCGTGGCGGCTCGACAAGAATATCGCTGGGTCTGGCGCGCTCGGCGACCTCGGCGCGCACATCATCGACCTGTCTCGGTACCTGGTTGGGGAACCGGTGACGGTGTCGGCAAACCTCGTGACCTTCGCTGATGAACGCCCAGGCGGGCATGTGGATGTCGACGACGCCTTTGATGCAATCATCACCTTCGGCAATGGCGCCACGGGTACGCTCGAGGCCACGCGTGTCGCGCCCGGCCGAAAGAACCACATGCGCTTCGAGATCAGCACGACCAGGGGCACGGTGATCTTCAACCAAGAGCGAATGAACGAGATCGAGCTGCATCTCATCGACTCCACGCCGGCTCAGAATGCTCAGGGGTTCCGGACAGTCCTGGTCTCCGAGGCCTACCACCCGTACTGGGAGCACTGGTGGCCGCACGGGCACATGATCGGGTGGGAAGACAGCTTTGTGCACGAGCTCGGGCACCTGCTCGAGGCGGTCGTGCACGATGCACCGATCGGACCGCACGGCGCCACGCTCGAAGACGGTTACCGTTGCGCAGAGGTGTGCGATGCCATCGTCCGATCGGCTTCTACCGGTCATCGCCAGGACATCGCGTACCGATCGCCCTGAGGTCTGCCCTTCCCGCCTGACGCCCTGGGGCGGTCGCCGTGGGGCGTTAGGCGAGGGAGTGCTTGGCTCAGCGCCCCAACGGGTCGTGAATGTCCCGCTCCGCCAGCGAGCCGACCGGAAGATGATGCCCATTACAACCCGGGCATCCGCGGTCTCGGCTCACGATGCACCGCTCGCTTGAACGTGCTGGCGTCGTGTCTCGAAGGATCAGAGATGCCCGCACAAAGCCCGTTGATCGAGTGCTGCTCTTTATGCGTTGCCGCCCCGCAGGCGACTAGCATCAGGCCGTGACTAGCGAGCCTGAAGCGCCCGGTGCAGCGGCGCCCGCGACGCTCATCCAATCGGTGAGTCGTGCGATGCGCATCCTCATGGCGATCGCGAGCAGTGATGACGGGCTCTCCGTGAAGGCGGTTGCCGACCAGTTCGAGCTGTCGAGGCCGACGGCATACCACCTGCTGAACACGCTGGTGCACGAGGGAGCTCTCCTCAAGGACCAGCGACGTCGCTACACATTAGGACCCGCCGCTGCGGTGATCGCGGAGGCCCACAACCGCCGCAACGTGATCTCCGCTCGCCACTTGCAAGGCCTGCACGCGCTTGCGAACGCTTCCGGCGAGACGGCGTACCTCAGCGGATGGCGCAACGGGGCGATCACCGTCCTCGCCACAGTCGAGGGGTCTCATGCCGTGCGCGTCGCGGGACTCTCCACCGGCTACTCGGACAACGTGCACGCGCGGGCGAGTGGCAAGCTCTTGCTGGCATTCGCACCTCCGGCCGTTCGCGAACCCCTGCTGGAGCGGCTGGTGCTCAGAAAGGTGACGGAGCACACGATCACGTCACGAGCCGCGCTCCGGCGGGAACTCGACTACATCGCGGCTTCTGGGTTGTCGTACGACCATCAGGAGTTCCGGGAAGGCGTCGAGTGCATCAGTGCACCCATTCGCGACAACGGTGCCGTCGTTGCGTGCTTCACCCTGGCGTGCCCGAAGGACCGGTTCGTCTCCACTGAGCCGCAGCTCGTTGATGCGCTGCTGCGAGCCACCGCGGACGCCTCAACCTCGTGATTTCACCATCTGAACTCGTGTCCATATCTTGACAACGAATTCCTCCACGTGACAGTGTGAGGCAGCAGTCAGATGAGTCAAGGAGGACCCATTGTCGGAGATCGCACTCACCCCACTCGACGCCTTTCGGGCGATGGTCACCATCCGCGTCTTCGAGGAGCGTTGCCTCGAGCTGAGCGCCGAGGGCTTCTACCCTGGCTCGGTCCATACCAGCACTGGGCAGGAGGCCATCCCGGTCGGCGTGCGGGCCGCAATCCGCCCCGGCGACCGGGTCCTTCCCACGTATCGCGGTCACGGATGGGCGATCGCCGCGGGCATTCCCCTCGAGGGCCTTCTCGCCGAGATTGCGCAACGAGCAGGTGGCATCAACGGCGGCAGGGGCGGATCGGCCTACCTCACTTCTCCCGAGCACTCCTTCTTCGGGGAGAACTCGATCGTCGGTGCGGGCATCCCCATTGGCGGCGGTGTGGCACTGGCCGCGCAGCACCAGAAATCAAACCGTATCGCCGTCGTTTCCATCGGTGACGGTGCGATGAACCAGGGTTCCGTTCACGAAGGCATGATCTTCGCCGCCGCCTACAACCTCCCCGTCGTCTACATCATCGAAGACAACGGTTGGTCCGAGATGACCGAGACGGCGACGCTCCTGCGGACGCCCGACCTGACGTCTCGCGCCGCCGGGTACGGCATCCCGGCCGTGACCGTCGACGGATGCGACCCGGTAGCGGTGGCGAACGCGATGAGCGGAGCCGCCGAGCGCGCCCGAGCCGGCGAAGGTCCGACGCTCTTGGTCTGCAAGACGGTGCGGCTCCGCGGGCACTACAACCGCGACATCGAGCACTACCGTCCGAAGGCGGACACGGAGAGTGCAGCGATAGCAGAGCCGATCATCCGCATGCGCGCGCAGCTGGAGTCGATGGGCGTTCCTGACGAAGACGTGCGAAAGATCGAAGAAGAGGTCCTCGCGGAGATCGACGCAGCTACGGCCGCCGTCCGCGCCATGCCAGCGCCGGCCCCTGGGGACGCGGTGGGTCACGTCTACGGTCCGTTGGCGACCCCGACCGGGCCCCAGAGTCAAGGTGCTGCAACCGAATTGACATACCAGCGCGCTGTCAACAAGGCGCTCGACGCAGAGCTCACCAACCGACCCGAGGTCCTTGTCTACGGTGAGGACGTCGGCTTCGCCGGCGGCATCTTCGGGGTCAGTCGGGGTCTCCAGAAGACGCACGGGTCCAGCCGGGTCTTCGACACGCCGATCTCGGAGAGCGCCATCCTCGGATCTGCAGTCGGCGCCGCGATGGAGGGTATGCGCCCGATCGTCGAGATCATGTGGGCTGATTTCCTTCTCGTCGCACTCGACCAACTCGTGAACCAAGCCGCCAACGTGCGTTACAGCACGCGATCGGTCCTGCATGCTCCACTGGTCGTGCGCACGCAACAGGGCGCAACTGCCGGCTCCTGCGCGCAGCACGACCAGAGCCTGGAGGCTCTGCTTGTCCACATTCCGGGCCTCCGGGTTGGACTCCCATCGACCCCAGCGGACGCGTACGCCATGACGCGCGCTGCGGTTGCCGACGATGACCCGGTCATCCTCATCGAAGCCCGTGAGCTGTACCAGATGAAGGGCGATGTTCACCTCGATGCTGAGGCGGAAAACATCGGAGGCGCGAGGTTCCACCGTCGTGGCGCAGACCTCAGCATCATCACCTGGGGTGCTCCGCTCCACCGTGTCCTTGCCGCGGCGGATGTCCTCGCCACCTCCGGCATCGAAGCCACCGTGCTCGACCTGCGCTGGCTCAACCCTCTCGACGACGCCGCGATCGCCGAAGCCGTCCAAACAGGTGGCGGGCGGGTCCTCGTGGTGCACGAAGCCAACAGCACCGGCGGATTCGGCGCGGAGATCGTTGCGCGTATCCAGGAGCAGCACTTCAGCGACCTGTCCGCGCCCGTTCAGCGGCTCGGCACGGCAGACAGCCGTATGCCGGCAGCGGCAAGCCTGCAGAGCGCACTCCTGCCGACGGAAGACTCCATTGCAGAGGCCGCGCGAGGGCTCGCCGGCCTGTCAAGCACCCACGCGTAGTCAACGCTGCCATCGAGTCCCCGCCGTTCACACTGAGGTGAAACAGCATGTCTGACAACAATCGCCGCCGTATCGTCATCACGGGTGTCTCCCGCGGCATCGGCCGATCCCTTGCCCTAAGCGCAGCCGAGAAGGGCTACGCAGTCGCAGGCATCCATCGCGGCACTGACCCTGCAGTCACTCCTTCGCTGATCGAGGAGATCGAGCAGCGCGGTGGTCGGGCGCTCATCCACGAGGGGGACGTCGGTTCTACTACGGACGTCAACGAACTGGCCAACGCCGTCTCAGCGGCGTGGGGAGGCGTCGACGTCTGGGTGAACAACGCCGCCCGGCTGCTCGTGCAGCCGTTCATGGAAATGGGCGACGATGACTGGCTGTCCATCATCAACTCAAACCTGATGGGCTACGTCCGCGGCGCTCGGGCAGCCGCCACAACGATGGTGCCAGCCAGGTCAGGACGGATCGTGAACGTCAGTTCGGTTGTGGCGGAACAACCGCCGACCGAGATGACCGGCTACGTGACGGCAAAGGGGGGCATCACCGGTCTCACCCGTGCGCTTGCTGTCGAACTCGGCGAGCACGGCATCACCGTCAACGCCGTCGCGCCCGGTGCAACGGAAACGCCGTTGAATACGGACTCGTGGACCGATGACGTCCGCGAGACCTATCGTCAGCGCATACCGCTGCATCGGATCGCCACCCCGGAGGAAGTCGCAGATGCCATCCTGTTCGTTGGTTCCGATGCCTCGCGCTACATAACCGGCCAGGTGATCACGGTCGATGGAGGCCTCCTCCTCAACGGCTCAGTCGGACACCGGCGACGATGACGATGACGATGACGGCACGATTCCCGGTCTCGGCGTTCAAGACGATCTGGACCGGTGTGAACCATCCCGAGTCCATCGTCTGGGACGGCGACCGCAATCTCCTGTACGCCGGCGGTGAACGCGGAGAGATCTACCGCGGAGATCTCGACAATAACTGGCAGCAGATCGCAGACTGCGGGACCGACGCCTTCGTCCTCGGGCTCGCACTCGATGCACGGGGGGATCTATACGTTTGCGAACGGGGCAACTCCCGTCTCCTTCGGATCGATAGCGAATCTCTCGAGCAGGTCGAGCTATCGCGCGGCACGCCATCACGGCCGATGATCTGCCCGAATTTCGCAGCCTTTGATGTATCGGGTCGGCTTTTGGTGACCGACTCAGGAACGTGGGGTGCTGACGACGGTGTTGTCTTCACGCTGAGTTCGCACGGTGAGACCTCCGTCTGGTCGACCGTTCCGAGCAACTTCCCCAACGGAATCGCCTTCTCGCAAGACGGGGCCTTCCTCTACGTCGTCGAGTCTGCGGCATCGAAGGTCTGGCGGATCGAAGTCCGCGAGGACGGCAGCGCGGGCGCTCGCAAACTTGTCTGGCACGTCCCCGACACCGTGCCGGACGGCGTCACGCTCGACGCCGCCGGCGATCTCTACATCTCCTGCTACACCCCCGACTCCATCTACGTCGTCGACATGGCCACCGGTGAGAGCGAGCTCCTCCTCCACGACTGGAGCGGTCAGCACATGCAGGCGCCGACGAACATCGCCTTTGTCGGCCCGGAACTCGACCAACTCGCCAGCGCCAACCTTTGCGGGAGGCACGTGAACGTCGCGACCGGGCTCGGCATCACCGGTCTTCCTCTCGTGCGGCCGGAGGTGGAGCGATGACCGTCACGCTCGAGTCCGCTCATCTCACCGTGACGGTCGAGCTAGATCGAGGCGGAGAGATTAGCTCCGTCCGTTCGGTGTCCGGGGCCAACGCCCTGAGCTACTTCGACTGGGCTGCGCCGATTCCAGACGGCCCGTCGTTCGGTGCGACGGAACGCGACTGGCTCACGAAGTATCGTGCGGGATGGCAGTTCCTCTTTCCCAACTCAGGAGCCGAATCGGTCTGGGGTGGCACAGCTGTCGCCTTCCACGGGGAGGCATCGCTCGCGCCCGTCAGGCTGGTCGAGCAGGAGCGCACGAGGTTGACCGTACGCACCGGCGCTCGGCTGCCCCTCGAACTAACCCGGTCCATCCGACTCTCCGACGACGGCCCGACGCTGTTCGTCGAGGAGCGTGTCACCAACGTCGGCGCGGAAACGGTCCCGTTTTTGTGGGGACACCACCCGACGTTCCCCGCCGTACCCGGCGCCCATCTCGACATGCCTCACGCGCACTTCGACGTTGAGCCCGCGACGCCCGGTGATCTCCGTGCCACTCGCGGGATCTGGCCGGCAGCCGTCAACGCCCGCTCCGGCGATGACGTCGACCTCAGCGTCATCCCCGAAACGGACATGGTGCGCCTGGTTTATCTCTACGGTCTCCACGAAGGATGGGCAGCGCTCCGCAACCCCATCGGCGCAGCGCTCCCGGGCGTCGCGATGGCGTGGGACGTTGAGGCGTATCCCGAGCTGTGGATTTGGCTGCAAAACGGCGACAACTCCTTCCCTTGGTACGGACGCGCAAGGATGATCGGCATCGAGCCGCAGCGGTATCACCCGTTCGACGGACTCGCCGGCGCCGTCGAACGAAACCAAGCGGTGATCGTCGGCCCGGGCGAGACGGTGGCATCCTGGCTCACCATGTCTCTCCTGTCGGATCACCGTCCAGTGACGGCCATGAGTAGATCGGGAGCTGTGTCCCATGCTTGACCGTGTCGAGAAGCTTGAAGTCTGGCACTGCGCACTGCCGATGCCCCGCCCACTCCATCTTGGAGCCATCACCTATACCTCGCGTGATTACGTCATCGTCCGCCTCACCACGCATGACGGAGTCACCGGTTCAGCCATCGGGTACACCCGCGACACTCCACTCTTCGAGGCACTCACTCTCCTCGGGCCACACATTGCTTCGTTCGAGGGCACGCCAGCCGAAGCTGCTGACATGCTGAAACGGCGTTTCGCGCCGGGCTGGGCGTCCCTCGTCCGCGCCGCGTCCTTGATCGAGATCGCGCTCTCCGACATCGAGGCGCGCCGCCAGAGTGTCCCTCTTTCCAACTTGTTCGGGTCGGCAGCGCGAGACGTGCCGTTGATGGTCGTGGCTGGTTACTTCCTCGACCAGCGTGGGCAAGGCGAGATCGTCGACGAGGTCCGTTCCTTCGTCGACGATCGTTACGAGACGATCAAGCTCATCGTTCCTGGCCACGATCTCGATTCGGACCTGGCCCTCGTCCGGCGGGTCCAGGATGTCCTGCCCTCGTCGGTGCAGTTGGCCATCGACTTCCACGGAGCATTCGCCGATGTTGAAGAGGCGATTGCATACTGCCGGAATTTCGACGACCTCGGACTGCGCTTCATCGAGGATCCGTTCCCGAGTTACGAAGTGCCGTCCGTCCGCGACGTCGCAGACTCGCTGTCAACGCCGATCGCCTCCGGCGAAGACGTGAGCACGCCGTCTGTCCTGCAGGATCTCATCGAAGGTGGCGTTGGGTACCTGCGAGCCGACGCCACGGCATCGGGCGGCTACACCGCCGCGCTCAAGGGCATCGCGCGCGCGACTTCCTACCAGGCCAAGGTCGCCCCACATGTCTGGCCCCACATCCACATGCCCCTCGCCGCTTCGATGACCGCGGTCGCCGCCATCGAGATCATCCCGCACGACACAGGGGCTGACCCGATCGACCTCGTCCTGCGCGAGCCGTTCCCAATCTCGGACGGCAGATGGATCACACCGCCCGGTGACGGGCTCTACCTGCCACTCGATTGGGAGCGCGTCGCCGCCCACGCCGACGCAACCTGGACGCATCGCGCATGACTAGTCACTTCATCGTGCAGATCGAGCTTGCCGCGCCCGACGACTTGTCTGCAGAAACGCTTGTCAGCCTGAGGGCTCAAGAGACAGTCCGTGCCCGCGAACTCGCGGAGGCCGGTGCGCTCATCCGGCTCTGGCGCATCCCGACCCGCTGGGCAAACATCGGGCTGTGGGCCGCAGACGACGAAGCTGCGCTGCGCTCGACCCTCGACTCCCTCCCTCTCCGATCGCTCATGACCATCACGATTAGTCCCGTCGTCAGGCACCCTTCAGACCCTGACGGAGACTGCAACCAACGAACGGATCAACGATGACTGCACCCCTCGCCTTGGTAACCGGAGGCGCATCAGGCATCGGGCTGGCATTTGCACAGCGATGGACCAGAGAAGGCGGGAGAATCGCTCTGCTCGACCTCGACCAGGACGCTATCGACCGCACCGTTGACATGCTCGGCGGCGATGACCGAGCGATGGGATCCGCGATCGACGTCCGGGACGACGACGCGGTGAGGGCCGCCGTCGCTGCAAGCGCTTCCAGGAACGACGGAGTGCTGGACGCCGTCGTCAACTGCGCCGGCATCGCTCGCCCTGCTCGCGCCGCCGACGCCACCGACGAAGAGTGGACGAGATTGGTCGATGTCCACCTCAACGGGACCATGCGAGTCAACCGTGCCGCACACCGCTACCTGCAAGCGTCGCACCAAGCGAGCATCGTTAACATCTCATCCGTCGCCGCCGTTTCTGGCATGCCGGGACGGTCTAGCTACTGCGCCGCGAAAGCAGGAGTGGAGGGCCTGACGAAAGCGCTCGCGGTGGAGTGGGCGCCCGATCACATCAGGGTGAACGCCGTCGCACCGGGCTACGTCAACTCGCAGATGATCGGGGGGCTCATCGCATCGGGACAGCTGGGCCTCGAGCCCGTCATCGCGCGGACGCCGATGCGCCGACTTGCAGAGCCCCACGAGCTTTCCTCTGCGATCTACTTCCTCTCATCCTCCGAAGCGAGCTACATCACCGGACACACCCTCTACGTCGACGGAGGGATGACGATCGACGGCAACTGGTACTGACCTAGAACACACAGGGAACGATCCGTACTCGACGGAGGGCACTGTTGCAGGTACGTGCACCGATGTTCCCACGTCGGTTTTGAGCCCGTTGCCCGCCTCGAACTGACTGATCTCCCTGCAAGTCAGGGACTGCTGTCGGTCCGGTTGACTCCTGATCTGTGGGGACGTGGTCGGCAGCTGGGTCGTAGGACAGCGTGGTGTCGCCGTCTGCACCGACACCGCCGAAGACCTAAATGCGCCCATCCGCGACAGCCGTGGCGTGTGCGCCGCGCGGTTGCGGGAGGGACGCAACTGCGTTCCACCGGTCGATGTGTTCGTCGCACACCCACACGGCGGCTGGCGGGCCGAGGAAGCGGCTGAATCCGCCCACTGAGTACAGCCCGGCCGCGAAGGACAGCGAGGCGTTGGTGGTCTCGTCCTTCTGGCAAGGGCGCCGCGTCGCTCCAAGCTTCGCGCTCAGGATCGAACACCTCGACCGTTGCAAGCGAATTGCCGTCGGCATCGAGGCCGCCGACGACAGAGATCCTGCTGTTTAGTGTCGCGGCCGTCACCTCGGTTCGGGCGGACGGCATGGACGGCGCGGACTGCCATGTCCTCTCGCCTTAGGTGGTCGCATCGGCCCGACCGGGCGATGCGGACGTGGTTGACGGGGAACCGGTTGGGGTCGGATGGTCGGCCTGGTCACTGCATCCGGTCAGTGCGAGCAGCGCGAGCGCCGCGACGATGCCGGCGCGGACCGGGCCGACGTCGCTCATGCGCTGTCGCCTGCGAGCTGCGTGGCGTAAGACGCGGGTGTACCTCGGTCGAGTCCGTCGATTGCGGCGATGTCAGCGGCGTCGAGTGTGAAGTCGAACACGTCGTGGTTCTGCCGGAGACGTTCCGTAGACGCTGATTTCGGGATCACGATGAGTCCGTGTTCGACGTGCCACCGCAGGATGACCTGCGCGGGGGTCTTCCCGAGCCGAGTTGCGATCGCCGTGACGGTTTCATCCTGGAGCGCGTTCGTCGACGGGCCGAGCGGTGACCACGATTCGATGGCGATTCCTCGCGACAGCGTCGCCGCACGGAGGTCCTTGTGGGCTACGACTGGGTTGACTTCGATCTGGTTCACAACAGGGGTGACGCCGGTGCTTCGGATGATCCGGTCGAGGTGCTCCGGCCGGAAGTTGGAGACGCCGATGCTGCCCACCTTTCCCTCCTGCTGCAGTTCGATGAGCGCCTCCCACGTTTCGATGTACTTCCCGACCTGCGGCATCGGCCAGTGGATGAGGGCAAGGTCCACGTGGTCGTCGCCGAGCCGTCGGAGCGACTGCGCGAGAGCGTGACGGGTCTTCTTCCGTCCGTGGTTGTCGTTGCCGATCTTCGTCGTTACGAATACGTCTTCACGAGGAAGTCCGCTGCGCCGGATGCCCTCCCCGACGCCGCGCTCATTGCCGTACGCGGCTGCGGTGTCGATGTGGCGGTAGCCCACTTCGATCGCCGCGGCGACGACTGCCGGGACTTCGCTCTCGGACAGCGGCCAGGTGCCAGCACCGATCTGCGGGATCGTGCGGCCGTCGTTGAGGGTGATCAGCGGTGCGTTCATCGGTCTGCCTTCGACCCGAGGTGCTCGACGAAGAAGTCGCGTGCAGTGGTGACGGCGGGTTCGAAGGCGACACCGCCGTAGGGTGCGTAGTGGCCGCCGGGGAGCACAGCGAACTGCTTCGGCTCGAGCGCCTGCTCGAACGCGCTCAGCGGGAGGTCGGTTGATGCGACGGTGTCGTCCTGTCCGACCATCAGCAGGAACGGCGTCGGGCTGATCCTGCCGATATACGCCCGCGGTTCGTACTCGGTCAGTTTCTCGAGGCTTGCAACCGTCACGGTGTTCTCCCACAGCGGCGCGTCCTTCGCCGCGGAGCTGAACCACTCGTAGGAGTCCGCAGTCGGGAACGCAACGTTCGCCATCGAGTCCGGATCGATGATCGGAATCATGGCTGGGTCGGCGCCAGCGAATCGGGCTGCGCGGTCCTGCTCCCACGCCTTGCGCTGGTCGGGGAACAGGTCCTGACGCACGAGCCGCTGGATAGCGGAGTAGCCGCTGACAACGGGCACCTGCGACGAGATGGCCTTCACCCGCTTGTCGATGGCACCGAGGATGATGACGTGGCCACCCGAGTAGCTCGTACCCCAGGCGCCGATGCGGTCGGAGTCAACATCGTCTCGCTGCTGCAAGTAGGTGACCGCGTGGCGATAGTCGGTCATCTGCTGCCACGGGTCGATTTCGAAGCGGGGTGTCCCGTCGCTCGCTCCGAAGTTGCGGTGGTCGAAGGCGAGGACGGCGAATCCCGCTTCGACGAAACGCTCTGCGTAGGGCGCGAGCCCCATCTCCTTGAGCGCCGCGAAACCGTGCGCCATCACGATGGCTGGGAAGGGGCCGCTCCCTTCGGGCGTGTAAAACCAGCCGCGCAGGGTCGTCCCGTCGGCGTTGAATTCAATGTCGGTCCGCATGAATGTGTTCCTCTCAGTGGTGGTCACGCGCTCAGCTGCCGAGACATGCTCGGCGCGTCGAAGGTCGCGTAGAGGGTTTCGATGAGGCCGTCCTCGGCGAGGAGGAAGGTGTTGATGCCGGTCCATACGACCGGAGATCCGCTGGAGCTCATGCCGCTTCCTGTCCAGCGGACCGCGACGGAGTTGCCCGACACGAAGACTTCGTCCTCGGTGATGCCATCGAAGCGCCCCCAGGTCGGCAAGAAGTCGGCGAGCATGCTCCGCACGGCGTCGCGTCCGTGCAACGGGGGTGCGCCGACAGGGTCGTGGCCGACGCTGCCATCCGCGAAGCACGCAGCGAATGCCTCAGGGTCGTTGGCGCGGAGGGCGGCGAAGTAGCCGCGGATCGCGGCGGGAATCTCCTCCGCCGCCTTTCCAAGGACGTCCTCAATTGCGGCGGACGCGACCTGCTTGTCCTCGTCTGCCGTTCCGCCGCTGACACCGACGGCACCCACGACAGTGCCCCCTTCGATGACAGGGACGCCGCCAGGCAGCGGCACCAATCGTTCGACGGCGGCCGTCGCGACTGCGGTGCCGGCGTCACCGAACGCACGACCTTGCTCGAGCCACCCTTCGGAAGCCCCGAATGCCGCCGCGGTGTAGGCCTTGTCAGTCGCGACTTGAGTGGAGGGTGTCACCGTGCCGTCCATGCGGCCGAATGCGAGCAGATTCCCTGCGGCGTCCACCACCGCGATCGCGGAGTTGTTGCCGAGAACGCTGCTGTGTCGGATGGCGGCAGTGACGATGTCCTGCGCTGTGTGCGCCGTCAGGTGCGTGACTGTGGTTGTGAGGGGATGCATGTGTGTCTGCTTCCTCCCGGCTACGCCGGGTTCGGTTGTCCGTTACTGGCCGTGACCCCGCCATCGACGGGCAGGACGGCTCCGGTGATGAAGGACGCGTCGTCGCTTGCGAGGAACGCGATCGCTGCGGCGATCTCTTCGGGGTGCGCGCCGCGACCCAAGGGGATGCGATTCGCCATGGCGGCGAGGGTTTCCTCGTCGTCCTTGATGTCGTCTGTCATCTCGGTGAGGGTGAAGCTCGGAGCGACGGCGTTGATGCGGACGCCGTCCTTTGCGTGGTCCATCGCGGCGGCGAGGGTGAGGTTTGTGGCTCCGCCCTTCGCTGCGTTGTAGCCCGCCATTGACCAGTCGCCGCGCACGCCCGAGACGCTGGTGACGTTGACGATCGATCCGCCGGAGGCGATGAGGTGCGGCAGTGCCGCCTTCATCCCGTAGAACGTTCCGCTGAGGTCGATGTCGAGGACCTTCTGCCAGTCGTCGAGATCAAGGTCAGCGATGGTCCCACGGCTGACGATGCCGGCGTTGTTCACGAGGACGTCGAGATGTCCATGCGCCTCGACTGTGCGCGCGACAACGTCTTGGAGCTGTTGGAAGTCGGAGGAGTCGGCGGCCTCGATGGTGATCGACCCGGCAGGCGCTGCTGCGGCGACCGCCTCGAGATTTGTGCGGCGACGGCCCGTGATGATGACGTGTGCGCCCTCCTCAGCGAATCGCTTGGCGGTGGCTGCTCCGATTCCGGAACCACCGCCGGTGACGATGACGACCTTGTCGCTGAAGCGGCTCATACGAGTCGCGCTCCGCCGTCGACGTGCACGTTCGATGCTGTGGTGTACCCGTTGTCGATCAGGTGCACCACGGTGGATGCGATGTCCTCCGGTCGACCGACGCGGCCAACCAGGAGCGCCTTGCCCTGCTCCTCGAACGACTTCGCCTTCTCGTCCGCGCTCATGTGGTTGTACGCCTCGGTGTCCACGGTCCCCGGGCTGATCGAGTTCACACGGATTGGTGCGAGCTCCACGGCAAGAGAGCGCGTCAGGCCCTCGAGTGCGGCGTTCACGGCGGTCACTGCGACAGTGCCAGGCGCTGGGCGGTCCACGGCGACGCCGGAGAAGATGGTGATGCTCGCGTCCTCGGGGAGCTCCGGTGCGACGATCGACACAGCGCGGTAGTAGCCCCAGAACTTGTTCTCGAACACTGCCTTCGCGTCGTCGATGCTCAGCTCGGCGAACGGCGCGTAGGTCAGCGCGGCCGCGGCGAGCACGAGGTGGTCGATTGAGCCGACGGTCTCAACTGCCTGCTTGATTGAGCTCTCGTCGGTGAGGTCCATGACGACACCGCGTGCGGTGCCGCCGATCTCCTTCGCGACACGGTCGACGCGCTCCTGAGAGCGGCCTGCGACGATCGCGATATCTCCGCGGGCCGCGACGAGGTCTGCGACTGCTCGACCCATGCCGGACGTGCCGCCGACGATGAGGATTGTCTTCGTGGTCATGGTGGTGCCTTTCGGTTCGGTGGACTCGGTAGCGAGTCAGTCGTGCTGGAATGAGCCGTTCGGGGCTGCGGGGTGGGGACGGTCAGCCGCCGACGCGTGCGGACACGTCGTCCAGTGCTGTGCGCTCCTCGTCGGTGAGCTCGAACGTCGCGGATGCGAGAAGCGCTGGGAGCTGCTCGACGGTGCGGGCGCTTGCGATCGGTGCGGCGATGCCGGGCCGGCCTCGGAGCCAGGCGAGGGCGATGGTGGGGATGGGAGTGTCGCGAGTCGTCGCGATGCGGTCGAGGACCTCGATGACTGCGAGCCCTTCGGCGCTCATGTATGCGTTCGCCATCTGCTCACGCGATGCGCCGCGGAGGTCAGCCTGGGACCGGTACTTGCCGGTGAGGAACCCGCTCGCGAGGGCGAAGTACGGCACGACTCCAAGGCCATGTGCCTCGACGATCGGTGCGAGCCCGGTCTCGTAGCCGGTGCGCTTGACGAGGTTGTAGTGCGGCTGCAGGGCGACCGGGAGTGCGAACCCCCGCCGGATCGCGATGTCGATCCATTCCTGGAGGCGTTCCGGGGAGTAGTTCGACACCCCGACTTCGCGGATTTTGCCGGCGGTGCGGAGCCCATCGAATGCCTCGACGGTTTCCTCGAGCGGGACGCTGTCGTCGTCGAAGTGCGCGTAGTAAACGTCGATGTAGTCGGTTCGCAGTCGCTGCAGCGATGCATCCGCGGCTGCACGGACGTTCGACGCCGCGAGCCCCCGGAACTCGGGGTGCTGACTGACCTTTGTTCCGATGACGACGTCAGCCCGGTTTCGACGCGACGCCATCCAGGTACCGATGATGGTCTCCGATTCGCCGCCGGAGTTGCCCGGCGCCCATGCGGAGTACCCGTCGGCGGTGTCGATGAAGTTTCCGCCGCCCGCTACGAAGGCGTCGAGGACGGCGAGCGATGTGGGTTCGTCGCTTGTCCAGCCGAAGGTGTTCCCGCCGAGGGCGAGGGGGAAGACGTCGATCGTTGAAGTTCCAAGGACAGACATGGGTGCCTTTCGTTGTGTGGTGAGCGGTGGAGCTCAGGAAGCCGGTGCGGCAACTCGTTCGCGGCGTCGGGAGACCGTTCGAGCGAGGACCCATCCGACGAGTGAGATGACGGTGAAGACGACTCCCTGGATTGCGACGGCGCGCATGCCGCCGATACCGAACGCGAGGGGGCCCATGAAGGCTCCGAAGGATCCGCCGAGGAAGACGAACACCATGAAGAGTGTGTTGGCCTGCGCGGATGCGTCCGGGGTGGCCACGAGCACGCGGTTCTGGTTCGCGGCCTGCATCGACTGGTTCGCCCAGGTGAGCAGGAACGTCGAGATCCCGAAGAGCCAGATCACCGTAGGGTCGAAGACCGTTGCCAGCGTGGCGACGACCAAGAGAGCGAGGAAGGCGCCGACGATGGGCAGCGCGCCGTGCCGGTCGATGAGTCGCCCTGTGAGTGGTGTGACGATGCCGGCAGCGAGGCCGATGAGGCCGAAGAGCCCGGCCTGCAGCACGGTCCAGTGGAACGGAGCCCCGGTGAGGTGCAGGGTCATCACAGTCCAGATCGAGTTGAACGTCGCGAACGCGAAGAATTGCATGACCGCCGACTGGACGAGCGTCGAGTTGGTCCACACCAGACGAAGGGTGGACCAGAGGAGGGGCCCGTAGGCTGCCTTCGCTGCGCCAAGCGGGACATCCTTCCGCAGCGCCCATCGAAGGGCCGGCAGGGTCAGCGCTACGAGGATCGCGAACACGACGAGCACCCAGCGCCAGCCGATGACGTCGACAAGCACGCTCGACACAACTCGGCCGCCGAAGATGCCGCAGAGCAGCGCACCGACCAGTGCGCTCGTCGTGGCTCCCTTCCGCCCCTCAGGTGCGAGCTTCCCGGCAGCCGGAATGACGAGCTGCGCGATGTTCGCCACCAAACCAATGGCGAGGAAGCCAAGAGCAACACCGATTACACCCGGCACAATCGCGGTCGCGACGAGGGCGACGAACAGGACGATGGTCTGCACGGTGATCTGGCGACGCGGTTGTACCCGCTCGGACAGGGGCACCAGGAAGAAGATGCCCGCCGCGTAACCCACCTGCACGGCCGTGGCGATGATGCTTGCCGTCCCGGTGCCCACTCCAAGACTCGACGCGAGCTTCGAGAGCATCGGCTGTGGCAGGTAGATGACGCTCACCGCGATCGCCGCCGCGATGGACATCACCGCGAGCCGTCCTGTCCATCCTCCGGCGTCGGTTCGGTTCGTCATGATCCTCCAATATTTCTAACCCGTTGGTTATATCGTACGCTGCGCAGCCTCCGGTGGTTCAGGAATCGGGGGACGAGTTGAGAGGATGGTGCGATGCCTCCCTACGACCGCGCCCAGACCACTCGTCGCATCTTCGACGCCGCGGTGCAGGAGTTCGCCGCTGAGGGAATCGCCGGAGCACGCGTCGACCGGATCGCACAACGAGCCGACAGCAACAAAGCACTCATCTACAGCTACTTCGGCAACAAGGAGCAGCTGTTCGCGACCGTGCTGCAGAGCAGGTTGACCGACCTCGCTGAAGCAGTCGAGCTTCGACCGGACCGGGTTGGCGACTACATCGGTGACCTCTTCGACTTCATGACGTCTAACCCGGACGTGCTCCGGCTCGTGCAGCACGAGGTGTGCCACTTTGCCCTCGACCAGATCCCGCATCGTGGTCCGCGCAAAGAGCACTACGACGAGAAGGTGGCAGCGGTGCGGTCTGCTCAGGCTGCGGGGAACGTCGACTCAGACCTTGATGCACGTTTCGTGGTGATGACGCTGATCAGCCTCGTGAGTTGGTTCGTCGCCGCGCCGCAGATCACGGACATGGTCGTTGGTGACCCGACGGACCCGAACCTCCGCCGCCGTTACCGGGCGCACCTCATCGAGATGGCGGCACGCATGATCGCGCCTCGTTGACTCACAGCAGCCCGCTCCGGTACTGCGTCGGTGACGTGCCCCAGTAGGAGCGGAACCGGCGTGCGGCGTAAGCCGGGTCAGCCCACCCGACGGCTCGCCCCGCTTCGGCAACCGTGACCCCGGTCGTCCGGAGGAGATATGCGAGACGTTCAGCGCGGATGCGTTGTAGGTACGCCAGCGGAGCATCTCCAGTGTCTTCACGGAACACGCGTGTCAGTTGCGACGGGGACAGCCGCGCCTCTTCGGCGAGTGTTCGCAGCGACCAGGCTGCGTCGATCTGTTCGTGGAGAAGCGACACGACTCGAGCGACACTCGTCCGGTAGCGCATACCCCTGATCGTTCGAGCCGACATCGGATCGTGTGATGCTCTGATCCGCATCGATGTTGGCTCGTTCCGTGCGGCGCGGCTGACCATCGGAACCGCGTCGAGGAGCTCGAATACCGCAGAGATTAGGCGCAGGGGGGAGCCCTCGACAGCAGCTTCGACCGCTGCGACGGCGGCGCCGAGCGGCCGCTGCTCCGCAGCTCCGAGACGTTCCACGAGAGCGGGTGCGACCGCGCTCGGAGCGCCGTCGAAGTGGCTACCGATCTGTGGCAGGGATTGCATCCACGACAGCTGCGACGCGAGGAACGTCTTCGAGAAGTAGATGTTTGTCACGGTGAGGTGGGACAGGGGGTCGTAGGCGTGCCAGGTCCCGACCGGGATCAGCAGCACACAGCCTCGGGAGAGTGGAACGAGCCCTGACTCGCCGTGGTGGTCGCCGGATCCACCCGTGATGATTGCGAGCTCGAGGAAGTCGTGGGTGTGCGCTTCGACCGGTCGGCGGAGCGAAAGGTGTTCGACGGCCACGGCACCCCGGGTGAACGGGATGACCTCGGCTTCTCCGAGCGTCCGCATGGTTGCACTCCGATCGTCCTCGAGCATTCCGGAGGACGACCATACGGGATCAGCCGTGAGCCGCAGTAGCGACGACGGTGAGTGTGCACACGCCGATGAGGACAGAGAGTCCGACGGCCAGGAGGCGGCGACGGCGACGACTCTGGTTGACGGGGACCTCGCCCCAGAGTTGCGACCGCACGACGAGCTGGTTTGCGTCGGAGACCACTCGGGCGATGTCGGCGTCGGTGAGGTCGAGGTGTCCGATGCGTGCGTGTTCGGAGATGCGGAACGCTTCATGCACGTCGAGCGCATCGGCCGGCCGGCGCCGTGATGGCGTCGGTGTCACGATGCTTCCCCGGAATCGGCACCGCTCACCGGAGCATCCGGAGCGTCCTTCGCCGGACCGACACCGATCGGCACACCGGCCTCGGGGTGGTTCAGGTCGAAGGCCGGGGACTCGGAACGGATCCGCGGGATTGATGTGAAGTTGTGCCGCGGCGGCGGGCAGCTGGTCGCCCACTCGAGCGAGCGGCCGTAGCCCCACGGGTCGTTCACGGCGACCTTCGGTGCGTTCCGCGCGGTCACGTAGACGTTGAAGATGAACGGCAGAAACGAGATCGCCAGGATCATCGAGCCGATCGTCGACAGCTGGTTCATCCAGGTGAAGCCGTCGTTCGGCAGGTAGGTCGCGTACCGACGCGGCATGCCGATGACGCCCAGCCAGTGCTGGATGAGGAACGTCGTGTGGAAGCCGATGAACAGCAGCCAGAAGTGGATCTTGCCGAGCCGCTCGTTGAGCATCTTGCCGGTCCACTTCGGCCACCAGAAGTAGAACCCGGAGAAGGTTGCGAACACAACGGATCCGAACACGACGTAGTGGAAGTGGGCGACGACGAAGTAGGAGTCAGAGATGTGGAAATCGAGCGGCGGGGACGCCAGGATCACGCCGGTGAGACCACCGAACGTGAAGGTGATCAGGAAGCCGACTGCCCACAACATCGGGGTTTCAAACGTGACTGAACCGCGCCACATGGTGCCGACCCAGTTGAACGCTTTCAGCCCCGTCGGCACCGCGATCAGCATCGTCATCAGAGAGAACCAGGGCAGCAGCACGGAACCGGTGACGTACATGTGGTGCGCCCACACCGTCACTGACAGGGCCGCAATAGACACCGTCGCATACACGAGAGTCTTGTATCCAAAGATGGGCTTCCGACTGAACACCGGAAAGACCTCCGACACGATGCCGAAGAACGGCAGCGCGATGATGTACACCTCGGGGTGACCGAAGAACCAGAACATGTGCTGCCACAGCAGCGCCCCACCGTTCGCCGGGTTGAATATCTGGGAACCGTAGACACGGTCCATCCCCAGTCCCACCAACGCGACGGCGAGGACGGGGAAGGCCATCAACGCCAGGACACTCGTCACGAGGATGTTCCAGGTGAAGATGGACATCCGGAACATGGTCATGCCGGGTGCGCGCATGGTGATGATCGTGGTGACGAAGTTCACCGCGCCGAGGATGGTGGAGAAGCCGGTGAGGACCAGCCCGAACGCCCAGAGCGTCCCGCCGAGTCCCGGGGTGAACGTCGTGTCACTCAGCGGCGCGTAGGCGAACCACCCGAACGACGCTGCGCCTTGCGGAGTCAGGAACCCCCCGGCGGTGATGAGTCCGCCGAAGAGGTAGAGCCAGTACGAGAACGCGTTCAGCCGCGGGAAAGCGACGTCCGGCGCACCGATGTGCAAGGGCATGACCGCATTGCCGAAACCGGAGAACAGTGGGGTCGCAAACAGCAGCAGCATGATCGTGCCGTGCATCGTGAACAGCTGGTTGTACTGCTCCTTCGTCGCGACCACATGCAGTCCGGGCTCGAAGAGCTGTGCACGGATGACGAGGGCCATCACACCCGCGAGCAGGAACCAGGTGAACGCCGTCGCGATGTACAGGTAACCGATCGTCTTGTGGTCGGTTGACGTCACCCATCGAACGACGACGTTGCCCTTCCGCCGTCCGGCGACGGTCTCCGCACCCCCGAAGGGGTGGGCAGGCTGCGGTACGAGGGGCCGCGCTGTGCTCGTCATAGGGCTTCCTTCCACTGCATCACCGAAGGAGCGGACCGGCTCCCGGCGACCCAATTAACGGTAGGAAGATGCGGTTCCGAAAGCCGTGCAGAACAGCGCGACGACCAGGACGATCCACGCATCGTTACCGCTGCGTCATGCGCGCGGTTCGACACTGGAACACGTCGGACGCGTCGAATCGCTGTCCACACCGGAACACGAAGGGCGGAGCGCGGCATGGTTGGTCGCTTGCGCTTGCGCTGGCACAGGCCGGCGGAGGCGGTGAGGCCTGATGGAATCGTGGACATCTGGCCGACCTCGCCGCTCGACAACGTCACTTGCCTTCGAGGAGACGCGCCGCTGGACGAGGCCGACATCGAGCAGCTGATGAGCGATGCGGTCAATGCCGCCGGCGAGATCGGCGCCGCGGTCAGTGTGGTGGTGATTGGCAATGACGGGGAACGCGTGGCCCGGCGATCCATGCACGGCGCACGCCCGGGTGCGGAAGACGACGCTCACAGCGCCGCTCTGCTGTCCTTCGAATTCGGCGACCCGCAGGAGCACATCCTCGAGCACGCCATGATGAACGCCGTCACGCACGGGGACCGGGTCGCCGCCATGAGCTGCGTCATCGACCCACTCGCAGCACCACTGACCAGGCACGGCGCGATTGTCGGCAGCATCGGCGTCGGCGGCGCGACACCAGTGCGCGCCGGACTCGTTCTGCGTGCAGTCATCACGGCGTGGGAGCGTCGCGGGACGGGGCGAGCCGCAGAATGAGACCGACCAAGAAGCTCTTCAGTCGCCTCGCTGCATTGATCCTGACGATCACCGCGGCGATCGGAAGCCTGGCGACGGTCCGCACGTTTCCGCTGCTGGGGTGGGACTTGGTCGCAAGCACCATCGCTTTCGGAGCAATCTTCATCATCGCGTGCATGGACGACCGAGATGTAGGCCGCGACGAGGCTCCCCCACGGTGACCGAGTCCCCCGGAACGGGTATTGAACGGGTGTATCCCGGAGCCGACCCATGCGTTGCAGTAGCGTCAGCAACTGTCGTGACGAGAGGAACTACATGCCCACCGTTGCCGAGACCATCGTCGCCAGCCTCCGCGAGAACGGCGTCCAGCGCGTCTACGGGCTCCCCGGCGACTCGCTCAACGGCTTCACCGACGCCCTCCGGAAGGACGGCACGATCCGCTGGGAGCACGTCCGCCACGAGGAGGCCGCCGCGTTCGCCGCGGGGGCCGAGGCGGAGATGACCGGCGAGCTGGCGGTGTGCGCCGGCAGCTGCGGCCCGGGCAACCTGCACCTGGTCAACGGCCTCTACGACGCGAACCGGTCGCGGGTGCCCGTGCTCGCCATCGCCGCGCACATCCCGACGGCGGAGATCGGCTCCGGGTACTTCCAGGAGACCCACCCGCAGGAGCTCTTCCGCGAGTGCTCGGTCTACGTCGAGTACGTCGCGGACCCGGTGCAGATGCCCCGACTGCTCGAGATCGCGATGCGCGAGGCCGTCGAGCAGCGCGGGGTCGCCGTCCTGGTCGTCCCCGGCGACGTCCTGCTCGCCGAGGCGAAGGACACCCGGGTCACCCGCATCGAGCGCTCCCGCCCGCGGATCGTCCCGTCCGACGAGGAGCTCCGCCGCACCGCTGACCTGCTGAACGGCGCGGACAAGGTGACGATCCTGGCCGGGGCCGGGGTGGCCGGCGCGCACGACGAGGTCCTCGCCCTCGCCGAGCGCCTGCAAGCCCCGATCGTGCACGCGCTCCGCGGCAAGGAGCACATCGAATGGGACAACCCGTACGACGTCGGCATGACGGGGCTGCTCGGCTTCGCGTCGGGGTACCGTGCGATGGAGGACGCGGACGTCGTGCTCATGCTCGGCACGGACTTCCCGTACCAGCAGTTCTTCCCCGCGAAGGCGAAGCACGTGCAGGTCGACGTCCGCGGCTCGCAACTGGGCCGCCGGCACCCGGTCGACATCGGACTCGTCGGCACCGTGCAGGACACCGCGCTGGCGCTCGTGCCGCTCCTCACCGGGTCCCACCCGACGAAGCACCTCGAGGACGCGCGCAGGCACTACGCGAAGACCCGTGCGAAGCTCGACGACCTCGCCGTCCCCGCCGGGAGGCACAAGCCACTGCACCCGCAGTACGTCGCCAGGGCGCTCGACCGGCTCGCCGCCGACGACGCCGTCTTCATCCCGGACGTCGGTTCGCCCGTGGTCTGGGCGTCGCGGTACCTCACGATGAACGGCAGGCGCCGCCTCATCGGGTCCTTCGTGCACGGCACGATGGCCAACGCCGTTCCGCAGGCCATCGGCGTCCAGGCGTCGCACCCGGGCCGTCAGGTCATCGCGATGGCCGGCGACGGCGGGCTCGCGATGCTGCTCGGCGAGCTCATCACGATCGTCCAGAACAAGCTGCCCGTGAAGATCGTCGTGTTCGACAACTCCTCGCTGAACTTCGTCGAGCTCGAGATGAAGGCGGCCGGCTTCGTGAACTACGGCACCGAGCTGCAGAACCCGGACTTCGCGGCCGTCGCCGAGGCCATCGGCATCAGGGGCATCCGGGTCGACCACTCCGACCAGCTCGAGGACGGCCTGGCCGCGGCACTCGCACACGACGGTCCCGCGCTCGTCTCGGTCCAGGCCAACCGGCAGGAGCTGTCGATGCCACCGGCCGTGACCGCCGAGCAGGCGAAGGGCTTCACGCTCTACGCGATCCGGACCGTGCTGTCCGGCCGCGGCGACGAGCTCCTCGACCTCGCCTCCACCAACGCCCGCCAGCTGTTCTGAACGACAGTGCGCTCGTCAGACCCTCCGGTGGTCGAGCATTGGGTAGGCACAGCATTCAGGTCCGGTGGGCAGACAGGCGGAGACGGCGGAAGAAACAGGCCGCTTCAGCGCAGGCTGGCTGCTGTTTCGGCAGGCCGGATCGTCCACTGCACGATGGTCGTCCTACTCATAGTAGGTGCGAGCGGCTTGCGTCGACCGAGGACCTCGAGTTCTGCGAGGTGCGCGTCGGGTTGCAGCCCGTCGAGCGCAGCGATGGGCGAAGCGACGGGTCGCTGTAACCACACTTCGAATCGCGCGCCTTGGTCGGGGAACGGCGATCCGTCGTCCGGTTCGTCCGCGGCGGACAGTGCAAGGGTCGTCCCGGACGCGCGCCGGTACGTGACCGCACGACCGGACCGGTAGCCGCGCTTGGCGACGCCGGTAGCGACCGGGAGGGCGACTTCGCCTGGCCCGCTTCGGCTCGTGAGCTGACCTTCCCAAGTTCCGAGGTCGACCTCGTCGTCGAGCGTCGCCCCGTCGACGACGACGGTGCCCCCGTCGTCGGTACGCACCTGGCAGACCTCCCACGGCGCCCATGCCGTCGTGCGGTCCCCCGTGTTCGTGAAGGTGATCCGCTCCTCCAGCCCACCGTCCGTGACGGCGAACGCCCGTTCGATCCACAGACCCGTGCGGGGGTCGGCGGCGCTCCGCACGGTGACGGCAGTGTCGGTGTGATCGACCACGGCCCAGGGGCCCGAGTCGAGCACCGGATCCGGAGGGCCGGCCCACTCGTCGGCGCTCGACCAGCCCTGCGGTGCCGGCCAGGTCTTCGAGCCGCCGAGGTTCGCCCAGGAGTCCATGCCACCGTCACCGTGCGGCCAGGTGTCGACGGGCACGACTGGGCGGAGGTGTGCGTCGACGAGTGTCGGATTCTGCCACAGGAGTTCCTCGTCGCCGGTCCGCAGCGAGAGCAGCCGGCCGCCTCGTGTCGGAGCGAAGACGGCGTGAAGCGGGCCGCTTGCGAGGGCGACGAGCGGCAGTGGGTTGGTCACCGTTCGGGCGCCGTGCTCGGTACGAGGACGACCTTGCCGGTCGCGCCTGCCGCAGCGATGCGGTAGCCCTCGTCGACGTCGGCGAGGTCGAGACGGTGCGAGACGACGATCTCGGGGTGCAGTCTGGCGGCAGCGAGCATCCCTGTGACGTCCTCCATGCCCTGCAGCGACGTCACCCAGGACGCCGTGAGCGTGAGCTGCTTGTGCAGGAGGGTGTCCGACACCTCGGTCTCGAGTCGGCCGCCTTCGCCGATGAGTCCGACGCGGCCCCACTCGGCCGCGGCCTCGACGGCGGTGGACCGGCCGGGCGTCGTGCCCGAGCAGTCGACGGTCACCTGGCACCCCACGCCGCCGGTCAGCTCCAGAATCCGATCGACCGCGTGCTCGTCGGCGACCACGACGTCGTCGACGAGGCCGGTGGACTCGACGAACGCGATGCGCTCGGGGCTCCGCTCGACGCCGATGACCCGACGCGCGCCGAGAAGCTTGCCGAGCATCGCGGCGGCGAGGCCGACCGGACCGAGTCCGACGACGAGCAGGTCCTCGCCGCCGTGCACCCGTGTGCGGACCAACCCTTCGTACGCGGTGCCGAACCCGCACGCGATCAGCGCGCCGTCGACGAACGTCAGGTCGCCGAGGAGCGGTACGAGCGTGGACTCGTCCGCGAGGACGTACTCGGCGTGCCCGCCGTCGCGCTGCCAGCCGTAGGACGCTTTGTGCGGCTGGTCAGTGCAGCTGATGAAGTACCCGCTGCGGCAGTTGCGGCAGCGGCCGCATCCCTGTATGTGGTAAACGATCACGTCGTCGCCGACGCCGAAGCGGGTGACGCCGGGTCCTGCGGCGACGATCCGCCCGGACGGTTCGTGTCCGGCGACGACGCCCTTGTATGCGGGCGCTCCGTCAAGGCCCTTGTGGGTCTTGTACCCGCGGTAGATGAAGCCGATGTCGCTGCCGCAGATCCCGGAGGCGCCGACCTGGACGAGTACCTGGCCGTGGCCTGGCGTGGGAATCGGCACTGCGCGAAGTTCGGCGGTCGCATCCCCGGGCAGGAACGCACCGTGCATGGTCGTGGTGTCGGTGATGGTCATGTCAGTCTTCCTCTCGAGCCCCGCGGCGGCGGGACAGGGTCACGTTGAGCAGGACCGCGAGCACGATGATGACGCCGCGGACCACGTTCTGCAGGAAGGAGTTCACGCCGAGCAGGACGAGGCCGTTGCCGATGAGCGTGATGAAGATCACGCCCAGGAACGTGCCGATCAGGCTGCCGCGCCCTCCGGTCATCGCGGTTCCACCGACGACGACCGCGGCGATGACGTCGAACTCGAGTCCGTTCGCGGCGGTGGAGTTGCCGGAGCCGAGACGTGCGGTGAGGAGCACGCCGGACAGCGCCCCGAGGAAGCCCATGATTGCGAAGAGAGCAATGCGCACCCGGCGCACGTCGATGCCGGCGAGTCGGGCAGCAGGGGCGTTCCCGCCGATCGCGAACACGGACCGGCCGAACGAGGTCTTCCGGGCGATGAAGCCGAACACGAGGAAGGCCACGATCATCACGATCGCGGGTGTCGGGATCCCGAGGACGTCCGCGTTGAGGAAGTCCATGATCGGGTCGGAGTCGGGGATCTGCACCGGCAGCGCGTTCGTCACGAACTGCGCGAGGCCACGGAGCACACTCCACAAGCCCAGCGTGGCGATGAACGACGGCACCGCGAATCGGGCGCGCAGGACACCGGCGACAGCACCCCATGCGGTGCCGATCGCGAGGGTGACGATGATCGCGACGATGGTCGGGAGACCCCACTGGGAGATTCCCGACGCCACGATGACGCTGGACAGCGCGACCGCGGGGCCGGTGGACACGTCGATCTCGCCCGCGATGATGACGAGTGTCATTCCGGTGGCGGCCACCCCGATCAGGGCGGCGTCGCGCAGGAGCCCGCTCTGGTTCGCCGCGGTGAAGAAGCCCACGGCGTTGAACGTGAGGTACGCGTAGAGCAGGACGATCGCGACGAGTAGACCGACGATGTTCACGAGGGTGGTGTTGCCGCCGATCGCGCGTCGGACGCGGGTGAACGCGTTGGGGCGACCGTCGGCCGATCCGTTGTTCGTCGTGCCGCTGGGGGTCTCGACGGTGGTGGTCATGATGGGTCCTTCACTCGGTGGACGGCGATGTCCGAGGCGGTGGTGTCGGTCGGTGGGGAGTGGACGGGGACGGTCTCGTCGGTCGAGCCGTGGGCGCCCATGGATGCCGCGAGGACGTCGGGGACGGTGATGTGCGGGGCGGTGAACTCTTCGCGGATCCGGCCGCCTCGCAGGACGAGCACCCGGTCGCAAGCGAGCGGCAGTTCCTCGGCCTCGCTCGAGACGAAGACGACGGCTTTCCCGCTGTCCGCGACCTGGCGCATGATGTCGTAGATCTGGGCCTTTGCCTGGACGTCGACTCCGCGGGTCGGTTCGTCGAGCAGGAGCACGTCGCTGTCGGCGTGAAGCCAGCGCGCGATGACGGCCTTCTGCTGGTTTCCTCCGGAGAGGGTGTTGATGGGGCGCGTCAGGTCGTCGGCCTTGATTGAGAGCCGTTGCCCGAGCACTTTCGTCGCTGCACGGATGCGACCGCTTGCCAAGAAGCCGCCGGAGGAGACCCGCTTCCAGTCCGACATGACGATGTTCTCGTCGATGCCCAGTCCGGGGATGATGCCGGTGCCTTTGCGGTCCTCCGGGGTCATGCCGATCCCGAGCTGGCGCATGCGTCGCGGCGTCGGTCGCGGCTCGGTGGTCCCGCGGACGCACACCGTACCGGAGCGAATCCGGTCGTGGCCTGCGATCGCCCGGAGCAGCTCGGTGCGGCCGGCCCCGAGGAGCCCGGCGATCCCGAGCACCTCCCCGGCACGGGCGTCGAACGTGACGCCGTCGAGTTTGGGCGCGACGGCGAGGTCCTCGACCTGCAGCAGCACCTCGCCGTCCGTCCGTGCTCGGCGCACGGTGGGGGCCGAGTCGAGCGCTTCGCCGAGCATGAGGTGGATGATCCGGTTCGTGTCGGCTCCGGCGATGCTCACCGTTTCGATGACTCGCCCGTTCCGCATTACTGTGGCGGAGTCGGCGATTTGGCGGATTTCATCCATGCGGTGGCTGACGTAGATCACCGCAACCCCTTCGGCGCTCAGGCGCTGGACGGTCGCGAGGACGATGTCGACCTCGGCGGTCGCGAGCGCCGAGGTGGGCTCGTCCAGGATGAGCAGCTTCGGTTCCTCCTGCACGGCCCGGGCGATCTCGACGATCTGCTGCTGGGCGAGGGTGAGCGAACTGACGACGGCGTCGGGGTCGATGTCGGCGCCGAGTCGTTCGAGTGTCGCCCTGGCGGACCGGACCATGCGACGTCGGTCGATGCCGAACCGCCCGGTCGGCCACTTCCCGAGACTGAGGTTCTCGGCGACGGTGACGTCACGGATGAGGGAAAGCTCCTGGTAGCAGGTGGCGACACCGCGTCGGCCAGCCTCGGTGACGCCGCCGGTCAGCGGCTCACCGTCGATCGCCACGGCGCCGACATCGGGTCGTTCAACGCCGGATAGCAGGCGGATGAGGGTGGACTTGCCGGCGCCGTTTTGGCCGAGGAGCGCCCGCACCTCGCCGGGGACGATCGTGAAGTCGACGTCGTCGAGGGCGAGGACCCCGGGGTACTGCTTGCGTGCTCCGCGCACCTCGGCGATGGCCGTGCGGGTGGCCGGAGGCGGTGTTGTCGTCATTGACGGACCTCTCGTTGCGGGAAGGTGGGGCGGTGGGGTGACCGAGGCCACCCCACCGTGTTCGGTGCCTGCGATCAGGGCAGCCCGTCCTTGTGGGTCTCGAGCCACTTCGCGGCGTCGCTCGGCTGGTAGAGGTCGACGGGCGCGGGGATGACCTCGCCCTTCTCACCCTTGCCCTTGTCGTCGATCGCCGTAGCGGCCGCCTCGTACGCGAGCTTCCCCGCAGCGATGCCGGAGATGTCCACCACTGCCTTGAGTGTGGTGCCCTTCTTCAGCTCGTTCGCGATGTCGCTGGTCATGTCCGAACCGAAGACCGCGACCTTGCCAACGAGCCCGCGGTTCTCGACGGCCTTGTAGGCCCCGACGGTCGCGCCGCCGGCTTCACCGTAGAGCCCGTTGAGGTCGGGGTGGGCGCTGAGCATCTGTTCGGCGGTCGGGACGGCTTGGTCGACTTCGGCGCCTTCCTGGTTCGCGACGAAAGTCGCTCCCGGCAGCGCCTTTGTGAGGGCGTCCTTGAACCCGGCGAAGCGTTCCTTGCACACCTCGTACTGCTCGCAGTTGATGACGCCCATCTTCGGCGACTCGATGCCCTCCTGCTTGAAGTACTCGGCGGCCTTGTCGCCGAGCATCGAGCCGAACTTCGCAGGGTCGCCGAGGACGTAGGCGGAGACGTACTGCTTCACCGCGCTGTCGGAGACGCAGGTGTTGTAACAGACGACGGGGATCCCGGCCTTGGACGCCTGCTTCACAGCGGGCAGACTGCCGTCGGTCGAGACGGCGGACATGATGATCGCGTTGACGTTGGACGAGACGAGCGTGTTCATGAAGGAGCTCTCCTTCGACACGTCACCGGCCGAGGTGGACTCGAGGAATTTGACTTTCGTGTCGCTTGCCGCGGCGGCGTCCTCGACGCCCTTCTTCACGCCGCCGTAGAACCCCTGTGAGTCGAGGTACATCGCGCCGATGCGCAGGCTCGAGCCGTTGCCGGTGCCGGCGGTGGGGACGGAGCAGGCGCTGAGGGCGAGCGCCACTGCGGCGATGCCGGCAGCGATGATCGCGCCCCGTCGGAGTTGGGTTCGGGTCATGGTGATGCTTCCTTCCGGGAACCGGCGACGTTGCCGGGTCGAGCGGGATCGCCCGTGGTCATGCGTCGCGGACGGCGTCCGCGACGTGCTCGGTGAGAGACGCGGAGAGTTCCGCGTGCAGGGAGCGGAGCCGGGCGACGGTCGTGTCGCGCTCCGAGGCCTGGTCGGTGTGGAACAGGAGCATGGTCGGCAGCGAGGTTGCGAAGTAGTCAACCTCGGCCGGTGCGACAGCGAGGTCGTCGGCGTACCGGGCGAGGTCGTCGAGCCGCTGGCGGGCCTCGTCCCGTCGCCCGAGCCGGTCGAGGGCGACAATCGACCATGCGCTGCGTTCGGTGAACGGCGCCGTCGCCATGTCAGTGAAGTCGCCGGTGGCGGCGGCTGCGGTCCGCCAGGCAGTCTCTGCACTGGAGGTGCGGCCCAGCTCAGCGAGCGCGTCACCGAGTGTGAGGTGCAGGTCCGCGGTCGTGGCGAGCGGGTGCCGCGCCTCACCGAGCGAGTCGGGGGTGTGCAGCGCCGACTCCACCGCGTCCGCTGCGGCGACGGGGTCGCCCGCGGCGAGTGACCGCCGTGCGAGCGCGAGTGCCGCGCGGTCCCAGGCGGCGAGAGCGATGCCTTCGCCACCTTCCCAGGGCTGGAAGCGGCGCGCCCGCAGCACGGCGCGGGCCTCGTCGTCACGTCCGAGGTCGAGGAGCAGCCCGACACGTTTCAAGGTCAGATCGTCGCGGTCCGCGACGAGCTCTGGTCGCTCGTCGAGCTGCCGCAGTCGGTCCTCGGCCGAGCGGCCGGATCGTGCTGCGAGCTCGTCGGCTTCGTAGAGCAGCCGGGCGTCATCCGGCATCGCGGAGCGTGCGGCGGCGTAGTGGTGAGCTGCCAGCGCGACGTCCCCGGCAACGTTCACCGCGGCGACGCCGAGGTTCCGGTGGAGGACTGCTGCGTCGTGGGCGCGGGGACCGGCCGCAACTCCGCGCTCCCAGGCGGCAACCGCATCTGCTGCGAGACCGCGGTCGTAGAGCCAGGAGCCGAGCATGGACCAGAGCACCGCTGCGGACGGGTCGAAGGCGAGCACCCGGCGCAGCGCGTCGATGTCGTCGAGTCGGGAGGGGAGGGCGTACGTCGAGTCCACGGCCGCGGCGTAGGCGACGGCTCGGTGGGCGTCGTCGGTGCGTCCGCTCCGGAGTGCGAGGTCGGCGATGTGCGCTGCGACGAGTGGCCGGACGTTCACCTGCCCGAGCGCCTGCCGGTCTGCGCGCTGTTCGGCGAGGCCGAGGACGTCCAGCGCCTCCGCGGTCGCGCCGAGCGAGGCGTACTCGAGGGCGACGTCCAACAGGACGGTGGCGTCGTCGCTGACGGGGCGACCGGCGAGGTGGCGAGCCCACTGGTCGAGCGGGTCGATCGCGAGCGTTTCTGCCAGCAGGACTTCGGCTTCCGCTGACCGACCGAGCCGGCGGAGCAGCACGACCGCGGTGTCCCGCGCCTGCAGGTGCTCACGGTCTTTCCGGAGCACTGCTTGCACGTGCTCGAGTGACCCACTCGGGTCCTCGGCCGCGGAGCTCCGCGCCAGGGCGATGTGCGCGGGTGCGGCTTCGGCGGCGTTCCAGGTGGCCTTGCCGAGTGCGCGACGGCCGTCCTCCACACGCCCGGCACGCACCAGCGCGAGCCCGAGCTTGTAGTGCGCGCCGCCGTCGGACGGGTTCGGTGCCCAGGACACGAGCCGGTCGACCGCGGCCTGCAGGTGTTCGACCGCCTGGTCGTAGGCGGCGGCGGCATATCGGCGTGTTCCGAGCGCGACGTGCGCTCGGATGTCCCCGGGGTCGCGCCGGAGCGCTTCCTGCCAGTAGGGCTCCGGAGAGCGCGTCGCGTGCCGGTACTGGTCGAGGTAGTCGCCGATGAGGTCGAGCTCCTCGGTCGTCGCGACGTCCTGCGGCGCGGGCGGGGCGACAGCGGGCGCCGGCGCGTCGGTGTCGGTGTCGGCGGGGCGTCGGGCGAACCGGACCAGCTCGTGGTCACCGTTGACGACGGCGACCCGCAGGGTCGCGGCGTCCGTGCCGGACGGCGCCGTCCATTCGAGGATTACCGGTGCGTCGGGGGTGAGCCGCACCTCCAGGCTGGTGAGCAGCGACCCGTCTGCGGACTCGATGCGGACGGCGGAGTCATCCGCGACGACGCTCGTCGCGACGCCGATACGCAGGGTGCCTGGCTCCGGCACGTCGACGCGGATCGCAGCCTCCCGAGTTGCCTGCATAGCCGGTCCGATGCCGCTGATCGGGTACCAGAACTGCGAGAACGTCTTCGTTTCCCCCGGCTCGAGGAAGGAGAAGTCGGGCTGGTTGTCGGTGTAGACGCCGGCCATGAGCTCGACATACGGGCCGTCCGTGTCGGTCAGGTTGGCGTCCCATGCGTGCCCGAAGGGTGCGTCACCCCAGGTCCACTGCTTCTTCCCCGGCGAGATGGTGCGGTCGGCCCAATGCACGAACCCGGCCTCTCGGCCGTGGTCGTAGCCGCCGAAAAAGGCGTCGTCCGTGTCGGTGACCATGTAGGACGTCGGGACCGGGATGTTCCGGTACCAGTCAAGCCGGTCAGCGTCCGGGTGGTTCGCGTCCACCCTCGCCGGGTAGTCGACGCCGTAGTACGTACCGTCGACAGCGGGGAACGTCGCGACCGCGCGCTTCGCGTGGTCGGCGACATGGTGGACGTCGGTCGGGAAGAAGCTCTGGTAGTCGTCGTTCACGGCGGCCGCGACGTTGGCCCACCACAGGAACGTCTCGGTGCGCTCGCTCCGGTTGTAGAGCCGGACGCGCGCCTCGATCGCCGAGGAGTCGGGTCGGAGGCGGATCCCGTGCATGCCCTTCATCCGGGCGAACGGGTCGTGGTCGGAGCACCAGACGGTGACGGACCCGTCGGCTTCCCGCTCGATCGACACGTCGGTCGGCAGGAACGTCGCGGGACGGTGGTGCTGCGGCCAGTTGAATTCGACCCCACCGGAGATCCACGGTCCGGTCAGCCCGACGAGCGCCGGCTTGATGACGTTGTTCCGGTAGAAGAAGTCGTGGTCGGCGACCTTGTCGTAGCCGATGTGGATGCGTCCGCCGAGCTCCGGCAGGACCACGACGCGTACCCACCGGTTCTCGAGGTGCACCGCCTCCCAGCGGTGCGGGCGCTTCTCGGCGGCGATGCGCTCGTGGAACGGCAGCGGGAAGACCCGCCCGGACGATCCTTGGTACACGCGACGGTCCAAGAACTGCGGGAACCGGTCCGGCTCCTCAGGCTCGTACGTGTCGATGACGAGCGGTTCGGACCAGGCGGCAACTGCGAGGCCGTGCTGATCCGCTGGGATCGGAGGGAGGTCGAGCCTCGACTCTTCGTTGAGCATGCACCGATCGTACGAACGCGGCACCCTGCCCCGGAACGCAGTATCCGACGGAATACCTGGACGAAACGACTGTGTCCGGGGGATCATCAGGTGTGCTCATCGAAGACGGCTTCCCCGGACAACGTCTCCGCGTTCTCCCCGCACGCCGGGTCGCGCAGGCCCTCACCCAGCCGGGGATCGCTCACCTTGTCGTCACAGACGCCGGCTACTTCCCCACCGCGCAGGCACACGGCAAGATCCGGCCGGAGGGCATCGAGCAGTGTGTCGTCCTGGTCTGCGTGCTCGGAGCCGGTCGTGTGCGGGTCGCCGGCGCCGTGCACGAAGTCCGCCGCGGCCAGGTCGTCGTACTGCCGCCGGGTGTGCCGCACGCGTACGAGGCGAACGACCGCGACCCCTGGACGCTTTGGTGGGTGCATGTGCTCGGTCGTGATCTCGCGGAGTTCCTCCGGAGCAGCGGGATGACGGCGGAGCAGCCCGTGCGGCAGCTGCGGGACGTGTACCGACCGGTGTCCCTCATCGAGGAGATCGTCGGGGCGATGGAGCGCGGCGACACGGACGCGAGCCTGCTCGCAGCGTCCGGCGCGGCCTGGCACCTGATGGCGCAGCTCTGCGCGGAACAGGTGGCCGGCGCGAACGCACTGCCCGTGATCGACGCCGCGCGAGATTACATAGTGGCGCACCCGGCCGAACCGGTCACCGTGGGGCGGCTGGCCGCCATGGCGCGGATGAGCCCATCACACTTCGCGTCCCAGTTCCGACGACGGGTCGGGACGAGCCCGATCAAGTTCCAGACGCAGGTCCGGATGGGTCGGGCGCGGGAACTCCTGGACACGACAGGGCGCAGCGTCGAGTCAATCGCCACCGAAGTCGGGTACGGGGACGCGTTCTACTTCAGCCGCGTGTTCCGAGCTGTCCACGACGAGACGCCGACCTCGTACCGTGCTTCGAGGCGCGCGTGACTGCATGCGCTAGACGAGGCCCGCACCATGCTGTTGGCTCCTCCAAGGACTACGTTCCGCCGTTTCCGTCCACGCAGCCGATACCGCGACGGCCTCTTCGAGCTGTCAGTTCAACTGGCCTCCCGAGCCGTGACGTCATTCTTGACAGGGACCGCCCGGCTACCGACTTGTCTCCGGCGACGGTTCATCGACAGTTGTGGCGTGTTCCTCTTCTCCCGTGGGCGTGCGGCGGGGGACCCATTTCCAGAGCATGACGCCGCCGACTGCGCCGACCGCGCCGATTGCACCGATGCCGATGGTTGCGGTGGAGATGGCCGCGACGAGGGAGAGCAGCATGGGGCCGAGTGCTGAGCCTGTGTCGGCGATCTCTGCCCAGATGCCGAGGAACACGGGACGTCCGATTGCGGGAGAGAGGTCGGCGCCGATGGTGTTCACGATGCCCGAGCCGATGCCGTTACCGAACCCTAGGGCGAGCGCGGTGACGGTGAGCCACGCCGCGGTACCGGCCAGGGGAATCAGTGCGACGGTGGCGGCGAGGATGAGGCAGCATGTTGCGGCGACGGAGCGTCGCTGCCCGCGGTCAGTGACGATGCCAGCCGGGTAGAACACGAGCGCCTCAACGCCAGTCGATAGTCCAACGATGAGCGCGGTGTGCGCAGCGTCGATGTGCAGGTGGCCTGCCCATAGCGGCACGACCAGTTGACGAGCCTGCCGGGTCGCTGACAGGAGAAGGACACCGATGCCAACTGTTGCAGATGTTCGTCGGTGGGTGCGAACAACGCCTCGAATCGTGGTGGAGTCGGTTGTGGTCGGCGGGTGCGGCGCCGAGTCTTTCGCTGACGCAGCGATCACTTCGGCCCCGACGATGGCGACAGGAGCGAGGAGGTACTGCGGTTATTGCGAGGTTTCACCGGTCCGCCAGCAGCGGCAGACGAGAAGGATCTGGCCGGCCTGGTCGTGCGGATCAGCGCTGGTCGGTGACGACGGTGAGCACGGCGCGAGCGTAGCGCTCGAGGTTCTCCGCTTGGCGTGCTGCGCACGGAGCATCCTCGTCGACGAGCCAGCGCTCGACGACGGTCGTCATCCCGCCGGCGGCGAACAGCGCCGCTTCACGCTGTTCTGGGGTGGGATCTGAATCGAGGAAGCGTCCGGCGAACACCTGAGCGAGCACAGCAGCGCTCTGTCGGTGCGCGATGGTGCGCAAGGCGATGAAGACCGCACGATCGTCCCTGATGAACTGAAGGAACGGGGCCAAACCCTCGCTCCGGACCGCCTCGACGAGGGCGGGTACCGCGGACCGGACATCGGACGGAACGTCGTGGCCGGTGCCCTCGACCATCCGGCGGACGAGCACCTCGGATGCCAGCTCGCCGAGCGACGCGTAGTGGGTGTGCAGCACCTGGCGACTCAGACCCGCTCGCTGCGCGACGGCGCTCATCGTCACGTCGGCACGCTCCTCCGCCAGCTCCGCCAGCGCCTGCTGCAGTGCGCGCCGAGTGCGGCGAACCCGGGGATCCTCGTCCGCGCCTCTGAACGAACTCGAATCGCGTTGTTGTCCCATGACGTTTACATTACATCTGTCAAGTAATGAAGGGAAGGCGCCAGGATGAACCAGCGCGACAATGACCACCTCGAACACGGTGGACGTGACACCGCACATCCGGCGTACGAAGACGCACTCGCGGGCGGAGCCATCGGATCGGAAGGACCGGGAGCTCCGCACCGGTACCGGGCGCTGGTGATCGCGGGCATTGGCTTGCTTGTGCTGGTCCTCGGGATGGTCATCAGCTACTCCGGCGCGTTCGGCCAGCCCACCCCGAACCACCTCCCTATCGCCGTCGCCGGCAGCCCGACCGCCATCGTCCACCTCGAGCAACAGGACGAACTCGACGTCACCGTCGTCAAGGACGCCGCCGCGGTCCGCCGCTCCGTGCTCGACCGCAACACCGTCGGCGGCCTAGTCTTCCCCGTCACTTCCGGACCGGTCACGACCGTGATCGCCAGCGGCGCCAGCAAGACGACCGCGCTCGCCGTCACGAAGGTCGGCACGGCCGTCGCCGCGAAAGCCCACACGACCGCCATCGTCACCGACGTCGCGCCGCTGCCGTCCGCGGACCCGGCCGGGACACTCGAGTTTTACGTCGTGCTCTTCCTCGGCATCGGTGCGTCCCTCGGAGCGACGCTCTTCGGTCGCATCCTCGGCACCGTCGATACGGCCCGCGGGTTCGTCGAACGCGGCCTTGTGCTCCTGGTATTCACGGGCCTGTTGAGCGCGGGCGCTGCGTGGTGGGAGAACATCGTCCTCGGCGGCATCACCCACGAGCCGTGGCAGGTCTTCGGGCTGCTCTGGCTCTACACGCTCGCCGTCGGCGGTGCCGTCACGGGCGTCGCCGCCGTACTGGGCTCGTTCGCCAGCGTCGGCTTGATCATCCTCCTCGTCGTGTTCGGGAATTCCTCCTCCGGCGGCCCCGTCGGCACGGGCATGCAGGACAACTTCTTCCAGGGCATCGCGCTGCTCTTCCCGCAAGGTGCTGCCCTTGACGGCTTGCGCTCGGTGGAGTACTTCGATGGCGTAGCCGCCGGCTGGCCCATCGCACGCCTGGCGATCTGGGCCGTCGCCGGGGGCCTCCTGGCACTCGTTGCGATGGCCGTCCGTGCCGCCCGGGAGGCACGCCGACGCCGACCGGCGCACATCGGCGCGCACGCGATGCCACGCGGCACGACCGCTGTCGGACAGCTTGACGCCTCCCCGGCCGCGCCCCCTACTGTCCCAAGCATCTCCGCTGCCCGCTAGACCATCGGCTATTGGACACGAAAACGCCCCGCTGCACTGACTGGTGCTGCGGGGCGTTTGGTGCGGGTCAGCCGCGGTCGCGTGCCATCCCGGCTTCAGTGTTGCGGGTACCGACCGCGACACCGTGCGGGGAAGCCGCCTCGATGCGTTCGAGGTCCCGTGTGGTGAGGACGATGTCGGCTGCGGCGACGTTTTCCTCCACTCGCGACGCCTTGGTGGTTCCGGGGATCGGGACGGTGCCGGCTTGGATCAGCCAGGCGAGGGCGAGTTGCGCGGTCGTGACGTTCTTCTCGTTGGCGATGGCTTTGAGTGCTTCGACGACGCGCAGGTTCGCGTCGATCGCTTCGTCGGAGAAGCGGGGGAGGTTTCGTCGTGCGTCACCCTCGGGGAGGTCGTCCTTCCGAGTGATGGTGCCGGAGAGGAACCCGCGACCAAGCGGGGAGAACGGCACGAATCCGATACCGAGCTCCGATGCGGTGTCGAGGACGCCGTTGTGCTCGGCGTCGCGCTCGAAGAGGCTGTACTCGGACTGGATCGCGGTGATCGGGAACGTCGCGTGCGCCCGGCGCAGGGTCTCGGCTGAGGTCTCGGAGACGCCGATGTAGCGGGCCTTGCCGGCGGTGACGGCTTCGGCCATCGCGCCGACGGTGTCCTCGATGGGCACGTTCGGGTCTGCCCGGTGCAGGTACCAGAGGTCGACGTGGTCGGTGCCGAGATGACTGAGGGACCGGTCGATTGCGCGACGTGCGTGCTCCGGGGAGCCGTCGAGACCAATCGGCTGGCCGTCGTCGGTGAAGTCGGTGGCGAACTTCGACGCGACGACCACCCGGTCCCGGTCGGTGCCGAGGACGCGGCCGAGGAGCTTCTCGTTCTCGAACGGCCCGTACGCCTCAGCAGTGTCAAACAGGGTGATCCCGAGGTCGAGAGCATGCCGGATGGTGTCGACGGAGCCGGCTTCGGTCGCGCCGCCGTAGAAGGCGCTCATGCCCATGCATCCGAGCCCGAGTGCGGACGTGACGAGGCCCTGGGAGCCGAGAGGGATCTGCTGCATGCGTATTCTCCGTTCGTCGCCGGGAGCACCCGGACGATGACGACCCTCCACCCTGGTGTGCACACCATGTCAAGTGGGAGACTCGGCTCATGCTGCTTCCCGAGGTCCACGTCGATGAGCCGGTCACGATCAGTGCTGCGGCGGAGCTGCTCGGCACCACGGTCGACACGATCCGCTACTACGAGAAGGAAGGCATCGCGCCCGTTCCGGAGCGTGGGCCGGATGGGTGGCGGCGGTACGACACGGCGGCGCTGAGCTGGCTCGCCGGAACCGTGATGCTCCGCGGCACCGGGATGAGCGTGCGGGAGATGCGCGAATACGCGGCCGCGTACCGGGCCGGCGCCGACGACGTCGCACGGCTGACGCTCCTCGAGCAGCATCACGCGGCCGTCCTCATCCGGCAAGCCGAGGTGCAGCGGCATCTCGCGGCGCTGGAACGAAAGATCGCCGCGTACCGCGAAGCTATCGCCGCAACTGGGGCACAAACGGCAGCTTGACGTTTGTCCGTTTCCCCATCGTCTACCGCACGCGCATGGCGTGACTGCTGGACAACTGGACTTGTCAGCCATCGATGCAGATGAGTCGTACCGGGATCCCGAGCTGCGGCCTACTTCCGTCGCTTCTTGCCGCCCGGGCCAACCGTGAAGTACGTCTGAGCAACGCCGGCTCCTACGAAGACGACGGCGACCACGATGATCAAGAGCACATGCATAGCTGGACGGTACTGAGTCCTTTACACCTCAGACCGCTTGCTGTAGGCCTTCCTACGCTCGACAGCCGAGCGCCTCGATGGCCGATCGGCCAGCGAGACGGTCAACTGGTCGCTGGCAGCTGTCGCAGCCGTCCTCGTCCGCGACCGCTGGTCGACCGGCTATCGGGACGCTCGAAGAGCGGTGCCCGGATCTCTCGGCGGTCGGCCTTCGCTCTGGCGGTGCTCCATCGTCTGGACATCGAAGTAGCTGCCGCTGGGCTCCGCGACCACCGGTGGACGCTGCGAGCGGACTCGAGCGACGGTAGCCGAAGGGAGCTCGCCGAACATCGTCGCGTACCGCTGGGTGAAGCGTGGCACGTGAAGGATCTGCTCAGCTATCGCGATCTCACGTATCGACCCCTGCTCTTCGGGGTCGAGCAGGCGCCGTCGTGCGTGCAGGAGACGAATAAGCCGGAGGAAGTACATGGGAGTCGCAGGCGTGTCTTCTCGGAACAACTCTTGGAGGCGGCGTCGGCTGATTCCGGCTGCGGCAGCGATGTCGTCGAGCACTATCGGAAGATGATGCTCGCGGTCCATGAATCGCAGCGCGCGATCGACCTCTCCGCGAAGCTCGCTGAGATCTAGACGGAGGAGCGGCAACACATCCACACAACGGAGTCTTGCAGAAGCGAGTCAACGAGGGGCGCCCCTTACGAGATGGTCCACCGAGACGAAGGAGCGCCCCCAGAGAACCTAATGCTCCGCGGGCGTTGCCGATCTACTCGTGCTGACCTCAGGCGGTGCGCGTGCCCCTCGTGGCCGGGTGCCAGCGGAACAGCTCAACGAGACGCGACAAGCCTGGAGCGCGCGACATCACGAGGAAGATCGCGAACCCGACGGCCCCGCCGACGGTGTTCCAAAGGAAGTCGTTGACGTCCGCCACATGACCACCGCCGAAAAGCCCGTCCGTGACGATCCGCAGAAGTTCGATCGCAAGACTGACCGCCGCGGCGGCAAAGACCACTTTCACCCAAGACGGTTGGCGCATCAGCAGCGGTATCAAGATGCCCAACGGGGCGAACACGATCACGTTGGTGATCGCGCCCCGGACTCACCAACCGATGCGGCCCCACCCGCTTCTCAGCCGGCGATCCTCTACCGAACGTTGACGCATGCCGCATCGGCGCGGCAGTACCCCCTCGCCGGTCACCCGCCGACAGGGCTCGGCCGAGTTTGGGAGAGGGACGCAGCCCGTTCGAGCCGGGCTAGGTGTGGGCACCTGGTTCCGCTGCTTGAATCGATACACAGCGAGATGAAGGGAGGACCGGTGACGGACGGCATCCGACGCGCGCCGCTCAGCAATCGCGCCGCCGCCTGGAGCCTCGCCCTCTTCTGGGTCGTGATTATCATCGGCTTGCTGACCGCCACCGGCTGCGTCGGGTTCCTCCTCAACGAGAGCCTTATCTCGTACAGCACGTGCGCTGCCCGTGAGGCAGACTGCAGCGGCGGTGACGCAGGCTGGTTCACCGGCATGAGCCTCACTCTCTTCGGAGGGTTCAGCGCCGTCATCACCGCCGGCGCTGCAGGCATCCGCAGCCGCACTCGCAGGAGCGGCGTCCCATACCCGGTCGCCGGCCTCGGGGGTCTCCTCCTACTGACCGCGACCGGGTACGTCCTCCTCAAAGCCCTCACCGCTAAATAGCTGGCGGGCGCCGTCCGGCGCGGATCGGCAGACCGCACTATCGCGCTCTTCGCCGCGCTACGACTTGCGGAGTCCGCAACGCCACAACCAGAAGCCGGTACCGAGCCAGCAGATTCCTGGCGCGCTGGTGACCAGCACCAGCGCAGCAGGAATCGGTGCCCCAATTCGTCCGTAGGCAAACGAACCCACGCCGGACCGCGCCAGCGAGCCCTGTTCGAGGATCCGGGACTAACAGCGTCCTCAGCCAAGTCCAGGTCCGGTGACGCGTTGTCTATCGGGGCTGGAACAGCCGACCGAGGAACCACCGAACTGACCGCTTCGGCCGCTCCGACTCCAACGACAGCCGCGGCGGCAACGGCCACTGATCCCAGCCGATCACCTGACGGTTCAACCCGTAGTCGAAGGCGCACGTCTGCAACGCCCCTTTGTGGTCGGTCCCGAAACCGATCACTGTCACCTCGACACCGTTGTCCGTGGCGACGACGTCGCCGACCTCCGCGGGACGGTCAAACGGCCACCGATACGCGTAACCGTGCATCCCGCTCCCGTCGAGTCGCGCGTACCGGTCGAAGCTGACTCGCACGATCGGCATACCGCCGGCGATCCTCCGCACGCGAGCGCGCCCTAGCTCTCGGCCGCCTCGTCGTTACTGTCGCCGTAGTCCAGCATCTCCCGACGAGCACCCTCACCCCAGGACTCCATTTCCTCGTCCGCCAGCTGCTCAGTCCAGTCGTCCTTTGGTCGTCCCACGATCTGCTCCTGATCCAAGTCGGGGTTCTGCGGTTCGAGCACTGTAGCCGCTGACCCCAACATGCACGACCCCATCCAGCACGAGGACCGCGCTGCCAGGAGCGTGTACCCACGGGGACTGCCCTGATCCTGCAGTCCCCTAGTGACTGCAACAACCCCAACCTATAGTGAGATATGGTGCAAAACGCACCCTCGGTGTAGGCGGCAGCATTGGGGCGTGATCGACATCGTGCAGCCTGTCCCCAGGCACGCGCCCGACCCCATGCACGGTCCTCAGGGGTGGAACCGGGGCTCAGTCGCGTAGAGGCCGTACGTTGCGTCGGTGAGCGTCATCGTGGGTTCGACGCAGACGTTCGTGATGCCGCCCTCGAACTCACCGATGAGCGCGTCGGATGGCAGACCGGTGCCGTCGTCGATCTTATTGCGTGCCGAGCTGAGGATGTCCGCGGCGGCCGCGAACTGCTGCTGCGCCGTCATCTCATGGTTCCAGTCGGTGCAGGTGGTGTCGGAGTACTGCTTGCTCCACGTCTGCGTGTACTTCGACGTGCTGTCGTCGCCTCCGCGACCCGCGTCGTCTTCATCGCTTCCACTGCCGATCGTCGAGAGGACGCCGAACAACACGGCGAGGACGACGATCCCGCCGCAGCCGATGGCGATGAGGGCACCGCATCCGAATGTGGGCTTCGGCTTGTCGGGTCCGCTGAGGTTCGGCTGCGGCGGCAACGCGCTGTTCACTTGGAGCCCCCGGCAGTGTCTTCACTGCGGGTCTTCACGAGATGGTCGGTCGCGGCGGCAATGGCGATCGCCTGCTCAGTCGAGCCGCCCTTCATCCGGGCTACCGGTGTCGGCTCAAGGTCGATTCGTCCTTCGAGCACTCGCGACGAGAGCTCGTATGGCTCAAGAGGGCGCAGATCATATGTGTCCGACAGCCTCGCCCACCACATGCGCCGGCACCGGTAGAGGTACGCCTGTCGCCCACCGATCGAGAGCCGGACACCTTCATGCACTTCCGCTGTGATGTGACAGGGGATCGTTTGCGGGACGGGCGCGAGCGAGGCATCCGCTGCCGAGAGAGTGTCGATAACGTGCCTCGAGTTCTTGACCTCGAGACGCTGGAGATATCTCAATGCTGCTCCTAGCTCGTCCTTCCTGCCGATTCTGACATGTTCTCAACGGATCGGAAGGTGCGCGATGCGGTGCACGGCGTCTACCCGCTCCGGCAACCGCTGACCGGAGGGGCTCTCGAGCCCACTGACTCGACGACTCGGTCGGGTATAGGTCGTCGGTCGTCGCGAAAGCCGATTCGGTCTTCGGAATGGACACAGTGTGAACGAGGTGACTGGACGCGCGGATCTTCAAGGCAATCTCAGCCCATGTGCGCATCGTCGCTTCGTCTACCCGAACCCGCTGATCGTCATGCTCGGAGAGCAACTGTCATCTCCGACTTCACCGTCCGAAAGCCGGTCGTGAAACGCGCGGCCTGGCGCGTTGAGGTCGTCTGCGCAGCTGACTGGGCCGGGGTGTCGCGGATGAGTGGTCCGTTTTGAATCGCATCAGCGGGACGCCATACGTACGCGGGGGGGTACGCACATCGGTTCGTCAGCGCTACCGACTGGCAGCTAGGAAGCGTTGCGTATCGGCCGCGTCCGCCCCGTGGTTGTGCCCGCCGGTCGGCTTCGCCACTGCCCCTTGCGTGGCGCCTTCTTAAACCGAGAAGCCGCGCGATGCGCTCGAAGCGCGCAGTCCGGGCAGCCGACAGGGAACTTCGAAGTGTGGTTGTCAGGGCGCACGACGAACCCGCCATGCTCTGGGCACAACACGATCACGTCCGTCTTCGCGTCGACGTAAACGACCAAGGTGTAGTCGTAGCGGTCAGCGTGCACTTGACCTGCTTTCGCGATGAACCGCTCGCGGCGGAGCTCGACGCTCGCGTTGAAGCCCTTGCAGTCACGGCACCCTTGACCGCGCTGTGTGCCGTACTTCGTCGTGCGGACCCGTCGGTGCTCACGAGGGGTCTGCTCGAACGGGCCGTGTGCGAGGCAGACGATGGTGACTTCCGTATCGCCGTTGACGTATTGACGCTCAACGTGGCGGTAGTCGTAGCGGCCGTCGTGCAGCTTCGTGGCGAAGTCGATGAACTCGGCTGCTCGTTCTTCGCGGGTGGCGGTGCGGTAGTCCAAGGGGTCCTCCAGGAGTTGTTCTCCTGGCCCCTATGCCTCGTCCCTCCCATCGGGTACCTAGCCGGCGTGTCGCGGCGTCCCACGGTGGGCCGTAGAACGCCGCGACCACGAGCTACCGGCGGATCCCGGTGCCGTTGAAGCGCCGCGTCATGGAGAAGTGCTTCTGGAGCTGCAGGCCTTCCTCGTCTGCCTTCCAGAAAGACATGCGCACGTGGTGGTGCCCGTCGGGGTCCATCCAGGTGTGGGAGATGCCGTTGGGCGGCGTCTCGTCGTCGCGGACACTCCAGGCCGGTTCGCCGGCGGGTTCGACGATTTCGGAGTAGAGCACGCGTCGGAGGAACTCACGGCGGTCGAGTCGCTCGTCACCGTCGAAGGCGATGAAGTTCTCCGCGAGGACACGGTCGACCGCATCCACGTCCCCGCTCCTGATCGCTGCGGTCAGCTTGCTCTCGCGGTACTGCATCAGAACCGGGTCGAGCGCGGGCGTTTGCACGTCAACTTCGTACTGGTCTTCATTCGTTGTCACCCCTCCATCCTCATCCCGCGCTCACGGCTGTTCTGACCAGCCCAGACTCCACAGGTGCGACACGCCGAACGACAGCCGTCCCCGGGGTAAGCGCATAGACGCCTGCATGCGTCACCTCACCGCCCGCGAACGTGCCCTGCTCCGAGCCGCCACTGTCGTCGACGAACAGATCATCCCAGTGCAGAGAACTGTCCACTCCCCCGGGAATCCGGGGCGCCCGACCGGTCGTGCCTACGGCAAGCCCTTCGGACGACCCGGCCTGGTTGCTGGTTGCGCGCACACGCGATGTTGGGAGCCGGACCCCCTCAGTGGGGACCTCCTCGACCCCGAGAAATATCAGCGGGGGACTGTAGTCGCGTTTCTGCAACCGGGCGCGGCCCACGCGATCCAAGGGTTTCGACCGCAGTTCGACCGGAACCGTTGGGAGCACATCCGTCTCTTCGTGGCCGACGCGGTGGCGGTGATTGCTCCCGCATGCCATTACCTCGCGGAGCGGCTCATGGTGGTCACGAGCGGCTTCGTCGATTGGGTTGTCAACGTGTGCGGCTACCCGGCATTGATGCGGGTCGTCTTCCACCCTGTCATGATCCGCCGCTACGTCAGTCGGGACGACAAGCCGTGGCAGGACAAGACGCGGCGTGATTACCGGTCGCTCCTGCTTCGGATTGCCGAAGTCGTTGTTCCAGAGGCTGGCGCTATCCCGTTTGGATCGCTGAACACGGAGGCGCCGACCCTGCCCTACACCGACCGCGAGCTTGGCCTGCTCGAGTCGTGGGCTCGTGGGCAGAGCTCAGCGCAGCGTCGTCGGGACGCTGGCCTCATCCTCGGTCTCGCTGCTGGGGCGGGACTTGACCCGTGGGAGATCCAGCATCTTCGTGATGAGGACGTTGTGGTTGGCCGCGCCGGAGTGCGTGTGACTGTCGCCGGGTCGGTTCCTCGCGAGGTCACCGTCTTGCAGCGATGGGAGGATCTCGTCCGCGACTCGTTGATGGGTCGGTCGGGTCGTGAGTGGGTGTTCGGTCCGGCGACGCGCACGAGCACGTTCAACGCCATCACCCCGTTCATTCGACGGACCGACCGCGGGAACGAGCCGACGCCTGTCCCGACTCGGATGCGTCAGACGTGGATCGTCACGCATCTCGCCGCCCGGACACCAGCGGATCTGATCATGGCTGCGGGCGGCCTGACCAAGCCGGAGCACCTCGCGACTTCGCTCGCGCACATTCCGGCGCTGCACAGCCCGGACGAGCGTCGCCGCGTGATCCGCGAAGCTCGCGACGTCAGGAGTCGTCGGCACTGACGGGGCAAGGCGGCGGTCACAGCACCCGGTATGCGGCGTGTCGCAGACGGGCGGCTCGCGCTGGCTGCAGCTGCCCGCGCGAGTGCAGGGCGCGCTGCTGGGCGACCCACCGGCCGATCGCCACCTCAGCCGGGTCCGACGATCGCCGTCGCGGTGCGAAACCGTGCTCGGCCCAGAACTGCTGATGTACAGCGAGCATCGTCTCCCAGCGCGCGTCTCTCGGCGACCACGCAAACCCGGGCACTGCTTCGATGCGACGCACCTGATAGTCGCAGTAGCCGCCGGCGGCATGCACCTGCCGGAAGTAGGCGACCGCATCAACCAATGACTGCTCCGTCGTCGCGGGCCGTGGACGGCGACGATCTGCCAGCGGCATTCGGCCGGTCGCGATGACGAACGACTCGAGCTCGTGCACGCGATCGATCCACCGCCGCACGAACGGCCGGGAAGCAGCGTCCGGGGCGATGTCGGCGAGGTAGTACTCGACCCCGCGGCGCTGTTCCAGCGACAGCAGCCGGGAGGGCTGATCGCTCAGGGCGGCGTACTCGGACCACAACGCACCAAGCGCTGCCGTGGGCGTAGACATGCGGATCCTCTCCGCGACCGGCCATCGGTCGCGGAGTGGGTATGCGCGGACCCGCGAAAAACTCGGCGACACGGCGGGGTCGGGGCGAACCGGGTCCAGGAACAGGACCCATCCCGCACGCGCGCTCCCTACGGTGGCTGAATCCGCGCGACAGGAAAGGGGCGCTGAAGCACTTGCACGCTCACCAACCGTGTCACGCGACCCGGACCTCGCCAGCACTGCTCACCGCGGCTCCTGGAGCCCCCCGCGGATCCCGGGCGTGTCGGACCTACTTCCCTGAGATTGTGCGGAAGTGAGCGGCCAGAATCAACGATCTTGGATCCAAGATCGGACCCGACTCCATCACCGCGGCATAGGCCCCGCATGCGAACGATTCCCCAGACCGCTGACGGTGGCGGCGCGCTGCTGGCATACGGCCTCACGGTCATTGCTGCCTTTCGGTCCGTCCGTGCGATGAGCTATCAGCCGACCTTCTCCGGGGACCGCTGGGACACCGTCCGCGCGCTCGTCGCAGAGGCGGCCTCGAAGGTGGCGGCATCGACTGGGCTCAAGCGCGACCGACTCACGGTCATCGCGGCGCCGTTCGCAGACTGGGTGGTGAACGTCAACGGCTATCCGACAACGACCGCGGTCGTGTTCCACCCCGTCATGGTGCGGCGCTACGTCACCCGCGATGATGTCGCCTGGTCGGACACCACTCGCCGCACCTACCGGTCAGCGCTCCTCCGGATGTCCAAGGTCCTCATCGGCGACGTGCCGATGCCGTTCGCACCGACCACACCGCAGAACACCGCCGCCCCGTACGACGACCTCGACCTTCACCTGCTCGAGAGCTGGGCACGCGGACAGTCGACCGCCGCGCGCCGCCGCAGCGCCGGTGTAGTCCTCGCGCTCTGCACCGGCGCAGGACTGAAGGCCAATGAACTCCTCCAGGTGCGCCGCTCCGACATCACGGCAGACCGCGACGGCATCGTCGTCACCGTGGCCAACGGCGGCCGGGCGGTTCCGCTGCTCGCCCGCTTCGAACGGTTGCTCCTCGACTCGGTCGCCGATGTCGAAGCTGACCATTGGGTGTTCGGATCGCCCAAGCGCATCAAGCACGGCATCAGCACCCTCACTACGTTCCTCTACGACACCGACCGGGGTCGGGAACCCGACCCGGTCACGCCCCGCATGCGCAACACGTGGCTCATCACCCACCTCATCGCCGGCACGAACATGCGCGCCCTGATGACCGCCGCCGGCGTCACGAAGTTCGAACACCTCGACCAGCTCGCCGCACACGTCCCCGCCCTCGACGCTGCGTCGTACCGTAAGCAGCTTCGTGCCGAGGCGGTCGCACGATGACCGCGCCGAAGGCCAAGCATCACGACTTCGAGAAGGCCGAACGGTGGATGCAAGACAGCTTCGGCATGTCCATGCTCATGTACCTCAAGATGGGCAAGCGAGACGCGTTCCATCGGGCCGTCCGTGAGACAAGCAAGGTCATCGCGCTCGGCGGCATCGAGGAACTCTTGGAGCAGTACTGGCTCGAAGACCACCCTTCGCGCCGAGGTCGCCGCGCGTACATGAGTACGACGAGCGCACTGGCGCTGATGTTCGTCACGATGCGCGTCAAGGGGACCGTCAGCATTAGGACGGGCGCCGACCTCCTCGTCGACTCGACGGACGAAGAGCTCGAGATGCTTGGTATCGACCCCAGCCTCTTCGAACGAGGGGACCTCTACGACGCGTATTGGCGAGCCGTACACCGTCTGAAGGACCTGCTTGACCGTGACCCCGGCCCCCGTTGGGTCCGCCCCAGCCCGGCACGTCTTGCCGAGATCAAAGCGGAGTTCTACTCCGACCCGGATCGGCTTGAGCTGCTCGAAGGCCGCATGATGACCATCTGCAACCAGCTACTCCAAGGAACCTGGCTCCTTCTGCCGAAGGAACTCCGTGGACGAATGGGCGGCACTGCAGCAATCGATGCAACCGTCATCCCCGTCAGCGGCATGCAGAAGAATCTCGACAAAATGACGGGCGACGACACTGCATCCGTCAACTACGGCTGCGGCTTCTACATCCGCGAGGGCGACCACGACGGCACCAACTCTGCCCCGGGGAAGCGCATCTTCGGTCGCGAAGCCGAATTCGGCACGCTCACTCGCAACAGCCCCGGAGCGGATATCGACGCCCCGCTCTTCATCATCTGGTTCGGCGGCCACAAGCCCGGAGAGGTCGCCGGCCAAGGCAAGCGCTTCCTCGACTCCTGCAACGAACGCGGAATCCCGATCACAACCGTCATCGCCGACCGCGCCTACCTGCCGGGCGCGAAGTCCGAGGACTTCCAGCTCCCCATAGCAACGAACGGTGCGAACGCTGTCATGGACTACCCCCACGACAGGCTCGGCATCCAGGCCTATTACGCGAGCAAAGACGGCAAGCACAGTCTCGTCATGTGCGACGGCTCCTGGTACCCCGCGTTCATGCCCGAGACCCTCAAGCTCGCCGAACGTACCTGGGCGGAGACCCGGAACGCCGCATCGACGATGACGAACCCCGTGGCTCGTGAGGCGACGCTTGCCGCTGGACACGACCTCGTCACCAAGCGTCGTCAGCAGCGCGCGAAGTATCGGCTTAAGCCGCGAGGCCGTCATAACGCCGACGGCTCCCGTCAGTACTTCTACCCGACCGGACTCGACTCCATCGACTTCGACAGCACAACAGGCGAACAGTTCGACACTCCCATCCCCGGCAAGACGGTCAAGATCCCCGGCAGTCTCGTCACCGACAAGCGCAATAACGGGGATGGTACGAAGCACCTCAAGTTCGGACAGGAGTTCGAGTACAAGTCCGAAGAGTGGCGCGGCTGGTACGGACTTCGCAACACGATCGAGTCCGTGAACTCACGAGTGAAGGACCCCCAAGCGGAGGGACTCCACGACCCACTGAACCGCCGTGGTCGTGGCCCGTGGTTCGCGGAGATCGCTGCCGCACTTGCCGCAGCTTCCCAGAACCTCCGCCGCCTGATCCACTTCCTCCAGGACCGCCTCGCGCTCAAGCGCATGAGCGCCAAGAACCGCAACCACTGGATGACGTACGCCAAGCAGAACCCCAACGTGCGGGTCGAGCAGCCAGACGCGACCGAAGCAGATTCCGAGCCTCCGGAGTACTACCTCATACCCATCGACGAGATTCTCGGCTAGACGCCGTCGCTCGCCCCGAACTGAACACAGACCAATTTCGCTCGATAGCCGAGCCGATGCCCCCTGCCCGGAAACGGGTCAGGGGGCTTTCGTCGTTCGCGGATCCGCTCGTGCGCCAACAGTTCGGGCTCATTCGACGGTCAGCACGAGTCTCGGGGCGGTGGGCAGACCGCGTCGGGCAGCTCCCACACACCTCGCGAGCAAAAGAATGATCAGAAATCGCGCAAAGACCGAACAGGCCCCAGCTCCGCCTCCAGGATTCGAACCCGGACCTAACGGCACCAAAGGCCGTCGTGCTGCCATTACACCAAGGCGGAACGCCCACGGAGGGCCCGTCCATCCTCCCATGACCGGAACGGTGGCCGTGCGCGCGGCGTTCGGCCAAGATGGAGGGATGCCGCATGAGGACGAGGTCGACCGGATCGTCGCGGCGTGGGGACGGCAGCGCGACGACCTCGACTTCGCCCCGTTGCAGGTGCTGTCCCGGGTGGACCGGCTCGCCAGGCACCTCGATCGTGCGCGTCGGGCGGCGTTCGACACGAGCGGCATGGAGCCGTGGGAGTTCGACGTGCTCTCGGCACTGCGCCGTGCGGGCGAACCGTACGAGCTGAGCCCGAAGACCCTGCTGCAGCAGACCCTGGTGTCGAGCGGCACGATGACGAACCGGGTGGACCGGCTCACGGCGCGCGGACTGGTGGCGCGACGCACGGACCCGAGGGACGGCCGTGGGATCCTCGTGTCGCTGACGGCGGCCGGGCGCACCGCGGTGGACGCGGCGATCGCGGACCTGCTGACGGCGGAGCGGGACATCCTGGCCGGGGTGTCCGACGCCGAGCAGGACCAGCTCGCGGGGCTGTTGCGGCGCCTGATCCTGGGCCTCGGCGACTGATCCCCGCGGTCCTGCTCGCACGGACGACAGGTGCACGTGCGGGCGCGTGCGCAGTCGTCGTCAGGGCGATCGCCGCGAGGGGCCGCTAGACCCCGAGCTGCTCCGCGACCTCGAGCCAGCGCTCCTCGAGCTGCTCGATCTCGGCCTCGAGGGTGCCGAGCTTCGTCTGCAGCGCCCCGAGCCCCTCGTAGTCGGACTGGTCGTGCGTCGCGAACGCGTCGAGGAGCTGCTTGCGGTCGTCTCCGACGCGGGCGATCCGGCGGTCGAGGGCCGCCATCTCCTTCTCGGCCGCCCGCCGGTCCGCACCGGACAGGCCGGACGCGCCGGCGGCGGTGGACCCGGCCGCGGTGCCGGCCGAGCCGGTCCCGGAGACCGTGTCGGGCCTCCCGGTCGTCGCGGCGGCAGCCGCTGAAGCGGTGGACCCACCGGTCCCGGAGGCTCGGAGCCGCATGTACTCGTCGACCCCGCCCGGCAGGTGGCGGAGGTGACCGCCGAGGACCGCGTACTGCTGGTCGGTCACCCGCTCGAGCAGGTAGCGGTCGTGGCTCACGACGAGGAGGGTGCCCGGCCAGGTGTCGAGGAGGTCCTCCATCGCGGCGAGCATGTCCGTGTCGAGGTCGTTGGTCGGCTCGTCGAGGATGAGCACGTTCGGCTCGTCGAGCAGGATAAGCATGAGCTGCAGGCGGCGCTTCTGCCCACCGCTGAGGTCCTTGACGGGCGTGGAGAGCTGCTCGGAGGTGAAGCCGAGGCGTTCGAGGAGCTGCGACGGCGTCATCTCCTTGCCGTCGGCGACGTAGCTGGTCTTCTTGCGGGCGACGACCTCGCGGACGCGGTCACCGGCGTACTGCGCCAGGTCGGCGAGCTGCTGGTCGAGGACGGCGACCTGCACCGTCTTGCCCGTCTTCACGCGGCCGGTCGTGGGCTGGATGCGTCCGGAGACCAGGCCGAGGAGCGTCGACTTGCCGGCGCCGTTCGGCCCGAGGATGCCGGTGCGCTCCCCCGGCGCGATGCGCCACTCGATCGCACGGAGGGTCGGCTCGTCGGCCTCGGGGAAGGTCACGCCGGCGTCGAGCAGGTCGACGACGTCCTTACCGAGCCGGGCGGTCGCGGTCTGCGACAGGGCGACGGTGTCGCGGATGGGCGGCACGTCGTCGATGAGGGCGTTCGCCGCGTCGATGCGGAACTTCGGCTTGCTCGTCCGGGCCGGGGCGCCGCGGCGGAGCCAGGCGAGCTCCTTGCGAGCGAGGTTCTGGCGGCGCTGCTCGCTCGCGGCGGCCTGCCGGTCACGCTCGACGCGCTGCAGGATGTACGCCGCGTAGCCGCCCTCGAAGGGCTCGACGATGCCGTCGTGCACCTCCCAGGTGTCGGTCGACACGGCGTCGAGGAACCAGCGGTCGTGGGTCACGACGACCATGCCGCCCTGGTTCGCCGGCCAGCGTCGGTTGATGTGGTCGGCGAGCCACTGGATGCCCTCGACGTCGAGGTGGTTGGTCGGCTCGTCGAGGAACAGCACGTCCCAGTCGCCGACGAGCAGGCGTGCGAGGGCGACCCGGCGGCGCTGCCCTCCGGAGAGGTCGTCCACGAGGGCGTCCCACGGGATGTCCGACACGAGGCCGCCGATGACGTCGCGGATCTTCGGGTCCCCGGCCCACTCGTGCTCCTCGCGGTCGCCGACGACGACGGCCCCGACGGTCTGTCCCTCCGGGAGCACGTCGCGCTGGTCGAGCGAGCCGACCGTGACGCCGCCGCGGTGGGTCACGCGGCCGGAGTCGGGTTCGAGGCGCTTCGACAGGAGGCTGAGGAGCGTCGACTTGCCGTCACCGTTGCGTCCGACCACGCCGATGCGGTCACCCTCGTCGATGCCGATGGTGACGCCGTCGAAGACGGTGCGGGTGGGGAACTCGAGATGCAGGTTCTCGGCGCCGAGGAGATGTGCCACCCGTCAAGGGTAGGCGGCGTGCGGGGGTGTGGGGTTCGCGGGGGATATCCGTTGGGGCGGGGTTCGGTTGGGGCGGGGTTCGGTTGGGGCGGGGGCGGCGGCGCACCGTGCGAGGTTCGCGGCGGCGCACCGTGCGGGGTTCGTGGCGGCGCACCGTGCCGAGTTCGTGGTTCGTGCGGAGCTGCCCGCGTGGTGCACGGTTGTCGCGCTACACGGGGCGATCAAGCTCGCACGGGCGGCGAACGGCGCACCGTGCGGAGTTCGCGGCGGCGCACCGTGCGGGGTTCGTGGTTCGTGCGGGGCTGCCCGCGTGGTGCCCGGTTGTCGCGCCGCACGGGGCGATCAAGCTCGCACGGGCGGGGAACGGCGCACCGTGCTCGGAGCACGGTGCGCCGGGAACGGGTCCGTGCGGGGCAGCGCGGGCAGCGGGTGCCGGTCGGGCCGCGTGCATGCGAGTCAGGCCGCGGGGACGCGAGCGGGTCAGGCTCCGGGGGCGGTCTCGGCCTCGCCAGCGGCCTCCTTCGCGCGCCGCAGTCGAGCCTTCGCCTCCCAGTACTCGATCTCGCGGTCGAGGTCGGCGAGTTCCTGCTCGGTCGTGCTCACACGCCGATCACCGTGCGCCGCTCGAGCGTGCCCGAGCGAGGCGTAGGAGTCCTCGTGGCGGGTCGGCTCGAGGTACCGGCCGTGGTTGCGGGCACCGGGAGCCCAGTCGTGCCCGATCGCGAACCACACGATGCTGCCGACCACGGGGACCAGTACGACCAGGATCACCCACGCGAGCTTCGGGAGTCCGCGGATCTGGTCGTCGGTCTTCGTGAGGATGTCGATCAGGGCGAACACCAGCAGGACGATGGTGATCCCGGGCAGCAGTACGCTCATGCGCTGGAGTCTATGGAAGCGCTGGGAACGACCGCTACGCCCTCGTCAGAGGGACGCCACCCACTCGTCCGAACCGTCGGTGAACCGCTGGTGCTTCCAGATCGGCACGCGTTCCTTGACGAGGTCGATCAGCGCGCCACACGCCGCGAACGCGTGTCCCCGGTGCGCCGACGACACGGCCGCGGCGAGCGCGACGTCCCCGACGCCGAGCGGTCCGACCCGGTGCAGGACGGCGATGCGGACCTCGGGGTGCTGATCGGCGATGGTGGCGGCGACCTCGGCGATGACGTCGCCGGCGCTCGGGTGCCGTTCGTAGTGGAGCGCGGTGACGCCCTTGCCGCCGTCGTGGTCACGGACGACGCCCGCGAACGTCACGACGGCGCCGTCCTGGTCGGTGGCCACGACGGCCGAGACCTCGTCGACGGTGATCGCGCGGTCGACGACGTCGGCGACGACGACTCGGTCCGCACCGCCGGTCACGGGGCGCTCCTCGGCGCGTGACCGGCACCGTGCACCTGTGCGAGCACGTGATCGAGCAGCCCGTCGAGGACCGCGAGACCGTCGGCGACCCCGCCGCGCGATCCGGGCAGCGTGACGATGAAGGCCCCGTTCGCCGCGATGCCGGCGACACCGCGGCTGAGCAGCGCCGTGGGTCCGGCACCGGCGAGCCCGCGGCGACGGACCTCTTCGAGGACGCCGGGGACCTGCAGTGCGAGGAGTGGCTCGACGGCCTCGGGTGTGCGGTCGGTCGGGGTGACCCCGGTGCCGCCGGTGGTGATCACGACCCGTGCATCGGCTGCCAGCTCGGCGGTGATCGTCTCGGCGACGGGCCCACCGTCGGCCACGACGTGCGGTTCGTCGACCGCGAAGTCGCGCGCTCGGAGCCACCCGGCGATCGTCGGTCCGGTCGTGTCGAGCGTCGGGTCCCCCGCTGCGGAGGTGGACACCACCACGACCGCGGCGCGGCCCCTGGTCGGCTGCGAGGTCAACGTGCGCTCCAGTCCCCGGAGCGTCCGCCGTGCTTCTCGAGCACGCGGACGTCCGTGATGGTGGCCGCCCGGTCGACGGCCTTCACCATGTCGTACACGGTCAGTGCGCCGATGCTCGCGCCGGTCAGCGCTTCCATCTCGACACCCGTGCGTGACGTCGTGCGGACCGACACCTCGACGACGACGCGGTCGTCCGCGCCGGTGATGTCCACCTCGACGCCGGCGATCGGCAGCGGGTGGCAGAGCGGGACGAGGTCGGCGGTCTTCTTCACCGCCATGATCGCCGCGATGCGGGCGGTGCCGATCACCTCGCCCTTGGGGAGGGAGCCGTCGAGGATCCGTGCGACGACGTCCGGCCGGGTGACGAGGGTCGCGGTCGCCGTTGCGGAGCGTGCGGTGACGTCTTTGTCGGAGACGTCCACCATGTGCGCGCTGCCGTCCGCGCGGACGTGGGACAGGTCGGACCGCGAGGACTCGACGGGCTGGGTGGACTGGTCGGACTCGTCGCTCATCGGATGCTCCAGACGGTGAGGGGATCGCCGGGTTCGACGGCGGCCACGCCGACGGGCACGTGCACCAGGTGCGTTGCCTCGGCGTAGTGGGCGAGCAGGTGTGAGCTCGGACCGCCGACGAAGTGCACGGTGCCGTCCTCGACGCGCCCACGCCGCACCTGGTGCTTCCCCACCGGGGAAGACGCCGCCGACGCCGCAGGGAGCTCCTGGGACGGCCGTGCATCGGGCATCCGGGCCGCGTGGGCGAGCACGGGGCGCAGGAAGACCTCGAACGAGACGAGCGCGGACACCGGGTTGCCGGGGAAGGCGACGACCGGCACCTGGCGGCCGGCGATGCCCACCGTGCCGGACGCCTGCGGTCCGCCCGGCTGCATCGCCACGGGAGTGACCCGCAGGCCCCGGGGCTCGAGGGCCTGACGCACCACCTCGTACGCGCCGGCGCTGATGCCCCCGGTGGTGAGGACCAGGTCGGCCCAGTCCCCCACGGCGTCGTCGAGGGCGGCGAGGAAGCGGTCCTCGTCGTCGGGGACGCGCACCACGCGGGACTCGACGCCGACCTCCGCGAGGGCTGCCCGGAGCATGACCCCGTTCGCGTCGTGGATCACGGCCGGCCCCGCGGACGGCCCGTCAGCGGCGGCGAGTTCCGACCCGGTGGACACGACGAGCACCCGCGGACGCCGGACCAGGTCGACCCGGTCGATCCCGGCTGCGGCGAGCGCACCGAGCACGGCGGGCGTGAGCGGGGCGCCGGCGTCGACGATGACCGCGCCGGCACCCAGGTCGGACCCGATCGCCCGCACGAAGGTGCCCGCGACGAGGTCGGTCGGGACGGAGACGGTCTCGAGCGCGAGGGCGGCGGGGAACGACCCGGGCGCTGTCGCCTCGACCGGGAACACGGCGTCGGCGCCGTCGGGGATGCGGGCACCGGTCATGATCGGCGCCGCGGTGCCCGGCGCGAGCGGTGCGGGCGCGGTGCCGGCCGGGATCGGCGGACCGACGCGGAGCGTCGTACCGGCGTCCGCGGCCCGCACGGCGAACCCGTCCATCTGACTGTTGTCGAAGGCCGGCAGCGGACCCGGCGCGACGACGGCCCGAGCGAGCACGCGGTACCCGTGCCCGGCGCCGGCGTCGGCGTCGGCGGCGAGGTCGTCGACGAGCTGTGCCTCCTGTCCGAGGCCCAGCACCGGCGCGACCAACGCTTCGACGTCGTCGCGATGCTGACCGATCGTCCGCACGGGGGCCTCCGAACCACTCTGACGCGACCGCCACTCGGCGCGTGTCAGTAGCGTAACGAGCGCGCACCCGCGCCATCGACGAACCGGAGGACCTGTGGAGAACGACGTGACTGCGACGATCGGTGTGATCGGCGGATCCGGTCTGTACGAGCTGTTCGCACCCGGGACCGCCGACGAACTCGTGGTCGAGACGCCGTTCGGACCCACCTCCTCCCCCGTGACGGTCGGCACGATGGCCGGCAAGCGCGTCGCGTTCCTGACGCGCCACGGCCGGTCGCACTCAGTCGCACCGCACCGCATCAACCACCGCGCCAACGTCTGGGCGCTCCGGTCGCTCGGCGTCCGGGCGATCGTCTCCTCGAGCGCCGTCGGCGGCCTCCACCCGGACTACGCGCCGGGCACCTTCGTGGTGACGGACCAGCTCATCGACCGGACCTGGGGGCGAGCGGACACGTTCTTCGAGGACCAGGTGCAGCACCTGTCCTTCGCGGACCCGTTCGACCCGGTGCTGCGCCGCGCGGCCGTCGATGCGATCGCCGCACTCGACGTGCCGTTCCGCCCGACGGGCACGTGCGTCGTCATCCAGGGACCACGGTTCTCGACCCGCGCCGAGTCGGTGTGGATGCGTGAGGCCGGCGGCCACACGATCAACATGACGATGACGCCGGAGGTCCCGCTCGCCGCCGAGCTCGGCATCGGCACCGTGAACCTGTCGTTCGTGACCGACGCGGACGCCGGGCTCGCGCCCGCCGAGGACGCCACCGACGGCGAGGCCCCGGTCACGCACGGCATGGTGATGGAGCGCCTGGCCCGTGCGAACGAGGTCATCGTCCGCGCCATCGGGTCGATCGTCGCCGCGGTGCCCGACGACTTCACCCCGCGCGAGCTGGTGCCGGCCGAGGCGAGCGCGAGCGTGCTCCGACGGGACGCAGGCGACGACGCAGGCACTGACACCGGCACCAGCACCGGCACCAGCACCAGCGGCGACGCCCACACCGGAACCGGGACCGGCGCCGGCACCACCGGAGCCGACCGGTGACCCGCCTGCTCGTCACGGGCGGCGCCGGCTTCATCGGCTCCGCCATCGTCCGCCGCGCCCTCGCCGACGGTCACGAGGTGCGCGTGCTCGACTCGCTCCGCAGCGACGTGCACGGCGACCCCGACGCCGTCCGCGCCGAGCTCGAGCAGCGCGGCATCACGTTCGTGCACGGCGACGTCCGCGACCGGGTCGCACTCGACGCCGCGCTCGAGGGGATCGACGTCGTCTGTCACCAGGCGGCGAAGGTCGGCCTCGGCGTGGACTTCCAGGACGCCCCCGACTACGTCTCGAGCAACGACGCCGGCACCGCGCACGTCCTCGCGGCGATGGACCGCGAGGGCATCGGACGCCTCGTCGTCGCGAGCTCGATGGTCGTCTACGGCGAGGGCGCTTACGCCACCGCCTCCGGGGACCCCGTTCGACCACCGGCGCGCCGCCGGGAGGACCTCGACGCCGGTCGGTTCGACCCGATCGGTCCGGACGGGCAGCCGCTCGTCCCCGGGCTCATCGACGAGTCCGCTGCCCTCGACCCACGGAACGTCTACGCCCAGACGAAGGTCGCGCAGGAGCACCTGGCGTCCTCGTGGGCGCGTGCCACCGGTGGTCGGGCGGTCGCCCTCCGCTACCACAACGTGTACGGCCCGGGCATGCCCGCGAACACCCCGTACGCGGGCGTGGCGTCGCTCTTCCGCAGCGCGATCGCCCGCGGCGAGGCACCCCGCGTCTTCGAGGACGGTGCCCAGCGGCGCGACTTCGTGCACGTCGACGACGTCGCCGGGGCCAACCTCGCCTCGATCGGTGCGACCGAGACGATGCCGTCGGACTCGTTCCGCGCCTACAACGTCGGGTCGGGGACGGTGCACACGATCGGCGACATGGCCGCGGCGATCGCCGGGACGGCGGGGCTCGAGCCCGTCGTCACGGGTGAGTACCGCCTGGGCGACGTCCGGCACGTCACGGCCTCGTCGGAGCGGATCGCCGCCGAGCTCGGCTGGCGTGCCGAGGTCGACTTCGAGCGGGGCATGCGCGAGTTCGCGACGGCGCCGCTCCGGGCCGCGGTGCGCTGAGGCGCGTCGGGCCCGCACGAGTGGTCACGACATCCCGCGGGCGCAGCGCCGGGTGGTCACGATCCGTCGCTCGGCGCGCCCCGGCCCGACGGATCGTGACCACTCGGCAGACCTGAGCGGGGAGTCGCGACCACTCGGCAGCGCCACACGTGACCACTCGGCAGACCTGAGCAGGGAGTCGCGACCACTCGGGCCCCGCCGCGAGCAGCCGACACACGGACACGACCCCGGCGCACCCCCACCAGCCGATTCGCGCGCACCCCCTCGCGCGGTGCACCCAGTTCGAGGGGCAACCTGTGGACCTGACGGGGTACGCCGGTCACCGAGCCTGAACACTCTCAGGAATCCGTCGGTTGGCTGGTGCGCATGGCAACGTCCACCAGTCGCAACGGCCGTCCGCACCGAATGGACGGCATGAAGGTCGACGTCATCCTCCCCTGCCTCGACGAGGCCGAGGCCCTCCCGACGGTCATCGGCCGCCTCCCCGAGGGCTACCGCGCGATCGTCGTCGACAACGGCTCGACGGACGGCTCCGCCGACGTCGCCCGCGCACACGGCGCCCTCGTGGTGACCGAACCGCGCCGTGGTTTCGGCAGCGCCTGCGCCGCCGGCGTCGCCGCCGCCACCGCCGAGTACGTCGCGTTCTGCGACGCCGACGCGTCGATGGACCCCGCCGAGCTGCCGGCGCTGGTGCGCCGCGTCGAGCAGGGCACCGTCGACCTCGCGCTCGGCCGCCGCGTCCCCACGACACGGGGCGCGTGGGCCCCGCACGCCCGCTTCGCGAACAGCGTCCTCGCCGTGCTCATGCACCGTGCGACCGGCTACCGCCTCCGTGACCTCGGCCCGATGCGCGTGATGCGTCGCGCGGACCTCGTCGCCCTGGACCTGCAGGACCGCAGGAGCGGCTACCCGCTCGAGATGGTCCTCGCAGCGCACGCCGCCGGATGGCGCGTCGACGAGTCCGACATCGGCTACGCGCAGCGGGTCGGCGACAGCAAGGTCACCGGCACGCTCCGCGGCACCGTCAACGCGATCCGGGACATGTCGCGCCTGCTCCGCGCGTACCGCCGGGAGGCTCCCACCCGCGCCGTCGCGCCCGCCGCGGTCCGGCCCACGGCCGGCCCCACCGCCCCACCCGCCACCGCAGCGAACGTTGCGGCGGCGACCACGGCCTCCAGTCCGGCCACGACCGCGACGACGACCGCCGCTCCGGCGACCACCGAGGAGGTGCACTCGTGACCACCACCGAGACGGCCCCGATCACCGTCGTGGTGATCGCGAAGGAGTGCCTGCCAGGCCGGGTGAAGACCCGACTGGCACCGGCACTCACCGCCGAGGGTGCCGCCCGTGTCGCGAGCGCCAGCCTCGACGACACCCTGCGTACCGTCGCAGCGCTCCCCGTCGAGCGCCGCGTGCTCTTCTTCGACGGCACCGTGACCCCGGCCGCAGCCGAGGGCTTCACCGTGCTCCACCAGCCCGGTGGCGGCCTCGACGAGCGCCTCGGGTTCCTGTTCGACACGATGTCCGGACCGACGCTGCTCGTCGGCATGGACACCCCGCAGGTGTCGTCGTCCGACCTCGCGCCGGTCCTCGCCGAGCCCGAGCGGGACGCGTGGTTCGGGCCAGCGGAGGACGGCGGCTTCTGGTCCCTGTACCTCCGCGACCCCGACGGCGACCTGCTGCGCGGCGTCCCCATGTCGCAGGACGACACCGGGGCGGTGCAGCTGGAACGGCTGCGGACCGCCGGACTCGACGTGGGCATGCTCGCGGAGCTGCTCGACGTCGACGAGATCGACGACGCGCTCCGTGTCGCGACCACAGCACCTGACTCCGCGTTCGCCGCGGCCCTGCACGCGGAGGACGCCCTGACCGCCGGAGGCACCCGATGACCGACGTCACCCAGACCCCCGTCACGTTCGGCACCGGCGGTGACGAGCCGTACGCCCGCGCGCTCCGCACCGACGGTCGCCTGCGGCTGACGGACCCCGCTCGCCCCGACGTCGTCGTGACGATGGACGTCGGCCGGTGGAGTGCCGCCGCCGACCGTGTCGACCGTTCCCTGCTCGACGACGTCGACGGCCCCGTGATCGACATCGGCTGCGGCCCCGGGCGCATGCTCGTCGCCGCACGCACGCTCGGCATCCCGGCCCTCGGGGTCGACGTCTCCGCCGAGGCGGTCGCCATCGCGCAGCGCTCCGGCGGACGGGCGATCCAGGGATCCGTGTTCGAGGCGGTTCCCGACGAAGGCCGCTGGGACACCGCACTCGTGCTCGACGGCAACATCGGCATCGGTGGCGACCCGGCGGCACTGCTCGCACGGTGCCGCGACATCGTCAGGGCCGGTGGCCGCGTCGTCGTCGAGACCCACGCGGACGCGACCGCCGACCGGACCTACCGCGCCCGCGTGATGGACGCCGACGGGCACGAGAGCGCCGAGTTCCCGTGGGCCGAGGTCGGCCTCGACGCGCTGCACGGGCACGCCGCCGCGGCGGGGCTCGTCGCCCGCCAGAGCTGGACGGCCGAGGGCCGCAACTTCTGCGAGCTCATCGCCTGAGCGGTGCCCTCGCGCCCTTCTTTTGCATTGTGCAAGACAAGGGCGTACAGTGGACCGTGCAAGCCGACGGCGTCAGGGCCGTCGACCAGGCGGTTCTCGATGCTGCGGACCACACATCGAGGAGACCACCATGACGAACAGCACCTCCCCGTTCGGCGGCAGCTTCGTGTCCGGGCTCGGCGAGCGCGACGAGCTCGGCACCTACACGGGCACCACCGCACGCACCGCCCACACGATCGGCACCTACACCGGCGTGCCGACGGGCAGCCGACTCGGCCGGTTCGTGGACACGCAGTCCGCACGCCCCGGCACGTCGACGGCGTCCAACCGGACCGTCACCGGTTCGTTCCGGACCGCGACCGGGTCGTTCCGCACGGCGTGACGCGGTGCTCGGGCACGCCGAGCACCCCCAGACCGCGAGCGGCCGCTCGTCCCGGGTTCCCCCCTTCCACCCGGGCCAGGTGGCCGCTCGCTCGTGTCCGGGCGCCTCCAGCTGAGCGCCACGGACGCGCTCGCTCCTGTCCGGGCGGCCCCAGCTGAGCGCCACGGACCGGGCGATGCCAGGATGGGTACATGAACGACCGCGCCGGCACCCCAGCGACCGCAGACGACCTCGTCGACCTCGACGCACTGATCGCCGCCTACTACGACCGGGTCCCGGACGTCTCGATCCCCGAGCAGAAGGTGGTGTTCGGCACCTCCGGGCACCGCGGGTCCTCGCTCGACACCGCGTTCAACGACACACACATCGCCGCCATCACGCAGGCGATCGTCGAGTACCGCACGGAGCAGGGCACCGACGGCCCGCTCTTCATCGGTCGCGACACCCACGCACTCTCCGGCCCCGCCGAGCGCACCGCGCTCGAGGTCCTCGCCGCGAACGGGGTGCACGTCCTCGCGGACAGCGACAACGGCTACGTCCCCACCCCGGCGCTCAGCCACGCGATCATCCGCTACAACCGTGCCGGCAACCCGGACACCGCCGACGGCATCGTCATCACGCCGAGCCACAACCCGCCCCGCGACGGCGGGTTCAAGTACAACCCCCCGCACGGCGGCCCCGCGGACAGCGACGCGACGTCGTGGATCGCGAACCGCGCGAACGCGATCATCGAGGGCGGCAACGCCGAGGTCCAGCGCACCGAGCACGCCACCCCGGACCGCTACGACTTCCTGCACACCTACGTCGCGGACCTCGAGAACATCATCGACATCGACGCGATCAAGCGCGCCGGCGTGAAGATCGGCGCCGACCCGCTCGGCGGCGCGTCCCTGCCGTACTGGAACCTCATCCGTGACCACTACGGTCTCGACCTGACCGTCGTGAACCCCGACGTCGACCCGACCTGGTCGTTCATGACGCTCGACTGGGACGGCAAGATCCGGATGGACCCGTCGAGCCCGTCCGCGATGGCCTCGGTGCTCGCCCACAAGGACGAGTTCGACGTCCTGACCGGCAACGACGCGGACTCCGACCGGCACGGCATCGTGACGCCGGACGGCGGCCTGATGAACCCGAACCACTACCTCGCCGTCGCGATCGAGTACCTCTACGCGCACCGACCGGCGTGGCGCGAGGACGCCGCGATCGGCAAGACCCTGGTGTCGTCGAGCATCATCGACCGCGTCGCGAAGTCGCTCGGCCGCCGCCTGTGGGAGGTCCCGGTCGGCTTCAAGTGGTTCGTCCCCGGACTGATCGACGGCTCGGTCGCGTTCGGCGGCGAGGAGTCGGCCGGTGCGTCGTTCCTCCGCACGGACGGCACGGCGTGGACGACCGACAAGGACGGCATCATCCTCGCGCTCCTGGCCTCGGAGATCGTCGCCGTCACCGGCAAGACCCCGTCGCAGCTGTACGCCGAGCTGACCGAGCGCTTCGGCGCCCCCGTCTACCAGCGCGTCGACGCGGCGGCGAGCAAGGAGCAGAAGGCCCGCCTGTCGAAGCTCGACGGCGACGCCATCACCGCCGACACGCTCGCCGGTGACCCGATCACGGCGAAGCTGTCGAAGGCCCCCGGCAACGACGCGGCCGTCGGCGGCGTCAAGGTCGTCACCGACCGGGCGTGGTTCGCCGCCCGCCCCTCCGGCACCGAGGACGTCTACAAGATCTACGCCGAGAGCTTCGTCTCGCAGGAGCACCTGGAGCAGGTGCAGCGCGAGGCGAAGGAGATCGTCGACGCCGCACTGGGCGCCTGACGGTTGGGGTGGTTCGGCCGGGGGAAGGGCGACGGCAATGCGCCGTCGCTCGTCGAACTCGCCCACCGCACCCTCGCCGAGCTCGGCGTCGAGACCCGGATCGACGGGGACGCCGACGACCTGGGGAGCGTCCGCCTCGTCGCAGCGAGCGGCCAGGTGTACCTGCTCGGCAACCTCGCCGAGCAGGTCCGCGACGAGCGTCCCCGGCGTCGGGACGCGATCGTGGCCGCGCACTTCGACCGGATGCTCCGAGCGGAGCGCGAGCCCGATGCCGAGGACCTCAGTGCCGATGCACTGCGCGACCGGATCCGTCTGCGCCTCATGGTCGAGTCGGTGGCGGGCGAGATGCCCGACCTGTCCTACGCGCGCCCGTTCGCACCGGGGCTCGTCCTCGGTCTCTGCGTGGACAACCCGACCACCGTGGTGACGCTGTCGGCCTCGACGATCCCGAAGCTGGCACTCGGCGTCGACGAGCTCTTCGCGATCGGGCAGCTCCGCACGGACGACGAACCGATCGACGCCCACACCGAGATGGCACCGGGGATGCACGTCGTCGAGGGAGACTCCCTCTTCACCGCGTCGAAGGCGGCCAACATGCCGGCCCTCTTCGGGCCCGTGCCCCACGGGATCGTGTTCGCGGTCCCGAACCGACACCTGCTGCTGGCCGTGCCGATCGTCGGCCCCGAGAGCATCGCCGCCATCCGGACGATGGCAGGTGCCTTCGTCCACATGCTGGAACACGCGACGCACCCCGGTGGTGTGCTGTCGCCGCACCTGCTCTTCTGGCGCAGTGGCGAGGTGAGCGTCGTCTCCGACTTCGACGGCGACGGCGGGGCGCTGCGGCTCCTGATGGACGAACGGCTCCGAGCTGCCCTCGAGGAGGCGGGAGCCGTCTGAGGTTCGGCGCTGTGCCGCTGCACCGTGCGCTCCGTCAGCTGCGGACCGGTGACGGGGGTCCGGCGTACCGTGATGCCGTCGAGCGCACCTCGGTGCGACCTCCACGTTCGTCCCGCGCATTGCTGCTGATCCACACAGGAAGCGGCCCTGGCGTGACGACACACCTTGCGGCAGATGTAACTTTGCAGACAGCGCAAAATTCTGATCGACAGCGCATCGGTACCGGGAGACCCTGCACATGACCCAGACGGCGACCGCACCCGCGGGACCCACCACGACCTCGAACGTCGTGATGAACCACCGGCAGATCCTGCTGGTGATCTACGGCCTGATGGCCGGTATGTTCCTCGGCGCCCTCGACCAGACGATCGTCGGCACCGCGATCCGCACCATCGGCGACGACCTGCACGGCCTCGACCAGCAGGCGTGGGTGACGACGGGCTACCTGATCGCCTCGACGATCACCACCCCGATCTACGGCAAGCTCTCCGACATCTTCGGACGCCGGCCGCTGTTCCTCACCGCGATCGGCATCTTCATCGTCGGGTCGTTCGCCGCGTCGTTCTCGACCTCGATGCTCATGCTCGCCGGGTTCCGTGCCCTGCAGGGCCTCGGCGCCGGTGGTCTGATGTCGCTGCCGCTGGCCATCATGGGCGACATGCTCGCCCCGCGTGAGCGCGCCAAGTACCAGGGCTACTTCCTCGCCGTCTTCGGCATCTCCAGCGTCATCGGCCCGCTCGTGGGCGGCGTCTTCGCCGGTGCGAACGAGATCGTGTTCATCGCCGGCTGGCGCTGGGTGTTCCTGATCAACGTCCCGATCGGCATCATCGCGCTGATCATGGTGCTGACGTTCCTGCACCTGCCGAAGGTCGGCGAGCGCAAGTCGAAGCCCCGCATCGACTGGTGGGGCGCCGCGCTCGTCATCGTCACGCTCGTCCCGCTGCTCCTCGTCGCCGAGCAGGGCCGCACCTGGGGTTGGGACTCCCCGCGGTCGATCGCCTGCTACGTCACCGGCGCGGTCGGACTCGTCGCGTTCATCATCGTCGAGCGCGCCATGAAGGACGACGCGATCCTGCCGCTGAAGCTCTTCGGCTCGCGCGTCTTCTCCATGGCGGCCGTGCTCTCCGTGCTCGTCGGCTTCGGCATGTTCGGCGCGATGCTGACCATCCCGCTGTACCTGCAGATCGTGAAGGGCGTCACGCCGACCGAGTCCGGCTTCGCGATGCTGCCGATGGTGCTCGGCCTGATGATCGCCTCGATCGCCTCGGGTCAGATCATCTCCCGCACCGGCAACTACCAGGTCTTCCCGGTCACCGGAACGGCGTTCACGGCGCTCGGGTTCACCGTCCTGACGTTCCTCACGGCGGACAGCCCGCTCTGGTTCCTCATGCTCGGCATGTTCGGCATCGGGCTCGGTCTGGGTCAGCTCATGCAGACCCTCACCCTCGCGGCCCAGAACTCGGTGAGCCCGCGGGACATCGGTGTCGCGACCAGCGCAGCGACGTTCTTCCGCCAGATCGGCGGCACCATGGGCACCGCGGTGCTGCTGTCGGTGCTCTTCACGCTGATGCCGACGAACATCACGACGGCGATGCAGAACAAGTCGGACCTGACGAGCGCGCTGAACGCCGCACTGACGCCGTCCGTGGCGAACGCCAAGGACAACAAGGGCGTCATGGACCAGATCTGGTCGCCCATCGTCGGCCCGGTGAAGCAGAAGGTGCAGGACGGCCTGAACCAGGGCGCCGTGCAGGCGAAGGAGGCGGCCGACTCCGCCGTCACCCAGCAGGTCACGGCAGCCGTGCAGCAGCAGGTCGCCGCCGGCCAGGTGCCCTCGGCCCAGGCGCAGTCGGTCATCGATGCGCAGGTCGCCGCCGCGAAGCCGAACGCCGAGCAGCAGGCACTCGAGACCGCCGCGTCGAAAGCGAAGGCCGACGTTGTGGACGGCACGCTCCAGGTCGACTACTCCAACGCCTCCCAGCGGAAGAACGTCGTGGACTCGGTCGCTCCGACGCTGATCAAGCAGCTGAAGAAGGGCGACTCGAAGGCGGACTCGTCCTCGGCGTCCGCGACGAGTGACACCTCGTTCCTCAACGGCGCCGACAAGCGCCTCACCCGGCCGTTCCTCGTCGGGTTCAGCGGCTCGGCCGTGACCGTGTACTACGTCGGGCTCGGCGTGATCCTCATCGCGTTCGTCCTGACCTGGTTCTTCCGGGTGCCGCCGCTCCGCAAGACGTCGGCGCTCCAGGAGCAGGCCGACACGGCCCGTGCCGCCGCGGCCGGCAAGGGCGACGGCGACCACGACCGCCTGACCGTCGACGCGCAGGGCGCGGCCGCGAACACCGGCTCGCTCGTCTCGCCCGACACCGGCTCGATGAACGTCGTGCCGACCTCGCCCGACGTCGCCGCGCAGCCCCGCTCAGTGACGGTGCCGGAGTCGCCGGACGTGCCTGCGCAGCCGCGCTCCGCCCGGAGCGGAGGCTCGTCGGACTTCCCGGCACAGCCCCGCTCCGCACGCGGGGTCGGCTCCCCCGACGTCTCGGTCCTGCCGGAGGACGTGTCGTCCGCCGACACCCGTGCGCCGCTCCCGGACGCGCCGACGCACGGTGCGCACTCGGCCGCGGCCCCGGTGGACGAGCCGCCGACCACCACGGGAGCACTCCGGACCCGGCACGCGGCCCACGCCGCCCCGGTCGAGCCCCGGGCCGATGCAGGACAGGCGGACGCGGGCAAGTCCGAGGCAGGTCAGGCGGACGCTGCGCAGGGCAACCCGGGCCAGGCCCAGTCCGCGCCGCACCCGCACGGGCGGCACTCCGCGGAGTAGGAGCCCCGGTCGCCCGTTCCCCGATCCTCGAAGCCCCGGGACCGGTCGACGCAGAACGACGAAGTCGCTGTCGCACGACAGCGACTTCGTCGTTTCCGAGGCCATCGACCAGTTGCACGCGCAACAGACGACACCGTCGACGTCGTACGACATCAACGGTGTCGCTGCGGCCGAGCCGAACCGCGCTCGGCAGGCGTCCCCGACCGGCCCCGAACCGCGCTCGGCCGGCACCCCGACCGAGCCCTCGCGTCAGGCCGACGCGCCCCCGGCGACCTCGAACGCCGCACCGGGCAGTCGCTTCCGCATCACCTCGACCGCCGTCGGGCTGTCGTCCACGAGCACGAAGCGCCGTCCGAGGGCAGCAGCAACCGCCCCCGTCGTCCCGCTGCCGGCGAAGCAGTCGAGGACCCAGTCCCCCTCGCGGGACGACGCCTGCACCATCCGCCGCACCACGCCCTCGGGCTTCTGCGTCGGGTAGCCGGTCTTCTCCCGGCCGGTCGGCGACACGATCGTGTGCCACCAGACGTCGGTGGGCAGCTTCCCACGCTCCCGCTTCTCCGGCGTGACGAGCCCCGGCGCCATGTAGGGCTCCCGATCGACCGCCGACGAGTCGAAGTGGTACCGGTCGGGGTCCTTCACGTAGACGAGGATCGTGTCGTGCTTCGTGGGCCACCGGGAGCGGGACTTCGCACCGTAGTCGTACGCCCAGATGATCTCGTTGAGGAAGCAGTCCCGCCCGAACACGGCGTCGAGCAGGACCTTCGCGTAGTGCGCCTCGCGGTAGTCCAGGTGCAGGTACAGCGTGCCGTCCTGCGCGAGGACCCGCCACGCCTCGAGCAGCCGGGGCTCGAGGAAGGTCCAGTAGTCCTCGAACCGGTCGTCGAAGCGCATGAGGTCACCACGCACGCGCTCGTAGGTGCGACCGCGGAACCCGGTCACCGGTCCGCCGACACTCGGCACCGCCGAGGAGGCGTGCCGCCGCTGGTACCGCCCGGTGTTGAACGGCGGGTCGAGGTACACGACCGTGAACGAGCCGTCCGCCAGGGTGGCGAGCACGTCGAGGTTGTCCCCGAGGACGACCCGGTCGGGGCCCCGACCGACGTCGCGTGCACCCCGGTCGGGTCGCTGGCCGTCATCGTCCCTGCTCACCCACTCATCCTCGCGTACCGGTGCGCTCAGTCCTCGCAGGTCACCGAGGCCACGGACACGTCCGCCGGCTCCCGACCGTCCACCGCGGGCACGAACACCTCGTTGTGGGACGTGCTCGAGCTGGACACCACGGCCTGGACCACGGCGTAGTCCCGCGAGAGCCGGTCCGCGGCGGCGTCGTCCACGTGCACCTCGATCGTGGCCGCCGGGCACGACGACAGGGCGTCGAAGACCAGCCCCTCGCAGCCCCAGTCGTCGCAGCCCTTCGGGAAGTCCGCGTCGGGCAGCTCGGCGCCGGAGTCGCCGGTCCAGATCGGGTACGGAGCCGCTCCGGCCGCCACGCACGCGGGGTGGTCGATCGTGGCGGTCGCCTCGGCGCCCCGGAGCACCAGGGACAGCGGCACACCCGGCGAGAGCGACACGAAGCGACGCATGGTCCGGGTCGCGGGCGACGCCTGGTCGGGACCGAAGTGCACCGTGATCGCGGCCTCACACGCGGCCGGCGCGGTGATCGTCCACGCCCAACACCGCGGAGCGCCGTCGCGACCGGCCGCGACCGCGCAGTCGGCCTCGAGCGCCGTCCCCTGCTCCGGCGTACCGGCCACCGGGATGCTCGACGGTGCCGGTCGTGCGGTGGGGGCCGGCGCCGGTGTGCTGGGGACCGTGGGCGCTGGCGGAGGAGCGTCGGCCCGGGGACGACCGGCAACGATGCTGCCGGTCCCGCCGCTGACCGCCTGGACGAGCGGCACCACGGCGAACGACGCACCGACGACCGTGGCGAGCACTGCGACCGAGGCCGTGGCGGCGACCACGGCGCGATCGCGACGACGTCCCGGCGACGTCGGCCGGGCGCCGTCGGCAGCGACGAACGGCCGCGCGTCCGGAACGCCCCAGGCCTCCGCCGGCTCCACGGCTCGCGACGACTGCGCGAGGTCGGCGATCCGCCGCACCACGGCCTCCCGGTCGGCGGCTCGACGGACGCTGCTCGTCACCGCGAGCGCAGCCCCACCAACGACCGGTACCAGCCCGAACGCGGCGAGGCCGCCGAGCCGCGAGCTCAGCACGCTGAGGACGACCGCAGCGAGCCCGACGGCCACGAGCACCAGCCCGGACCAGAGGAGGACGCGACTGCGCGGGTCTCCCGTGAGCGCACGTCGGTCCACGTCCCAGAAGCGCCAGCCCGAGGGTGCGGACGGGAGGCCCGGGGCCGGTACCCAGCCCACCGCCGGCTCGAGCAGGTGGTGGCGTTCCACCCACGCCGGTGACGGCGTCGGCCATCCGGGAGGCGGACGGAACCGCACGGGTCGAGCGGGGTGTCGGTCGCGCATGGCCTCAGGAGTCCTGCGCGTCGCCGTTGCCGTCGGACGACGCCCGGCAGGTGACCTGCCCCGGCAGCACGTCGGACGCTCGGTCGGTGCCGCCGACGAACACGTCGGTCGCCTTCCCCGCGTCGAGCGGGGTCACCACGGCGAGGTCGTGCGGCGCCGTCACCGAGCCGATCGCGGCGTCGACCTCGAACTGGACGGTCGCCGCGTCGCAGTCCGCGCTCGGCGTGACGGCGAACGCGACGCAGTCCTCCTCGTCGCAGCCGGCCGGGGTGTCGGCGTCGGCGACGTGGTCGTCGGCTTCCTGGGTCGCGGTCACGCGGTCCCCGCTCGCGTCGCTCCCGGTCGCACACGAGACGTCACCGATCCCGGAGATCTCCTCGTCGTAGTTCTCGACCAGGACGAGCGGGATGCCCTCGGTGAGCGACACCGCCCGCTCCTCCACGCGACTCGGCTGGTCGTCGTCCGCCGAGGCGAAGAACCCGACCGTGACGATCGCCGTGCAGCTCGTGTCGCTGTCGATCTCGTACGCGTCGCAGTTCGAGTCGCCCGGCGTCATGTCGCACGTCGCCTCCCACTCGTCGTCGGCCGCGAGCCAGTACGTCTGGATGCTGCCGTCGTCCGAGGACCACTCGGGCTGCGGGCTGTCGTCGGCCAGGGCGGACCCGTCGCCGACGGCCTGCGCGACGACGTCGACGGCCGGCTGCGCGGCGATGGTGGCTCCGGCGACGAGCACCAGCGTCGCGACCACGGCGGTGGACACGACGAGGGCGTGGTTGACGACTGCGACGATCCGCGACGGCGGGCCCTCCTCGAAGGGACGAGCGTCCGGCACCGACCACGCGGCGGCGTCCCACGCGGCGGGGTCCTCCGGACGCTGCTCGGCGCGACGTGCTGCGGACCACGACCGGACGTCGTCCCACGCGGCGACGATCCCGTCCCGGTACCGGTTCGCGCCGACGATCCAGAGCGCGATGCCGGCGACCATCGGGGCCAGTGCGAGCGCCGCCGGGCCGTCGACCGTCCAGAGCACGGCGACGCCGGCGAAGGAGACGATCGCGAGGGCAGCTCCGACGACGAGCAGGACCAGAGAGGACCGCGGCACACGACGCCGCAGGGCGCGGGTCGGGCGCCAGAACGGCCAGCCCGAGGGCGCCGGCGGGACGTCGGCAGCCGGGCTCCAGCCGGGAGCGGGCTCGGCACCCTGGAACAGTTCCGTCCACTCCGGTGACGGGGTGGGCCAGCCTGGCGGGGTCCGGAAGCGCAGGGGCGGGGTCTGGTCGTGCACGGAGTGACAGTAGTGCGATCCGGCCTCACCTGGTGTCCCCCGTTCGGGCGTTCGGCGCGCCGCAGGCCTCCGGGACGGAACGATCGCCGACGGCACCAGCGGCATCGGCCGCTCCAGCCCGTGTCCGGCGGCGGGGCGTAGGGTCGCCGCCATGGCACTGGAAGTCCGCAACGACACCGATCAGCAGCAGTACTCCCTCGTCGAGGACGGCGACGTGATCGGGTTCGCCGCCTACGAGACCGACGACGACGAGATCCGCTTCGTGCACACCGAGGTCGACCCGGCGCACCGCGGCGGCGGTCACGCCTCGGTCCTCGTTCAGCACGCCCTCGACGACGTCCGCTCGGAGTCGTCCCGCCGCGTCGTGCCGCAGTGCAGCTACGTCGCCGCGTGGATCGAACGGCACCCGGACTACCAGGAGCTCACGACGCGCTGAGCCCGACCCCCGTGCTGGCCCCCTGTGCGGCCGACGACGGCTCAGTACGAGCGGTCGTGCGTCCCCGGACGCGCCTCGTGGCGCCCGGCTGAGGAGGACCGGACGGTCGGCACCTTGATGAGGACCGTCCCGCTCAGCAGGTCGTGGTCGTCGTCGGCGGGTGTCGGCGCCTCGCGCGGCAGCCGGGCCTGTCGCTCGTACTCGGCCTGGGTCTCGTGGCGCGTCGGCGCGAACACCTCGTCCATCATCGAGACGACGCCACCGGATCCCCCGCTGCTGGTCGACTTGTTCGACAGGTCGATCCACCCCAGGCGATCGGCGATCCACGTCACGACGACCGCAGCGGCCACCGCCCCCAGCAGGATCAACCAGTTCACGCAAGCGAGGCTACGTGGCGGTCCGAGGCGCCGGATCAGCCGCGCGGAGGATTCTCATGATCCACACGCCTCGTTCTTGGGGATGACGTCCACACTCGAGGAGCGGCGGCCGGGATCCCCCCTCTCCCGGCCGCCGACCACGCACGCTGGGATCCCCGCGGCGCCCTCAATGGCCCGGCCGCCGACCACGCACGCCGGGATCCCCGCGGCGCCCTCAATGGCCCGGACGCCGACCACGCACGCCGGGATCCCCACAGCCCCCACCACGGCCCGGCCGCCGACCACGCAGCCGGCGAGCGAGCAGCCCGTCAGGGCACCCGCTCGAGCCACTCCTTCGTCGCGAACTTCGACGCGACGAGCTCCTGCGCCCGCTGCCGTTCGGCGTCCGTGATCGTCCCGGGGGTCGCCCCGTACAGCTTCGTGAACGTCCCGATCAGCGACTCGATGATCGCCGCCCGCGAGAGCCCGGTCTGCGACCGCAGCGGGTCGACCCGCTTGGCGGCCGACGTCGTCCCCTTGTCGCTCATCTTCTCGCGCCCGATGCGCAGGACCTCGACCATCTTCTCGCCGTCCATGTCGTAGCTCATGGTGGCGTGGTGGAGCAGCGCACCGGTACCGAGGCGCTTCTGCGCGGCCCCGCCGATCTTGCCCTTCGTCGAGGTGATGTCGTTGAGCGGCTGGTAGTACGCGTCGATCCCGAGGGACTTCAGCGCCTCGATCACCCACTCGTCGAGGTACGCGTAGGAGTCCGCGAACGTCATCCCCTGCACGAGGTCGGTCGGGACGTAGAGCGAGTACGAGATGATCGCGCCGGCGTCCATGAACATCGCACCGCCGCCGGAGATGCGCCGCACCACCTGCACGCCGTACTTCGCGGCACCGTCCGGGTCGACCTCGTTCTTCAACGACTGGAACGACCCGATGACGACCGCGGGCTGGTCCCACTCCCAGATGCGGAGCGTCGGCCCACGGCGACCGGCACCGACCTCCTCGGTGAGGACCTGGTCGAGCGCGAGGTGCTCGTTCGGGCTGATCGGCCCCTCGTGCACGATCTGCCAGTCGTACTCCTGCCACGTCGACGCCCGTGAGAGCGCCCGGCGGACGGCGACGCCGACGGACTCCGGCGTGAAGCCGAGCAGCACGGCGTCCTCGGGGAGCGCGGCACGCACGGCGGCGGCGATGCCGGCCGCGTCCGTGGTCGCGGGCAGCCCGGTCACCGCCTGGTCGATCAGCGGGAGGGCGTCGTCCGGTTCGAGGAAGAAGTCGCCGGCGAGCCGGAACTCCTGGATGGTGTCGTCGACCACCTCGAGGTCGACGACGACGAGCTTGCCACCTGGGACCTTGTACTCACCGTGCACGCCGCGAGCCTACGCGCGGGAGCCGACGTGCTCCAGCCACGCCACCAGGTCCGCCACCACCTCGTCGCGGTTCGTCTCGTTGTAGATCTCGTGCCGCGCCCCCTCGTAGACCTGGACGGTCACGTCCGTCAGGCCGCCGCGTCGGCGGTACGCACGCGCGAGCCGCTCGACGGACCGTGGCCCACCGAGGCTGTCGTCCGACCCGACCTGCAGCAGCACGGGCAGGTCGTGCGGGATCTGCCGACGCGGGACGCCGAGCAGCCGCAGCGTGTCCGGGATGCCGAACAGCGCCATCACGGCGGCGTCGACCGTGAGCGGGTCGGCGTCGAACGCGGCGACCACCGCCGGGTCGCGGCTGAGCCACTCGAACCGGGTCGTCCCGAGCGCGGCGTGCCGTTTGTTGAGGTCGCCGCCGTTCATCAGCCCCGGCAGGCGGTAGGCGGTGGCGGAGAGCACGACACCGTCGTAGGCCTCGCTCGAGGTGTTCACGATGTGCTGCGCCATGAGCGACCCCCACGAGTGTCCGAGGAGCACGAGCGGGACGCCTGGGGTCTCCCGGCGGGCCACGGCGGTCATCTGCTCGACGGCGGCGATCGCTGCCCGGAGCCCGCCGACGCCGAGCCGGCCGAGCTTCGCGTGGTCGCCGCCCCACTGTCCGAGGCCGGTCCGTCCGTGCCCGCGGTGGTCGTTCGCGACGACGGTCCACCCAGCGCGGACGAGGTCCTGCGCGAGGCGGTCGTAGCGCAGCGCGTGCTCGCCGACGCCGTGGGCGAGCTGGACGACCCCCTTCGGCCGGCCGGCACGCCAGGTCGAGTAGACGATCTCCACCCCGTGCGCGTCGACGAACGAGGAGTCACCGCGGGCAGCTGAGAACGTGGGCACGGGTCGATCCTCGCAGACCGGCGTACCTGTTCACCCGCCGTTCACGCGGCCGGTCGCGCTCCGGCCTAGCGTCGCGGCCATGGACGTCCTCGTCATCGTCGTGCTCGTGATCGTGGTGGCCCTCGTGTTCGACTTCACGAACGGGTTCCACGACACCGCCAACGCCATGGCCACGTCGGTCGCCACGGGGGCACTCAAGCCCCGGACCGCCGTGCTCATCTCCGCCGTGCTCAACATCGTCGGCGCGTTCCTGTCCACCGAGGTCGCCAAGACCGTCTCGCAGGGCATCATCCGCGAGGGGCAGGACGGCATCCACATCTCGCCGACGATGATCTTCGCGGGGCTCGTCGGGGCCGTGCTCTGGAACCTCGCCACCTGGTACTTCGGGCTGCCGTCGTCCTCCACGCACGCGCTGTTCGGCGGCCTCATCGGCGCCTCCATCATCGGCGCGGGGCTGAACTCGGTCGACTGGGGCACCGTCGTGTCGAAGGTCGTGCTGCCGGCGCTGCTCTCCCCCGTCATCGCCGGGGTCATCGCCCTGGTCGCGACGTACCTGGCGTACACGATCACGAAGAACGCCACGACGCACGGTGCGGCGACGGGCTTCCGACACGGTCAGACCATCTCGGCCTCGCTGGTGTCCCTCGCGCACGGCACGAACGACGCGCAGAAGACGATGGGCGTCATCACGCTGACCCTGATCGCCGCGAACTACCAGGACGCCGGCACCGGCCCCGAGCTCTGGGTGATCCTGGCGTGCGGGCTGGCGATCGGTCTCGGGACCTACGTGGGTGGCTGGCGCATCATGCAGACCGTCGGCAAGAAGATCTCCGACGTGCAGTCCCCCCAGGGGTTCGCGGCGGAGACCAGTTCGGCCGCGACGATCCTGGTGTCCTCCCACCTCGGCTTCGCGCTCTCGACCACCCACGTCACGAGCGGCTCGGTCGTCGGCTCCGGCCTCGGCAAGAAGCTCGCGGACGTGCACTGGGGCGTCGTCGGTCGGATCGTCATCGCCTGGGTGATCACGCTCCCCGCCGCCGCGCTCGTCGGCGGGCTGGCCACCTGGCTCGCCTCGACCTCGGTGATCGGGCTCGTCCTCGTCGCGGTCATGGCCCTCGCCGCCGGGCTCACCTTCTACGCCCTCGCCAAGCGCAAGCCGGTCTCGGCAGCGGACATCCACGACGCCGACACGGAGCGCGAGCCCGTGGCGGCCGCGAAGAACTGAACGGGGACGACGATGGACATCGACTTCGGCGCGATCGCCACGGTCGCCGGCGTGGGCTTCGTGTCCGCGGTGGGCGTGGTGCTGCTCTACACGATCGGTCTGCGCCTGCTCGGCACCGGGCAGCCGGTGGACGCCGCCGGCGAGCGCACCGAGTACGCGGAGGAGACGCCCCGCTCCGGCCGCACCCCCGCCGGGGCGACGGCGGGCGCGGTGCTCTGCTTCGCCCTCTGCGCCGCCGCGGTGCTGTACGGGATCTGGCTGACCATCCCCCAGTTCCACTGAACCGGGCGTCCGGCTGCGAGGATCGGACGATGACCGCACACCGCATCGACGCCTCGCTCGCCACCGCCGCCGACGTGTTCGACGCGGAGCGCACGCCCGTGCTCCGCGTGGACCCCGGCGACACCGTGACGGTGCACTCCCTGAACGCCGCCGGCTACACCGAACGGCTCGCCGAACCGGGCGCAGAGGCCCCGACCCTCATCGCGTCCCGTCGCGGCCACTGCCTGGTCGGTCCGATCGCGGTGACGGGAGCCCGTCCCGGACAGGTGCTCGCGGTCCGCTTCGACGACCTGGTGCCGGACGACTGGGGGTACACGGGCTCCGGCGGCGTCGACTCCCCGGTCACCCGGGCGCTCGACCTCGTCGACCCGGCGTCGCGCGGGCCGCTCCTGTGGGACATCGACGCGACCGCCGGCACGGCCAGGAACCAGCTGGGGCTCGGCGTCCGCACGGCGCCGTTCCTCGGTGTGGTCGGGCTGCCCCCGGAGACGACGGGCGAGCACTCGACGATCCCGCCGCGTCCGGTGGGCGGCGGCAACGTCGACTGCCGCGAGCTCGTCGCCGGAGCGACGCTGTACCTCCCGGTGACCGTTCCGGACGCGCTGCTGTCGGTCGGCGACGGCCACGCTGCGCAGGGCGACGGCGAGGTGTCCGGCACCGCGGTCGAGTGCGGCATGACGACCACGATGACGCTGACGCTCCTCGACACCGCGCCGGTGGCGGGGATCCACGCCGACACCCCGGCCGGACGCATCACGTTCGGGTTCGACGCCGACCTCAACGCCGCGACCATGACGGCCCTCGACCGGATGGTCGACTGGATCGCCGGCCTGCACGACGTCACCCGCGCCCAGGCGCTCGCCATGGCGAGCGTCGCGGTCAGCATGCGGGTCACACAGGTCGCGAACCGCACCTGGGGCGTCCACGCCCTGCTCCCCCACGACGCGATCGTGCGCTGACCGGACCACGTCACCACCGGATCGCACTGGAGGCCCTGCTCGCTTCCGCGACGTCGCCGACGTGAGCAGGGCCTCCAGTCCGATCCCCGGATCAGTGGGCGGAGTAGCCGCCGTCCACCAGGTGGTAGCTGCCGGAGATGAACGACGCCTTCTCGCTCAGCAGGAACAGCACGAGCGCCGCGACCTCGGCGTCGGTGCCGAGTCGACCGCTGGCGTGCTGGGACTCGAGGGCCGAGAGCTCCTCGGCGGACAGGGACGACCGGACCAGCGGCGTGTCGATGAAGCCGGGGCCGACGGCGTTCGTGCGGACGCCCTGCGCGGTGTACTCGAGCGCGGCGACCTTCGTCAGGCCGACGAGGGCGTGCTTCGACGCCACGTACGCCGCGTTCTGGGCGATGCCGACCGAGCCGAGCACCGACGACATGTTGACGATCGCGCCGCCGCCGGCGGCGAGGATCGCGGGGATCTCGTAGCGGAGCCCGTAGAAGACGCCGTCGAGGTCCACCGCACGGACGCGGTCCCACGCGCTCACGTCGTAGTCGCCGATCCGCTGCGGGGCGGCGCCGATGCCGGCGTTGTTCACGGCGAGGTGCAGCGCACCGTACGTGTCGACCGCGAACTGCACGGCCTTCTCGTTGTCCGCGGCCACCGCGGAGTTCGCGTCGATCGCGGCCGCGGTACCGCCGGCCTGCGCGATCTCGTCGACGACGCGCTGTGCGGCGTCGAGCTTCACGTCGGTGACCACCACCGATGCGCCCGCCGCGGCGAGCTCCTTCGCGATGGACTCGCCGATCCCGCTGCCACCACCGGTGACGATGGCGACCTTGCCCTCGAACTCGGACATGTCTGTGCTTCTTCCTACTCGACTCGTCGGCAACACCTGTTGTCTACAGTCCAGAACCATACACCTGCATGCTTCCGGCCCGCTCGAACCAGTTCGTTCGCTGAACTAATTTGCTAGGCTAACGATCGTGTCCGTGATCGAACCCCTCGCTGAACGCCCCCGCGCGGCGCCCCACGCCCTCCTCAGCTCCGACTTCCGCGTCGCGGTGAACCGACTGTCCCGGACGCTCCGCGCGCAGAAGGCGGACACGAGCGTCAGCGACGCGATGTTCTCCGCGCTCGCCCGACTCCACCGCGACGGCCCGATGACGCTCGCCGAGCTGAGCCGGAACGAGGGCGTGACGCCGCCGTCGATGACGAAGACCGTCGCCGCGCTCGTCGACCGCGGTCTGCTGTCGAAGGGCGGCCACGGCGACGACCGCCGCAAGGTGCTCATCGGCGCGACGGCGGCCGGAGCGGACTTCGTCGTCGAGACCCGTCGTCGTCGTGACGACTGGCTCACCCCGCGGCTCGCGGCGCTCAGCCCGGCCGACCGTCGCGTCCTCGCCGACGCCACCGAGATCATGAGGAGGCTGGCCCACCAGTGACGGCCATGTTCCGGTCCCTGTCGGGACGCAACTACCGCATCTGGTTCGCGGGTGCCCTGGTGTCGAACGTCGGCACCTGGATGCAGCGGACCGCGCAGGACTGGATCGTCCTGACGCAGCTCACGAACAACAACGCGATCGCCGTCGGCACCACGATGGCCCTGCAGTTCGGCCCCCAGCTCGTGCTGCTGCCCTGGACCGGGCTCGTCGCCGACCGCTTCGACCGCCGACGCACCCTCATGGTGACCCAGGCGCTGATGGCGCTGCTGGGCCTCGGGCTCGGCATCATGGTCGTCACGCACACCGCCACGCTGCTGTGGCTCTACGCGTTCGCACTCGCGCTCGGCATCGTCGCCGCGTTCGACACCCCGGTACGTCAGGCCTTCGTGTCCGACGTCGTGACGGGCGAGCACGTCGCCAACGCCGTCGCGCTGAACTCCGCCTCGTTCAACGCCGCCCGCCTCATCGGACCGGCCGTCGCGGGCGTGCTCATCGCCGCGATCGGGTCCGGCTGGGTGTTCGTCCTCAACGCGGCGTCGTTCGCGGCCGTGCTCCTCGCGCTGCGGTTCGTGGACCCCGAGCAGCTCGCGGACCGTCCGAAGGCCGAGCGCGGCAAGGGCCAGATCCTCGCCGGCGTCCGCTACGTCCGGAAACGGCCGGACATCGTCGTCGTGCTCTGCATGATCTTCGTCGTCGGCACGTTCGGCGTGAACTTCCCGATCTTCACCTCGACGATGGCGCGGGTCGAGTTCCACAAGGGCGCGGGCGAGTTCGGGCTGCTCAACTCGGTGATGGCGATCGGCTCGGTGCTCGGCGCGCTCCTCTCCGCCCGCAGAGACCGTCCACGCATGCGCCTGCTCGTCATCGCGAGTGCGGGCTTCGGCCTGGCGTGCACCGCCGCGGCGTTCGCGCCGACCTACTGGTCGTTCGCCGTCGTGCTCGTCTTCGTCGGCCTGGCGTCCCTGACGTTCATGACGACCGCGAACGCCCTCGTGCAGACCACGACCGCGCCGGCGATGCGCGGTCGGGTGATGGCGCTCTACATGGCGATCTTCGCCGGCGGAACCCCGATCGGCGCGCCCATCGTCGGGGCCGTCGCCGATGCCTGGGGACCCCGGTGGGCGATCGGCGTCGGCGCTGCCTCCGGGTTCGTCGCGCTCGGGATCGCGCTCGTGTGGCTCGTCCGCTTCGAGCACTACCGCGTGCGCTACGACGCCGACAACCGGCTGCACATGGCCCTCACGCACTCGATCCCGGTGCTCGGGACCCCGGCGTCACGGGACGCCGTCCGCCGTGACATCGAGCGGGACGAGGCGGTCGCGCAGCGGTCCAGCGGGGTGTGACGCGCACCCGCCCCGCCTGCAGCCCTGTCCCCTTCCCTGCCGCCCCCGCCCTTCTCCTGCCACCCCTTCCCCGCGAAGTGCGCGCGGTGACGACAGGTGCGCGCGCGGGCGCGTGCGCAGTCGTCGTCAAGACGAGCGGGAGCGGGCGCGTCAGCGGGTCGGTCCGGCGGCGGCGAAGACCCGGGCGTCGAGGGCCCCGGCGACACGGTCCGCGACCTCGGCGAGCCGTCGACCGGCCGCCCGCGCCGCATCGATCGCCTCCGCCGGGGCCAGGGCCTGCAGCGCACGCCGCGCACCGCGCAGGTCGTCGAGCGCCTCGGTGACCACCGCGGGGGCGACGTCCTCCAGGCACTCCTCGGCACGGAGCGTCAGGAACAGCACGGACCGGGGACTCCGGTCGTCGAGGAGCAGGAACGCGGCGGCGTCGGACGCGGGAGCGCCGGACCCGGTCGCTCGCTGGAAGGCCTCCCCCGCGCCGCACGCACGGAGTGCCGTGCCCCACGAGGACGCCGACTCGGGCACGAGCAGGTCGGAGGCCAGGAGCTTCGCCGTGGCCGCGCACCGTGCCAGGGAGCGGCCGAGCGTGAAGAACTCCCACACCTCGTCGCGACTGGCATCGGCCTCGACGACCCCGATCGCCAGGGCACTGCGCTCGCGGACCCACCCCAGGAACTCGTGTTCGCGACCGCCGGCGATCTTGCGCGGCATGCGGGACCGCGTGACGTTGAGGCAGTCCCAGAGCTCGGTGGACACCACGTCCCGCGCGCGTCGGGCGTCGTCCCGGGCGACGGCGACGGCGGTCGCGATGGAGGCCGGTTCGTGCCGATCCAGGGCCAGCGACTCCAACGTCGTGACCCGGTCGAGCACGATCCCCGGACGGACGACCGCACCGGCGACCCGGCGGAGCTCCCGGCAGACGGTCTGCTCCTCGGCACCTGCCACCGGCTCCGCCCTGGCCAGGTACACGTCGAGCAACCGGGCGAGCACGTCGGCCCGCTCCACCGCGGCCCCGACCCGGAACACACTCCCGGCGAGTCGGCTCAGCACCGCGGCTCCTGCATGCCGCGAACCTACTGACCGCTCGTTGCGTCGGTGTTTCCGCGCCGCGTCACCGATGTTGCGTCCTGCCGACGGCCACGATCCCTAGACGTTCTAACTAGATCGTCTACCATTGTGTCCATGACTTCGGAGGTGACGACACACGCGGCGGGTTTCTGGTACGACGACGGGGCCCGCGTCGATGCGGTCGACCTGCTGAACGCACTCCGGCGCTACCGCACCGCGGAGAGCGCCGCCCAGCGCCGAGCGCGCGAGGCACTCGGCATCGGCGAGAACGCGATGCTCGCGCTCCGGGCGCTCCTCGACGCCGAGGCCACCGGGCGCACGGTGAACTCGAAGGAGCTCGCCGACCGGCTCGGCATCACCGCCGCCTCGACGTCGGCGCTGGTCGACCGACTCGTCCGCAGCGGCCACGTCGAGCGTCAGCCGGACCCGAACGACCGCCGTGGCGTGATCCTCACCGCGTCCGGCCCTGCGATGCGGCAGGCCCTGCGCGTCATCCACGACCTCGACGGCCGCGTGTCCGAGGTCGCCGAGCGCCTGCCCTCGGACGAAGCGGCGATCGTCGCGGACTTCCTCGACGAGATGACCTCGGTCGTCAGCGAGACCGACGCCGACCTCGGAGACCGCCGCGCGTAGCCTGGTGGCATGAGCGAGGCACGGCCGACCCGGCACCACGAGCCCGAGGACGACATGCCCGCCGCCGAACTCGACGCCCGCGCACGGGCCGAGGCTGCACTCCGCCGGATCCGGGACGGCAGCGACCCCGCGCGGGAGGCCTTCGACCTGGCGAACACGCTCAACGACGAGACGGTGGGGCGTCTGAGCTCCCGCGTCCGCGAGTGGTTCCGACGCCGGCGCTAGAAGGCCGTGCCCACCGCGGCGATGTCGTCGTCGCCGTGCCCGGCGGCGCTGGCGTCCGCGTAGACCCGGCCGAGCGCCTCGAGGAGCGTCGTCGACACCCCGCTCGCACGCGCCGCGTCCGTGATGAGGCCGATGTCCTTCCGGAGTCCGTCGAGGGCGAACTGCGCGGGGAACTGCCCGGAGAGCATCGACTCGCCCTTCGTGTGGGCGTACGGGGAGTCGCTCGCCGATCCGTCGATCGCCTCGAGGAACAGCGCCGGGTCGATGCCGAGTCCTTTCGCCACGGCGAGCGACTGACCCGTCGCCGCCGTGATGGACGCGATCCAGGCGTTCGCGGCGAGCTTGAGGGCGGTCCCCTCACCGACCCGCTCACCGGCACGGACGGTCTTCGCACCGATTGCGTCGAGCACCGGGTCGATGCGGTCCAGCACCGCGGAGGGACCCGCAGCGAGCATCGTGAGCGTGCCCTGCTCGGCCGGGGCCTTCGTGCCGAGCATCATCGCCTCGACGAGGGTGATGCCGTACTTCGCCGCGATCTGGACCACCGTCTCGGTGCCCTCGACACCCACGGTCGAGCACTGCACCCACACCGCGTCGGCCGGCGCCTCGCCAGCGGCCTGCTCGAGGACGTCCACGACCGCGTCGGTGTCGAACAGGGTCAGCAGGACGACCTCCGCCTCGGCGACCGCTGCGCCGGGGTCGTCGGCGACCGTCGCACCGCGTTCCCCGAGGGGTGCTGCGCGGTCGTGGCTGCGGTTCCACACCGTCACGTCGTGTCCCTCGCGCAGCAGGGATCCTGCCACGCCGGCCCCCATCGCCCCGGTTCCCAGTACCGTCACCCGCACGAGCGTCCTCCGTTCCGGTCGGGCACCCGCCCGACGACGCGCTGGACGTTACGCGCGTTCCCTACGACGACGCGCAGAACAGACCCTGCTCGGGATTCGACCGTGCTCAGAGCAGTCCCCTGGCGGCGAGCCACGGCGCCGGGTCCTGCGGAACGCCGCGCACGATGACCTCGAAGTGCAGGTGGGACCCCGTCGAGACGCCGGTGCTCCCGACTGCGCCGATGCGCTCCCCTGCGATGACGGGCTGTCCCACGCGGACGCCGATCTGCGAGAGGTGTCCGTAGCGGGTCTCGGTGCCGTCGGGGTGCCGGAGCAGGATCTGGTTGCCGTAGCCGCCGAACACCCCGGCGGACACCACGGTGCCGGTCATCGCCGCGAGGACCGGGGTCCCCGTGGGTGCGGCGAAGTCGAGTCCCTGGTGGCTGGTGGAGCAGGCGCCGCATCCGGCCACCTGTCGCGAGCCGAAGCCGCCCGCCGTCGGGACCGTTCCGGCGACCGGGCGGACGACGTCCACGCCCCCGGGCCCGATCGACGACACCCGTGCACCGGAGGCCGTCCTGCCGACCGTGAACCCGTCCCGACTGATCGCGATCGCCTCGGCACCCGGTGCGGTGAACCGCTGGACGTCCGTGACGGGGACCGCCGTGCGGGTCGCGGGCGCGGCGAACGCCGACTGCGGCGAGGCGACCGTGACCACGAGACACGCGACGATCGCCGTCGCCGTGAGCGGAACGGCCCTCGCGGCCACGACGGCCTCGCCGACGGCCGCGACGGGGCGAGCCGCCGCGCGGGCGACGGCCCGGGTCGCCCGTGCGGCGGTGGGTCGCTCCGCCCGCCGAGCGGCACGCCTGCTCCGCGGCACTCCGAGCCCGTCCGCGTCCGGCGCCGTCGCCGAAGCCGTCATCACGGCCGCAGGCGCCCCGGTTCGGTGGTACTGCGCCACCCCGATGCGGCGGTACTGCGCCGCTCGGGCACGGTCACCCCGGGCCGTCCCTCCGCGGGTCGACATCGCACTCCGGGCGCGTGCCGTCCGGCTCCCCGGGCGTGCTGTGGTGGGACCCGAGGCGGCGGGTGTCGGCACCGCCGCCCCGGGGGTCGGTCGGCGGGCCGGCGACCGGAGGGTCGGCACGGTCCCGCGGTCGGGGGCACCACCGGACGCGACCGCGGCGTTCGCCGCGCGTCGTGCTGCGCCGCGCGGGCGCATCGGGAGGCCGTCGTTCGTCATGTCGTCCACCACCGGGGTCAGCGGCGGACGATGCCCTGGGCGGCGATCCGGTCGAGCTCGGCCACCACGGCGTCGACGGCGGCTCGGGTGATCGCGTCCGCCGCCGCCTCGACCAACGCGAGCTGCTCGTCGCTGACGAGGTGCCGCTCCGGCAGCCGGGCAGCCAGGCGCGCGGGGATCGCGTCGATGGCGGCGACGAGGGCCGGCGGAACGAGGAGCTGCGATTGCGCGCCCGGGGCGGTACGGCCAGCGTCGGGAGCAGAGACCGGGACGGAGGCGCGGGACGCGGTACCGGGGACGGCGACACGCACAGCGTGCACGGCGGGAACCGTCCGTGCCGGCGCGGCGCCGCCCTCGTCGGCCGCGTGACGGCGCCGTGCGATGGAGTCGAAGAGCGGCGTGGTGGACATGCTGCAGACCTTCCGATCAGTGGGCGGAGCGCCGGACGGCTTCGGGCTTCCGGCGGAGGAGTGCGTCCATTGAACCACTGATATCTCACATGCGCAATGCAGCTGGTGCGCTCAGTCAGGTTCGACGGCCTCGCTCGGGTCGTCCCGGTGCAGGACTCGACGCACTCGCTCCACGATCGTGGCCGGCGGGTTGTTGTACGCGTTCGCCGGCTCCTGGCCGCTCATCTCCTGGATCGCCGCCATCACGGCATCGGTCGCGTGCCGCCTGGCACGCCCCGAGGACGCCTCGCCGAACGACGACAGGTCCATCGGCTTCCCGAACTCGATCGTCACGCGCGCGAGCTTCGGGACGCGGGACCCGACGGGCTGCACGTCCTCCGTGCCGGTCAACGCGACGGGCACGACGGGTGCGCCGCTCGTGAGGGCCAGCCACGCGACACCCGTCCGACCACGGTAGATGCGCCCGTCGAGCGACCGGGTCCCCTCCGGGTAGATCGCGAAGGCCTCGCCCTCCCGCAGCCGCTCGAGCCCGAGGTCGAGTGCGTGCTGCGCCGCCGCACCGGCCCCGCGCTCGACGCCGATCGCGCCGATGCCGCCGAAGAAGACGCGGGACACCGCTCCGCGGAACCCGGTCCCCGTGAAGTACTCCTGCTTCGCGAGGAACGAGACCTTCCGCGGCGCCATGATCGTGATCGCCGGGGAGTCGATGAACGACCGGTGGTTGCTCGCCAGGATCACCGGTCCGCGCTTCGGGACGTTCTTCCGGCCGACGATCCTCGGACGCCAGAGCACCCGCGCGAGCGGTGCCACCACGGCACGCGCGAACACGGACGGGAACATCGACGGACCGGGCACCGGCAGCCTCCTCGGGACGGGAGTTCCCGAGTGTAGCCAGGCGAACGGAGCGTCCATGCCGCTCGGGGCATGGACGCCGGATCACTCCGCGGCGGCCACCACGTCCAGCACGGCACGACCGTAGGACTCGAGCTTGGCGGCGCCCACGCCGGAGATCTCGGCGAGCTGGTCGACGTCCGCGGGGCGTACCGCCGCGATGCCCCGGAGGGTGGCGTCGTTGAAGACCACGTAGGCCGGCACCCCCTGTTCCCGCGCCTGCGCCGCACGCCAGGCACGGAGCGCCTCGAACAGACCGAGTGCTTCCTGCGGCATGTCGGAGACGACCTGCCGTCGGGCCCGACCGGCTCGGGGAGCGCGGACGGGATCGCGTCGCATCCGGACCTGCACTCGACCGGCGAGGACGTCTGCGCTGCTCTGGCTGAGCACGAGCGTGCCGTACCCGTCGCCGGAGACCGCGGCGTACCCCTGCGCGAGGACCTGCCGGGCGACGGCCCGCCACTCACCTTCGGACAGGTCCGAGCCGATGCCGAAGGTCGCCAGGGTCTCGTGGTGGAGCTCCTGCACGCGGGGCGACTGCTTGCCGACGAGGATGTCGACGAGGTGCGCGACGCCGTACCGCTGGCCGCGCTCCCGCTCGAGCCGCACGATCGTCGACAGGAGCTTCTGCGCGGGGACGGTGCCGTCCCAGGACTCGGGCGGCGCGATGCACGTGTCGCAGTTGCCGCACGCGGTCGACTCCTGGCCGAAGTACCGGAGCAGACGGACCCGGCGGCACTCGATCGTCTCGCAGAGCGCGAGCATGGCGTCGAGGTGGGCGCTCAGCTGCCGACGGTGTGCGGCGTCGCCCTCGGACTGGTCGATCATCCGCCGCTGCTGGACGACGTCGTTGAGCCCGTACGCGAGCCACGCGGTCGACGGCAGCCCGTCACGACCGGCTCGACCGGTCTCCTGGTAGTAGCCCTCCACCGACTTCGGGAGGTCCAGGTGCGCGACGAAGCGCACGTCGGGCTTGTCGATGCCCATGCCGAAGGCGATCGTGGCGACCATGACGATGCCGTCCTCGCGGAGGAACTGCGACTGGTTGCGTTCCCGCACCCGCACGTCGAGTCCGGCGTGGTACGGCAGCGCCGGGATCCCCTGCTCGACGAGTGCGGCCGCGGTGCGCTCGACGGAGTTGCGCGACAGGCAGTAGACGATGCCGGCGTCGCCCTTGTGCTCGGTCCGGATGAAGGTGAGCAGCTGCTGCAGCGCCCCGGTCTTCGGCTCGATGCGGTACTGGATGTTCGGACGGTCGAAGTCGGCGACGAAGTGCGCGGCGTCGTCGAGGCCGAGCCGGCCGGAGATCTCGCGGTGGGTCTGCGGCGTCGCGGTGGCGGTGAGGGCGATGCGCGGGACCGTCGGCCAGCGCTCGTGCAGGACGCTCAGCTCGAGGTAGTCCGGGCGGAAGTCGTGCCCCCACTGCGCCACACAGTGGGCTTCGTCGATCGCGAACAGGGCGATCTGCGTCCGGTCGAGCAGCGAGCGCGTCGACTCGAGCCGGAGCCGCTCCGGCGCGAGGTAGAGCATGTCGACCTCGCCCTGCACGACGGCGCGTTCGAACCGGGCACGCTCGTCCGGTCCCTGCGTGGAGTTGAGGAACGCGGCCTTGACGCCGTTCGCCGCGAGGGCGTCGACCTGGTCCTGCATGAGGGCGATGAGCGGTGACACCACCACCCCGACGCCGTCCCGCACGAGCGCGGGGACCTGGTAGCACAGGGACTTGCCGCCGCCGGTCGGCATGAGCACGAGGGCGTCCCCGCCGGCGACGACCCGGTCGATGATGGCGGCCTGCTCGCCGCGGAAGTCGTCGTAGCCCCAGACCCGGTGCAGCACGTCGAGCGCGGCAGCGCGCGTCGGCGACGCCGCGTCCGCAGCAGCAGGCGGTGCCGAGGTGGAACTCATGCCGGAAGCCTACGGGCGACCGGCGACACCCGCAGCGTCCTCCACAGGCCCCGACGCGCCGACATGTGCGGCGACCGGACCGGCCACCCCCTCGGAGCGGGCCGGTGCGCCGGACCATCCCGAGCCTCCAGGCCGGACCCAGCGGGACCCGCCCGCCCAGGCCGGCGCCACACCGCGGAACCGCGGGGTCTCCTCGCCGGGGAACCGGCGGTCGAGGCCGGACCGCCACGCCACCAGCTCGACGAGCCCCCAGTACAGCAGCGAGGTGCCGAGCGTCACGAGCCAGCCCTGCCACGTCCCGTCGGACGCCTCGATGTCGACCTTCGACCACCCGGGCGCCTGCAGCACGAAGATCGTGACGTTGTTGAGCGCGTGCTGGAGGATCGTCGCCTCGAGGCCGCCGGTGCGCAGCACGATGACGGCGGCGATGAGTCCGAACGACCCGACGTCGAGGATGCCCCAGACGTTGTACCCGTTCGGGACGTGTCCGATCGCGAAGACCGCGGTCGAGACGAGCACGGCGACCACCGCACCGACGCGACGCCACGGGATCCACGCGCCGATCGTCTGCATGAGGAAGCCGCGGAAGACGTACTCCTCGGCGGCGGCCTGGAACGGCACGAGCAGCACCACCATGACGATGGTCAGCGTGAGCGTGCCGAGGGTCACCGTCGACTGGCCGAGCACCGCGGTGTCCCAGTGCACGCCCGAGCCGTCGACCGTGAAGGTCCCCCACGACTGCAGGCCGACCATGATCACCGCGAGCACCAGGAGCGGCAGCAGGCACCGTGCCATCCACCCCCACCGGATCCGCGTCCGGACGCTCGACAGCTGGCCGAACGGGCCGAGCTTCACGATCCGCACCGCCGCCATGATCGACGGCAGCAGCACCACCAGCGAGACGATCGTCATCGACAGGACCACCGGGTCCGTCGGGTCGAGGGCGCCCGACGTCAGGCTCTCCTGGAACCGCTGGAGCCCCTCCGGGCCGCTCTGCACGCCGATGGGGACGAACCAGGCGACCGCGATGAGGACCTGCGACGCCAGGTAGAACCCGAGGAACACCCCGATCGCCGCCAGCGGGCGCCACCATCGCCAGCGACCGTCGACACGGAACATGCGGTGGTAGGGAACACTCACGTGTCGCAGGGTACCGGGCACGGCAGGATGGGACCCGTGCTCACCGTGCTGCTCGGCCTCAGCGGTGCGCTCGTGTACGGGTTCGCGGACTTCCTCGGCGGACTCGCCTCCCGCCGTGTCCGACCCGTGACGGTGGCCGCCGTCGCCGCGGCAGTCGGGATCGCGCCGCTCCTGGTCGGCCTGGCCGTCGTCGGCGGCCGGTTCTCGTGGCAGGCGACGGTCTGGGGCGCGGTCGGCGGGGTCACCGGCGGTGTCGCGGTGCTCCTGCTCTACGCGGCGCTGGCGATCGGTCCGATGAGCGTGCTCTCGCCGGTGACGGCGGTGTTCGCAGCCGTGGTCCCGGTGCTCGTGGCCCTGCTGCGCGGCACCGTGCTGTCGCCGGTGGCGGTCGGCGCGCTCGTCGTCGCGGTGGTCGCTGTCGTGCTCGTCGCATCGGTGCGGGACGAGGGCGGTGCCCGGCTCACGGCCCGCGGAGTCGGTGCGGCCGCGATCGCCGGGTGCGGGTTCGGTGGGATCGTGCTGGCGTTCAACGAGACACCGGCTGACTCCGGGGTGGCGCCGCTGCTGGTGGCGCGGGTGCTGCAGTCCGTGCTGCTGGGTGCCGCGGCGGTGGTCGGTGCGGTGGTCGCGGCGCGGGCGCGGGCCGGTTCCGGTCCGGCGCGGGCCGGTTCTGGTCCGCCGCGGGCCGGTTCCGGTCCGGCGCGGGCCGGTTCCGGTCCGGCGCGGCCGGGAGGTTCGGCTGCGGTCCCGTCGCCGCCCGCCGCCGACGGGGTGGTCGGGTCCACTGCCGTGGGCGGCTCGGTCCGTCGACTCGCGTTGGTGGTCGTGGGGTGCGGGGTGTTCGACGCGATGGCGAACGTGTTCATCCAGGCCGGGCTGCACTCGAGCGCCGACCCGACGACGCTGCCGGTGATCAGCGTGCTCAACGCGCTCTACCCGATCGGCACGGTGGTGCTCGCCGGGGTGGTGCTCCGCGAACGGCTCACCGTGCTGCAGGGCCTCGGCATCGTGCTGGCGCTCGGGGCGTCCGTGGCGCTGGCGCTGGCGTGAACCCGGTGCGCTCCGGTGGCTCTCCGGTCAGGCGTCGGGGATGAGCCGCTTCCCCATCGACACCGTCTGGTCGTCGGCGTACCCGAGCGCCGCGTAGAACCCGATCACCTGCTCGTTGCCGGCGCGCACCTGCAGGTTGAGCTTCGGGCAGCCCATCGCCGTGAGGCGCCGCTCGAACTCCCCCATGAACGTCCGGCCGAGCCCCGATCCCTGCAGGTCCGGCCGGACCGCGAGGTAGTTCACCCAGCCGCGATGACCGTCGAAGCCCGCCATGCCGGCTCCGACCAGGGTGCCGCCGCCCCGCTCGGCGCTGTCGGGGTGGGCGCTGTCGTCGGGTTCGATCGCGACGAGGAACAGTTCGGGCTGGACGGTCAGCTTGCGCGCGATGTCCTTCCGCGGGTCGTTCCAGGGTCTGACCAGTCCGCACGACTCCCACAGCGACACCACGGCCTCGGTGTCGTCCGGCACGAACTGACGGATCACGTACTCCACGTCTCCACAGTATCGGCGGACACGCTCGTCACCGGGGCGTCGACGTGGTCTGATAGACCTGACCGTCGCCCACCAACGACGATCGCTCACTCTGCCGGATCGGGAGTCACGTGACTGCACACGAAACCCTTCCCTCGCGCCACCGCGCCGAGGACGACCGTGCGGGCCGTGGCGACCGCGAGCGGAAGCCGCGCCCGCGCCAGACCGTCGGGGGCGCGATCGTCTCGCTCATCGCGGAGTTGCTCATCATCGCCGGCGCCGGGACGGGTCTCTACGTCGTCTGGACGGCGTGGTGGACGGACGTGGTGGCGAACAACCACCAGGCCGCACTCGTGCAGGACCTCGCGCAGCCCGAGCCGAAGAAGATCGTCGGTACCGAGCACCGTGGCGCAGCGCCGGTCCTGGCAGAACCGCCGGCGGTGTCGGACGTCTTCGGCACGATGCAGATCCCGCGCTTCGGTTCCGGGTACGACCAGCCGATCGGCGAGGGCACCGACCGCGAGAAGGTGCTGAACACCATCGGCCTCGGTCACTACCAGGACACCGCGATGCCCGGCTCCGAAGGCAACTTCGCCGTCGCCGGACACCGCGTCACCTACGGCAAACCCCTCAACCAGATCGCCGAGCTCAAAACCGACGACAGCATCGTCGTCCGCGTCACCGACACCGCCAAGGACTTCGACGTCTGGTACGTCTACAAGGTCACCGACAGCCAGATCGTCACCCCCGACCACATCGAGACCATCGCCCCCGTCCCCAACCAGCCCGGCGTCACCCCCACCACGAACGACCGCTGGCTCACCCTCACCGCCTGCCACCCGATGTGGTCCGCCAAACAGCGCTACATCGTCCACGCCAAACTCGACTACTGGATGCAAGCCGCCGACGGCACCCCCAAGGAACTCTCGGAGACCCCCTCGTGATCTTCCCCCTCGTCTGGCGCGCCCTCCCCGGACCCACCGCCCTCAAGGTCCTCGAACTCGTCATCCTCCTCGCCGCGATCACGTACGCCCTCTTCACCTGGGTCTTCCCCTGGATCGCCGCCGACATCCTCCCCCCACCCGACGGCACCGTCGACACGTCCACGGCTCCCACGCCCTGACCGCCCTCGGCACGGTGCGCCGTGCGCCGATGACCGTCTCGCACAGCACCGCACCGCACCGTGCGCCGTCAGCGCCGCGTGCGAGGTTGACCGCCCGGTGCCCCGCTACGACGCGGCACCAGGCGACCAACTCGGCACGGAGCGTCGCCGCGCGAACATCTGCGCACGGTGCGACGGAGGGGCTGCAGGTGAGACGGGCAACGCCCCCGTCCAACTCCGCACGGTGCGCGCAGTCAGGGCTCCGCGCGTCCGTGGCCGTCCTGCGCAACACCGCACGGTGCGCCGATGACCGTCTCGCACAGCACCGCACCGTGCGCCGTCAGCGCCCCGTGCGAGGTTGACCGCTCGGTGCCCCGCTACGACGCGGCACCAGGCGACCAACGGGGCACGGGGCGATGCCGCGCGAACAACTGCGCACGGTGCGACGGAGGGGCTGCAGGAGACGGGCGACGCCCCCGCCCAACTCCGCACGGTGCTCCCGGGCGGCCGGCGGCGCCGGAGGAGGTGGGGTGGGGTGCGGCCTGCGGTCAGACCGTCGTGTGCACGAGTGAGCCACCGCCGGGGGCCCGACGCACGGCGATGCGCTCCGGGATCCGCTGCTTGAGCTCCTCGACGTGGCTGACGATGCCGACCTGCCGACCACCCGCGGTGAGCTTGGTCAGCTGCCCGATGACGTCGTCGAGGGTCTCCGGGTCGAGCGTCCCGAACCCCTCGTCCACGAAGAGCGTGCCGAGCGAGACACCGCCGGCTTCGGCCTGGACGACGTCGGCGAGTCCGAGCGCCAGGCACAGCGAGAACGTGAAGGTCTCACCGCCCGAGAGGCTCCGCGGGTCGCGGGTGGTGTCGGTGGCGTGGTCACGGACGGCGAGGGCGAGTCCCGTTCGCCGGGCTCGGGCACCGGTCTCGCGCTCGTCGGAGGTCTCGAGGGTGAACCGGCCGCCGAGCATCGTTCGGAGTCGGTCGTTCGCCGCGGCCACGACGTCCTCGAAGCGGCGCATGAGCACGTAGGTGCCGAGGGTGATGCCGGTCGGGTTGTGTCCCGGCGCCGCGGCGGCGATGTCCGCCAGCCGCACCACGGCTCGGCTGCGCGCGGACGTGGCCGCACGCGCCGCGAGTGCCCGCGCGAGGTCCCCCGCACACCGCTCGGCGGCCTCGGCCCGGTCGGCAGCCGTCGCCGCGGTCCGGGTCGCGGCGTCGAGCGCATCGGTGGTCCGCGCCAGCGCTGCCCGCGCGCCGTCGAGGTCGAGGCTGGCGGTGCCGTCCTCCGCGGCGTCGTCCTCGGCAGCCCGGACGACCGCGGGCTCGGCGAGTCCGGCTTCCACGACGGCCCGCTCCCGGTCGGCAGCGTCGACGGTGGCACGGAGGCGCGCGGCCTCGTCGGCGTCGAGCACGGCCGCACGCGCTGCCGGGACGTCCGGGAACCCCGTCCCGGCGACCACGACGTCGACCTCGGCCTGCCGCTCGGCGACGGCCGTTCTCGTCGCGGAGACCTGCGCCGCGGCATCGGCGATCGTCCGGAGTGCCTCGGCCCGCCGGTCGAGCTCCGCCACTGCTGCGCCGAGGTCCGCAGGAGCATCGCGGTTCGCAGAAGCACCGGGATCCGCAGGAGCACCGAGTTCCGCGGCAGCACCGCGGGCCTCGGGAACGCCGGCGAGGTGCTCCGTCAGCGAAGCGAGTGCGTCCGCCACCGCCGCCGTGTCCTGCGCGATCCGTTCGGCCTCGGCGTCGGTCGTCGCGAGGAGCACCTGCCACCGGGCATCGACCTCGTTGCGCTGCTGCTCCAGCGCGCGGGTGGCCTCGTCGTGTGCGGCCCGTTCGCGCTCGCGCTCGGCGACCGCGGTCGCGGCGGCGCTGGCAGCACGGAGTCGGTCGTCCGCGAGCATCTGGCGACGGTCGAGCTCGGCCGCGTCGACGGTGCCGACCGCTGCGGCGAGGCGGTCCAGCTCCGCGCGCTCGACCGCGAGGGTGGTGGCGGCATCGGCGAGGGACTCGTCGGCGCGGTGAGCGGCGGCAGCGGCAGCGGCGATCTGCGCCGGGGTCGGGTGGTCGTCCTGCGGGGTGGCGACCGCGGGGTGCGTCGACGAGCCGCAGACCGGGCAGGGATCGCCGGGCTCGAGCGCCTGCCCGAGCTCGCCAGCGAGTCCCGCGATCCGACGTTCCCGGAGCTGCTGCTCGGTCGTGAGGGCATCGTGGGCTGCCGAGCGCGCCGTCGCGACCGCCGCGCTGGCCTCGTCGACGCGCTGCCGCACCGCCGCGAGGTCGGCGACGAGACGACGGAGCTCACGCACGGCGTCGGCCTCATGACGAGCGGCCTCGGCGTCGCCAGCGATCCCCGCGGCGACTCGGGCGGCCTCGACGATGTGCGCGCGCTCGGCGGGCCGTGCCTCGAGCAGCACGTCGAGCTCCGCCAACCGGGACCGGAGCGTCTCGGCGTCGGTGCGCGCAGCCTCGATCGCGCGACGACGGCCCGGCAGTCCGTCGGCCACGGGCACCAGGTGCCGCACCGCGCCGACGGTGCCGACGAGTCGTTCGCGGGCAGCAGCCGCGTCCTCGACGTCGAGGTCATGTGCGCGACGCAGCATCGCCAGGCGGTCGGCGGCCGCCTGTGCGCGGGTCCGTGCGGCGTCCAGTCCGTCGGCGACGACCGCGACCCGTGCCGCACGCTCGCCGAGCGCGAGCCGAGCGCGGGCGTCGGCGACCACTTCCGCCTGGTCGTCGAGCGCGGCGGACCGCCGGAGGAGCGCACGACGACGCTCGAGTGCTGCGAGGCGCTGCACGACCACCTGCTCGTGCTCGGCGGCGGTCTGTGCGGCGACGACGGCCGCGGCCCGGGCCTCCGCCGCCGAGTCCGCCGCGCTCCGGAGGGTCGTCGTGACGGCAGCGACGTCGGCTTCGGCGACGTCGGGTCGCCCGGACGCCTCGGCGAACCGGGCCATGGCATCGCGGACGCGGTCGTCGGCGGCGTCGACCTCTGCCGCGGCGGCCCGGCGTCGCGCGGCGAGCTCGTCAGCCGTGCGGTCGTAGATCTCGGTACCGAACAGGGACTGCAGGAGCTTCCGACGGTCTTCTCCCGGGGACTTCAGGAAGCGGGCGAACTCGCCCTGCGGCAGCACCACGGTCTGCAGGAACTGCGCACGGTCGAGCCCGACGATGCGGGCGACCTCGACACCGACCTCCTGCGCGCGGGCGGACACGGGTTCGCCGACGGTGTCACCCGGGCTGGACAGGCGGTGCAGCTGTGCGGCGGCCTGTTCGCGCGTCGTTCCACCGCCCTTCTTCTTCGGGCGGTCGTGCGCCGGACGTCGTCGGACGCGGAACACACCGGCGCTCGTCTCGAACACGAGCTCGACGAACGGCTCGACGGAGGGGTCGGCGTGCTGGCTGTGCAACCGGTCACTGCTGGCGTCGGAGCCGGCGAGTCCACCGTAGAGCGCGAACACGACCGCGTCGATGATGGTCGACTTGCCCGACCCCGTGGGTCCCTCGAGCAGGAACACCCCGGATGCGGCGAGGGCGGCGAAGTCGATCGACACGAGGTCCGGGTAGGGGCCGATCGCTCGGAGCTCGAGGTGGTGCAGGTACATCAGTGCGCCGTCCGGTCGTGGTCGGACATCGTCGCGGCCGCGGCTTCGTACGCGTCGCGCAGGACGAGGAGTTCGTCGTCCGAGGGGGCGGCACCGGTGGCGAAGGTCACGAAGTCGGCTGCGACCTCGACCGGGTCGGACGTGGCGGTCACCGTCCGCGAGGCGGAGTGTGTGGGGGCATCGGCGGGCTCGTGGGTGATCGCCAGCGCGTGCGGGAAGTGGTCCTTCACCCTGGCGTACATGCGCTCGGGATGCACCGTGTCGGTGACGGCGACGCGGACCCAGGCATCGGCGTCCTCGGCGCCGAGGCCGGACTCGATGGCGTCGATGGTGCCGCGGACGTCGACGAGACGGCGGGGCACCGGCGTCGGCAGGAGTTCCACGGTCACCGCACCGGAGGCATCGAGGTCGACGAGGGTCACCGACTTGGTGTGGTTGCGCTCCCCGAAGGAGAACGCCAGCGGCGACCCGGCGTAGCGGATCCGGTCCGAGCCGCCGACCCGCTGCGGCCCGTGCAGGTGCCCGAGGGCGACGTAGTCGACGCCGTCGAACGCGGACTCGGCCACACGGTCGACCCCGCCGACCCGGATGTCCTGCTCGCTGTCGCTCGGCTCGGCTCCGCCGACGAAGGCGTGCGCGACGACCACGCTGCGGGCCCCTGGACGTCGACCGAGGTCCGCACGGATGCGGTCCATCGCGGCGCCGACGACGGCGTGGTGCGAGCGCGCGAGCGGCTCGTCGGGGACCGGGGCGAGGGCGTGCCGCACCATGTCGGGCTGCAGGTACGGGATGCCGTAGACGGCCACCTGCCCGTCCGGGTCGTCGACGAGGACGGGATCGCCGACCCTGGTCGGTTCGGCGAGGATCCGGACGCGCTCGTTCATGACCGCGGACCCGAACCCGAGTCGGGCCGCCGAGTCGTGGTTGCCCGGCGTCACGACGACCGTGGCGACGGCCGCGAGCCGTTCGAGCACGGTGGAGAGCATGCGCACGGCGTCGACCGGCGGGATGGCACGGTCGTAGACGTCGCCAGCGATCACCACGAGGTCGACCGACCGCTGCACGACGACCCCGACCAGGTGGTCGAGGAAGGCCGCCTGGTGCTCGAGCAGATCGGCGCCGAGCAGCGTCCGGCCCAGGTGCCAGTCGCCGGTGTGCAGGATGCGCATGCCCGCCACGGTAGCGCCGTCCTCGGACATCCCAGGGCACCCCGCGGGCTCCTGTGGACAACCTGGGACACCGCTCCGCGGACTTGCCCAACTATCTCAACCATTGAGATACTTGTGTGATGAGCAGCATGACCGCACCGGCGCCGACGGACACGGACGTCGTCCAGCTCGTCACGGCGTTCCGGCACCTGCAGATCCAGCACGCCCGGGTGCTGCACCACGAGAGCACCGCCCGAGGACTGCACGCGACGGACAGCCGGTTCGTGTTCTTCCTCGCCGCAGCGGGCGGGGCCGGGGTCACACCGGGTCAGGCCGGCGAGCACCTCGAGCTCTCGACCGGCGCGATGACGTCGCTCATCGACCGGCTGGAGGACCGCGGGCACATCGAGCGACGTCCGAACCCCGACGACCGGAGGAGTGTCCTCCTCCACCTCACCCGATCAGGCGACGCCGTCGCGCAGGAGATCGGCGCGCTCTACGCCGCGTCGTTCGGCGAAGCCGTGCCCGAGACGGAGCGAGCGTCCCTCGCCGAGGCGCTCGTCCGACTCGGCGATGCCCTCGGACGACGTTCACCAGCCGGCCGCGCACGCGCCTCCACCACCCGTCGGCGGCAGTGACTCCGGTCGGGCGTAGGTTCGGGGCATGACCCCTTCCGACGTCCTCATCGAAGCCTTCGCCCGGATCCCGTCGACGGTCAGGAGCGCCGTCGACGGGCTCTCCGAGGACCAGCTCGCCTCCCGCCCGGCGGCCGGAGCGAACACGCTCGCCTGGCTCGCGTGGCACATCGCGCGCGGACAGGACGTCCAGGTCGCCGACCTCGCGGGGACCGAGCAGGTCTGGACCGCCGACGGCTGGTACGACCGCTTCGACCTGCCGTTCTCCGCCGACGCGCTCGGTTACGGGATGTCCCGCGAGGACGTCGGCCGGGTCCGCGCATCGGCCACGTTGCTCACCGGCTACCTCGACGCCGTGCACGAACGCACCGTCGCCCACCTACGCACGCTCGGCCCCGACGCCCTCGACACCGTGGTCGACGACGCCTGGGACCCGCCCGTCACGGCGGGGGCGCGGCTCGTGAGCATCCTCAACGACTGCACGCAGCACGCCGGCCAGGCCGGCTACGTCCGGGGACTGCTCTTCTTCAACCGCTGAGCACGTCCGGTCCCGACGCGACCGTGGACGGACTGGAGGCCCGGTGCCAGCTGGCACCGGGCCTCCAGTCCGTCAGGTGGTCGCTCCGCGATCAGCGCGCGGCGAGCTCCGCGACGATGCCGTCGCCGGGCGCGGCCTGGACGAGGTCCGCCTCGATCTCGGCGCGCTCGAGGATGCCCTCGATCTTGCGCACGCGACCGCGGGGGACGATCGTCACGACGGTGCCCTCCTTGCCCGCACGACCCGTCCGGCCCGAGCGGTGCATGTACGCCTTGTAGTCGTCCGGCGCATCGGCCTGCACGACGAGCGAGACGTCGTCGACGTGGATGCCGCGGGCGGCGACGTCGGTGGCGACGAGCACGTTGACCCGACCGCTCGTGAGGAGCTGCAGGTTGCGCGTGCGCCGCGACTGGTTCAGGTCGCCGTGCAGCGACGTGGCACGGATGCCGGCGTCCTCGAACTGGTCGGCGAGCCGCTCGGCGTAGGCGCGGGTGCGGGCGAAGACGATCGTCTTGCCGGAACCGGCGACGAGCTCCTCGAGCAGCTGGTCCTTCTGACGCTGCTCGACCACGAGCACCCGGTGGTCGATCGTCGAGGACGCCTGGTCCTCGCCGGCGACCTCGTGCACGCTCGGCTCGTGCAGGAACTGCTCGACGAGGGCCGCCACCTGGGTGTCGAGCGTCGCGCTGAAGAGCAGCTTCTGGGCACGGTCGCCCTGCGGGGTGACCTGGGCGGTCGCCTCGAGGATCTCCTGGACGGGCTCGAGGAACCCGAGGTCGCACATGTGGTCGGCCTCGTCGAGCACGGAGATGACGACCTCGCTGAGGTCGAGCTTGCCCTTGTTCATGAGGTCCTGCACGCGACCGGGGGTACCGACGATGATGTCGACGCCGCGCTCGAGTGCACCCTCCTGACGGCCGTAGGGCACGCCGCCGTAGATCTGCGTCGTGAACAGGCCGACCGAACGGGCGATGGGCTGCACCGTGCGGTCGATCTGCAGGGCGAGCTCGCGGGTCGGGGCGAGGATGAGCGCGCGCGGGGCACGGCCCATACGACGCTTCGTGCCGCCGCCGTGCTCCATGAGCTTCTCGACGAGCGGCGCACCGAACGCGATCGTCTTGCCGGAGCCGGTGCGGCCCCGACCGAGGACGTCCTTGCCGGCGAGCACGTCGGGGATCGTCGCCGCCTGGATCGGGAACGGGCTGGTGGCGCCGAGCTCGCCGAGCGCGCGGGAGATGTTGCCGCCGATGCCGAGGTCGGCGAAGGTCACACCCTCGACGTCGGCCGCGAGGGTCGCCTCGGCCTGGAGCTTCTCGAGCTTGACGTCGTCGGCCGGGACGAACCCCCTGCGCGGGGCGTCGTCGCGGTCGAAGCGGCGGGGGGCGTGGTCGCCCTGGTCACGACGGAGAGCGCGGTCGTCGCGGTCGAAACGACGCGGAGCACGGTCGTCCTGGTCACGACGGGGAGCGCGGTCGTCGCGGTCGAAACGACGCGGAGCACGCTCGTCGCGGTCGAAACGACGCGGAGCACGCTCGTCGCGGTCGAAGCGACGCGGGGCACGATCGTCCTGGTCACGACGGGGAGCGCGGTCGTCCCGGTCGAAGCGACGCGGGGCACGATCGTCCTGGTCACGACGGGGAGCGCGGTCGTCACGGTCGAAGCGACGCGGAGCGCGGTCGTCGCGGTCGAAGCGACGCGGGGCACGATCGTCCTGGTCACGACGGGGAGCGCGGTCGTCGCGGTCGAAGCGACGCGGGGCGCGATCGTCCCGGTCGAAGCGACGCGGAGCACGGTCGTCCTGGTCACGACGGGGCGCACGGTCGTCACGGTCGAAGCGACGGGGAGCGCGGTCGTCGCGGTCGAAGCGGCGGGGGGCACGGTCGTCCTGGTCACGACGCGGAGCACGGTCGTCGCGGTCGAAGCGACGCCCGCCACGGTCGTCCTCACGACGGGGCGCGCGGTCGTCACCACGCGTCGGGCGTCCGGCGCCGCGGGGCTCCCACGACGAGCGGGCGCCGTCGCGCGGCTCCCAGTTCGGGCGACCGGTGCGCTCTCCCTGCGACGAGCGATTGCGGCGGTCCTCGGCGTCCCAGCGCTGCTTCTGACGCGGAGCGGCCGGCTCGGCTGCGCGGAAACCGCGGTGCTTGTTGCTGCGAGCGGCGGGGGTGCCGTTCGGGTGACGGACACGGTCGGAGGCGCGGGAGTTCGCGCCCTTGTCGTACGGGGCCATGACTACTTTCCGGGGTGCAGACGTACCACGCAGCCCGGCAGCGACATCGGCGGGGGCGGCTCGTGGAGAGGGGGTTCATCCCGTCGTCGAATCGACGTGATTCCAGCCCTCGAACTACACAACACCCAAACACGTCCGCGACTCACTGGCCGCGGTGTCGAAGGCCGACCGAGCGAGTCTACGCGACCGCGGGCCAGGAGGCCAGCCCCCGGACCGACGACGGGTGTGGGACGGAGCCGTCCCGCGCCTCCAGTCCGGGCGGCGGCTCAGGACTCGGCGAGCCGCTGGCGCTGCTCGGCCACGTCGAAGTCGGCGGCGGGCCAGGAGAGGTGCATGTCCTCGAGTGTGCGGAGCAGGAGCTGCTGCACCGCGAGCCGGGCGTACCACTTGCGGTTGGCCGGGACCACGTACCAGGGCGCGACCGGCGTCGAGGTCCGGTCGAAGACGATCTGGTACGCGTCCTGGTAGTCGTCCCAGCGCAGGCGCTCGTCGATGTCAGCCGGGTTGAACTTCCAGTGCTTGTCGGGGCGGTCGAGCCGGTCGCCGAGGCGCTCACGCTGCTCGTCCTTCGAGATGTGCAGCATGACCTTGACGATCGTCGTGCCCTGCTCGGCGAGCCGGTCCTCGAAGTCGACGATGGCTCCGTAGCGGCGCTCGATCTCCTCGGGCGGCGCGAAGGCGCGCACGCGCTGGATGAGGACGTCCTCGTAGTGGGAGCGGTCGAAGACACCGATCTGCCCGGCGGCGGGGAGCTGTCGCTCGACGCGCCAGAGGAAGTCGTGCTCGCGCTCCTCGGCCGTCGGCGCCTTGAAGCCCGCGTAGTGCACGCCGTTCGGGTCGACGGCACCGATGACGTGCGAGACGATGCCGCCCTTGCCAGCGGTGTCCATCGCCTGCAGGACGAGCAGCACGCGGCGCTCGTCACCGCTCGTCGCGGAGGCCCAGAGTCGCTCCTGCAGGGCGGCGAGACGATCGGCCCCGGCGGCGAGCGCCTCGAGGCCGTCGATCTTGCGCCCGGGGAACCCGGGGGCGCCCTCCGGGTCGACGTCGGCGAGACGGAAGCCCTCGTCGACGCGGAGGAGCGGTTCGGGGTCGGCGTTCCAGGCCTTGCGTCGGCTCACGGGTCCTCCTGCGTCGGCGGGGCTGTTGCGCCCACGGTTCTGCGCTCATCCTTGCACCCGGCGATGAACGGCGGCGGTCGGGCCTGGCGCGGCGGCTCGCGCTCCGGCGTACCGCGGCGGCTCGGTGCTCGGATACCGTTGTCGGCGATGAAGTCTGGCCGTCGCACGCTGTCCGCGCTCGCCGCCGCGGCCGTGGTGCTCGGGGTGGTCGCCTCGTGCAGCGCGGGCCCGACGGGCGACGAGAACGCGACCGTCACGGCGGACCCGGTGATCTACCCGCTGTCGCTGCGCTACCACGGCATCGACGTGGTGTCGGACGTGCCGTACGGCTCGGACCGACTGCAGCAGCTCGACGTGTGCCTGCCGGCGGACAGTGCGCCGCGGACCACGAGCACACCGACCGTCGCTCCGACCGCGTCGCCGTCCGCCGCGCCCGCGTCGTCCGGGTCGCGGCCCGCGGTGATGATGGTGCACGGCGGGAGCTGGTCCCACGGTGACAAGGCGACCGCCGCCTACCGGTCGGTCTGCAAGTACCTGGCGTCGGAGGGATTCGTCACGTTCAACGTCGACTACCGACTGGCGCCGACCGATCCGTTCCCCGCGGGCCTCGACGACGTCCGCCGGGCGCTCGACTGGGTGTACCGACCGGCGACGCTCGACACCTACGACGTCGACGTCGACCGGATCGGGGTGTTCGGGGGCAGTGCGGGCGGGAACCTCGCGGCGATGCTCGCGGTCGAGGACCACGACTCCCCCGCCTACGCCGACGGGGACCGGATCCGCGCGGTCGTCGACCTCAGCGGGCCGACGGACCTCACGAAGCGCTCGACCGAGGCGGACGGGGTCTCCGCGGCGTTCCAGCGCAAACAGCTGCTGTACCTCGGGTGCAGCTCCTACGACGCATGCCCGGCTGCGCGGTTGGCGTCGCCCGAGTACCACGTGACCTCGGAGACGGCGCCGTTCTTCATCGGGCACTCGACGAACGAGTTCATCCCGCTGTGGGAGTCGCAGCACTTCGCCGCGACGCTCCGGGCCGAGGACGTGCCCGTGACGTTCGTGGCGGTCCAGGGCTCGGCGCACTCGATCGCGCAGCTCGACGAGGCGATGAGCAAGCGGGTCGTGACGTTCCTGCGGCGGCACCTGGGCTGAGGCGCCGGGCGCGGGAGCGGCGGGGCGCGGGTGCGGGCGGGCGGGCGGCGCACGAGGTTCCGTAATTCTGGAACCTCGGCGGTTGGCACGGGTGTGTCGTGGACCCTCGGCGGACATGAGCGGCGAGTCGTGGAACCTCGGGCGGGGTGAGGGCTGCTGGGGTGCAACCAGACCGGCCGCTCCACGCGGAGTACCCCGAACGGGTGGCACCCGGAGTCGGGACTGCCGTCGGACGTCGTCCACGCGCAGACTTCCCCGGTGATCGACACCACCACCCGCGCCGCGCAGACGACCAGCTGGCAGCACACCTCCGTCCGCACCGCCGCGGAGCTGCTGCTCGGCCTGTCGTTCTTCGCGACGATGGCGTTCGGCGGGTTCGGCGCGTTGACCGGGCACGCCTCGGTCCTCGCCGGTGTCAGCGCGATCGTGTTCCTCACAACGCTGACCTGCGTGCTGGTGTCGTGGTTCTCCGGCGCGGGTGACCCGGTCGAGGCCGACCGCTAGACCCCGACCGCGAGACCCCGACCGCTAGACCCCCGACCGCTGGACCCCGGCCTCCGGAGCCCCCGCAGCGGGACGCCCATCCGCGGCAGGACGCCCATCCGCACCGGCTCCGTCGCGCCGGTCGGCCCGACGCTCCCGAGCCCGCTCGACCAGGAAGTACAGCGCCGGCAGCACGACGAGCGTCAGCAGCGTGGACGACACGAGTCCACCGATCACGACGAGCGCGAGCGGCTGCGAGATGAAGCCACCCTGCCCGGTGAGCCCGACGGCCATCGGCAGGAGCGCGAAGATCGTCGCGAGTGCGGTCATCAGGATCGGGCGGAGCCGTCGGGTCGCACCCTCGACCATGGCGTCCCGCACGCGGAGCCCACGTCGCCGGTACTGGTTCACGAGGTCGATCAGGACGATCGCGTTCGTGACGACGATGCCGACGAGCATGAGCACGCCGATCAGGGACGCGACGCCGATCGGGATGCCCGACACGATCTGCAGCAGGATCGCGCCGGTGGCGGCGAAGGGCACCGACACCAGGAGCAGCAGCGGCTGGAGCAGGCTCCGGAAGGTCGCGACCATGACCACGTAGACGATGAGGATCGCGACGAGGGCGGCGAGGAGCAGCTGGTTGAACGCCGACGACTGGCTCGATGCGACGCCGCCGATGGTCGCGGAGGCGCCCTTCGGCAGGTCGAGCTGGTCGACCGCCGTGGTCACCGCCTGCACGGCTGCGCCGAGGTTGGCCGAGTCCGGGGTCACGGTGATCGTCGCGGTCCGCACGGCGTTCGACGTCGTCACCGTCGTCGGGCCGTCCGCCTGCTCGACGGTCGCGACGTCGGACAGCGGGACCCCGCCGGTGCTGGTCGGGATCGTCAGGGCACGGAGCGCGTCGACGGTGGTGGGCGGCGACGGGTTCGCGATGTAGACGTCGAGTGAGGCGTCGTCGATCTCGACCGTGCCGGTGTCCCGGGGAGAGATCGCCGCGGCGACGACCCCGCCGACCTGGGTCTCGGTGAGCCCGAGCGACGCGGCCTTGCTGCGGTCGACCCGGACGGCCAGGTACGGCTCCGCTGCCGACAGGTTGCTCGACGCCGCGGTCGTGTGGGCGACGTCCTTCATGGTGGACAGGACCTGGTCCGCCGCCTTCTCGAGCTGCGCCTGGGTCGGGGCGGTGACGTCCACCTCGATGTCGCTGCTGCCGCCGAAGCCGCCGCCGGAGGACGACAGCGTGATCGTGCCGGAGTCTCGGAGACGGTCGAGGCGCTTGCGGGTGTCGGACTGGATCCGGGTCTGGTCCGCGCCGGAGTCGGTGGTGACGGCGTACTGGATCGACGCGGTGCCACCACCGCCGAAGGCCGCCTGGATCGACTGTCCGCTCGACCCGATCGTCGTCTGCACGGTGTCGACGCCGTCGACCGCGCGGAGCTGCCGCTCGACCTTGCGCGCCGCGTCGGACTGCACATCGAGCGAGGCCCCTGGGGCGAGGTCCTGCGTGACGGTGAAGGTGTTCTGGCCGGAGTCGCCGAGGTAGTTGGTCTTGACGAACGGCAGCGCCGCCGCCGTGCCGCCGAGGACGAGCACGGCGAGCAGCACGACGAGCAGCGGGAAGCGCAGCACCCAGTGCAGCACCGGCAGGTACCCGCGGCGGAGTCGGTCCGGCGCTCCGGCGTCGTGCAGGTCGTCGGCGGAGGTGAGGACGGAGTCCGCCGCCGAGCCGGACCGGGCGACCGGGGTCGGCCCGGTGCCCGCGTGCTTGTGGCTCTTCGGCGCACGGAGGAACCAGTACGCCAGCACCGGGACGATCGTGAGCGCCACGAGCAGGGACGCGACGAGGGCCATCGAGACCGTGAGCGCGAACGGCCGGAACAGCTCGCCCACGAGCTCGGCGACGAACGCCACCGGCAGGAACACCACGACGGTCGTCAGGGTCGACGCCGTCACCGCGCCGGCGACCTCGCGCACGCCGTCGAGCACCGCCTGTCGTCGGTCGACGCCGGGTTGCAGGTGCCGCTTGATGTTCTCGATGACCACGATGGAGTCGTCGACGACGCGGCCGATCGCGATCGTCAGCCCCGCGAGGGTGATGATGTTGAGCGTGTAGTCCGCGGCGCGCATGCCGATCGCGGCGAGGAGCACCGAGGTCGGGATCGAGATCGCCGTGACGATCGTCGACCGCACCGACAGCAGGAACACCAGGATCACGACGACGGCGAAGCCGAGGCCGAGCAGCCCCTCTTCGGCGAGGGAGTCGATCGACTGCTGGATGTACGGCGCCTGGTCGAACACGACGGTGAACTTGGAGCCCCCGGTGATCTTCGACTCGATGCCGGGCAGCGCGGCGCGCACGGTCTTCGAGACGTCGACGGTGTTGGCCTCCTGCGTCTTGGTGACCGCGATGGTCAGCGACTCCTGACCGTCGACCCGACTGATCGAGGTGCGCGGGGACTCGGCGATCTCGACCTTGGCGACGTCGCCGATCGTCGATGCCTGCACGCCGCCGGCGAGGGGCAGCGCCTGGATGTCGGCGATCGAGGCGATCCGCTGCCCGGTCTGCACCGACAGCGTCGAGCCGTCCTGGGTGATGGTGCCGCCGGGGATGAGCTTGCCGTTGTCGTCGAGCGCGTCGGAGATGGCGGTCTCGCCGAGCCCGCGCGCGGCGAGGGCGTCGCGGTCGGGGGTGATCAGCACGCGGCGCCCCGGGTTGCCGAAGACGTCGGCTTCCCGCACACCGTCGAGCTTCTCGAGGTCGGGCACCGCCGTGGCGTTGAGCCGGTCGACGAGCTGCTCCTGGTCGCCGCCGCCGGACACCGCGAGCTGGATGACGGGCAGGTCGTCGAAGGACCCGGTGACGATCTGCGTCTGGACCGAGTCCGGCAGCGAGAGCGCGTTGACGACGGTCTGGATCTTGTCCTCGGCGCTGGCGAGGTTGGAGCCGTAGTCGAACTCGGCCGAGACGACGCTCTGCCCGGTGGACGACGTCGCCGTCGTGGACTTGAGGTTCGGCACCGCCTGGATGCCCTGCTCGATCTTCGTCGAGACGTCGTTCGACACGACCTGCGGCGTGGCACCGGGGTAGGCGCTGACGATCGCGATCTGCGGGAACTGGACGCTCGGGATGAGCTCCTGCTTGAGGCTCGACAGCGAGATCCCGCCGAAGATCGCGACGACGATCGTGACGAGCGCGATGAGCGCGCGGTTCCGCAGGCTGAAGACCGAGAGGAGGTGCACGGTCCGATCCTCGCAGCTGGACGGGGCACCGGTGCGCGCACTGCGCACATCCGTGGACGACGACGGCCGTCCACAGGACGACGACCGAAGGTCGCTACGCGGCGAAGAGCAGGAACGCACCGAGCACGCCGACCGTGCCGACGACCCCGACGCCGAGCGTCACGACGCGTGCCGCAGCGGACCGCGCCGTCACCACGCCGCCCACGAGCACGGCGACGCCGACGGCGATCTCGACGACCCAGGGCGTCACCCCGGTCGACCCGGCGACCTGCAAGAGCGCCCGCATCCCCTCGCCGACGAGCACCGCGACCGACGCACCGAGGGCCGCTCCCCGCCACCGGGCGTCCGGGGACCGCACGAGCACCGCGACGAGCCCGGCCAGCACGCCGGCCGGGATGCCGATGAGCACCCACGGGTTCGTGATCGACAGAGTGTCCGGGTAGCCCCGGAGGTTCGAGGTGGCCCAGTAGCCCACGTGCATGAGCTCGAGGAACACCACCCCGGCGAGCGCCGCGAGCACGAGCCCGCGCCGGCCACCACGCACCCCCACGAGCAGCAGCAGGACCACCGCGACGGCGAACCACGGGCCGGCCGAGTTCGCCAGGGTGGACAGCGCCGGGACGGCCTGCCCGTACGAGGTGGCGACACCGGCGAGCAGCGCGCCGCCGAGGGCCATCGTCGCCCGGGCGGCCGCCGGCACGGCAGGCACGGCAGACACAGCAGGCACGGGCGTCGCCGTGCGGGTCGAGACGATCGGAGTCATGGCACGAGCCTGGCCGACGACGGCGTCGCGCGCGTCCCACTCCGGAGCGATCCGACCGACCGGAGGATCACCCGATCGGATGACCCCGACCACACGACCGCGCACGCACGCACCAGCACCAAGCACGAGCACCGCGCACGCACGACCCCACCCGCTCACACCACCGCGGCCAGCGACCCCCGCGCCCCGCGCCCCGCCGCTCCCCCGACCCGACCCCACGCCCGCTCGAGCACGTCGACGAGCCGCACCCGGTCCGCCGGGGACATCGTGAACGGCACCCGGAGGAACCGCTCGAACCCGCCGTCCGGCCCGAACACCCCACCGGACGCGAGCACCACCCCCTCGGTCCGCGCGGCGAGCACCAGCGCGCTCGACACCGGCCGTCCGAGCCCGACCCACGTCGTCAACCCGCCCGCCGGCGACGGGACGTCCCACTCCGGGAGCCGCGCGCGCAACGCGCCCACGACGTCGTCGCGACCCTGACGCAGGGACGCGCGCCGAGCCTCCAGGACGGACGCCGTCCGTGGGATCAGCTCCCGCGCGACCAGCTGGTCGAGCACCGGCGTGCCGAGGTCGCCCGTCGGGCGGGCGAGCAGCAGGCGCTGCAGCAGCTCCGGCGTCGCCCGGATCCAACCGATCCGCAGGCCGCCCCAGAAGACCTTGGCGGCGGACCCGATCATCACCACGGCCGGCGACGCCACGGCGAGCGGCGGCGCGGGTTCCCCGTCGATCCGCAGCTCCCCCATCGTCTCGTCCGCGATGACGGTCGTGCCGACGGACGCGGCGACGTCGACCAGCAGCGAGCGCGCAGCGGCGGACATCGTCGCACCGGTCGGGTTGTGCAGCTCCGGCATGACGTACGCGACCGACGGCGCCGAGCGGCGGAGGGCCGCCTCGAGCACGCCGACGTCCCATCCGGTGCGGGCGTCGACGGGGACACCGACCAGGCGGCCGCCGACCTCGCGGAACGCCTCGTGCGCGTGTGGGTAGGTCGGCGACTCGACCAGCACGGCGTCACCACGGCGGACGAGCACCCGCGCGAGCAGCGCGATGGCGTGCTGCGCGCCGACGGTCACGACGATCTCCGACGGCGAGGTGGGCAGTCCCCTGGCGGTGTACCGGTCGGCGATCGCCGCACGGAGGCCCGGGTCGCCGACGGTGTCGTACCCGATCCCGGCGAGCGCCGCGGGCACGTGCTGCATCGCCCGTTCCACGGCCTCGGCGACGCCGGGGGCGGAGTGCATCGCGGCCTTGCGGAGGTCGAGGACGTCGCCGGGGACCACCCCGCCGAGTCGCTCCGGGTCCGGCCGCCCGACGAGCTCCCGCGGCAACCGGACGACGCTCCCGGAACCGCGGAGGGACACCAGGTAGCCCGAGGACCGCAGCCGGGCGTAGGCGTTCGCCACCGTCGTCCGGGACACCCCGAGCGCCTCCGCCAGCCCGCGCTCCGCCGGCAGCCGCGCTCCGAGCGGGATCCGGCCGTCGATGACGAGCACGCGGACCGCGTCGGCGAGCGCCTCGTACGCGGGCGCCTCGGAGCCCTCGCGCCACTCGCGGAGCAGCAGGGCGGCGGATCGGGCACTGAGGAGGACCGGCGTCATGGGACCACGGTAGCCCGATTGGCTCTCGACCAGCAGTCCAATCGCGGAGAGCATCGTCACCATGTCCATGGCACTCCGGTACGTCCAGCTCCTCGTCGGCCTGTTCCTCTACGGCGCCTCCACCGCCCTGCAGGTCCGCGCGGTGGTCGGTGTCAGCTCGTGGACGGTGCTCACCGAGGGCCTCGAGCACGTGGTGCCGTGGTCGTTCGGTCTCATCACGGTCGTGTCGAGCGGTGTGGTCCTGCTGTTCTGGATCCCACTCCGGCAGCGACCGGGCATCGGGACGCTGCTCAACGCCCTGCTGATCGGTCCCGCGGCGGACCTGGTGCTGTGGCTCGTGCCGACGCCGCACGGCCTGCCCGCCCGGATCGGCCTGTTCGTCGCCGGCCTGCTCCTGCTCGCCGTCGCCACGGCGTGCTACATCGGCTCCGGTCTCGGCACCGGCGCGCGCGACGGGCTGATGGTCGGGGTGCACGAGCGGTTCGGCTGGCCGCTCTGGCTCGCCCGGACGGTCATCGAGCTCACCGTCGTCGCCGGCGGCTGGCTCCTCGGCGGCGACGTCGGCCTCGGCACGGTGGTCGCCGCGTTCGCGATCGGTCCCCTGGTGCAGCCGCTCATGCCCCACTTCCGCCGGTTCCCCTGGAGTCCCGGACGGGAGGCCCGACCCGCCCCCGTCACGGAGCCCGCACCCGTCCCGTGAGGGCCGGAACCTGCACATCGGCCGTGCATGTCGTCGCACCGTTGCGCGCACCGGAGTCGCGACATATCGTGAGTTGCAACAACGCGATACATCGCGAAATCGAGGAGACGACATGGCGCAGGAGAAGTGGCTCGTCGAGGAGCCCAAGGTCATCGACACCGGGATCGTGCGGTCACTCCGCATCGGCCTGGTCGGCGGGCAGGTCGACGTGGTCGCCCACGACGAGCCCACCGCTCGCGTGGAGGTCCACAGCGTGTCCGGCAAGCCGCTCAAGATCGAGCTCGACGGGGACACCCTCACCGTCGACCACCCGCAGATCCGCTGGGACGACCCGATCGGGTTCCTCAAGTCCTTCCGCGGCAAGGCCCACGCGGACGTCAGCATCCTGGTCCCCCGCGACGCCGGGGTGAACCTCGGCGTGGTGTCGGCTGGAGCGTTGGTCTCCGGCACGAACCGCGGCGCGACGCTCAACACCGTCTCCGGCGACCTCGTCGTGGACGGCGTCGCCGGTGACGTCACGGTCAACGCGGTCTCCGGCACGACGACGATCCGCGAGCTCGACGGCGCCCTCACGGTGCACACCGTCTCCGGCGACGTCGTCGCGACCGGCGAGATCCCGCGCTTCTCGGCCGACGGCGTCTCCGCCGACGTCGTGCTCGACCTGCACGGCACCCCCGACTCGGCGAAGGTGAACACCGTCTCCGGTGGTGTCAGCGTCCGGCTCGAGGACGGCGTGCCGTTCCAGTGCACGGTGAGCACCGCCTCGGGGAAGCTGCAGTTCGACGACGCCGAGATCAAGGGCGTCCGCGGCACCTACGTCAAGCAGGGCGGGGAGCTCTCCGGCCACTGGCTCGACCTCCGCGTGAACTCCGTCTCCGGTGACATCGCGGTGCTGCACGCGCCGCCCGCGTCGGCCCCGGACCGCACCACGCCGGACCTCACCAAGCCGGACACCACGACGCCGACGAGCACGACGCCGACCGGCACGGCGCCCACCATCGCGACGCCGGAGAGCGGGGTGTCGGAATGAGCCCCGTCTTCGCCCACGGCCACCTGCGCCTGTACCTGCTCACGCTGCTCGCCGACCACCCGATGCACGGGTACGAGGTCATCCAGGCCCTCGGGGACCGCTTCGGCGGCACGTACGTCCCGAGCGCCGGCACGGTGTACCCGCGCCTGGCCAAGCTCGAGGAGGACGGCCTCGTGACGAAGACCGCCGACGGCCGCAAGACCGTCTACGCGATCACCGACGCCGGCCGCGCCGAGCTCGCCGCCCGTGCGGACGAGATCGCCTCGCTCGAGGCCGGCGTGAACGACTCGGTCAAGTCCCTCGCCGACGGCGTCCGTGCCTCGGTCAGCGACGCGATGCGCTCCCTCCGCGCCGACCTCGCCGCCTCGGCGGAGTCGACGAGCACCGAGGAACCGGTGTCGGTCCCGTCCGACGGCGCCCGCGCCCTCCGGGAGCTCGAGATGGCCCTGTCGTCGTTCCGGCAGCAGGTCCGCGCCGACCTCCGCCGCCGCGCGACACGCGGCACCCTCAGCGCCGATACGGTGACGCGCCTGCGCGACGGCCTGGAGGCCCTCCGCAAGTCCCTCTGACGGCCGACGGCCGGACGCCGGAGCCGACCCGCGCCTCCCGTCCGGAGCGGATCGGGCCGACATCGCGCCCCGTCCCGGACATCGCACCCCGTTCTCGCGGGGTGCGATGTCCGTACCGGGGCGCAGAGCGCCGCACGCTCCCGTCCGGCCCGCCGCGCCCACCTGTCCGTCCACTCAGTGTTGACTCCCGCGAGGAACTGAGTAGGTTTGCCGCTCGTGACGAACGAGATCCGGTCGCTGAAGTCGCGACTGATCGGGGACCCGCTCCCCTCCGAGAAGCTCGAGGGACAGCTCCTCCCGAAGCACCTGGCGCTCCCGATCTTCGCCAGCGACCCCCTCTCCTCCGTGGCGTACGCGCCGCAGGAGCTCCTCATGATCCTGCTGCTCGGCGGGATGTCGTTCCTGACGTTCGCACCGGGGGTCGCCGCCCTGGTCGTGCTCCTGCTGCTGGTCGTCGTCGCCTCCTACCGGCAGCTCATCAAGGCGTACCCGTCCGGCGGCGGCGACTACGAGGTCGCGCACCGGAACCTCGGCGAGAAGGCGGGCCTCGTCGTGGCGAGCGCCCTGCTCGTCGACTACGTGATGACGGTCGCCGTGTCGGTGGCCTCGGGCGTGGACAACATCATCTCCGCGCTCCCCGTGCTCAACGAGTTCCGCGTCGAGCTCGCACTCGTCTTCGTCGTGCTGCTCGCGGCCGCGAACCTCCGGGGCGTCCGCGAGTCGAGCAAGGCCTTCGCGGTGCCGACGTACCTGTTCGTCGCGAGCGTGTTCGTGATGGTCGTCACCGGCCTGGTGCGGGTGCTCGCCGGCAACGCCCCGGTGGCGGAGTCGGCCGCGTACACCGTGCAGAACGTCGAGCACACCACGCAGGCGGCGTTCATCCTGCTGCTCCTCCGCGCGTTCGCGTCCGGCTGCTCCGCCCTGACCGGCGTCGAGGCGATCGCGAACGGCGTGCAGGCCTTCCGCCGCCCGAAGGTCAAGAACGCGCAGATGACCCTCGTGTTCATGGGTGGCATCGCGATCGTGCTGTTCGTGGGGCTCATCACGCTGGCGCTGGTGTCCCGTGTGCACTACGCCGAGAGCGCCTGCGACCTCCGGGGCTTCGCGAACTGTGCGACCACCCCGCAGCGCTCCCTGATCGCCCAGATCGCGGCGGCGACGTTCGGCAACGACACGGTCCTGTTCTTCGTGATCCAGGCCACCACGGCCGCGGTGCTGCTCCTGGCGGCGAACACCGCGTTCAACGGCTTCCCGCTGCTCGGCTCGATCCTGGCGCGGGACTCGTACGCGCCGAAGGCCCTGTCGACCCGCGGTGACCGGCTCATCTACTCGAACGGCGTCATCGTGCTGGCGCTCGTCGCGGCGGCGCTCCTGGTGCTCTACCGCGCGAACGTCACGAGCCTGATCCAGCTCTACATCATCGGCGTGTTCGTGTCGTTCACGCTCGGCCAGACGGGCATGGTGCGGCACTGGACGCGCCTGCTGCGCCAGGACCGGGACGGCACCGCGACGGAGCCCGTCAACCGCGGGCAGGTCGTGCGGTCCCGCCTGATCAACGCCACCGGCGCGACGTTCACCTTCGTGGTGCTCGTGATCGTCACCATCACGAAGTTCACGCACGGTGCGTGGTTGGTGTTCGTCATCATGCCGGTGCTGTTCGTGCTCATGCTCGGCGTCAACCGGTACTACCGCGACGTCAAGCACGAGATCGAGGCCGACGTCGAGACCGAGTTCGGTGCGACGGGTGACCACGCGATCGTGCTCGTGAACCGGCTGCAGAAGCCCGTGCTGAAGGCCCTCGACTACGCGATCGCCGCCGAGCACGCCGGACTCGAGGCGGTGCACGTCGCCATCGACGACGCCGAGGCCGAGCTGCTCCGGCAGCAGTGGGCCGAGCACGGCATCGAGGTCCCGCTGACCATCGTGCCGAGCCCGTACCGCGACATCTCGATGCCGCTCATCTCCTACATCAAGGCACACCGCGCCGAGCACGGCTCCGAGGTGGTGACGGTCTACACGCCGGTGTTCATCGTCGGGCACTGGTGGGAGGGCCTGCTCCACAACCACCGCGGCCGTCGGATCCGGAAGAAGCTCCTGCTCGTGCACGGCGTCACCGTCGCTCTCGTGCCGTGGCTCCTGGACTCCTCCGAGCTCCTCTACGGCCGTCGCTCGCGTCCCTTCCCCGGTCAGGAGCGCCGCGGCGAGCCCGTCCGCCCGCCGCTCCGCCGCGCCCGCGTCGGAGCCGCCAGAGCCGGTGTCTCACGGCACGAGGACGACGAGGCCGACCGCCTGCTCCGGTCGGCCCAGCGGAACAGCCTGCAGCCGACCGTGCGCCCCGGTGCGCAGACGCGTCGAGCGACCCGACCGGCCGGTCCCGCCGAGGGCGTCGACCCGGCCACCTGCACCGGCGAGATGCAGGTGCTCGTGCCGGCGTCCCCGGGACGCACGCCGACGTCCGTGGAGTGACCCGGGCCTCCCGGCATACGATCTGGACCCATGACCGACGCTCCCGACCTGCGCACCTTCGCGACGTTCGACGGCCACGACGGCAAGGTCTCCAAGCGCGTCGAGGTGCTCGACCACGCTGACGACCGCTACGAGGGGCTCGTCGCCGTGCGCGGCGAGCGACCGCTCGGCGCACTCGACGAGCGCGAGGTCGGCTCCGCGAGCATCGGCTGGGTCGACCCGGCCACCCTCCGCGACTGGTACCGCCCCGACCGCGTGGTCGTGCCCGTCATCGAGGCGCGCCGCTCCGACCTGCAGCCGGGCACCTACGCGGACACCCGGGGACGCGGTCGCGTCCGCATCGACGGACTGGAGGCCCACCTCGGCCCCGACGGTCGGCCCGCCTTCCGCGCCCTGGCCGGCTCCGGCGTCGTGGACATGCCGCTGCCGAAGGACCAGGTGGTCCGCCTGGTGACCGTGACGGCCGACGCGGTGACGGCGTCGGGCGCTGCCGGCGTGGAGATCGTGACGACGCCGATCAGCCCGCTGCTGGCACCGGGGCGCTACCCGGCCTACGCGGACGACGTCCCCGGGCTGCCGCCCCGCCCGGCATCAGGCACCGTGCTCGTGACCGCGTCGGTGCTCCTCGACGGGACGCTGTCGCCGGTGGAACGTCTCGACGAGCCGGCCAACACGCTGTGGGTGACCCGTGACGGGCGGTCGGTGCCGATCGCGGCGAACGAGGTCGGGGCCGACCTGGTGCGGTACACGGCGACACCGGTCTGACGGGGCCGGTCGGCCTTGTCCCCCGCCGCGTCGCGGGGCTGATGGCGCTGTCGCCGGTGGCGCGTAGCGTTCCGCGCATGAGCGACAACACCGGCGAGACCCTGGGCGGCGCCCGTCCCGACCCCTCCACCACCGCGAGCAAGGACCCGGAGCAGTGGGTCACCGGCGACGAGCCGATGACCGGCCCGCAGCGGAGTTACCTCGACACCCTCGCGCGTGAGGCCGGCGAGGAGCTCCCCGCCGACCTGACCAAGGCCGAGGCCTCTGAGCACATCGACCGCCTGCAGTCGAAGACCGGTCGGGGCCAGCAGGAGTCCTGAGGCACTCCGGGCGGCGGCGGAGTCCGCCGTTCGGAGGACCCGGGGCTGAGTGGGTCCTGGGGAGACCCGGGCAGACCCCCGAACGAGGGTGATCGATGACACGTCACCCGTTACGGTCGGGGCCATGCGAACCACATCGACATCGATCGGCCTGACCGTCCTCCGCGTCGTCCTCGGCGTGGTCTTCATCGCCCACGGCCTGCAGAAGTTCGGCCAGGGCATCCCCGCCGTCGCCTCCGGATTCGCGGGGATGGGCGTCCCCTTCGCCTCGGTCGCGGCGCCGTTCGTCGCCGGCCTCGAGGTCGTCGGTGGCGCGTTCCTCGTGCTCGGCGTCGCGACGCGGGTCGTGGGCGTCCTGCTCGCGCTCGACATGGTCGTCGCCGGGCTGCTCGTGCACGCGTCGTCGGGATTCTTCTCGCAGGACGGCGGGTTCGAGTACGTGCTCGTGCTGGCCGCCGGAGCCCTCGCCGTCGCGCTGACCGGGCCGGGGCGTCTGTCACTCGACGCGCTCGTGCTGCGGGCCGCCCGACGCCGGCGCGGGACGTCCGAGCCCCTGCCCGCCTGACGGTCGCGACGGCCGACGCTCCGCGCGTGCACCGTCCTGTGGGGTGTCGGTCAGCGCGCGAGGTCGAGTGCGCCGAGCACCTGCCGGGCGATCACTCGGCCCGCCCGGTTGGCGCCGATCGTCGAGGCCTGGGGACCGTAGCCGGCGAGGAACAGCCGGGGTTCCTCCTCCGAGCGCCCGTCCGCGACGACCACCCCGCCCTTCGCCGTGCGGAGCCGCAGCGGCGCGAGGTGCCGGAGGTCGGCGCGGAACCCCGTCGCCCAGATGACCGCATCGGCGTGCACGTGCTCGCCGCCGGTCGTCACGACACCGTCCGGCTCGAGCGCCGCGAACATCGGCTCGTCGTGGAGGACGCCACGGTCGAGCCCCGCGCGGATCCGCCGCGACACCGGGACGCCGGTCCCGCTGACGATGCTCGGCAGGGCCTCCCCCGCCCGGGCCGCACGGTCCTGCTCCTGCACGGCGGCGACGGCCGACTCCACGTCGAGCGACGCGGTGTCCGCCCAGGCCATGGGCCGCCGCGTGAACCACCGCGTCGACCGCGCCACGCCGTCGAGCTCGAGCAGGAAACCGATCGCGCTCGTGCCGCCACCCACGACGACGACGTCCTGCCCGCGGAACTCCGCTGCCGACACGTACTCGGTCGTGTCGATCTGCCGACCGCGGAAGCTGTCACGGCCCGGGTACCACGGCACGAACGGGGTCCCCCACGTGCCGGAGGCGTTCACCACGACCTCCGCTGTGATGCGTCCCGTCCGGCCGTCCGGGGTCGTCGTCGCGACGCACAGTCCGGTTCCCGCATGCGTGACGCTCGTCACCGCGACGGGTCGACGGACCCGCAGGTCGTAGTGCTGCTCGAAGCGACGGTAGTACTCGCCGACGACGTCCCGCGCGGGGCGGGCGCGGTCGGCGTCGTCGAAGCGGAGGCCCATCGCCGGCATGCCCGGCAGGTCGTGCACGCGGTGCGCTGCCCCGAGCCGCAGTGCCGCCCAGCGGAACTGCCACGCCCCGCCGGTGCTCGGCGCCCGGTCGAGCACCACCAGCTCGTCCCCCGGCCGGAGTCCGAGTCGGCTGAGGTGGTACGCGACCGACAGTCCCGCCTGCCCCGCGCCGATCACGACCACGCGGGCGTGCTGGTCGTCAGAGGTCGGCATCGCGTCGGTCATCACATCCGATTGTGCTGGACGCGGCTGACGCCCGGCCATGTCCAGATAGGGGTACATGGTAGAGTGATCGGCAGATTTCCAACCACGAACCGTTCGGATTCTCCGGGTGATGACTCGTCTCCCGTAGCACCGGACACGAGCCGATCACGAGGGGGTCACGCATGGGGCGCGGCCGTCAGAAGGCAAAGCACACCAAGGTCGCCCGGGAGCTGAAGTACTTCAGCCCGGAGACGAACTACGGTGCGCTCGAACGCGAGCTCTCCGCCGGGCACGACTCGGACGAGAACTCCTACGTCGACCGCTGGGCAGACCAGTACGGGGATGACCAGTACGAGGGCGACGACGAGTTCGAGCCCCAGCAGGACCAGAACAAGTCCGCCTGACCTCTCGGGCAGCCGACGCCGCGTTCCCCTCGGGGGCGCGGCGTTCTCGCGTGCGGGCGACGCGCCGCCCCGCCCCGGCCCGCGCTGCCGACTCGATGCGACAACGTCGCTGTCGTACGACAACGACGATGTCGCTCTTGCACGCCCGCATCATCCCGCACGCGCAACGAACGACAGGGTCGATGTCGTACGACATCGACCCTGTCGTTCCGAGTCGGCGAGAAGGGTTGCGCGCGAGAGCCCCGAGTCGGCGAGAGGGTTGCGCGCGAGCACCCCGCGCGCGAGCGCCTCAGCCCGCGTACGCCCCGACCAGGCGGACGGCGCCCCCGTCGACGCCCTTCGCCCCCTGCTCGAAGCCCTCGAGGTCCCGCGCCGACATCGACACCGCCCCGACCAGCCACGACGCGAGCCCCGCGGTGCCGAGTGCCTCGACGATGGCCGGCGCCGCCGCCGCGTCGACGACCGCGAACATCCCGATGCCGAGGTTCCACGTGCCCTCGGTGTCCTCGATCGGCGTGCCCGACATGTCCGCGAGCACCCGGAACACGGGCAGGGGCTCCCACGTCGCCCGGTCGACCTCGACCCACGAGCCGACGGGCAGCACGCGCGCCAGGTTCGCCGCGATGCCGCCGCCGGTCACGTGCGAGAGCGAGTGCACGGCACCGGGATGTGCGTCGATCACGGAGAGCAGCGGGGACGTGTAGAGCCGGGTCGGTTCGAGGAGGGCCTCGCCGACGAGGCCGCCGAACTCCGGCAGCGAGTCCGTGACCGCGACGCCGCGGGACGACAGGACGTGCCGCACGAGCGAGTACCCGTTCGAGTGCAGCCCGGAGGACGCGATGGCCACGACCACGTCGCCGTCGACCACGCGCGAGGCGCCCAGCACGGCGGACTCCTCCACCGCGCCGACCGCCGCACCCGCGACGTCGTAGTCGTCCGGTCCGAGCAGGCCGGGGTGCTCGGCGGTCTCGCCGCCGACCAGGGCCGTGCCGGTCGCAGAACAGCCGCGGGCGATGCCGGCGACGATGTCCGCGATGCGCTCGGGAACGACCCGCCCGCAGGCGATGTAGTCCGTCATGAACAGCGGCTTCGCGCCGACCACGACGATGTCGTCGACGACCATGCCGACCAGGTCGAGCCCGATCGTGTCGTGCTTGTCGATCGCCTGTGCGATGGCGACCTTCGTGCCGACGCCGTCGGTCGAGGTCGCGAGCAGCGGCCGTGAGAAGTCCTTCAGGAACGAGACGTCGTACAACCCGGCGAAGCCGCCGACACCGCCGAACACCGAGGCGTTGTGGGTCGCCGCGACCGCGGACTTCATCAGCTCGACCGCGAGGTCACCAGCGGCGGTGTCGACACCGGCCTCTGCGTACGGGTTGGGCATGCGGTGTCCTCCGTCGGGGCATGGCAGACTTGTTCGGTACCACCCGATTCTACGGTCTGGAGCACACCGCGAATGTGCGGCATCGTCGGCCTCGTTGCGCAGGGGCCAGCCAACCAATCCATCTACGACGCTCTGCTCCTCCTGCAACACCGGGGACAGGACTCGACGGGCATCGCCACGGTCGAGGGTCGCATCCACCACATGCACAAGACCCGCGGCCACGTCCGCGAGTCCTTCCGGACCCGTGACATGCGTGCGCTCCTCGGCACCATGGGGCTCGGGCACGTCCGGTACGCCACGAAGGGTGCCGCCAGCAACGAGGAAGAGGCCCAGCCGTTCTACGTGAACGCGCCGTACGGCATCGTCCTCGTCCACAACGGCAACCTGACGAACACGCGGGAACTGACGCGTGAGCTCTTCGACATCGACCGCCGGCACCTCAACACCACCTCGGACACCGAGCTGCTCGTGAACGTCCTGGCGCACGAGCTGCAGGGCCAGGTGCGCGGCCGCGAGCTCGACGCCGGGCAGGTCTTCGACGCCGTCGAACGCGTGCACGAGCGCGTCGAGGGCTCGTACGCCGCGATCGCGACCATCGCCGGGCACGGCCTGCTGGCCTTCCGCGACCCGTTCGGCATCCGCCCGCTCATCCTCGGGCACAAGTTCGACGACGCCGGCGCGTCCGAGTGGGTCGTCGCGTCCGAGTCGCTCGTGCTCGAGTCCGGCGGCTACGACATCGTGCGCGACGTCGCCCCCGGCGAGGCCGTGTACATCGAGATGGACGGCACGATGCACGCCCGGCAGTGCGCGGCGAACCCGCGCCTGGTGCCGTGCTCGTTCGAGTACGTCTACCTCGCGCGTCCCGACTCGGTGATGAACGGCATCTCGGTGTACGACGCCCGGCTCCGACTCGGCAACCGCCTGGCGGACACGATCGCGCAGTACGCCCCCACCGGCGACATCGACGTGGTCATGCCCATCCCCGACTCGAGCCGACCGGCGGCGATGCAGGTCGCGCAGAAGCTCGGCATCGAGTACCGCGAGGGCTTCTACAAGAACCGCTACGTCGGCCGCACGTTCATCATGCCCGGGCAGGCGGAGCGCAAGCGTTCGGTGCGCCAAAAGCTCAACGCGATGTCGTCCGAGTTCAAGGGCAAGAACATCCTGATCGTCGACGACTCGATCGTGCGCGGCACGACCAGTCGGGAGATCGTCGAGATGGCCCGTGCCGCCGGTGCGAACGAGGTCACCTTCACGAGTGCCGCCCCGCCCGTGCGCTACCCGCACGTGTACGGCATCAACATGCCGACGCGGGCCGAGCTCATCGCGCACGACCGCAAGATCCCCGAGATCAACCGGGTGCTCGGCAGCGACCACCTCATCTACCAGGAGATCGGCGACATGCGGGACGCCATCATCGAGGGCTCCGACGTGACCGACCTCGAGATGAGCTGCTTCACGGGTGAGTACGTCACGGGCACCGTGACGCCGGAGTACCTCGCCTGGGTGGAGGCGAACCAGCTCAGCTGAGCGTCGCTGCTCACGCAGCCCCAGACGCACTGGAGGCCCGGGTGCCAGCTGGCACCCGGGCCTCCAGTCCGCTGGTGGTCGCGTCTACGGACGCGGCTGGTCGCCGTGGTCCTCGATCTCGCCCTCGACCGTCTCCGGCGGCATCTCCACCTCGACGCGCTCCGCGGTGAGCCGCGCGGCGCGGCGCGAGAGCACGCGGTCGAGGACGATCGCGACGAGCGCGCCGACGAAGCCGCCGATGGCGACGCCCCAGAGGCCGAAGTAGCCGACCAGGCTGCCGAAGCTCTGCGTCTCCTGCTGGTCGCCGCGGTCGAGGTTCATCGTGAGCGAGATGACGACGAGCGTCACCAGGAAGCCGACCAGCGCGCCACCGATGATGAAGACGCCGAACTTGGGCGCGCGGCGGATGGTGACCTCGTCGGCGGAGGAGACGGTGCCGGGCGCGGGAACCGGAGCGTCGTGCGGATCGGTGTTGCTCACCCGACCATTGTCCCCCACTGTGGGACGTGCTCCAGCCGGTCCGCGCACTGCGGACCGGGAGAGGATGGAGCAGGGGCGCGGTGCGTCCCGGGGTGGAGGTGACGCTGCATGACCGGATCGACGGCGGCCGATCGTCGGCGTCCCGACGTCCCGGCGCGCATCTCGTGGCCGATCGTGCAGCGCGGCGAGGAGGACCGCGCCGTGGCGGTGGTGGCCGAGCACGGGTGCAGTGTCGCGCTCGTCGGGGCGCCCGGACTCGGCAAGAGCACGGCTGCGGCACGCGTCAGCGACCGCGTCGCCCGGGCCGACACGAGTGGACGGACGCTCGTCGTGCCGATCACCGCGGTGCCCTCCGGAGCCTCGATGCCCTTCCAGGCGGTGTCCGAGCGGCTCGGGGAGCTGCCGGAGGAGATCCTCGCCGACGAGGCCGGCGCCGAGCAGCGACTCCGCCAGGCCGCCGACCTGCTCGATCACGACCTGCTCGTCCGGATCGACGACGCCGACCACCTCGACGCCATCTCCGCGCGCTACGTCGCCTGGCTCGTGCGCAACGAGGGCGCCCGGTTGGTGCTCACCTGCCGGGACTTCACCGCCCTCGCCGAACCGCTCCGCGCCCTGTGGCAGGACGACCTGCTCGAGCGGATCGACCTCGAGCCGCTCGACCTCGAACACACCGCGGCGCTCATCGGCGACGCCCTGCACGCACCGCTCGAGTCGGCGTCGGTGGAGCGGGTGCACCGTGCGACGGCCGGCAACCCGCTGTACCTGCGCGAGGTCGTGCGGGCGGCGCTCGCGTCCGGTGCGCTGGAGCACACCGCGTCCGGGTGGTACTGGCGCGGCCGGATCACCGCGTCGAACAGCCTCGCGGACATGTACCGCAGCGAACTCGGCGCGCTCCCCGAGGACCTCCGCGACGTCGTGGACATCGTCGCGCTGGCCGACCCGATCCCGCTGTCCCGGCTGCTCGGACTCGTCGGCGGTGGGGACGTCGACCGTGTCGTCGCGCTCGGGCTCGCCCGCATCGACTCCCTGGAGCACGGCGAGCCGACCGTCCGTCCGTCGCACCCCCTGGTCGGCGAGGTCATCCGGTCGCTGGTGCCGGTCGCCCGACGGACGACGCTGTTCGCGCGTGCGAACGCCTTCCGGGCCGACCACGACGCGGGAGCCCTGCCGGCCGCGCGACTCCGTGCCGCGCTGTGGGCGCTCGAGTGCGGCGTGCAGCCGCCCGCGCCACAGCTGCTCGACGCCGCGCAGGTCGCCGTCCGCCTGCAGGAGCACGAGAGCGCCGTCGCCCTGGCCACCGCCGCGCTGCGGGCCGACCTCACCGCGTCCGAGCGGGTCGCCGCGCACGGTCTCCGGTCGCTGGCGCGGGGGTACAGCCTGGGGCGCGAGGCCGGGCGGGCCGACGCGGAGGCTGCCTGGGGCATCGCGTGCGGCGGTGACGTCGACGACCAGTCCGTCATCGAGGCGTGTGAGACCCTCGCGAACATCCGGCAGTTCCACGACGACGACACCGACGCCGCCGTCGCCCTGACCGAGACCGCCATGGAGCTCGTCGGACCGGAGGCCGCGGAGCGTCTCCGCCAGCTGCGCCTGTCGCACCTCGGCTGGGGTGGCCGGTTCGAGGAGGTCCGCGACGAGGTTGCCCGTTCCGGGATCGTCGACGCGCCGACCGTGCCGACGTCGTTCCTGGCGATCGCGCCGTGCGCCGTGATGGCCCTCGCGACGGCCGGGCGGCTCGACGACGCGATGCGGCTGGGGACGGCCGCGCTCGCGACCGCGTCGGCACACGTCGAGGAAGCGCCGTGGAGCGTCGGCGAGCTGATGTCCGTGATGCACCAGGTCCAGGTGTGGCGCGGCGACGTCGACGACCTCATCACCCAGGTCTCGCTGCAGCGGTCGAGCCCGTTCATGAAGTACGACTTCACCCTCGAGCTCATCGGCGCCGGCAACCTGGCGCTCGGGCAGCGCCGGTGGGACGACGCGATCACCGCGTTCTCCGCCGCGTGCGAGCGCTACGCCGTGGCGGACCACGGCGGGTTCGGGGCGTACCCGTGGGCACGGCTCGCCCTCGCGTACGCGTTCGCCGGGCAGGCCGAGGCCGCGCTGGCTGCACTCGAGCGTGCCCGGACGACCCCGCCTCGGGCGATGCGGATCACCGGCGAGCAGATCGCGACCTCCATCTCGTGGACGGAGGCGGTGCTCGGCAACCCGGCGGGGCTCCGGCACGCGGACGAGCTCTCGGAGCGGGCGACCGCGAGCGGCGCCTGGACGCACGTGATGTACGCGCAGACACTGCACTACACGATCGACATGCTCCACGGGCGGGAGTCCGGCGTGAGCCTGGACCGGATGCGCACGGCCGCGAGCCGCGTCGACGGTCCCCTCGCTGCGTCGATCGTCGAGTACGCGGATGCGATCCGATCGCGTGACCGTGCCCGGATCGCGGACGCGCAGACCGCGCTCGCCGCGCACGGCATGGCGGTGACCGCCGGACGGGCGCAGCGGGCGCCACTGACGAAGCGGGAGTACGAGGTCGCGGAGCTCGCGGCGCAGGGCCTGTCGAACCGCCGGATCGCCGAGCAGCTCGGGCTCTCGGTCCGCACGATCGACGCACACCTGTCGCGGGTCTTCACGAAGTGGGACCTGCACGCCAGGGCGGAGCTCGCCGAGCTGTTCTGATCGGCGCCGGGCAGCAGTACGAGGCCGCACCGTGCTCGTGCGGAGTTCGTCCCGAGGCCGCACCGTGCTCGTGCGGAGTTCGTCCCGAAGCCGCATCGCGCTCATGCGGAGTTCGTCCCGAAGCCGCATCACGCTCGTGCGGAGTTGCGGAATGCAGCACGCCACGCCGGATGAGTCCCACGGATCGGGAGAGATCGCGTACCGTTGACGCTGTCGCCGGGTTCGGACCCGTTCGGGTCGGGTCCGAATCCCGGCGACTTCAGCGGGACCGAGCCGATCCAGCTCGCCGACAACGCTACGCGCGGGCTGCACGGAGGACATCGGTAGGTCCTACCTAATTCGAGACCGGCCGGTATGCAAGCCTCCGGCTGTCCGGGTCAGACGTCCGTCCGGACCGGCAGGAACGCCGTCAGGTCCGCCCGCGACCCGGAGGCACTCGCGCGGGCCGCCGCGACCGCCTCGGGCCAGGTCAGGGTGCCGGTCGCGAGCGCGATCCACGTCGCAGCGTCGGTCTCGACCACGTTCGGCGGGGTGCCGCGGGTGTGCCGGGGGCCGGGGACCGCCTGCACGGCCGCGAACGGCGGGACGCGGACCTCGACGCTGTTGCCGGGGACGTCCTCGGCGAGTCGCTGCAGCGTCCAGCGGACGGCGGTGGCGGTGCTCGGCCGGTCGGTCGCGCCCCCGAGGACCGCGCGGAGTGCGGCGGCTCCCTCGGCGTCGTCGATGGTCCTGCTCGGCATGCTCCAAGGCTAGCCCCGCGGTCCTTCCCGCTCTCCTTCCCGCTCTCCTTCCCGCTCTCCCGACCTGCTCTCCCTGACGACGACTGCGCGCACGGGCGCAGGTGCAGTTGTCGTCCCGAGGCGCACATGCGTGGGGCTCCCCCGGCTCGGTAGGGTGATCGGGTGCGAATCCTCGTCCTCGGTTCCGGTGCCCGCGAGCACGCGATCATCACGGCGCTCCTGGCGGAGTCCACGCCAGACGGGTCGCGGCACGTCATCACGGCGGCACCGGGCAACGCCGGCATCGCGGCCGACGTCGAGACGGTGTCGCTCGACCCGACGAACGGTGCGCTCGTCGCCGAGTACGCGATCGAGAACGGCATCGAGCTCGTCGTCGTCGGCCCGGAGGCCCCGCTCATCGCCGGCGTGGCCGACCCCGTCCGGACCCGCGGCATCCCGGTGTTCGGCCCCAGCAAGGCCGCGGCGGCGCTCGAGGGCTCGAAGGCGTTCGCCAAGCGGATCATGTCCGCCGCCGGTGTCCCCACCGGCCGTCCGGTCTCCGCCGGCACGATCGACGAAGCCGTCGCCGCGATCGACGAGCTCGGTGCCCCGCACGTCGTGAAGGCCGACGGGCTCGCCGCCGGCAAGGGCGTCCTCGTGACGGAGGACCGCCAGGCGGCGATCGACCACGCGGCCTACTGGCTGCAGCACGGGCCCGTCGTGGTGGAGGAGTTCCTCGACGGCGAGGAGGTCTCGCTGTTCTTCCTGAGCGACGGCCACGACGTCCGCCCGCTCAGCCCCGCGCAGGACTACAAGCGGCTCGGCGACGGCGACGCCGGTCCGAACACCGGCGGCATGGGCGCCTACTCCCCGCTGCCGTGGCTCGCCGACCGCTGGGGCTCCGAGGCCGCCTTCGTGGCCGAGGTCACCGACCTGGTGGCGCTGCCGACCGTCCGTCAACTGGAACACGAGGGCACCCCGTTCGTCGGGCTGCTCTACTGCGGGCTCATCGTCACCGAGCAGGGCGTCCGCGTCATCGAGTTCAACGCGCGCTTCGGCGACCCCGAGACCCAGGTCGTCCTCCCCCGCCTGGCGACACCGCTCAGCGCGCTCATGCTCGCCGCGGCCACCGGGCAGCTCGGCGGAGCACCCGCGCCGGAGTTCCGCGACGACGTCGCCGTGACGGTCGTCCTGGCGAGCGAGGGCTACCCCGAGAACCCGCGGACCGGCCGACCGATCACCGGCATCGACGCGGCGAACGCGCGCGAGGGCGTCGCGGTGCTGCACGCCGCGACCGGTGTCCTCGACGGCGATCTGGTGGCGACCGGCGGTCGGGTGCTGAGCGTCGTCGCGACCGGAGCCGACTTCACCGAGGCGCGGGACCGCGCGTACGCGGGGCTGCACGACATCACCCTCGACGGTGCACAGTTCCGCACCGACATCGCCGCGGCGGTGACCCGGTGAGCGCGCCGCAGGTCGACGGGTGGCAGCACGTCTCGTCCGGTAAGGTCCGCGAGCTCTACGTCCCCGCCGACACCGCGTCCGTCGCCACCGCGACCGAACTCCTCCTCGTCGCCTCGGACCGGGTGAGCGCGTACGACTTCGCCCTCGAGCCGCCGATCCCCGGCAAGGGCGAGCTCCTCACGCGGCTGTCCCGGTTCTGGTTCACGCAGCTCGGCGACGTGCCGAACCACCTCCTCGGCCCGTCGGCGACGAGCACCCCGGTGCCCGCCGAGGTCGCGGCCAGGGCCATGCACGTGATGCCCCTGACGATGTTCCCGGTCGAGTGCGTCGTCCGCGGGTACCTGGTCGGCAGCGGTTGGACCGAGTACCAGGAGTCCGGCAGTGTGTGCGGCGTGCCGCTCCCCGACGGCCTGTCGAACGGCGACCGGCTGCCGGAGCCGATCTACACGCCCGCGTACAAGGCCCCTCAGGGCGAGCACGACGAGAACATCTCGTTCGAGCGCACCGAGGAGCTCGTGGGTGCCGACGTCGCGGCACAGCTCCGCGACCTGTCGCTGCACGTGTACTCCGAGGCGGCGGCCATCGCCCTCCAGCGCGGCGTGATCATCGCCGACACGAAGTTCGAGTTCGGCCACGACACCGCCGGGCAGATCCGGATCGGCGACGAGGTCCTGACGAGCGACTCCAGCCGGTACTGGGACGCCGAGACGTACGCCGACGGCAACCGCACGGACTCGTTCGACAAGCAGATCGTGCGGAACTGGCTCAGCGCGAACTGGGACAAGCAGGGCACCCCGCCGGTCCTGCCGGACGAGATCGTCGAGCGGACGGCAGCGCGCTACCGGGAGCTCATCGACCGCCTCGGCGCCTGACGGACGCCGAAAGCGCCCGACGACGCCCGACGGACGCCCCTGCAGCACCGACAGCGCGCGCGGGACGGCGCGCAGCTCAGGCGTCGCGGGACAGGACGACCACGGTCAGGTCGTCGCCAGGGTCGTGCGTCGCCGCCCGCTCGCGCACCCGCTCGAGGAACGCCGCCGCCGACCCGGCCGACCGGTACACGCCGCCGAGCCGCGAGAGCGACGCCAGCGTGGAGTCGAACAGCTCGAGCGCCCCGTCACTGACCACGATGAGCGTGTCGCCCGGCTCGAGGACGAGCGACTCTCCGGCGCGTGCCATCCCGACGGGGTGCAAGCCGAGCGGCAGGTCCGTCGAGCGGTGGATCGTCTCGGTGCCGTCGGCGTGCAGCTGCAGCACGAGACCGTGTCCGGCGTCGACCGTGTCGAGCCGCCCCGACGCGGGGTCGAGCCGCGCGTGGAACAGCGTCGAGAACGACTCCGCGCGGCTGAGCTCCGGCGCGACCTGGTCCTCCACGGCGGCGAGCGCCGACACGGGGTCGGCGGCCCCGCGGGCGAGCACGGCTCCGCGGATGCCGGCGGCGAGGAGCCCGGCGGACATGCCCTTGCCCATCACGTCCGCGACGGTGAGGTACAGCGCGCCGTCGGCGAGGTGCCACTCGTGGAAGTCGCCCGAGACGAGGCCGTGCGGCACGGACATGCCGGTTATGGCGTACCCGGGCACGGTGACGTCACGCGGGGTCAGGCCGGCGAGCACCGCGCGCATCCGGTCCTCGTCGGCCCCGACGGCGAGTTCGCGCTCGGCCCAGGTCCCGAGCTCCTCGAGCAGGGCGACGTCGGCGTCGTCGAGCGTGCGGGGTGCCGGGTCGATGAGGCAGAGCGTGCCGACCTTCAGCTGGTCGGCTCCGGCCCGGAGCGGGACGCCGGCGTAGAACCGGACGTTCGGGTCGCCGGTGACCATGGGGAGGTCGGCGAACTGTGGGTCCGCCAGCGCGTCCGTGACGAGCACGGGGCCGTCCTCGGCGAGTGTCCGTCCGCAGAAGGTGTCGGCGAGCGGGATGAGCGGGTCGAAGCGTTGCCCGGACTGCTGCGACTTCAGCAGCAGGTGGGTCTCCCCGGCGAGGTTGAGGAACGAGCCGGAGACGCCGAACGCCTCCCGGGCGATGCGGGTGATCCGCTCGAACCGTTCCTCCGGTCCGCTGTTCACGACGTCGAGTGCGGCGAGCAGTGCGGCGCGTCGGACGGCGTCGGTCGCGGCACTCGGGTTCGGGGCCGTCGCGGTCTCGCCTGTCATGCCTCCACGCTAACGCGCCCTCCGGAGACTGCCTGTCCCCCGTGCGGAGGACATCGCCCGATCGAGTGCGCTCTGTGGACGACGGCGCCGCGTAGGCTTGCCCCGTGTTCCGCCGTGCTGTCCCCGTCCTCGTCCTCGGTCTCGCGGCGGCCCTGACGCTCACCGGGTGTGGCGCGCAGGACTCCACCGGTCGCATCTCGGTGACGGTCTCGTCGAACGAGGCGAACCACGCGTACGAGGTCCGGGTGTCCGTGCCGAACGGGCGGCTCGCCGCGCACCAGCGGGTCTTCGCCGGCGGCACGGTCGACTTCGCCGGCGTCGCCGTCGGGAAGGTCACGGTCCGGGCGGACGGGCTCTGTGAGCAGACCGCGACGATCGAGAGCGGTCAGGTCACCGACGTCACCCTGCGTTCGACCGGCTGCTGACCGGGCCGCCGGGAACGACCAGCGGAACGACACGACCGACTCCAGTCGGCCACGATCGCGGCCGACGTCGTGCTCAATGCGTCAGCACCACCTTCGCGAGGCCGATCACGAACGCGATCGCGGCGAGCACGATGCCGCCCCAGAGCGCGAGGAACGTCGGTCGCTGCCCGCTCAGGCGCTGCATGAACACCCCGACCATGCCGATGCGCACGACGAGGATGACGAGCGCCGCGGTCTGCGCCCACGGGGCCGGAACCCACCCGGCCCACGCCACGGCGTAGAGGACCGCGGGGATCAGCCCGGACGTGGCGATGGGGTTCGCGTTCCGCACGATCGACGCCACGGATTCGCGTCGGGCCGCGTCGTCGGTCTCCTCCGCGCCGATGCCGTGGGCCACGAGGTGCGACAGCACGTGCGCCAGGTACGTGAGCACGGCGGTCGCGAGCACGGCCCAGATCGCCGAACCGTGGTGGATCGCCTCGGGGTCGACGGCGATCGCGGCGGCGAGGACGGTGATGTTGCCGTAGACGTACGACGACATCCGGTCGCGCACGGCCTCGACGGGGACGTCGCCCGGCCCCGGTCGACGGCGGCGGTCGCGCACGGGCGCGGGTCGGGAGCGGGGCACGACCCCATCCTGGCCCTCGCCGGGCGCGCCGTCCCGACAGGACCCCGGGTGCGATGCCACCCTGGCGGCGTCGGCGCACCGCTGCGCCCAGACGGGAGGCTCGACCCATGACCCACAGACCCCTCGCCCTGGTGACCGGTGTCGGTCGCCGCGCCGGGATCGGCGCCGCGGTCGCGGCGCGGTTGGCGCGCGACGGCTGGGACCTCGCCGTCTCGTGGTGGGGCCCGTACGACGCCCGCGTGCACGGTGCCGCCGACCCGGAAGGCATCGACGCCGTCGTCGCCGAGTGCGAGCACGCGGGTGCGGCCGTGACGCGCCTCCCGGTCGACCTGGCCGATCCGGACCAGGCGGCCGCGCTGGTCGGCCGTGCCGAGGCGGAGGCGGGCGCACCCGTGACCGCCGTCGTGCTGTCGCACTGCGAGTCGGTGGCGTCGGACTTCGCCTCGACGACGCTCGAGTCCTTCGACCGACACATGGCGGTGAACGTCCGCGCGCCGTTCCTGCTCGTGCAGGCGTACGCGGCTCGGCTGCGGGCCGGCGTCGACGCGCCGCTCGACCGTCGTCGGGTGGTCGCCCTGACGAGCGACCACGTCGGCTTCAACCTGCCCTACGGCACGAGCAAGGGTGCGCTCGACCGGCTCGTGATCGGCGCCGCGCAGGAGCTCGGCGACGTCCGGGTGAGCGCGAACCTCGTGAGCCCGGGGCCGAACGACACCGGGTGGATGACGGACGAGATCCGCCGTGCCGCGGCCGAGCAGACGCCGCTGGGGCGGCCGTCGCTGCCGTCGGACACCGCGGCGCTCGTCGGGTTCCTGCTCGGCGCTGATGGCGGGTGGGTGAACGGGCAGCTCCTGAAGTCGGACGGCGGGTTCAGCGCACGGTGATCCTCCGCCCATTTGGTTGACGCGTCAACCAAATGGGCGGAGGATGGTCACATGCACACGCAGGACCTCCTCGCCGCGGACACCGGGATGGGTGCCGTCACCCTGCGGGTCGGCGACCTCGACCGGATGATCGGCTACTACCGGGACGGCATCGGGCTGTCGCTGTTCTCGAACGACGCCGGCGTCGCGGTGCTCGGACGCGGGACGACGCCGATCGTGGTGCTCGAGCACGCGCCCGCGATGCAGCACGCCGCGCCGCACGAGGCCGGGCTGTTCCACACCGCGATCCTGTTCGACTCCCGAGCCGACCTCGCGGCGGCGCTGTACTCCGTCGCGACGCGGTACCCGCAGTCGTTCACGGGCAGCGCCGACCACCTCGTGAGCATCGCCTTCTACTGCACCGATCCCGAGGGCAACGGCGTCGAGCTCTACTGGGACCGGGCCCGCACGGAGTGGTCGTGGACGCACGGTGCGATCGACATGGACACGAAGTACGTCGACGCGAACGCGTTCCTGCAGGAACACCTGACCTCGGCGGCGCTCTCGGACGCGGCGGCGCGCCCCGGTCGTGTCGGCCATGTGCACCTGTCGGTCGGCGACGTCGACACCGCGAAGAAGTTCTACGTCGACCGGCTCGGCTTCGCGACCACCGCCGGCTGGGGAGGGGCGCTGTTCGTCAGCGCCGGCGGGTACCACCACCACATGGCGATGAACACGTGGAACTCCCGCGGCGCCGGTCGTCGGCAGCTCGCACTCGGCCTCGGGCTCGTGCGGATCGAGGTCCCGGGGGCGGACGACCTCGGCGCGCTCGTGTCCCGGATGCACGACACCGGCGTGCAGACCGCCGACGACGGACGGACCGTGGCGTTCGAGGACCCGTGGGCGAACCGCATCGAGGTCACGGCGCCCGGCCGCGGCTGAGCGCGCGGTGGGCGTCTGCGGCGCTGGACCGTCGAGTTCTCGCGCGGCGGGCGTGGAGTCGGGTCGCCGCTCCGGGCCGCCGCGGGCCGCACCGGGCAGGATGGGCATGTGAGCGATGACATCCGGTGGGAGGTGGTCGAGGAGAGCACGCTGACGCTCCCCGACCACGAGGCAATCGCGGCGATGCTGGGGCAGGCGTTCCCCGACTGGTCGCACTGGTACGTGGGCGGCCGGAGCTGGTCCGGCATGCAACCGGAACGGCGGGTGCTCGCACGGGATGCGGACGGGGTCGTCCTCGCGCACGTCGGCATCCGCCGCATGTACATCAGCGTCGGCGGCGAGGACGTCCTCATCGGCGACACCGGCATCGTGGCCGTCGCACCCCGACTCCAGGGAACGGGCATCGGCCGCGAGCTCATGACCCGCGCGCACGCCGTCCTCGAGGGGCTCCGCGTGCCGTACGGCTTCCTCGGCGCCGGCGAGAACCGCATCCCGTTCTACGCGAAGCTCGGCTGGCACGAGCTCCCGGATGCGGTCGGCACGTTCTCTGCCTTCACGGCCGAGGGCGCCGGCCTCAGCAACACCGAGCAGGGCGGCTGGATGGTGTTCCCCGTGGCGGCACAGCTCGAGGACTGGCCGACCGGCGACATCTGGCTGAACGGCCAGCAGGTCTAGCGCGAGCGCGGCCGGTCCTGCGCAGCAGGACGACGAGTGCGCACGCGCCCGCGTGTGCACTCGTCGTCACGGTGCGCAGCTGCGCGCCGCAACCACGGACGGGAGGCACGGTGCGGGTCCGACCCGCACCGTGCCTCCCGTCTGGGATGGTGCCGACTACGCCTCGACGGCGACCTTCTCCGGGTCCTCGTTCGAACCGGGCGCGCTCGGCTGGACCGCCGCGCGCACGCGTGCGCCGAGCTCGGCGTCCACGTTGGTCCAGTACGCGAACACGCGCTCGCGGAGGTCGTCGCGCGTCACCTTCGCGACGTGTCCGGCGATGTTGCCGACCAGACGCTCGCGGGCTGCGTCGTCGAGGACCTCGCGGACCATCGTGCCGGCCTGCCCGAAGTCGTCGTCCTCGGGGTGGAGCGTCGCGGCCGCACGCTGCAGCGTGCCGTCGGACTCCCACCCGGGGGTCTCGTCCGTGGCGTTCGGGTCGGCGTGCGCGCCGCCCTGGGTGTTCGGCGCGTAGACCGGCACCTCGGCCTTCTGGAAGTCGAAGCGCATGGCGCCGTCCTTCGAGTACGAGTGCACCTCGTTCTTCGGGGCGTTCACCGGCAGCTGCGCGTAGTTCGTGCCGACGCGGTAGCGCTGGGCGTCGGCGTAGCTGAAGATGCGCGCGAGGAGCATCTTGTCCGGGCTCGCCGCGATGCCGGGTACGAAGTTCGACGGGGCGAACGAGGCCTGCTCGATCTGCGCGAAGTAGTTCTCCGGGTTGCGGTTGAGCTCCATCGTGCCGACCTCGATGAGCGGGTAGTCGCCGTGCGGCCACACCTTCGTCACGTCGAACGGGTTGAAGCGGTACGTCGCGGCGTCCTCGTAGGGCATGATCTGCACCTTGAGGGTCCACCGCGGGTTGTCGCCACGCTCGATCGCCTCGTACAGGTCGCGGGTGTGGAAGTCCGCGTCCTCACCGGCGATGCGCTCGGAGTCCTCCTGCGTCAGGGTCTTGTGGCCCTGCTCCGAGATGAAGTGGTACTTGATCCAGGAACGCTCGCCCTCGGCGTTGATCCACTGGAACGTGTGCGAGCCGTAGCCGTTCATCATGCGCCAGCTCGCGGGCAGACCGCGGTCGCCCATGAGCCAGGTCACCTGGTGCGCCGACTCGGGCGACAGCGTCCAGAAGTCCCACTGCATGTCGTGGTTGCGGAGGTTCGTGTGGGGCAGGCGCTTCTGCGAGCGGATGAAGTCCGGGAACTTGATGCCGTCGCGGATGAAGAACACCGGGGTGTTGTTGCCGACGAGGTCGTAGTTGCCCTCTTCGGTGTAGAACTTCAGCGCGAAGCCACGGGGGTCGCGCCAGGTGTCCGGGGAGCCCTGCTCGCCGGCGACCGTCGAGAAGCGTGCGAGCATCTCGGTCTGCTTGCCCGGCTGCAGGAACGCGGCGCGGGTGTACTTGCTCACGTCGTTCGTGACGGTGAAGGTACCGAAGGCACCGCCGCCCTTGGCGTGGACGACGCGCTCCGGCACGCGCTCCCGGTTGAACTGGGCGAGCTTCTCGACCAGGTAGTGGTCGTGGAGCGCGAGGGGCCCGTCGGCGCCGACACCCATGGAGTGCTGGTCGCTCGAGACGGGGGCCCCGCTGTTGGTCGTGGTGGTGGGCGTGTGCTCGGTGTTCTGTTCGGACACGGTTCCTCCTAGCGTGGAACGGTTGGTTCGGTCAGGGTTGCTCGGGTGGTTCGTGGGACGGCGTCGCGCTCGGCTGCCGTCAATGGGACGGCGTCGTACTCGGCTGCCGCCGGTGGGACGGCGTCGCGCTCCGCTGCCGTCTGGGGGACGTCATCGCGCTCCGCTGCGGTCGGCGGGACGTCGTCGCGCTCGGCTGCGGCGCACGGCTCGCAGATCCCCCAGTAGGTGACCTCGGCCGTCGTGACGGCGAACCCGTGCGCGTCCGAGGGCGTCAGGCAGGGCGAGTGCCCCACGGCGCAGTCCACGTCCTCGATGGCGCCGCACATGGTGCACACGATGTGGTGGTGGTTGTCGCCGGTGCGCCGTTCGTACCGCGCGGGGCTGCCCGCCGGTTCGATGCGGCGGACGAGCCCCACACCGGTGAGGGCCGCGAGGACGCCGTACACCGCCTGGTGACTCGTCGTGGGGAGCTCCGCGGTCAGGGCCGTGACGATGTCGTCGGCGGTGGCGTGCGGCATCGTCGCCGTGGCGCGCAACACCGCGAGGCGCGGCGTCGTGACCCGCAGCCCGGCTCCGCGGAGCAGGTCGGCGTCGACGTCCATGGCGCACCTCTCTTTTGCAGCGGTCAAGACAATGCCAACCATACAGCCCTCCCGGCTTGAGGAGCCGCGTGTCGGCACATTCCCGCACCGGAATACGATGTGTCACGGTTCGGTCGCGATCCGCTGGAACGGACCTGGGAACGGTCGATCGCCCGGTAGCGTCCCGGCATGTCCACTCAGCAGGCACCGACCAGCGTGGACGTCCGGGGGATCATCGCGAAGCGGGACCTGGTCGTCGACCTCATCCGGACGGCATGCGTCGTCCTCGTCGTCTTCGTGCACATCACGATGGTCGGTGTCGCGGCCGACGACGCCGGCATCCGCATCACGAGCCCGCTGCAGGAGCTCGACTGGTACGTCGCGGCGACCTGGGCGGGGCAGGTGATGCCGCTGTTCTTCGTCGTCGGCGGGTTCGCGAGCGCCGTCGGCTGGCGGAGCACCGTCGCCCGGGGCGGTGGAGCCCGCGACTGGGTCGCCACCCGACTCGTCCGGCTGTTCCGCCCGGCGGCGCCGCTGTTCCTCGTGCTCGCCGTGGGGCTCGGCGTCGCGACGCTGCTCGGGACGCCGCAGGACCTCCTCGCCGAGGTCGCGTTCGGCATCGGGTCGCCGCTGTGGTTCCTCGCCGCGTACGGCATCACGCAGTGCCTCGTGCCGCTCATGGCGCGCCTGCACGAGCGGTCCCCGTGGGTGACGCTCGCCGCGCTCCTCGTGCTCGCAGCCGCGATCGACGGTGTCCGCCTCGGCACGGGTGCGGCCGACGTCGGGCTCCTCAACCTCGGTCCGGTGTGGCTGTTCGCGCAGCAGCTCGGGTTCCTCTGGGCCGACGGCTGGTTCGCTCGGCGCTCCCGGCTCGTGCTGGTCGCCGTCGCCGCCGCGGTGTACGCCGCCCTGGTGCCGATGACCTCCGTCGGGCTCTGGGCGCCGGACATGCTGCAGGACCTCAACCCGCCGATGCTGCCGCTGGCGTTCCTCGCGGTCGCGCAGGCGTGCCTCGTGCAGGTCGTGCACGGGCCGCTCACTCGGCTCATGCAGACCCGGGCAGCGCAGGGCACCGTGTTCCTGCTCGGCCGCGACGGCATGACGATCTACCTCTGGCACCTGCCGCTGTTCATCGCACTGAACGGGATCGCCCTGTTCATCGGCGTGCCGTTCCCCGCGCCCGGCTCCGCGACGTGGTGGGCGACGCGGGCGATCGCCCTCGTCGTGCTCCTCGCCGCAGCACTCGGTGTCGCCAGGGCCCTGAGCCGGTTCGACCGGCCACTCCCCCGCCTGGTGCCCGGAGCCGACCGACCCGCGTGGCCCCTGGTGGCGTTCGCGGTCGTGTGCACCATCGGCCCGGCCTTCGCCGTGATGCAGCTGCACCTGTCGTTCGGCATCGCCGCGATCGGTGCCGTGACGATCCCGGTCGGCGTGTGGGTCCTCTCCCGCACGGTGCCGGCGGTCGGCGTCCGACGTATCTGAGCCGGTTCTCACCGCCCCGACCTGCCGTCGGCGGGGTCACGGGCGGAGGATGATCCTGCAGCACGATCCGCAGGAGGCACCCCACGCCGTCACCGTCCGAGTTCTGGAGCATCTGGCACCTCGACCCGTTGGCCGCCGCGATGATCCTCGTCGCCGCAGTCGCCTACGGGTGGTGGGTGGTGGCCGCACACCACCGCGGCGCCCGCTGGCCCTGGTGGCGGACGCTGTCCTTCCTGGGCGCACTGGTGCTGTTCGGGATCCTGCAGTTCGGCATCGTCGGCGTCTACGACCAGACGCTCCGGTGGGCGTTCGTGCTGAGGCTCGCCCTGCTCTTCTTCGCGGTCCCCACGTTCGCCGCGTTCGCCGCGCCGCTCACGCTGCTCCGGACGGGAGGCCCGGCTCGTCTCGCCGACGCCGCCTCCGCCGTCATGGGGTCGCGTCCGGTGCGCGTGCTCGGCAACGCGATCGTCTCGCCCCTGGTGGCCCTGGCGCTCTTCTGCGTGCTGCTCACCCCGCTGTCGGCAGCGATCCGCACCTCCCCGGTCTGGGCGGTGGCGATCACGGTGCTCGTGCCGATGCTGGGCTTCGGGCTGCTGGCACCGCTGACCGAGGCGGGTTCGCTCCGCTCCTCGACCTTCGTCACGGCGGAGTTCCTGCTGGCGTTCGTGGAGCTCATGCTCGATGCGATCCCGGGCATCGTGCTGCGGATCACCGGGCACGTGCTGGACGGTGCGACCGTGATGGCGTCGGGGCCAGGGTGGTTCCCGTCGGCGCTGCGGGACCAGCACCTCGCGGGTGACCTGCTGTGGTTCATCGCGGAGGTCGCCGACATCCCCGTGCTCATCTCGCTGTTCGTGCGGTGGCAGCGGACGGACCGCCGCGAGGCCCACGCCGTCGACGCGCTCTCCGACGAGGAGATGGCCGAGCTGACCCGGGCGCACCTCTCGCGGCGGGGGTGAGGGCACGGGCCCCGCCGACTCCCCCTGGCGCCCCCCGCCCGACTCCCCCCCTTCCGACTCGGAACGACACCGTCGATGTCGTACGACGTCGACGGTGTCGCACGTTGCGTCACGCAACCATTGCGGACGCCCGGTAGCGACAGCGTCGTTGTCGTACGACAGCGACCTCGTCGTTCCGAGTCGACGCGGGATGTGCGCCGACCTCGTCGTTCCGAGTCGACGCGGACGGGCGCCGAACTCGTCGTTCCGAGTCGACTCGGGAGCGCATGGCCCAAGGCGCTCTCCCTCCCGGTCCGCCGCTCCCGACCCGGCGCCCTCCTCCTCCCGACTCCCCCTGGCGACTCCCCCACTTCCGACTCGGAACGACAGCGTCGATGTCGCACGACATCGACGGTGTCGCACCTTGCGGCACGCAATCATTGCGGACGCCGGGTAGCGACAGCGTCGTTGTCGTACGACAGCGACCTCGTCGTTCCGAGTCGACGCGGCACAGTCGGCACGCGCCCGACGCCCGATGCCCGACAGAGCCCCCGGACGCTCGGCCGGGGGCTCCTCGTGGTGCAGGTCAGGCGCTGGCGTGCCGGCCGTGGTGGTCGGTCGTCGCGAGCTCCTCCTCCGGCGTGGCCGGTGCCGCCGCGGCAGCGTGCACACCGTGCTCCGCGGGAGCCGACGCAGTCGCAGTCGAGGTCGACCCGGCAGCCGAGGGTTCCGCGACGGCCCCGGACCCGGACCCGGACCACGCGACGGTCTGCTTCGGCTTCGCGAGGAACAGCGCCGCCACGATGGCGACCACGAGCACGACCGCCGGCAGGATCAGGGACTGGCCCATCGCCTTCGAGAACGGGTCCATCAGGAACGACGGGAGCGTGCCCACCTGCTGTTCCGCGCCTCCCGTTGAGGCGCCGCCGGACTGTGCCGGGAAGTTCGCCGTGATGCGCGCCTCGATCAGCGCGGCGATCCCGGCGGAACCGAGCACGGCACCGATCTGGCGGGTCGTGTTGTAGACACCCGACCCGGCGCCGGCGAGCTTCGGCGACAGGTTGCGCGTCGCGGAGACCGACAGCGGGCCCCACATGCAAGCGTTCGCGATGCCGAGCAGGGCGCTCGGCAGCAGGATGAGCTGCCACCCGGCGTTCGCGGCGACGAGTCCGGCGAACCAGAACAGGCCACCCGAGAAGCAGGCGAGGCCGAACGCGCCGACCCAGCGCGGGTTCCAGCGGTGCAGGTTCTTGCCCACGAGCGGTGCGAGCGCGGCGGAGATGACGGCCATCGGCACCAGGAGCAGCGCGGCCTGGGTCGGCGAGAACTCCTTGACGTCCTGCGCCCAGAGCATGAGCGGCAGGGCGAACGACGAGATCGCGACACCGACGGCCGTGATCGCGATGTTCGCGAGCGTGAAGTTGCGGTCCTTGAACAGCCCGAGCGGGAGCAGCGGCTCGGACTTCTGCACGCCCTGCCACACCACGAAGGCCGCGAGGACGACGATGCCCGCGATGATCAGCGCCCAGACCGAGATCGGGCCGGTGATGGTGCCCCAGTCGTAGGTCTCACCCTCCTGGATGCCGAAGACGAGCAGGAACATGCCGACCGCCGACAGCACGATGCCGAGGTAGTCGAAGCGGTGCGGGTTGCGCTCGAAGCGCGGCACGAGGCGCTGCGCGAGGACGAACGCCACGACGCCGACGGGGACGTTGACGAAGAAGATCCACTCCCAGCCGAAGCCGTCGACGAGCAGGCCGCCCGCGATCGGACCGACGAGCGAGGCGATGCCGGCCGTCGCACCCCAGAGGCCCATGGCCGCGCCGCGGTTCTGCGGCGGGAACATGCGCGTGATCACGGACATCGTCTGCGGCGTCATCATCGCGGCACCGAGGCCCTGCACGACGCGGGCGACGATGAGCATCTCGATCGAACCGGACAGGCCGCACCACAGGCTCGCGAGCGTGAAGACCACGAGGCCGACCTGGTACAACACCTTCGGCCCGAACCGGTCACCGAGGCGGCCGGTGATGAGCAGCGGCACCGCGTAGGCGAGCAGGTAGGCGCTCGTCACCCAGATCACGGCGTTGATGTCCGCGTCGAGCTTCTGGGCGATGGTCGGGGTCGCGACCGACACGATGGTCGAGTCGACGAGGATCATGAAGAAGCCGACGACGAGTGCCCAGAGGGCGGGCCACGGCTTCTTCTCGGTGGTGGACGGTGGGGCGCTCGTGGTGCTCATCGAGTGGGTTCCTTGCTGTTCGGAGAGGTCGGTGCGGGGACGGCGGGGCCGTCCCAGGGGATGTCGCCGCTCGCCACGCGCTCGGCGGTGGCGGAGAGCCACTCGATCTGCGCGGTGAGCATGGCACGGACGTACGACAGGTCCAGCCAGAAGCGTTCGGCCAGGCGTTTGTCCTGGAGGCTCGTGGCGGCTGCGTCGTACTCGTCGCGTCGGGCGGTGAGCGCCTGGACGCGCGCCCGCAGGGCGGTCACCACGTCGTCGGCGCTGAGGTTGTCGACGTGGGAGACCGCGATGTGGAACTCGGGGTACTCGTCCGCCGGCTCGGCGACCATGCGGCGGAGGCCCGCCTCGAGGGCGTCCCGACCGTGGTCGGTGATCGCGTAGGTGGTGCGCTCGGGGCGGTTGCCCTCGCGGGCGGTGCCGAGGGCTTCGGCGTAGCCGAGGTCGACGAGCCGCCCGATCTGGTGGTACAGCGTGCCCGGTCGGACCTTGACGTTCTCGTCCTCTCGCCGCTGCAGCATGGTCTGGAACATCTCGTACGGGTGCATCGGCGCCTCGGCGAGGAGTCCGAGCGCGGCGAACGCGAGGGGCGTGAGCGACGCCATCCGAGCCTCCAGACCGGTGTTCCAGACCAACTATTCGACTTGGAATATACGCCTTGGAACAGTTCTCCACAACCGGTTCGGCGCGCCGTGCGCGCCGCATAGACTGTTCGGGTCCCACCCGACCCCCCGTGCTGGAGTGAACACGTGCCAACGATCGTCGTCGAGGTCATGCCGAAGGCCGAGATCCTCGACCCCCAGGGCAAGGCGGTGGGCAATGCCCTCGCCCGCCTCGGCAAGAACGACCTCACCAACGTCCGCATCGGCAAGCGTTTCGAGGTGACCGTCGACGGTCCCGTCGACGACGCCAAGCTCGCCGAGGTCCGCGAGATCGCTGCGGACATCTTCTCCAACGCCGTGATCGAAGACGTGGTCTCGGTCAGCGTCGCCGAGCACAGCAGCGCCGAGTGACCGCGATGCGCATCGGCGTCATCACGTTCCCCGGCTCGCTCGACGACCGCGACGCCCAGCGTGCGGTCCGTCTCGCCGGTGCCGACCCCGTCGCGCTCTGGCACGGCGACCACGACCTGCAGGGTGTGGACGCGATCGTGCTGCCGGGCGGGTTCTCCTACGGCGACTACCTGCGTGCCGGTGCGATCGCGGCGAAGGCCCCGATCATGGCCGAGGTCATCGACGCCGCGGGCAAGGGCATGCCGGTGCTCGGCATCTGCAACGGCTTCCAGATGCTGGCAGAGGCGCGCCTGGTCCCCGGGGCGCACACCCGGAACGCGCACCAGCAGTTCATCCGTCGCGACCAGAAGCTCCGCGTCGAGACCACCGCCACCGCGTGGACGTCCGGCTTCACGGCGCAGCAGGAGATCACCATCCCGCTGAAGAACGCCGACGGCCGCTTCGTGGCCGACGCCGACGAGATCAAGCGCATCGAGGACAACGGCCAGGTCGTGTTCCGCTACGTCGGCGTGAACCCGAACGGGTCCATCGACGACATCGCCGGCGTCTCGAACGAGCGCGGCAACGTCGTCGGCCTGATGCCGCACCCCGAGCACGCGACGGAGCCCGGGTTCGGGCCGGACACGCCCGCTGCCATGGCCTCCGGCACGGACGGCCTCACCTTCTTCACCTCCGTGATCGAGTCGACGCTCGTCAAGTGACCGCGGCACCGACTCCAGTGACAGGGAATGACAACACCGTGACGACCCACGTTCGCCCGAAGCCCGACACCGTGCAGGACGCCGCCGCGACGCCCGACAAGGAGCAGCCGTACGAGGCGCTCGGGCTGAAGGCGGACGAGTACGCGAAGATCCGCGAGATCCTCGGCCGCCGCCCCACCTCGGGCGAGCTGGCGATGTACTCCGTGATGTGGTCGGAGCACTGCTCGTACAAGTCGAGCAAGAACTACCTCCGGCAGTTCGGCAAGAAGGTCACGCCGGAGATGACCAAGAACCTGATGGTCGGCATGGGCGAGAACGCCGGCGTGGTCGACGTCGGCAACGGCTGGGCGGTGACCTTCAAGGTCGAGTCGCACAACCACCCGTCCTACGTCGAGCCGTACCAGGGCGCTGCCACGGGCGTGGGCGGCATCGTCCGCGACATCATCTCGATGGGCGCGCGTCCGGTCGCCGTGATGGACCAGCTCCGCTTCGGCGCCGTCGAGCACGAGGACACCGCGCGCGTCGTGCACGGCGTGGTCGGCGGCATCTCGTTCTACGGCAACTGCCTGGGCCTGCCGAACATCGGCGGCGAGACCTACTTCGACTCCGTGTACCAGGGCAACCCCCTCGTCAACGCGCTCGCGGTCGGCGTCCTCCGCCACGAGGACCTCCACCTCGCCAACGCGTCCGGCGCCGGCAACAAGGTCGTGCTCTTCGGCGCACGCACCGGCGGTGACGGCATCGGCGGCGCGTCGATCCTGGCGTCCGACACCTTCACCGAGGGCGGTCCGACCAAGCGTCCCGCCGTCCAGGTGGGCGACCCGTTCGCCGAGAAGGTCCTCATCGAGTGCTGCCTCGAGCTCTTCCAGAAGGAGCTCGTCGAGGGCATCCAGGACCTCGGTGCCGCTGGCATCTCCTGCGCCACCTCGGAGCTCGCCAGCAACGGTGACGGCGGCATGCACATCTCGCTCGACGACGTCCTGCTCCGCGACCCCACGCTCACCGCCGAGGAGATCCTCATGTCGGAGAGCCAGGAGCGCATGATGGCGGTCGTCACGCCGGAGAAGCTCGACGCCTTCCTGGCCGTCGTCGCCAAGTGGGAGGTCGAGACCAGCGTCCTCGGCGAGGTCACCGGCACCGGCCGACTCGTCATCGACTGGCAGGGCCAGGAGATCGTGAACGTCGACCCGCGCACGGTCGCCGTCGACGGCCCCGTGTACGACCGTCCTGTCGCCTACCCGACCTGGATCGACGCGCTGCAGGCGGACTCCGCCGCGGCACTCGACCGTCCGGACAGCGGCCCCGCGCTCAAGGCCCAGTTCCTGCAGCTGCTGGGCTCGCCGAACCTGGCGTCGAAGAACTGGGTCACGAACCAGTACGACACCTACGTGCTCGGCAACACCGCGCTCTCCTTCCCCGACGACGGCGGCATGATCCGCGTCGACGAGGAGACCGGGCTCGGCGTCGCCATCGCGACGGACGCCAACGGCCGCTACTGCCAGCTCGACCCGAAGCAGGGCGCACGTCTGGCCCTCGCCGAGGCCTACCGGAACGTCGCCGTGACCGGTGCGGTCCCCGCCGCGGTCACCGACTGCCTGAACTTCGGCTCGCCGGAGAACCCCGAGGTCATGTGGCAGTTCTCCGAGGCCGTCGAGGGCCTCGCCGACGGCTGCATGGAGCTCGGCATCCCGGTCACGGGCGGCAACGTGTCGTTCTACAACCAGACCGGCACGACCCCGATCCACCCGACCCCGGTCGTCGGTGTCCTCGGGATCATCGACGACGTCGCCAAGCGCATCCCCTCGGGGTGGCAGGACGACGGCCACAACATCTACCTGCTCGGCACGACGAGCCTCGAGCTCGACGGCTCCGCGTGGGCGGGCACCGTGCACGGGCACCTCGGTGGGCGTCCGCCGGCGGTCGACCTCGACCGCGAGAAGGCCCTCGCCGAGCTGCTCCACGCGGCCGCGGACGAGCAGCTGCTGACGAGTGCCCACGACCTGGCGGACGGTGGCCTCGGTCAGGCGCTCGCCGAGTCGGTGCTGCGCTTCGGCGTCGGTGCGCGGGTCGTGCTCGACGAGCTCGAGACCCGCGACGGCGTCGACACCGCCACCGCCCTGTTCTCGGAGTCGACCGGCCGCGTCATCGTCACCGTCCGGCGCGAGGACGACGTCCGCTTCCAGGGCCTGTGCAACGGCCGGGGCTTCCCGGTGCTCCGTATCGGCGTGACCGACGGTGCCTCGCAGGCGCTCGAGGTCCAGGGTGCGTTCGAGGCGAGCGTCGACGAGCTCCGGGGCACGCACGGTGCGACGCTGCCGACCCGCTTCGGCGACGTCATCGAGGAGACCGTGACCGAGGGCGTCCTGGGCCGCGGCCCGCTCGCCTCGGACGGCACGTTCTCTCCGCGCACCGACGGCTGAGCGGCAGCGATGTCGATCGTCACGCTGCCGTTCGCCGAGCTCGTCGACCGGTTCGGCTCCGTCCCGGACGGCGTCGAGCTGGACGTGTGGGACGTCGAGGCGCCCTACCCGCACCCCGACCAGGTCGCGATCACGTTCCTGCCGTTCTACTTCCAGGGGCGGCATCGGTGGCAGTACGTCCACGACCTACCGAACCTGGAGCTGCTGCAGCTGCCGAGCGCCGGGTACGAGCACGCCGTGCCGCACGTCCCTGGTCACGCTCTGCTGGCGAACGGTCGGGGCATCCACGACGACGAGACGGCCGAGCTCGCGGTCGGGCTCGCGCTGACGTCCCTCCGGGAGCTCGGCCAGTTCCAGTTCGACCGGGCCGACGGCGTCTGGGACGCTCGGCAGACACGGTCGCTGGCGGACCGGCGGGTGACCGTGGTGGGCTACGGCGCGATCGGCAGCGCCATCGCGACGCGCTTCGAGGCGTTCAACACCGAGGTGACGGTCGTCGCGCGGACCGCTCGGGAGCAGGACGGCCGGCAGGTGCATGCCTTCGGTGACCTGCCGTCGATCGCCCGCACGACGGAAGTCCTCGTGCTCATCGCCCCGCTGACGGACGAGACCGAAGGGCTCGTCGACGCGGATCTCCTCGCCGCACTGCCGGACGGCGCACTCGTGGTGAACGTCGCGCGCGGCAAGGTCGTCGACACCGATGCCCTCGTCGCGGAGCTCACGAGCGGTCGGCTCTCGGCAGCGCTCGACGTCACCGATCCGGAGCCGTTGCCCGAGGGGCACCCGCTCTGGACGACGCCGAACACCGTGTTGACGCCGCATGTGGGCGGGAACACGGACCTCAGCGTCCCGCGGTCGATCACGCTGATGCGGCGGCAGGTGGCCGCGCTGGCCGAGGGCCGCCCGTTCGAGAACGTCATCGAGCGCTGACGCCGGGCGGGCGTGGCTGGTCAGCCGCGGCCGCGCGCCCGGCGCTGGGCCGCGCGCCTGCGTCGTCGACGACCTCACGCACTGACCGACACTTCACGCGGTCTCGCGGGCGTGAGGTGTCGGTGACGCCGTGGAGTCGCTGCTCGGCGCCGAGCGGCGCACGCAGCCGAGCGGCGCACGCAGCCGGGCAGCTCGCTAGACGGCCACGATGCAGGCGGGGCTGCCGACGGCGATCTGGCCGACGGCCTCGCCGACCACCCCGTCGTCCCCGAGCGGCAGGACAGCGATCCCGTTCGACATCTGGTTCGCGACGAGCACGGCGCCGGGCACCAGTGCGAAGTGTCGCGGCCAAACGCCCCCGCAGGACACCGATCCGACGAACTCGAGCCCGCCGTCGGCCGCGGAGAGCGTGACGATGAGGTCCCGACCGCGCACGGCGACGAACACGCGCCCGTCGTCGTCGACCTCGATGTGGCTCAGCAGGGACTCCCCCACGGCGCCGTCGAAGGTCGGGGCCGAGGCGATGACCCGGAACGATCCCGACTCGTCGCGGCGCAGCCGGTACACGTGACCGTCGAGCTCCCCGGCGACCACGAGGTCTCCGTCGTACCAGGCCATGTGCCGCGGACCGACGCCGGGGCCGACGTGGTGCACCCGGACGAGCTGCAGCGTGACCGCGTCTGCGTCCGCACCGATGTCGACGCGGAACTCGTGCAGCGCATCGCCGCCGAGGTCCGCGACGAGCAGCGTGCCGTCGGGCGTCGCGATCGACTGGTGCGCGTGCGGTCCCTCCTGCCGGTCCTCGACGGGGCCGACGGTGTCGGGCAGCACCGCGATGTCGAACGCGGAGGGCGGCACGACGACGGAGTCCCCCGCGCCGTGGACCTCGACGCTCACGTCCCCGGCACCGTGCGCTCCGACGACGCCGTCGCTCGCGAGCACCGACGCCGCGTACGACTCGGCTGCGGCGAGGGAGACCGCGGTGACGGTTCCGGAGACGTAGTTCGTCAGCACGAGGGCACCGGACGGGTCGACCCGAACGTGGCACGGCGCGTCCCCGCCGGAGGGTGCGTCCCACAGGTGCTCGAGCGCGTGCTCCGTGCGGCGGAACGCGCTGACGCTGCCGTCGGCGGTCTCGGACACGGCGTACACGCGGTCGCCGGAGACGGCGAGGAACGAGGGGTCGTCGAGCACCGCCACGGTCGAGGCGACACCGTTCTCGACGATCGAGATCCCGGTCGCGGTGCCGCCGCCGGTCGCGGTGTACGAGCCGACGAGCAGGGTGGGGAGCTGCGGGAGCGTCACGCCTCGCCCTCGGCGATCTGCTCGTGGTGGTGGATGACCTCGGCGACGATGAAGTTCAGGAACTTCTCCGCGAACGCCGGGTCGAGGTGCGACTCCGCCGCGAGCGACCGGAGTCGGGCGACCTGCACCTGTTCGCGCGCCGGGTCGGCTGCGGGCATCCCGGCGCTGGCCTTGAGGTACCCGACCCGCTGCGTGTACTTGAAGCGCTCGGCGAGCATGTGGATCACGGCGGCGTCGATGTTGTCGATGCTCTGGCGGATGCTCTGCAGTTCCGCAACGGCCACTTCGTCGTACTCGCTCATGTCCCGAGCCTAACGGCCGCACCCTGGCCCCCAGGTGTCGGTTACGCAGTGGTGCAGAAGGCTGGGAGAATGGGGTCCATGTCGGCCCTCCTCGTCATCTCGAGCGTGTTCGCAGTCCTCGCCGGACTGGTGCACGTGTACATCTTCTTCCTCGAGTCGGTGGCGTGGACGAGTGAACGGGTGCGCAAGATCTTCGGCATCGCCTCGGACGCGGAGGCCCGTGCCACCAGGGGTCTGGCGTTCAACCAGGGCTTCTACAACCTGTTCCTGGCGATCGGCGCGATCCTCGGTGTCGTCTTCGTGATCGCGGGCAACGGCGCCACCGGGTGGACGCTCGTCGTGTTCGCGACCGCCAGCATGCTCGGTGCCGCGGTCGTCCTCGCCGGCACGGGTCGCCGCTACCTCAACTCCGCGTTCCTGCAGGGAGCGTTCCCGCTCATCACGCTGCTCTTCGCGTTCCTCGGGTCGATGTTCGCCAGCTGACCCTCGCGGTCGCCTCTCGCGAGCAGCGCACCGAGCCCCGAACTCCGCACCGTGCTCTCAGCACGGTGCACCGTTGGTTGACCGTGCGCCGTTGCCCGCCCCGTGCGAGGTCGTTGCGCGGCACCGCCCGACCAACTCCGCACCGAGCAGCAACGCCGCACCGTGCGAGGACGGCGCCGCCTGCTCTCCGCGGGCACGCCCTCCGCACCGTGCGCAGGTCGTCACCCCGTGCGCCGGTACACGCTCCGTGCGCGGACGTTGCGCGGCACCAAGCGACCAACCCCGCACCACGCGGAGCAACCCAGCACCGTGCGAGAACCGCCCGCACGAGCGCCCAGCCAACCCCGCACCGTGCGACAACCGCCCCCGCGCGCCCCACGCAACCCCGCACCGTGCACCGTGCACCGTGCACCGGTGGCCGCAACGCACGGGAGGCCCGACCCACCACCCACAGGACCGCATCCGGTCCCATGGGCGACGAGTCGGGCCTCCGAGCATCGGAGCTCCCGGGCGTCAGCCCAGCTTCGCCTGGAACTGGTCCGGCAGACGCTTCAGCGCCCACTCGATCGCAGCGGTCGTCCCCATCGAGAACGCCGACGACACGTCCTGGTCGTCGAACACGATGTAGTGGCCGGCCTCGACCGAGGGGACCTTCTGGAACAGCGGGTCGGACTCCGCCGCCGATGCCTTCACGTAGATCGGCAGGATCACCGTCAGGTCGGCGTCGAGCAGGTCGAGGTTTTCGTTCGACAGGTGCACGGAGAACTCCTTGCCGGCCTCCTGGTCGATCTTCGACGGGATCGTGAACCCGAGCTGCTGCATGAACTGCGCGCGGCTGTCGGCCGAGGCGTACGCCCCGAAGCCCTCGGACGTGTAGGCACCGATGACGGCGGTCTTGCCCGTGAAGTCGGGGTGTGCCTTGCGCGCTGCGGCGTAGGCGGAGTCGACGCCGGCGAGTAGCTTCTTGCCCTCGGCGACCTTGCCGAGCGCCTTCGCGATCATCGTGGTCTGCTGCTTGGTCGAGGCGAGGTAGTTCGCGGCACCCTTCGGCACGGCCACGGTCGGCGCGATCGCGGACAGCTTGTCGTAGCGGTCCTTGTCGCCGGAGGACTTCACGTCGAGGATGACGTCCGGCTTGAGCTTGATGATGTCCTCGTAGCTCGGCTCGAGGGTGTTGATGATCTTCGGCGACTTCTTGTAAGCCCCCTTGAGCCACGGCCCGACCCCGTCGCCACCGAACGCCAGCCAGTCGCTCGCGCCGACGGGCTGCACGCCGAGCTCGAGTGCCGTCTCGGCGTCACCCCACCCGAGCGCGACGACGCGCTTCGGCTGCGAGTCGATCGTCGTCGTGCCCATCGCCGTCGCGATCTTCACGGGGAAGGCCCCGTCCGACGACGAGCTCGAGGCCGACGACGACGTGGTGGACGAGCCGGAAGCGCAGCCGGCGAGGACGAGCGAGGCAGCCACGACGGCACCGGCCGCGGCGAGCACGCGGCCGAAGCGCCGCTTGGAGAGGGAGGAACGGATCACGTAGGTAAGGCTACCCTAACGGCTGGGCGCCCAGCCAGCGCGATTACGCTGACGCATCGTGGCAACGACGTACTCGGATCCCGACCGCACCCACCTCGCCGTGATCGGCTCACCGATCGCGCATTCGCTCTCCCCCGCGCTGCACCGTGCGGCCTACGAGGTGCTCGGGGTCCCGTTCACGTACGGGAGGCACGAGGTCGCGTCCGGCGAGCTGGACGCGTTCGTCGCGGGGCTGGGTCCAGAGCAGCGCGGGCTCAGCCTGACGATGCCGCTCAAGCGCGAGGTCCTGCCGATGCTCGACCGCACGACGCCGCTCGTCGACGAACTCGGGGTCGCCAACACGCTCGCCTTCCGCACCGAGGGGGACCGTGTCGTCCGGGCCGGCGCGAACACCGACGTCGAGGGGATCGTCCGTCCCGTCGAGGCGCTCGGGCACGTCCCGGGCGAGGCCACGATCCTCGGCGGCGGCGCCACGGCGGCGAGCGCTCTCACGGCGTCCCTGCGGCTCGGCGCCCGACTCGTCCGGGTGTTCCTCCGCGACACGGCGAAGGCGCGGGACCTCGTGACGCTCGCGACCCGGCTCGGCGTCTCGCTCGAGGTGCACCCCCTCGACGACCTCGAGCAGGCGGGGCCGCAGGGCTTCGTCGTCTCGACGCTCCCCGGTGGCGCCGCCGACGACCTGCCGCTGACGCCGTCGGGCCCCGACGCGCTGCTGTTCGACGTGGCGTACGAGCCGTGGCCGACCGCTGCCGCTGCACGGTGGCAGGGCGCGGGTGGTCGGGTGCTGAACGGCCTCGACATGCTGGCGGAGCAGGCGATCGGGCAGATCCGGTTCTTCCTCTCCGGGGACGACGACGAGCTCCTGCCCGACGAGGCCGCCGTCCGCCGGGCCATGCGCACCTCGGTGGGCCTGCCGGAGCACATCGGCGCCTGAGGCCGGCGGTCAGCCCTCCGCGACGACCCCGTCGACGTAGAACCAGCGCCCCTGCTCGCGCACGAAGCGGCTCGCTTCCTGCAGGGTTCCGCGGTCCTCCGGCGAGCGCCACCACGCTCGGAACGTGACCTGCCCGGCGGAGTCGAACGGGCCTCCATCCCGGGTGTCCAGGACGTCGAGGCGCGTCCAGCGCTGGTCCTCGTCGAGCTCGAGCGACGCGGGCCGCGTGCTCGGGTGCCACGACAGCAGCAGGTACTCGGGCAGACCGAGCGCGAACGCCGAGAACCGGGAGCGCATCAGCCGCTCCGCCGTCGGGGCCGCGGCTCCGGCGTGCAGGGGGCCGCAGCACTCGCCGTAGGGATTGCCGCTCAGGCACGGGCAGCGAGCGCCTGCGTCCAGGGCCGGGGTCACGGGGAAGGCCACCTCAGTCGACGAGCGACAGCGTCACGGTGATGTTGCCGCGCGTGGCGTTGGAGTACGGGCAGATCTCGTGCGCCCGCTCCGCCAGCCGCTGCCGCGCGGGTCCGTCGACGCTCGGCACGTAGACGTCGAGCTCCACGGCGAGGCCGAAGCCGCCGGAGCCGTTCCCGCCGATGCCGACCTCGGCCGAGACCTCGGCGCCGGTGGTGTCGAGCGAGAGCTCGCGGCCGGCGGCGTGCAGTGCGCCGAGGAAGCACGCGGCGTACCCGGCGGCGAAGAGCTGCTCGGGGTTGGTGCCCTCGCCGCTGCCGCCCATCTCCTTCGGCGGACGGGTGTCCAGGTCGAGCCGGTCGTCCTCGCTGCGGACGTGCCCGTCGCGGCCGCCTCCGGAGGCGTGGGCGACGGCGGTGTAGACGATGTCGAGACTCATGGCAGCAGATGACCGCCCCTGTCTGGACGAATGCTGACGAGCGGCTCCCCGGTGCGGACCGCGGACGACCGGGAGCGGACGCGTCGGGCGTGTCCGGGCCGAGCGCACGTCGGTGCCCCGCGGCACACTGGACCCATGTGTGGCCGCTTCGTCGTCTCCGACACCACCGCTGACCTGCTCCCCGAGCTCATCGGCGAGCTCGCCGACCGCACCGAGCACGTCGACGAGGACACCGGCGTCGTCGGCACCGGTCTGCTCACGAGCTGGAACGTCGCTCCGACCGACCCGGTGTCCGCCGTCCGACAGCGCCACGGCGACCGGGAACTCGCCGCGATCAGCTGGGGCTTCGTGCCGAGCTGGGCGAAGGACTTCACCCGGCAGCGCCCGAAGCCGATCAACGCCCGCATCGAGACCGTGGCGACGAGCGGCATGTTCAAGCGGGCGTTCGCGACGAGCCGGTGCATCGTCCCCGCGCTGGGCTACTACGAGTGGGTCGTGCGCGAGGACGGCAAGGAGCCACACTTCGTGCACGAACCGGGCGGCGCCCTCGCGATGGCCGGCCTCGTGAGCGCATGGCCCGACCCGACCAAGCCCGAGGACGACCCGGACAAGTGGCGGCTGTCGCTGGCGATCATCACCCGCGACGCCCACGTCGCCCCGGGCGAGGTGCACGACCGGATGCCGGCGTTCCTCACCCCGGACGGCTACGACGCCTGGCTCGGCGACGGCGGCGAGCGCACCGGCGAAGGCACCGGCACCGGCACCGGCAAGAGCACGGGCCCGAGCACCGACGACCTCCTCGCCCTGCTCGACCGGGAGTCCCTCGCGGTCGCCGCCGGCCTGGAGCAGTACGAGGTCGCCCGCACGGTCAACAGCGTCCGCAACGACGGCCCCCACCTGATCGACCCCGTGGACCACGACGAGCCGCGCGAGCCAGCCACGGACGCCACGCTGTTCTGAAGCGCACGCGCGACCCGCGACCGCGATGTGACACCCCGTGACACCACCCGTGTCACACGACGCACCGGCGTGCCTATGCTCCGGGAACCGGCGACCCGCGCCGGCCCGCTCCCGGAGGAGTCCCGATGCCCGAACCCCTGCTCGCCGACCAGGTCGCCTCGTTCAACGAGGGCTTCACCGCCCAGATCGGCCCGACGCTGTCCGCCGTCTTCGACCAGGAGCAGGCAGCGCTCCGGGCCGACGGCCTCCCGTCCGCCGTCCCCGGCGTCGGGCAGCGCTTCCCCGACGCCACCCTCCTCACCCCCGCGGGCACCGAGGTCACCCTCTCCGACGAACTGCGCGGTCGCCCGGCGGTCATCGTGTTCTACCGCGGCGCCTGGTGCCCGTACTGCAACCTGACGCTCCGCACCTACCAGCGCGACCTGCTCCCGGAGCTCACCGCCCGTGGCGTGCAGCTCGTCGCCGTCTCCCCGCAGACCCCGGAGGCGTCCGAGCAGGCGATCGCGAACGGCGACCTGGCGTTCCCGGTCCGCTCCGACCCGGGCAACGCCCTGGCGTCGGAGCTCGGCATCCTGACGGCACCCAGCCCGGAGGCGCGCGAGGCCCACACGGAGCTCGGCTTCGACGTCGCGGACAGCAACGCCGACCACACGGCGGGGATCCCGTTCCCCTCGGTCTTCGTCCTCGACGCGGCCGGCGTGGTCCGGTTCGTGGACGTCCACGTCGACTACACGGAACGCACCGAGGTCCAGACCGTCCTCACCGCCGTCGACGCGCTCGCCTGACACCGGACGCAAGCAGCGCACCGGACGCAAGCAGCGCACCGCCCAACGGCAGCGCACCGCACACGACGGCAGCGCCCGGCGCGCGAGCGCCGACAGACGGGAGGCCCGGATCACGTCCGCCACACGGCGGCGGTGATCCGGGCCTCCAGTCCGTCAGCCCGCGCTACCGCTCCGGGACGGCACCGACGCCGGTCCGGAGCGGACCGACCGGTCCCTGCTCCTCGCCGAGGCGCCGCGCCAGGAGCAGCAGCCCACCGGCCATCAGCAGCAGGAGCGCGCCGAGGCCGATCATGCCCACCGCCACGGTCGGACCGGTGAAGGCGAGCTGCCCCACCTGCAGGGTCCTCGGCGGCACCACCGGAGTGATGGCGGCAGCGGGCCCGGCGGTCGGACCACCGGCGGCGCCCGTCGCCCCTGCCGCGGCCGCGGTCACCAGGACGGCGTCGTGCGTGGACAGCACCGTGCCGGCGGCCGAGGTCGCCGTGACCCGGTACCAGTACGTCGTGCCGGCCGTGAGCCCGTCGATCGCCGAGCCCGTCAGCGGAGCCGCGACCGTGACGGTCCTGACGTCCTTCGACAGCCCCTGGTCGGTCGCGATGGTGACCTGGTACGACACGGCGCCGACGACCGACGGCCAGACGAGCTGCCCCGCGGTGCGCGAGGGCGACTGCACGTGGGTCGGGTTCACGGTGTGGATTGCGGTTACCGTGACGGGCGTCGTGGCCGTCGAGCCGAGGTACGTCGCGTCGCCGTCCCACGTCGCGGTGACCGTCACCGTGCCGGGTTCGATGACGTCCGTCGTGCAGGTCGACCCCGGCAGGGTGATCGTGCAGAGCGGTGCCCCGTCGACGGTCAGCGCGACGCTGCCGGTCGCTGCGGTGGGGAGGCCGCCGATCGTCAGCAGCGTGGCGGAGCCCCACACGTGCGACGGGCTCGCCGTGACGGTGAGCGCGGTCGCCGCCTTCCGGATCTCGACGGTGACCGGCGCCCCGGTCGACCCGGCGTGGTCCTGGTCGCCGGAGTACACCGGCGTGACCGTGTGCTCCCCGACGGGCAGGTCGGTCGGCGTGGTGCACGAGGTCGCCGGGAGCGTGACCGTGCACACCGGGTCGCCGTGCTCGTCCTCGAACGTGACCGTGCCGGTCGCGTCGGTGGGCAGCCCGGTGACGGGGAGCGTGACCGGGTCGCCGTAGGTGCCGGTGAGCGGCCCGCTGCCGCCCGTGCCGGTGCCGACGTTCGTCGCGGCCTTCGTCACGGTGAGCGTGGCCGGCTCGGCGGTGGTGTCGACCTCGTGCTGGTCGTCACCCCAGTACGTCGCGGTGAGCGTGTACGTGCCCGCGTGCAGGTCGACCGGCGTGGTGCAGCTGTCGCCCGGCAGCGGGATGGTGCAGATGACGACGGTGGTGTCGCCCGTGCGGGCGGCGACCGTGATCGTGCCGGTGGCGTCCTCGGGCACGCCGCCGATCGTCACCGAGGTGCCGGTGCCGTACGGCGTCGCCGGTGCCCCGGTGACGATGGTCAGGTCCGCGGAGGCCTTGGCGACCGCGAGCGTGACGGGCTCCGCGGTGGCCGCGCGGTGGTTGGCGTCCCCGGAGTAGACCGCCGTGAACGTGTACACGCCGGTGCGGAGCTTCTTCGACGTGTGGAACGGCGCCCCGGTCGCGGAGGCGTCGCCGGTCCCGAACTCGGTCGTCGTGCCGTGGGCGTCGACGGCCGTGTAGGTCACGGAGCCGGTGGCCGCCGTCGGCAGCCCCCACGCCTCGAGGGCCGCGGTGTTCCCGTAGGTGATCGTCCGCAGCGAGGTCCGGTCGACCGTCTCCTTCAGGGCGATCGTGGCCGGCGTGACCGTCAGCGACACGGCGGGAGCGGTCGCGGACTCGTGGTTCGCGTCGCCCTTCCAGGTCGCGGTGACCTGCACGGTACCGACGGCCTGGTCGGTCGGGGTGGTGATCGTCGGCTTCGCCGCCGTCGCCGTCCCGACGACGGTGCCGTCCGCGGTCGTGAACGTCACGACCGACGACGGGTCGGCGTCGGCCGGGAGGCCCGTGGCCGCGACGGTCGCGGACGTCCCGTACTCGACGGTGGCGGTCGACTGCCCGTCGACGGTGGCGCCGATGGCCGCGGTCGCCTTCGCGACCGTCACCGTCACCGGGGTGCTGGTGACGGCGGCGTGGTTCGCGTCCCCCTGCCACGACGCGGTGACGTCGTGCGTGCCGGCGGTCAGTGGTGCGTCCGGCGAGCAGCTCGCCGTGCCGTTCGTGATCGGGGCGGTGCAGAGCACGGTGTCGCCGTCGCGGAACTCGACGCTGCCGGTGGCGTCGGCGGGCAGGCCGCCGGCGGTCAGCGTGACGGGGTCGCCGTACATCGGGGTGGCGTCCGAGGTGCCGACGGTGATCGGTGCGACGGCCTTCTCGACCGTGATGGTCACGGCGTCGTGCGTGGTGTTCGGGGCGTTGTCGTGGTCGCCGCTGTAGGTCGCGGTGACCTCGTGGGTCCCGGCGGGGAGCCCGGCCGGCGTCGTGCACGAGGTCGCGGGCAGCGTCACGGTGCAGAGCACCACGGTGTCCGTGCCGGTGCCGGTCGTGAAGGTCACGGTGCCGGTGGCGTCGTCGGGGAGGCCGCTCACCGAGACGGTGGTCGGCGTGCCGTACGGCGTGGACGTCGACTGCCCCGAGCCCCCGGCGGACCCGGTCAGGGTCGGCTTGGCCTGCGCGACGACGAGCTCGACGGTCGGCGCGGTCGCCGCCGTGTAGCGGGTGTCACCCGACCAGACCGCGGTGACCGTGTAGTCGCCGGTCGAGAGCTTCTTCGACGTCGTGACCGGAGCACCCGCCGTGGAGGCGTCGCCGGTGCCGAGCGCGACGGTGGTGCCGTCGTGGTCGACGCCCGTGTACGTCACGGTGCCGGTGGCGCCCTTCGGCAGGCCGACGGTGCGGAGTGCGGCGGTGTCGCCGTGCGTGATCGTCGACGTGGTGGCGCCGTCGACCGTCTGCGTGATCGCGACGGTCGCCTTCGTCACCGTCAGCGTGGCCGCGCCGGACGTGCTGCCGGTGTGGTCCGCGTCGCCGGCCCACGTGGCCGTGAGCGCGAGGTCACCCACCGGCTGGTCCGTCGGGGTCGCGTACGTCGGGTCGCCGGCGGTCGCCGTCGCGACGGTCGCGCCGTCCGCGTCGCGGAACGTCACGGTGCTGGCCGGATCGGCATCGGCCGGGAGGCCCGTGGCACGGAACGTCGCAGCCGTCCCGTACGCGACGGTGGCGGTCTGGGCGTCCTGCACGGTCGCGCCGATCGCGGAGGTCGCCTTCGCGACGGTGAGGGTCACCGGCGCGCTGGTGGTCGCCGTGTGGTTCCCGTCGCCGTCCCAGCTCACGGTGACCGTGTGCTGCCCGGTGGTCAGGGGCGCGGCCGGCGTGCACGAGGCCGCCTGGTCGGCGATGGTCGCCGTGCAGAGGACGGTGGTGCCGTCGCGGAACGTCACGGTGCCGGATGCGCCGGCGGGCAGACCGCCGGTGCTGAACGTCACGGTGTCGCCGTGGACCGGGGTGGTCGTCGACGGCACGACGGTGATGGTTGCCGTGGCCCGCTCGACGGTCAGCGTCGCGGCGTCCGAGGTGGACGCGGCGTGGGTGGCATCGCCCGAGTGCGCGACCGTCACGACGTGCTGCCCCGCGGGCAGGTCGGCCGGGGTCGCGCAGCCGCTGCCGACCGCGACGGTGCAGAGCACGGTGCCGTCGACGGAGTACGTGAGCGTGCCGGTCGCGTCGGCCGGGAGGCCCGTGGTCGCGAGCGGTGCCGTCTGGCCGTAGGTGGTGGTCGCGGACGCGGAGCCGCCGATCGTCACCGACGGCGTCGAGCTGATCGTGGTGACGACGATGCGGGCGGCGTTCGTCGAGGTCGATGCGGCGTTGGCCTGGTCGCCCTCGTACGCGGCGGTCACGACGTGCTTGCCGATCGCGTACCCCGACGGGGTCGCGCAGCCCGTCGCTGCGTCGGATGCCGGCACGGTGCAGAGCGTGGTCGTCGTGCCGTTCGGGTCCTCGGAGGTGAAGGTCACGGTGCCGGTCGCACCCGCGGGCAGCCCCGTCGCGGTCACGGTCGCAGGCGAGCCGTACTCGACCTGCGCCGGGGACGCCTGCACCGAGAAGGACGTGCTGCGGGCGGAGGCGCTGACCACCTGGGTCGCGGTCGACCCGGCGTGGGTGGCGTCGCCGTTGTACGTCACGGTGATGGTGTGGTCGCCCTTGCTCGTCGGCACGTAGGCGCAGGTCGCGGTGCCGTTCTGCACGGCGACGTTCGCGCAGAGGACGGTGGAGCCCTCGGAGAACGTGACGGTGCCGGACGACACGGGGGTGCCCGAACCGTCGACCACGGTCGCGGTGACCGTGGTCGAGTCGCCGGCGACGACCTTCGTGCTGGACGCTGAGGCGGTGGTCGTCGTCGGGACCTTCGCGACGGTGAGCTGGGCGCCGGCCGGAGCCGAGCGCAGCGCGTCCGTCGAGGCGATGGTCGACGCGGCCTTCACGGTGGTGCCGATCGCCGCGGTGCCCGTGTACGGGATCGCGAGGTCCGGCAGGGCCTTGCCCGCGCCGACGTTCAGCGCGGAGGGTGTCGTGCAGACCACGGTCTGGCCGGTCGTCGAGCAGGAGTACGCGTCGGTGCTGAAGGTGCCGGACCTCGGCGTCACGCCGGAGTCGAACGTGGTGCTGATGCGGACCTTGCCGAGCTCGGCGCCCCCGTCGGTCGTGACGGCCGGGTGCACGGTGTAGGTGCCGGGAGCGCCCTGCTGCGGCGTGGCGTCGGAGACCTCGGCCGTGCCGGAGAGCACCGGGGTGCGGCCGTTCGCGGAGGTCGCGGTGAACTGGTTGACCTCGTGGACGTCGGTCGAGCCGCCGGTCGAGGCCACCCATCCGTACGTCAGCTTGTAGGGCAGGCCGGTGTTCGGGTCGTACCAGTCGGAGGAGACACCGGCGGCGGGCGTGGTGGCGAGGGACGGCAGCACGCCGGAGACGATCTTCGTGGTCGTCTGGCCGAGGGGCTTGGCGATGATCGCCCAGTGCTTGGCCTTGACGGTCTGCTGGGTGAGGGTGCCGCCGAAGCCGGAGGACGTGACGTCGGTGTCCGAGGTGTTCACGACGACCTCGACCGGCACGGTGCTGTTCGCGCGAGTACCGCCGCTGCCGGAGCTGAGGTTCGTGTTCGCGAGGGTGCCGGTGGTGTCCGTGTCCGGGGTGAGCAGGCAGTAGCCGTTGACGCCGTTGCCGGGGCCGCGCACCGAGATGCTCGGGGCAGCGTTCGACGCGGCGCAGGTCTTGCCCTGGTAGGTGGAGGCGCGGAAGTTGCCGAACGCGTCGAGGCCGAAGCCGAGGTAGCCGTTCGCGAGCCCGGGGGTGCCGTTGGTGGTGTCGGAGAAGTACGACGCCGAGTAGCCGAGCGAGCCGCCCTTCGCACCGATCTTCATCGGGACCTTCGGGTCGTACGGGTCGGTCGCGGCCAGGTAGAAGACGATGCCGTCCGCCCGGGATCCGCCGTACTGGTACGAGTTGAAGGTCACGTCGAGGCCCTGCCCCGTCGGGATCGCACCGGTTGCCCCGATGCCGCCCTCCTTGTCCTGCGTCTTGTCGGTGAGCCGCAGGGCGCCCTTGCCGGCGGCGTCCGGGGTGGTCCCACACCCGGGGATCGTGGTCCCGCTCGCGGTCCCCGTGGTGGACGAGGCCGTCAGGCACGCGGAGTTCGTCATCACGGTCGAGCCGTTGTTCGGCACGGCGGGCGCCTGCACGCCGGAGGCCGTGGCGTTCGTGAAGGTCTCGGCCGCGTAGCCGGAGACGTTGGTCGGGTCGAACGACGTCGCCGCGCTGGCCGCCGTCGTGGTGATGCCGACGGAGACACCGCCGAGGATCAGGGCCGCGCCGAGGACGGCGAGACGGCGGGCGTACTTCGGGCGCGCTCGATGACGAGCGCTCGCAAATGCGAACACGAGAAGAGAGGTCCTGTCGGGTCAGGGCGGAAGAAGACGACCCCGACCGTGCTGCATTCCGAGGCTCTCTCACGCTAGTGGCTGTGAATACTCCGAGACGGCTGTGACAGCGCCCCAGATCGGGGTACAGACATGTCCACCAGACGCCCCGCCGCTCCCCCGTCCAGGAGCCGTGGCACGGTAACGTCAGCCGACATGACGCCCTCGGCCCGCACCGCGCTCGCCCGCGCGGTCCTGACCCTCGGGCTCGCCGTGGTGATCGCGCTCGCGTCGCTGCCCTGGGTGGTGACCGCGGCCCTGGACGCGTTCCACGCCGTGGTGACGGTGCTCCGACAGGCCGGGCACGGCCTCCTGTCCGTCGAGGACGGCTTCGTCGACGCGATGGCCGTGACGGCGGTGACCATCCCGCTGCCCGCGCTGCTCGCCGCCGCTGTGCCGACGAACGCTCGGCGTGCGACGGGGTGGGCGGCGGTGGGGACGCTGCTCGTCGTCAGCGTCCTGGCGATCCGGTCGACGACACCGGGGGCGACGTGGCGGTCACTCGTGCTCGCGGCCGCGGCCGGGATCCTGCTGGGGTGGCTGGCGCTCGGCGCCGTGCACGCGCGAGGGGCGCTGCCGACGGAGCGGAGCCGGCGGGTCGCGACGTGGGTGATCGTCCTCTACGGGATCGGGGTGGCCTTCGTCGGGTTCTGGGGGTCACCCGTCGACGCGGGGGCGCACCCGTGGCTGCTGCAGCTGCTCGACCGCGTGCACCGGGTCGGCGTCCCCGGGTGGTTCGGGTACGGGGCGCTCGAGTTCAGCGCGAACGTGCTGTTCTTCGTGCCGCTCGGGTTGCTCGTGGTGCTGCGGCTCGGGGCTCGCCGGTGGTGGGTCGGCGCGGCAGCGGGACTGGTCGTCAGCGCCGTGATCGAGACCGGGCAGGCGCTGTTCCTGCCGGCGCGGTACGCCTCGCTCGACGACGTGCTGTCGAACACGTGCGGGGCCGTGGTCGGGGCACTCGTGGGCGCCGTCGTGCTCGGGTGGGCTGCACGTCTCCGCAGGCGCTGAGCGGGCACGGCGGGGTCCCGGCACATGTTCGTGCCGCACACTCCCCCGCATGAGCAACCGTTCGCAGGGCTCCCGCCCGCCGAAGCGCCCGGGTCGCACCCCACCCTGGCTGTGGGTCATGCTCGCCGTCGTGGCGGTGGCGGCGGTCGTCCTGGTGGTGCTGGCGCTGCTGACGCGCTGAACCGCCCGCGTCAGCGGAGCCTCCGGCACCCGCGCCGCTGCGGAAGCCCGCAACCGACCGGGGATCCCGCAGTTGCGCGTGCGGGGCACCGCAGGAGCGGGCCGCGCACCTTCCGCCAAGCCGACACCGCTCCGTATCGTCCCGATCATGACCCGAACCCGCAGCACGAGCGACGTGTACCCGACACGTGCGAGCTCGGCCTACGCGTACCACTCGTCCGTGCCGCTGACCGAACGACAGGTCAAGCGTGCGACCGTCTTCCCCTGGTGGATCTGGGCCGTCGCCCCGTTCTTGACGGTGGGCGTCGTCGCCGCCATGCTCCAGGCGGTCTGATCCGGCGCGCTGCCCCACGACACGACGACGCCCCCGGAGCCGATGGCTCCGGGGGCGTCGTGCAGTGTGTCGAGACTCAGACGGTCTCGCGCTGACGGCGGACCGAACCGCGGACGACGAGCAGGCCACCGCCGAGGACGATCGCGCCGCCGCCGACCCAGAGGGCGAGGGCGGAGACGGTCGAACCGGTGAAGGCGAGGGTGCCGTTGGTGCCGGTCGCAGCAGCGCCAGCAGCGTCAGCCGGACGCGCCGTGATGGCCGCCTGGCCGACGTTGCCCGAGGTCGCGCCCGTCGCGGTCAGAGTGTAGGTGCCCGAGGCGCCGACCGGCAGGGTGACGCGCGGCGAGACCGAACCGTTGGCGGAAGCCGTGTAGGCCTTCGAGACCGTGGTGGTCGGGAGGGCACCGAGGGTGACCGCACCGGCGCCGGTGACCGAGATGTTGACGGTCTCGTTGCCGACGAAGGAGCCCGGGCCGAAGGTGATGATCGTCGTGCCACCGGCGACGGAGCTGCCGGAGACCGAGACGTTGGACGACGGAACGTAACCGGCGGCGTTGGCAGCAGCCGGCGTTGCGATGAGTGCTGCGCCTGCCAGCACGATCGCAGCGATGAGCTTCTTCATGAAGTTTCCCCTAGTGATCTGATCCTTCAGACCCTGAGTTCAAGGCCCGCACCCCCGTCGCAACCTGCCCTGGCCGTGGTGAAAGTGGCGGGCGTCATGACGAAGTTCCCTCAAGGTACCTGACGCTCCCAGCGTCTTGCCACTTCTCCCGGATGAATTCCTCGGGCTTACATGTCGTCCCTGTTTCGGGGGATGGCTGCCCTCGGAGGCAGCAGTGGAACGGTCGTTCTACCGCGACCAGGAAAACCCCAGTTCACGTGCGATTGCGTCTTTCATCTCGGCCATTGCGTCATCGCTGGGGTCCCCCTGGGAATGCTGTCTGCGCGACCAGCTTCGAAATCGAGGCCCCCCGAAGAGGGGGCAGCATGATCGCGCGTTCTGGACGAATCGCAGGCCGATCTGGTCCGTTCGCCCGTCAGACCTGCGCTAGAGTCCGCTCCGCTTCAGCCGATCGCCGGGTCCGAGCAGTCGACCGTGAGCGGCTCGACCGTGCTCTGCTGCACCCCGGGCGTCGACCGGACCTGCAGCGCGGCGTTCGCGAACTTCGCGTCGCCGAGGAACGCGACGCGGAGCGTCGTGCTCTGCCCCGGCGCGAGCAAGGTGGCGATCTGCGCGACCGGGTAGCCGTCGTCGGTCGCCGTGTGCACCGTGGCCGGCTTGCCGTCCTCGGTCGACCCGAGGTAGATCGCGTTCGTCGGCGCGTACACACCGACGATCGTGCCGACCTTGCCCGGCTCGACACCGAAGTCCCCGCCACCGGTGACGTACTCCGGCAGTGCCGTGGCGGCGTCCGCCGGCGCGGTGTTCTTGAGCGTGACCTCGACGATCGACGTCGGGCGGCCGTCCTTCCGGCACACCCCCGCGCCGACCGAGATCGTCTTCTGCAGGTAGTAGTCCATCTTCGCGCCGGTCGCGTCGTTGAGGTAGACGCCGAACTGCCGGGTCTGCGCGCTGGCGGTGGGCAGCTCACCGGCGAGCACCGTGCCGCTGATCTGCCGCTGCTCGGACTCGGTCGCGCTCCACAGCCGCAGGCGGCCCTCGCCGGCACCCTTCGTGATGGCGGCGATGAACGCCTTGGGGTCGAAGCCGCCGCTCGAGACCTTGTCGAAGACGGCACTCGCCGCCGATGCGAAGAACGCGTCCTGCACCTTCGGGTCCGGGTACTTGGCGTAGACGTCGCTCAGCAGCAGCGTGACCGCGTTGTCCGACGTCAGGGTGTCCCCGGTCGGCAGCTGCACCGGGCCGGTGGCCTTGAGCAGGTAGCTCAGGGTGACCGGGTCCATCGCCAGGACGCCGTCGACCTGCTCGCCGAACTTCTGCTGCCACATCGCCTGGGCCAGCTTCGCCGAGACGTCGAACCGCGGCGTCAGGGTGACGTCCTGCATGTACTCGCCGGTGATCTTGCCGTACAGCCCGACGGTCTGGTCGCTCAGCGGCAAGACTGGCTCGTCGAAGTGCCCGAAGTCCGCAGTCGACGCCTGGTTCTGCAGGTGGATTGACCCGTCCTGAGCCTGGAGGAGCGCCACGGCTCCCGGGATCCCCCCGCCCGCGCGCAGCTCGGCGTTGTTCTGGAACAGCAGCAGGTAGTTCCGGTCACCGTCGTGACCGAGCATCGCCGGCGCCAACTCCACGACTCGGTTCGCCACGTCGACCTGCGCCGACGCCGACTGCAGTGCGTTCCGCAGCTGCCCGACGGCCGTCGTGATCGGCGAGAGCGTCCCACTCGTGTCGATCGCCTTCGCATCCTTGGCCGCCTTTGCCAGCGTGGACGTCGCGCGCGCCACCGCAGGCTGCGCCTGCTCGATCGGTTCGAGGTCGACCTTGCCGTCCTTCGGCGCGAACGAGTCGGTGCCGAAGGTCCCGACCACCCCGGCGACCGGCTTGATCGCGCCTCGAGCGACGTCGTCGACCACCGCGGACACCTCGCGCATCGCGCGGAAGTTCGCCCCGACGAGCGGCGTGTACTGCGCGACTCCCCACACCGGGTCGGACGTCAACGACCGCGCCGCAGACGCCTCGTCCTCGAGCCTCGCCGCGGACTGCTGCACACCCGCGGTGTCACCACTCGTCAGCTGCGACCGCAGCGTGCTCACGTCGGCGACGGCCCGCTCCAGGTGCCCCTTCGCGAGCACACCACGCACCCCCACCCAGGCGACGGCGAGGATCACGAGCAGGACGAGGGCAAGGACCACCCACAGAACGATCCGGGCCCTGTTCCCCCGGCGTACTGCAGTGTGTCCCGACTCGGGCAGGTCGGACATGGGGCGAGTCTACGGTCGTGCGTCCGCCTTGACGCCTCTTGGCGGAAAGAGTCTGCATGTCATCAGAACGCCACCACTCTCACCGTCCCGCAGCGCGAGCGTGGCTTCACGCGCCCGATCGCCCCGCCAAGGACCTCACCACACTGGCAAGGGAAGCGACGTCCCGACGCACCGCCGGCACCAGGAGTGAACACGCGAACACGGCGGACCACACGACTCCGAGGCCGACGACCTGACCCAATTCGCCGATCTGCCCCAGGAAGGGCCGAAGGAACGCAGCGACGGCAGTCGCGCTGGTCAACACCAGCATCGGGCGAATCAGGCTCCCGAGGAGACCCTCATTGCCCATGGCACGGACGGACACGACCAAGAGCGCCGTCAACACGAGGATCTGCCCTCCTGCAACGACGAGAGCTACGACAGAAGGACCTCGCGGAGCCGCGAACAGTAGACCGGCCAACATGATCAAACGGGGTCCGAGTTCCGCGTAGAAGAGGACGCGCGTCTTCCCGAGCGCGAGGAGCGCCCAATAGAACGGGTAGCCACCTACCTGGAACAGCGCAGCTACTGCAAGAACCTGGAGCAACCCCGCAGCGCCGACCCACTCCGACCCAAGAATCCACGGCAGAGCGACTGGTGCCTCGACGAAGAGGAGCCCCAGAACAGACCCGAGGCCGTAGAGCAGGACTGTTTGCACACGTCCGATCTGCGCTCTCAACAGCTGACCGTTACGTGCAGCCGCAGCGAGCGAAGGCAGGAACACTCGCGTCAGAGGAGAAGCAACTTGCTGAATCGGGGTGAAGGCGAATTGATACGCACGATTGTAGAGACCAAGCGCAGACGCCCCGCTCGCCCGGCCAAGGAGGATCGAGTCGAGATTGGCACTGAGGTAGTTGATGACCTGCGTGCCGAACGTGTAGGCACCGAAGGTCATGAACGGGCGCAAGCCCTCGGTGAGGCGAGGACGCCCGGGCCGCCAGGATACGCAGTACAACATCACGAACAGCGGAACGACCGCGATGGTGAGCTGCATCCAAACCAGAGACCAGTACTGCAGGCCGCAGAGGATGCAGACGAATGCAACGACCATCCCAATGAACTGTGCAATTACGTCCTGCCCTGCAAGTAACCCGAACCTCCCTTGACGAGTGAGTTCGACCCGGTACTGAACGCCGACGCCGTTGAACACGAACGAAACGCTCAGCAACGCAACGACCGCGCCGACCGCTTCGTTGCCGTAGAACGCCGCTACGAGTGGAGCACTCGCGAACACGGCGCCGGCTATCGCCACTCCGAGCGCGGTGTTGACCCAGAACAAAGCCGAGCGCTGGCCGTCGGACAAAGACGGAGCCTGGATCGCAGCCAGAGACAATCCGAAGTCACCGACCACGAAGGCCACGCTCGTGATCGCGGTGGCCATCGTCATGATTCCGTAGTCCGCTGGAGAGAGCAATCGAGAGAAGAGCACCAGCGCGATGATCTGAAGAATGTACCTAGTCCATTGGCCGCCAAGCGTCTTTGCGCTGTCTCTCGCAACGGAACCAACCCCCCTCACGACGCGTGCTCCGAAAAGAAAACACTATTCCGGTCGGAATGGGCGATGAGTTCGCGGCGCACTTCTGTCGAACCCCGGAAGGAGTTCAGGAGGGCACCCCGCCGCCTCCTGGAGTACGGCGTTTCGCCGAGTTCGCGATAAACCAGCGCGTGCAGAGAACGGATCTTCGCGGGGGATCGCCGGCCCATCGCATCTCGCAGAGCACCCCCGTTCAACTGCGCACTGTCCGGCACCTCCAAATCTCGCGCCGTCAACGGAGCAACGAACGTCTGCACCCACGCTCCAAATTCTCGTCGAAGCGCCGACGTCGCCGCGGTCGAGGGTACGAGCACCGGCCTCTCACACGACAGGGCATGGAGAAGAGCACCTGAGTTGTACAAGTTCCGATAAGGAAGAACCACCATCGACGATGAGGAGACCAGGCGCTCGAGTGCGTCCTTCGGCAAGAATTCGGGAACGAGCGTTACTCCCGGTAGATCGGAGATGACCGTCCGGAGGTCCGCAACGTAGTCGCGATCGGCAGGGGCTCCCGCGATGACAAGTGGCGGCTGGGAACGTTCCGCGGAACTGAGCGAGCTGTATGCATCAATCAGTTCCGTGATGCCCTTGTAAGGACGAAGCAGTCCAAAGAAGAGCAGCGAGGGCGAGGCAGGATCAGCAGGCTTCACGAGGCTCGCCGGAGCGTAGGAGGAATGCAGGATCACAACGCCGCGGCGATAATCATTCTCGCCCGACTCGTTGAGGAAGATTGTCAGGTTGGCGAGCCGCCGCAAGAGCGCTTCGCTCCACCGGGAAGCTCGGCCGACGTCCTCATGGGCACGCAGGTTGTGCACGGTACGGATGACCGGCGTTCGCGTGACGACGAGGCGCAGGACGAACATGCCAAGCAGGATCAAGTTACCCAAGCGACGAATGCGGCCTGGCGAAGCCAGGAGCAGCTCGGGCCAATGCAGATGGAAGATTTGATAGCGCCCGAACACCGCAAAGCCCCACGAGAAGTACCGGAACGAACTCGCCCCGTGTTCCGGGAGCAAAGTCGCCAGATACTCGTTGTCGTCAACGTTCCCCGCACGAAAAGAGTAGAGAACGCGCGGACCCGTGCGTGGTCGTCTTGCGACTGTCATTCGGGGAGCCTCGTCACTGGAACGGGTGGTGATAGTCGAGTCGATATTTCAGCGAACTCGCCCGCTTGCGGATGATCTTGGCGGGCACTCCTCCGACGATCATGCCCGACTCCACGTTCTTGGTTACCACAGCACCAGCGGCCACGACTGCGCCAACGCCGACGACAACACCGGGCAGGATCGTTGCGCGACTTCCGATGTAGGCGTGATCTTCAATCCGGACTTCTCCACCTGTCGCAGCGAACGTGTCTGAATCCGGGTCGTGTTCCATCGTGAAGATCTGCACGTGCCCGCCTATGTTGACGTTGTTCCCCACTCGGATCCCTCGGCGACCGTCGAGGAACACATCGTTACCCACGATCGTGTTACTGCCGATCGCAACGCCCCGAGGATGGTAGAAGACTGTACGCCAGTGCATCGAGCTCCGAGCTCCGATCTGCATGCGAAGGATCCGCCGGTACACGAAAAGTCGAAATTGATGCACCGGTACGCGACCTGCGCAAAAACCCACTAGGTGGATCAGCCCGTGAACATGGTCGTACACCGCTTCTCGAATCTGCATCATCGACTCCGCTTCAACACGTGCTTCGCTCGCGAAGGAAGCGCTCGCAGCTGCTGCACGCGGCGGCGCATCGGTGACTCGTAGCCATACCAGGCGAGCCCGGCGGCTTGGACGATTCGTGCCGCCTCCCGTTGCTCCTCTTCCCATGCTCCTAAGGTGCGAACATCTCGGAGCCGTGCATGCAGCGGGCGGTTCTCAACAAACGTAGCGTCGTCGGTGAACATCGTGAGGGGCGAACGAGGATCATCCATGTGTTCCTCATGAATGAAGGGGAACAGCCATCCATGCTGCGCCCCGCCGCGCGAGCTGCGCACACACCAGTCCGGAAAACTCTCGTGATCTCCTAGTAGTCCGAATCGGTCGATCGTGCGCCTCGGCAACAGGTAGCCGCTCCCCTGCACCCAATTGCTCCGCATGATACGGACACCAGATTGATATCGTGCGACGCGGGCCAGAGATCGTGCTCCGAGGAAGTCCTCCGGGTAGAAACGCCATGCCGCGATCGCGCCCAGTTCTTCAGCCTGATGGGCACGGAGCAATCGGTCGAGCCATCCCTGGTCTTCAACGCAGTCATCGTCAACCTTCGAGACGTACTGTCCCTCGCCTTCGGCCCAGACCCAGTTGGTCGGTCCTCGCAGCCCCGCGTTGAACTCAGAATGGTGGGACCTGAACACCCTGGGATCGTCTCGATACTGATCGAAGACCTGCTGCGTCGTAGGGTCCGAACCGTTGTGCCACAACCAGACGCGCACGTCTCCCTTCGCCGCTTCGAGCAGTGACTCGAGGCTTCTCCGGAAGTAATCGGCGCGTTTATGACTGATCATGAGCACGTCGACGATGGGCGACTCGGTCGCACCGGATGCAGAAATGGGCGTCATCGGCGGGTCCCTCGTTCGTCACTCTTGAGGAAAAGAACGTCTCTGGCAGCAATGATCGCTGCGCGAACGTCCGTCATGGCGCTTCCGCGCGTCAGTCGTCCCTCTCGGATCAGTCGCTTGATCGCTTTCCGTGCCGCAGCCTGCCCCTCCCTGCTCCGCGAGACTCGAGCGAGGAGTGTCAATCCATACGCGAGCTGGTCATCACTCGCCGCCTCATCGCCCCAACGGCCCGGTGTCTGCGCGACCGGCAGCCCGGCGTGCCTCGCTCGCCGCTCCAGGTCCCCAATGAATCCGAACGGCAGGTGCTCGGACAATCCGCCAAGGCGATCCCAGTCAGAGCGTCGGATGGCAAACAACCCGGACGACCTGTCCTCGGCATCACACAACCTAGCCACCTCATCCGCCCATGATCCTGCGCGCCCGCGGCTCGCATGGTCGAGCTGTTTGAGGCAGGCGTCGACCAGAGCGGCGCGTGGCTCAGGTTCAGCACCGATCAACACCACCGATCCCCGTTGCGCCGCCACCACGTCATTAGCGAGGAGCGCGCTTCCGTACCTCTCGAAGCCTGGGAGCTCGTCGAAGCCCGTTCCCTCCCTAGACACAATGTCGAGCCTTGGTGGTGCAGCGGTATCACTGCCAAGGCCATCCTCGACAACCGCGATGTGGAGACTTGTCATGGCCGAGTCACTTCCTCACTCGAAACGGGCGATGCGGCGCCTTCTAGAGTTCCTACGAGCGCGGCGAGGGCCTTGCCAAGCTTCCCGTGATGCTCACGGACGAGCGGGCGTGCCACGATTTTCAAAGTCTCGACCGCACCTGCCCCAATCAGCAAAGTCGTCAGGCGAGCACCGTGCCGCCGGCTCACAACAAGCCGGTTACGAGCCATGTACCTGTGATATCGCCGACTCCGTCCCGCTTCGCCCTCGCCGGAACCGCCTTCGAGGTGCCAGACCACTGCGGAGGGAAGAACAGCCATGTGTAGCCCGAGGCGTGCGGCACGGATCGATAGGTCCACATCCTCCCAGTACAGGAAGAGTCGTTCGTCGAAGCCGCCGAGGCGATCGAAAGTACGCCGGTACATCAATGGTGCAGCACCAGTCATGAACTCTGTCCGGTGGACTTCCCGCTCGCCTGGGCGCACTTCATCTCCGAACCGGAGATGCTGCACGAGCCCACGCTCGATGTCAACAGTCCCACCGTCGAACCAAACGCGGTGCACCTCAGAAGCTCTCCCCTGCACGATCATCGGACTGACGATGGCAAGCCCATCGTTCAGTACTCGCCTGACCTCATCGGGATCCAATGTCAGGACCTCGGTGTCCGGGTTCAGCAGCCAAATCACGTCCTCCGGGTGCCCGACGTCAAGTTTCGCGATGCTGTTCATCGCGGCGCCGAATCCTACGTTCGAGGAGGATCTATGCACGCTGAGGCGACGGTCTGTTGATTGGAGCGCGAGCAGCCGTGCCCACTCCTCGAGGTCGTTCGAGTTGTCCAACACAACGATCTTGCCGCACGCAGAAGGGGGTATCGATTCGATCGACGCCTTGATCAATTCCCAGGAGTAGAAGTTCACCATCCACACCACGAGCTGCGGAGGCCTCATAGCACGTTCTCCTCTCGCGAATACGCTCTGACGAGCGCTCGGAGAGTGGCCGATGGGCTGTAGGAACTTGCGTTCGCGCGCGCGTTCTGCCCCATACGGAGACGCTCGGCAGGGGACGCCGCCAAAGCTTGGAGCGCGGCCCGGGCCCCAGCTCCATCGGAGACGAGGAAGCCGTTCGAGCCATCCGCAATGAGGTCGACATTGCCGATCACATCGGAGGCAATCGAAGGCAGCGCCATCGCCTGCGCCTCGAGCAGCGCGAGCGGCATGCCTTCCCATCGAGACAGCAGGACGAAGACGTCGGCTTGCGCCAACTGCTCAATCACTTCGCTTCCGTCGACCCAGCCGGTCACAATGACTCCGGCTTCCTGGAGCGCCTCGCGAGCCGCAGAGTCACCGTCACCTACCCAAACGAACTCTGCTCGGGAAGGCTCGCTCAATGCGAGCGAAGCGAAACGTTCTGGGGCCTTCTGCGCCGTGATCCGGCCCGTTGTGACGACTCGAAGTGGACGATCCGGATCCCTGGGTACGCGGGCGGCATCAGCGGACTTGATGCGCACAGAGTTCGGTACGACAGCCAACTTCTCGACCGCGGCAAGGCCGAGCGCCACCCGCGATTCAGAAGGCGAGACGAGGATGAGTCGCCTGCAGCCTCGAACTAGAAAGCGTTCCGCCATCCTGAGCAGCATCCGGACAGGCTTCGGCAGGTCCTCGCGCAGGAAGCCGAAGCCGTGCGGTGAATACACGACCTGGCCGCTGAACCCTGTGATCATCGCTCGTGCTCGAACAGCAATCCCCGCCCTCGTCGAATGCGCGTGGACCACGGCGTCGGGATCGTCCTCAATCGCCGCCCGCGCCGTCTTGGCCGCTCTCCAGAGGGCCATCAGACGGGTGCGTCCATGCATCTCTCTGAGGCACACACGAGAGTCGAAGTAGCTGCTCAGGTCGTTCGGAGTGTCGTCCCGCGTCACGTAGAGAACAGTGACTTGCTGGCCCCGCTCCACCTGACCATTTGCGTACCCGACCAGTACATGCAGGACACCGGCCGCCGTAGCGTCTGTTATGTGCACGACGGCGCTCACCGCAGCACGCTCATCCTGCGTCGTCGTCCGAGTTCATCCCGAGCGTCCAGGTAGAGCGCGTAGTAGGCCGCGGCACATTTCGCGATGTCGAAGTGTCGGGTGGCTGCCTCCCGGCCGGCTGCCTGCAGGCTCCGGTACTCCGCTTCCGATCCGCTGAGGACTCGGGTGAGGGCGCGGCCGAGCGCTTCTGGATCTCGGGGAGGGACGAGGAACTCCGGCTTCATCGTCAGACGCCCGCAATCTCCGAGATCAGTCGACACGACCGGAGTGCCGACAGCGAGAGCTTCGATACCGGCCATGGGCAACGCTTCGCCGTAGCTGCTTGCGATGACCAACACGTCAGCTTCCGCGATGATCACCCGTGGCTCGGTGGTCACGCCCAGCAACTTGAGCGACCGCCTCGGTATCTGTTCTTCTTCGATGAGCCGGGTGAGTTCTTGGTTGTCCCAGTTCGTTCCACTGCCCGCGCAGGTGAGGACAGCTTCGGGATGCGCAGACAGGGTCGCCTTGAACGCTCGTAGCAGGTTCGGGTAGTCCTTCATCGGATGCCACCGCGCGAGAGTCAGTATGGATCCCGCCTTCGACCTTCCGGCAACTGCGGCCTCTGGGAGCTCCGTCCCGTTGTCAACCGTCGATAGTCGAGTTCGTGGGTACCCGTATCTGAACCCATAGGCGAGGGCTCCGGCACCGCACGCAACGACTCGTTGTGTGCGGACGCGAGCAAACCAGCCTGCCAACAAGCCGATCATCCGAGACCGCAATGGATCGCTCGTGGTCATGCCCGTCGTGTGCAGCGTGCTCACCAACGCAGCGTTGCGAGGGGATGTGAATATCGTCAGGAGGTCAGCTTGAAGGAGGTGTGAATGCACGACATCCGGGGCGATCCGCCGCAATAACGCACGTAAGCGTCGCACGGCATCGAGCGCACCTACCGATCGCTTCTCGATCCCGAGATGATGCACGTGATGAGCTGCCTGTTCAAGCCTGTCTGAGAGAGCACCTCGACCGAGCAACACGATGACGTGTACCTCATCCGATGCGGCGAAGGCACGAGAGAGTCCCTCGATGAGGGTCTGCGCGCCCCCGGTGTCTGCGTCATTGACCACGAATGCGATGCGCATCAATCTGCCCTCTCATCGGATCGCGACTGGCCAACAACCCCATACAGATCCCAGGTACGGCCCACAACCAAGCAGCCGACTGATAGGAGATCGTCAAGCCACCGACGATGAGCACGATCAGCACCCCAGCGATCGCGGCCACGACTCCGAGATCCTGCCGCACTGCCCTTGCCACGGGTTGCATGAGGATCACCATCATCGCGAGCCCGCCGATGACACCTGTCTCGAGCACGATGCGGCCGAAGGTCGAGAAGAGGTCCGGGATGTCGGAGTGGTAAGTGAGGCCGTCAAGAGAAATGGTGCCGTTTTCGTAGAGCGTCGACGCCGTACCGGTGCCTGTTCCCAGTAGGAACGGCCCGACGTGACCCACGAGGTAACGGAACGCGGCCTCGATCGACGTCAGACGGTCTCCCCAGGAATAGTTGCTCGCCGACGACCGTGATCCGTACAGGCTCAACCCGAGGACGAAGGCGCACACGAGTGCCACCACCAGGAGCATCGCGCGACGCACTCGGATACGCCCGCGATACACCGCAAGTACGAGTAGCAACCCCATCGAAGCGATACCGCTCCCGGAGCTGGACAAGTAGATGGCAATCAGAGAGCCACCCACGAGGAGATAGTCCGCCATCTTGAGTCGCTCCGGTAACAAGATGAGCAGCGCTGCGCAGGCGAGCGCTACGGAACCGGCCATGAAGGACGGCTCCGGAAAAGTAGTGAAGGGCCGACGAACATAGTTGGCGATCTCGAAAGCGTTGTTCGCAACGCTGGCGTAGCCGGGTGTCGAGTAGTATCCGAGGAAGGGAATGCTTCCGCGGTCGAGGAAGACGTACTTCTGTACCACCGCAAGAACAACGGTCAGCCAGAGGCATACTCGAACCACACGCTGCAGGTGAGAGCGGGCCACCCGAGCCGCAACCGCGAACCCTGTCAGTACGACCACATGGAGCGGCCATGCGATGAGCGCCTGGACGTTGATCTCACCAGGCGTTGTCAGGTATCCCGCGAAGGTCGTCGTCGTCGGAATCATGATGAGCAGGAACAGTGGGCCCAGCATGTGCTTCGACTTGGCGGCAGTGGGCAACATTGTCAGTGCGACGATCGAGCTGAGCGGGACGTTGGTGTTGCTTCCGAGCGGTATAGCGAAGTACGGGAGGAAGGTCAGAACGACGAGACTCCATACTTGGAGGATCTGGATACGACTCGGGGACGCGCCTTCATCTGCGGCATTCACCCCGCTTTGCACTACTCCGTACCTCTGGACGCTAACCATCCGTCAACACCGCCTCAATCGTCGCGTCCCATGCGTCTCCGTCTGAGCCAGCTGGGTCTTGACCACTGCGCGATGGGCGCCCCTGCGTGGTCCCGCTTTCCACCACGCTCCGCATGAGCTCCGCAAGAGCTTCCTCGTCCCCTACTCCGAAGAACGAGATGGACGGATAACCCTTTGCCTGGTCCATCAGCGAGGGGAGTTGCGACGACAAGATCCACTTCCCGCGTGCCATCCCCTTCGCGAGCGGACCACTCTGGGCCTCGAATGACGTGTAGGGGATCACAAGAGCGAGCGAAGCGTCGATCTCGTCGGAAAATTCGACGGGCGACATGAACGAGTCCACGATGGCGATGTCTTTTGAATTCGCCGCAAGTCGGCGGAGCTCAGCGAGGTACGGTTCGTCGACACCCTTGCCTCGCACCGACAACCGAACTCCGGCCAGACGCGCGGCACCGATGGCGGTCTCGATGCCTTTGTTGGCTCGGATCTCGCCCAGACACAGGAACGCCGGTGGCCCGACCCTCGTGGCGCGGTCTCCTGACTTCTCCTGGCACCAAAGCCACTCGGCGTAGGAATCAGCAGGCAGATCAGACCACGCCGCAACACGACCCACCTGCGTTGCAAGCAGCCGCTGCTGTGTTCGGCCGTGAACCAGGACCGACGGGAACTTGCGGACGGATCGCAGTCGTATCCAGTCGACGACAGGGTTCGATGAGCGGAGACCGTCATGTTCGACGACGTTGTGCAGAACAAGCACGAGCCTTGTACCCCTGGTCCGACCGAGAACCGACGGGAACGGGTAACGAGGTTCCTCGAAGAGAACCGTGGACGGTCGAACAGCTCGGACGACCCGCATGATCACAGCGTGCTCGCGTACAAGATTGAGGAAGTACCACAGAAGTGAGGCCGGTCCACGTCGCTTCGGAAGTGGCGGTAGGACTTCCCGGATGTCGACGAACTCTCCTGCTCGCTGGGGTAGGTATTCGTGAGCCCCTCTTCGCGTGAGGAGAATCGAGCGCTGCCGCGTCCGCCTGTAGCCCGCGACAGCCAGGTCGAACGCATGCTCGATGTGCCCTCCGCGTGACGTCGGACACACGATGACGATGGGCCCTGCCGCTCCGGCTTGCTGTGAATCCGGTCCGGTCATCAGCGCGCCTCGTTCCCCGGAGACAGAACCGCCCGCACCGTGCGCCACAGGATGACGAGGTCTCCGGTGATCGACCAGTTCTCGACGTAGTAGAGATCAAGCCGGATCGCGTCCTCCCATCCAAGGGACGATCGACCGCCTACTTGCCACAGACCGCTCATACCGGGCTTGAGCAGCAGTCGGCGACGAGCCGCGTCGTCGTACAGCGCCACTTCTCCCTCTCGCTGCGGGCGGGGCCCGACCAAGCTCATGGACCCGAGGAGCACATTGAACAGCTGCGGGAACTCATCGAGCGAGTGACGACGCAGCACATGGCCGATCGAAGTGATCCGTGGATCGTCGTCGAGCTTGAACAACGGGGTGTCCCCCTTGCCTTGTGCGGCGAGGAGCGCAGCCAGTTCGTCGTCGGCGTTGACCCGCATCGACCGGAACTTCAGCATGTCGAAGGGCTGCCCGTTGAGGCCGATGCGCTCCTGCCGGTAGAGGATCGGCCCTGGACTGGTGAACCGTACGGCGAGTGCCAGCGCAACCAGAAGCGGCGACAGAGCGATGATGAGGAGCGACGACCCGACGATGTCGAATGCACGCTTGCGGAAGAGCGTCGATCCGTCGTAGCGCGGCATCTCGACGTGGATGAGTGGCAGACCGGCGACCGGGCGGGTGTGTATTCGCGGCCCGTTGATCTCGGTCAGACTCGGCGCGACGATGAGGTGCTCGCGCCCTCCTTCGAGTTCCCAGCTGAGTTCGCGGACCGCTTGTGCTCCGAGGTCATCCGAGCTCGTCACAGCGACCGTGTCTGCTCCGACACTGCGGAGTGCGACCACCGCGTCCGAGATACGGCCCAGCACGGTGACTCCCGTGGTCCCGAGCTGCTGACCGATCGCGCCGGTGGGGACGCAAGCTCCGACGACTCGGTACCCCTCTTCGGGATGGCGGATCAATTCGCGAGCGATGTGCTCGACGGATGCGCTCGACCCGACGAGGACGACCTGAGCCGAGTATCGCCCGTTCCGCCGCTGAGCGTTGAGCCACTGGCGCCACATCCATCGGGTGAGCACCAGCAGGAGAACGCCGAGCGGGAACGCGATGAATATGTATCCGCGCGCGAGGTCGACCTTCAGGGCGTAAGCCGCGATCGCCACGAATGCGAAGAGACGGATCGCCGAGTCAACGATCCGCCGGTACTCACCAGCTCCGGTGCCGATGTACCGAGGATCACGGGTGTCGTAGAGCGCGAGGACGATCAGCCACGCGACGACGATGATGACCGAGACAGCTGTGTACCCGACGGCCAGGTCTGCGATGGATCCGTCCACGACCCGGCTGTCCAGACCGAACCAGGCGATCTGCACACCGAAGGCCACCCAGATGAGAGCCAGCGCATCCGTGACGACGAGGCGGCGCGCGTAGCTGATCTCCCAGCCGTCTCGGCGCTGGGCGGTTCGCATCGGTACGGTCACCACGACGCCCCGCCGTTCCCCGACACCGCGGTCTCGTCGCCGGCCCACGCCCAGAGCGCCGTGCCGGCCATGTCGATGGCCACGGGGGCCGCGCTCCCCCCGTCGGACCAGCACCCGATCGGCGTGACCGGGGTGCGTGAGGTCACCGCGGTGGCCGGCAGCCGCACGATCTCGACGCCGTCGCAGGTCGAGGACCCGACCCGGGCGAGCGCGTACGTGCTCCCCGCATCGGCGATCGCCAGGATGCCGGTCAGCGGCACGCCGACCCACGCGCCGGTGCCGCTCCGCCACTGGACCTCAGACGCGCAGGCGACGACGGTCGTGTACTGCCCCTGGTAGGCGTCGACAGGATCCGCGCACGGTGCGTCGACGCTGCCGGTGGCGAGCTGCAGCGAGGATCCGCTGATGCCGGCGCCTGCTGCGCCGGCCTTGCCGGCGATCCACGTGTCGCCCCCGTCGGCACTGGTGCGGACGGTCGGGGTGCAGTCCTTGCCGACCCCGGCGAGGATCGAGACGCTGCCCGCGCTGGCGCGCAGCCCCGTGACCGAGCGGACGTCCTCGGCGAGCGGGACCGTGACCCACGTCGCCCCGCCGTCCACGGAGTGCTCCAGCACCGCCTGCGCGGCGGAACAGGACGTACTGGAGGCTCGCCATGCCTCCCGGCTGTCGACTGCGGACAGCAGACGGCGGCCAGACGCGGCGTCCGCCGAACCGGCGGACGCCGATGCGGACGGGGTGGCGGAGGCACCGGGCGTCGCGGGCGCGGTGGGGGCGGGCGTGCTCGTGTAGGTGGGGATCGGACCGGGCTCGCGGTGGTCACCCGGCGCGGTGCGGCCGAGCGCCAGGCTGACCAGCACGACGTCGACGGCGACGAGCACCACGACCACGGCGGCGATCCAGATCAGCGCCGTCCGAGGGCGCAGACGGCCGAGGCGACGGGTCCCTCGGCGATCCTCCATGCCGGTGGCCCTCAGCGCTCGGCGCGGCGCAGGACGCCGGCCTTCTTGCCGACGCCCTTGGGCGGCAGGACGCGGTTCGGCGTCGCGTCGTCCTCGTCGTTGCCGTACCCGTAGCCGTACCCGTAGCGGCCGTAGCCGTAGGCACCAGGGCCCTTGACCGGCATCATCGTGATGACGAACCCGGCGATCGGGGCGCCGACGTTCTCGAGCGAGGCGACCGCCGCGCTGAGCTGGCCCTTGTGGGTCTTGCCGGCGGCGACGGCGAGGATGGCGCCGGAGGCCTTCTTCGCCAGGATCGCCGCGTCGGTGACGGGCAGGAGCGGCGGCGCGTCGAAGAGGACGTAGTCGAACTGCTGCTCGAGCGTGGCGATCAGGTCCTGCATCGCCCGGGAGCCGAGGAGCTCGGACGGGTTCGGCGGGATCGCACCGGACGGCAGCACGACCATGTTGCCGCGACCCCACGGGTGGGCCACGTCCTCCAGGCTGGCCCGGCCGATGAGCACGTCGGTCAGGCCGGCGCTGCCGTCGACGTCCATGTACTGCGCCACACGGGGGCGGCGGAGGTCGGCGTCGATGAGGATCACGCGGAAGCCGGCGCTGTCGAGGGCGATGGCCAGGTTGGCGATCGTGGTGCTCTTGCCCTCGGACTGCACGGACGACGTCATCACGAAGGTCCGGGAGCCGGTGCCGAGATCGAGGAACTGCAGGTTCGTGCGGAGCGTGCGGAAGGACTCGGCGCGGGGGCTGCGCGGGTCGACCTGGACGATGAGCGGTCGCTCGGCGGCCTTGCTGTCGAACGCGATGCCGCCGACGACGGGCTTGTCGCTGAGCTTCTCGACATCGAGCTCGGTGCGGACGCGATTGTCGAGCGTCTCGCGGAGCACCGCGATGCCGACGCCGAGCGCCAGGCCGACCAGCAGGCCGAGCGCGACGTTGACGGGCACGTTCGGGCTGATCGGCGCGCTCGGGACGTCCGCCTGCTTGACGCGGGTGAGCTTGACGGTGCTGGCGCCGTTCGCGTCGGTGGCCTCGATGTCCTGCACGACGTTGGTCAGGCTCTGCGAGGTGGCGTTCGCGATGTCCGCCGCCTGCACGGGGTCGGTGTCGCTGACGGAGATGGCGATCAGGGTCGTGCTGGTCGGTGCCGTCGCCGTGACCATCTTCGCGAGCTGGTCGGCGGTCATGTCGAGCTTGAGCGACGAGATGACGGGCAGGAGCACGATCGGCGTCGACACGAGGTTCGAGTACGTCAGCACGCGCTGCTGCGTGAAGGTGTTGCCCTGGGCGAGGTCACTCGCGCTGCCGGACGTCTCGGTGGAGACGAAGACCTGGGCAGATGCCGAGTACACGGGCTTCTTGAGCAGGGAGAACCCGGCGGCCGCGGCCACGCCGACCAGCGCCAACACGAGGATGAGGACCCATCCCTTGCGCAGCACCGTGATGTAGTCGCGTAGCTCCAAGCGCTGACCTTCCCCGCTCCCGTGCCGATCCTGTGTCCCGTACAGGTGCACCGGTCCTGATCCCAGCGCGTGGCAGGGAAATACTGTCACACGTTTGAGTCAGTCTCGCGGATCACTGCCGAACTCGGCCTTCGTTGGCCTACGGTTGTTGCCATGCTGTCCGAGCCGGCCCCGAACACCGCCGAGCCGGATGCCCGACGTCAGCGCGACCTCGTCGTCCTGGTGATCGCCCTCGGTGCGGCGGTCGTCCTCACCCGGATCGTCGGTGGTGTCACCCGCGCAGGACACGTTCCGTCCCCCGTCCTGCAGGTCCTGGCGGCGGACGCGGCGGTCTGGATCCCGCTCGTCGTGGGCATCGCCTGGGTCCTCCGCGGCACGACGGCGTCGGCGGTCCGGAGTCGGCTGCGGGTCGACCTCGGCGACGTCGTCTTCGCCCTGGGCATCGTGATCGTCTGCCGCGCGGTCGACGTCGCGATGTCGATCAGCTTCACCGGGACGACCGGGCTCACCCCCGCGCCGACCCTCGGTACACCGGACATCGGGCTGCTCGTCGTCGCGGCGATCGGCATCGTGCTCGTCAGCCCCTTCCTCGAGGAGGTGCTGTTCCGCGGGCTCTTCCAACGCCGCCTCGCCGCCGAGCTGACGCCGCGCACGCGCTGGTTGGCGGTGCTCGTGACGGCCGTCGTGTTCGCGGTCCTGCACCTGCTGCTCGGGGCGTCGACCACGACCCTCGGCGGCTTCCAGGTCTTCGTCACCACGTTCCTCCTCGGGCTGCTCACCGGCACCCTGGTCGCGATGACCAACCGGATCGGCGGCGCGATCCTGGCGCACGCCGTCTTCAACGCCGTGGCGGTGGTCGCGACCTGGCCCCGATGACCGTCAGACCCACCCGCTCTGGGGGTGCGTCCACGCCCCGCATCGACCTAGCGTTGATGCGGACGACTCCGAATGACGCTCATGTCCGGAGCTGAGCACCTGGAGGTGGAGCCCATGCGTCGCGGAGAACGCTGGCTGCTCACACCGCTGGTCAAGCAGGTACCGTTCGCCCTGCTCGTCGCCCTGGGATCCGCGCTCTCGCTCGCGCTCCCCCAGCTCACCGTCACCGACGGCAACGCCCTGCTCGCGTCGATCGTGCTGACGCTCGTCGCCACCCTCTGGGCCGCTGCGCTCACGCTCCGCGGGTACTCCGCGTCGACGCTGGCGAACATCGTCCCCGCCATCGACTTCGTGGCGCTCGGCATGATGCGGATCGCAACCGGGTCGTCCACGTCGATCTTCACCGCGATGGTCGTGCTCCCCCTGGTGTGGCTCGCGGCCGAGCAGGTCCGCCGGGCCGTGGCGTACGCGGTGATCGGCGTCGCCGTCGTGATCCTCATGCCGTTCGTGTTCGACTCCGCCGTGACGGACCCGACCCGCGAACTCGTCCGGCTCGGCGTCGTGCTGATCGCCTACGGCATGCTCGCGGTCGTCGTCAACCAGCTCAGCCGGCTGCACGGCGCACAGTTGCGTCGCTCACGCGACCGGGAGGCCGTGGTGCAGGCCGAGATCGAGCGGGCTGCCGAGATCCAGCGTTCACTGCTCCCGCGGGAACTCGGGACGGTGTCCGGGTTCTCGGTGGCCGGGACGTGCCTCCCGGCCAAGAGCGTCGGTGGCGACTTCCTGGACTGGTACGAGACCGACGGCGGCCTGGCGCTGACGCTCGGCGACGTGATGGGCAAGGGCGTGGGTTCGGCGCTGCTCGCCGCCGCGGTGCGCGCGGTGCTGCGCAGCGCGCGCACCGAGCCCGACCCCGCCGCCGCCGTGGAGCGGGCGTCGCAGGGCCTCGCAACCGACCCGGACCGCGCGGAGGCGACCGCCGGGTTCACGACGCTCTTCCACGCGCGCCTCGACGGTGACGTGCTCCGCTGGGTCGACGCCGGGCACGGACTGACGGTCATCGCGCGGCACGACGGCACCGTGGAACGCCTGGCGTCCTCGTCGCTGCCGATCGGCCTCGGGCTCGAGGAGGCGTGGCGGACGAACGAGACCCGACTCGGGCCGGACGACGTCCTCGTCTGCTTCAGCGACGGCGTGCTCGACCTGTTCGGCGGCTCGCTCAACACCGTCGACCGCGTGGCCGAGATCGCCCGCGACGACACCCGGCCGGAGCAGGTCGTGGAGCGCCTGATCACCCTCGCGCGCTCGGTCGAGCAGGAGGACGACGTGACGGTCATCGCGCTGCGGCGAGACCCGGTGCCGGCGGACGACGAGGCCGCCGGGTCGGAGCCGTCGCACACCGGGTACGTGTCGGCGCGCTGACGCGGGTCTTGGGCTGGTGCGCCCTGACGTCCGGCGGGGCACTCGCTGATCTCCGTCGGGGCGCTCGCTGGTGTCCGGCGGGGCGCTCGCCGGTGTCCGGACAGCAGAACGCCCCGCCGGTGTTCGGCGGGGCGTGAGCGGGACGGTCAGTCGGTCAGGACGCGGGGCGCGAGATCGTCGGCAGCACGCGGGCGAGGCGCTCGACCAGTGCGGCCTTGGCTTCCTCGATGGTGCGGTAGTCGCCGACGTACTGGCCGAAGGTGTCGGACACGAAGTAGTGCGTGCCCTGCAGGTCGACGGTGCCGCCGTAGTACCCGCCGTAGTTCGCGGCCCAGAGGCGCGTGTCCGGGCGGGACCAGATGATCCGTGCGTGGTCGACGGTCTCGGGCGTGACGACCTCGGCCTCGATCGCGGTGATGACGTCGATCGTCTCGGTGTCCAGCTTCGCCTCGGTGGTGGGGCGGTGGAACTCGGCGATGCTCATGGTGCCTTCCTCAGGACGTGCGGTGGTGCGGGCGGTGCTGCAGTGCAGGTGGTGCGGACGTGCTGGGTCAGACGACCGGGCGGATGACCGGCGGCAGCATCATGTGCAGCTGATCGGCCAGGTGGCTCTGGGCGTCCTCGAGCGAGGCGAACTCGCCGACGACGAGGCCGAAGGTGTCCGAGGCGACGTATCGGCCGTCGCGCTTGTCGACCGAGCCGCCGAAGTACCCGCCGTAGTTGGCGATCCACTCGCCGGCGTCCTCCTGCGTCCAGGTGAGCTTGGCGCGAGCCGGGCGGGCAGCGCTCTCCATCTCGGCCTCGAGCACGGCGATGGTGTCGACCGTGTCGGTGTCGAGGGTGACCTCACGCTGCGTCTTCGTGCTGGCGGTCGTGCTCATGGCGCTGCTCCTGTCGCGTTCCGGGGTACATCGTGCTGTGGTGCAACCGTATGACGGCGCGACGTCCGCTCGCCAGCGATGCCCGTCGATTCACGGGTTCTGTTCATGCGCACCATCGACTGCTCCCGGATTCACGGGAGAGTGCGTCAGATTTCCGGGGTACACGTCCCCCACCGGGGTACTCGCTCCGTGGACAGTCCACAGAGTCGGGGGATCGGACCTCGCGCTGTCGGTCCCCCAGAAGGAGGGTCTAACCGGAGGGACGCGCCGGCCGATAGCGTTCTCGGGACGTCGCGCACGTGAAATCGGGGGGATGCGGATGCCGAAGGACAGAACTCACGCGGTCGTGGTCGGGCAAGTACTCGGACGGGTACTCACCAGCGGTGAGAACGACACCTTCGTCGAAGTCTGTGCTCTCCGCCAGGGCTACGGCGTCATCGAGCTCGCTCCGGACGCTGCAGCACTGCTCGAACGCCATGGCACGGCCGCACCGTTCCAGGACGACGAGAACACCCGTCGCCTCGTCGACGCAGGTGTTCTCCTCGCTTTCGCTGCGACGGAACGGATCGACACAGAGGGACTGCGCGTCCTGGCTTCCGGGTCCGCAGACGGCCTCGACGATGCGACGGTCTCCTTCAGGCTCCGTGGCCCGGGCGGACGAACGACCAACGTGAGCGAGACCGTCTACTGGACCTGGGCGTACTCGACGACGTCCGCCTCTGTACGGCAGGCGGCGCAGATCGTCGCGCAGCTCCTCCCGGGCCGCAGTGCGGAAGACATCGTCACGGAGTTCGAAGTCGCCCTGCCGGCGTTGGTGCTCGCGAGCTGCGTGACGCTGGACCGCGCACTCGAAAACGACTGAGCGGGCCATGACGCTCGCGACACAGCTCGCGGCAGCCGCGTCCATCGCGAACACGATGCGGCTGACGACCGCACAGCACCTCGACCGCGCAGGACGAGCACTCCCGAAGGTGGCCGACAGGGTCGACCAACTCGCGGAGCCGTACACGGGGTTCGGCTCCGCCGCGAAGGACACCGTCGAGGCATCGCCGGAGGACGGCCCGCTGGTTGGAGTCCGCCACGCACTCAGCCTCGACCCTGTGAAGAACATCGCCGAGGCGGCGATCGCGGCTCCGGAGACCCTGAGCAGCGCCGTACGCCTCGTCGGAGCGACAAGTCACTACCTCGCCAACGTGCTCTCGCATCACAGTGGTACGGCCGCCGCGAAGGCCGAGCGCAACCGTGCATTGAGCGAGGTTGCGAAGCATGCATCAGTCATCGTCGGGAACACTCCGAAGTTCGCGAAGTTCGCCACGCTGTCGAATCCGACCGCCGTCATCGCCATCAGCATGAGCGCGCCGATGGTGGCCTACGCCCTGTCACGGTTCTCCGCATACCTGGAGAAGCGGCAGGGAGGACTCGACGCCGCCTCGGCGGCGACGAACACGCTGACGGCACCACCGCCATCGGCGACCGGAGGCTCCGGTCTCCCGCAACAGACCTCGGGAACGTCTCCAGGAGCTCCCACGCCCGGGCCGTCGGCGCCGATCAGTGGTCTGGGCGCCGGAGCGAGCGTGGCCAGCGTGGTTGCAGCCGCGACGGCCTCGGCTCCGGACAGTGGCGGCTCTGCGGGGACGGCCGCGGCGTCGGGGACGGGCACGCCGACAGTGGCGGGCGGACCGAGCACCAGCTCGGCTCCGGGTACGGCGGCCGGGGGCGCCGCTGGACTCGCATCAGGAACGCCCCCCACAACTGGAGGAACCACCATGGCTGTCCACGCCGATCCCGAAGCGCTCCGCACCTACGCGGACGCACTCGACACCTTCGCAGAAGAGATCGAGGCCGCGAAGTCGACGCTCGAGAGCGCACGCACAGCCGCGCAGGAGTCATGGGACGACTCGTTCTTCGACACGACGGACGGCGAAGTGGCGCAGATGCTCCAATCGATCGATCCCGCCGAGACCGCGAGCTCCCTCGCGGAGCAAGTCCGTACGAAGGCCTCGATGCTCGACGACTACTCCTCGTGATGCGCGCGTCGTACCCCACGGACCACAACAGTGCGGTGCGCTGGTTCGATGAACGATCCGCCGAGGTGCTCTGGCTCGCCGGGCGACTGGACGAGATCGAACGCGCGTCGCTCGCCGCTACCGCTCGACGTACGGCAGCCCAGACCGATGCGGCGCTCGCGTCTGCTCGCGCGACGGCGGCGAGCCGGACGGGCGATGCCGAGATCGCACTGGCGGGCATCGTCCAAGCCCTCGGAGAACGACTCACGTCGACCTGGACACATCCGATCTGGTCCGATGGTCTCCACGCTGAACCCCCGGGATCACGTCCGGGAGCGCTGGTCCGGATCGGTACCGTCACCGGCACCTCGGCAGCGGCTCTGCTGGACCACCCTGCGCAGCAGCACATCCACCTGGCCGTTCGCGTCGGCGCCGAGGCTGACGCTGCGGGACTCCTCGACTCGCTCCTGCTGCGGGCACTCCTCACCACGTCCGACCCCGTGCTCCACAGCGTCGACACGCATGGCAACGGGCGTCTGGTCGCCGCGTTCTCGCCGGGTCGGAGCGCCGTCGTCCCGAAGACCACCGTGACCGAGAACGCCACGGCCAACCAGCTCGACGAGCTGTCGATGATCGTCGCCGAGATCACCACCACGAAGTTGCGGGGCGCGTACGCGGACATCGATGACTACAACCGAGCGGCTCTCGCGAAGTCGTTGCTCCCCGAAGCGCATCGGTTCGTCGTCGTCATCAACCCGGGAGGGCTGGAGAAGCGGGCGTCATCGCAGCTCGCCAGACTGATCCGCACGGGCCACGCGGCTGGACTGCACGTGATCACGGTCTCGTTGGACGGAACGCCGTTCCGCCCGGACGGGGGTGTCCAGGTGACGGTCGGGGCAGACGGCGCGGTGATCCACCGCGACGGTGTCGGCATACCCGTTCGCCTCGACGATCGACCGGTCACCTCCTTCATCCACCGCGCTCTCGACGCCGTCGTCGGGGACTACAAGGAACGACTCTCGCAGCGGCGGATCGATCTCGACCTCCTCCACGCCTCGGGCAACCGCTGGGCCAGTCGACCCGCCGCAGCGGCGACGACGCCGATCGGCATGGCAGGAGAGGAGCGCGTCGACCTCGGTTTCCACATCGAGGGCGGAGACGTCCACGCGCTCGTCGTCGGGCAGACCGGTTCCGGTAAGTCGAGCCTGCTCCACGCACTCATCCTCGGTCTCGCCGAGCGCTTTTCGCCAGACGACGTGCAGTTCTTCCTCGTCGACGGGAAGGGCGGCGTCGAGATGGGCATGTACGCGCACGATCCGCGGACGGGGCGCTCAGGGCTCCCGCATGCTCGAGTCGTCGCCGTCGAGTCCGATGTCGAGATGTACGTCTCCGTCCTGCAGTACCTCGACGCCGAGATGCGACGCCGCGCGCTGCTCCTCAAGCAGCACGGCTTGGCCAACCTCGTCGGCCTCGACCCGATCATGCGACTTCCGAGATACGTCGCCGTCCTCGACGAGTTCCACGTCCTCCTCACCGACGACCGCTACCGCGAGACCGCCGCTCGCTACCTGACCGACATCGCCAAGCAGGGCCGATCGGTCGGTATCCACCTCGTGCTGGCGACGCAGTCGACCGCGGGACTCGGCGCGCGCGGTGAGAACAAGGCCCTTTTCGACAACCTCGGGCTCCGTGTTGCCTTCCGATCTGACGAAGCAACGAGCGAACAGATGCTCGGCGGAGACCACCGAGCAGCTCGGTTGACCGGCGCAGGCCAGGCGTACGTCAAACGCAGTCTCGGCGACGACAGCGGCGAGCCGCAGCTCGTCCAGGTCGCGTTCGAACCACGCGAGGACCGCTCCTCCCGCGTGGCCCAACTCGCGGATGAGGCACGGGGCCGCGGGCTGATCGGTGTTCCCGTCGTTGAACGCTTCGTGTTCGGTGACGCTGCGGGAGACCCTGTCACGACATGCGATCCACTCCTCGCAGCGCTCGAAGCGCGACCGCTGCAACGCCGGACCTGGGTCGGCGCTCCGACCACGATCGATGTGCCGTCCGGTCCATTGCTCCGGCGCCGCATGGGCGGAAACGCCGTCCTTCTCGGCGGGGACGCGCGACTGGCCGGCCGAACGGTCGTCCCGATGGTCATCGGCGCGACCTCCGGGAGGCGACCTGTGCAGATCGACGTCGTTGCATCTGAGGAGATCGACGGCATCGCAGAGGCGACCGAGGTGCTCCGACGGTACGCAGCAGCCACCGACATCCCGCTCAGGATCTGGGGCGATGAGGTGTCCCTCCTCGTCGCCGAACTCGATTCGGCCATCGCCGAGGGTGAGCTCGAGCGCGATCGTCTCCTCGTGGTGCTCGACGTTCATCAGTTCGACCCGACGGGGGTCCTCGAGAACGTGCTCCACGCAGGTCCGGCGCGCGGAGTCCACTCGATCATCTGGGTTCGAGCCTTCTCCGACCTGGTGACCCGAGCCCTCTCCAAGCCGGTCAACGGCGTCGCGAAGGTGCTGCCGCTGTTCGCGACCCAGATCGAGGTCGACGTCAGCGTCACCGATCGCCAGACCCTCTCCCTCCCCCGTCACACGAAGCCGGACGGAGATCGCATCGTGACCTGGACTGCGGACGACGCGAACACGACTCGGACAGTCGTGCCGTACACGCTGCCCACCGACTCGGAACTCGAGGTACTCGCCGAGGCGAGACGTCCCGGTGAGCCGTTCCTGACGGGAGCCGCAGATGCCTGATCTCGACGCGACCGACCTCCGGAGTGCTGCTGCCGCAGCATCTGCGACCCTCGTCGTCGTGCCGATGGAGTTGCGGAAGCACGAAGCACGGCTGCGTCAGGAGGCCGACGAGCGGCTCGCTTCGGCCGAAGCAGCGTCAACGCGGCGGCGACGGTCCGGGGCAGACCACGCCCGCGTCGTCACGCAGGCCCGCACGGCCGTCACGGCCACTGGTGCTCGACTCACCGTGCAGCCGCAGCCACCGGCAGACCTCCCGGAACACCACGACGGAAGCATGGTCGATGCTGCGTTGCAGCGACGTGCCGACGAAGTGCGAGCGGTGTTCGAGGCGCTGCCTGCGCTCCGCGCGCGAAGCCGATCGCAGCGCCGTGACGCCATCGCACTGCCCATCGTCGGAGCCCTCCTGCTCTTCGGCATCCTCAGCGTGCTCGGATCGGCCAGTGGTTGGGGTGGGTTCTTCGACGTGCTCACGCAAGGTGCAGTCACGGGATTGTTCGCGACGATCCCGGTTGCCGTCGTCGGTGGGCGCTTCTTCCACGAACTCGCCGGAGGCCGGACGCGCTCGCAGCAGAACGATCGTCCCAAGCGCGGGGTGTGGTTCGCCTTCCGACTCGTCTTCGGGCTCGTGTGCTTGGTCGGGGGACTCACACACCTCGACAGCTTCGGAATGTGGATCATCGTGCTGGCAGCAGCACCGCTCATCGGGACGTCCGCGTTCCGGGTGAGCCGAGTGTTCCGATGACGTACTGAAGCCGAAGGATCGTACGGACAGCAGTCGCAGGTCGAACGAGCCAGCGCCGGCAACCGGTCGCTGCTCACCGCCGTCCTCCCCGTACCGCCACCCCATCACTGTCGGATCCGCGTTCTGCGGAGGTTCCGGCCTCGGACGACGTCGGTCGCGGTACCCTCCGCAGAGGGGGAGGCCGCTGGGCCGGGTCGTCGAGGACGGCGAGGCGCAGCGCGCAGAGACCGACGTCGAGTTCTCGGAGGGCACGTGAGCACGGACCGAGCGGGCCACGCCGCGGAGTCGGACCACCGCGCTGCCCCGACGCCGCTGGTCTCCGTCGCCGGCGTCGAGACGGACGGCGCGATCACGGACCTCGCCGGGATGTACGCCGGGCGCCGCTGGTACTCCCGGCACCTGGCCGACGACTACTGGTACCGGTACGTCGCGATCGGCGACGCGGACCTCAGCGTGCGCCGCTCGCAGATGCACGGCTACCTGCGCGGGGACGTCGCCGTCGAGGGCGAGGTCGTCGTGCAGTGGATCGACTCCGGGACCGCCCGCATCGAGGTCGGCCAGAACGAGAAGCACCTGCAGCTCGGCGTCCCGACGCTCTTCCCGGTCGAGCAGCGCTTCGAGATGGAGTACCAGGACTGGGACCAGCGGCTGGTGCACATCAGCCGCACGCTCCTCCTCGACGTCGCGGCCGAGCGCTACCTGGTCACCGGCGCGGTCACGTTCGACCGCGAGGTGAGCCCACCCCCGGCGGCCATCACCGCCTGGCGGGAGGCGGTCGCCGCTGCGGTCGCGGCGTTCCGCGGCGCCGGACCGACGTCGCTGGCGTGGCACGAGGCCAAGCGGGACGTCGCTCGGCGCCTGCTCGACCTCTACCGCTTCCGTGCGGAACCGATCACGGACGCCTTCGCCGCCGCCGGCAACGTCCGCCTCCGCGCGGCGGTGGACTTCGTGCACGCGCACGCCGCCGAGAACCTGACGGTCCAGGAGATCGCGGCGGCGTGCGGGTTGAGCGTGCGCGGGGTGCAGGAGGCGTTCCACCGGGTGCTCGACACCACGCCGATGAACTACCTCCGCGAGGTGCGCATGCAGGCCGCCCGCGACGCGCTCCGAGCCGGACGCGTCGGCGAGACGTCGGTGGGCGAGGTCGCGCGCGGCTGGGGCTTCGTGCACCTGGGCCGGTTCGCGGTGCAGTACCGCGAGCGGTTCGGCGAGAGCCCTCGGGAGACGCTGGCCGCGGAGTAGGACCGGCCGGCGCCCCTCAGGCGCTCTGCCGTTGCACGAGCTCGGTCTGCAACGTCACGCGGACGCCCGGGCGGCTCACACCCGTCGTGCGCTCGACGATCAGCCGAACCGCCTCGTCGACGAGGCCCTGCACGGGTTGCCGGACCGTCGTCAGCGCAGGTCGGAGGACTGCGGCGAGTTCGACGTCGTCGAACCCCGTCACGGACACCTCGTCCGGCACCCGGACGGACCTGGCCTCGCACGCTCGCAGTGCTCCGAGCGCGATCATGTCGTTGCCACAGACGATCGCGTCAGGTGGGTGATCTCCATCGAGCAGATCGATGGCAGCGGTCTCCCCCCACTGCGCGTTGAACGCACCGAGTCGCATCGGCGCGCCGGGCACGAGGGCTCGGAACGCCCGACTGCGCGCCGCTCCCGAGGAGTTCTCGTCGCCGGACCCGATGTAGGCCAGGCGCCGTCGACCACTGCCACGCAGGTGCTCCACGATGGCCCGGATCCCGCCGTCGTCGTCGACCCCGACGAAGTCCCCCTCCCAATCGGCGGTCACCTGGTCGATCTGCACGACCGGCACACGTCGCGAGGCTTCCTGGAGGATCGGGCCGCTCTTGACGGCATCACATGCGCTGATCAGGAGCGCGTCGACCTGCCGTCCGAGCAGGGTTCGCACCTTCTCCGACTCGAGGTCCGGGTCGTCGTTCGACGTGCACAGCAACATCTCGAACCCGGCGTCGTGCAGTTGCTGTTCGACGCGTTGGATGATCGCTGGGAAGAAGGGGTTGTCGACCCTGGGCACGACCATGCCGACCGTCGCCGTCGACTGGAGCCGCAGCGCACGGCCGAGCTGGTTCGGACGGTACCCGAGTTTCTGGACGGCGTCGGTCACCGCCTGGACGGACTCTTCGCGAACTGCGCGAGCACCGGTGAGGACGCGGGAGACCGTCGCCGTCGACACTCCGGCTTCTCGTGCCACGTCCTTGATGCTCGCTCGTGACAGCTCGGTGCTCGCCATGGCGTCGTGCCTCCTGGATCGGTGCAGCCCTCGGGCTGAACGAGGATGCACCGGGTCCAGCGGTCTTGACAAGCCGATCGCTACCCGTTCATCCTAGTGAGGGCAAACGTTTACCATCGGAGTTTCCGCGATGGAGGCGGCGCAGCACCTGACCGGATGAGGCACCACCGACCGAAAGAGTCACCACAGTGGCAATGCTCTCGGCACCATCGTCGAAACCGACTCCCGCCATCGCAGCCGATCGGTGGGTCTGGGCTGCAACGGCTTCCACCACGGGCGGGCTCCGCTACACGCGAGTGTCCCTGGTGGAGCAAGCAGGCTCCGTGCGGGCGACCGCCGAGGACCTGCTCCGCTCCGGTGGTCCACTCGTGCTGACCCTGCGGCGGGCCGGAGAGCCGCGGTTCCTCCCGCAGAAGGAAGCGGCCGCTCTCCTGCTGGCGATGTCGCGTCGCGAGGACGAGGGCCTCGATCTGCTCGCAGATGTCCAGGCGCGTCAGGACGCGATCTCCGTGTACTCAGACCTGGCGTGGGACCGTGACGTCGTCGTCGCTGCGCAGGACGACGAGGCTCGCGCATGCGAGATGCTCGACCACGACGGGGCCGGGGACGACCAACCGACGTCGGTTGCTCTCCATCTCCGGGGTGCATCAGCATCGAGGACGCAGGCCGCGATCGACGCCGTGTACGGGCGTCTGGAGCTCGACAGGGCGTTGACCTGGACCATGGAGGAGCTCGGCGAGTACGCCCAGGCGGCGCGACGGGGAGAGTCTCCGCAGCGACTCGCGGAGGAGCTGGGGCAGCTCGCTGCGTGGGTGTACTGCCTGGGCAACATCACGGGGGTCGACGTGGAGAGCGCGCTCCAGGCCGCTGTCCGTGCCGAGGTCCGTCGGCAACGCACCGCGTACGGTGAGCTCCGTCCCTACGGTGCCGTCCGGTGACCGGGCTCCGGATCGGCCTGCCGAAGGGCAGGCTCCGAGAACGTTCCACCCACCTGGCCGCAGCCATCGCGACTGCAGGCATCGACGCGGTCGTCTACTCGCTCCGGCTGCAGGACATCCCGGGTCTGGTCGCCACGGGTCACCTCGACGCGGGTGTCACCGGCGAGGAGTGGATCGCGGAGTCCGGTGCTGTCGTCGACGAGTTGTTGGACCTGCACTGGTACTCGATCAGGCTCAGTCTGATCGCTCGGGATCCCGACTTCGATCTCGACGCACCGGTCTCCGGCGTGACCGTGGCGTCCGAGTACCCCAACCTCGCTCGCCGCTACATCGCGCAGCACACGCGCAACGCGGTCCGGGTCATCCCGACGCACGGATCGACGGAGACGTACGTCCCGAGTCTCGCCTCCGCGGCGATCGACTGCGTGGAGACCGGCGACACGCTCCGTGCGCGTGGGCTCGTGGCCGTCGACGACCTGATGCGCTGCAGCGTGGTCCTCATCGCCCGACCTGGCCTCACCCTTCCCGAGGAGCTCCTCGAAGCGGCGGGACGGACCATCGGCAACTACCGTCTGGAGAACGCATGACCTTCCGTGTCCCGCTCCGAGAGGTCCGTCCGGACCTCCGGATACTCACGCTCGACGAAGTCGACGGTGTCGACCTCCTCCTGCCCGATCGGGACGGCTCGGCAGCCGCCCTCCGTCTCCGGTCCTTCTCCGACCCGGACGCCCGGCTCGAGACGGACCAGTCGGGCGACGACCTGGTCGCCGAACTCGAAGCGCGGTGGGCCGCGCCACCCGCGGAGGACTCGCCCCTGTACGCGGTCGCGCAACTCGTCATCGCACTCGACGCGTTCGACTCAGCGTGCCGGGATTCGGGTGTCTTCGTCGGCAACGTCTACCTCGCCTCGGAGGCCGCGGTGGATGCGGTACTCGGCGTGGCCGAGCTCACGCGGCGCGCGGACGACCTGGCCGAGCTCCTCACCGCTCTCCAGTTCGCCGAGCTCATGTACCGGTTCCCTGTGGCGTACAAGTTCCGAGGCACGCACTCGGTCGAGCGTCAGTGTCGCCTGAACGGCTGGGGCAGGCTCCTGGCCGAGCGTCTCGCGACACTCGAGTGGAGCAGGCAGATCAGCCGGGACGCGCGAGACGCCGTCCGTTCGCACGTCGCGAGCCACGCGGACGCCTACGCACGACACCTCAGCGCGTGCCTCACCGCGCGCGACGACGGGGAGGGCCACGAATGGGAACGCGCGCTCGAACTCCCGGTTCCGGTGCTCACGTGAGCCGGGCGGACACCATCGAGCAGCGGCCCCTCGGTCGCTCCGGCGTGCAACTGACCACCCTGGGGTTCGGCGCGTGGGAGATCGGGGGCGGGACGACGTGGGGCAAGGTCGACGCCGACGCGGCTGCCAGCGCCCTCGCCCGCGCCGTCGACCTCGGCGTCAACTGGGTGGACACCGCGCACGTGTACGGCGGTGGAGGCGGTTCCGAAGCGATCGTCGGCCAGGTCCTGGCGGACCACCCGGATGTCCAGGTCTCGACGAAGCTCGCTCCCGAGCCGGACGACGCCTACACAGCTGCCGGCATGCGTCGCGAGCTCCAGGCCGGCCTCCAACGCCTCGGTCGTGACCACGTCGATGTCTACCTGCTGCACTGGCCATCGGACGTCGTTCCCCTCGCGGAGACGTGGGGAGCGATGAACGACCTGAAGGCCGAGGGACTGGTCCGCGCGATCGGGCTGTCGAACTACGGCTCCGCGGACGTCACGCTCTGCCGGTCGGTCGCACCGGTCGACGTCCTCCAGATGCCGATGAGCCTGCTGGACCTGGACACGTACGACGACCAGGTCGACAGCGCGACCCAGTACGGGACCGGCATCGTCACGTACGGCACCCTCGCATACGGACTCCTCGCCGAGCGACAGCGCCGCCACTACGACGATTGGCGTGGCGGCGCGGTGGCGCGGGACGACTTCTTCGTCGACGAGAACTACCTCCGTTTCTTCGCGCCGGAGGCTCGCACGGGGATCGACCAGCGGCTCGAGGCGCTGTCGACTGCAGCGACGGAGGGAGACGTGCAACTCGTCGATGCGGCGCTGCAGTGGGTCGTCGCGCAGCGCGGCGTGACCGGAGCGCTGGTCGGCACCACGAACGCCGACCACGTCGCGCGGAACGTCGCCGCCGTCACCGAGCCGTTGCGCGCCCACACCGCGGCGGCGTTGTCCGCCGCTGCGCGAGCATGACCACCGCCGCCGTGCTGTCGCAACAGCAGCAGGCGATGACGGACTTCACCGCGACCGTGGGCCGTGGGCTCCGCATGTACTGGGAGCACCTCACGTTCCCCCTCCCGACCGAGGACGAAGTCTCCCGCGCCGAGCACGCGATCACCTCTCTGGTCGGCTCGCACAGCGCACTGCGGTACACGAGCGGTGAGGACGGTGTGGAGCGTGACGCTCCCCCGGCGCCGATCGTGACCGTGACGACGGTCGACGAGGCGCGGGAACGTCTCGGGTCGCTGCAGGCGGACTCGACGGGACCCCTGCTGCGGAGCTTCGTGTTGGCGCCCGGCGTCGTCGACGCCGGAGCGGTGCTCTGGGTCGCCGTGCACCACCTCGTCACGGACGGCGTCAGTCAGAGCGTCATCACGGACCACGTCCGAGCGGTGCTGGCCGGACGGAAGCCGACGGGGAGTTCAGACTACGAACAGTTCGCCGTCGCCCAGCAGGAGTGGTGGCCGACGGCCCGGAGCGAGTACGCCTCGCACTTCGGACGCATCAAGGAGGCAGAGTGGTCCACCGGGATCGTCGGCCGCACCCCCGGCGTGCACGACGCACGTCCGTCGGCGTCCTGGTACCAGCGGGAGCTCGACGTCTCGCCTGCCGAGCTCCGGCAGGCAGGTGGGGCCCTCCGAGCGACCGCGACTGCGATCTCGATGGCGGCCTGGGCCGGGTCCGCGCTGGCGCACGTCCGACGGCCCGTGATCGCGACACACACCGCCGGCCGCCCGCGCGAGGCTCGGACCTCGGTCGGCTACTTCGCCAACGCGCTCCTGCTCGCACCGGTGATCCCACCGGGGGCGTCCGCCTCGGAACGGGTCCACACGATCCGCGACGAGATCCTCGCCGGAGCCGACCACCAGCGAGCGCACGTCGACACCGTCGCGCGTGAGGTGCTCGGACGGGACGCCCCGTACACGATGCTCTTCACCGTCGTCGACGAGCGCCGCGCCCGGTCGGCGACACCGCGCGGAGCCGCGTCCGAGATCGTGCCGCCCGACGACGCGACCCGTCGGGACCTGTGCGTCTACGTGTCGTTGGGCGACGTGGTGAGCGTCGACGTGCTGTACCGGACCGCGGCCTACGACCGCGATGCGGTGCGTTCTGCCGTCAGGTCCTTCAACGACGGGCTGTCAGCGCTCCTCGCAGAAGCCCGCAGGGAGAACGCATGAGACGTCCTCGGGCAGAGGGACCGCTGCGGACCCTGATCGTCATCTCCTTCGTCGACGCCGTCGGGACGGGTGCGTTCCTGACCGGCTCCGTCGTCTACGCATCGGACGTCCTCGGCCAGAGCACCGGAGCCATCGGCGTGACCGCCTCCGCAGCGGTCGTGGCCGGCATCCTCGTCACCGTCCCTGCAGGTCGCTACGCGGATCGTCGCAGCCCCCGACAGCTGCTGTTGCTCTGCGGTGTCGCCAGGGTCATCGTCTTCGCCGTCCTGCCCGCCGCGGACTCGCTCGGCGCGTACTTCGTGATCGTGGTCATCGCTGCGAGCTGTGAAGCTGCCGCGCGGCCTGCACAGCTCCGGCTGCTGTTCCTCCTCACGCCGGCACCACAGCGTGTGGTCGCCAGGGCGTCCCTCCGCAACAGCTTCAACATCGGTGCGGCCGTCGGTGCGCTGGTCGCGTCGGTCCCGCTCGCCATCGACACCACCCCCGCACTGCAGACCCTGGTCGTCGTGAACGCGGTGTCGTTCCTCGGGGTGTCCGTCGCGACGCTGACGCTCCCGGGCGGGCGGGCGGGGCGGCTGTCGACCACCGACCCGTCGCCGCAACGGACCCGGCCGGCCGGTCAGATGCGCTTCGCGCTGTTCGCGCTCGCTTCGGGGGTGGTCGTCGGTGTCGGTGCCGGCACACTCGAGACCGGCCTGCCGCTGCAGATCACGCGGAACACCGCGGCACCGGTCTGGACCATCAGCGGGGTCTTCGTGCTGAACGCCGTGCTCTCCATCGCACTCCAGCGCCGCGCCGCCTCCCGGGTCGACACGCTCCGACGGGGGGCAACCGCGAACGCACTCGCCGCCGGCGCACTGGCAGCAGCGCTGTCGCTGCTCCCGCTCGCGACGCACGGTGGCCCTGCCGGCGCCACCGTGTGCATCGGACTGATCACGCTCCTCGCGACGAGCGCCGAAGTCCTGGCCGCCGCCGGAGCCTGGGCCATGTCCTACGACATCGCCAGAGACACTTCGCAGGCTCAGGACGTCGCGCTGTTCGGCCTCGCCGCACAGATCGTGGCTGCGGTGATGCCCGCGACGGCCGCACTCGGCGTGACACACGGTGCGCCTGTCTGGTTCGTGGTGGCCGCAACGGTCGCCGCAGCCGGCGCCGTCGCCGCGACCGCCGCGTTCCGGGTTCCCGACGCCCCACAGAAGACAGAACGGAGCACCTCCATTGACCACTGACCCGCACACGGCGGAAGCCTCCCGACTCGCCGCGATCTGGAGTGACGTCCTCGACACTCCGGTCAGCGTCGACAGTGACTACTTCGAGCTCGGCGGGGACTCACTCGCCGCCGAGGAGATCGCGGAACGAGCGCACAGCGACCTCGGGATCGAACCCGAGATGGCTGACTTCTACGCCCTGTCCACCCCGCGGGAGATGGCCGAGGCCCTCGGCCGTCTCCGAGACGAGCCGACGACGTGAGCACGCTCCCCTCGGTCGCACTGCCGCAGATCATCCGGGAACAGGCCCGCGCACGTCCCACGAGTCCGGCGCTCCGGACCCGCGATTCCACCTGGACGTACGAAGCGCTGTCCGAAGTGGTCGGGGCACGATCCGCAGCGCTCCGCGCCCTCGAGCTGCAGCCGGGCGCGGGCGTCGCGGTCATGGCGGAGCGGTCGGCGACGACCGTGATCAGCATCCTCGCCGTCGTCGACGCCGGCCTCGCCTGGATCCCGGTGAACCCCGACATGCCCGCTGCGCGCCGTGACTTCGTGCTCGCTGACAGCGGGGCCGGGGCGCTCATCGAGCCGGGGAGCGAGTTCGCACTTCGCCGGCTCACCGACGTGGAGGGGCCGCTCGCCGAGACGGCCGCCTACGTCATCTACACCTCCGGTACGACCGGCGAGCCCAAAGGAGTCGAGATCTCGCGGGGGAGCCTCGAATCGCTCCTCGAGTGGTCGACGTCCGAGTTCGCGTACCGGCCCGACGACGTGTTCTCCATGGTGCACTCGCCGGCGTTCGACTACTCGATCTGGGAGATGTGGAATGCGTTCGCCTCAGGCGCCTGCCTCGTGGTCGCCGACGACCACGTCGTGCACGACCCGCACAGGCTCCTCGACTTCCTCCGTACGCAACAGGTCAGCGTGCTGCACCTCGTACCGTCCGTGCTGCGCCGTCTCGTCGACGCCGAGCGAGGAACCGGCTCGGGGCTGCCTGACTGCCGTCTCCTCGTGACGGGCGGAGAGGCGTTCGACCTGGAGGCGACCCGCACCTGGTGCCGGCGTGTTCCCGGCGAGCCGCCGCAGGTCGTCAACATGTACGGGCCGACCGAGTGCACGATCGTCGCCACGTTCGAACGCATCGACGTCCTGGCCACCACGGAGGCACGTTGGACGAGCATCGGCAACATCCTGCCCGATACCACGGCACGGATCACCGACCCCTCAGGAGCGGATGTGCACCAGGGCGAGTCCGGGGAGCTCTGGATCAGCAGTGCGAGGATCGCCACCGGGTACGTCGGTCGTCCGGCGCTCACGGCCGAGCGGTTCGTGCTCGACGGGAACGGCGCCCGTTCCTACCGGACCGGGGACGTCGTCCGCCGACGCGAGGACGGCTGTCTCGAGTTCGTCGGTCGCGACGACGACCAGGTCAAGATCGCCGGGCACCGTGTCGAGATCGGCGAGGTCGAACAGGCCGTCCGGTCGCTCGACGGCATCGCTGACTGCGCCGTCGGCGTCTTCACGGACGCGCGCTCCGCGCAGCGCCTCGGCGCCGTCGTCGTCCTCGACGACGCGGTCGACATGACGGGCCGCGAGATCCGCGCACGGCTGGTAGACCGCATCGCTCTGCCCGTCGTCCCCGTCCGCATCGTCCTGGTGCCGACACTGCCCCTCTCGGCGAGCAGCAAGGTCGATCGACGCGCGATCAGCCGGCTGCTAGCGTCGGACAACCCAACCCTCGAGGAGAAGACCCGTGGCTGATCTGTACCGGGACGCTGGAGTCGACTACGACGTCCTCGACGTCGTCAAACAAATGGCGGTGACGACTGCCGCTGCTTCCGCAGGTTCGCTCGAGGGCTCCGGGATGTCCGAACTCGCGGGCGCTCGAGGCACGACTGCCTACGTCCTCGAGACAGGGGACGAGCAGCTCGGGATCGTCATGGAGGGCCTCGGCACCAAGGCGCTGCTCGCGCAGGAGTACCTCGACGCCACCGGTGAGGACCACTTCGCCGCGATCGCGATCGACGCCGTCGCCGCCATCGTGAACGACCTGGTCTCCGTCGGCGCACTCCCGGTCACCGTGCTGGCGTACTTCGCCACGGGCGACGCGAACTGGTACGCCGACGTCGATCGTTCACGTTCACTGCTGGAGGGATGGGCCGAGGGATGCCGGCTCGCCGGAGCGAGCTGGGGCGGCGGGGAGTCCCCCGCGCTGCCCGGCGTCGTCGTGCCCGGGGCGCTCGAACTCGCCGGGTGCGCGCTCGGCAAGGTACCGAAGGGACGACGTGCCGTCCTCGGCGACCGGATCGCAGCCGGTGACGAGATCGTCTTCGTCGCGAGCAGCGGACTCCACGCCAACGGCGCTTCGCTCGCGCGCCACATCGTCGATTCGACGGAACTGTCCTGGAGTCAACGACTGTCCGACGGGAAGACACTCGGCGAGGCGTTGCTGACACCGACGCACATCTACGCGCCGTTCGTGCGCGCGCTGCACGAGCGGGACGCCTGGCCCAAGTACCTGAACCCGATCACCGGGCACGGCCTCGTGAAGGTCATGCGCAGCGCCGCGGAGGTGCGGTACGTCATCGAGGACCTCCCCGCGGTGCCCGAAGCCCTGCGCATCCTGACGGACGCAGCCGGCATGGACGAGCGTGACGCCTACTCGACCCTGAACATGGGCGTCGGCATGGTCGTGATCGTCGAGCCCGGCGGCGGTCGCGCGATCGTCGAAGCGGCCGAGTCGGTCGGCCTCCCCGCGCTCGTCGCCGGGCATGTCGAGGACGGGCGCCGATCCGTCGACGTCCGGCCCCTGGGCGTCGTGTACGAGGGCGCTGAGTCACACCTCCCCCAGTCGGGCGCGCGCTGACGCCGACGGCGGGGAGGCGGCTGCTCGTCGTCGGCAGCGCCGCGGTGGACGTCGTCGCCTTCGTCCCGGCGCTGCCGGAGCAGGGCGGAGACGTCCTCGCGGAAGCGTCCGAGACGTCGGCGGCCGGTGCGTTCAACGTGCTGGCGGCGGCAGCGCGTCACGGCATGCGCGCCGGCCTGGTCGGTCGGCACGGAACGGGACCGAACGGTGACAGGATCCGGGGCGCGTTCCACGCGGAACACATCGAGCTCCTCCTGCCCCCCACCGAGGACGGCGACACCGGGTTCTGCATCGGTCTCGTGGACGCGTCCGGGGAACGTACCTACGTCACCGTCCCCGGGGTCGACGGCTCCCTCACCGACGACGACCTGGACGGCGTCGTCACGGACGAGGGCGACGTCGTGTACCTGTCGGGGTACGAGCTCGCCTTCGCCCACGGGCGAACCGCCGCACGGTGGTTCACGGCACTCCCCGACGGTGTGACGACGGTGTTCGATCCGGGCCCCCTCGTGGCCTCACTCCGACCACACCTCCTCGAACCCGTCCTCCGACGGGCGACGTGGCTCTCGCTGAACGAACGCGAGTCGCATCTCATGACCGGTCTGGGACCCGCGGCGGCGGCGCAGGTGCTCCTGCGCGACCACCCCTCCCTCGCCGGGATCATCGTCAGGACCGGTCCGGACGGCTGCTGGCTGGTCACCGAGACGGACGGTGTCGGTCGACACGTGCCGGTACCCGGCGGTCCTCGGAGAGCCGTCGACACGACCGGGGCGGGTGACTGCCACGTGGGGACGTTCATCGCCAGCCTCGCTGAGGGCTTCAGCGCGGTCGAGTCCGTTCAGCGCGCGAACCTCGCAGCGGCGCTCTCGGTGACACGACGCGGACCGGCCACGGCGCCGCCGCGCGTCCAGCTGGACCTGGGCCTCCACTCCAGCGCCTGACGCCGGTGACACCGCGACGGCGTGTTTCGCCGGTGTTTCCAGCGGGAGAAGATCCCCGAAGGCTCTCGCGTTCGTCTTGGTAATCGTTTACCGTGAAGACACGTCCACCGCCGGTGCACGCCGTTGTTCCACCAACCCGATGGAGAACACATGTCCGTCATCCCGAGCCTCCGGCATCGAGCCATCACCGCTCTGGCCATCGCGGCCGCCAGTGCACTCGCACTCGCGGGCTGCACAGCGACTTCGAGTGCATCCGCCCCGTCGGGGACGACGACGGTGAAGATGATCCAGGAGTGGCCGACCGGAGACAGCTTCTGGATCCCGTGGATCGTCGCGAAGCAGCAGGGGTACTACAAGGCCGAGGGCATCGACCTCGACATCATGGCTCCGCCGAACACCTCCGCGACGATGCAGTACCTCGGCACCGGGCGCGCGGACCTCGCGTTCGCGACCTCCGTCGACGTGGTGACCAGTGCCTCCAAGGGTGTCCCTGTCACGTCGATCGCGCGGTACGGCAGCGGCAACAACTGGGGCCTCATGTCCTCCACGCCCGAGCCCGTCGATCCCGCGTCGTTGAAGGGGAAGAAGATCGGCACCTACACCGATTCCTGGTCGGAAGCGCAACTGCAGATCATGCTCGCGCACGCTGGCCTGAAGCTCGACGACGTCACCCTCGTCACCGCGACCGACGACACCGTCCCGCTCCTGGTGCAGGGCAAGGTGGCGGCGATCACCGGAGTGACGAACGCGGAGGGCAGCGAGCTGACCTCGCTGGGCAAGAAGTACAGTGTGGCGCTCGCCAAGGACAACGGCGCGCCGGACGCCCCGGTGTTCTCGCTCGCCGCCAACAAGGACTGGCTCGCGAAGAACCCGAAGCTCGCCAAGGGCTTCATAACGGCCACCATCAAGGGCATGAACTGGGCCCGGTCACACCCGAAGCAGGCCGTCGCCATGTTCCTCAAGGCGTACCCGGACGCAGAGACGAAGGCATTCTCGACACTGCAGTGGGCTGACACCGCTCCCCTGCTCGGCGAGACCGGGAAGCAGATCACCGCGTCCGACCTCGAGCAGTCCGAGGCGCAGTGGAAGGAGATCGCCGCGGCGGCCAAGGAGTACGGCGTCATCAAGACCACCGGATCCGCGTCGTCCTACTTCACGAACAGCGCGGTGACGAACCGATGAGTCGCGTCCTCCTCGCCGGCGAGTCCTGGACCACGACGTCGGTCCACACGAAGGGATTCGACTCGTTCACGACCTCGGTCTACGAAGAAGGGGCCGAACACTTCATCGCGGTGCTCGAGCATGCCGGCCACCAGGTCGAGTACCAGCCGAACCACATCGCGGCAGATCGCTTCCCGTACACGGCGACGGAACTGGACCACTACGACGTGGTCGTCCTCAGCGACATCGGCGCCAACACGCTCCTGCTCCCGAGCAGCGTGTTCCTGCACGGCATCCGCCGGCCGAACCGCCTGCAGGTGCTCGCCGACTGGGTCGATGCCGGCGGTGCGCTGCTCATGGTCGGCGGGTACCTCAGCTTCCAGGGCATCGAAGCGAAGGCGAACTACCGCGGGAGCCCGCTCGCGGCAGCCCTCCCCGTCGAACTCGAGATCGGCGACGACCGCGTCGAGGCTCCGCACGGCGCCATCGGTTCGCTGACGTCGGAAGCGCCCTTCCCCGTCGCCGAGGGACCGTGGCCCCCGTTGCTCGGCTACCACCGGTTCTCTGCGAAGGCCGATGCCACGGTCGTCGCTGAGATCGAAGGCCACCCGCTCGCTGTCCTCGGCCGTGTGGGTCGCGGCAGGAGCGCCGCGCTCGGGACCGACATGGGCCCGCACTGGGTCCCGACCGAGTTCCTGGAGTGGCCGGGGTACAGCGACCTCATGCGGGGCCTCGTCGAGTGGCTCGCCGTCGCGCCGGGGCGTGAGGCTTCGTGAACCGGGCCGTCGGAGCAGGGCCGCCTGACGGTCTCGTCCGGGCGCAACGCATCGCGATCCAGGCGGCGGAACGCATCAGCGACACGACGGAGGCCGGCCAGACCGAGATCGAGGTCCGCGACCGGGCAGACGCGCTCATGACCGAGCTCGGCAGTGTCGGTGTCTGGACCCCGACGGTCGTCGGGTTCGGAGCCGGCACGCTCAGCTGCTTCCCGACCGATGTACCGTCCGCTCGGCCGCTCTGGAACCTCGACCTCGGGATGGTCGACGTCCACCCGACCACGACCGACGGATGGTTCGGGGACTGCACCCGGTCCTTCATCCGTGGCGACAACGTGCCGCAGCAGCGCGCGCTCTCCGCGCTCGAGACGCTGCACGCGGAGCTGCTCGCCGCAGCGCAGCCCGGGATGCGCGCCTGTGACCTGTTCGCCGTGTTCGATCGCCTGCTGCCACCGACCGGGATGGTGCTGCTCGACCGACTGCAGAACATCGGGCACTCGCTGGGGCACGCGTCCTCCTACGACGAGGGCTACATCGACCGGCACAACGAGACCGTCATGACAGGAGCGTGGGCAGTGGAGCCCTTCATCGGCAATCATCTGTACGGCGTCAAGCGTGAGGACGTCATCTGGTTCGGCGACGAGCGCTGCACGGTGATCGCATGACCGCCCCGAGCAAGATCGAGCTCCGCGACATCGAACAGCGGTTCGGCGGGAACGTGGCGCTGTCCCAGACCTCGTTGACCGTCCAGGCGGGAGAGTTCGTGTCGGTCGTCGGGCCGTCGGGATGCGGCAAGAGCACCCTCTTCAACATCCTCTCCGGGATCCTCCGACCGACCGCCGGGAGCGCGAGCATCGACGGCCGCGACGTCACCGGGCGACCGGGACACGTCGGCTACATGCTCCAGAAGGACCTGCTGCTGCCCTGGCGGACAGCGCTGGAGAACATCACCCTCGGTGCAGCGCTGACCGGGAAGGTGACCAAGGAGGACCGCGACGAAGCCGCGGCCATGGCCGAGCGCTACGGCCTGGGCGACTTCCTCGACCACTTCCCGCACGCCATGAGCGGCGGGATGCGCCAGCGCGTGGCGCTGATGCGGACCCTCGCGTTCGCGAAGGACGTCATGCTCCTCGACGAACCCTTCGGTGCGCTCGACAGCCAGACACGGTTCGAGATGCAGCAGTGGCTCCTCCGCGTGTGGACGGAGCTCGGCAGCACGATCCTCTTCGTGACCCACGACGTCGAGGAAGCGGTGTTCCTCGCCGATCGTGTCGTCGTCATGTCCCCCCGACCGGGCCGGATCACGGAGGTGATCGACGTCGACCTGCCGCGACCGCGGACACTCGACGACCTCACGGACCCGCGGTTCATGGCGCTGAAACGGCGCATCCTCAGCTTGATCTACGGCGCACCGGCATTGGAGACCGCCTGATGGACACCACGATCAGCCGCCGTTGGTGGGTGGACCTGCTCATCCCGATCGCGTCGATCGTCGGGATCGTCGTCATCTGGTGGGGCGTCGTCTTGGCGTTCCGGATCCCAGAGTTCGTGTTGCCGACGCCGGCGCAGACGTTCGCGTCCCTGGCCGGCGATTGGCCGACGATCTGGTCGGACGTCCTGGTCACAGCCCAGTCGTTCGTGCTCGGCTTCGTGATCGGGACGGTCGTCGGGTTCCTGCTCGCAGTCGTGATGTCGCAGTCGCTGCTGCTCTACCGCTTCCTGTACCCCGTGCTCATCGTGACGCAGGCGATCCCGGTCGTCGCGATCGGCGCGGCGCTGGTCATCTGGCTCGGCTTCGGGCTCGCTCCGAAGCTCTTCATCGTCGGACTCATCGTGTTCTTCCCCGTCCTGGTCAACGTCCTCGACGGTCTCCGGTCGGTGGACGTCGACGCCGTCAACCTCGCCCGTGCCATGGGTGCGAGCAGATGGCGCACGTTCCGACTCGTCCGGCTCCCCGCCACGTACACGCCGTTGTTCTCCGCGTTGAAGATGTCCGCGACGTTCTCCGTCACCGGTGCCGTGCTCGGCGAGTCGACCGCCTCCACCACGGGGGGCCTCGGGGTGTACCTGTCGATCCACCAGTCGCGGTTCGACACACCTGGCGTGTTCGCTGCCGTCGTCGTCCTCGCGGCCGTCGGCCTGATCGCGTTCCTCGTCATCGCAGCCTGGGAGCTGTCCATCACCCCATGGCGCCGGACGAGCATCGCGCCGAGGCGCCGACGCTACCGCACTGCCGCCGACGAACCCGCGGCGACGGCGAACCTCACCATCGCGCAACCGAACCACTGAACCCGTACGAGAGGACAGATCATGGCCCGCATCGCCGTCCTGCAGTTCGAACCCGTCTTCGGGGACGTCGCCGGCAACATCGCTGCGACCGTCCGGCTGATCTCGGAGGCCGCCGCACAGGGCGCGGAACTGGTCGTGCTCCCGGAGCTGTGCAACTCGGGGTACATGTTCTCCTCCGAGACCGAACTCGCAGACCTCGCCGAGGTCGTCGGGGAAGGACCTGCCTCGCTCGCATGGACCGCCGCCGCCGCACGGCTGGGTGTCCACGTGGTCGCTGGCCTCACCGAGGAGGACGACGGCCGCTACTTCAACACCGCGGTCATGGTCGGCCCCGGCGGCGTGATCGCCAAGTACCGGAAGGTGCACCTCTGGGACGCGGAAGCCCGCTGGTTCACTCCCGGCGACCTGGGCTTCCCGGTGGCCGACACCCACCTGGGTCGCGTCGGCATGCTCGTCTGCTATGACGGCTGGTTCCCCGAGAGTTACCGCAGCCTCGTTCTCCAGGGGGCCGACATCGTCTGCGTCCCGACCAACTGGGTGCCGATCCCGGGCCAGGCCGAGGGGCAGCAGGCGATGGCCACCATCCTGTCGATGGCCAGCGCACACTCGAACGGCCTCGTCGTGGCAGCGGCGGACCGTACCGGGACTGAACGGGGACAGAAGTTCATCGGACAGAGCCTCATCGTCAGCCACACCGGCTGGCCGCTCGCAGGTCCCGCCGCCGAGGACGGCACCGCCGTGCTGACCGCGGACGTCGACGTGGCGGCCATCCGGGCCAGCCGTACCTGGAACGACAACAACGACCCCGTGCTGGACCGCCGGCCCGAGACGTACACGACCGGGCACGGGCACCCGTCGCACACCACCGCGGACGCATGAACCTCGACCCCGTCGAACTCGCCACACGGCTCATCGCGATCGACACGGTGCACGGCGGGGAAGGTGCGTCGTCCGCCGTGCTCCGCGGAGTGCTCGAACCCCACGGGTTCGTCGTCGACGAGCCCGTCGCCGGGAACCTGGTCGCGCGGTTCAACGGCGGAGGGCGCCTCGTCCTCAGCGGGCACATCGACACCGTGGCCTTCGACCGCGGACAGTGGGCCACCGACCCCCTCGCCGCGACGAGGGCCGGTGACCGTCTCATCGGCCGCGGCTCGAGTGACATGAAGGGCGGCATCGCGGCGCTCTGCGCTGCCGCCACCCGTCATGCGATGCGGACCCCGAACGGGAAGGGCTTCGACCTCGTCATCACCACCGGGGAGGAGACCGGCTGCACCGGCGCCCGGCAGATCGAGCGTCACCTCCCGGACGGATCGATCCTCATCGTGGCCGAGTCGACGGGCAACGACATCCGGTACGGTCACCGCGGGGTGACCTGGCTGGAGATCGCGACGATCGGCAGGGCGGCTCACGGCTCGACGCCGGAACGTGGCGTGAACGCCATCACCGCGCTCGTCGGCGCGCTCGGGGAACTCGAGCGCCTGCTCCCCCGTGAGCCGCACCCGGTACTCGGGACCACCACGAGCAACCTCGGCATGATCGCGGGGGGACAGCAGATCAACATCGTTCCCGCCACGGCATCGGCCATGGTGGACCTCCGCATCCCGCCCGGGACGGATCTCGAACCACTCATCGCCCGTCTGCGTGACCAGCCGGCGGTCGACACGGTCGACGAACTCCTCCGCCTCGGCCCGGTCTGGACCGATCCGGGATCGGCGCTGTCCGCAGCGGTCGCCTCGATCGTCACCGACACCACCGGACGAGCTGGACACCCTTCCGGCACCAGCTACTTCACCGATGCGGCGGTTCTCGCACCACGATCTGCCGGCGCGTACATCGTCGGCCCCGGCGACCCGTCGCAACCGCACACGGCGAACGAGTGGTGCTCGACGGCGCGGATCAGCGAGGCGACCGAGATCTACGAACGGTTGCTCGACAGCTGGAGCCGGGAAGGTCTGGGACCCGACGGGGGGCGGTGACACGCGGGCTGTTGGACAGGACCGCGTCGGCGATCTCGATGAACTGCTGACGCTCCCGACGAGCAGGTGCACGGTCGAGGTCGTGCCGTTCGTGCCGGTGACCCCGAGCACCGGGAACGGCAGGTCGCTCGTTCCGAAGACGCCGGCCGCCACCCGGCCGAGACGGGCACGGGGTCCGGACGCGACCAGCACGGGGACCCCGACCGGGCTCGACGGCGTCGTCCCCGACGGCGCCGCACGGGCCGGAACACGCGAGCGTCTGGGACGCCGTTCACGGTCGCTCTCCCGGTGCGTCGACGGCGCTCACGGTCAACGGTGCCCGGACGTGGGTGAGTCGACGCGCAGCATCCGCCCCGACGTCACCGCCGCGCCGCGCCGTCGACGGCCCCGGCCGGCGGATGGGGGCCCGTACGGGCGACGTCCACCAGCGTCGCCGCGTGTCCCTGCAGGTCCCCGGTCCAGATCGCACGGAGCGGACGGTGGAGCGGCGGCCCGTCGAGCGCGACCCGGACGAGCGCCCCGGAGGCCAGGTCGGCGTGGACGGTGCAGATACTCATCACCGCCGGCGCGATCCCGGCACAGGCGTTCGCACGGACGATCCCGGTCGTCTCGAGGACCGCAGCCGGTGTCGCGAGCGTCGCCCCGGTCCGTCGGAGCCACTCCTCGAGCGTCGCCCTCGTCCCGGATCCTGCCTCCCGCAGCAGCAGCGGCGTCGCAGCGAGCTCGTCGGCGCTGATGTCGGTCACCCTGCTCCATGCATGGTCCGGCGCGACGACCACGACCAGCTCGTCCTCTGCGACGACGCTCCACGACAGTCCCACGAGGTCCATCGGCGTCTCGACGAACCCGACGTGGGCGGTACCGGAACGGACGAGGTCGGTGACGGCGGCTGAGTTCCCGGCGATGAGCCGGACGGTCACGTCGGGCTCACGTTCCGGGAACCGCAGCAGCCAGCCCGGGAGCAACAGCTCGGCGATCGTCTGGGACGCGGCGACGACGAGCGTCCCGACCGGGCGCTGCAACGCCACCAGGGCCGCTTCGAGACGACGTGAGGCGTCGAGCACCGGACCTGCCAGGCTCAGCAGCAGCCGTCCCGTCTCCGTCATCGTGGAGCCGGTCGCGGAACGGGACACCAGCGGTTGCCCGAGCGCCCGCTCCGCCACGGCGAGTCGTGCTGAGACAGCCTGCTGCGTGACACCGAGCGTGTCCGCCGCGCGGGAGAGGGAGCCCGCTTCCGCGATGCGTTCGAGCACCTCGAGGGTGTCGAGGTCCAGGGTCCGGTCCGTCAGCCGCCGCGTCGCCACAAGGACTCATTGTGCCCCGACAACGCGACCGCTGTTCCGGGCGCGGACGACCGTGATCAGGCTGGGCGCATGGCAGTCGACATCACGCTCGAATCACCGCAGCGAGCCGCGCGCTCACCGAGACGGCTGTTCCGGGAGCTCGAGGGGCCGGGGGAGATCGTTTCGAACCTGACCCCGAACTGGTTCGCGTCGATCATGGGCACCGGGATCGTCGCCGTCGCTGCCGCGTCCCTGCCGCTGCAGTTCCCGGCGCTGCGCACCGGCGCGACGGTCGTCTGGGCGATCGCTGCGGTCCTGCTGGTCGCGCTCACCATCGCGACCGGACTGCACTGGGTGCGGTACCGCGAGATCGCCGCGCGCCACCACCTGCACCCGGTGGCGTCGCACTTCTACGGCGCCCCGCCGATGGCGTTCCTCACGGTCGGCGCCGGAACGCTCCTGCTGGGCAAGGACTGGATCGGGCTGCCCGCCGCGGTGACCGTCGACTGGGTGCTCTGGACGATCGGGACAGTCGGCGGACTGCTCACAGCGGCCCTGGTGCCGTACCTTGCGTTCACCCGGCACGAGAACGCGCCCGACTCCGCGTTCGGTGGGTGGCTCATGCCGATCGTCCCCCCGATGGTCTCGGCCTCGACCGGAGCGCTCCTGGTGCCCTACGCGCCCGCTGGTCAGGCGCGGGCGACGCTGCTGTGGGCCTGTTACGGCTTCTTCGGTCTCAGCCTCATCGCGTCCCTGGTCGTGATCACCCTCATCTGGAACCGGCTCGTCCAGCACAGGGTCGGCGCACCCGGCATGGTGCCGACGCTGTGGATTGTCCTCGGCCCGGTCGGACAGTCAATCACCGCGGTGAACCTGCTGGCGTCGAACGCGCCCACCGTCGTCGACGCGAGCACCGCGCACGCGCTCCTGATCGTGGGGTTGGTCTACGGGTTCGGGATGCTCGGCTTCGCGCTGCTCTGGACCATCATCGCCCTCGCCGTCACCGCCCGCACCGTCCGGCAGCACCTGCCGTTCAGCCTGACGTGGTGGTCGTTCACGTTCCCCGTCGGCACCTGCGTCACCGGCCTGAACGGACTCGCGCTGCACTCCGGCCTCACCGTCGTGTCCGTCCTCGCGGTCGTCTACGACGCGGGCCTGGTGGCAGCGTGGGGCACGGTCGCGGTCCGCACCTTCCACGGTTCCGTCATCCGGGGCACACTGCTCGCACCGCCGCGACCGGCGTGAGACGCAGGTCCTGCTACGCGACCGCGCGCAGGGCGTCAGCGATGGTCCGGAGTGCCCGGTCCAGCTCGTCGGCGACGCGGACGTGCGTCGCCTCCGAGCGGCGGTACGGGTCGTCCACGTCGTCGTCCGCGGGGTCGGCCGGCGGCGGCACGGTGCCGCGGAGTCGGGCGACCCGCTCGACGAGCTCCTGGGGCGACCGCACATCCGCCAGGTCCGACGGTTCGAGGCCGTCGAGCACCCGCGCGAACTGCTTGACCGTGAACGCCCGCTTGGCGGCGCGCGGGGCGAGCCGCACGACGTCCGCGCGGTGCGCGCGCTCGGCGGTGAGCACCAGGTCCGCACCGGCGGCGATCGACTCCGTCAGGTAGCGCGACCGGTGCGCCGACGGGTCACCGCCGAGGCGCGTCGACTGCGCCGCGGCGGTGGCGTCCATCGCCATGTCGTCCTGCGCGATGGTGCCCGCCGACTCGATGACGAACGCGTCGGCGGACACCGGGTCCGCGCCGAGCATGCTGCGGAGGAGCTGCTCGCCGAGCGGCGACCGACAGATGTTGCCGCTGCAGACGAACAGGACCCGCATACTCAGGACTCCAGCAGGTCGTGTCGCACGACGATGGCGTCACGGCCGGGTCCGACGCCGATCGCGGAGATGCGGGCGCCGGACATCGCCTCGACCGCCAGCACGTAGTCCTGCGCGTTCGCCGGCAGGTCCTCGAACGTCCGGACACCGGTGATGTCCTCGGTCCAGCCCGGGAACTCCTGGTAGATCGGCTTGGCGTGGTGGAAGTCCGACTGCGACACCGGGACCTCGTCCACGCGCTCCCCGTCCACCTCGTACGCCACGCAGACCGGGATCGTCTCGAGCCCGGTCAGCACGTCCAGCTTGGTGAGCACGAAGTCGGTCACGCCGTTGATGCGCGCCGTGTAGCGGGCGATGGGGGCGTCGTACCAGCCGCATCGCCGCGGGCGCCCGGTCGTCGTGCCGAACTCGAAGCCGTTCGCGCGGAGGAACTCCCCCGACTCGTCGAACAGCTCGGTCGGGAACGGGCCGGCGCCGACGCGGGTCGTGTACGCCTTGACGATGCCGATGATGCGCTGCAGCTTGCCCGGGCCGATGCCCGAACCGGTCGCCGCGCCACCGGCCGTCGCCGACGAGGACGTCACGAACGGGTACGTGCCGTGGTCGACGTCGAGCATGGTCGCCTGACCGGCCTCGAACAGCACGGTCTCGCCACGCTCGAGCGCACGGTGGATCTCGAGCGCGGTGTCGGCGACCATCGGGCGCAGGCGGTCCGCGAAGGACAGCAGCGACTCGACGACCTCGTCCACGTCGATCGCGCGTCGGTTGAAGACCTTCACGAGCAGGTGGTTCTTCTGGTCGAGCGCGGCTTCGACCTTCTGGCGCAGGATGTTCTCGTCGAAGATGTCCTGGATCCGGATGCCGACACGGTTGATCTTGTCCGCGTACGACGGACCGATGCCACGGCCGGTGGTGCCGATCTGGCGCTTGCCGAGGAAGCGCTCGGTCACCTTGTCGATCGTGCGGTGGTAGTGCGTGATGATGTGGGCGTTCGCCGAGACGCGGAGCTTCGAGACGTCGACGCCGCGGGCCTTCAACGCGTCGAGCTCCTGGAACAGCACCTCGAGGTCGACGACGACGCCGTTGCCGATGACCGGGGTGACGCCGGGCGTCAGGATGCCGGAGGGCAGCAGGTGGAGCGCGTACTTCTCGCCGCCGACGACGACCGTGTGCCCCGCGTTGTTGCCGCCGTTGAACTTGACGACGTAGTCGATGCGGCTGCCGAGGAGGTCGGTGGCCTTCCCCTTGCCCTCGTCGCCCCACTGGGCGCCGATGATGACTGCTGCGGGCATCTGGTTCTCCTCACGTTGGCGGAGGACCTCACGCGACCGTCGGGCCGGTGGTCCACCCCACCCTATCGAACGACGCCCATGATGCGGGTTCCGGACGATGTCACGAGGGAGAGTCCCCAGAACGGGGGACAATCACGAAAGAGTTGTATGGGCGCAACGAAAATCACGTAACGTCGCCGCCACGCTCCGTCGTTTCCCTACGGAGCGCATCTGACGGTCGCACGTCCCTGCGTGCAGATCGACGCCGTGCGAGATCCGCGCGGCCTGTTCGGCGTGCCCGCACGCCGGGCTGCGGACCGGCGTGACCACACGCCGGAACGCGCATTGACCGTGCCCTCCGGGGCACAGGAACGAGTTCGACGATGAACAAGGCTCTCTGGAGCAAGAAGGCGCTGGCCATCCCGGCCTGCGCCGCGATCGTGATCGGTGGCATGACGCTCGTCGCCAGCCCCGCGAACGCCGACCCGGCCGACCTCAAGGTCACGTCCCAGTCCGTCGCTGGTCGTGTGCTCACGGTGCAGGGCCAGGGCACCGCTGGTGAGTACATCCAGCTCGACGACGACGTCCGTGGCACACGGCACACCATCGGTACCGACGGTTCGTGGACGATCACGTACACGATCCCCGGCACCGACACTGCCCAGCACACCTACACGATCGAGCAGGTCCTGCCCTCCGGCCTCAACCAGGACGGCGAGACCACGGTCACCGCCGCAGCCCAGCCGACCACGCCCGCGTTCGCGATCACGAGCCACACGGTCTCCGGCCGTACCGTCACGGTGTCCGGCACGGGCAACCCGGACAACACGGTCCAGATCGACCCGCAGTCGGCCCCGATCGTGCGCCACCAGATCGCGGCGGACGGCTCCTGGTCGTTCACGTTCCAGATCCCGGGCACCGACACCGACACGCACCAGTACACGGTCCTGGAAGAGGACAACAACTTCCGGGTCCAGGCGCAGGGGTCCTTCACCGCGGCGGCCGAGGCAGCGACCCCGGCGTCGCAGTTCTCGCTCACCTCGCCGAAGAACGGCAGCACCGTCGCCTCGCGCACCGTGACGTACACCGGCACCGGCACCCCCGGCGACCTGGTGAACGTGCTCGACGCGTCCGGCAACCGTGCCGCCCCGCAGGTGCTCGTCGCCGCGGACGGCACGTGGACCACCACGGGCACGTTCTCGGACTCGGCCGCCACCGTGCAGAACCTCTCGGTCAACCAGATCGGCGGCGCACAGGGCCAGGGTGAGGTCGACTTCACCATCACGCTCCCCGCGGTCGCCGTGACCCCGGGCGGCGGCACCGGCACGCAGCCGGGCACCGGCACGGGCACGGGCACGGGCACGGGCACGGGCGCAGCCACCGGCACCGCGGCGGGCACCACGGGCACGACTGCCGGCACCACCGCAGCCACCGGCACCACCCCGGGCGCCCCGGCGCTCCCGGTCGTCAGCGGCTGACACACAGCAGGCAGGGCGGGGGTCCGGCGCACCGCGCGCCGGTCCCCCGCCCTCTGGCGTTCCGTCCCGACACCCCAGCAACAGGCACCGTCACGACCGGTGCCGGACGACCCGACGAGGTCCCGATGTCCCACACCACCCCCTCCCCGCGGACCCGGCGCAGCGCTCGCGCCGCCGTCGGGGCCGCCGCGATCGGACTGCTCCTGGCCGTCGGCCTGACCGGCTGCCACGCCGGTGCCGACACCGCCTCGGCGAAGCAGAGCGCCACCGCGTCCGCTTCCGCGACGCCGACCGCCGCGCCCTCCACGGCACCGTCCGCCGCCGCGGTGGCAGCGCTGCCCGAGGCGAAGTACAACGCGGTCATCGGCGGGCTCCTGCCCTCGTACGAGCCGGACGTCCCGAAGGCCGCCGACCACGCGTACACGATCACCGCGGACGCGCCCCTCTACGGCGACGACAAGACCACACCGGTCGCGCGGTTCGCGGCCCACAACTTCCTCGGTCAGCCCTCGGTCATCGTGCCGGTGCGGTTCGACGGCGCCTGGGCGCTCGTGATGACGCCCGCCCGCCAGGCGCTGCCGTCCGCCACGAACGGCGCCGCCGCCGCCCAGACCGTCGCGTGGATCCGTCGCGACCTGCTCACGCGCGGTGACGCGCTCCCCGACCACGTCGTCGTCGCCGTCGGCGCGCAGACCGTGTCCATCGTCGACCATGACGGCACGACCCTCCACCAGTTCCCCGCCGGCATCGGTGCCGGGGGCACCCCGACGCCGACCGGCATCGCCGGGTACATCCAGGCGCGGTACCTCGATCCCGCCCAGGACCAGACCGTGCACCCGATCAACCTCACGTCCCTCCACTCGGCCGCAGCCGACGAGCCGTACGGCGGTGACGACGGCGGCCTGATCGGGGTGCACTACGAGTCCGTCGCCCGCGGCGCAGTGTCCCACGGGTGCGTCCGTCTCGACGGCGACGCCGTCGACGCCGTGAACCAGCTGCCGCTCGGCACCGTGGTCCAGATCGTCGCCTGACCGCGAGTCCACGAACGACGGGAGGCGCGGTGCCAGCCGGCACCGCGCCTCCCGTCCGCCGACGCGACCCGCCGCGTCAGCCGCGGAAGAAGTCCGCGTAGCTCGGGTCGGCGATCGGGACGTTGTGCCCCGGCTCGGCGAGCCGTTCCTCGATCATGGCCTGGATCACGTCGGGCGGGGTCAGCCCGCGACGCCGCCACTCGAGCGGGTTCTGGCGGAGCTGCATCAGAGTGGAGTGCTGCATGGCTGCAACGGTGCCACCGTTTCACTAGTTTGTCTAACTACCTGTCCGAGACACGCACATGCAGACGCATGGAACGCCGGAGGCGCCGGATCCGAACCGGACCCGGCGCCTCCTGTCGTGCCGTTCCTTACTTCTTGGTGACCTTCGCGGTCGCCGCCGACGTCGCGGTGCCGTCCTGGTACCCCTTCGCCGTCGCCGTCACCCGGACCTGGAACCGGTGACCGACGTCGGAGGTGCCGAGCTTGTACTTCTTGTCAACAGCACCCGGGACGACCTCGCCGTCACGGAGCCACTGGTAGGAGTACGAGACACCGCGGGCGTTCCAGTCCCCGTGGCCGGCGGTCAGCTTCTTGCCGACCTTCGGCGTCCCGGAGACCGTGACCGCACTGCCGTCTCGGAGCGCCAGCACCGGGGCCGCGACCGTGGCGGACACGGTGTCCGCCTGGTCACCCGCCGCGTTGTGCAGGTGCAGCAGCAGCGCCTGGGCGGAGGTGGTGGTCGCCGTCCGCGTGACCGGCAGCGAGCCGGAGTCCGGGAACAGCACCCCGCCGAAGGACAGCGCCGGAGCCGACGGGTCGTACGTCGCCGTCTTCGTGTCGTCCACCACGTACGAGCCGCTCGTGGCGAGGGCCGGTGCGTACGCCGACTCGGTGAGCACCGAGTAGTCGAACGCGCCCGTGACGCCGATCGCGTCCTGCGACACGGTCAGCACCTTCACCGCGCTGTCGAACGTGTTGACGTCCTGCCCGGGTGCCCCGCCGTTCAGCGGCTGCGAGTCGACCGTGGCACCGGTGGCCAGGTCGATCGTCGTCGCGAACGTCGCGTCCACCGTGGCCGACTTCGCGTCGTACACCAGGTAGTCCGGCGTGCCGTCACGGTTCGTGTCGATGGACACCTCGACGTTGGTCACGGCGCCGGGGTTGGCGTCGGGACCGTTCGTCTGGACGCCGAACGCCAGCGTGCCGTCAGCCGCGTTCGCACCGAAGGCCCGGATGTCCGCCGCCTGGAGCGACTGCTTGGCCGAGCCGTCCGGGAACGACTCCTGCGGGTCGGTCCCGCCGAGGACGAACGGTGCCACCAGGGCGCCGTCGACGCCACGACCGGTCAGCGGGACGGAGGCCTGGGTCGCGTCCGCCGCGAAGGACACGTCGGCACCGTGCACGGCACTGACCGCCTTCGGCGCGGCGTAGGTCGCCAGCCGGAGCGGGTTGAGCTTGGAGTCGGTCGGCGTGAACGTGACCAGGCCGGTGGCCGCCGCGACGAACTCGCGCTCGTAGCCGGACTGCACCGCGTCCTGCGTCGGGTCGATCGTGCGCCCGACCTTCGTCGGGTCGGCGATCGTCATCGTCAGGGTGACGGTGGCGGTGCCGTGCGGCACGACCGTGACGCGGGACTTGTCGACCGAGAACGCGACCCCCGACTGCGCCACGCGGGACTCGTACGCCACGGCGTACGTGTGCGGTCGGCCGTCGGTGTTCGTGATCTGCAGCGTGCGCTTCTCGGTGGTCGGCGAGGCGACCTCGACGACACCGAAGGAGGCCGTCACGAGCTGGTCGTTCTCGATGCTCCGCACCGTGGTGCCGGCGGTGACCGCCTGGAGCGCGTCGACGCGGCCGGTCCCCTGGCGGAGCAGGGTCGCGGTGCCGTCGCCGTCACGCACGTCGTGCGTGGCGGTGTTCATGAGCGTCGCCTTGACGTCCGGCGCCGACCACGTCGGGTGCGACTCGAAGGTCAGGGCGGCGATGCCCGCCACGTCCGGCGTGGCCATCGAGGTGCCGCTCATCGACAGGCGGCCGTCGCCGGTGCCGTTGGCCGCGGAGATCACGTTGACCCCGGGGCCGGCGATGTCCGGCTTGACGATGTCGTCGAACGAGCCGTGCACGCCACGGCTGGTGAACGGCGCGAGCGTGTTCACCGTGTCGGCGTCGGTCGCGAGCTGGTAGCCCTTGAGCTCGTTCGCGAACTGCACGTGCAGGGTCCCGGCCTGGGCAGCGGACTGGAGGCTCGCCACGCTGTCCTTGGTCAGTTCAGCACCCGGGATGGTCGCGTTCCCCGCGATGCCCGAGTCGAAGGTGTTGATCGTCCCGGCGAGCAGGACACCGACACCGCCGGCGGCCTGGACGTTGTTGAAGCGGACACCGGAACCGCACTCGAGGGCGCCGTCCGTCCACTTCAGCCAGACGACCTTGCCCTTGACGGCTGCGGCGTCCGCCGCGCTGAACGCCGAGCAGCCGTCGACGTTGCTCGTCGGGACGACGACGTCACCCTCGACGGGCAGCGTGCCCTGGTAGTTCTGCGAGTACTGCGCGCGGTAGGTGTTCGCGACGTCGGCGGGGGCCGTGGCGCGGACGGCGTCGTAGAGGCTCTGCCCGGTGGCGCTGGCGGCGACCGTCAGGGCGCCCTCGGCGTTGCCCGGCGAGCCACCGATGTCGGTGAAGTCGTCGGCGTTGCCCGAGGCGATCACGGGCAGGACACCGCGGGCGGTGAGCGCGTCGATCTTCGCGTTGTCGGGGTCGTCCGGTGCGCCGTAGTCGGAGCCGAGCGACAGGTTCAGGACGTTGATGTCCTTGCCCTCGGTGAGCGCCTGGCCCACCCAGTCGAGCGCGGCGCCGGTGAGGTCGGTCGAGCCGCCGCCGTCACCGAACACCTTGAGTGCGTAGAGGCCGGCCTCCGGAGCCGTACCCGGGCCGATCCACATGTCCTGCACGGACTGCGTGGTCAGCTTGCGGTAGTCGCCGTGGAAGGTCGTCTTGTCGGCGGCCAGGCCGTAGCCGGCGATGGTGCCGGAGACGTGCGTGCCGTGGTCGCCGCCCTTGCCGTCGATCGGGTTGTCGTCAGGCGCCGGGATCGGCTGGTAGGCCGCCGAGCTCGAGTCCGCGTTGTAGGTCGGGCCGGCGAAGTCGTGGCCACCGAGGAACTTCTCCGCGTCGAACCAGCTCGGGTCCGGAGCGCTGGTGCTCGCGAGCGCCTCGGCGTAGGCGGCCGTGGTGCCGGGGCCGCCGAAGTCGGCCTGCGTGTAGTCGAGGCCGGTGTCCAGCACGGCGACGTTGACGCCCTTGCCGGTGTGGCCGGTCTGCTGCCAGGCGTCGAGGGAGCGCGTGTAGACGTCGCTCGCCGCGTTCTTCGGGCTGACGCCGTCCGCGCCTGGCTTCACCGTGTCGGGGTCGACGCCGCTCGGGGCCGCGTCCGCGCTGTCGGCGACCGTCGGGTCGACGATCTTCTTCGGGGTGAGCGGGATGACGCTCGCGACGTCGGGACGCGCGGCGATCTCGCGGAGCGCGGCGACGTCGGCGACGACCGCGACACCGGGGACGGTGTACTCGGTCGTGTACAGCTGCTTCGCGTCGGCGTCGGCGGACTGCACGGCGTCGCTGACGTCGGCGGTCGTGGACTTGATCGCGCTGACACGCTGCTTCGCGGCGGCCGAGGGGGTCTTCGACCGGGTGAGGTCGCCGCCCTTCGCCTTCGCGTCCACGGCGAGCGCCCCCTCGCCGGTCGTCCGCACGAAGGCGGCGATCGTCGTCTGGGGCTTCGCGCTCCGGAGCGGCGCGGCGAGCTTGAGCTCCGCCGAGGACCGACCGGTCGGCGCGGCCGATGCGGGGCCGCCGATGGCGAGTCCGCCGCAGGTCAGGGCGCCGGCCGCGACGAGTGCGGTGAGGATGCGGGTGACGGGTCGCGCGTGGTGCTGTCGGGATGGGTTCGGGTGGGGTGTGTTCAGGGGAGTTGCACGGTTCACTGGGGCCCTCCTGGCTCCGTGGCGTGTTGCTGGGGAATTCCTCAGAAGCTATGGGTCGACGTTCAGGTCCGGCAGTCGGCACTTTGGGGGACGGCCCTCGTTCGGGGGTGCTCGTCCTGCGATCTTGCACAGCACTGTGCAACTTAGTACGATGGGCGGGTGACCAGCTCAGACGCCCCAGTCCGCGCGCCCCGCCGCGACGCGACCGAGAACCGCGCGGCCCTGCTCGACGCCGCGAAGACCGCGCTGCAGCAGGATCCGGACGCCTCGATCGAGACGATCGCGGCCGTCGCCGGACTCTCCCGGCGTGCGGTGTACGGACATTTCCCCTCCCGCGACGACCTCGTCCGCGCCGTCGTGACCGCCGGGGCGACCCGGATCGCCGCCGCCATGCCGACCTCGGCAGACCTCGCCGACCTGCCGGCCGCCGCGCGGATCGCCCGGCTCGCGGTGACGCTCTGGTCCGAGGTGTCGCACGTCCGCTCGATGGCCAGGATCGCCGTCCGCAGCCCGTTCGCCGAGTCCGTCGCCGAGGTCTTCGCGCCGCTGCGGGCGCAGGTCCGTGACGCGTGCGCGATCGGCATCGCGGAGGGCTCGATGCGCGCCGATGTCGACGCCGCGACGCTCGGTCGCCTGGTCGAGGGAGCGTGCATCGCCGTCCTCGACGAGGCCACCCGCTCCGCGACCCCCGACGACGACGGCCGCCGCATGGTGGTCATCTCGGCGCTCGGGATGGCCGGCGTCGACTGGCGCACGGCGCTCCTGTCCGAGCCCGTCGAAACCCGGACGGAGGACCTGGCATGACCACGCTCGAGATCGACACCGCCGGCATCGGCGAGGAGCCGGGCGCGGCCCTGCCCGTCGTGTCCGCCGTCGCCGGACCCCACCGTCCGGGCATCGTCGCCGTCGAGACCGAGCAGGCGCCCGTGCTGGCGTCGCTCGTCGCCGGCGGTCGGATGAAGCCGGAGACCGGGCGGGTGCTCATCGACGGGCACGACGACCCGGCCGCACTTCGGCGGGCGTTCGCGCTCGTGGACACCCCCGGCGTCGCCGAGCCCTTCCCCGTGATGACGCTCCGGCGGATCGTGCGCGAGGAGCTCGCGTTCGCCGGGCAGCGCCCCTCCCGCGAGCACGTCGACACCGTGCTCGACGAGCTCGGCATGGGCGCCTACGCCGACACGCACGTGCAGCGCGTGCCGACCGACGTCCGCGTGCGGCTCCTCGTCGAGCTCGCGCTGCTCCGCGACGGCGTCACCGGCGTCGTGATCACCTCGCCGGAACGTCACGGCGGCGCCGTCGAGGGCTGGTTCGCCGTCGTCCGCGACGTCGCGATGCGCGGCGTCACCGTCCTCCTCGTCACCTCGAAGGCCGCGGCGACCACCGCCGAGCACCTCCTGGCGACCATCCCCGAACCCACCACCACCGAAGGTCCCGACGACGCGACCTCCGACGACGGGGGCGACCACAGCCTCCCGTCGGACTCCCTGGAGACCCGCTCGTGACCATCACCTCGCTCATCCGCGCGGAACTCGCGCGCCTCACCGCGACCCCGCTCGCCCGCCTCGCGTTCATCGCGCTCATGGTGGTGCCGCTGCTCTACGGCGGCGCCTACCTCTGGGCCAACCGCGACCCGTACGCCAAGCTCGACCAGGTGCCGGCGGCGATCGTCGACCAGGACGCCGGCGCGACCCTCGACGGCGACACCGTGCACTACGGCGACGACGTCACGAAGCGGGCGATCGACGGCGGCGACTTCAAGTGGGAGAAGGCCTCCGCGGCCGAGGCCCGTTCCGGTGTCCGCAACGGCACGTACGACTTCGTGGTGACGATCCCGCACGACTTCTCCGAGTCGCTGGTGTCCGCGCAGACCGACGACCCGAAGCGTGCCGAGCTCGTGATGACGACCGCGGACACGAACTCCTACCTCGCCTCCACGATCGCGGAGCAGGCGGGCAAGACCATGCGGACCGCCGTCGCGGAGCAGGTCGGCAAGAAGGCGGCGAAGACCCTGCTCGTCGGGCTCGCCGACGTGCGCGACAGCCTCGGTGACGCCGTCGACGGCGCGGGCCAGCTCGCATCCGGGGCGTCCACGGCGTCGCAGGGCGCCGACCAGCTCGCGTCCGGGACGTCCCAGCTGGCGACCGGTGCGTCGAAGCTCGCATCAGGGACCGCCGACCTGCCGTCCCAGACCACGAAGCTGAACGACGGCGCGCAGCAGGTCGCCTCCGGCGCGTCGAGCCTGGCGTCCGGGCTGTCCACGCTGCAGCAGCGGACCGCCGACCTGCCGTCCCAGACCGCCGCGCTCGACACCGGGGCGAAGCAGCTCCAGAGCGGCCTGCACGACGCCCGCGACCAGACGGCCTCGCTGCCCGCGCAGTCGCAGCAGCTCGCGGCGGGAGCGGCTCGGGTCGCGGACGGCAACGCGAAGGTTGCCGACACGGCAGCGCCGTTCATCAGCGGCGTGCAGCAGCTCGCGCAGGACTCCCCCGCCCTGGTCGCGACGCTCAAGCCGATCGTCGAGGACTCTGCGCTCGACGCCACGAAGAAGGCCGCGCTCCTCGCGCAGCTCGACACGCTGCAGACGGACAGCGCCACGCTCGGCGCCGGAGCGACCGCGGTGTCGCAGGGCCTCGGCGACCTCCGGACCGGCAGCGCGCAGGTCTCCGCCGGCGCCGGACAGCTCGCCGCGCAGGCGCCGAAGCTCACCTCGGGCATCCAGCAGCTCTCCGACGGGTCGGACACGCTCGTGGCCGGGACGGACCAGCTCGCCGGCGCGGCTCCCGCGCTGACCTCGGGCATCGGCTCGGCCGCGTCGGGCGCGTCCACGCTGGCGAACGGCGCCTCGCAGGTCGCCTCGGGCACGTCGGCACTCGCCGCCGCGGCACCGACGCTGTCGAACGGCGCTGCGACCCTGGCCGACGGCACGGCCTCGGCGAACGACGGTGCGCAGTCACTCGCGAGTGGCCTGCACTCGCTGCAGTCCGGCTCGTCGGAGCTGGCCTCGAAGCTCGACGCGGGACGGACGAAGATCCCGGCGTCGACGGCCTCGCAGCGCAACGACCAGGCGTCGGTGATCTCCGACCCGGTGAAGGTCGGCGACGACAACGTCGCGGCGGCGGACAACTACGGCGCAGGACTCGCACCGTTCTTCATCTCGCTGGCGGCGTGGATCGGCATGTACGCGCTGTTCCTCATCCTCAAGCCGATCTCCAAGCGGGCCATCACCGCGGTGCGGAAGCCGCTGCGGATCGTGCTCGGCGGGTGGCTCACCCCCGTGGTGCTCGGGGTCGTGCAGATGGTCGCGCTGTTCCTCATCGTGCGGTTCGCGCTCGACCTCGGCGTCGTGCGGCCCGGGGCGACCATCGGCGTGATGGTGCTGGCGTCGGCGACGTTCGCGGCGATCCTGATGGCGCTCAACGTGCTGCTCGGGTCCGTCGGACAGTTCCTCGGGCTCGTGCTCATGCTCGTGCAGCTCGTCACCGCCGGCGGGACCTTCCCGTGGCAGACCCTGCCCGGACCGTTGGCGGCGCTCCACTTCGCCCTGCCGATGACGTACTCCGTCGACGCGCTGCGCCAGACGATGTACGGCGGGTCGGTGGGTGCGACGTGGTCGGACGCGGCGACCCTCGCGTGCTGGCTGCTCGGCGCGCTGCTCGTGACGTTCGTGGTCGCCGCCCGCCAGGGCCGCTCCCGGACGCTGCGCGACCTGCGGCCGAGCCTGATCGGGTAGCGCGGGGCGCTCGCTCGCCCCGCCGCTCGCCCGCTCCGCCCACTTCGCCCACTCCCTTCGCCGCCGAACCCGGTTCCGGACACAGCACCGCGCATCGCCGCGGTGCTGTGTCCGTTCCGAGGTGCCGTGCGGCGCTCCGGCCCGTCGCCGACACGACCGCGTACGGTCGCACGCATGGCGACGCTGCTCATCACCGGCGCGGCCGGACGCATCGCGACTGCGCTGCGACCACGGCTGCTCGACGCCGGACACGACCTCGTGCTGCTCGACGAGCGGAGCCCGGACCCGGCCGTCGGCGAACGCGAACGGTTCGTCCCCGGCTCGGTGAACGACCGGGACGCACTCGAGCTCGCGCTCCCCGGCGTCGACACGGTCGTGCACCTGGCCGGCATCCCGACCGAGGACACCTGGGACGCCCTGGTCGACGCCAACGTCACCGGTACCAAGAACGTCCTCGAGGCAGCGGCGGCCGCGGGGGTGCTCCGCGTCGTGCAGGCCAGCTCGATCCACGCCGTCGGGCGCGTCCCCGAGGACACCCCCGCCGGCAGCGTCCCCGGCGACCGGCTCCCCAGGCCCGACTCGTACTACGGCGTGACGAAGGCGGCGATGGAGCTCCTCGGCAGCCTGTTCGCCGACCGGCACGCGATGTCGATCGTCTCCGCACGGATCGGTGCGTTCGGGGACCGGCCGGGATCACGTCGGGCACTGCTCATGTGGAGCTCCCCGGACGACCTCGCGCGGTTGGTGGAGGCGACCGTCGCCCTCACCGACCCCGGGCACCACGTGGTGTGGGCGGTGTCGCGGAACTCCGGCGCCCCGGCCGACTTCACGGCTGGCGAACGGATCGGCTTCCACCCGCAGGACGACGCGTCGACCGTCCTCGACGCTGACGAACGAGCCGCTCTGCCGCCGGAGGAGATGACCTTCCTCGGCGGCGGGATGGCCGACATGCCGCTCGGGCACCCACGGCGCTGACGCTCGGCGTGTCCGGGGCGCTGACGCTCGGCGTGCTCGGAGCGCTGCCACCTGCCGGCCCGGTGGCGGCTCGGCTGCTGCCACCTGCCGGGCCGGCGGCGGCGCGGCCGACCGGGGCCACAGCCTCCACCGATACGATCGCCAGGACGCAAACCGGAGGTCGATGCTGACAATGGGAGCCGCGAAGCCCGCGACGATCTACGACGTCGCTGCCCGGGCGGGGGTGTCGAAGTCGCTCGTCTCGCTCGTGTTGCAGCGGTCCCCCAAGGTGAGCGAGCAACGCCGGGCCGCCGTGCTGCAGGCGATCCAGGAGCTCGACTACCGGCCGTCGACCGCCGCGGTGTCGCTCGCCGGCACGCGCAGCCGGACGATCGGGGTCGTGCTCGACGACTTCCGGAACCAGTGGTTCGTCGACCTGCTGACCGGACTCCGCGAGGCACTGCAGGACCAGGGACACCGCCTCGTCGTGGCCGACCGGTTCCTCAACACCGGGCTCGACGTCTCCCCCGTCGAGGGCTTCCTGTCCATGCGCGTCGAGGGCATCGTCATCGCCGGCGAGCCCGACACCGACCTCGCCATTCCCGCACGGATGCCCCTCGTCATCGCGGGTGGTCGCGTGGCGATCCCCCGCGCCGACACCGTGGCGAACGACGACCGGGCCGGGGGCCGGGTGGTCGCCGAGCACCTCCTCGCCCTCGGGCACACGCGGCTCGGCTTCGTCGGCGCCCGGTCCGCCGCGGCCGCCGAACGCCTGGCCGGGTTCCGCGCCGGGGTCGGCGAGGCGGGCGTCGTGCACGTGTCGACCCTGGCGGAGGACCTCACCGAGGACGCCGGGTTCCGCGCGGCGCGGACGCTCTTCGACGAGCACCCCGACGTCACGGCCGTGTTCGGCGCGAATGACGTGATGGCGCTCGGCGTGATGTCGTCACTCGCGGAACGTGGCCTCCGCGTCCCCGAGGACGTCTCCGTGATCGGGTACGACGACACCCCCGTGGCGGCCACCCGCTACGTCGGGCTGACGAGCATCGACGACCGCAGCGTCGAGATCGGCCGCGGGGCCGGGGAGCGCCTGCTCGCCCGGATCGCCGACCCGTCGCTCGTCGCCGAGGAACACCTGGTCGAGCCCCGGTTGGTCGCACGCCGCACGACCGCGCAGCGCTGACGCGCCGGCCTGGAGGCTCGGCTCGCCGCCGACAGGCACGCTCGGCCGGAGCGGGCGCCCCGACCGTCTGCGCGTTCGAGGGTCAGCGCGGCGGCGTCGCGTGCTGCACGATCCAGGTGTGCATGACGATCGCGGCGGCGGCCGACGCGTTGATGCTCCGTGTCGACCCGTACTGCGCGATCTCGAGGTGCCCGTCCGCGCCGGCGACGGCCTCGTCGGTCAGCCCCGGCCCCTCCTGCCCGAAGAGGAACACGCACCGCTCCGGGAGCGCCGTCGACTCGAGCATCGTCGCACCAGGGGTGTTGTCGATAGCGATGACGGGACGCCCCTCGGCGTGCATCGCCGCGAGGAACGACGTCACGTCGGGGTGGTTCCGCACGTGCTGGTACCGGTCGGTGACCATCGCCCCGCGGCGGTTCCAGCGTCGGCGTCCGATGATGTGCACGGTGCCGGCGAGGAACGCGTTCGCCGAGCGGACGATCGACCCGATGTTGAGGTCGTGCTGCCAGTTCTCGATCGCCACGTCGAACCCGTGGCGGCGGGTGTCCAGGTCGGCGACGATGGCCGCCATCGACCAGTACCGGTAGGCGTCGACGACGTTGCGGGTGTCGCCGTGTTCGAGCAGCTCCGGGTCGAGCCGGGGGTCGTCCGGCCAGGGTCGTGGGTGCGGGCCGACCCCGTGCGTGGTGCGCTCGTGCGACGGCTCGGGGTGCTGGCCGTCCTCGGTGCGCTCCTGCGACGGTTCGGGCTGGTCGGTCACCGCTCCAGCGTAGGTGCGTCGGAGTCGTGGACCGCGCGACGGGCCTGCGTCGGTCGGGCTCGCGGGGCCGGGCTCCACGGGCTCCAGAGCCCGGGCGGTCCGTTGGTCAGCCGAACGGTGTCGTGGTCGTCATGTCGGCATGACCGAGCACCACCACCGCGACCACGACGGGTACCAGCATCAGGACTGCACGGATCCACCGACCACGCAGGACCGACACGAGCAGCCCGAGCACACCGAACCAGGCGACACCGAGCAGCACGATGACCGCGGTCATCTGCGCGGCACCGAACGCGGCACCGTGCCCGAGGAACGCCTGCACGAGCGTGATCCCGATCCCGATCGCCACGGCCGGCCCCACCAGCAGCGTTGCCGTGATGGCCGCCGCCTGCACGAGCCCCTGGGCGGCCGACTCCGAGCGACCCCGTCGTCGCCTGGCCCGGGACGGAAGTGCCTCGGCGACCTCGGCCGGCAGCACGCCGGGCAGCACCAGGTAGGCGCGGAGCGCTTCCTCGGACGCCGACGATGCCGCTCGCCGCCGCAGGATCCGGCGTTCCCGATCGTCCAGGGACGCGGGGTCGGCGGCTCCCCAGCGCGCGGATTGGTCGATGTGTCCGGCCGCTCGGTAGGTCGTGACGAGCGCACGGCGGTAGGCCGGTTCTCCGGGCTCACGCCGCGCCATCGCACGGAGGGACTCCCACGCGGCACGACGGTCTCCACGTTCGAACACGGCGAGCGCGCGTGCGACGCGTTCCTCGGCTGTCGGTGTCCCCACGGAGCACGACCGTAGCGCACTGCCCCCGCGCCGCTCGGGTGCGATGCTGGCCGCGTTCGATGCTCGATCAATCCGCGTAGAGGCGACGACGGACCCTCGCGCACGATCCCAAGAACGCGGCAAGGGCCACCACGACGAAGAATGCTGAGCCGAGTCCTGGCCGCAGACCGTCGAGCTCCGACCCGGCCCAGACCGCGACCGTCTCACCCAGCACGGCGAGCACGGACGTCACCGCGACCGACGCGGGTACCTCGGCGTCTGCGGGCGCGAGGACCCCGGCCTCGTAGGCGATGCACGCCACGGCGAGGAACACGACCGCGTGCGGAAGGACCAGCGCGAGTCGTGGCACAGCTCCGATGAGGCCGAACATCAGCGCGCCGAGCACCAGAGCCCACAGCAGACCCACGGCGGACTGCGCGGCGACGATCCGAGCAGCAGACACCCGGTGGAAGCGGTACAGCCACTGCCACTTCGCCGTTCGGCCCCAGGAGAGCTCGAGCGGTGCCGCGGCCAGCATCGCCACGATCGACAGCGCCACTGACACGGGCACTGTGCCGCTCCGGGCCGCCCATCCGAGCAGCACGACCGCCACGATCGCGACGGCGAGCGACACCTGACCGATGGGATGTCGCACGGTCATGACGACCTCGCGGGCGAACCACGAGCAGCGCCGCGGCAACCATCGCACGGTGAGGATCCTCTGCGGGTGAGCAAGTGGTTCCGAACGCTGCAACGAGCGGACCAGGAGCACCGCTGCCAGCAGGACCGCACCGCAGCACAGGGTCGCTGCGAAGGCCGCAACGGACGCGTCGACCCCGCGCATCCCTGTGAGTACCGCGGTCCAGGTTGCGGCAGCGGGCGTCCTCGCCGCACGCGCCGCCGCGATGGAGTCGAGCACGGACACGGCGACCATGGCCACAGCGCTCAGGACTGCGATGAGCTGGAGCGCGGACGGGTTCAGGCGCGCAGCTGCCCCGACCCACCGGACGACCTCGGCGACGAGGACGATGCCGAGTGCCGTCGCGACGTCGACGGCGATGAACGTCGGAGCAGCGAGCAACCCATCGGGGACCAGCGTCGCGAGGTAGACGGACGGGCCGATGGTGAGGCTCCCCGACGACACAGCGACGAGCACCACGAACGGCACGGACTCGCCGACGCGCGCTGCCCACCGGCCTGCTGACAGGACCTGAGCGGAGATCCGGACTGCGGACTGCCCTGGCGCCAGGACCATGACGAGGACGGCGACGCCTCCGGCGCTCGAGACCTGCGCGGCAGCGAGCGTCGCCACCAGTTGCCCCGTGTCGAGCAGTGACGCGCCGATGGTGTCCGCCGGCAGGAACCGCGTCAGGAACGAGAAGACCGTGACGTTGTACGCGACGAGTGCGATCACCGCCGTCGTCGCGACGACGAGCGCGATCGACCGGCCACCGACCGTGCGCTCGAGATGTCGGACGAGGACACGGCCGGTCACGGCAGCGACGGCGAGCGTCGGCCTCACCGCCGCGTCCGCTCCGCTCGAGCAAGTGCATCGATGAACGACGCGCTCGAGCGTGCCACTGAGTCGCCGATCCCGGTCGCATCGAGGAACGCGTCCTCGATCGACCGCCCTTCCTCGTTCATCCGGGCCACGTCGTCGTCGAGGATCAGGCGCCCTTCCTGGAGGACCAGGATCCGGGTTGCGATCGACTGCGCCGACGACAGATCGTGGGTCGAGAGCAGCACCGCGCCGCCCTGCGCGGCGAAGTCGTGGATGACCGCGCGGAGCAGCGCGGCCGACTCGGGATCCAGCCCACGCAGCGGCTCGTCGAGGACCAAGACGCTCGGGACACGCAGGAGCGCTGCCAGGAGTTGCAGCTTCCGCTTCATCCCGTGGCTGAACGTCGCGATGAGCCGGTCAGCCGCGTCGTCCAGCCGCAGACACTCGAGCAGCCGCTCGCGGTGGTGGCTGCCGACTCTCGATCCGTGGAGCGTCTCAGCGAAGTCGAGGTACTCGTGCCCGGTCAGGAGTTCGGGCATGGGGAGGTCGTCGGGACAGAACCCGAGGCCAGTGTGTCCACCCGCCCCGATGCGGACGCCGTTCGCGATCACCTGCCCCGCGGTGGGCTCGACGAGCCCGGTGACCACGTGGATGAGCGTGCTCTTGCCCGCGCCGTTCGGTCCGGCCAAGGCTGCCACTTCACCGGCCGGGATCGTCATGGTCACGTCGTGCAGGACCGCGGAGTGCCCGTAGGACTTGCTCACTGCGCACACGTCGAGCATCAGTACCTCGCTCGGATCGCTCGACGCACCTGGACGCCGTCGGGAGCGGTGCGGCGCAGGCTGCGGAGGTGGACCCAGGAGAGCGCCGCCACTGGGCCGGAGAGGACGAACGGGACGGGAAGTGCGAGCACGACCACACCGCAGCCGAGTGCTGCGAGTGGTCCGGCGATCGCCACGGCTCCGTCACCGTGGACGTCGAGACCCCAGCGGAGCACCGCTCCCGACGACCATGTGCCGCGCCCGGCCACGACCTGTCGAGCCGCATCGGCGAGCACGACCTGCACCGTCACGTGTCCGAGTTCGTGCACGAACGGCGACAGGGACACGAGCACCAACGCCAGGATCATCGGCACGAGCACGTCCGCCCCCGACACCGCGACCCCGATGATGCAGATGACGCTGCCGGGGAGAGCGACAACGGCCGAGACCGCGATGACCAACCGCCAGGACGCCTGATGGGCGGCGGACAGCGCCGCCCACCAGACGTCAGGTCGCGACGGGGTCACGCAGCGTCGACCGATGCCGGGTGCCGGGCGGCACGGCCCCGGAACAGCCAGACGACGACGGCACCGACGCAGGCGAGGCCGAGCGGGAGCAGCAAGACCCCGGGACCACCCACTGCGGTGACGGTTCCTCCCGCATCGGACGCATGCACGACGGGCCCGACGTCCACCGCCCCTGCTCCGTCGAGGACCGATGCGAAGGCCCACAACCAGAGCGCACCGTCGAGGACCATGCCAGCGAGCAGCCCCAACAGACCGCCGAGCAGCACGGAGAACGCCGTGCGGTGCGGAGACGCGGCCGTGCCGCTCAGAGCTTGTGGCATGACACCTTCACCGTCCACTCGGAGAGACTGACGACGGAGTCGAGGACACCACCGTTCGCCGCACAGAGCGCGACCGCTCCGATGACGATCGTCGCGCCGAGTGCGAGCAGAACGACGACTGCCACGACCAGGATGATGGGGACGACACCGTTCGAACGAACGGCGGGGTGCGCATCGCGCCGAGCGTGCAGCAACTGCAGTTGAGCGGCGCGAACTGACGGTGATGTGATGGTCATCGGTGACCCCCTTCTGTTCTGGTGTCTGGAATACTGGAACTCCAGAACCGAAGTGTCAAGGACCTCTCCTGCACGGAAGCAGGCACTACCGCCCGCGGGCCTCGATCCCCGCCAGCAGCACGTCGAGCCCGAGCTCGAACCGAGCGTCGTACGAGTGCGTCCCGAGCACCTGGCCGACGAGCTGCTGCCGCTCCGGACGCCCGGCGTCGGACTCCCCGCGCCCGACCTGCACGCTGGCGTGCCCGACCACGAAGTCGTAGACCACGAAGAACGCGTACACGGCATCGGTGTCGGACAGTCCGGCGGCCCTGAGCGCCCCGACGACCTTCGCCACGACGGCGTCGGACTCGCTCGACACGAGCGGCGCGCGCCGGCTGTGCGACTCGAGCACGAGCGGATGCGTGCGGAGGAGGTCGCGGAAGGTGCAGGCGAACACCCGCACGACCTCGCGCCAGTCGGCGGGCCAGACGAAGGTGGCGGTGAACTCGTCGACCGTGCGGCGGACCAGTTCGGCGTGCAGGTCGTCGAGCCCGCCGATCGTCCGGTGCACGGTCATCGGAGCGACACCGAGCCGCACTCCGAGCGCACGGAAGGACAGACGGTCCAGGCCCTCCTCGTTGGCGATCGCGGTGGCCGCGTCGATCACCTGCTCCCGACTGAGCACGTTCGGACGTCCACGGCGTCGACGCGGTCGGGCCTCGTCGCTCGGTCGCGGGGTCTCGGTCGGGGATCCGGGTTCGGCGAGCACGGCCTCTGCCTCCTTCTTCTGGTACGTGTACCGAAAATGCTACGACACCGGCGAGCAGTAGTCTGAGCCCATGGCATCCCGCGACGAGGTCGAGTGCTGGCTCACCGACATGGACGGCGTACTCGTCCACGAGAACCAGGCACTCCCGGGCGCACCCGAGCTGATCCAGCAGTGGCTCGACGAGGGCACGGAGTTCCTCGTGCTGACGAACAACTCGATCTTCACGCCGCGTGACCTGAGTGCGCGACTGCGCTGGTCCGGCATCGAGGTGCCCGAGGACCGCATCTGGACGAGCGCCCTGGCGACCGCCGACTTCTGCCGCTCGCAGATGCCCGGCGGCTCCGCGTTCGTCATCGGCGAGGCGGGTATGACCACCGCGCTGCACGAGGCCGGCTTCATCATGACCGAGACCGCCCCCGACTACGTCGTCGTCGGGGAGACCCGCAACTACTCGTTCGAGGCGATCACGAAGGCCGTCCGCCTGATCCGCGACGGCGCCCGCTTCATCGTCACGAACCCGGACGCGACCGGCCCGAGCGCCGAGGGCGTCCTTCCGGCGACCGGGGCGATCGCCGCGATGATCGAGAAGGCCACGGGGAAGCACCCCTACGTGGTCGGCAAGCCGAACCCGATGATGTTCCGCTCCGCGATGAACCGGATCGGCGCGCACTCCGAGAACACCGGCATGATCGGCGACCGCATGGACACCGACGTGCAGGCCGGCATCGAGGCAGGTCTGCACACCGTGCTGGTCATGACGGGCATCAGCGACCAGGCCGAGATCGACCGCTACCCGTTCCGCCCCAGCGAGGTGATCTCCGGCGTCCACGAGCTCGTGCGCACGGAGCCCATCGAAGTGGAGATGTGACCATGCGCTGGGACCCGACCCGGTACGCCGCGTTCCGCGACGAGCGGTCGCGTCCCTTCCACGACCTGGTCGCCCAGGTCGGCCTGGAGGCTCCCCGTCGCGTCGTCGACCTCGGCTGCGGTCCCGGGGCCCTCACCGCCACCCTCGCCGAACGCTGGCCGTCGGCGCACGTGATCGGGGTGGACTCCTCGGCGGAGATGTTGGCGGAGGCGGCACCCTCGGCCGAGCGCCTCCCGAACCTGTCGTTCGAACAGGGCGCGATCGAGGACTGGACACCGACCGCCGAGGACGACGTCGTCGTGACGAACGCCGCGCTCCAGTGGGTCCCGTCGCACGTCGAGCTGCTCCCCGGGTGGCTCGCCGCGATGCCGTCGGGTTCCTGGTTCGCGATGCAGGTCCCGGGGAACTTCGACTCCCCCTCGCACGCCCTGATGCGTGCCGTCGCTGCCGAGGGCCCGTGGGCGGCCGCGCTCGACGGGGTCCTCCGCGCGGACCCGGTGCTCGACCCGGCCGCGTACCTCGACCTGTTCGAGGACGCCGGGTTCGCGACGACCGCGTGGGAGACGACGTACATGCAGCTGCTCCCCGGCGAGGACCCGGTGCTCGCCTGGGTCCGCGGCACCGGGCTGCGGCCGGCCCTGGCGGCGCTCGACCAGGCCGACCCCACGGGGGCGACGACCGCCGCGTTCGAGGCCGCGTACGCCGAGCGCCTGCGTCAGGCGTACCCGGCTTCTCGACACGGGACCGTCTACCCCTTCCGGAGGGTGTTCGCCGTCGCCCACCGGCGCTGACACCCCCGTCACCTCGACGTCGCACCCCGCCACGGACATCGCGCCCCGGGTCGACGGGGCGCGATGTCCGTGCAGGGGTGCGAACCGGGGAGGGAGCACTCCGGCGAACCGCGCGACGCGCGTGCGGCGGGGTCACTCCACGGTGACGAGGGTGCCGAGCGGCAGGGCGTCGATCGCCGCCACGGCCTGGGCGTCGAGGCGGACGCAGCCGTGCGACACCGCACCCGAGGTGTCGGCGTTCCAGTGCACGCCGATGAGGCCGCCGTCGTGGCCGCCGTACGGCTCGTCCGCCGCGGCGGAGTGCAGCGAGGTCAGCTGGATCGGGTGCGTCCCGGTGCCCTGCGTCGGGTCCACGTAGCGCTGCTCGAGGTAGCCGGTGACCCCGGTCGGCGTCGGGGTGTCCGCCGTGCCGACGCCGGCGGCGAAGGACTGCTGCACGGTGCCGGACGCGGTGACGATCGACACGCGCTGGTCCTTCGTCGAGATGACCACGCGGGAGGTCGGTGTCGCGGTCTCCTCGAGCGCGGCGACCGGCACCCACGCCGACGTCTGCGCCGCGGCACCCGATGCGCCCGCGGCGGAGGGGAGCTGCTGCCGTGCCGGGGTCAGCACGAGCTCCCAGGCTCCCTCACGGCGGAGCCCGACCACCGTGCTCGGCTGCTGGAGGAAGTCCTGCGCGGCGAACCGGGCGACGGGCGTCGTCCGGTCGGCACCGAAGAGCGGGGCGTCGGAGCGGAGGTGAAACACGGTGTCGTGTGTGACGGTCTCGGCGAACGGCATCAGGCCGGGGACGACGGCGGAGTACTGCGCCTCGGGGAGCGCGGCGAGGGCCTGGGCGCTGACGGACGGCACCGCGGGGGCGGTCGCCGTGGCGCTCGGCGTCGGCGGTGCCGCCGCGGTGTGCGGCGTTCCGGAGGCGCTCCCGAGCAGCGGGACGGCGATCGCGCCGGCGGCGGCGACGGCCACGGCGGCGATGCCGACGGAGGTCCAGAGAGTGCGCTTCTGCACGGGGTCTTCCTCAACGGTGGGGCGGACGGAGGGTGTGCCGAGTCGGACGTGGGGTCCGTGGCGGGGCGAGCCGAGCCGGACGTGGGGTCCGTGGCGGCGGCGAGCCGAGCCTCCAGTCCGGGTGGCCGGAACCGGGACGGGTGTGGCCGGCCGACGCACGGGGCGTCGGCCGGCCGCGGTGGGGTGACTCAGCCGCTGACGACGGGCAGGTGGATGCCGGTCGGGGCAGTGGTCGTACCCGGGGTGGTGCCGGTCCCGGTGACGGGTGCCGCGGTCACGGTGATCGCGAGCGGGTCGACGAGCGCCGACGCACCGGTCGCGTCGACCAGGTCGACGGTGTGCGCACCGGCCGTGGTGCCGGCGGGGACCGTGACGCTGCCGGTGGCGGCGCCGGTCGCGTCGGCGGTGAGCGTGCCGACGACCGTCGGGTCGCTGTGGAGCACGACCTGGTACGTCGCTCCGGCGGTCAGGCCGGTGGCGGCGAGGGCCAGCTGCGACCCGGCCCGCACGGTGGTGCCGTTCGGGGCGGTGAGCACGCCGGACACGACCTTCGCGGTCCCGCCCGTCGCGACGACCTTCACCGAGCCGTCGGCTGCGACGTGGACCGTCGCGCTGGTGGCCGCGGCGAGGTCGAGGCGCTCCCACGAGCCGTTCGCGGTGCCGGACTGGTCGAGCGGGTCACCGGAGGCGATCTCGGTCTGGGCCAGCACGGCGGTGCGCTGCGCGTCGGTCAGGGTCGGGAACGTGCTGAGCAGCAGGTTCTCGGCGCCGGTCGGGACGCTCGGGGCGAGGCCGGTCGCGCCGGTCTTCGCGAAGCCGTAGTCCATGCGCTCGCGGTAGACCTCCACGGCCGAGGCGCGGTCGGTGACGACCTGCGCGGTCCCGCCGGGCATGGCCTTCCCGCCGTACGGGTCGTTCTGGTACGGCTTCTCGGCTGCGATGCAGTTCGCCAGGGTGTTGCCGCACTGCGCCTCGAGGTACTTCGTCAGCTCGGCGCGGGCCGGCTCGAGGACCTGGGTGCGGAACTGCGTGTCCGACCAGCGGGCGGCCAGGGCTGCCTCGCCGTCCATGCGACCACCCATGATGTCGAGCGGGTAGTGCACGCCGAGGACGATGCGGTCGTTGCCGTTCTCGGACGCGCGGGCGAGGATCTCCGGCGCGAGCTCGGGGACGAGCGTGGCGAGGGTGATGCCGGCCTGGTACGCCGTCGTGGTGTGGCCGCTCGGGTACGAGCCGCCCTGGCAGATGCCCTTGGTGCCGTAGCCCGCGTCGAGCACGACGTCGCTCGGCGAGAACTCGTGCGTGGTGTCGGTCTGGACCGGCACGCGCGTGATCGTCAGGTTGCCCTTCGCGTCCGCCCACGCCTTGCCCGTGCGGTTGCCCGCGAGCGAGGAGGCGTTCACGGTCGCCGGGTTGCACGACGCCTGGTCGTCGCCGGCGGGCAGCGTCGCCGCCGGGTCCGTCGGCAGGTACGGACGCGGGTAGCTGAAGTGCGTCTTCGCGGCGCCGGTGCTGACGTACGCGCCGGTCGTGCCCGTGTTGCTGTTGATGAGCGCCTCGGTCAGCGGCAGGGCACCGCTCTGTCGACCCTGCAGGTAGATCTTCTCGAGGGCGTCGCCGAGGCCCTGACCGACCGTCGAGGACTGGTCGTAGCCGGTCGGGTCGTTCTTGTACTCGGAGTCCTGGAGCGCCGTGAACTGCTGCGCCTTCGTGGCGTTCTGGTTGATCCAGCTGGTCAGCTCGTCGTTCTGGGCGAGCGTGGCACCGCTGACGACCGTGCCGTGCAGGTCGTTGCTGCCGCTGGACTTCCAGAAGGAGTCGTAGCCGCTCAGCAGGGAGATGAGGTCGGGCTTGGCGTCGTCGCTGGGGTACCCCGCGGCGTTCGCCGTGAGGGGGTTGCCGATGACCAGGGACGTCGCGATCGCTGCGACCGTCACCCCCGTGGCCATGGCGCGTGCGGATGTGCGCATGCGTGGTTGCCGCCCCGGGCGGGGCGGCGCTCCTTCCTGTGGACCGGCCGGCGTTCCGGCTGGGATCGCAGCGACGGTAAGGAGGCCCGGTGTCGGTCAGGAGAACGGTTGCCGTCAGCTGCGTGAACCGGCCGGAGTGTCTGTGGGGACTCGCAGGTCGGCTGCGGTCCCGGCGACCTCGTTGCGCGGCACGTCGCGCCACCGCCGGCGCAGGCGTCGGGGGCGGTCGTCGCGCCACGCCACCACACCGCCGGCCACCACGCCGAGCGCGAGCACCGCGAACGCGAACAGTCCGATGGTCCCGACCACGACGACGTCGTCGAAGCCCTGGCGGGAGGTTGCCGACACCGCGATCGAGCCGAAGTCCCACAGCGCGTGGAGCAGCACGGGGGCGAGCAGGTTCCCGGTCAGGCGTCGAGCGAGGTACAGCGTCGACCCGAAGGACGCCGCGAACACGACCTGGATCAGCGTCGGCCCGACCCCGGCGCCCGCGAGGACGTTGAGCAGGTGCAGCAGCCCGAACAGCACGCAGGAGCCGATCCACACGCCGAACTCCGGCAGCCGGCGGCGGAGCCCCACGAGCAGGACGCCGCGGGTCAGGAGCTCCTCGAAGACGCCGACGAAGAGCACGCCGATGGCGAGCAGCGGGAAGTAGTGCCAGGGCAGCGCACCCCAGTCGACCAGGGGCAGCCGCACGAGGCAGACGACCAGGATCAGCGCGGGGGCGATCCACGTCCAGCGGGGGCGGCCGCGCTCCGTGTCGACCGTCGCGATCCGCCACCAGCCGAGCGCCGTGACGAGGACGGCGAGCGCCAGCGCCGCGATGCCCTCGGGGACGAGCAGCGAGCGGACGACACTGTCGACCGTGGTGCCGAGCGTCGGGTAGTCGTCGCTCGGGCGGGAACGCCAGGCGCTGACGCCGGCGAACGCCACGAGGGGCGCGAGGCCGATCAGCAGGGACGGCGGGACGGGCCAGCGGCGTCGGTTCGTCGGCATGCCTGTTTGTACCATTGACACATGCGCCTCCCTTCGCTCTCGACCATGGCGGAGGACTACGTCAAACTCGTGTGGAAGGCCCAGGAGCGTGGGGACGACGGCCTCGCGACCCGGGACATCGCCGCCGCGCTGAAGGTCTCGGCCTCGACGGTGTCCGGCAACCTCCGGAAGCTCGACCGTGACGGCCTCATCGAGCACACCCCGTACTACGGCGTCGTGCTCACCCCGCTCGGTCGCCAGGTCGCCGTGGCGATGGTCCGCCGGCACCGGCTCATCGAGTCGTTCCTGGTGTCGCGGCTCGGCTACACGTGGGACGAGGTGCACACCGAGGCCGAGGCGCTCGAGCACGCCGTGTCGGAGACGTTCCTCGACCGGGTGGACGCCGACCTCGGGCATCCCACGCACGACCCGCACGGCGACCCGATCCCCCGCGCCGACGGCTCGCTGCCGGACTCCCCCGGAGCGCTCCTCGGGACGATCGAGCCGGGAGCGTGCGGCACCGTCGACCGGGTCTCGGACGACGACCCCTCGCTGCTGCGGTACTTCGACGAGCTCGGTGTCGGGCTCGGGACCCACCTGCGTGTGGAGCAGGTGCGGGACTACGCGGGGGTGATCGCCGTCGCTCGGCGTTCGGCCGACGGCACGGAGTCGCTCGTCGACCTGCCCGCTGCCGCCGCCGGCGCGATCTGGCTCGCTCCCGACGGCGACTGACGCTCGGGAGCGCTGCCCGCGGTGCCGCCGGGCCCCGCGCTGCCGCGCCGCCGTGGCCCCGCGCTGCCTGGTCCCGCGCCTGGTCCCGCGCTGCCTGGTCCCGCGCTGCCTGGTCGCCTCTCGAGGTTCCACAACTCGCCGCTCAGGTCCGCGGAGGTTCCACGACTCGCGCTGCAGCCCCGCCGAGATGCCTTAACTACGGAACCTCGACGGGACGCTCGACGGGACCCACGACCGAACGCTCGACCGGAACCTCGGACGACGCCCGGCGGAACGGGGCCGCGAGCGTCGGGAGGATGTCCCGCCGGTTGATCCAGAACACCACGAGGGCCGCGACGAGGTGCACGACGCTCAACACCCACCGCCCGCTCGTGTCCGTCACGAGGAACTGCACCGCGAACAGCGCCGCGAGCGCGATCGCCGACCAGCGGTGGAAGCGCAGCGCGATGATGATCGCCACCCCGAGCAGGGTCTGCGACGCGGTCAGCATGAACTCCTCGACCTGCCGGGAGTCGAGCGGCAGCCCGCCCGTGGTGCCCCCACCGAGCACGTGCGCGATCGGCAGCGACCCGACGAGCAGCGACCACTGGTTGACCTTCGACGCGATGAGCGTACCGATCGCCGCGCCGCCCATGCCCCGGAGCGCGAACAGCGCCGCGACGATGAACTCCGGCGCCTCGGTCGCGAGCGGCGCGAGCCACTGCACGAGGAAGTAGCTGTCGATCCCGAGGGCCCTCCCGGACTCGACGAGGGCGTCCGCGAAGGGCTCCGCCGACGACAGGATGACGGCCGCCGCGACGACGAACAGCGCCACGATCGTCCACCGGCGTGCACGCTGCGGCATCGACGCGATGTTGCCCGCCATGCCGACGAGCTCCTCGTCGTCGTCGTCCGGGTCGTCGGACACCTTCGACGCCCGCCAGAGGTACGCGACGAACGCGGCGAGCAGCACGAACCCGAACCACATCGGGATGGAACCCATCAGCGGGATGAGGAACGCGACGAGCGCCAGCAGCGCCAGGAAGCCGATGTCCAGACGCGACGACCGCTCGAGCTGGAGCACCTTCGTCGCGACGGGCGGCATCGACCCGGCGCGGACGAACCGCCGCGCGACGAGCAACGAGATGACCACGACGAGAGGCCAGCCGAACCCGAGCAGCAGCCGGTTCGAGCCGGTCATGTTCGCCGCCGCGAACTGCTCGTACGACGGGTCGTGGCCGGACCGGAACGCGTAGTACAGGTCGACGGCGTACTCGGGCAGCACGGCGATGAGCGCGAGGATCGCGATGGCGAGCGCGCCGGAGATGTCCTTCTGTGCGGCCTCGGCGGCCCAGGCGAGCAGGAACGACGCCGCGACGACCGCGGCACCGAAGACGAGCAGGTCGACGACGGGGCTCGGTGCGAGGCCACCGATGCGGAAGACCACGGCGGGGAGGGCGATCGCGATGCAGATCGCGATGCGTCCCCAGGCACTGGCGCTCATCCGCGCTGCCGGCGGAGCTGCCGGTGCGGGGGTCAGGGTGTTCGTCATGGTGTCCTCGTGGTCGAGCCATGACGCGGCTCGGGAGCGCTTCGGCCATGGCGGAACGGCCGAAGGTCTCGCTCGCCCGGACCGGCGTGGGACCGGTCGGGGTGGCGCACCGGGCCGATCGTCCTGATGGCCAGTGTGTCGATGCGCGCGCTGGGAGCTACTCCCCTTCGACACCCACTGTGGCGCGCTCCGATCCGCACGCGCAAGCCGATCCGCCCTGTTCGGCGACCCGAATCCGAGGACTGGTGCGTCCGCCCCGGAACCGCGCGGCACCGGACTGGAGGCTCGGGTCGGCCCCGCCACGGGCCTCCCGTCCGCACCGTGCGCACCGCAGCGACGTCTGCGCACGCGCCCGCCTGCGCATCTGTCGTCCGGCTGCGCCGGACGGTCGCGTCAGCCCTTGGCGGAGCGGGTGCGGCCGAGCGCGACCTCGCGTCGGGCGCGCTCGCGCGCCAGCGCCGACCCGGCGTCCGGGTCGTGCAGCAGCCGCTCCGTGTCGGCGGCGTGCTCGCGGACGGCCTCGGTGCGGTGCGTGGCGGCCGCGGCGAGCACCGGCGCGATCGTCTCGGCACCCAGCCCGACGAGCGCGCGGCTCAGGGCAAGGCGGGTCTCGCGGTCCCCGTGGCCGAGCTGCACGGCGAGCGTGCGGGCGAGGTCGGGACGGTCCTCCGCCGGCGCGAGCACCACGGCTGCGCGCCAGGCCGTCCGGACGACGCCGGGGTCGATGTCGGTGAGCCGCTCGGCGACCTGCGGGTACACGGCGGAGTCGTGCAGCTTCGACAGGGTGTGTAGTGCTTGGCTGCGTGCCTGCGGCTCCGGCCGGTCGAGCTCCCGGAGCAGTCGCGGCACGACGACCTCGGCCGGGAGGCGGATGAGCGCCCACGTGAGCATCTCCCGCACCTGCAGGTCCGGCTCGACAGCGCACTGCTCGACGAGGAGCTCGAGCTCGTCCGGCGACGGCTCGGTACCGGCGGCCATCACGGCACGCAGCCGCACCATCGGTCGGGGATCGGCGAGGTACGAGGCGAGCGTCGGCATGTCCCCTCCACCACAGTCGAGCATGACGACGTTGTCAAGCGCACCGGCCTAGCGTGGACAGGTCGGATCGTTCCACCACGAAAGGACCCCCATGCCCCGCATCGGATCAAGCGACCTCACCGTTTTCCCCCTCGCCCTCGGCGGCAACGTCTTCGGCTGGACGGCCGACGAGGCCACCTCGCACCAGGTGCTCGACGCCTACACCGGTGCCGGCGGCGACTTCATCGACACCGCCGACGTCTACTCGGCCTGGGCGCCGGGCAACTCCGGCGGCGAGTCCGAGACCGTCATCGGCTCGTGGTTGGCGAAGTCCGGCAAGCGCGACGACGTGGTGATCGCCACGAAGGGCTCGCAGCACCCGGCGTTCCAGGGCCTCGGCGCCGAGACCGTCGCGAAGGCCGCACGTGCCAGCCTGCAGCGCCTCGGCACGGATCGCATCGACCTCTACTACGCGCACTTCGACGACCAGGACACCCCACTCGAGGAGACCGTCCGCGCGTTCGACCAGCTCGTGCGCGACGGCATCGTCCGGTACACGGCGATCTCGAACTACTCGAAGGACCGCGCCGCGGAGTGGATCCGCATCGCGAAGGAGAACGACCTGGCGCTGCCCGTCGCGATCCAGCCGCACTTCAACCTCGTGACGCGGCAGCCCTACGAGACGGACATCGCACCGCTCGCGGCGTCGGAGCACCTCGGCGTCGTGCCGTACTTCGCCCTGGCCGCCGGGTTCCTGACGGGGAAGTACCGGACGAAGGAGGACTTCGCCGGGAAGGACCGCGAGGGCCAGGTGAGCGGGTACTTCTCGGACGCCGGACTCGCCGTCGTCGACGCGCTGTCGGAGATCGCCGCCGCGCACGACGCCGAGATCGCCACGGTCGCGCTCGCGTGGCTGCAGGCCCAGCCGGACGTCGTGGCGCCGATCGCGTCGGCACGGAACACCGAGCAGCTGCCGGCACTCGTCGCGTCGGCGGAGCTCGAGCTCACGGACGACGAGCTGGTGACGCTCGACGAGGTGTCGTCGAAGGTCCACGCGTAGGGGTCGGGCCCTCCACCCCTTGAGGGTCGACTCGGAACGACGGGGTCGTTGTCGTACGACAGCGACCCCGTCGTTCTGCGTCGACTCTGCGCGAACGGAGCGGCGCGCGGACGAGGCTCCGCGCGGGTGGGGCGGCGCGGGTGGGGCGGCGCGCGGGTGCGCTACGCCGTCGGGGCGAGCGAACCCGTCAGCGCGCCGCCGCCGGAGCGGGTGACGAAGCACGACCAGAAGCGGTCGCCCTGGTCCCACGAGGCCTGGTCGGGCGGGTACACGCCCTGCACCTGGACGTCGCCGTACTTCGCGGCGCCGGTCAGGTCGAGTCCGGCGGCGGACTGGCACTGGGTCGCCGCCTGGGTCTGCACGGCCTCCGCGCCGGGGAACGTGTCGCCCTCGATCGTGCCGCGTGCGGTGAGCTGTGCGGTGTGCTCGGTGCCGCAGTCCACGACGGTGAACTCCTGCGCCCAGGCACTGTCGAACGGCGTCAGGCACTCCCCGCCCGCGAGCTCGTACCAGGGGTGCTGCCCCGGTGCCGCGGGTGACGAGGCGAACGTGATCGTCGGCGCTGCCGCGGCCGTGACGGGCGCCGAGGGTCCGGCCGACGGCTCGGTGCTGACCTGCGCCGATGCCGCAGCGGGCGACTTCGTCGGCGGGACGGTCTTCTCCTCGATGTTGTTGCCGATGATCCACCGTGTCAGCAGGAAGACGGCGACGAGCATCACGACGATGATCGCGATCGCGCCGCCGAACAGCAGCTGCTTGCCACGGGTGCCCTGACCACGCAGGCGCGCGAAGCCGTCGTTGATCAGGCCGCCCCGGTCGGAGGTGCTTCCGACGGGTCCTCCGGCCGCGGACGGAGCCCGTCCCGCCGCGGGGGTGTGCGCCGGCATCGCCGACGCGGGCATCATCCGTGTGCCGGTGTCGTTCGGGTCGTAGCCGCTCGAGCCGAGCTGGTCGACGGCCTGGGTGCCGAAGAGGTCCTTGATGACGCTCGTGTCGCTCGTCTCGCGACCGTGCCACTCGGACTGGTCGAGGTCCTCCGGAGCCGAGCGCGGGAGGACCGGCGCGGCATCGGTCGCCGGCGCCGGCGTCCACTCGTCGTGGTCGTCGTGGCCGCCGAGCAGCGCCTCGAAGTCCGGGCCGACCGCCGGCGGCAGGTGCTCCGGGGAACCGTGCTCGGCCGGCGCTGCCGGCTCGACGAGGGGCGGCACCGCCGGCGGGACCGTCGACTCGGGCTCGGCCCACCACGGGGTCGGTGCCGGAGTCGCCGCCGAGGTCGCTGCCGCTGCGACCGGGGCGTCGAACGCGGTGGTCGGGGCGTCCACGTCCCGCGGCGCCGGCGTCTCGTCGACCACCGGAGCGTCGGTGCGGCCGGCGTCGCCGTGCCCGGCGGTGTCGTCAGCCGGGTCGTCCATCGTGTCGCCGGGGAACACCTCGCCGGTCCTGGCGGCCTCGTCGGCCAGGGACCAGCTCGCGCCGTCGGCGGCGTCGACCGTCTCCGGGACCGGCAGCGCGGTCGTCGGGGCATCGGCCGTGGTGTCGGCCGTCGTGTCCGCGATGCTCGCCACGGGCAGCTCGTCGGACACCACGTCGGCCTCGTCGTCGTCCGCGATGTGCCACGCCCCGGCGCCGAGCGCGGTGGTGTCGAACGAGTCGCTGGTCAGCGTCGTCGGGACCTCGCCGGTCTCGTCGTCGTGCACCGCCCAGTCGAACGGACGCGCCGGCGCCGGACGGCCCTGGAGGTCGCCGCCCTGGACACGGAGCAGGTCCGTGAAGCTCGGGGGTTCGGTGCTCGACGGGAGCACGCCCTCGACACCGACCGGCTGCGAGGGAGCGGCGTCGTTCCTGGTCGGCGTGGACCCGGTGGCGCGGCCGAGCCAGTCGACGTCGTCGCGCCCCTCGCCGCGCGGGTCGAGGCGGCGACGCTCGTCCTCGATCGCCCGGGTCTCGGCGGCACGCTGGTCGCGGTGCGCCTGCGCCGTGGGCAGCTGGATCGAGCTCGGGTGCGGCGCGGTGGAGTTCGGCGGGACGGCCGATGCCGGTGGGATGCGGGACCCGAGCAGCGAGCGGTCGGGGTCGGACGTGGGCGGCGCCGGACGGGACGGCGCAGCGAGCTCCTCGGGCATCGAGATCGCCTGCGTGGCACCGTCGTCCTGCGGGGTCGGCCGTGCGGGCGGCGGTGCGGGCATCGACGCAGGCGGCGTCGTCGCGTCAGGGCGGGACGATTGCGCGTCCGGGCGGGACGATTGCGCGTCCGGGCGGGGCGACGCTGCGTCCGCCACCGGCGACTCCGCGTCCGGCGCCGGCGGCACCGGGGCCTGCTCGTCGGGGACGAACGGCTCCGGCAGCGGTGCGCCGGTCTCGGCGGCGGCGCGTTCGGCCTCCCGCCGCTCGCGGCGGGAGGGCCACTCGTCGGGCTTCCTCGGAGCACCGAAGATGTCGGCGGCACTGCGGAGCCCCGGGAACCGAGCGTCCGGGGCGGACGCGGGACGAGCCTCCAGTCCGTCGCTCCCGCTGTCGGGACCGCCGGTCTGGTCGGGCTCGTGCGCGCCGTCCGGACGCTCCTCGGTCACGCGGACAACCCCAGGTCGGCCAGGCCGATCGCGGCGAAGTACGGGTACCCGGCGGCCTCGATCTTCTCCTTCGCGCCGGTGTCGCGGTCGACGACCACGGCGACGGCCGCGACGATCGCGCCCTCGCGCTCGAGCGCCTCCGCTGCCTTGAGCGGCGATCCACCGGTGGTGGAGGTGTCCTCGAGGACGACGACGCGCTTGCCGCGGAGGTCGGGGCCCTCCACCTGCTTGCCGCGGCCGTGGTCCTTCGGCTCCTTGCGGACGACGAAGGCGTCGTACGTGCCGCCACGCGCCGCGGCCTGGTGCAGGACCGCACTCGCGATCGGGTCGGCGCCCATGGTCAGGCCGCCGACCGCGGAGACGTCGGGGACCTGGGCGATGAGGTCGGTCATGACCTGCCCGATGAGCGGGGCGACGCGGTGGTCCAGGCTGACCTTGCGGAGGTCGATGTAGTACGTCGCCTTCTTGCCGCTGGTCAGCGTGAAGTCGCCGTGGAACACGGCCTCGGCCGTGATGTGGTCGATCAACTGCTCGCGCGCGTCCGTCACAGCGCTCAAGGGTAGCCGGTCGAGGCCCCGCGGCGCTCATCCAGTCTGCGTGGACGATCAGGCGACCTCGCCGCTCACGCCGGGTCGGCGTCGGTACGCTCCGGGTATGTCCCTCGATGCACCGCCGCGCGACCGCGTCGGGACGGCCCGACTGCGTCGGGTGGGCGGCGCGGTCGGCCGCGAGGCGCTCGGGGCGCTCGTCGCCGTCACGCTCGCCGTGATCGCGCTGCGGCACGTGCTCGCCACGGCCCGCGTGGCCCTGCTCTGGTACGACGGCGACTCGGTCCTGCTGCCGATGGTCGTCCGGTCGATCCAGCTCGGGCAGCCGTTCGAGTGGGCGATGTCGCCGGCGCTCTTCTTCTTCCCGGAGCTGCCGGTCTACCTGGTCTGTTCCCTCGTCACCGGCTCGCCGCAGCAGGCGCTGGCACTCAACGGCGTGCTGGTCATGGTGGCGGTGTACGCACTGCTGCGGGCGGTCGCGAACGAGCTCATGCCGTCCGCTCGACGGTCGGCACGCATCGCCGTGGCCGCGCTCGCGGTGGGGTTCCTGACGCTCCTCGTCCTCACCGAGTCCACCGCGACGGCGACCTCGCTCGAGCTGGCCTCGCTCCTGCTCACCACGACGTACTACTACGGGGTCGTGCTGGCGCTCCTCGCCACCGCTGCGCTCGTGCTGCGGGGGATCCGCGTCGGTCGTGCGTCGCCCGTGGTGCTGGTCACGCTCGGGCTGGTCGCGGCGTGCACGACGGCGTCGAACCCGCTCTACGTCCCGTGGTCCGGCGCCCCGGTGGTCGTCACGCTGCTGCTCCTCGGGCTCGCCCGGCGGGTGCCGTGGCGGCCGGCGCTCTGGCTGTCGGCGGTCGTGGTCGGCGGCGCCCTCGTCGGGTACCTCGTCCGGATCCCGCTCGGGCCGTTCGTCTCGTTGGACCCGTCGACCTACGTGCACCCGGAACTGGCGGGTCGGACACTCGGCTTCTTCGCGTCCCTCACCGACGTCCGCGCCGGGACCGCCCTCGGGGACGCCGGGCTCCTGCTGATGTTCGTCGGGGTGCTCCTGAGCGTCGGCGGCACCGTCTGGGGCTGGCGCGTCCGGACGTCGCGCACCGTGCTCGTGGCGTCCGTGCTCCCGCTCGTGACGATCGTCGCCGTGTCGATCGGGGTCGTCGTCGCCGGGTCGGCCACCCCGCGGTACCTGGAGCCCGTCGTCGTCGCGCCGCTCACGGCCCTCGTCGCGGTCTGCGAGCTGGTCCGCACCACGGTCCGCCGCACCCAGGTGCACCGGCCGCTCCGCGGCGTCCGCGTCGCGCTCGCGATCGGGGCGGCCGTGGTCGTCGCCGCCGGCGTCGCCCTCGCCCCGTCGACCCTCCGCGCGGTCCGGACCGCAGCCTACACCCCGGCGTCGTGCCTGGACCGCTGGGCGGACGGCCGCGACGTCGTCGGGGTCGGGCAGTACTGGACGGTGCGACCGCTCGCCGCGTACAGCTCGACCAACATCGGACTGCTGCAGGTCCGTGACACGTTCCGCACGTACCCGTGGCTGGTGGACCTCGGCGCGTACCGCGGGGCCGAGCCGACGTTCGTCGTGGTCGGCTCCGGGGACGTCTGGTCGACGCCGGTCGAGGACTCGCTCGGTGCCCCGGCGTCGGTCACGCACTGCACGGGGTTCGACATCTGGGACTACGCGGGCACCGCCGGTGCGGCGCGGCTGCGGGAGGACGTGGTCGGCAGCGCGGAGGCGATCCTGCGCGAGCGGGGGTTCTGAGCTCCTCCACACCCGTTCCTCCGCGTCGCAGTTCTCCACAGCCGGAGCGTCGGGTCCTCGTCGAGCCTGTACGGATGTATAGGCTCGTGCACGATGACTCGCTCTGCCCCCCGCCCCACGCACTCCGTTGCCGCCCTGCGTCTGCGCCTGGTCGTGACGGGGTTCGCCCTGCTCGGTCTCACCGGCACGCTGGTGCTCGATGCTCCCCCGGCGTCGGCGGCCACCTACCCCTCGTGGGACGACGTCCTCGCCGCCCGTGGGCAGGAAGCCGCCAAGAACAACCAGATCTCCGACATCGAGGGGCTGATCGGGCGGTTGGGGACGGAAGCAGACACCGCCGCGGCCGAGGCAGAGGCGCGCGGCAACGAGTACGGCGACGCGCAGCGCAAGGCCCAACGAGCGGCCGAGAAGGAGCAGGCCCTCCGCACCGACGCCGAGGAACACGCGAAGGTCGCCGAGGAGAGCGCCGCGCAGGCCGGACAGTTCGCGGCGCAGATGGCCAGGTCCGGCGGCGCGGACGTCACGACGAGTGTGCTCGCCGGTGGCGACGACACCCGCGACCTGTTGTACGACCTCGGCGCCCTGAGCAAGCTGTCGGAGCAGGCGGAACGCGTCGAGACCGTCGCGACCACCGACGCCGCCGTCGCCCGCGCACTCTCCAGCCAGGCGGACCGTGCGGCCGAGGCGCTGGCCGAGCTCGCGAAGGCGGCCGAGGAGCGCATGGCCGCGGCACAGGCCGCGTCCGACCGAGCGCAGGCCGCGTACGACGAGCAGCAGGACAACCGCGCCCGACTGGAGGCCCAGCTCGCCACCCTCAAGTCGGGTCGCGTCCGGACCGAAGCCGAGTTCGCCAAGGGCGAGGCGGAGCGCAAGGCCGCCGCGGAACGTGCGGCGCGCGAGGCCGCCGAGGCCGCGGCACGAGCGGCGGCGGCACGCGCCGCCTCCGGTGGTTCCGGTGGCGGCGGCGGGGGCGGCGGTTCCGTCGGCTCCGGTTCCGGCACGGGGTGGGTCCGGCCCGCCGGCGGTCGGATCACCAGCTCGTACGGCACGCGGGTGCACCCGATCACCGGCGCGACGAGCTTCCACGACGGCATCGACCTCGGCAGCGCCTGCTCGTCGGCCATCGTCGCTGCGTCGGCCGGCACCGTCGAGTACGTCGGCTGGTACAGCGGGTACGGCAACTACGTGCGGATCAACCACGGCAACGGGGTGAAGAGCGCCTACGGACACATCGTCAACGGCGGGTTCCGCGTGACGAAGGGCCAGCAGGTCGCAGCGGGCACGCTCGTGGCACTGGTCGGGTCCACCGGCAACTCGACCGGGTGCCACCTGCACTACGAGACCCACGTCGGCGGCGGGACGACCAATCCGGTGTCGTTCATGGCGGCGCGCGGCGTGGGGTTCTAGACCCCGTCGTCGTCGAGGTCCCAGAGCGCCCGGTACCAGGCGGTGCGCTCGGGGTCGAACGGGACGCCGTACGCCTCGTGGAACAGCTGCTCCCACCCCGGACCGTGGTTCCACCCGAGCGCCATCGTCGCCACGGCGATGTCGGCCCAGCGGTCGGCGACCCCGAGCGCCCCGAGGTCCACGTGGCCGTACCAGCGACGGTCCGCTCCGATCAGGGTGTTCGGCGTGCAGGGGTCGCCGTGGCACACCACGATCCGGTCGGTGGGCGGTTCGGGGCCGAGCGCTGCGGGATCGGCACCGACGGCAGCGGCTCGCGCAGCACGGTCGGCGGTCGACCACGTGAACGGGCAGTCCTCGACGGGCAGGGTGTCATGCAGGGCCCGGAGACCCTCGGCCACGGCGACCACCGCCGTGCGGGGCTCGTCGCGCCAGCGGGGGTCGACGGCGCTCCATCCCGGGAGCGCCCGGGTCCGGAGCCAGGCGCCGTCCTCGTCGGCGTCGTGGTCGAGGACCTCCGGCACGCGGAGCCACCGCCCTGCCCACGCCAGTCGGGCTGCCTCGTCGGCGATCCACGCGGCGTAGCGAGTCGGTACCCACTTGACGTACTCCTCGGCGATGCCGACGCTGCCGTCACCGCCGATGCGGAAGGTCATGCCGCCGATCTCGTTCACCCAGACGGGGACGGCCGGGCGACCTTCGATCACCGCGCTGAGGGCGGCGGGCACCGGCGCTTCCGGAGTCGGCTCTGCGCTGATCGACGACACGACTCGATCCTGTCACCTCGGGCCGGGACGGGACCGACCCGCGATACCGTGAGGACGTGTTGGAAGTGGCGGCGGGGGCCGCGGGGAAGGGTCTCGCGACGGCGGCGACCGGTCTGGTGCGCACCAGTCTCAGTCGGGGAGCCCTCGGACGCGCCCTGACTCCGTGCATCGTCGACGCGGTGGAGGACGCTGCCGCCGAGCAGCTGCGCGACGCCTCCGCCATGGCCACGGTCATCTCCGAAGCGGTCCTCGCGGCCGGACGCCCCGAGGAGCTGTTCTTCTCGGAGACGGTCACACGGCACGGACTCGGCCACGCGCGACCGCGATGGGCCGAGGTCGTCCGCCGGGTCGTCCGCGCGACCGAGGGACTCGAGCTCGGTGCGCTCGACCTCCATCGGTTCGGGAACGACTTCGCCGACGCGCTCGACCTCCGCCTCCGGCGCGACGCACGGAAGAGCGGCAGCCCGCTGCTGCCCGCGCTCCTCCTCGCGCAACTGACCCCCCTCCCCGTCGACCCCTCTGGGCACCCCGATCACGACGGCGGCCGACGAGGACACGGGCCCTCCGAGCAGGGTCGTGGACTCCAGGGCTTCGGACTCCGGAAGAACGACCGGGAGGGCGGCGGCCACTACCAGGAGCGGCCAACCGCCGAGGGCGCCGTGCGGATCGCTCTCGACCAGCACGCGCGGTGTGTCGTCGTCGGGGGCCCAGGGAACGGCAAGTCCGCGGTCGCACGTGCGGTTGCTCGAGGCAGTGACCGGACGGTCTTCTGGCTCCGCGCCGGGGACCGGCGGACGCTGCAGGCCGACTGCGCGGCGGCTCTGACGTCGAACGGCCTCGATGACACCGAAGACCCGATCGCCGCCCTGATGGCGGCCGTCTCCACCAGCGGCGACTGCCTCATCGTCCTCGACGGAGTCGAACGAGCCGAGGACGTGGAACCGTTCGACGTGGCTGCGGCCGCGGGGACGTCGCTCATCATGACCGCGCAGTCGGACCTCGACCTCCCACGGGCGTGGACCGTGCCGCTCAGCCCGCTGGGCCACGTCGAGTCGACGGACCTGCTCCGACAGCTCGCGGGTGTCGACGGACAGGACGGCGAAGACCTCGACGATCTCGCGACCTTCGTGGGCGGGTCGCCGCTGGTGCTGCAGCAGGTCGCGTCCTACATGCGGTCGACCCGACTCTCCGCTGCCGACGTGCTCGACCGACTCCGCGGTGACACCACTGCGGTACTCGAACGCTTCGCACCACGTGACCACCCGGACTCGTTCGCCCTGACGTTCGCGCAGAACCTCGCCCGTGCCGTCGCCCTGCACCGCGAGTCCGGAGCGGTCCTGGCGATGATCGCCGTCTGCGGTGACGTCGGCATCCCGCGGCAGCTCCTCCTGGCGGCGGTGCAGCCCGACGGGGACGCGGTCTTCGCGGTCGACGACGCGCTGGCTGCGCTGCGTGCCGTCGGGCTGGTGGAGACGGAGGACAGCGGTGTCGTCCGATGCCATTCGCTGGTTGCCCGACTGCACGGACCCGCCACCGCCGACTCGGTCCGCGACGGCTGCAGGACCGCCCTCGACATGCTGCTCCTGTCGTCCGGGACCAGACAGGCGATCGCCTTCGACAGCTTCGCTCCGTCCGTCCCGATGCTCGTGCGCGCTGCTGGCCAGTCACCCGATGAGGACTTCACGATCTTCACCGACCTGGCCAGGACCGCGGTGAACCTCAGTCGGGCGAGCGGGTTCCGGAGTGCCTTCCAGGCTGCTGGGGCGCTCGTCGACCAGACGACGTCCCCCGAGGTCGCGCGCGCCACGCTCATGGGTCTCGAGGGGGCGTTCCTCACACACGAGGGTCGCATGACCGAAGCCGACGAGGTCCTGAGTGGTGCCCTCGCGCTGGGAGTGGGCGTCGGCAACACTGCGGCGGTCATGGACGCCCTGATCTCCCGGATCCTGGGCTTGGAGTGGCGGAGCCGGTACTCGGATGCGTTGCGGGCAGTGGACGAGCTGGAAGAGCGCTTCGGCGAGGAGGTCGGCGGCGTGGTCGCGATCCACCGCGCCTTGATCAGGGCGGAACAACTCGCTCCCGGCGCAGCCGTGGCACTCCTGGAGCCGCTGCTCTCCGTCGACGCCGATCCGGGGCACCAGGACCTCCTGCGCGAGACGCTGAGTCACGCACACCTCGCCGCTGGTCGCCCGGAGCGGGCCGTCCCCATCCTCCGTGAGCGCGCCGAGTACGCCCGGCGGACGACCGGTGAGGACTCGACCCTGTACGCGGCGAAGCTCAACGACCTCGGGTGGGCGCAACTCGACGCCGGCGAACTCGAGGAAGCGGAAGCACGTCTCGAGGACTCGGTGGCGATCTACGAGCGTGCCGGTGGCGGTACCCACCGCTTCGCGGCGATCCCGTACCTCCATCTCGGTCGCCTCTCGATCAAGCGCGCGGAGCTCGATCCCGATCACGGGGACGGACATCTGGACGAGGCTGAGCGGGTCCTGGCGCGCGCCGTCGCCCTGCTCGAGCCGGACTCCGCATCGAGCAGGGACATGGCGTCGGTCCTCTTCGCTCAGGGCGACGTCCACCTCACACGTGCGAGCATCTGGATCGACCAGCGGCGAGGCGAGGGGCCGAGCGCCGCTGCGCAGCTGACGGTGGCGCTCCGCCGGTTCCGGCGAGCGCGGGCGATCGACGCCCAGGTCTTCGGAGATCCGAGTGGGGACACCGCGATCGACGACACGCGGCTCGCCCTCGTGTACATCCGACTCCACGACGAGGTCCGGGCACACGCGGCCCTGCGTTCGGCGCTGCGCTTCTACCGGTCGCCGTCGAGCGAGTTCACCGAGTTGGCGGCCGGCACCGAAGTGAACGTGCTCGACCTCGACCGGAAGTCCGGCCGGTCGGACCAAGCCGAGCTCGAACGGCGGCGGGGAGAGCTCGCCCAGAGGATCGCCGCTGCCGAGTTCGATCCAGAGGTCGCTGCAACGCTGCTCCGACAGCTGCGCTGAGCTGCCGGTCACGGCAACGCCCCCTGCGACCGAGCGGCTCCGATGTCCCGCCCGGTAGGTTCGATCCCATGCGCGTCGCGACCTGGAACGTGAACTCCGTCCGCACCCGAGTCGGCCGTGTCGTCGACTGGCTCGTCCGCGAGGACGTCGACGTCCTCGGCATGCAGGAGATCAAGTGCAAGCCCGAGCAGTTCCCGACCGAGGCGTTCGAGGCTGCCGGCTACCAGGTCGAGGCGCACGGCCTGAACCAGTGGAACGGCGTCGCCTTCGCGAGCCGCCTGCCGATGGAGGACGTCACGCGGGACTTCCCCGGCCAGCCCGGGTTCCTCAAGGGCCACGAGGGGCCGGACCTGCCCGTCGAGGCCCGGGCGATCGGGGTCACCGTCGAGGACGTCCGGCTCTGGAGCCTGTACGTCCCGAACGGCCGGGAGATCGGCGACCCGCACTACACGTACAAGCTCGACTGGCTCGCGCAGCTGGCCGACCGCACCACCGAGTGGCTCGACGCCGACCCCGACCTCAAGCTCGCGCTGATGGGCGACTGGAACGTGGCGCCGCTCGACTCCGACGTGTGGGACGTCTCCGTGTTCGAGGGGCACACCCACGTCACCGAGCCGGAGCGGGCCGCCTTCCGGGAGTTCGAGGCGCGGGGACTCCAGGACGTCGTCCGGCCCCTCGTGCCGAGCGGGTACACGTACTGGGACTACAAGCAGCTGCGCTTCCCCCGGGGCGAGGGCATGCGCATCGACTTCGTGATGGGCTCGCAGGGCTTCGCGGACGCCGTCACCGGTGCGTCGATCCACCGTGACGAGCGCAAGGGCGACGCCCCGAGCGACCACGTGCCGGTCGTCGTGGACCTCGACCTCGAGACGTCCCTCGACGACGACCGTCCGATGATCTTCTGACGCCGGACCCGCTCCGGCGCCCGTCGCCCGCTGCCCGGCGCCGTCACCCGTCGCCCGCCTGCCCGACTTGTCACGACATCCCGCTCACCTCCGCCGACCGGTCGAGGAACGTCGCCCGCGACCTCTCCGTCCGACGAGTACCGACCACTCGGCGTCCAACGCGCGGGGTGTCGTGACCACTCGGCCCCGCCGAACTTCGACCACTCGACCCCGCCGAGGTTCCACGACTCGCCGCGTGGGCGACGCCGCGGTCCGAGAATTCTGGAACCTCGACGTGCGAGGTGCCGAACTTACGGAACCTCGACCCCGCCCCGACCCCGCCCCACCCCGCTCCCGCGCGCCACGCCCCTACGGGTGCAGGAGCGCGGCGACCCCGACGAGCACGGGTACCGCACCGAGCGTCGAGATGAGCACGACGTCCCGCGCCACGGGGACCGCCGCGTCGTACCGCTGCGCGTAGTTGAACACGTTCTGCGCCGCGGGCAGCGCCCCGAGCGTCGTCAGGACGAACACCTGCTGGTCGTCGAGCCCGAACACGAACCGGGCGAGCACGAAGGCGACGGCGGGCATCACCACGAGCTTGATCGCCGACGCGACGATGACGTCCGTGCGGATCCCGGGGTCACGGAGCGGCGTGGACCCGTGCAGGCTCATGCCGAACGACAGCAGCACGAGCGGCACGGCGGCGGCCCCGACCAGCGAGAAGGGCTCGAGCACCGGGGTCGGCAGCTCGATCCGGAACGCCGAGCAGACCAACCCGAGCAGTGACGCGATGATGAGGGGGTTCGTCACCGGGCCGAGCACGCGTCGCCGCCACCCGCCTCCTGATGCGGTCGCGGCGTCGAGGACCGTCAGCGCGATCGGCGCCATCACGACGAGCTGCAGCAGGATGACCGGCACGACGGCGGTGGCCTGTCCGAGCACGTACACGGCGACGGGCAGCCCGATGTTGTTCGCGTTGACGTAGCTCGCGGCGAGCGCGCCGACGGTCGTCGTGGCGACGGAGCGTCGGAGGGCCAGGCCGAACACGAGCGCGGTCCCCAGTGCGACCACGAGGGCGCTCAGCAGCGACACCCAGAGCATCGGCGACACCAGCGCGGCGATGTCGGCGGTCGCGATGGTGTGGAACAGCAGGCACGGCATCAGCACGAAGAAGGCGAGTCGGCTCATGACGAACTGCGCGTGCGGCCCGAGGAGCCCGATGCGCCCGACGACGTACCCGGTCGCGATGATCACGCCGATGATCGCGAAACCGATCAGGACGCCACTCATCAGACCCATCCTGGCAGGTGGACGCGCTCGCGGCGCGCTGTGAGGTCGTTCATCGCGGAAATGCAGACGCATGGAGCATCGTTGTCGTCGACATGACCAACGCGACGACTCTCTCCCGTTCGACCGACTCGAGCCAGCCGCTCGTCCCGCTCCTCGAGGAGCGGTGGAGCCCGCGCTCCTACGACGAGACCGCGACGATGACGGACGACCAGCTCGACGCCGTGCTCGAGGCGGCCCGCTGGGCGGCGTCCGCCAGCAACCAGCAGCCGCGCCGGTTCATCGCGGGTCGCCGGGGCACGGACACGTTCCGGAAGGTCAACGAGCACCTGATGGGCTTCAACGCCGCGTGGGCGTTCCGGGCGAGCGCCCTGGTCGTCGGCGTCCTCGAGACCACGTCCGAGGAGGGCGACGTCCGACGCTTCGCCGAGTACGACCTCGGCCAGGCGATCGCCGCGCTGACGGTCCAGGCGCACGCCGAGGGCCTGCACGTGCACCAGATGGCGGGCATCGACGCCGCCGGGATCGCTGCGGCGTTCGACCTGCCGGAGCGCTTCGTGCCGTTCACGGTCACGGCGATCGGCACCGTCGCGGACCCGTCGCAGCTCGACGAGAAGGCCGCAGCGCGCGAGGTCGCACCCCGTACCCGCATCCCGCTCGACGAGGTCGTGCTCGTCAAGGAGTAGTCCACCGAGCGTCGCACGCGGCTGGGTCCTGCACAGGGCCTGGCCGCGTTCGTCTGTCCACAGGTGCGTCCAGCGCCGCTGGTCGTCAGGATGCCGCATGACACAATCGGGGGCATGACCGCTCCACGTCTCGTCGCCTTCGATCTGGACGACACCCTCGCCCCGTCGAAGTCCGCTCTCGACCCGCGCATGCTCGACACGTTCGCCGCGCTGCTCGAGGTCGTCCCGGTCGCGGTGATCAGCGGTGGCAACTTCCACCAGTTCGACCAGCAGCTCGTGACCCCGCTCCGCCACCGCGACGGACTGACCCTCGACGACCTCCACCTGTTGCCGACGTGCGGCACCCGGTACTACCGCTGGGCCGGGGACGACTGGGCGCTGCAGTACGCCGAAGACCTCACCGACGACGAGAAGGCCCGGGCCCTCGCGGCGGTGGAGGCCGAGGCGAAGGCCGCCGGGTACTGGGAGTCGCGGACGTGGGGCGACATCCTCGAGGACCGCGGGTCGCAGATCACGTTCTCCGCGCTCGGCCAGGCCGCTCCGGTCGCCGAGAAGAAGGCGTGGGACCCGACCGGTGCGAAGAAGGACGACCTCCGTCGGCGCGTGCAGGCGGAGCTGCCCGACCTCGAGGTCCGTTCCGGCGGTTCGACGAGCGTCGACATCACCCGCAAGGGCATCGACAAGGCGTACGGCATGCGTCGTCTCGCGGAGCTCACGGGCATCGCGCTCGACGACATGCTCTTCGTCGGCGACCGCCTCGACCCCGAAGGCAACGACTACCCGGTGAAGGCCCTCGGCGTTCCCTGCCATGCGGTGGAGGGCTGGGAGGACACGGACGCGTTCCTGACCGACCTGATCCCGACGCTCGGGGTCCGGTCCGCCTGACGCCCGATGGCGGCAGGGCGCCACCCGCGCCGCCGAACCAGCCAGACCAGCCGAACCAGCCGGCCTGGAGGCTCGGCTCGGCCGCTCAGGGGATGCTGCGGACCGCCTCGACGAACGCCCGGATCTTCGCGGCGTCCTTGACGCCGGGCTCCGACTCGACGCCGCTCGAGACGTCGACCCCGTCGGGATCGAGTCGCTCGACCGCGTCGACGACGTTCGCGGGTGTCAGTCCACCGGCGAGGATCCATGCCTCGTCCACGCCGCCGTTGATGGTCTCCGGGTCGATGAGCCGACCGCTGCCCGGCACCGCGGCGTCGAGGAGCAGCAGGTCGTGGTCGTACGAGGCGCGCTGTTCCTCGGTCTCGGCGAGGTAGTCGACCGCGGACACCGCCCGGATCGTGAAGAACCCCGCATCACGGGCACGGGCGAAGTCACTCGCCGCCTCGCCGCCGTGCAGCTGGAGCGTGGTGAGGCCGACCGCTGACGCGATGCCGACGACCTCGTCGATCTCCTGGTGCCGGAAGACCCCGACGGCGTCGATGCCGTCCGGCACGCGCGCCACGAGCTCCTTCGCCAGGTCGGCGGTCACGGTCCGGGGGCTGCCGGCAGCGAAGACGAACCCGACCGCATCGGCCCCTGCGTCGATGGCGGCGTCGACCGTCTCCGGGGTCGACAGGCCGCAGATCTTGATCCAGCGCTGGTCGGTCATGCAGTCCATCCTGCACGAAACCGGTCGGCCCCGGGTCAGCTCCTGGCGATCAGTGCAGTGCGCCCGCGAGGTAGCTCGCGGTGCAGGCGAGGACCACGCCGAGGACCGCGAACGACCCGGCCACGATGTTCCGTCGTCGCCACCGCCGGACGGCCACGAACGTGCCGCGCTTGGCGTGGCGGTGCGCCGCCCGGTGCATCCGGTGGTCGCGCTTGTGCGCCGCGCGGTGCGGGCCCAACGGGACGGGCCCCGTGATCTGCGTCGAGCCTCCACGGAGGGCGCGGGCCACCGCGACGGCGGTCGGACGCCGCGCCGGGTCGCGGTCGGTCATCCGGAGCAGCAGGTCGTGCCACTCGGGCCCGACGGATTCCGGCACCTCGGGGCTGTTCCGGAGTCGGGCGAGCGCGGCCTCGACGAGCGTGCCGGAGTACTCCTGGTGGCCGGTCAGGGCCTCGAGCAGCACCAGTCCGAGCGAGTAGACGTCGGTGGCGTAGCTGATCGGCTCACCGGCCACCTGCTCGGGACTGAGGTACGCGGCGGTGCCGATGATCGTGCCGTCGTTCGTCAGGCGTGAACCGTCGACGAAGTGCGCGACGCCGAAGTCGGTGAGCTTGACCGTGCGGGCGAAGCCGGAGGAGCCCTCGTCGCTGATGAGGATGTTCGCGGGCTTGACGTCGCGGTGCACGATCCCGCGCGAGTGCACGTACGCCAGGGCGTCGGCGAGCTGCGCGCCGAGGTCGGCCACCTCGTAGTTGTGCAGCGGCCCCTCGGCCAGACGCCGGAGCAGCGTCATGTCGGCGATGAGCTCCATCACGATGTACCGGTGCGGGCCGTCGGAGAACTCGTGCGTGCCGGCGTCGTACAGCGGGATGAGCCCGGGGTGCGACAGCATGCTGAGCAGTCGGATCTCGCGTTCCTGGCGGACGCGGTCGGCGGTCGTCATCGCCTGGGGCGTCGCGAAGAGCTTCACCGCGACCAGGCGGTAGGTGTGCTCGTCGCGGGCCTCGTAGACGGACCCCATGCCGCCCGTGCCGATGAGCCGGGACAGGCGGTACCGTCCGGAGAGGACGGTCTCCGTGCGGGCGCTGTCGACCAGGGTCATCGTGATGTCGTTCCGTCAGGGTGGTGAGTCGTCGAGATGGCGTCGGTGCTCGCCGTGTGACTCCTCGACAACGGTACGCGCCAACGCGTCGCGAAGTGCGGACGTTATGACTTCGTGACGCGGGGTACATCCCTGTACTGACGCGGATGCGCGGGGTCTAGCTTCGGTGCACACACGACGAAGGGATTGTCCGTATGGCGCTGTCGAAGGGCGACGAGGTGCACTGGAAGACCTCGCAGGGGAAGACCACCGGGAAGCTCGTGGAGAAGCGGACGAGCGACTTCGAGTTCGACGGTCAGACGTTCCGGCCGACCGACGACGACCCCTACTGGATCATCGAGTCGGAGAAGTCGGGCAAGAAGGCCGCCCACAAGGAGTCGGCGCTCACGAAGGCGTGACCCGCGAGCGTTCGCGTGCCGCACGCTCGGCGCGCGAACGCCGAACCCGCCGGACGACGAACACGACGACGACCACGGCGATCGCGGCGTACATCGCGCGGTCGATCCACTCGGTGTAGCCCTCGATCCGGTCGTACTGCGTGCCGAGTGCCGCACCGCCGAGCACGAGCAGGCTGTTCCAGATCCCCGAGCCGAGGACCGTGAACAGCGAGAACGACCAGAGACTCATCCGGTCGGCGCCGGCCGGCAGCGAGATCAGGCTCCGGACGATCGGGACGAGGCGTCCGAACAGCACAGCGCTCCGGCCGTGCCGGTGGAACCACGCGGCGGCCTTGCGGAAGTCGTCCTCGTCGACGAGGGGGAGCTTGCCGAGCCAGTGGACGGTGCGGTCGAAGCCGATCGCGCGCCCGAGCCAGTAGAGCACGAGCGCGCCGACGTACGAGCCGAGCGTCGCCAGGACGAGCACGAGTACGAGATCCATCCGCCCGGCCCCCGCGAGGAACCCGGCCAACGGCAGGATGACCTCGGAGGGGATCGGCGGGAAGACCGTCTCGACGAACAGCATGAGGGCGACGCCCCACTCGCCGAGCGCGTCGATGAGTCGGAGGACCATCCCCGACAGCCCGCCCATGTCGGCGTCGGGCGAGGACGTGGCGGCAGCGATGGCAGTCGTCATGGCGCCATCCTCCCTGAGCGCCCTGACAGGTTGCAGGACGTTCAGGTCGACGCCGTCGTCAACCCAGACCCATGTGCGTCTCCCGCACGTGCGTCAGCGACCGCGCGAGTGCGCCCCTGGCCACCGCGTCCCGCCCGACCGTGGACGGCACGACGTCCACCGGGTGCCGGAGCGCGGGTCCGACGGCCGCGGCGAGCGCCGAGCAGAAGACCTCCGCCGCCGGCAGGACCTCGCCACCGACGACGACCACCTCGGGGTCGATCGTCGCGACGAGCTGCGCGACACCGATCGCGACGTCCTCGGCGAGGGCGCAGACGACCTCGGCAGCGGCGCGGTCCCCCTGCCCGGCCGACACCATGACGGACTCGACGTCCGATCCGGACGGGATCCGTGCCTCCAGTCGGGCCGGTGCGCTCGGCCAGCCGGTCGAGGCGAGGCCGCCGACCTCGCCGGCTGCGCCGCGTGCGCCGCGCGCCAGTGCGCCGTCGACGAGGTAGGCGGCACCGATCTGACGACCCATCACGAGGTAGAGCGCGTCGCGCACCCCGTGGAAGCGGCCCCACATGGCCTCGGCGGTGGCGGCGAGCTTGGCGTCGTTGTCGAAGATCGTCGTGGCGTCCGGGAAGAGGTCGTGGATGCGACCGGGCATCCGTCCCTCGACCCACTGTGGCACCGCGATCGTGTAGTCGATGGCGCCGCTGCGGTCCACCACGGCGGGGACGCCGAACGTCGCGGCGAGGAGTCGGCCGGCACCTGGGGTCGAGGTCAGTCGGTGCACGACGTCCTGCACGCTCGCCCATGCCTGGTCCGCGGAGGCGAGGTCGGGGTAGACCTCCTCGACGCGGGTGATCTCCTCGCCGCGGAGGTCGGCCAGGATCCCGACGATGCCGTGCAGTCCGAGGTCGACCCCGAGCACCGAGCCGGCGCTGGCGTCGCCCTCGAACCGCTTGGCCCGGCGTCCGGCCTTGTTGGGCGTGGCGATCGCGTCCGCCTCACGGACCCACCCCTCCGCGACCAGGTCGGCCAGGGACGCCTCGACCGTGGGGCGGGAGAGTCCGACGGTGTGACTGAGCTCGGTGACGGTGGCGGAGCTCTCGACGCGGAAGAGCTCGTCGAGGATGGCGCGGGAGTTCACCAGGCGCAGGGCACCCGGGGTGCTCATCGTTGACAGGGTCTCGTGCACAGCCATAGCCTCCATATTACGAAAGACCGTTGAGGAATGGTGGACTCCGACATGCTCATCCCCCGCCCGCGTCTGTCGACCTCCGGGGTCGGCGCCTTCGAGATCACTCCGTCGACCCGCATCGCCGCGGACGCCGCCAGCGAGTCGGTCCGCCTGTTCCTGCAGCAGACGCTCCGCGGTTCCACCGGGCTGCCGGTGCGGGACGCGCCGGACGGCACCGCCGAGGCGTCGGCACCGGACACGATCACCCTGCGGGTCGCGACCGCGGACGGGACGACCGGGTCGCCGCTGCCGGCCGGCCCCGCGGGTTCGACCGCGGAGTCGTTCCGCCTGGTCGTCACGGGTGACCGCGTCGAGGTGGTCGGCGGTTCCGCGGCCGGTGTCTTCTACGGCGTGCAGGCGCTCCTGCAGCTCCTGCCGCCGGACGTGTACCGGAAGGGGCGGGTGGGCACGGGCCCGTGGACGGTCCCCGCGCAGACCGTCGAGGACGCCCCGGCGTTCGCGTGGCGCGGCGTCATGCTCGACGTGGTCCGGCACTTCCGCACGAAGGCCGAGGTCCTCCGCGTCATCGACCAGCTCGCGGCGCACCGCATCAACACGCTGCACTTCCACCTGACGGACGACCAGGGCTGGCGCATCGAGATCCGGAAGCACCCGCGCCTGACCGAGGTCGGGTCGTGGCGGCGCGAGTCCCAGGTCGGCGCGCACGTGCCGGACGCCGAGGGGACGCTCCGCCCGCAGGGGTTCGACGGACGGCCGCACGGCGGGCACTACACGCAGGACGACGTCCGCGAGATCGTCGCCTACGCAGCGGACCGGTTCGTGACGGTCGTGCCGGAGATCGAGACCCCCGGGCACGTCCGCGCCGCACTGGCCGCGTACCCGGAGCTCGGCGTGCACCCGGAGTCCGGCGTCGGTGTCTGGACGGAGTGGGGCATCGCCGAGGACGTCCTGAACGCGGAGGAGTCGACGATCGCGTTCTTCCAGGACGTCTTCGACGAGGTCGTCGCGCTGTTCCCGAGCGCCTACATCGGTCTCGGTGGCGACGAGTGCCCGAAGGTGCAGTGGGAGCAGGACCCGCGCACGCAGGAGCGGATCCGGGAGCTCGGTCTCGAGGACGAGGAGCAGCTGCAGGCGTGGATCATCGGCCGGCTCGCGGCGCACCTCGAGTCGAAGGGCCGTCGGGCGTTCGGGTGGGACGAGATCCTCGAGGGCGGCACGCTCTCCCCGTCGGCGACGGTCGTGTCGTGGCGCGGTCTCCGCGGTGCGACGACGGCGGCCCGACGCGGGCACGACGTCATCTCGTCGCCGGACGACCAGGTGTACCTCGACTACCGGCAGAGCGACCTGCCGAACGAGCCGGTCCCGGTGGCCATCGTGCTATCGGTGGACGACGTCTTCGCGTTCGACCCGGTGCCGTCGGACCTGACGGACGCGGAGCGCGCCCACGTCATCGGGGGCCAGGGCAACATGTGGACCGAGCACGTCGACACCGTCCGGAAGCTCGACTACCAGCTGTTCCCGCGCGTGGCCGCCCTCGCCGAGGCACTCTGGTCCGCCGACGCCAGCGGACCGCGGGACGTCGCGGACTTCCGGGGCCGACTCGTCGAGCACCTGGCACGGCTCGAGGCGATGGGGATCGAGTACCGGCACGAGACCGGACCGTTCCCGTGGCAGGAGCGCCCCGGTGTCCCCGGACGTCCGAGCTCCCGCGAGGAGCGTGCGGCGTACATCGACGCGGTCACGGCGAACATCGCGGACTGACCCTCTGGCCGACTGACATGTGACACGCTACGGTGGGGAGGATCGACCACCGGCGCGAGGAGTCCCATGTCCGACTGCACCATCCCCGGCCTCGACGGCCTCGACGTCGACGACCTCATCGGCCGCCGCGACCCCGCTGACGAGCTCGGGCTCGAGGTCGACTTCGTCCGCGACCGCACGGTCCTGGTCACGGGGGCCGGCGGCTCGATCGGCAGCGAGCTGTGCCGCCAGCTGCTGCGCTTCGAGCCGGCCGAGGTGATCATGCTCGACCGCGACGAGACCGCCCTGCAGCAGGTGCAGGTCTCCGTCGCCGGGCACGGGCTCCTCGACAGCCGAGAGGTCGTGCTCGCCGACATCCGCGACGCCGAGGCGATCCACGCCGTGATGCTCGACCGCCGCCCGGACGTGGTGTTCCACGCCGCGGCGCTGAAGCACCTCCCGATGCTCGAGCAGTACCCGGACGAGGGCTGGAAGACGAACGTCCTCGGCACGCGCAACGTCCTCGGCGCCGCGGCGGAGTCCGGCGTGCAGACGCTCGTGAACATCTCGACCGACAAGGCCGCCAACCCGACGAGCGTCCTCGGGCAGACGAAGCGCCTCGCCGAGCGGCTCACGGCGTGGACGGCCGCGGAGACCGGCCGGGACTTCGTGTCGGTCCGGTTCGGCAACGTCCTCGGCAGCCGCGGCTCGATGCTGCCCCTGTTCGCCGAGCTCATCCGGACCGGGCGTCCGGTGACGGTCACACACCCGAATGCCACGCGCTACTTCATGTCGATCCCGGAGGCCTGCCACCTGGTCATCCAGGCCGCGGCGATCGCGCAGCCGGGCGAGGTCCTGGTGCTCGACATGGGCGAGCCGGTCCGGGTGCTCGACATCGCACGGCGCATGGTCGCGGCGTTGGGGGGCGATTCGGACATCGTCTTCACCGGGCTCCGGCCGGGCGAGAAGCTCCACGAGGACCTCATCGGGCGCGGCGAGACCGAGCGGCGTCCGGTGCACCCGAAGATCTCGCACGCGTCCGTGCCGCCGCTCGACCCCGGTGCGCTCGCCCGGTCGACGTCGGCGGACACCGCGCCGCTCCTGCTGGCCGCCTGACCGGCGGACCGACGCGATGACGAACGGGAGGCTCGGCACCCGCTGGCACCGAGCCTCCCGTCCGTCGTCCGTCCGGTCGGACGCGTCGACCCCCGTTGCCTAGACGGCGACCGCCACCCGGTCGTCCGCCGGCACCGCCGCCCCGGTCCCGGGGACGTCGGCGACGTCCGCGGTCGGGGTGCGCCGCACCCACTTCTTCAGGCCCACCAGCACGAGCGCGGAGACCACGGTGCCGGCGAGGATCGCCGCGATGAACATCCAGATGTTCCCGATGGCGAAGAACACGAAGATCCCGCCGTGCGGCGCCCGCGAGGTGACCCCGGCGGCCATCGAGATCGCCCCGGTGACCGCAGCGCCGACCATCGACGCCGGGATGACCCGCAGCGGGTCGGCGGCGGCGAACGGGATCGCGCCCTCCGAGATGAACGAGGCGCCGAGCAGCCACGCGGCCTTGCCGTTCTCGCGCTCGGGCTTCGTGAAGCCGCGGCGGTAGAGGACGGTGGACGCGAGTGCCAGGGCCAGCGGCGGGACCATGCCCGCGGCCATCACGGCGGCCATGATCTCGAACGGCACGACGTTCGTGGCCGATCCGGCACCGAGCCCGGCGACGGCGAACGCGTACGCCACCTTGTTCACCGGTCCGCCGAGGTCGAACGCCATCATCAGGCCGAGGATGATCCCGAGCAGCACAGCCGAGGCGCCGGAGAGCGAGTTCAGCCACGCGGTGAGCTCGGTCATGACCCAGGCGATGGGACCGCCGAGGACGAGGAGCATCAGCCCCGAGGCGATGATCGACGCGAACAGCGGGATGATCACGACCGGCATCAGGCCGCGCAGCCAGCGCCAGACCGGGATCCGGCCGATCCAGTACGCGGCCGCACCGGCGATGAGGCCGCCCACGAGACCACCGAGGAACCCGGCGTTCATGAACACGGCGATCGAGCCGGCGACGAAGCCCGGTGCGATGCCCGGGCGGTCGGCGATGGCGTACGCGATGTACCCGGCGAGCGCCGCCACGAGGAACCCGAGCGACACCGAGCCGATCTCGAACGCGGCCGCGCCGAGGTAGTAGTGCAGGCCCTGCGGCGGCAGGTCGAGCAGGGTGAAGTGCTGCAGCGTGTAGACCGCGTTGTTGACGCCGTCGTTGCCGTGCGTCAGCGCGATGCCGTACCCGGCGAGCAGGAAGCCGAGCGCGATGAGCAGCCCGCCGCCCGCGACGAACGGGATCATGTAGCTGACGCCGGTGAGGAGCCAGCGCTTGAGCGACTGGCCGAAGTGCTCGTCCTTCGCGGTGCTCGTGCCGGGTTCGGCGGCCGAGCCGGAGACGCGGGCGGCGTTCGGGTCGTCGGCGGCGCGGAGCGCCTCGGCGATCATCGCGTCGGGTTCGTCGACGCCGCGCTTGACCGGTCCGGAGACGAGCGGCTTGCCGGCGAAGCGGGAGCGGTCGCGGACGTCGACGTCGACCGCGAAGACGACGGCGTCGGCGCGGGCGATGAGCGCCGGGTCGAGCGGCTCGACCTGCGAGGACCCCTGCGTCTCGACGTGCATCTCGGCGCCGGCGCGCTGGGCTGCTGCGACGAGGGCGTCCGCGGCCATGTACGTGTGCGCGATGCCGGTCGGGCAGGCGGTGACGCCCACGATGACCTTGCGGGCGGCGGGCGCGCCGGTCGCGCTGGTCGTCCCGGCCGTCGTCCCGGCCGTCGTTGCGGCCGGACTGGAGGCTCGGGGTGTGCCCGTCACGCCGGCGTCGGCGACCTCGCCGGTCACCTCGCGGTCGACCAGGTCGACGATCTCCTGCGGCGTGGTGGCGGCGCGGAGGGCGGCGGTGAAGTCCTCGCGGATGAGCGCACGGGCGAGGGTCGAGAGGACGGTGAGGTGGTCCTTGTCGGCACCCTCGGGCACGGCGATCATGAAGACGAGGTCGGCGTCGCCGTCCGGAGCGCCGAACGGCACCGTGCGGGCCAGGCGGGACATCGCCAGGGTCGGCTCGGTCACCGACGCCGACCGGGCGTGCGGGATGGCGATGCCGCCGGGGACGCCGGTGCCGACGGAGGCCTCGCGGGCGATCGCGTCGGCCGCGAGCGCTTCGCCCGAGGCCGCGCGACCGCTGGCGGCGACGCGGTCGGCGAGGACGCGGATGACGTCGGCCGACGTGGCGCCGAGGTCCTCGTCGAGGCCGACGAGGGGGACGCTGATGAGTCCCGGGCTCGTGGTGGGCTCAGCGGTCATGGTGTGCTCCTTTGCAGTGACGCGGGGGTCGTGGCGATGCGGGTGACGGTGACGCCGCTCGGGTCGGTGTGGTCGAGGGCGGGGACGTCGCTGCCGGGGAGTGCCGCCGCGGCGGCTCCGGTGGCGACGGCCTGGGCGAGGCGCTCGTCGGCCGGCGCTCCGGCGACCTCGGCGAGGAGGTACCCGGCGAGGGCGGAGTCCCCGGCGCCGACGGTGGAACGGGCGACGATGCGGGGTGCCGCGGCGGCGTAGGAGCCGTCCGGTCCGATCAGCACGGCGCCGGCGCTGCCGAGGGTGAGCAGCACCGTGTCGACACCGCGGTCGCGGAGGCGTTCGGCGGCCGCGGCGGCGAGGTCGTGGTCTCGCTCGTACTCGTCCGGGTCGCCGCCGACGACCTCGGCGAGTTCCTCGGCGTTCGGCTTGACGAGGTCGATCCGCTCGCCGGACTGCAGCAGCGCGGTGAACGGGAGGCCGGAGGAGTCGACCGCGATCCGCACGGCGTCGCCGTGTCGGGCGCGGACGGCCCGGACGAGGACGGCGAGCGCGTCGTCGGGGAGCCCCGGCGGCAGCGACCCGGCGAGGACGACCCAGCGGGCGCGGGGTCCGGTGGGGGTGGCGTCCGCGGCGGCGGCGACGAGGGCGGCGAGTTCGTCGAGGCGCCCGGCGAGGGACGGGCCCGGCTCGTTGAGCTTCGTCGTCGTGCCGGTCGGCTCCGTCACGGTGACGTTCGACCGGAGCGGTGCGCCGATGGGCAGTGCCGCGGTCGGGATGCCGCGGGTCGCGAGGCCGAGCAGGACGGGGTCGAGCTCGTCGCCGGGGAGGACGGCGATCGTGTCCCCGCCGCTGGCGACGACGACGCGGGAGACGTTGACGCCCTTGCCGCCGGGCTCCGCGGTGGACCGGGTCGCGCGCTGGACGGAGCCGCGCTGCAGTTCGCCGGCGAGTTCGATGGTCCGGTCGAGCGACGGGTTGGGCGTCACGGTGACGATGCGACCGCTCATGCGACGACGACCTCGACGTCGGACTCGGCGAGCGCCTCGGCCAGGTCGGCGGGCGGGGCCTGGTCGGTGACGAGCGTGTCGATCTCGTCGAGGCGGGCGAACCGCATGAGCGCCTCGACGCCGTGCTTGGCCGCGTCGGCGAGCACGACGCTCCGACGGGCTGCCAGCACGTAGGCGCCCTTGACCGCCGCCTCGTACTCGTCGGGGGTGCTGAGACCGAAGCCGGCGGACAGGCCGTTCGTCCCGACGAAGGCGATGTCGGGGCGGAGCGCGCCGATCTGCTCGACGGTGGCCGTGCCGACCGCTGCGCTGGTGACCCCACGGACGCGACCGCCGAGCAGGTGCAGCTCGACGTGCGCGCTGTGCTGCAGGGTCGCCGCGATCGGGACCGAGTTCGTGACGACGGTGATCGTGGCGCCGGGCTCGGCGGGCTCCCACCGGGCCAGCTCGGACGCGACCGCGGCGCAGGTCGTCCCCGCGTCGAGGGCGATCGATCCGGTGAAGGTCGGCGGGACCAGGCGCATCGCGGCCCGGGCGATCGCGGACTTGGCGGAACCGTGCTGTCCTTCGCGCTCGGCGACGCTGAGTTCGACCACGCTCGAGCGGCCGACCGGCACCGCTCCCCCGTGCACGCGGCGGAGGACGCCGGCGGACTCGAGGGCGTCGAGGTCACGACGGACGGTCTCGGTCGTGACGTCGAAGTGTTCGGCGAGGTCGGCGACGGAGACCCGGCCGGCGGCCTGCAGCTGCTCGGCGATGGCGTCGTGGCGCTCCGTTGCGTACATGCCCGAACTCCTTCGTTCCCGTTGGTTTCGAGCACCATACGCCGCAATCCCACACAACCGCAACTGTGCTCTTGCGCTGCCCCTCCCCCGCACCTCGCCGGCACTCGCCCGCCCCTCTCCCGAGATGCCACAATTCCGGAACCTCGAGCGCTGAAACCGCCACTTCACGGAACCTCGTCGTACGCATGCGGCAAGTCGTGGAACCTCGAGACCGCACTAGGTGGCGGCCCGGCGCGCACCGACGACGGACGGGAGGCTCGGTGCCAGCTGGCACCGAGCCTCCCGTCCGTGGTGGGGCGAGCGACTACCCCTTGACCGCCCCCGCGGTCATGCCGCTGACCAGTCGGCGCTGGACGATGAGGAAGAACACGACGACCGGCAGGCTGAACAGCACGCTGGCCGCCATCAGCCCGCCGAAGTCCGTCCCCTTGTTCGTCGAGAAGCCCGCGAGCCACACCGGCAGCGTGTACATCGACTGGTCCTTGAGCATCACGTACGCGGTGAGGTAGTCGTTCCACGCGGCGATGAACGCGAACACGCTCGTGGCGATGACGCCGGGCATCACGAGCGGGAAGAGCACGCTCCACAGGATGCGGAAGGTCCCCGCGCCGTCGGTCTTCGCCGCTTCCTCGATCTCGACCGGGACCGCGACGAAGAACCCGCGCATCACCCAGATCGAGAACGGCAGGACGCTCGCGACGTACGCCAGGATCAGCCCGATGTAGCTGTTCAGCAGCCCGAGCGACTGGAACGACAGGAACAGCGGGATGAGCAGCGCGCCGGACGGGATCATCTGCACGAACAGGATGCCCACGAGGATCGCCCGACGGCCCCGGAACCGGAAGCGCGAGAGGGCCGCCGAGGCCAGGAAGCCGACCACGATCGAGAGGAGGACGGCGGCGACCACGACGATGGCGGAGTTCCGCAGGTAGCCGAGGAACCCCTCCTGCGTGAGCGCCCTCGTGAAGTTCTCGAACGTCGGGTGCAGCGGCGCCCAGATCGGCGTGAGCGTGGTGACCTCGTCGGCCGGCTTGAACGCGGTGTTCACCATCCAGTAGATCGGGAACACCCACACCAGGCAGAACAGCACGGCGATGGTGTTGGCGAGCACGCGTGGCTTGCGCTTCCGGGCCTTCGGTACGGCGCCGGACGGTCGGACGGACGGAGCAGTCACAGGTCTTCCTCCCCGCTCCGGATGAGCCGGCGGATGTAGTAGCTGGTGAGCGCCCCGAGGATCACCGTCGAGATGACGGCGATGGCGGCGCCCTGGCCGTAGGCGTTCGAGACGAAGGACTTCACGAACGTCCACACGCCGAGGGTCAGGGTCGCGTCCTCCGGGCCGCCCCTGGTGAGCAGCCAGATCTGGTTGAACACGTTGAAGTCCCAGATCACGGACAGGATCGTCACGAGCAGCAGCGTCGGTGCGAGGGCCGGCAGGGTGATCGCGCGGTACATCGCCCACGCCGATGCCCCGTCGAGCGACCCGGCCTCGTAGTACTCGGGAGCGATCTGCGACTGCGCGGCGTAGAGCGTCAACGCGACGAACGGCACCGCCTGCCAGATCACGAGGCTCAACACGATCGTGTACGCCTGCCCCGGGTGCGACGCCCAGTTGTCCTGCGTGTGGTCCCCGAAGACGCGCATCTGCGTGATGAGCCAGTTGAGCACGCCGTAGAACGGCTGGAACAGCCACTGCCACACCAGGCTCGACGCCACGTTCGGCATCGCCCAGGCCAGCACGAGCACGACGCTGACCACCGTCCGCATCGCGACGCCGAGCCGGGTGAGCAGCTGCGACACCGCCATGCCGATGACGAGTGTGCCGACCACCATCGAGGCGGTGACGGCGATGGTCCGGAGGATCACGGGCCAGAAGCTCGCGTCGCCGAGGACGTTCGTGTAGTTCGTCAGCCCGGCGAACCCGGCCTGCCCGGTGAAGATGGCGCGGAGGCCGTACTCCTGGAACGAGATGACGACCAGCCGGACGAGCGGGTAGACCACGAGCGCCAGCAGGAGCACCGCGGCCGGCGCGAGCAGCACGAGCGGCGCGCGTGACGACCCGACGGAACGGCGACGGGGGCGGGGCGGGCGACCGGACTGTCCCCGCCGCCCCGTCGGTCGGAGGACCCGGCCGGCGACGGGCGGCTGCCCGGCGCCGGCGACCGGCCCGGCGGGAGCCGAGCCGGTCGCCGTGTCAGCGGTCGAGGTCATGGACTACAGACTCGCGTTGAGCGCCGAGGTGAGGTGCTTCGAGAAGTCGTCGGCCGACTCCTGTGGCGACTTCCGACCGGTGGCGATGTCCGCGAACATCGACTGGAAGCTCGCGTCGCCCTCGATGGTGGCCCAGCCCGGGGTGGCCGGCGTCGGACGGCTGGTCGAGGCCGCCTCGAAGTACGGCTTGTGGAGTTCGTCGACCTTGCTCGACACCGCGTCGAGGAGCTGCGTGGAGTTCGGCTCCCAGCCGTCCACACCGAAGACCTGGTCCTCCTGGAACTTCTTCGAGGTGAGGATCTTCATGTAGTACAGCGCGAGATCCTGGTTCGCCGACTTCGCCGGGATGCCGAGGTCCGAGCCGCCGAGGAAGACCGGCGTGTTCTTGCCCGCGGTCGTCGACGGCAGGGCGAAGGTGCCGATCTGGTCCTTGAGCTCGGGCTTCGCGGTCGTGATCGACCCGATCTCCCAGGCCGAACCGAGGATCGCCGACGTGTTCCCCTGCGCGAACACGTCGCTCTCGGCGGGCTTGTCGGTGTTGATGTCCTGCGTCGACGTGGCGGAGTAGTCGTTCTGGAAGTCCTTCCACGCCGTCAGGCCCTTGACCGCGTCCGCGGAGTCGATCGCCCCGGACCACTTGCCGCCCTTCTCCGTGGCGATCTGCCCGCCGGCGTCCCACACCCACTGCAGGCCGCCGTACCAGTACTGGCCGGGCATGTAGAACGCGGAGAAGTCGGCCGCCGGGTTCGCCGCCTTGACCTTGTCGAGGTCGGCGGTGAGCTCCTCGTACGAGGTCGGGGCGCTGGTGACCCCCGCGTCCGCCCAGGTCTTCTTGTTGTAGATGACGGCCCGGTTGCCGGCGAAGAGCGGTGCGCCGTAGAGCTTGCCGTCGACGGTCGCCGGCCCCTCGAGGCCGGAGAGCCAGGTCTGCCCGTCGGCGAGTTCCTTCTTGTACGGCGAGAGGTCCATCAGACCACCGGTCGCCGCGTACACGGGAACGTCGGTGTTGCCCAGGTCGACGATGTCCGGAGCGTCCTTCTGCGCCAGCGCCGTCGTGAGCTTCGTCGTGATGCCGTCCCACTGCTGCAGCTGGAGCTTCACCTTGGCGCCGGTGGCCTTGGTGAACTGCTGCTCGGCGACGGACAGGATCTTCGGGCTGAGGTCGCCGTTCATGATCCAGACGTTGATGGTCTTGCCCTTGCCATCGGGTGTGCCGATGGACTTCGTCCCGCTGTCGGAAGCTCCGTTGCTTCCGGCGGAGCACCCGGCGAGGGCGAGCGCGGCTGCCAGGCCGAGCGCACCGAGTGCGGCGAATCGCGTGCGTGTCACGTTGACTCCCTTGGTCCGACCTTTATGAAAGGACGTTGCGTAATCGCAATGAAAGACCCTCGGAGCGGGGATGTCAACCACCGATCGCGGCCGGAACAGGAGCGGACATCCGCATGTTTCCGGGGGATCACGGATGTCGAACGAATCCTGCGGAATGCTTGACGAACTGGTCATGACCAGGCACCATTCGGTCCCCCTGGTGGAGGACCCGCAGCGGGTCTAGCATCCATCGGGTGACCACCGCAGCGCACCGGGCCGCCCCGTCGAACCCCACGGCTCCGTCCCGGACCGGCATCGTCGCCCGCATCGACCGTCGGCTCCTCGTGAACTTCCGGGTCGACCCGGCCGCCCTCCGGTGGGTCCTGCCCGACGGGCTCCGCCCGCAGGTCGTCGACGGGTCGGCGGTCGCCGGGGTGTGCCTGCTCCGGATGGCCGGACTCCGCCCCGCGTGGGTCCCGCGGGGCATCGCGTGGGGTGCCGAGAACGCGGCGCACCGCATCGCCGTCGAGTGGGACGCTGTCGACGGCGTCCGACGCGGTGTCTACATCCCGAAGCGCTACAGCGCGTCGTGGGTCCCCGTCGCCCTCGGCGGCCGTGTGATGCCCGGTGTCCACCAGCACGCCCGGTTCGACGTCGACGAGGACGGCGACCGCTTCCGTGTCGGCTTCGACGCCGCCGACGCCGAGGTGGACGTCGACGTCGAGCGCGTCCCCGACCACCGCTGGACGAGCAGCGTCTTCCGCGACGTCGCCGAGGCGTCCGCGTTCTTCCGCGCGGGCAGCACGGGATGGTCGCCCGGGCACCGCGGCGGCCTGGAGGGACTCGAGCTGCACACCGACGCCTGGCGCGTGCACGCCGCCCGGGCGCACCGTGTGCACTCCTCGTTCATCGCGTCGCTCCCCCGCGACAGCGCCGAGTTCTCGGACGTGCTGCTCATGCAGGACGTTCCGGTGACCTGGGGCACGGAGCGCTGGGCCGCCGCCTGACCCGCCGCCGGCGCACGCCGGTCCGTGGTCACCGCGACCGCCTGGAGGCCCGGTGCGGGTCCGGCGGACCGGCACCGGGCCTCCAGGGCGAGCGGTGGGCAGCTACACGGCGGCCAGCGCCGTCGTCGGTGGGATGCGCGCTGCGCGCGCCGCGGGCCAGAGCCCCGAGACGCCGCCGATGACGACCGTGGCAGCGAGTCCGCCCCCGACGGCCCAGAGCGGGATCGCAACCGGCCAGCCCTGCCCGACGGCGAACCCGATCGTCACGCCGACGCCGATGACCACACCCGCCACGCCGCCGAGGAGGGACAGCAGGAGCGACTCGACCAGGAACTGGTCGCGGATGTGCCGTCGCCGGGCACCGAGCGCACGGCGGACGCCCACCTCGGCGCGTCGCTCGAGCACCGTGATCACCATCGTGTTCGCGACGCCGATCCCGCCGACGAGCAGGGCGACGCCGCCGATGCCGACGAGCAGGCCGGTGAACGAGTCGTCGGTCGCGGTCTTCGCCGCCAGCGCGTCGGACGGCCGGGTGACGCCGACGTCCTGGGGCGCTCCCGGGCGGATCGCGCGCGCGAGGACGTCGCGGGACTGCTCCACACGCTCCGGGTCGACGCGCGTGTAGACCGCCGTCGGGGCGCCGTCGAAACCGAGCTGCTCCGCGAAGCCCCGCGGGACGAACACCGTGGCGTCGAGGTCGGCCGCGAGCTGGAGCGGGTCGAGGACCCCGACCACCTGGACCCACTGGCCGCCCGTCCAGACACGGGTGTCCTGGTCGACGGTCTCGATCCCGAGAGCCGCCGCAGCAGCCGCGCCGAGGACGGCCTGCGGGGGTGCGTCCACCCGGTCGTCGATCCACCGGCCGGACCGCACGGTGCCGCCAAGGACCCGCGGGACGTCGCCCCAGGCCGCGGCGACGGCGATGCCCTTCGTCTCCGGCGCCGGGATGTACGGGTTGCGGTACACCCGCCCCTCCGGGGTGACGCCCACGGCGGCGGCGTCCTCGACGTCGTCCTGCCGCAGCACCGACTCGAGCGCGGTGTCCGGCAGGGGTTCCGGCGTCCCGAAGCCGTTCGCCTGCGTCGCGGTGAGCACGTTCGTGCCGAGGGCGTCGAGGACCTGGTCGAGCTTCGCCTTGCTCGACGAGGAGATGCCCACGACGGCGATCATCGCCGCGATGCCGATCGCGATGCCGAGCGCGGAGAGCACGACCCGTGTCGGGCGGGTGCGCAGGCCGAAGACGCCGAGGCGGAGCAGGTCGCCGACGGAGACGCCCGGTCGCCGCGCGCTCACCGGACGCCCCGGATCGCGCTGGCGAGCGTCGCGGCGTCGGATCCGTTGCCGGTGCCGGAGTCGTCCTGCACCGCTCCGTCACGCATCCGCACCTGCCGCGGCAGGGACGCGGCGAGCTCCAGGTCGTGCGTGATGACGAGCACGGTCGTCCCGCCGGCGTTGAGCTCGCGCAGGAGGTCCAGGATCGCCGCCCCGGACGCCGTGTCGAGCGCGCCGGTCGGCTCGTCGGCGAGCAGGATCGTCGGATCGCCGACGATCGCCCGGGCGATGGCGACGCGCTGCTGCTCCCCGCCCGAGAGCTGGTCCGGACGGTGGTCGGCCCGGTGCCCCAGACCGACACGGCCGAGCGCCTCGACGGCCCGCCGGTGCCGCTGGCGCCGACCGACGCCCGTGTAGAGCAGGCCGTCGGCGACGTTCTCGGTCGCGGTCGCTCCCGGCTGCAGGTGGAAGTGCTGGAAGACGAAGCCGATGTGGTCCGCGCGGAGCATCGACAGGTCGTCGTCGGACATGGTGTCGACGTCTGCGCCGGCGATCGTCACCGTGCCCGAGGTCGGCCGGTCGAGGGTGCCGACCACGTTGAGCATCGTCGACTTCCCGGAACCGGACGGTCCGACGACGGCGACGAGTTCGCCCGCATCGACCTCGAGGGACACCCCGCGGAGCGCGTGCACGTCGCCGTACGTCTTCGTGACGTCGTGGAGTCGGAGGACGGCGGTCATCCCGGCACCACGACCTCGTCCCCCTCGTGGACGTCACCGGTGACCGCGATGCGCCCGGCGGCGGAGAACCCGGGCCGGACCGCGACGCGCTTCGTCGTGCCGTCGCGTCGGACGACGTCCACCGCGGTGGATCCTCCGGGGCCGGCGACCAGCGCGGCGACCGGCACCGACAGCACGTCGTGTTCGGTGGTGCCCTTCGCGTCGATCTGCGCCGCGGCGGCGGCGGGTAGCTGGCGGTCGCCCGCCGCGAACGTGATCGACACGTCGACCTTGGACTCGGCGCCCTCGGCGGTGCTCGGTCGGACGTCGGTGACCTCACCCGGCATCGGGTCCCCCGTGCCGTTCACCCGGACCTCGACCGCGGTGCCGACGGCGAGGCGTTCGGCGTCCCGCTGCGACACGGTCGCGGTGACGACCTGCCGGGTGCTCGTGACCTCGATGACGTCGCCGCCGGCCGGCTGTCCGAGCCTGCCCGTGACGGACGCCACGCGGACGTCACCGTCGACGAACGCGACGTCGTCCGCCGTGACGGTGCCGGTGACGGTCAGGCCCCGGTCCTTCTGCCACTTCCGCACCGCCCGCTCGGTCCGCGGTCCGAACGCGTCGTCGGTCGCGACGTCGTACCCGAGCGCCTGCAGGTTCTCGTTGAGCTGGCGGACGTCTGCGCCCTTCCGACCCCGCTCGAGGGTCCGCCAGAGCGGCACCGTGCCGGTCATGGCGCGGACGCCGCGCTCGTCGACCGCGTAGAGGACCTCGTCGCGGTGGATGACCTGACCCGGCTTCGGCAACCAGGTGAGCGTGCCGGACGCCGCTCCCGGGACACCCGTGGGGGCGCCGTAGCCGAGCGTCCCGGCGAAGACCCTCGCATCGGTGAGGTCGCCCTTCGTGACGACGGCGGTGGCGTGCCGCGGCCGGTGGTGCGCGTCCGCCGCCGCAGTCTCGGCACCCTGCAGGTCGATCAGCGCCCACGTGCCCGCTCCTGCGGCGAGGGCGACGACGAGACCGGCGACGACGACGCCGCGTCGCCTGGTGGTGCCCGTCATCGATCGACCGGCGTGCCGAGCCCAGCGAACGCCTCCTCGTTGCACCGCGTGATCACGCCGGTGAAGGTCTCCTCGTCGGACGGCTTGTACGCCATCTGGCCCGCCTGGTCGTCCGGGTAGTCCTCGAACCCGTTCGCACGGATGCACTCCGTCGCCTTCGCCTGCGCTTCCTCCAGCCCGGGCATCGGCTTGGCCGGCTTGTACTCGGCCTCCCCCGCGCCACCCGAGTCCAGGCACGTGGTCAGGTCCGCCTTCCACTGGTCCGCGTCCACACCCTCGGGTGCGGACAACGACTGCGTGCTGCCGGCGGAGGAGGGGTCCTCCATGTCGTAGCCCTTGCCGCGCATGCACGCCGCCAGGCTCGAGCCGGCGGACGACGAGCCCTTCGCCGTGGTCACCCCGTCGGCCGGGGCGCTGGTCGAGCACGCCGTCAGGAGCCCGGGGAGCAGCAGGACCGCGGCGACGATGCTGCAGACGGTGGCGGTGGTCCGCCTGGTGGTGGTGGTGGTCGTGTTCATGTATCCAGGACACCGCACCGGGTGTTTCGTGCCGCGGCGCCCGCGGGTCACATCGGCGAAACCTCCACGCGCACGCGGAGGCCGCCCTCAGGCCGGGCCGTGATCGTCAGGTCCCACGCGTGCGCCCGGACGATCGACGCGATGATCGACAGCCCGAGGCCGCTGTGCCGGCCGGCCGGATCGCTCCCGGTTCCGGCGTTCCCCGTTCCGGCGTTCCCCGGGCATCGGCGGAACGGTTCGACGAGCTGGGGCGCGACGTCCGCCGGGACCTCGGGGCCGGAGTTCTCGACGAGGATCCCGCTGCGGTCGGTGACGATGCGGACGAACCCCTCCGGCGCGTTGTACTCGACGGCGTTGTCGACCAGGTTGCGGACGAGCTGCCGAACGAGCGTCGGTTCGCCGAGCATCGGTTCGCCGAGCATCGGTCGGCTGTCCGGGCCGAGTGGCACCGAACGGTCCTCGTGCGTCACGACGACGCCCGCCCGTCGGGCGGTGTCGGCGGTCGCCGCGACCACGTCGTCCGCGATCGCGGCGAGGTCGAGCTCGACCGCCGAGCCTCCGAGCCCCCGATCGGCCTCGGCGAGGACGAGCAGCGACTCCACGAGGTGCTCCGTCCGCCGGTTCTGCGTCAGGAGTTCCGCGCGCACCGCCCGGACGTCCTCGGCGTCGACGTCGTCGTGCAGGCCGATCTGCACCGCCGCGCGCTGGACCGCGAGCGGCGTCCGGAGTTCGTGCGAGGCCTGCGCCACGAAGCGCCGTTGACTCTCGAACGCGGACTCCAGGCGTCCGAGCAGGTCGTCGATGGTGCGGGAGAGCCGCCGGAGCTCGTCGTCCGGGCCGTCGAGGGCGATGCGTTCGTGCAGGTTCGACGCGCTGAGTCGGTTCGCCGTCGCGGTGATCCGGTCGATCGGCGCGAGCATGCGGCGACTGACGAGCCACCCGATGCCCCCGGCGAGGATGCCGGCCCCCGCGACGCCGACCGCCGACCACTGCCACTGCTGCACGGCGACGAGCCGGATCACGCTCGACCGGGCGAGCCGCTCGGCATCAGCGCCGGTGAGGGGTGTCGCCGGTGCCACCCGCTCCACGTCGAGGCCGTCCTGCGTCGTCCGGAACGCGGCGGTGACGTCGGATCCGACACCGGAGAGCGACATCACGTTCGTGAAGACCACGACGCCGGTGGCGAGTGCCATCGCCGCGAGCGCGAACACCAGGGCGGTCCGCGCCCGGATGCTCCACGAGCGTGTCCACCGGGTGGGACTCACAACGCGTAGCCCGTCCCCGGTACCGTGCGGATCGGGTCCGGGTCGCCGAGCTTCCGCCGGAGCTTCGACATCGTCACGCGGACGGCCGTCGTGAACGGGTCGATGTTCATGTCCCAGACCTTCTCGAGCAGCTCCTCGGCGGAGACGATCCGGCCGTCTGCCCGGAGAAGGGTCTCGAGGACGCCGAGTTCCTTCGTGGTGAGGTCGAGCGGACGCCCGTCGCGCGTCGCCATGCGTCGGTTCGTGTCGACCACGATCCCCGCGCGCTCGAGCACCGGCGCCACGGGAGCGACCGCCCGCCGCCCGAGTGCCCGGACCCGGGCGACGAGTTCCGGGTACTCGAACGGCTTCGTCAGGTAGTCGTCGGCGCCGAGTTCGAGTCCGTGCACGCGGTCCGTCAGCGAGGTCGCCGCCGTGAGCATGAGGATGCGCGTCAGACCGCCGCGCGCCGTCAGCCGCCGTGCGACCTCGTCCCCGTGGACGCCGGGGACGTCACGGTCGAGCACGACGACGTCGTAGTCGTTGACCGCGAGCAGCTCGTCCGCGTGGTCGCCGCGGTAGGCGACGTCGACGGCCATGTCCTGCCGCTCCAGGCCCTTCGCGATCAGGTCGGCCAGGGCGATCTCGTCATCCACCACCAGTACGCGCACCGGAACACTGTATGCAGTGTTCCTATGCCGCTCCTGGATCGAGGTCCACCGCTCCGGTCACCTCGTCGACGCGGACGAGGAACCCGGGACCGGCGCGATCAGGGACCACGGTGAGCGGGATGGTGTCGAGGCTGAGGTGTTCCATGACCCCGAGCCTGGCGGCCGAGGTGTTTCGTCACCGTGACCTCGGACGGGTCGTGCGGCGACGATCGGTGCTCAGCGCGGGGCGTCGAACGGCACCTCGCCCGCGGTGCTGACCCCGGCACGCTGTCGGTACGCGAGGTGGCCTCCGAGGTACCCGCCGACGCTGACGACGGTGAGGCCGGCGAAGCCGAGCAGCTTGCCCGCGCCGTGGTTCCCACGCTTCCGCTGCAGCCAGGACAGCCCGTACAGGGAGATGCCGACCCAGTTCACGGCCTGGTGGACCCACCCGGTGCGGAGCTGTTCGCGGTCGAGCTCGGACCAGTCGACGTACCCGGCGACGCTCGCGCTCCCGGAGGACACGAGCCCGACACCGACGAGGGTCTTCGCGGCCTTCGCGTTGCCCTTGCCGCCGAGCAGGTCGAGCACGGCGGCGGAGATCCAGGCGCCGAGCGGCACCTGGACCATGAGCGGGTGGATCGGGTGTCCGAACGGCACGCCGTGCAGCAGCTGCCGCAGCGCGCGCGGTCGAGCGGTGGCGTCGACGAACTTCCGGTCGAAGTCGACGGCCGTGTCGAGCACGCTCGCGTGTTCGATGGACTCGGTGAGGCGCCGGAGCGCGCGGATCTCGGGCATGGGCACGACGCTAGGCCTGGAGGCCCGGCACCGGTCCCAGGAACCGGTGCCGGGCCATGCGCCCCGTCATGCCACGGGTGCTTCGGTCACTCCTCGACGATCTCGGCCAGTTCGAACGGCTCGACCGTCAGTCCGTCGCCGTCCGACGCCACGTCGACCCGGACCGTGTCGCCGTCGCGGACGTCCCCGGCGAGGATCGCGCGTGCCAGCTGGTCGTCGATCTGGCGCTGCATGAGCCGACGGAGCGGCCGTGCGCCGTAGACCGGGTCGTACCCGCGCTCGGCGAGCCAACCCCGCGCCTCTGGCGTGACCGCGAGCTCGAGCCGGCGGTCGGTGAGGCGCTTGGCGAGCCGGTCGACGTACAGCGACACGATCTGGCCGAGGTCCTCCGCGGTCAGGGCCTGGAACACCACGATGTCGTCGAGTCGGTTGATGAACTCCGGACGGAACGCCTGCTGCACGAGCGTCCGGACGGCTTCCTCGCGCTCCGGCTCCGTGAGCGACATGTCGGTCGTGAACTGCGAGCCGAGGTTCGACGTCAGGACCATGATCGTGTTCCGGAAGTCGACCGTCCGGCCCTGCCCGTCGGTCAGACGACCGTCGTCGAGGACCTGCAGGAGCACGTCGAACACCTCCGGGTGCGCCTTCTCGACCTCGTCGAGGAGGATCACCGAGTACGGGCGGCGCCGCACGGCCTCGGTGAGCTGCCCGCCGGCCTCGTACCCGACGTACCCGGGCGGGGCGCCGATGAGCCGTGCGACGGAGTGCTTCTCGCCGTACTCGCTCATGTCGATGCGGACGAGGGCCTTCTCGTCGTCGAAGAGGAACTCCGCCAGGGCCTTCGCGAGCTCGGTCTTGCCGACACCGGTCGGACCGAGGAACAGGAACGAGCCCGTCGGGCGGTCCGGGTCGGAGATGCCGGCCCGGGTGCGCCGGACCGCCTCGGACACCGCGGCCACGGCGGTGCGCTGCCCGATGATCCGACGACCGAGCTCGGTCTCGAGGTGCAGGAGCTTCTCGGTCTCGCCCTGCAGCAGCCGTCCGACCGGGATACCCGTCCACTGTGCGATCACGGCGGCGATGTCCTCGTCGGTGACGCTGTCGTTCACCATCCGGTCGCTCGACTCGGCCTGCTCCGCCGCCGCGAGCTCGGCCTCGATGCGCGGCTTCTCGCCGTACTCGAGCCGGGACACCGTGGCGTAGTCGGCCTCGCGCTGGGCGCGTTGGCTGCGCATGTTGAGGTCCTCGAGCTGCTGCTTCAGCTCACCGATCCGGTTCAGCGACGCCCGCTCGGCCTGCCAGCGCTGTTCGAGCTCGGCGAGACGCTCCTCGCGCGTCCGCAGCTCGTTCCGCAGGGTCTCCAGACGGGCCTTCGAGGCGTCGTCCTTCTCCTGCTTCAGCGCGAACTCCTCGACGCGGAGTCGGTCGACGGTGCGCTTCAGCTCGTCGATCTCGACCGGGCTCGAGTCGATCTCCATCCGGAGGCGCGAGGCTGCCTCGTCGATGAGGTCGATCGCCTTGTCGGGGAGCTGTCGGCCGGAGATGTACCGGTTCGACAGGCTCGCCGCGGCCACGAGGGCGGAGTCGTTGATGGTGACCTTGTGGTGCGCCTCGTAGCGCTCCTTCAGGCCGCGGAGGATCGCGACGGCGTCCTCGACGCTGGGCTCGCCGACGTAGACCTGCTGGAAGCGGCGCTCGAGGGCGGCGTCCTTCTCGATGTACTCGCGGTACTCGTCGAGGGTCGTCGCGCCGATGAGTCGGAGCTCACCCCGGGCGAGCATCGGCTTGAGCATGTTCGACGCCGCGACGGAGCCCTCGCCGCCGCCGGCACCCATCAGGGTGTGCAGCTCGTCGATGAAGGTGATGACCTGTCCGTCGGAGTCGTTGATCTCCTTGAGGACGGCCTTCAGCCGCTCCTCGAACTCGCCGCGGTACTTCGCCCCGGCGATGAGCGCGGAGATGTCGAGCGACACGAGCCGCTTGTCCTTGAGTGAGTCGGCGACGTCACCGGCGACGATGCGCTGCGCGAGCCCCTCGACGACGGCGGTCTTGCCGACACCGGGCTCGCCGATGAGCACGGGGTTGTTCTTGGTGCGACGGGTCAGCACCTGGCTGACGCGTCGGATCTCGGCGTCTCGGCCGATGACGGGGTCGAGCTTGCCGCTGCGAGCGACGGCCGTCAGGTCGACGCCGTACTGCTCGAGGGCGGTCTTCTGACGCTCCTGGGAGTCAGGAGCGCCCTGGAGGTTCGCCATGCGATCCGTCCTTTCGTGGTCGTGATTCGTACTTGAGTCTACTCGGCTCAACTCAGGTGCGCGACGGCGTATTCCGGATCCCGAGGGCGCTGACGAGGGCACCGGCGAGGAGCAGGAGTGCCATCACGACCATCGCGCGGTGCAGCGCCCCGACACTGACCTCGCCACCGAGGACGATCCCCGCCAGGGCGACCATGACCAGGGAGGCGATGCGGGCGATCGCGTTGTTCACGGCCGACCCCGCACCGGCTTCGGACTGCGGGACGGACCCGAGGACGGCGCTCGTCAGCGGCGTCACCATCGCCGCGATCCCCGCGCCGACGAGCACGAGCCCCGGGAGCACCGACCACCAGTACGCCGCCGGGTCGTCGCCCACGGCGAGCAGCACCAGCGCCCCGACGGCCGCGATCGCCGGACCCGCGGCCATGAACCACCGCGGTCCGTACCGGCCGGAGAGCGAGCCGACGGTCGTCGACAGCGCCAGCAGCATCAGCGTCGGTGGGAGGGTCGCGAGCCCGGCGACCCAGGCCGGGTAGCCCCAGACCTCCTGCAGGAACAGCGTCACGACGAAGAACACCATGCCGAGCGCGCCGTAGATCGACAGCGTCGCCAGGTTGCCGACCGTGAAGTTCCGGGCGCGGAACAGCGCCAGCGGGACCAGGGGCGTCCCCGACGACCGAGCGACGCCGAGCTCCCACGGGACGAACGCCACGAGCGCCGCACCGCCGACGACCAGGGCCGCGACCACGACGGGGTCGGACCACCCCAGGCGCTCCTGCTCGATGAGCCCGAGCACCACCCCGCCGACCCCGAGGACCGCGAGCACCGCACCGACGACGTCGACGTGCGGACGGTCGCCAGCGACGACGTCGCCGGAGATCCGCCGGACCAGCGGGATCGTGACGGCGATCGGCACGGCTGTCACCACGAAGATCCACCGCCAGCCGATGCCGTCCACGATCACGCCGCCGACGACCGGGCCGAGGATCGACGCGGCGCTCGACCAGGCCGTCCACGTGCCGATCGCCTTCGCCTGGGCCGCGCCCCGGAACGCCGCGACGATGAGCGCCAGGGCACTCGGTGTGACGAGGGCGCCGCCGACCCCCTGGAACGCCCGGGCGATGATCAGGACCGCACCCGTCGGCGCGATCGCACACACGACCGAGGCGACACCGAAGACCACCAGGCCCCATTGCAGGACGCGGACGCGACCGAACAGGTCGGACAGCGACCCGGCGACGAGGATGAGCGACCCGAGGGTGACGAGGTACGCGTCGACGGTCCACTGCTGCACGACCAGCCCGCCGCCGAGCTCGGTGCGGATCGCCGGCAGCGCGACGTTCACCACGCTCGAGTCGAGCCCGACGACGAACGACGCCAGGATCGCGACGACGAGCACGACGCGGCGGTCGTCGCGGAGGGGCGCGGCGTGCGGCGGGGCGGGAGCGTCGGTCATGCGCTCATCATGCGCCCTCGCGGGTGCCGGGTGCGACAGAGCCCCGCGCCTGTGGACCGGCGCGGGGCTCTGGGAGGACCGGGAGGACTACTTGGTGTGGACGTCCGTGTTGGGCTGCACGGACGGCGCCGGGTTGACCACAGGGGCCTGGTTGACGACCGGCTCGGCGGTCGTGGTCGGCACGGCGGTGTTCTGGACGGTGCCGTCGGAGCCCTTGGCCTTCTTGTCGTCGCTGTCCATCTCCTTCTTGAAGATGTTGATCGACTGGCCGAGGCCCTTGGCGAGCGCCGGGAGCTTGGTCGCGCCGAACAGCAGCACGACGATGCCGAGGATGATCAGCAGGTGCAGACCGGTGAGGTTTCCGAGCATCATGTCTCCTTGATCCGTGAACTGGTCGCCGTCAGCACGTCGTCCTTGACGCGCTCGGCGGAAGCCGTCGTTCATCCATCGTAACTCCCATGGTCGTGGAACCCCAGCCCCGGTCGGCAACGGTCACGGTTCGCACAGGATGCGCGGCGCCGGTGCCCTCACGGGGCCAGGACGCGGTCGAGCGACCACAGCACCGCGGTGTCCGTGAGCCGAGGCACGTCCGCCTCGGAGACGCCGTGGAGCCGGTACGACACCCGCTCCCCCGGCAGCAGGGTCATGAACCCGCGGTCCACCGTCCCGCCCGGCTGGACCCGGTCCGGCTGGAGCAGGAGGTCGCGCACGAGCGACTCCGCCTCGACCACGAGGTCCAGGCCGTCGCCGTCCGCCGCGGGGGTGAACGCCGCGCGGTAGTGCGCGGGCTCCCACCGCATGTCCCGGTCCGGCGACGGCGTCCACACCGCGCGGCGCCAGTCCATGTCGGCCACGAGGAGCTCGCCCAGCGGGTCCCCGACCACGCCCACGGAGTCCGGCAGCGGCACGACCGCGACCCCCGCCGCGTCGAGGTGCACAGGCAGCGTCTCCTCGGCCAGGACCCGGCCGGCGAGGTCGATCCGGCGGACCCGCACGACGCTGTCCAGACCGCCCCGCGTGCTCCGCACGGCGACCTCGACCGGCGACCCGGCCACGTCGGCGACGGGGAGCGAGGCCGTCGACGACCCGCTCGCGTCGGCGACGGGGAGTGAGGCCGTCGACGACCCGGCCACGTCCGCGACCGGCAGCGACGCGGTGGACGACCCGGCCACGTCGGTGACCGGCAGCGACGCGGTCGGGCGGGCCGTGCCTCCCGTCCGGTCGGCGTCCGGAGCCGGCGCGCTCGGTGCCGGCGCGACCGCGACGGGCACGTCGGAGACCGGACGGATCGTCAGCAGCACGTCGTCGTACAGGCGGCGCAGCTCGTGCGCGAGCGGCTTCAGGCGCCCGGCGGAGTCGATGGCCGACCACGAGGACACCGGCCACAGGTCGTTCAGCTGCCAGACGACCACCCCGGTGTTCCGCGGCCAGTGCGTCCGCCAGTGCTCCACGCCCGTCGCGATCGCGCGCGCCTGCTGCAACTGGGTCAGGTAGTGCCAGCGGTCGAAGTCGTCGTCCGGCACCGTGCCGAACCGGGGCGCGATCCCGTCGGCGAGCTTCCGCATTCCGTCCGCGGCCTTCTGGTGGTGGACGACCCCCGGCGACGTCGGCGTCATCGGTTCGTCGGTGACCGCGTCCCGCATGGTGCGCCAGGCCGGCGGCGCCTGCCAGCCGAACTCCGAGACGAAGCGCGGGACGCTGTCGCGGTAGTGGTCGTCGGACAGCCGGTTCCAGACGTCCCACGAGTGGTGCGTCTCGTGGTCGACGTCGTTGGCGGGGAGCGACTCGGAGCCCGACCACGGCGACGCGACCGTGTAGAAGCGCGACGGGTCCACCGCGTCCACGATCGTCGGCAGCAGGTCGAGGTAGTAGTCCAGACCCCATCCCCGATCGCCCAGCGTCGGGGCCCACCCGTCCACGTCGTGCAGCCAGATGTTCTCGTTGTTGCCGTTCCAGAGCACCAGGGAGGGGTGGCGGGAGAGCCGGGCGACGTTGTCCCGGGCCTCGGCGACGACCTCGCTGCGGAGCGGTTCGTCCTCCGGGTAGGCCGAGCAGGCGAACGGGAAGTCCTGCCAGACGAGCAACCCGAGCTCGTCGCAGACCTCGTAGAAGTCGTGCGACTCGTACACCCCGCCGCCCCAGACCCGGACGAGGTTCACGTTCAGGTCGGCCGCCGCCCGCAGGCGAGCGGCGTACCGGGCACGGTCGACGCGCGACACGATGACGTCGTCCGGGATCCAGTTCACGCCGCGGACGTCGATGCGCGTCCCGTTGACGTGCACGTCGAACGGCCGGCCGATCGCGTCCACCGCGGTCTCGACCCGTGTCGACCGGAACCCGGTGCGGAACGTGTTGCGGTCGAGGACCTCGCCGTCCACCGTCTGCAGCTCGACGACCACGTCGTAGAGCGGCTGCGCGCCGTAGCCGCGGGGCCACCAGCGGCGGACGTCGGGGACGCGGACGGTGACGACGGTCTCGTCGTCCTTCGGGGTGACCTGGGCGCGGGAGCGCTGCCGGGTCTTCGTCCCCTCGACGGTCTCCCCCGACACGGTGACGACGAGCACGAGGTCGTCGTCCTCCCCGTCCTGGTCGAGGTCGGCCGTGTTGTCGCCGAAGCTCGTCGGCCCGGAGCGTTCGAACGCGATGTGTGCGTCGAGGACGCCCTCACCGGCCTCGACGTCGACGAGCGGACGCACGTCCCGGAGCCGGGCGGTGGACCAGCGCTCGATCGCGACCGGACGCCACGGGCCGCTCGTCACGGCCGTGACCCCCCAGTCCCAGCCGAAGTTCGACGCCATCTTGCGCACGTAGGGGAACGGCTCGTCGTACGGGCCCGGCATCGCGCCGGAGCGTGCGGCGACGCGGCCGGCCTCGCGGTACGGCGACTCGAAGAGGACCTCGAGGTCGCGTTCGGTCCTGGCGTTGCTGCCGTCGGTCGCGTCGCGGAGGTCGAAGCGGTAGCGCCGGTGCATGTTCCGCGTCGCGCCGATCTGTACGCCGTCGAGCGTGAGTTCGGCGACCGTGTCGAGGCCGTCGCAGACCAGGTCGATGCGCTCGTGGCCGCGCGGGTCGACGTCGACCCGCCGTCGGTAGGTCCAGTCGGCACGCCCGACCCAGGCGGTCTCCTGCTCGTTCCGGTCGAACGTGGGGTCGGCGAGCAGCCCCTCGCGCTCGAGGTCGGTGTGCACCTGGCCGGGGACCGTGGCCGGGATGCTCCCGGTCGCGCCCGCCGGTGCGCCGGCGGGTGCGGTCTCCTCGACCATCGAGACGGTCCAGGCGTCGCGGAGTTCCTCGCGGTCGAGGGTCATTGCGGTCCTTCTCTGGGCGGCCGCTCGTGCGGTCCACCGCGGTCTGGCCCGGCCTGCGGTGGGTGCCGGGGCCAGCACGGACTGGAGGCACGGCACCGGTCGTCCGGGCGTCGTCGCGTCGCGCGCGTGGAACGCCCGGGGGCGCGCCACGCACGAGGGGTGCTCCGCGATGGTAGTACGGCTTCCCTGCTGGGACATCTGCACGGGCACACGTGGCAGGTTGGTGGCGTGATCACCGTCGAACTCGCCAAGACCCTCCGTGCCGCCGGCCTCCGCTGGCACCCGGAGACCGGGGACCGCTTCGTCATCGACAAGCCCGGGGTCGACGACGACGTCTACACGGTGTCCGAGATGACCGTCGAACGGCACGACCACCCCTCCGGAACGACGCTCGGGTTCAACGGGACGACGGAGTGGGCGCTCGACTCGGTCTCCGCGGACGAGTCGCTGTGGCTGCCGCGCGAGGACCAGCTCCGCGAGCTCCTCGGTCCCGCGTTCGTCGGCCTGACCCGGGTGGCCTCCGGCGAGCGCGTCGTGCACACCGTGACCACGGTGATCGGCGGCGCGGAGCGCTCGTTCGCGGCGGCAGACCCGGCGGTGGCCTACGGGGAGGCGCTCGCGGCGTACATCGCGGCGGCCCTGGAGTAGCCCGTCCCTGGACGTTGCTGGAGCGGGCGTCGGGTGGGGGCTGGTTGTCTGGGACCATGACCGTTCCAGACATCACCCTCAACGACGGCAAGACCATCCCGCAGCTCGGGTTCGGTGTGTTCCAGATCGACCCCGCCGAGACGAAGGCCGCCACGCTGGCCGCGCTCGAGGTCGGCTACCGCCACATCGACACCGCCGAGATGTACGGCAACGAGAAGGAGGTCGGCGAGGCCATCGCGGAGTCCGGCATCGACCGGTCCGAGATCTTCGTGACCTCGAAGCTCAACAACGGCTTCCACGCCCCCGCAGCAGCCCTCGAGAACGGCAAGAAGTCGGCCGACCTCCTCGGCGGGTACATGGACCTCTTCCTGATCCACTGGCCGCTGCCCACCGTCACGGACTTCGTCCCGACGTGGAAGGCCCTCGAGGAGCTCTACGCCGACGGGACCTCGCGGTCGATCGGTGTGAGCAACTTCCAGGCACACCACCTGCGCCGTCTGATCGCCGAGACGACCGTCACGCCGGCCGTCAACCAGATCGAGGTGCACCCCTACCTCGCGCAGGAGGAGCTCCGCGCCGTCGACCGTGAGCTCGGCATCGCGACCGAGGCCTGGTCGCCGATCGCGCAGGGCCTGGTCCTCGACGACGAGACGATCACCCGGATCGCCGGCAGCGTCGGCAAGACCCCCGCGCAGGTCGTGCTCCGCTGGCACATCCAGCGTGGCGACATCGTGTTCCCGAAGTCCGTCACCCGCTCGCGCGTCGAGGAGAACTTCGCGATCTTCGACTTCGAGCTCTCCGACGAGGACATGACCGACATCACCACGCTCGACAAGGGCCACCGCACGGGTCCGGACCCCGACACGTTCGACTACGTCCCGGCCTGAGCCGCTGGTCGCGACGCGACCCACCAGACGACGGGAGGCCCGTGGCTGCGCAGCCACGGGCCTCCCGTCGCGTCGTGGATCAGACGCGGCGTGAGGCCGTCACCGTGAACCGGTCGGTGCGGACGACCTGTCGGGTCGGCCCGACGACCCGCTCCAGCACGGGTCGGTAGCGCAGGTGCGAGTTCCAGACGCACCACAGCTCGCCTCCGGACTGGAGGATCGTGGCCGCGTTCCGGAACATCGCCTCGGCCGCGTCGGTGGTCACCGTGGTGTCCGCGTGGAACGGCGGGTTGCAGAGCACGAGCTGTGCGGAGCCCTCGTCGAGTTCGTCGCCGGCATCGCTCCGGACCGTGGTGACGCGGTCGCCCACGCCGTTGAGGTCGGCCGTCGCGCGGGTGCTCGCGACGGCCGTGTGCGAGACGTCGGTCGCGACGACGCGGATCGTCGGGCGTCGGCGAGCGAGCGCGGTCGCGATGACCCCGTTGCCGCAGCCGAGGTCGACGGCCACCCTGGCGGACGGGACCGCGTCGTCCATCGCGTCGAGGAGCACGCGCGTGCCCATGTCGAGCGAGGCACCGGCGAAGACCCCACCGTGGGCCGCGATCGTCATCCCGAGTTCGTCGTTGTGCACCACGCGGGGCCACGGGGCGGTGATGGCGGCGCGGTTCGCTGCGGCCGTCAACGGGTCCTGCGCCACGAGCAGCCGCGACTTCGCGCGCCCCCGTGACGCCACGACCTCGCCGAAGGACCGGCGCAGGACGTCGTTCTGGGACAGCGTCATGAACTTCGTCCGGCCGCCGCAGAGCAGCACGACGTCGGGTGCGGCGGAGCGCGCGACCGCCCGGGCGACCTCGTCGAGGCGGTCGAGGGACTTCGTGAGCCGCAGCAGCACGAGCCGGGTGTCGCGGAAGGCGTCCTCGAACGACGCCGGGTGGTGGAACCCGCGGTGCCCGAACGTGCCGGCGTTCGCCTGCAGGGCGCGCTGGCTGACGAGCGAGTCCTGGACGACCCGGACGTTCGTCGCACCGTGCACGGCGATGACCCCGATGGTCAGGACGCCGCGCTGGTCGTCCACGATGGTCACCGCGCCGGGTTGCCGGAGCGCGTCGCCGTGCACGTGCGGGGCCTCGTCGAGCAGGAACCGGTCGGTGCCGTCGATCGTGAGCAGGTCGGGCCCGTCCTCCGGGCGTCGACGGAAGAAGTCGGCGAAGTCAGGCACCGCGTCAGCGTACTCATCACGCCATGCGGACCGGCTGATCGGAGACGTCCGCGAGGCACCGGACATTCTCGAAATGTCGATATCTCGCAAGTAGGGACATTTCTCGATATTGCATTCTCAGCCATTGACCGGCGTGAAATACCTGATATCTTCGGTGTCGTTCTGCATTCTCAACAGAAAGGGCAGCAATGCCGAAGTTGCACTCCACGGCACCGATGCGTCGGGTCCTGGGCGCGGGGGTGATCGTGGTCACCGCTGTGGCGTCGAGCCTCGTCGCCTCCGGCGCCCAGGCCGCCCAGACGCTCGACGACGCTCCCCAGGTCGTCGGACCACTCGTCACCGAGACTTCCCCGTTCGAGGGCGCCATGGCCTTCAGCGCACCGTCGGCAGCGGCGGCGGGACAGCCGGTCCCCGCGAACCGGGCGGGGACGCTCGCTCAGGCACGGGCGGCCGCCGTGAACTGGTTCGTCCCGGCTGCCGGCTCCACGTCGACCGTGCGGCCGCAGTCGGATCCCGGGCTCTGTCTGACCGCCGGCTCGACGACGATCACGAACTCCTCGCCGGTCACGCTCGAGGCGTGCGACGACGACGACCCGGCGCAGCGGTTCACGCAGGCGGCGAACACCGGCTCGAACAACCCGATCGGCACCGGCCTCAAGTCGACCTACAACGACGGCTTCCTCGGGCTGTTCAACAAGGACGACGTGATGCGGCTCCAGTCGAAGACCGTCGCGGACCGCGTCCCGACGATCGACGACTTCATCGCCGCGTTCACCGCCCGCCTCGACGGCATCGACGTGCTCGCGCGGACCGCGCGCATCTCGGGCACCGGGACCCCGAACGCCACCGTCCTGGTGAACGGCGGCGCACCGGTCCGGGTCGACGGCAACGGCGCCTGGTCCACGACGGTCGGGTCGCTCGTCTTCGGCCCGAACCAGATCGCGCTCGAGCAGTACGAGGGAAGCGAGCAGACGGGGTCGGCGACGCTGACCGCCGAGCTCACTGCCGATGCCCTGACCTTCGACACGACGTTCCCCCCGGACATCGACGCCCCCGTCGTCGCATCGGGTACGGCACACCCGGGAGCGCTGGTGTCGCTGTTCGGGCCCGACGGGCAGCCGATCGGTGCACCCGTCACCGCAGATGTCGTCTCCGGCGCATGGTCCACCACGATCCCGGCACCCGATGCCGGCGGCTCGTACCGGGTCACCGCCTCCCAGTCGCTCAGCGGCCTCCGTGACACGACCCACGACGTCACGAAGGGGGTCGACTACGGCGCCGCGGTGACGATCGACACACCGGCGGACGACTCCGTCCAGCCCGCTGGACCGCTCCGCATGGAGGGCCGCGGCGAGCCGGAGTCCCGCATCGAGGTCCTCGACACCAGCAACGGTGACGTGGTCGTCGGGCGGAGCGCGGACGGCGTCCTGCCGAACGGACGATGGACCCTCGACACCGACGCCCTCGACCGGTCGGAGCACGTCCTCCGCGTGGTGCAGCACTCGAAGGGTGCGAACACCACCGTCGCCGAGGTCACGGTGAACCCGGGCTCGACCAGCCGGCTCGCACCCGTCACGTTGACGCGCCCGGACACGGTGACGCCCGGCGTGACGAACACCTTCGTCGGGACGGCAGAACCGGACGCGACCTACGAGGTCCTGAACGTCTCCGGCACGCCGCTCGTCCCCGGGAGCCTGAGCGTGGCCGGTGACGGCACCTGGACCTTCGACCGCGTGATCTCGAACGGTGCCACGGAGTTCCGCTTCAGGATCCGGCAGACCAAGGACGGCGTCACCGAGACGTCCGAGCTGTTCGTGCTCCGCGCCAACGCGGGGTTCGCCCCGGTGGTCCCCGACGCGCAGACCGTGCGTCCGGGTGAGGTCAACACGTTCACCGGGTCGGGACCGGCCGGTGCCCGGTACGAGGTGCTGAACGCATCGGGCACCCCGATCGTCCCGGGCATCCGCCCGATCGACGCCGGCGGTCGCTGGACCTTCGACCGTGCGGTCTCGGCCGGACAGCTCGACTTCAAGTTCAAGTTCCGCATCACGATCGACGGCGCGAGCTACACGACGTCGCTCTTCACCGTGTCGGCGAACACCCGCTGACACCGACACCCCCGGTCGGGCGGTCGCCCCGCGGCGGCCGCCCCACCGGGGACTCCAGCTCCACGCTCCGAGGAAGGAAGCCATGACCACGCACCACCTCCGCCGCGCCGCGCCGGCCGCGGTCCTCGTCGCCCTGCTCACCACGGGCGTCCTCACCGCGGGCGCTGCCCCGGGCACGACGGCCAGCCCCGACCCGGACTCCGGCGGGAAGCCGTCCGCGCGGACGGCCATCACCCCGTACGGCTCGTTCGGAGCACCGCGGGACGTCCGGGTCTCCGCGCGGGAGAACGGGATGTACATCTCCGCCACGCCCGTCTGCAGCGGGTGGAAGTCCTGCCGCTCGTGGGTCAGGATCCCGGCCGTCGGCATCGACCTCAAGGACGTCAGCACGACCAACGGGGTCCTGGTGCCGTGGCCGTCGAGCTGGCGCGAGGGCGAGACGATCTCCTCCGGGTACGTGCACTCCTACGGCCGAGACCTCTTCGGCTACGGCTGGTACAGCACCGCCACCACGTCACTCGGCGCGATCACCCGGCCGTACGCGGCCCGTCCGATCACCGCCAGGCTCACCGGTCAGGACGACGCCGCACGAACGGCGACGGTCACCGGCACCGCCACCCCGAACGCGTCCATCCGCCGCAACGGCGTCGTCGTGGCGACCGCGACGTCGAGCGGAACGTGGAGTGCCGTGGTCGGCGGCCTCAGCGACGGCAGGAACACCCTGACGTTCCAGCAGTACATCGACGGCACCTACCAGGACCAGACCTCCGTCGACGTGGTGTTCGCGCCGAAGGAACTCCTGACGGGTGTCAACGGCACGACGACCACGCTGCCGGCGGGTGCGACCACGACGGTGTTCGGTCAACTCCGTGCCGCCGCGGAGATCACGGGTCCCGGGTCCGACGCCACGGTGCGCTTCACGGCGCCGACCGGGACGACCTTCCCGAGCGACCTCACGACGATCCGCGGCCAGCAGCGTCCCGCCTCCGGCGGGGACTGGACGGACTTCCCCGCGGACAACCTCGTCGGCGGCGTGGTGTCGGACGACGGTCGCTCCGTCACCTTCCGGTGGGCGCCGGGCAACGCCGGGTGGAAGCTGACCCCCGGGCAGGAGATCCGGTTCGGCGTGCCGGTGCGGAACCCGGGCACCGCCGCCGGGACCGGCGAGCTCGGCATCGCGGTGAGCGGCTCGGCGCCGCAGGGGTCCCTCGCCGCCTCGGCGACGACACCCGTCCGCATCGAGGCTGGTGAGCTCTCCCCCGTCACCCGCACGGGCCCGGCCACGGTCGCCCCGGGGACCACGAACACCTTCACGGGCACCGCGACGCCCGGCGCCACCTACGACGTGGTCGACGCCGACGGCGCGGTCATCGTGCCGGGAGGCCCGTTCCGGGTCAGCGACGAGGGCACCTGGTCGTTCGAGGCAGCCGTCGCGGCCGGTGCGACGGAGTACTCCTTCGCGATCCGGCAGACGGCGTTCGGCAGGAGCGCGACGTCGGATCTGTTCCGGGTCCCGGCCGACACGCGCAGCTGACCTCACCGCCGAGCGGGGTCCCCGGCACCAGCGACGGGGACCCCGCTCCGCACGCGACACCGCACCCGGACCACTCGACGAGAGGACCCGCATGAACCACTTCGTCATCGCACGAGCACTCGTCTCCGGCTGGTGGATCGTCCTCGCCACCGCGGTGGTCGGCGGCGGGACGGCCCTCGTCGTCACGAGCACCACACCGCCCACGTTCCGCGCGACGACGTCGTACTACGTCTCCGTCGCCGGGCAGCAGAACGCCTCGGCCGGCGACATCGCCCAGGGGTCCACCGCGGCGCAGCAGAAGATCACGTCCTACACCGTGCTGGCATCGTCGCCGCGGGTCCTGGAACGCGTGATCGACGCCCTCGGGTTGGACACTACACCGGCGGCGCTCGGACACCGCGTGACGAGCGTCGTCAGCTCCGGGACGGTCATCATCGAGATCGCGGCGACGGACGGCGACGCCGCGCGAGCAGCCCGGATCGCGGACACGACCGGGCGGATGCTCGCCGAGGTGGTGTCCGAGATCGAGCCGACGACCGCGAGCGGCGAACCGTCGGTCCGGCTGGAACGGGTGTCGGAGGCGTCGACCCCCACGTCGCCGATCGCGCCGAGGACGAGGGCGGACCTGGCGCTCGGACTCGCCGTGGGGCTCGCCGTCGGCGCCGGGCTCGCACTGCTCCGCGCCGCGGCCGACACCCGCGTCCGGTCCGCCGACGACCTCGACGGCGACGTCCCCGTGATCGGCGAGATCGGCCTCGACCCGGACGCGGTCCGGCAGCCCCTCATCAGCCGTGACGAGGGGACGACGCCGCGTGCCGAGGCGTTCCGGAGCCTGCGCACGAACCTCCAGTTCCTCCGCACGGGTGGCGTCCCCACGATCGCGGTCACGAGCGCACGTCCTGCCGAGGGCAAGACCACCACGACGCTGAACCTGGCGATCGCCCTGGCGCAGAGCGGCATCAGGACCGTGGTCGTCGACGCCGACCTCCGCCGGCCGCACGTCGCCCGTTCGCTGGACCTCGAGGGGGCCGTCGGCCTCACCGACCTGCTCGTCAGCCGTGCCGAGCTCGACGACGTCCTGCAGGAGTGGGGCGCCGACGTGTTCAGCGTGCTCCCCGCCGGGACGATCCCGCCGAACCCGAGCGAGCTCATCGGCTCAGCGGCGATGGAGCAGGTGGTGGCGGACCTCGCGACGCAGTTCGACGTCGTGCTCATCGACACGCCTCCCGTCCTCGCCGTCACCGACGCCGCCCTCGTCAGCACGCTCGTGTCCACGACCGTGCTGGTGGCCGCGGCGGGCCAGACCAAGCGCTCGGACGTCCGGCAAGCCGTGGCGGCACTCGCACGCGTCGGCGAGCACCCCGACGGCGTCGTCCTCACGAAGTCCAGACGTCCCGTCGCGGACGGCTCCTACACGCGGCCCGGGGCGCCGAGGTCCGCAACCGAGGGGAGCGCAGCGTGAAGCGCGCCCTCGATGCCGTCGGGGCAGTGATGGCGCTCGTCGCCCTGGCCCCGCTGCTCCTCGTGATCGCCCTGCTCGTCGCAGTCCGGCTCGGCCGTCCGGTCCTGTTCCGACAGGACCGCCCGGGGCTGCACGGTGCGACGTTCACCATCGTGAAGTTCCGCACGATGCGCGAACCGTGCGAGGCGGAGGGCGTGGTCAGCGACGCCGACCGGCTCACGGCGTTCGGATGCTGGCTCCGGTCGACGAGCCTCGACGAACTCCCGAGCCTCTGGAACGTGCTCGTCGGCGAGATGAGCTTCGTCGGACCGCGTCCGAGTCTCTGCCGGTACCTCGACCTCTACACACCCGAGCAACACCGTCGGCACGACGTCCGACCCGGCCTGACCGGCCTCGCGCAGATCCGCGGGCGCAACGCGCTCCCCTGGCCCGACCGGCTGCGCGCGGACCTGGAGTACGTGGACACCCGGTCGCTCGCGCTCGACGCCCGCATCCTGCTCCGGACCGTCGGTGTCGTGCTCCGCCGCGAGGGGATCACGACACCGGGCCACGCCACGAGCGAGACGTTCACCGGGACGAGCGCGTGAGCCGGCGCGAGCGCCCGGGCCGGGACGAGCGCGTGAGCCGGAACGAGCGCCCGGGCCGGAACGAGCACCCGCACCGGCGCGAGCACCCACGGGGCTGCGGCCGCCGCGTCGTCTGGATCGTCAACCACTACGCCCACCACCGGGAGCGCGACGGCCGGGCCACCCGACACCAGCTGCTCGCGGAACACCTCCCCACGCACGGTTGGCACGCCGTCGTCATCGCGGCGGGCACCGACCACCCGACCGGACGATCCCACATGCGCCCCGGCCGCCTCCGCGAGCGCTGGGCCGGCGACGGCCTCGAGTTCTGCTGGCTGCGCGGCGTCGACCACCGCGGCGCCGGGCTCCGTCGGACCGTCCGCCGACTGGCGGACCTCCTGACCTTCACGTTCCTCCTCCTCGTCCCGGGCATGCTGCGCGGGCTCCCCCGCCCCGACGTCGTCGTCGGGAGCTCGTTCCACCCGCTCGCCGCCTGGGCAGCGTCGGTGCTGGCCCGGCGCCACCACGTGCCGTTCGTCTTCGAACCGCGCGACCTGTGGCCGGAGTCCGCCATCGGGCTCGCCGGGCTCTCGGAACGGCATCCGGTCGTCCGCGCCCTCCGGTCGGTCGAGCGACGCACGGTCGACCGGGCCGTGCACGTCGTGTCCCCGCTCGACAGCGTCGGGCGGTACTACGGCGAGCGCGGGCAGCACCGACCCTTCACCTGGGTCCCGAACGGCGTCCAGCCGGAGGACGTCGGCCGCACGGGGACCGCACCCAGCCCCGGGCCCGTCCCCTTCACGATCACGTACATCGGGTCGATGGGTCCGGCGAACGACCTCGAGACACTGCTCGACGCCTTCGCCCTGGCACACGACCGCGCCCGCGCGACGGGTGGCCCGCCGCTCCGACTCCGCCTGGTCGGGGACGGCAGCGACGTGAGCCGTCTCCGGCGACGCGTGTCGAGCCTCCCGTCCGGCCCGGACGTGGTCTGGGACGGACGACTGCCACAGGTCGCCGCGCGCCGCATCGGCCGACAGGCCGGCTGTCTCGTCGTCACGATGCGCGACCTGTCGCTCTACCGGTACGGAGTCTCGATGAACAAGCAGTACGAGTACATGCTCTGCGGACGGCCCCTCCTGGTCGCTGCGCCGGTCCCCCTCGCACCGGTCTCGGCGGCCCGGTGCGGGTTGCAGGTCCGCCCGGAGGACCCCGACGCGCTCGCCGAGGGCATGCTCGCGCTCGCGACGATGCCAGCCGCTGAGCGCGACGCGATGGGCGCACGCGGCCGCGACCACGTGCTCCGCGACCACGACTACCGGGTCCTCGCCGGTCGGTACGCGGCCGCCCTCGACGCCGCGGTGGCCGGATGACTCCGGACATCGTGCACGTGTCGAGTGCGCACCCGTGGGTGGACAACCGCGTGCACCTGCGGGAGGCAGCAGCGGCGGCGGACGCGGGCTACCGGGTCCGCCTGATCGCGGTCGACAGCCCGCTCGAGGCGCCGCCGACACCGGTCGAGGTGGTCCGGATCCCGCCCCGGCGACGCCTCCGACGCATGCTGCTCTCCACGACCGAGGCGCTCCTGCTGGCGCTGCGGTCGCGGGCGCGCCTGGTGCACCTGCACGACCCCGAGCTGATCTGGACGATCCCGGTCCTCCGGGCGGCCGGCCGGATCGTGGTCTACGACGCCCACGAGGACCTGCCCGACCAGATCTGGGGCAAGGACTACCTGTCGTACCGGCAGCGCGCCGTGCTCTCCGCGCTCTCGCACGGCCTCCTGCGACTGGCCGGTACGGCGGACCGGGTCGTCACCGCGACGGAGTGGACCGGCCGCCGCTTCCCGCAGGCGCGTCGGATCGCGATCCACAACTACCCGTTGCGGCGCGCGGCCGACGACACGCAGACCGCACTGGAGGCGCGCCCCGCCGTGGTCGCGCACGTCGGCGTCCTGAGTCGGGACCGTGGCGTCGACGTGGTCGCCGCCGTCCCGGAGCAGCCGGACTTCCCACCCGGGTGGCGGATCGAGCTCGTCGGGTCGATCGACGCCGCCACCGACACGACGGCGCTGCGAACGGCCGAGGCCGGCGCGCTGCTCCGACACGGCGGGGTCGTCGGACCGACGGCGGCGCGCGACCTGCTGCTGGGCGCGCGGATCGGCCTCGTCCCGTTCCGGCGCACACCCGTGACCGACCAGATCTTCCCGACGAAGCTCTTCGAGTACCTGGCCGCGGGCCTCGCCGTGGTCGTGACGGACACCCCGATGATGCGGATGCTGCTCGAGGGTGCCGACTGCGCGACCTTCGTCCCGCCGGACGACCCCGGGGCGATCGCCCGGGCCGTGCGCCGGTACGCGGAGGACCCGGCCCTGCTCGAACGCCACGGTGGTGCGGCGCGGCGCGCGGCGCAGCGCTTCCGCTGGGAGCGGGAGGCGACCCGACTGGTCGCGATGTACGACGAACTGCTGCCGTGCGTCCGTCGCTGACGATCGCGGAGCAGGCGGTGGTCGCCGGGGTGCTCCGCCGCGTCGTCGTCGTGGCCGCCGCCGTCGCCGTCCTCGGGGTGACCACCGACTGGATCGCGGCGAACCTCGTGGCGCCGCTGTTCTCGTACACCGGGTTCACGCACGTCGATGCGCCCTGGCAGCTCCGTCTCGCCGTGACCGGCATGACGGCGGTCGTCGCCCTCGCGCTCCCGGCCGTCCTGGCGCGGCCGTCGCACGTGGTGCTCTGGACGATCTTCGTCGTGTGCGTCGCGCCGACGATGCTCATGAGCCCCTCGACCGGGTACCTCCCGGGTTCCACGGCCCTCGCGGTGACCGGTGCGGTCGGGGTGTCCTTCGCGGTGGTCTGCCTGGCGACGCCGCGGACCGCCGACGCTCCGGCGGGGGCGGGGGCGGGGGCCGGGGCCGGTGCCGGTGCCGGGGCGGACCCGAGCGCGCCCGGGTCGCGCGGGGCCGACCAGATCCGCGTCGGGTCGCGTGGCGTCGACCGCGGCGTGCTGACCTGGACCGTCTGCAGCATGTACTCGGCGGCGACGTACGGGGTGATGGTGGCGACGACCGGAATCCACGTCCGGTTCCTCGCGCTCGACGACATCTACGACGTGCGGGCCGAGTACACCGCCGACGTCGGGTCCGGGGGCACGCTCGGCTACCTGCTCACCGGGCAGGCGTACGTGATCAACCCGCTCGTGCTCGCGCGGGGGCTCGCCCGACGGCGGCCGACCCTGGTCGTCGCGGCCGCCGTCGGGCAGTTCCTGCTGTACTCCAGCACCGGGTTCAAGGCGGTGCTGTTCTCGTTCGTGGCCGTCCTCGGCATGGCCGTGCTCTTCCGCGGTCGTGACGCCCGTGCATCGACGTCGTTCCTCGTCGCGCCGATCGTCATCATGGTCGTGTCGGCCGTCGCCGACGAGGTCCAGGGCGGCATCACGTGGACCTCGGTGTTCACACGCCGCTTCATGCTCACGCCGGGGCTGCTCAGCTCGGTGTACGTCCAGTACTTCTCGGACAACCCGACGGCCGGGTACGGGTACTCGTTCCTGCGGGCCTGGGTCGACTACCCGTACGACCTCCCGCCGCCCAAGCGGATCGCGGCCTTCCTGGTGCCGGGTTCGAACGGGTACGCGAACGCCAACCTCTTCGCCGACGGCTTCGCGAACCTCGGCTGGGCGGGCATCCCGGTCGCTGCCCTCGCGCTGCTCGTGTGGCTCCGGTTCCTGGACCGCGCCGGACGAGGGGTGCCGCTCCGGGTGGCGGCGATGGCGGTCGTGATGCCGAGCATCATGCTGAGCAACACGTCGATCTTCACGGCGATGCTCTCGCACGGACTGCTCGTCGGGACCCTCGTGCTCGCGATCGCGCCGCGGAGCGGATGGTCGGGCCGAGGACCGACCGAGCGTGCCGCGCCGGCAGCCGGACCGTTCGGGGCCGTGCTGTCGGCGGTTGCCGGACGGGCGACAGCTCTGGCGCCGGCGGCCACCGGGCGGCCGTCCGCTGTGGCGCCGACGGTGACTCGGAGGCCGTCCGCTGTGGCGCCGACGGGTGCCGGGCCAGCGTCCACTGTGGCGCCGGCGGGTGCCGGGCCAGCGTCCACTGTGGCGCCGGCGACCGCCGGGACCGGGCCGGCAGCGCCGCGTCACGCCTCCCGGTAGCGTGTGACGGCGCCGGCGGTCGCCACGACCGAGGTGGTCGTGGCGCTCCAGTCGTTCGCCACCAGGACCACGTCGTTGTCGGCCTGGCGACACTGCACCCCGGTCACGGGCGTGTCCGACGCACCGGCCTCGTAGCGGTTGTCGAGGAGGACGGCGCTGTTCGCCGTGGCACGGACGTCGACCGCGACCGACGTCGCGCTCCCCTGCTGACGGAGGCCCGCGACCGCGTTGCCGACCAGCGTGACGTCCTCGTTGGAGTGGTAGAGCGACAGGCCACGCCGGAGGCCGTCAGCACACCGGTTGTGTGCGATCAGGACGTCCCGGGTCAGGTAGACCAGGATCCCGGCGTCCCGGTCACCGTCGCCGTAGCCCGCGACGGTGTTCCGGAGCACGATGCCGGTCGCGCGTTCCGCCGCCGACCCGACCGTCTCGCCGGCACCGCGCACGACGATGCCCGAACCGGCGCCCGGGACGGACCGTGTCACGACGTTGCCGACCACCGCGCAGTCCAGCGGCGCGTACTTCGTCGCCGCGGCGTCGGCTTCGTCCTTCGACGGAACCACCGCGATGCCGACACGACAGTCCTCGACCGTGTTGCGGACGATGGCGATCGACGAGCCGCCGTGCGTGTCGATGCCTTCCCAGTGCGGCACATCGGAGACGTGGTTGTCCGCGATGAGGATCCGGCTGCTGCGCGGGGCCCCGTCGAGCCCGGTGGTCGTGGCGCGGACCGCCTCGATCCCGTACGAGTTCGGGTACGGCGCCGGCTGCGTGACGCGGCGGATGCGGTTCCCGGTGACGGCACCGCCGACGCAGGAGAACATGAGCACCCCGGCGTAGCCGACGTCGGCGATGACCGAGTCGTCGACCTGGAACTCCTCGCAGTGTTCGAGCAGGACGCCGTCGTGCGGAAAGCCGGTGATGCGGGCTCGGGTGACCTGCACGCCGCGCAGGGGTTGCACCGCCGTGCCCGTCGCGCGGATGCCGCGACCGAGTCCGGAGTGCTCGGCGCCGGGGCCGTCGAGGACGGCGTCGACGATGCGGACCGCTCCCGAGCGGACGTGGACCAGGTCGATGTCCCGGTCCGTCGCCAACGACCCTCCGGAGAACCGGAGCGTCATCGGACGGTCGATCGTCAGGGGGACGGCGAGCCGCCACGCGCGCGTCACCTCGACGACCGCGTGCGGCTGCGCGTCGTCGAGGACGCCCTGCAGCGACGTCACGCCACGGTCCGAAGCGGTGTCCACGGTCCGGTCCGGAGCGGTGGTCACCGTCCGGTCCGCGCCCGCGGGCTGCCCGGCCAGCACCACGCCGGGGGTCAGAGCCGCACCGAGCAACGCCGCCCGACGTGTCAGAGGCCGTCCGGCATCACCGAGCCGCATCGTCGCGCTCCGTCCGTCCGGAGCGGGACGCACTCAGCCGCGGTCGCCTCGGACGGCGCCAGCGACCAGCGCGAGCATCACCAGGTACGACACGATCATCGCTGACGACAGCCCCGCCAGCACCACGGGGACGGGCGCCCCACACATGGTCGGGACGAGCACCGCGCCGACGGTCAGCACCAGCCGTCCGGCGTCCCAGGCGAGCTGCACGTGCTGCCGTCCGAGCATGCCGAGGACCTGACTCACCGGAGAGACCGCGACCTGCAGCGCGAACGCCGGGACCAGGATGCGTGCGTACTCCCCGGCCGTCGACCACTCCGAGCCGAACACCGCGCCGAAGACCGCTGGGCCGCACAGGACCACGCCCACGGCTCCGGCACAGCCCAGCACGAGCAGGCGAGCGACGAGTCGGCGGAGCGGAGCCCGGATCGGCTCGCCCTCCCGGACCCGTCGTCCGAACGAACCCGCGACGGTCTGTGCGACGGCGTCCGCGAGCATCCCGACCGGCGATCCGAGCACCCGCATGGTCAGCGCCACCAGTCCGGCCGTCGCGCTGCCCTGTGCGGCCGCGATGAGGATGCCCGGCGCCTGCTGGCCGACGACGTTCAGCATCGACGACCACGGCGTGATCCAGAGGAACCGACGATGCACGTGCAGGACCGCCGTCACCGGAGCTCGGCGCTCCCACGTGCGCTGCCGGCGCGGACGCAGCGTCCCGAGCACCGCGGCCAGTCGCCCGGCCGCCAGGCCACCTGCCAGTCCGAGCGCGCCGGTGGATGCCATCCCGAGGTTCCACAGCGTCTGTCCCACGCCCTGACAGACGTTCCGCACGGCGATCGACCGATGGTGCTGCCGACGTGCGAGGACCGCGGTGGCCATCCGTTGGAGCGCGACGGCAACGGTCGTGACGGGCACGATCCACCACAGGTCCGCGAACGCCGGCGCAGCGAACCCGGCCGCGAGGAGGTCGCGCATCGTCCACGCCGCCGCAGCAGCCGCGAGCCCGACGAGCAGCGTCGACACGGCGCCGATCAGTACGAGCGCCGGGATCGACCCGTTCCGCGCGACCGCCACCGCACGGTCGGCCCCCGAGGCCCCTCCGGCCCCGAGGACCGAGGCGATCGCGGTGACCACGGCGAGGAGCCCGAAGTCCGTCGGGGCGTACAGCCGGGTCAGGAGCGGGGAGACCGCGATGACGAGCCCCTGCCCGAGCACCGTGCCGCAGAGGATCGTGAGGACGGCCGACCGGGCCCTGGCTCGGCGCACGACGACATCCGTTCTGCGATGGATCGGTCCGGAGAGAGGTCACTTGTATACCACATTTCGGTTGCTGTCGTCGAGGTCGCGCCGCGTGAACGGTCTGACCCCGTCGCTCGGTGCCGCACCGAACAACTGCCGGTAGACGCGCAGGAGTTCGGGAGCCTCTCGCTCCCACCGGAAGTGCTCCGCCACCGCGGCGCGACCGGCACGGGCGTGTGCGTCGAGCAGGTCCGGCCGCCCGGCGTAGCGCTGCAGTGCGCTGACCACCGCATCCGGATCACCGGCGGGCACCCAGGTCACACAGTCGACGCCAGCGAGCAGTTCCCGCCAGGACGGGATGTCGGTCGCGATGACCGCCAGGCCGGCGGCGAGGTACTCGAAGAGCTTGGTGGGGATCGACTGCGCGTACGCGGGCGTCGGCAGCAGCGGGAGCAGACCGACCCGCGCGCCCTGCAACAGGTCGCGGGCGCGGTCCGGCGGCAGCACACCGCTGTGGTCGATCCGTCCCGAGCTGCAGAGGGCGTCGAAGGCACGCCGGTCCACGGCACCGTCGATCGGACCGGCCGTCCGCAGGCACCACCCCGACGGCAGCCCCGGGGACGCCGCGACGGCGCTGATGACGTCGAGACCCCGGTCGTGGCTCATCGCCCCGAGGTACACCGCCACGGGTGGTCGGTCGGACGGGTCCGCGAGCAGGGCATCCGTGGCGCGGAGCACCGGCAGGTTCCGCACGACGGTGGTGCGGTCGGCCGGGAACCGCCGGGCGACCGACGGCGTGGCCGCGACGACGACGTCCGCATGCCTCGCGAGCGCGACGACGGTGTGCGCGACCCTGGCCGCGGCGCCCCGGAGGTGGCCCAGGTACTCCTTCCCCGCCACCTGGACCGGCAGGTCCTCGTGCGCGTCGTACACGACCCGACGGCGCGCCAGACGGAGGACCGGGATCGCCCACACCAGTTCCGGATCGTGCAGGTGGACCACCCGCGCCCGGGACGAGAGCGCGGCGCGGACGGCCTGCACCGTCGAGACGAGGAGGCGCGCGGCCCGACGGCGCCGCGGCAACCGGCGCACCCAGACACCGGTCTGCTCGTCCGGGGCGTCCCAGTCGACGTCGGGCCGTTCGCCACGGGTGGCGACGACGGCGACGAGCGCGGTGCGGTACCCGGCCCGTGCTGCCGTGGCGGCCGCGCGGGTGTGGATCCGGTTGTCTGTCCACGGGTGCGCGCTCGAGACGTGGACGATGTCGAACGGGCGTGGGCGCGAGAACATGCCTCGACGCTAGGTGCGGCCAGGACCCATCGACGAGTTCTTCACATGTCGCATTCCGCCCCGCTACGGCGCCGCGGGAGGCACGACCGACGGCGCGACCGAGGGCACGTCCGAGGGTACGACCGGCGGCGCTCCGACGAACCCGATCGTCGTCGACGGCCACCGTGCCGCGTCGAGCACCCGACGTCCGTCCAGCACCGTGCGCACGCCGGGGAAGGCGTCCTCCCCGAGCTGCGCGTACTCGCGGTGGTCCGCCTGTACGACCACGGCGTCCACGGGCGACCCGGGTCGATGCGGCGGCAGTCCCATGGCCACGAGCGCGGCATCGGCGTAGAGCGGGTCCGAGACGGTGGGGACCGCGCCGTGGGCACGGAGGGCCGCGACCGTGCCGAAGACCCCGGAGAACGCGGTCTCCTGCACGCCGCCCCGGTAGGACGCGCCGAGCACGACGACCCGCTGCCCGTCCAGTCCGCCGTGCAGTCGCTCCAGGACGTCGACGGCGTACGCCGGCATGGCGGCGTTGCGGTGCCGTGCTGCCGACACGACCGACGCACCGGGGTCGTTCCAGAGGTAGAGCCGCGGGTAGACGGGGATGCAGTGCCCGCCGACGGCGATGCCCGGCCGGTGCAGGTGGCTGTAGGGCTGCGAGTTGCACGCGTCGATGACGACGTCCACGTCGATGCCCTCGCGCTCGGCGAACACCGCGAACTCGTTGGCCAGGGCGATGTTGACGTCGCGGTAGGTGGTCTCGGCGAGCTTCGCGAGCTCGGCGGCCTCGGCGCTCCCGAGGTCCCACACCCCGTTCGGTCTGCCGAGGTCCGAGCGCTCGTCGAACTGCAGCACCCGCTCGTAGAACGCGCACGCACGCGCCGCGCCCCGCGACGACAGTCCGCCGACGAGCTTCGGGTACCGGCGGAGATCCGCGAAGACCCGGCCGGTGAGCACCCGTTCGGGCGAGAAGACGACGTCGAAGTCCCGCCCGTGCACCAGGCCGGACGCCGCCTCCAGTCGGGGCACCCATCGGCGCCGTGTCGTGCCGACCGGCAGCGTGGTCTCGTATGCGACGAGCGTCCCCGGCGCGAGCGCGCGCCCCACGGAGTCGGTCGCCGCGTCCATGGCCCGGAAGTCGGGTGCACCGTCGTCGCCGACGACGAGCGGGACGACCACCACGACGACCTCGGCCGCACCGATGGCGACCACCGGATCGCTCGTCGCCCGGAGCCGTCCGGCATCGACCACGGACGCCAGCGCACCGGCGAGGCCGTGTTCCCCGGGGAACGGTTCCCGACCAGCGGCGACCGAGTCGACCACCCGCCGGTCGACGTCGAGCCCGATGACCTCCGCGCCCGACGCCGCGTACTGCACCGCGAGCGGCAGGCCGATCTTGCCGAGGCCCACCACGGCGACCCTCACGACGGGACCTCGACGATCGCGTGGGTCCGAGCGGACTCGAGCACCGCCTCCGCGATTCGGACGATCCCGAGCCCCTCGCGGAGCGACACGACGTCCGCCGGGCGACCGAGCACGGCGTCTCGGAACGCCTCGTGCTCGACCACGAGCGGCTCGCGCTTCGGGATCGCGAACCGGGTGCTCGACCCCTCGGCGACTCCGCGGAACGCCGCAACCTGGTCCCATCCGGTGGCGACGGTGCCGTTCTCGTGGAAGGTCAGGTCCGCGCTCACGGTGTCCGCGACGAAGGTGCCGTGCTCCCCCGTGACGACGACGACGCGCTCCTTGTACGGCGTGAGCCAGTTCACCAGGTGCGCCGTCAGCGTGCCGTCGGCGAGCTCGCCGGTCACGGTCACCAGGTCCTCGTGCCCGCGGCCGCTCTTCCGGCACGCACCGGCGCCGACGCGGACGAAGGGGGCGCGGGCCAGCCACGTCGTCACGTCGATGTCGTGCGTCGCGAGGTCCTTCACCACACCGACGTCCGCGATGCGTGCGGGGAACGGACCCTGCCGACGCGTGGCGATCTGGTAGACCTCGCCGAGTTGCCCGTCGTCGAGGCGTCGGCGGAGCTCCTGGAGCGCGGGGTTGTACCGCTCGACGTGACCGACGGCCCCGACGAGACCGGTGTCCTCGAACACCCGCACGAGGCGCTCCGCCGCCGCAGCGGTCGAGGCCAGCGGCTTCTCGATGAGGGCGTGCACACCGGCGGCGGCGAGTCGGAGTCCGACGGCCTCGTGCTCCGCGGTGGGGACCGCGACGACGACGGCGTCCACGCCGAGGTCGACGAGCTCCGCGACGGTGGACACGACCGGTACCGCACCGGCGACACCGTGCACGTCGCCCCGCCCGTCGGCAGCGCCGACGAGTGCGACGCCGTCGAGGCCCTGCAGGACCCTGGCGTGGTGCCGCCCCATCATGCCGAGCCCGACGACCCCCACCCGGAGCGTGCGCGTCACCGTGCGCCTCCCGCCGCCGCGAGCGTCGAGACCGCATGCACGATCCGGTCCAGCTCGCGGAGGGTGAGCGTCGGGTACACCGGCAGTGCGACCACCTCGGCGGCCGCGCGATCGGTCTCGACCAGTGCCGATCGGTCGACCGATGCGTCGACGAAGGACGGCAGCCGGTGCACGGGTGTCGGGTAGTAGACGCCGGCACCGATCCCGTACTCCGTGCGGAGGGCGGCCACGAAGCCGTCGCGGTCCTCCGGCACGCGGACGACGTACTGGTGGAACACGTGCTCCGCCTCGGGGTGCACCACCGGCGTGACGACGCCGGTCAGCTCCCCGCTGAGGTACGCCGCGTTCGCCTGGCGCTGCGCGGTCCACGTGAGCACCTTGCGCAGCTGCGCTCGACCGATCGCGGCGTGCACGTCGGACATCCGGGCGTTGAACCCGACGATCTCGTTCGCGTACCGCTGGGCCATCCCCTGGTTGCGGAGCAGCCGCACCGTCCGTTCCGTCCGTGGGGAGGCCACGGCGACCATGCCGCCCTCCGCCGACGTCATGTTCTTCGTCGGGTAGAGGCTGAACACCCCGGCGTCACCGAGACACCCGACGCGGCGTCCGACCCAGCGCGCACCGTGCGCCTGTGCGGCGTCCTCGATCACGAGCAACCCGTTCGCATGGGCGAGCGCTCCCACCGCGGTCATGTCCGCAGGGTGCCCGTAGAGGTGCACCGGCACGACCGCACGGGTCCGGGGCGTGATCGCACGCTCCACCGCGGACGGTGCGATGCAGAACGTCGACGGCTCGATGTCGACGAACACCGGGGTCGCACCGACCAGGCGCACCGCGTTGGCGGTGGCTGCGAACGTGAAGGACGGGACGATGACCTCGTCCCCCGCGCCGATGCCGAGCGCGAGGAGTGCCAGGTGGAGTGCAGCGGTGCCGCTGTTGACCGCGACGACGGGCCGTCCGTCGAGCAGGGTCGCGGCGAAGTCCCGTTCGAACGCCGCGACCTCCGGCCCCTGGGTGAGTTGGCCGCTCGCCAGGACGGCGTCGACCGCGCGACGCTCGTCGGCCCCGATGAGCGGTCGTGCGGCCGGGATCTCCTCGAGCGCGTCCGCACTCACCGGACCGCCTCGATCCCGTCGCCGTGGTCGCGGTACCGGTCACCGGTCCGCGGGCAGACGAGCACCCCGTCGTCGCCCTGCTCGAGGCGGACGCCGCTCCGGCCGACCCAGCCGATCCGTCGCGCGGGCACCCCGACGACCAGCGCGTGGTCAGGGACGTCGCGCGTGACCACGGCTCCCGCCGCCACCATCGCCCAGCACCCGACGCGGACGGGCGCGACGCAGATCGCTCCCGCTCCGATCGATGCTCCCGCACCGACCACGACGGCCGAGGGTTCCCACGAGCCGGTGGTCTTCAGTGTCCCGTCGGGGTGGACCGCTCTCGGCACGGTGTCGTTCGTCAGCACCGCGCCGGGTCCGACGAACACACCGTCACCGAGGACGGCCGGCCCGTAGACGAGTGCCGCGTTCTGTACCTTGCACCGGCGACCGATGCGCACCCCGCGACCGATGGTCACTCCGCGACCCACGACGGTCTCCGCGCCGACGGCGGCATCGGCCTCGATGTGGCTGCCGTCCCAGACCGCCGCACCGGTTCCGATCTGCGCCGATGACGCTATGTCCGCCAGCGGAGACAGCCACGACCGCCTCGGTTCCTGCCCGTTCATGTGCCCACTCCCCGTTCGTCGGCAGCCCTGCCGTCGGGGGAAGCGTAGCGAGACTGATACTCCAGTTCCACCAGTTCACGTGTTGTATTGCGCTTCGGTGATGGCTGGTCCACCGGAGCCCGACCGCGTGGAACACGGGAGCCCCGGACCGCTCGTGCGGTCCGGGGCTCCCGGTGTCGTCGGAGGAGTGGATCAGTGCGGGGGCCGCCAGAGCACGATCTGGGTGTTCCGCTGCGGCCGGGCGCCGGCACGCAGCGACACCGCGGCACCCGTCGTCGTCGCCGCGAACACCCGCGCACCCGGACGGTTGATCAGCTGGTCGGCCAGCGCCGTCTCCAGCTCGCGGACGCGCTCACGCAGCGCACGGTTGTCGTTCTCCAGGTCGAGCACCCGCCGGATCCCCTCCAGCGACACCCCCTCGGAGCCGAGGCGCGCGATCTCGCGCAGCTGGGCGATGTCCCGCATCGAGTACCGACGGGACCCACCACGGGTCCGGCCCGGTACGACCAGGCCGAGCCGGTCGTACTGCCGCAGCGTCTGCGGGTGCATCTCCGCAAGTTCCGCAGCGACCGCGATCGCGAAGACGGGCGAGTTCTCGTCCATGTCGGTCATGGGGTGTCCTTCCGTCGTCGCGTGGTGTGGAAACAGCCTGGAGGCTGGGCGAGCGTCCGTCAGGAAGCCGCGCCGAGCCTCCAGGCTGGTTCGTGCTGTGTCGTTGCGAGCGCTAGCTGCGCGCCTTGGCGAGGAGGTCCTCCCGGGGGTCCTCGTCCGGCAGGGCCGCCGCGAGGGCCTCGACGGCCTCCTTCGCCTTGTCGGAGAGGTGCGACGGCACCGCGACCTGGACGGTGGCGAGCAGGTCGCCCGTCCCGTTCTTCGTCGCGACACCGCGGCCCTTGACGCGCAGGACCCGCCCGGAGGGCGTGCCGGGCGCGACCCGGAGCTTCACCGGCTCGCCACCGAGCGTCGGCACCTGGATCGTCGCACCGAGCGCCGCCTCGACGAACGTCACCGGGACGTCCACGCGGAGGTGCTGCCCGTCGCGCTCGAACACCGGGTGCTTGCGGACGTGCACGGTCACGACCAGGTCGCCTGCGTCACCGCCGTCGGGCGAGGGCTCGCCGCGGCCGCGGAGCCGGATCTTCTGCCCGTCGGCGACCCCGGCGGGGATCCGGACGTTGACCGGTCGGCCGTTGCCCTGCGCCAGCTTGATCGTGTCGCCGGCGATGGCCGTGACGAAGTCGAGCGTCGTCGTCGCGGTGACGTCGCGCCCCTTCGTCGGACCACCGAAGCCGCGGTACCCGCCGGAGGACTGGCCGAAGCCGGTCCCACCGCCGAACATGCCGCCGAGGATGTCCTCGAACCCACCACCGCCGCCCTGGCCGAACCGGACGCGCTGTCCGCCGCCCTGCTGCCCGAACATGCCGCCGAAGACGTCCTCGAACCCGCCCTGGCCCCCGCCGCCCGCCGTGAAGCGAGCGCCGGAGCCCATGGCGCGGACCTGGTCGTACTCGGCGCGCTGGTCCTTGTCGGAGAGGACCGAGTACGCCTCGCTGATCTCCTTGAAGCGGTTCTCGGCGGCGGCGTCACCCGGGTTGGAGTCCGGGTGGAACTGCCGCGCGAGCTTCCGGTAGGTCTTCTTCAGCTCAGCGTCGCTCGCCGTCTTGTCGACGCCGAGGACCTTGTAGAAGTCCTTGTCGAACCAGTCCTGACTGGCCATGAATCCCTACCTCCTCCCGCGCTCAGGCCGGGACCGCCACCGCGACCTTGGCCGCACGGAGCACGCGCTCGCCGAGCTTGTAGCCCGGCTCGACGACGTCCGCCACGGTCTGGCCGGTGGCACCCGGGGTCGGGAGCTGCACGATCGCCTCGTGGATGTTCGGGTCGAAGGACTCGCCCTTCTCACCGATCTGCACGAGCTTGAACTTCTCGAAGCCGCCGCGGATCTTCTGGCCGATGACCTGCATGGGGCCCTCGGTCAGGTCGCCGTGCGCCTCGGCGCGGGTCAGGTCGTCGAGCGCCGGCAGGAGTGCACGCACCACCTCGGCGATCGCGACCTCGCGGTTCGCCTCGCGGTCGCGCTCGACGCGCTTCCGGAAGTTCACCAGTTCGGCCTGCGCCCGGAGCATGTCCGCGCGCATCTCGGCGACCAGGTCGCGGTCCTCGGTCGACAGCTTGTCCTCGGCGATGCCGCGGGCGGCGTCGGCGAGCAGTGCCTCGTCCTCCGGGGAGAGGTCGTTCGCCGCGTCCGCAGCCGGGCCGCCGGCGGCGGGGCCGTCCGTCGGTACTTCGACGTCCGGCCCCTCCGCCTCGACGAGGTCCTCTGGCTCGGCCGCGTTCGTGGCGTCGCCCTCGACCTGGGGCTCGCCCTCCTCGGGCACGTTGTCCTTGGGGTCCGTCATGGTTACTTCTTGTCCTTGTCGTCCTCGTCGTCCACGACCTCGGCGTCGACGATGTCCTCGTCGTCCGCCTGCGCCTGGCCGTCGGCCGTCGGCTGCTCGCCACCGGCCGCGGCACCCGCGTCCTGCTGGCTGTAGATCGCCTGGCCGAGCTTGCCCTGCGACTCGTTGAGCTTGTCGAAGGCGGTCTTCACGGCGTCCTCGTCCTCACCCGCGAGGGCGGACTTCAGCGCGTCGACGTCGCCCTGGACCTCGCTCTTGACGTCGGCGGGGAGCTTGTCGTCGTTCTCCTTGATGAGCTTCTCGATCGAGTAGACGAGCTGCTCGGCCTGGTTGCGACGCTCGTTGGCCTCGCGACGGGCCTTGTCCTCGGCGGCGTGCTCCTCGGCCTCGCGGACCATGCGCTCGATGTCCTCCTTCGGCAGCGACGAGCCGCCGGAGATGACCATCGACTGCTCCTTGCCGGTGCCCTTGTCCTTCGCGGACACGTGCACGATGCCGTTGGCGTCGATGTCGAACGTGACCTCGACCTGCGGGACACCACGGGGAGCCGGCGCGATGCCGGTGAGCTCGAAGGTGCCGAGCGGCTTGTTGTCACGGGTGAACTCGCGCTCGCCCTGGAAGACCTGGATCGCGACCGACGGCTGGTTGTCGTCGGCGGTCGTGAAGGTCTCGCTGCGCTTGGTCGGGATCGCGGTGTTGCGGTCGATGAGCTTCGTCATCAGGCCGCCCTTGGTCTCGATGCCGAGCGAGAGCGGCGTGACGTCGATGAGGAGGACGTCCTTGCGCTCGCCCTTCAGGACACCGGCCTGCAGTGCGGCGCCGACGGCGACGACCTCGTCCGGGTTCACGCCCTGGTTCGGCTGCTTGCCACCGGTGAGGCTCTTGACGACCTCGGCCACGGCCGGCATGCGGGTCGAGCCGCCCACGAGCACCACGTGCGCGATGTCGCCCACCGACACACCGGCTTCCTTGATGACGTCGTTGAACGGCTTCTTGGTGCGGTCGAGCAGGTCGGAGGTCATCTGCTCGAACTGCGCGCGCGAGATGGTCTCGTCGAGGTTGAGCGGGCCGTCGGCGGTGAGCGTGAGGTACGGCAGCTGGATGCTGGCGCTCAGCTGGCTCGACAGTTCCTTCTTGGCCTGCTCCGCGGCCTCCTTGAGACGCTGCTTGGCGATCTTGTCCGTGGACAGGTCGACGCCGTGCTCGTCCTTGAACTTCTTGATCAGGTGGTCGACGATGCGCTGGTCCCAGTCGTCACCACCGAGGCGGTTGTCACCGGAGGTCGCGCGGACCTGGATCGTGGAGAAGTCGTCGTCCTTGCCCACCTCGAGCAACGAGACGTCGAACGTGCCGCCACCGAGGTCGAAGACCAGGATGAGCTCGTCTTCCTTGCCCTTGTCGAGGCCGTACGCCAGCGCGGCGGCGGTCGGCTCGTTGATGATGCGGAGGACGTTGAGGCCGGCGATCTCACCGGCGTCCTTCGTGGCCTGGCGCTCGGCGTCGTTGAAGTACGCCGGGACGGTGATGACCGCGTCGGTGACGTCCTCGCCGAGGTACTGCTCGGCGTCGCGCTTGAGCTTGCCGAGGGTCCGGGCCGAGATCTCCTGCGGCGTGTACTTCTTGCCGTCGATCTCGACGGTCCAGTCGGTGCCGATGTGGCGCTTCACGCTGGCGATGGTGCGGTCCACGTTCGTGACGGCCTGGCGCTTGGCGGTCTCGCCGACCAGCACCTCACCGTCCTTCGTGAAGGCGACGATCGACGGCGTGGTGCGGAGGCCCTCGGCGTTCGCGATGACGGTGGGCTCGCCACCCTCGAGCACGCTGACGACCGAGTTGGTGGTTCCGAGGTCGATGCCTACTGCACGTCCCATGTGGTGATGCTCCTTCTGTTGGATGCGTGGTGCTGAAGTCTGCCGGACTTGCGTCCGATGGGCTCAACTCTACTCGCACCACCGCCGACGTCAACCCAGGAAGCTGGAAGTTGCGTCCGAATGACTCAAGTTGTGGCGAGGGTGGCGCCACCGCTTCCCGCTAGTCTCGGACCCGTGCGATGGAGTCGAGTGAACTGGCCCTCGGTGGGCTACGTGTCCCTCGAGGACTTCGACGGACTCGCCGAACACCGGACCCGGCTGCTCGAGGACGCACCCCCGCCGGTCGCCGCCCTCGCCACGGTCCACTGGTCGGACTCGCGCATCGCGGCCTGGACCGCCGAGGCCGCTCGTCGCCGCCAGACACCCGACGACGACACCGCGGCACTCCCCGACCACGGCGAACCCGAGCCCGTCGTCCTGCACGCCGACGTGGTGGTCCGCAACGACGAGGTGCTCGACACCCCGGAGGGCCTCTGGCGGCGCTGGAACCACGCGCGCGTGCGGATGCGGTTCGACGACGCCGTGGTCGAACCTCCGCTGCTCGACCCGGCCACGCTCCTCGCGGGTGACGCCACCGTCGCTCGTGGTGAGCTCGAGCACGCCGGACGCGACACCTGGGAACTCCGACTGCTCGTCTCCCCGATCGGTGAGGTCGCGATCCGGTTCACGGACGTCACGGTCGAGGTCCGCAGCGTCAACGAGTCCGACTTCACGGACCTCGACGACCGGCCGGCCCGTGGCTGGCACGGCCCGGTCCCGGACGGCTGGGTCGAACTCGCCACCGAGGTCGTCCGTGCGGCGGCGTACGGCGACCTCGGCGGCCTGCACCTGGCCGACGACGCGAGCGACGTCGACGACCTCGATCCGCGCTGGGGCTTCGCCCCGCTGCACGCCGCAGCGTGGTTCGACCGCCCCGAGATGCTCGAGGAGCTCGTCCGCCGCGGGGCGTCCCTCGAACTGCCGGACGCGGAAGGGCGGCGGCCGCTGACGCTGGCCGTCGACCGCGACGCCCGCCGCGCACTCGCCGTGCTCGTCGAGGCCGGAGCCGACCTGGAGGCACGGGACGCCGACGGGAACACCCCGATCGTCCGCGCCGCATGGGGCGGCCACGCGGCCGCCGTTCGCGCCCTCGCCGCAGCGGGCGCCGATCCGACCACCCGCGGTTCGCGGGGTGCCACGCTGCTCATCGCCGCGGTCGACTCCGCCGACCTCGACACCGTGCGCGCCGCACTCGAGCTCGGCGTGGACCGCGAGGCCCGCGACGACGAGGGCTCGAGCGCCGCCGACCGCGCCGCACTCCTCCGGGAGCCGACCGTGGCCGAGCTGCTCGTCGCACGCGGCTAGTCGGACGCTCCCTGGTCCGTCGCGGACTCGAGCGCGTTCGCCCGAGCGACTCCCCCGTACCAGTGCGCCGACGGCTTCGGGGTGCGCTCGAACGTCTCCGGGTCCCAGGCGACGAGCCCGAACGTCGGCCGGAAGCCGGACGCCCACTCGTAGTTGTCCAGGAGCGACCAGTGCTGGTACCCGAGGACCTCGATGCCGTCCTCGATGCAGCGGTGGATGCCCTCGAGAGCGCCCTGCGTGTAGGCCACGCGACGGGAGTCGTCCGCGGTCGCGATGCCGTTCTCGGTGATCATCAGCGGCACGTGCCCGGACAGCTCCCATGCGCTGCGGAGCCCCTCGGCCGATGCCTCCGGCCAGAACTCCCACCCGGTCAGCGTCGTCTCGACGTCGTCGCGCACGGGCAGCGGCCCGTCCGGCCCGATGAAGGTCCTGGTGTACGCCTGCACGCCGAGGAAGTCGTCACCGGCGGCGGCTTCGAGGTACCAGTCGTCGCGCGGGTACCCGTACTCGCGGAGCATGGCGTCCGCGCCGGGCTCGCCGGTCGAGCGGAACGCCTGGGTCGCGATGGTCCACCCGGACTGGAGGCCGTCGACCTGGGAGAGGACGTCGCGCGACCGTCGGTGGCTGGCCAGCAGCGCGTCGGCCACCTGCAGGTCCGGGTTCGGCAGGCCGTAGGCCACCAGGTTCGCGGCGTCCTCGCCGCCGGCGAGCATCGCGGCGATGTTCGGTTCGTTGATCGTGCAGACGTAGCGGACGCCGTCGGCGACGACGGGCAGCGCCGCCTCGGTGTAGCGGGCGAACAGGTCGGCCGCGTCGGGGGCACACCAGAAGCCGTCGCGCTCGAACCACCGCGGCACGGTGAAGTGCATGAGCGTCACGATCGGTTCGATGCCGAACTCATGGCAGGTCTCGACCATGCGGCGGTAGTGGTCGACCTCGGCGCGGCTGACGGACCCGCGCTCGGGCTCGATGCGTGCCCACTCGATGCTGAACCGGTAGGAGTTCAGCCCGAGCTCGGCCGCGATCCGGATGTCCTCGCGGTACCGGTGATAGCTGTCCGCGGCGTCGCCGGACGGCTCGACGATCGTGGTGTCCGGTTCGTGCTCGTGCACCCACCAGTTGCTGTTGACGTTGTTGCCCTCGATCTGGTGGGCGGCGGTGGCGGCGCCCCAGAGGAAGCCGTCGGGGAAGTGCAGCGTGCTGATGATGGTGCCTTTCAGTGAGCGGAGAGGAACCGGTCGAAGACCTCGACCGTTCCCTGGGGGTTCTCGACCTGGGGGCCGTGCCAGCTCTCCGGGATGACGACGTACTCCGCACCGGTGTCCGAAGCCATCTGGCGCTGCCACGGGATCGGCCAGGCGCCGTCCCACTCCCCGTGCGTGACGAGGACGGGGAGCCCGGTGGCGCGGAGCTCGGCGGAGGAGTCGGTGTGGTCCTCGAGGACGTGTCCCCCCGCGACGACGCTCAGCGGGCTCGTCGCGTCGAAGCGCTCCCGGACCATGCGCACGTCGTCGGGGAGTTCGGCGTCCGGACGACCGGCCCAGAGCGGGTTCGTCGAGTCGAACAGCTGTCGGAGGTTCCCGTCGGTGTCGTGCAGGATCGTCAGCTCCGTCACCTTGCGGTACGGCCAGCCGTACGGGCCAGAGCAGAACTGCACGACGTCGCGGAACGCGCTCGGGTCCTGGATCGCGGCGGCACGGACGATCACGCCGCCGAGGGAGTGCCCGACCAGGTGCACCGGGGCACCGTCGTCGAGCAGCCGGGCGACGCGGACGACGTCGGCGGCCTCCTCGTCGAGGGTGTAGGCGGACGGCGAGGTCGGCGCTGCGGAGTCGGCCTGGCCGCGGCGGCTGATCGCGACCGCGGTCCAGCCGGCGTCACGGAGCAGGGGCATGAAGGTGCGCCAGTCCTCCTTCGAGCCGGTGTACCCGGGGACGACGAGCACGACGCCCTTCGACTCCCCCGACGGCACGACGCGGTAGGCGGTCAACCGACCGACGGGCAGGTCGATGCCGACGACGTCGACACCATCGGGGGTGGGCAGGTGACCGAACGGCGGGACGGTGGGGAACGCGTGCAGGTTCGTCATGCGCTCAGTCTGCGACGGGGGTTCGGCACGGCGTCCAGCAGCGCGACCGTGTAGTCGTCCTGCGGGTGCTGCAGCACGTCGGCGGTGCGGCCCCGCTCCACCACGGCACCGTCGTGCAGCACCATGATGTCGTCGGTGATGAGTCGGGCGCTCAGCAGGTCGTGCGTGATGTACAGCAGCGAGACGCCCCACTGCTCGCGCAGGTCCTCGAGGAGCGCGAGCACCCCGGCACGGAGCGTCACGTCGAGCATCGACACGGGCTCGTCGGCGATGATCACCTGCGGGTCGCTCGCGAGCGCCCGGGCGATGACCACGCGCTGCCGCTGCCCGCCGGAGAGCTGGTGCGGGAGCTTCTGCGCGAACTGCTCCACCGGCGTCAGGCCCACGGTGTCCAGCAGCTCGAGCACGCGGCGTCGGGCGTCCTTGCCGCGGAGTCCCGTGTAGTTCACCACGGGTCGCGTGAGCGTGTACTCCACGGTGTGCAGCGGGTTGAGTGCGGCGTACGGGTCCTGGAAGACCATCTGCACCTCGGACCGCAGGTCCTTCAGGCCGCGCCGACCGAGCTTCGCCACGTCCGTGCTGCCGAAGCGCACGGTGCCGCTGGTCGGCTGTTCGACGCCGGTCAGCATCTTCGCGATGGTCGACTTGCCCGACCCGGACTGGCCGACGAGGGCGAGCGACTGCCCTGGTTCGAGGGTGAACGACACGTCCCGGACGGCCAGCACCGGGTCCTCACCGCGGCGGGGCGGCGCGTACGTCTTGACGAGGTGGTCGACGACGATCGGGGTCTCCGCGGCGGAACGCTCGCGGGAACCGACGGTGGCGAACGACGAGGTCGTCTCCTGCCGGGAGGCCGAGCGCTGCGACCGGTCGGGGAAGCCCGGCAGCGAGACCACCTCGGCGCGCGGGTCGGCGTAGTGCGAGAGCAGCATCTTCGTGTACTCGTCCTGCGGGTCGCGGAGGACCTCGCGGGAGCCGCCGTCCTCGACGATCCGCCCCTCGTGCATCACGAGGACACGTTCGGTGGCCTCGAGCACGATGCCGAGGTCGTGGCTGATGAGCACCGCGGTGAAGCCCTCGGATCGCTGCAGCTCGATGATCGTGTCCATCACGGCGTGCTGCACGAGGACGTCGAGCGCCGTGGTCGGCTCGTCGAACACCATGAGCTGGGGCTCGAGCGAGAGCGCGATCGCGATCGACACGCGCTGCCGCATGCCGCCGGAGAGCTCGCCGGGGTAGCGGGCGAGCATCGACTCCGGCAGCTTCACCTTCCCGACGAGCTCCCGCATCCGGCTGTCCCAGCGCTCGCGCGGCACGTGGCCGTGGGCCTTGAAGACGTCGATGAAGTGGTTGCGGATCGTCCGGACCGGGTTGAGCGCGTTCATGCCGGACTGCAGCACCATCGCGAAGCCGCCCTGCCGCTGCTGGCGGAGCTGCTCGTCGTCGAGGTCACGGATGTCCTTCCCCGCGAAGACGATGCTGCCGCCGTTCGTCCGTGCCGGGGGCTTCTGCAGCCGCGTCAGCGCGTAGCCGAGCGTCGACTTGCCGGAGCCGGACTCGCCGACCAGGCCGACGAACTCGCCCTTCCGCAGTGAGAACGACACGTGGTCGACCGCCTGGACGGCGGTCTGTCCGGCGGACTCGTAGACGACCGACAGATCGCGGACGTCGAGCAGGACGTCGGATCCGGTGGGACCGTCGGACGGGAGGCGCGGGGCGGCGCCGTCACGGGCCTCCAGGCCGGTGGTGGGCTGGCTGCTCATGCTGCTGCCTCCTTCTTGCGGCGCGCGCCCTCGCGCAGCCGCGGGTTGGACACGGCGTCGACGCCGAAGTTGATGAGGGTGAGGCTCATCGCCAGGAGGGCGATGCAGAGGCCGGGTGCGAACAGCAGGATCCACTGGCCGGTGAGCAGCGCGTTGGAGTTCTGCGCCCAGTAGAGGATCGTGCCCCAGCTGACGATGGACGAGTCGCCGAGCCCGAGGAACTCCAGGCCGGCCTCGGCGAGGATCGCGCTCGTCGCGGCGCCGAAGAAGCTGCCGACGATGAGGCTCGTCATGTTCGGCAGGATCTCGCGGAAGACGATGCGGGTTGCACCCTCGCCGGAGAACTGGGCCGCCGTGACGAAGTCGCGACCGCGGAGCGACTGCGTCTGGGAGCGGAGCACGCGGGCACCCCATGCCCAGCCGGTCACGACGATCACCGCGATGATGACCGCGATGCCGCCGTTCTGCAGGTACGCGGCGATGACGATCATGAGCGGCAGGCCGGGGATGACGAGGAACAGGTTCACGATGAACCCGATGACCTCGGCGACCCAGCCGCGGACGTAGCCCCAGCTGAGGCCGATCGCCACGGCGACGAGCGTCGACAGGATGCCGGCGACCGCCCCGACGAAGACCGAGATCCTCGCGCCGTAGATGAGTTGCGAGAGGACGTCCTCGCCTGCGGCCGTGGTGCCCATCCAGTGGGCGGCGGTCGCGTCCGCGGACCGGGCGAACCCGTTCTGGCTGGCGCCGTACGGGGCGAGGAGCGGGGCCAGGACCGCCACGAGGACGAAGACCGCCAGGATGACGATCCCGATGCGGGCCTTGGTGTTGCCCCAGACGACGCCGAGCTGGCGGGCGGCTGAGCGCAGCTTGGAGGGGGCCTGCTGCTGGTCTGGGTCCTGTGTCCGTACCGCGACGGTGGCGTTGGGCGTGCTTGTGTTGGTCATCGACGCGTCCTCGGGTCCAGGACGCCGTACAGGACGTCCACGATGAAGTTGGCGATGAGCACCGACACGGTGATCATCAGGAAGAGTGCCTGCATGAGCGGGTAGTCCTGCCCGATGACGGCGTTGAACAGCAGGTAGCCGATGCCCGGGTAGCCGAACACCTGCTCGACCAGGACCGAACCGCCGACCACACCGCCGAGGGCCAGGCCGAAGCCGGTCAGGTTCGGCAGGATCGCGTTCCGGGCGGCGTAGCGGACGGCGACCGTGCGACCGCGCAGGCCGTTGGCCTCGGCGAACGTCACGTAGTCGTCGCCGAGCGTGTTGATCATCGCGTTGCGCATGCCGATGATCCAGCCGCCGAGGCTCGTCACGAGGATCGTCAGGGCCGGCAGGATCGCGTGTCGGACGACGTCGCCGATGTACTCGCCGGTGAACCCCGGGACGGATGTCGCCGACGAGGCGCCCGTCGTCGGGAACCAGTGCAGGACGTAGCCGAGGAAGAACAGCAGCAGCAGCGCGGTCCAGAAGTACGGGAACGTCGACATGAAGCTCCCCGACAGGGTCGGGAGGGAGTCCAGCCAGGTCCCGCGCTTCCAGGCCGCGGCGACGCCGATGAGGGTACCGATGACGAACGCCAGGATCGTCACCGCGCCGACCAGGACCAGCGTGTAGGGCAGGGCCCGGCCGACCAGGTCGCCGACGGGCTGCGGGTAGAACGTGTAGCTGACGCCGAAGTCGAGCGTCACGACCTGGTGCAGGTAGCTGACGTACTGGTCCCAGAGGTTGCCGGTCGGGACGCCGAGCTGGGCCTCGATGGCCTTCTTCGTGGCGTCGGTGACCGGGCCGTTCTGGCTGAGCTTCGCGAGTGCGGCGTCGGTCGGGCTGCCGGGCATGAGGCGCGGGAGCACGAAGTTGAGCGTGACCGCGGCCCACAGCGTCAGGACGAAGAGGACGAGTTTCTGCAGGATGTACTTCACTTGCCTGCCTCCTGTTCCTGCTGCTTCTGCTCCCGCAGGATCTGCTGGCCGGCGGCGCTGTCGCGGAGCCGGAGCTTCGAGAAGATGAGCAGCGGAGCCGAGTCGTAGTTCTGCGGGGCCATGTAGGGGTCTGCAGCGCTCGGCCACCCGACGAACTTGCTGGTGTTGAACAGCCCCCAGAGGCCGCCGTAGTACATGCCGATCACCGGCAGGTCGTCGTACACGACCTCCTGCAGCTGGTCGAGGATCTCCTGCTGCTTCGCGGTGTCGGTCGTCGCCTTGTACTGGTCGAGCAGGGCCTGGGTCTCCGGGTTCCGGTAGCGCTCGTAGTTGTTCACCGTCGACTTGCCGACGGGCTGGTAGAAGTCGGTGCTGAGCAGGGAGTTGAACGCCTGGAAGACGTCGCCGTTGCCCATGCCGCCCATCGCCATGTCGAACGTGCCGTTGTTGATGTTCTGCTGGTACCCGGCGGGCTGCGGGGCCTGGATCGTCACCTTGATGCCGATCGCCGTCAGGTTCCGGCGGACCTCCTGCGCGGCGCGGAGCCAGTCGGAGTAGCCGTTCGCGGTCATGATCGTGATCTCGAGCTGTTTGCCGTCCTTGACGATCTTGCCGCCCTGCTCCACGTAGCCGGACTTCGCGAGACTCGCCTTCGCAGCGGCGACGTCCTGCGTGACGACGCCCTTGTCCGGGATCTGCTGGTTCACGTACTGCTCCTGGTTCGGCAGGATCAGCCCGGTCTGTGCCGCCGCCGCGAGGTTGCCCTCGGTCGCGGTCTCGGCGATGTCGTCCCGGTTCAGCGCGAGGGAGATGCCCCGTCGCACGTTGACGTCGTTGTAGGGCGCCTTCGTGAGGTTCGGGATGAGGCCGATGACGCCGCCCGGCGGGAACCAGTACGTGTTCGTCGACGACGCGGCACCCCACGTGCCCTTGACGTCGGAGATGAACGAGTACGCCCAGTCGTAGCCGCGGGTGACCGTGTCGAGCTGCGTGTTCGTCGCGGGGAGGACGAGGTGCTCGATGGCGATGTTCTTCGCCTGCCAGTACCGCGGGTTCTTGTCCATCGAGTACTGCTGGTCGGAGTAGTTGCCGAGGACGAACGGACCGGTGCCGACGGGGTCCGGGTCACGCCACGTGGTCGGGTCCTTGACCTTGCCCCAGTGCTGCTCGCCGAGGATGTAGGTCTGCCCGATGATCGTCAGGCTCGGGACGTCGTCGGACTGCAGGTGGAAGACGACGTGCTGCCCGTGCTGCTCGATGCTCGCGATGTGCTGCCAGGCGCCCTTGACGTCCATCGCGGGGAACTTCTTCAGCAGCTCGAACGTGAACACGACGTCCTTCGCGCTGAAGGGCGTGCCGTCGGACCACTCGACACCGCTGCGGATCGTCATGTCGATCGTCTTCGCGTCCGGCTGGGTCCACGAGCTCGCGAGCCACGGGGTGCGCTTGCCGTCGAGGGGGTTCACCTCGATGAGCGGCTCGTACATCCACTTCGACGCGGTGCGGGCGTTCGCGATGTACGGGTTGAAGTTGCGGTCGAACAGCGGGTTGCCGTGGTCCGCGTTGATGAGCATCGTGTCCTTGCCGATGCTCGGGTCCGGCTGCGAGCGGACCTGGATGCTGCAGCCGGTCGCCGCGAGGGCGACGACCGCGAGACCGGCGAGGGCTGCCGTCAGGCGTCCGCGTCGGCGGGGGGCCGGTGTCTGCCGCGCCGGTGTCTGCGGGGCCGGTGTCTGCGGAGCCGGTGTCTGCCGGACGCGCATGCGCCGGGTGCCGGTGCGCTGATCGCGGGTGCGCTCATCCGGCGTGCGCTGTGGGGGAAGCGTCATTGCTCGGTCGACCTCCGTGTCGAGTGGGTACGAGGTCAATGTATGCGCTTACATCGCGTCGCGCAAGCCCGCGAGCCGACGCCGCCCGCCGCCCGCCGCCGCCCGCCGGTCACGACTCCCCGCTCAGGTCTGCCGAGTGGCCGAGGACGGTCGGGCGGACGCTCGGCTGCTGACGAGTTGTGACACCTCGGCGATCAGCGGACGGGGTGTCGCGACCACTCGGGCTGCCGGAACGCCCGCGCCGCCCGCCCGCGGTTCCACAACCCGCCGCTCACGTCCGCCGGGGTTCCACGACACACCCGTCCCGCGCGTCGAGATGCCGCAATTGCGGAACCTCGACCGGCACGCGGGGCCGGGCACGCCCCCGCGCGGCTCACAGCGCCGGGGGGCAGCTCTCGCGCAGCAGGACCTCGACCGGCAGGCGGACCGACCGGGGCGGCCCCTCCGGTGCGTCGAGCCGGTCGACGATCGCCGCGACCGCCGCACGCCCGAGCTCCCCCATCGGCTGGTGCACCGTCGTCAGCCGCGGGGTCGAGAAGCGCCCCGCGTCGATGCCGTCGAACCCCGTGACGACGACGTCCTCGGGCACGCGGAGCCCGGCGGCGAGGAGCCCGTCGAGCACCCCGAGGGCCGACTGGTCGTTCGAGCAGACGATCGCCCGCGGTACCCCGTCGGCGAGCAGCGGCGCCACGAGCTCCCGCGCCCGGACCCGTCCGAAGTCGCCGTGCACGGTCCGCACCGACGACGCCTCGAGGCCGTGGTCCGCGAGCGCCGCCGCGAAGCCCGCCGCGCGCTCCTGGTCGTCCGGGGAGTCCACCGGCCCCGCGAGGTACGCGAGGGACCGGATGCCGAGCCGCCCGACCACGTGCGACACGACCGTACGCATGCCGGCGGCGTTGTCCACGCTGACCGAGTCGAACCCGTGCTCCCGGCGGTCCGCGGCGAGCACCACCACCGGCACGCGTCGGGCGACGTGCTCGAGCAGTTCGTCCGGCACGGTCTGCGCCAGGACCGCCAGGCCGTCGACGCGTCCGGCGACGTCGTTCACGATGACGTCCCGCGAGGGTCCGCGCCCGGCGGCGACCATGAGCGCCAGCCCGCGCTGCCACGCCTCGGTCTCGGCGCCGCGGAGCACCTCGTCGAAGTACAGGTTCGAGGAGAACGGCTGCGTCACGTGCCGACGGTCGTCGACCACCCGGACACCACCGTCCGTGACGAGCCCCGGTCGCTCGTCGGGCACCACGTCGAACCCGGGCAGGAGGAGCCCGACCACGCCGGTCCGCCGTCCCGCGAGCGCCCGCGCCGTGCCGGAGGGCACGTACCCGAGCGAGCGGATCGCGGCCTGAACGCGACCCCGTGTGCCCTCCCGGACCGCGTCCGGCGTGCGGAGCACACGGGAGACGGTGGCGATGGACACGCCGGCCGCGGAGGCCACGTCGTAGACCGTGGGTGGTGCGGTGCGTTGCTCCGGCAACCCGTGCCTCCCGTCGGTCCGGTGGTGTCGACGCGACCCGCCCCGACCGCGCACCATCCTAGGCACCGCCCGTGTCAGCGCTCGGTCGCGCCGACGATCGCCATCCCCGCACCGCGCAGGCGCCGGCGCTCCTGCGCGATCCACGCGAGCAGCCGGTCGTTCGTGCCGGCGACGTGCGCCGCGAGCATGTCGGCCGCCCGGTCGGCGTCCCCGGCGCGCACGGCGTCGAGGATCGCGCTGTGCTCCGCCCAGGCGGCGTCGCGGGCCTCCGGCGTGCGGACCTCGATCCAGCGGGTCCGCTCGAGCCGGGTGAGTGCGTCGGCGATCGCGTCGGTGATGAACCGGTTGCCGCCGAGCGAGGCCAGGTCGAGGTGGAACGTGGACCCCATCCGGATCCCGGCCTGCTGGTCGGGCGTCGGGCGCAGGGCGTCGAGGTGCGCGCGGACCTCGGCGAGCTGGTCCTCGGACGCCCGCGCGACGGCGAGCCGCGCCGCTGCCGGCTCGAGCACGCCACGGAGCTCGGCGAGCGAGGCGATCTCGTCGAGGTCGATCGGGGTCACGGTCCACGACCGCCCCTCGTGCAGGATGAGCCCCTCCCGCTCGAGCCGCGACAGCGCTGCCCGCACCGGGGTGCGGGAGGCGTGGAACCGCGCCTCGAGCCCGCGCTCCGAGATGCGTTCCCCCGGTGCGATGTCGAGCGTCAGGATCGCGCCGCGGAGGTTGTCGTAGAGCTGGGCCGTCTGCGACACGGGGGCGGCGTCGATCGGTTCGGTCACGGCACAGCAGCCTAGTGGCGGTCCCTCCGAGTTGGTATACCGTCTTGGTGTACCAATCGGTTCCGCACCGGAACGACCCCGGAGGGACGACTCCCGTGACGACCACCGCAGCCCGCCGGACCCCGACGCCGATCAGCGCCCGCGCCTGGACGATGCTCGCGCTCGGCGTCGCCGCGCAGGCGGCGGGGACGCTCGTGGTCTCGGCCCCGGCGCTGCTCATCCCGTACCTGCACGCGCAGGGCACGCCGCTGGCACTGGCCGGGGTCCTCGCGGCGGCACCGACGTTCGGCATGGTCCTGACGCTCATCGCCTGGGGAGCGGTCACCGACCGGGTCGGGGAGCGGGTCGTGATCGCCGGCGGCCTGGTCCTCACGACGCTGGCGGTCGTCGGCGCCTGGGCCGCGGCCGGGGACCCGGTGCTGCTCGGCCTCGCGTTCCTCCTCGGCGGGATGACCAGCGCGTCGACGAACGCGGCCAGCGGGCGGGTGGTCGTCGGCTGGTTCCCGAAGGAGCGCCGCGGCCTCGCGATGGGCATCCGGCAGATGTCACAACCGCTCGGCGTGACGCTCGCCGCGGTCACGGTGCCGCAGCTCGCCGAGGCCCACGGGATCCGGGCCTCGCTCGTGGCGCCGATCGTGCTGTGCGCGGTGCTCGCCGTGCTCTGCGCGGTCGGCATCGTCGACCCGCCGCGTCCGGCACGGTCGGCCGTCCCGACGACGGTGACCGACAACCCCTACCGGACGGACGGGTTCCTCTGGCGCGTCCACGCGGTGTCGGTCCTGCTCGTGGTGCCGCAGTTCACGCTGTCGACGTACGGCCTGGTGTGGCTCGTCGGACTCGGCTGGTCGACGCCGGCCGCGGGACTCCTCGTCGGGGCGTCGCAGTTCGTCGGGGCCGTCGGCCGCATCCTCGTCGGTCTGTGGAGCGACCGTGCCCGATCCCGGGTCGGCCCCCTGCGGGTCGTCGCGGTGAGCGCCGCCGCCGTGATGGGGGTCCTCGCACTCGTCGACGCGACGCACCTCGCCGCCGCCGCAGTCTTCCTCGTCGTCGCGACGAGCGTCACGGTCGCCGACAACGGTCTGGCGTACACGTCCGTCGCCGAGGCTGCCGGTCCGTTCTGGTCCGGCCGTGCCCTCGGGGCGCAGAACACCGGGCAGTTCATCGCGGCGAGCGCCGTCGGACCGGGGATCGGCGCGCTCGTGGGTGCGCTCGGCTTCGCCGCCGCGTTCGGGATCGTTGCGGTCCTGCCGCTCGCGGCGCTCCCGCTGATACCACGAGCGGACCGGTCGCACGACTGACGCTGGTGGCGCGCACCGACCCCGGACGGGAGGCGCGGCACCCGTCGGCACCGCGCCTGGCGTCCGCCATCCAGTACCGATCAGGCCGGGACGGTCGGTCCCACCGGCCAGCGGAGCAGCGCCGCGGCGGCGGCGCCGCCGGGCAGCGAGGCCGCGTTGACGAGCACGAGTTCCGCGTCGGTGAGGACCGCCGCGCGCACCAGCGCGCAGACGGCGGGCACGGGCCCGATCACCGGGACCCCGGCGGCCTGCTCCGGCGCGGTCGCGACCCACGGCGCCTCGGCGAGGGCGAGCAGCGTGCGGTCCCCCACGGCGACGGCGTCGAGCGCGACCGTCGCGCCCTGCGCCTGCTGGAGTGCCTCGACCACGGGACCGAGGCCGGTCACGGCCTGGTTGTCACCGCGGCCGACGTGGGTGCGGAGCGCGTCCTCGAGGTCGTGCCGGTGCTTCGCGATGACCCGGGCGAGACCGACACGGACGTGGTCGCCGATGACGTCCTCGTCGAATCCGCCGACGGGGACCTCGCTGACGATCTTCCTGGCCTCGGCGGACAGGCGTTCGACGAGCATCGGCCGGGCCTGCAGGTCGCCGGCGACGACGATGAGCGCCGGGCTCAGCCGGACGACGGCCCGGTCGACGGCGGCCGCGACCTCGGCGGTGTTCTGGCGCCACACTTCCTCGGTGCGGCCCTGCCAGCGCGGCTGCTTCCAGTCGCCGAAGCCGCCCTTGACCTTGTGCTGGTCGAACGTCTCCCCCGAGATGCGTTCCTCGTCGTCGGCGGTGGCGGGGTGCCCGAGCGTGAAGGCGCGGTAGCCGCCGCCGTCCTTGCCGACCTGGACGACGAGGAACGGCAGGTGGACGGGGCGGTGCGCCACGAGCGGCACGAGGTCGGGCACGGCGCCGACGCCGATCGACTCGGCGGCGTGCATGGGGCCGGGCAGCACCTCACTGAGGACGAGCTCGCCGTCGTGCACGAGCACGTACCGGGCCACCGGAGCGGGGACACCGGGGCTGTCCTCGAGTTCCCCGGCGATGACGTCGACGGCGGCGAGGTCGGAGCCCTGTGCGCGGAGTGCGTCCTCGACCCCGCGGAGCTTCAGCGCGGCCTGGCGTCTCGGGTCCTCGACGTTGCCGGAGGCGTCCACGTAGGCCCAGGCCCACGTGCCGCCGCCCTCCAGTCGCTGGCCCAGGGTCCGGTGCAGTTCGTTCGTGACGTTGGTCGACGTCATGGCAGCTCCTTCGGTCGGACGGAAGCAGGAGCTCGAGGAGCTCCTGCGCTCTCACGTTCCGACCACACTCCACCCTGACGGCCCACGATGACCAGACTCCTTCAGCGAACGCCCAGGGCGTCCCACGTCGCGTGCGTCGTCCCGCCGTGGTTGGCTTGTCTCGCACCCCGTGCGACGGCGCCGGGGCCGACGGAAGGACCGATCCCGGTTGACCATCCCAGACCTGGCCTCGACGGCCCCCGGCTCGGCGTCCCGTCTGGCACCGCGGGCATGGCTGCACACCGACGCTCCCGCTCTGTCCCTGAACGGGTCGTGGGACTTCCGGTGGTCCCCGGTCGCGGACGCGGCCCCGTTCGAGGACGAGGACGGGTGGGGAACGCTGCCGGTCCCGTCGCACTGGGTCCTGCACGGACACGGTGCCCCGATCTACACGAACGTGCAGTACCCGTTCCCGGTCGAGCCGCCGCACCCGCCGGAGGCGAACCCGACCGGCGACCACCGGCGGACGTTCGCGGTGCCGGCGTCCTTCGGCGACGCGGCCCGGGTGCTGCTCCGGTTCGACGGCGTCGAGTCGCACTTCCGGGTCTGGCTCAACGGGGACCTGGTGGGGTGGAGCACCGGGTCGCGGCTGGCGACCGAGTTCGACGTGACGGAGCTGCTCCGCCCGGGGTCGAACGAGCTCCGCGTGCGCGTGCACCAGTGGTCGGCCGCCTCGTACCTCGAGGACCAGGACCAGTGGTGGCTCCCCGGGATCTTCCGTGACGTCACGCTGCTCGCCCGACCGACCGCACCCGTCAACGACGTGTTCGTGCGCGCGGGGTGGTCTCCGGCGCCCGGCGACGCCGACCCGACACGGACCTCGACGGGCACCGGCACCATCACGTTCCCGACGCTCGACGCGGTGTTCCCCGTGCGGTTCGCCGTGCCGGACCTCGGCGTGTCCGTGGTGTGGCAGTCACCCGAGGACGTCGCCCCGATCGCCGTCGAGGGCGTCGAGCCGTGGAGTGCCGAGCTGCCGCGGCTGTACGACGCGACGGTGACCTCGGGCACCGCTGCCGGCGGGACCGAGGGCGGCGAGACCGTGTCGCTCCGGCTCGGCTTCCGCACGGTGCAGATCGTCGGCGACCGGTTCCTGGTGAACGGCGAACGGGTCGTGTTCCACGGCGTGAACCGCCACGAGACGCACCCCGAGCGTGGCCGGGTGTTCGACGAGGCGCACGCCCGTGCGGACATGGCGCTCATGAAGCGGAACAACGTGAACGCCATCCGGACCTCGCACTACCCGCCGCACCCCCGCGTGCTCGACCTGGCCGACGAGCTCGGGTTCTGGGTGGTGCTGGAGTGCGACCTCGAGACACACGGGTTCTTCTTCCTCGACTGGCAGGGCAACCCGTCCGACGACCCCGCGTGGGAGGACGCCTACCTCGACCGGATCGCGCGCACCGTCGAGCGGGACAAGAACCACGCCTCGATCGTGCTGTGGTCCCTCGGCAACGAATCAGGCACCGGGCGGAACCTCGCCGCGATGTCGAACTGGGTGCACGCCCGCGACCCGGAGCGGCCCGTCCACTACGAGGGCGACTACGCCGGCGAGTACACCGACGTGTACTCGCGGATGTACCCGACGCTGCAGGAGACCGAGTCGATCGGCGGTGGCACACCCACGCCGCTCCTCGGGTGCGGCCCCGCCGAGGCGGCGCGGCAGCGGTCGAAGCCGTTCCTGCACTGCGAGTACGTGCACGCGATGGGCAACGGCCCCGGGCAGATCGCCGAGTACGAGGCGCTCGTCGAGCGGTACCCGCGGCTGCACGGCGGCTTCGTGTGGGAGTGGCGCGACCACGGGCTCCTGACGCACACCCCCGACGGCACGCCGTACTTCGGGTACGGCGGGGACTTCCACGAGGTCGTGCACGACGGCAACTTCGTGATGGACGGACTCGTCCTGCCCGACGGCACCCCGACGCCGGGGCTCGCGGAGTTCGCGGCGGTCGTCGCCCCGGTGCGCCTGTCGTTCGGTGGGACGACCGTGCTGATCGAGAACCGGTACCACTCGGCGTCCACCGCGGGACTGCGGTTCCGGTGGACGCTGGCCCGCAACGGCGTCGTCGAGGCCACCGGCCGCCTGGCACCCGGCGTCGTCGCCGCCCGTGCCTCCGCGACCGTGCCCGTCCCGCCCGAGGTGCTCGACGCGGCGACCGGTCCGGTCGCTCCGGGCGAGGAGCTGTGGTTCGACGTCGTCGCCGAACTCGCGGGACCGACCGCGTGGGCGGACACCGGCCACGTCGTCGCCCGCGCCCAGACGCTCGTCGCGGCCCGCGAGGCGGAGGCCCCACGGGCCTCCCGGCAGGGCTGGGACGGCGACCGGCTCGGCGAGGCGACGTTCACGGCGCGGGGCGACCTGTCCAGCTGGAAGGGGCACGCCGTGGCGGGTCCCCGGCTCGAACTCTGGCGTGCGCCGACGGACAACGACCGCCTCGCGTCGCAGGGCGGCTACGAGACGGCCGACCCGGTGCTGACCCACGGCGTCGGCGACCCCGACGCGCCGGCGTCGGCGACGAAGTGGCTGCAGCACGGCCTCGACCGGCTGACCCACCGGCTGGTGTCGGTGTCCAGGACCGAGCACGGGCTCGTGCAGCGGGTGCGGGTCGCCGCGGCGGCCAGTGGTGCCGGCGTCGACGTCACCCACCGGTGGACGCTGACCGACGACGGACTGCTGCTCGCCACCGAGGCGGTGCCGTACGGCACGTGGGGCATCACCTGGCCGCGCATCGGGGTGCGCATCGACCTGCCGGCCTCGCTCGTCGCGGAGTCGGCGGAGTGGTTCGGGACCGGGCCGCTCGAGTCGTACCCGGACTCCTCGCACGCGGCGCACGTCGGCGTGTTCGGGTCCCCGGTGTCCCTGCTGACGGTGGACTACTCGATGCCGCAGGAGACCGGGCACCGGCCGGACCTCCGCACGCTGCGGGTCGGCCCCTTCACGGTGTCGTCGGTCGGACCGCGGCGGACCGGCTTCACGCTGACGCCCTGGACGGCGCAGCAGGTCGGCCGGGCGCAGCACCCGCACGAGCTGCCCACGCCGGACGCGCTGTACCTGTACCTCGACGCGGCGCAGCACGGACTCGGGAGCCGCGCGTGCGGGCTCGACGTGCTGCCGGAGCACCAGCTCTGGCCGGCGACGACCGCGTGGAGCGTGCTGCTGGGGTAGACGCGGGCCGGGCGCGGGCACCGGGCGGGCGCGGGGCGGGCGCGGGTCGCGCCGGCGGGTTCGCACCCCGCTACGGACATCGCACCCCGTCCTGCCGGGGTGCGATGTCCGTAGCGGGGTGCGATGGACGGAGGGCGCTCGCGCTCCCGCTACGCCGACAGCGCCGGGATCACCGCGGGGTCGGCGCCGTCGAGGAACTCGGTGAGACGCTCGGGCTCGCCGGGCTCCTCGATCGCGATCGCGGCACGACGCAGGGCGAACAGCGCCCGCAGCACGCCACGGTTCGGCTCGTGCGACCACGGGACGGCACCGGCACCACGCCACCCGGCCTTGCGGAGCGCGTCGAGTCCGCGGTGGTACCCGACGCGGGCGTACGCGTAGGACTCCAGCGTCGCGCCGCGCTCCCACGCTTCGTCGGCGAGGAGCGCCCACGCCAGGCTCGACGACGGGTGCGACACCACCACGCTGGCGACGGGGGCGTCCGCGGCGAGCGCCGCGGTCACCTCGGGTTCGGCGGGGAGCAGGGTCTCGGGGTTGCTCGACGGGGTCGGCAGCAGGTTCTCGGGCATGCCTCCACCCTGTCATCCCTTGCGGCCGTCCGGGAACGGGCTTACCGTGGAGGGCACTCCGTCGTGACCGCGGAGCAGCGGGGCGGGAGACCGACCGCCGGCTCGGGTCACGGAAACGGGGGTGAACCGACGGAAGAAGTCGCCTTGCGCGTGATCACCGGTACTGCGTCCTCGCAGCAGCTGCCCCTGCGCTGACACCGTGATCGCGCCCGACTCCGTCGGGTGACCGCCGCCCTCGCGGCCGACGGTGTCGTGCGCCCGCAACGACATCCGGAGGCACCCCCATGCCCGCGAACCCCTCGGTCGTCCTGCACGACCTCACCTTCACCTGGCCAGACGGCGGCACCGTCGTCGACCACCTCTCCGGCGCCTTCGGACCGGGCCGCACCGGCCTGGTCGGGAGGAACGGGGCCGGCAAGTCCACACTGGTCCGGCTCGTCACCGGTCGGCTCCAGCCCACGTCGGGCACCGTCACGACGTCGGGTCCCGTCGACCTCCTCCCCCAGCGGTTGCAGACCGGTCGGGACGACACCGTCGCCGACCTGCTCGGGGTCGGCGACCAGCTCCGCGCGCTGCGCGCCGTGCTCGGCGGCGACGCGGCACCCGAGCACTTCGACGTCATCGGCGACGGTTGGGACGTCGAGGAGCGGGCGGCGGCCGTGCTCGACCCGATCGGCATCGACGTGGACCGGCCTGTCGCGACGCTGTCCGGCGGTCAGGCGGTCCTGACCGCCGTCGCGGGCATCCGACTGCGACGGTCGCCGATCGCGGTCCTCGACGAGCCGACGAACAACCTCGACCGACGAGCGCGCACGATGCTGCTCGACATGGTCGACGCCTGGCACGGCACGCTCGTCGTCGTCAGCCACGACCGGGAACTCCTGGAACACGTGGACGAGGTCGCCGAGCTCCGCGCCGGGTCGATGACCGTGTTCGGCGGGACGTTCAGCGCGTTCGAGGAGCACCTCGCCGTCCAGCAGGCCGCGGTCGAGCGCGAGGTCCGGGTGGCCGAGCAGCGGCACCGCACCGAGAAGCGGCAGCGCATCGAGGCGGAGACGACGATCGCACGGCGGGCGAAGGCTGGCGCGCAGGCCGGTCGGTCGATGCCGAAGATGTTCGCGAACGAGATGCGGAAGCGTGCCGAGGCGACCGCCGGCAGGATGCGGGTGGGCGTCGCGGACGACGAGGCCGCGGCCCTGGCGGCGAAACGCGAGGCGCAGTCCCGGCTCCGGGTCGACGAGTCCCTCCACGTCGAGCTCCCCGACCCGGGCGTGCCGGCGTCACGGCGGATCGCGACGATCACGGTCCACGGGCGGAAGACGGTCGTGCAGGGGCCGGAGCGGGTCGCGGTGGCCGGGGACAACGGCGTCGGCAAGACGACGCTGCTCGACCAGCTCGTCGGGCTCCCGACGGCGCGGGAACACCCGCTGCCGGGGACCCGGGTCGAGGCGCACGTGGAGCACATCGGGTACCTGCCGCAGCGGAAGGACGGTCTCGACGACGGAGCGAGCGTCATCGAGAACGTCCGTCGCGGTGCACCCCACGTCGCCGATGCCGTGCTCCGGAACCGTCTCGCGCGCTTCCTGGTGCGTGGGGACACGGTCGACCGGGCTGCCGGCACGCTGTCCGGCGGCGAGCGCTTCCGCGTCGCGCTGGCCGGCCTCGTGCTCGCCGACCCGCCGCCACAGCTGCTCGTGCTCGACGAGCCGACGAACGACCTCGACATGACGAGCGTCGACCAGCTCGTCGACGCGCTCGGGGCCTACCGCGGGGCCGTCGTGGTGGTCAGCCATGACGAGACGTTCCTCGACCGGCTGGGCCTGGACGAACGGCTGCAGCTCCCCTAGCGCTTCCGGGTCGGCCGGATCGAGAGCATCTCGACCGTGCCCCGCTCCGGCAGGTCGACGACGGTCCGCACCGCATCCGCGACGTCCTCCGGGGCGAGGAAGTACTCGGTGTCGTAGGTCTCGCCGAGCTTCTCCGTCAGCGCCCGCTGCATGTCCGAGTCCGTCCGACCGGGGTGCACGCTCGACACCCGCACGCCGTTCGGACGTTCCTCCTCGCGCAGGGCGTCGGTGAACGCGCGCAGGGCGAACTTCGACGCGCCGTAGACCCCACCGCCCGGGCCCGACACGAAGCCCGAGCCGGAGTTGATCGTCACGACGATGCCCCGTGACGCCCGGAGCGCCGGCAGCGCGAGGCGGGTGAGCTCGGCGACGGCGAAGACGTTCGTGGCGAAGACCGTCTCCCACGTGGAGCGCGGTGTGTCGCCGATCCGGGTGCCCTGCTCGACGCCGGCGGAGTGCACGAGGACGTCGAGCCGCTCGGGGAGCGCGGGGACCTCGCCCGCGCCGAGATCGCCGACGGACGGCGCGGCGCTGGGGAGCGATGCGACGACCGCCGCGACGGCGTCAGCGGACCGCCCGCCGACGAGCACGTGGTGCGTGCGGCCGAGGTCGGCCGCGATCGCGCGGCCGATGCCGCGGGTGGCTCCGGTCACCAGGGCGACCGGACGGACGGGAGGCTGATGTGTCGTCACGCAGGCCAGCCTACGGACGCCGCGCCGAGCCTCCCGTCCGGTCCCGGTTGCTCAGTCGCGGTCCGCGTTCTCGCGGATGCGGATGCCGTCGAGGACGTCCTGTGCGCGCTTCTCGTCCTGCTTCTCGATCTGGCGGGTGTCCCGCTCGGGGAGCTGGATGTCCTCCTCCGCGCGGATGCCGGCCTGCAGTTCCCGCCCGCGCTCGAGCTCGGCGTCGAACTCGGCACCGAAGAGCAGGGCGTTGTTCGTGATCCACACCCAGAGCAGGAACACGATGACCCCGCCGAGCGAGCCGTACGTGGCGTTGTAGTTCGAGAAGTTCCCGACGTAGAACCCGAAGCCGACGCTGGCGACGACGAGGATCGCGATCGCGAGGATCGACCCGCCGCTCACCCACCGGAACTTCGGCTGCTTCACGTTCGGCGCGAAGTAGTACAGCACCGCCACGACGACGATCGCGATGACGAGCAGGATCGGCCACTGCACGATCGACAGCACGGTGGCCGCGACGTCGCCGAGGCCGATGACGTCGCCGAAGCTCCGCGCGAGGGGACCGCTGACCAGTGCGAGCAGCCCGATCACCAGCAGGATCACCGTGGCCAGCGTCACGCCGAGCATGGTCGGGCGGAGCTTCCAGATCGGGCGTCCCTCGCGCACGTTGTAGATGCGGTTCATCGCGCGGCCGAAGGCGCCGACGTACCCGGACGCCGACCAGATCGCACCGACGACACCGACGACGAACGTGATCGGTGCGGCGGGCGACCGCACGAGCCCCTCGATGGGGTCCTTGAGCAGCGATGCGACCTGCTCGGACCCGACCTGCCGGATGATCCCGAGCAGGGTGTCCACGACGGACTGCGCCTGCCCGATGAGCCCCAGGATCGACACGATCGCGAGCAGGCCGGGGAAGAGGGCGAGCACCGTGTAGTACGTCAGGCTCGCTGCGAGGTCGGTGCACTGGTCGGAGGAGAACTCCCGCAGGGTCTTCTTCAGCGTGTAGACGAACGTCGGCTTCGTCAGGTCCATCGGGCTGTCGGGTTTGCGGGGGTCGTTCGCCGCCGGCTTGCCGTTGTCGTGTGCCATCCTCAGATCCGCTTCGCTCGGCGACGAGCCTGCCCGCCGGCCTTCTTCGCCTGCTTCCGGGCCTTCTTCAGCCGCTTCTCGGCGGCCTGCCGGTCCTGCAGCACGGGGTTGTGCTTGTCGTCCTTGCGCGCGAACACCGGGACGCCCTTCGCCGTGCCGTCCTTGCCGAGCTTCACCGGTTTGAACACCGGGACGGGCGCCGGGGTGCGGAGCGCCTCCATGCGGGCGGCCGGCGAGTGGCGGATCCGGACCCCCACGACGATCGCGGCGATCCCGGCGGCAGCGGTGGCAGCGAGGGCGACGAGCGGCGTGGGGTCACGGTGCCACCGCTGCCGCGTCTTCGCGATGGCGAGACGGGTGCGTGCGGGCACGTCCACCTTGTGTCGGATCAGCTCCACGGTGTCGGTGATGCGCTCTCGGGTACGGACGTTCGCGAGCTCGAGCTCAGGAAGACTGTCGTTCGCCATACGTCGTTCGTACACGCTCGACGCCGAGCACGGCCCGCGGTTGCGGTGTTCCGCGCGCGTCGGACGACCGCTCGCGCTGACGACAGGTGCGGTTCCGCGCGCGTCGGACGACCGCTCGCGCTGGCGACAGGTGCGCACGCGGGCGCAGGTGCGGTCGTCGTCAGCGCGAGCGACTCCGACGGAGTGGGTCAGTCGGGGACGACGACGTCCTCGGGCAGTCCGGACGCCGCCGACCGGGTCGCCGCCTCCATGAGCGCCAGGCTCCGGAGGTTGTCCCGCCCACTCGTCTCCGGTGCGGGACCGCCCGACACCGACCGGGCGAAGGCCTGCAGCCCGCCCTGCCGGTCGTGGTGCTCCGCGGTCGGCAGCTCCACCGAGGTGGGCTCCTGCTCACCGGCCTTCCGCACGGTGACGAGGTCGCCGGAGACGTCACCCGGCTCGCCGGCGCGACTGGTGAACCGGAGCTCGCCGTCCTCGCCCTGGATGCTCCACTCCCCCGCCCACGCGGTGTGCGGGGCCCGGCTGAGCCAGCTGCCGCGGTAGCTGACGACGAGGCCGTCGGACAGCTCGATGAGCATCGATGCCACGGCCTCGTCCTGGTACTTGCTGAAGGACGGGTAGGTGGCACGGGCGAAGACCCGGACGGCCTCCTGCCCCGTGATCATCCGCAGCAGGTCGAAGTGGTGGATCGCCATGTCGTTGATCATCGCGTGCGGGAACCGGTAGTGCGGGTGGTCCTCGAACGCCCGGTCGTTGTCCCACTGGCGGAAGTCGACGTTGATCGCGGAGAGCTCCCCGACGGCGCCGGCGGCGAGCAGGTCCTTCGTCACGCGGGGCGCCGGGTACCAGCGGTAGTTCTGGCTCACCTGCAGCACGAGCCCGAGCTCCTCGGCACGGCGCACGGCCTCGGCGGCCTCGGCGGTCGTGTTGGCGAAGGGCTTCTCGACGAGCACGTGCTTGCCGGCCTCGAGCGCCTCGAGCGCGAGCGGGACGTGGGTGACCGCGGGGGCGGTGACGACCACGGCGTCGGCGTCGACGCCGGCGAGCGCATCGGTCAGCGACGCGAACGCCGCCGACGCCGGCAGGCCGAGGTCCTCCCGCACCGCCTCGAGCGTCGGCGCACTCGGGTCGGCGATCCCGACCACCTCGACCTCCGACACCGCGGGGAGCGCTTCGCGTGCCCAGCTGCCGCCCCACCCTCCGAGACCGACGTGGATGATCCGGACCGTCATGCGTGCACTCCTTCGTGTTCGACGCGCGCGATGTCCGCGCCCGTCCAGTCTGTCAGGAGGACGTCAGCGCGTGAAGGCGTACCCGATGAGCGCCATGGTGACCAGGAACCCGGCGAGGTAGTTGATCCACAGGAACCGCTTCCACCCCGCGTTCGCCGACTCGGCCTGGTCGTCGGTCACGTTCCACCACGGCAGCACGTTGAGCGCGTACGGGATGACGACGACCGCGGCGATCGGGCCGGGGAACGCCGAGAACAGCAGCGCGACCCCGGCGACGACGTACGCCACGAACGCCAGCCGGACGGTCGCCCGGGCACCGATCACGGTCGCCACCGAGCCGATCCCGCCGGCACGGTCGGCGAGCACGTCCTGCACGGCGCCGAACGCGTGCGAGGCCACACCCCACAGGAAGAACGCCACGCACACCGCCACGAGCTGCCCCGTCCAGTGCGGCCCGGCGAGCGCGAGCCCGTAGACCGCGGGTGACACGAAGTGCGTGCTCGAGGTCAGCGAGTCGAGGAACGGCTTCTCCTTGAAGCGCAGGCCCGGCGCGGAGTACGCGATCACCGCGAAGACGCTGATCGCGAGCACGAGCCACGACCACGGTCCGTTGCCGGACACCGCGCCGAGGACGACCAGCGCGACGAGGAACGGCACGTTGGTGACGACCACAGCCCACAGCGTCGTGCGGTGCACGCTCTTGTCGAGGAGGGCTCCCTCGACGCCACCCTTGCGCGGGTTCCGGAGGTCGGACTCGTAGTCGAAGACGTCGTTGATGCCGTACATCGCCAGGTTGTACGGCACCAGGAAGTACACGACGCCGATCAGGAACGCGGTCAGCGAGAAGCCGTCCCCGCTGCCGAGCAGGTACGCGGCACCGAACGGGTAGGCGGTGTTCACCCAGCTGATCGGGCGCGACGAGGTGAACAGCGCGCGCATGGTGGACTGCCGGGAGGCCGGGGTCGCCGTCATCGGTCGTGCTCCTGTCCGGTGGATGGCCCGGTGACGGGCCCGGTGCGGGTGGGGTCCGCCTGGTTGCGGTCGGTGCGGTCGAACAGGACCCAGAGGCTCGGCAGCAGCACGACCGCCGCGATCGAGTACGCCAGGTCCTCGATCGGGATCACCCCGATCCTCGCCCCGCTGATGAGCGCCGGGTCGTAGGCGACGATCCGCAGGGCCACGATGACGTTGTCGAACACGACGGTCATCACGAGCAGCACGACGCCCGCGACGAGCCCGGTGACCAGGGTGACCCGACGGCCACGCCCCGCGTCCCGTCCGGCCCGGCGCTCCCGACGGGCGGCGACCACGGCCGCGACGACGCCGACCACCGCGACGACCGCGAAGAACGGCAGGCTGAGCAGCGCGTACGCGCCCGAGCCCGTCACGACCGGTCCGCCCGGTCCAGCGCCCGCGCGACGACGGGCCGCACGAACCCGATGAGGTTCATCGTCGTGTAGCCGAGCAGCAGCAGGAAGAAGACCTCCTCGAGCGGCACGTCCGGCGCGAGCACGACGCCCGTCAACAGCCGTTGCGGGCCGATGAAGAAGATGCCGAGCGCGACGCCCGAGGCGTCCCAGACCAGGAAGAACGCCACGCCCACGGCGAGGACCACCGCGGCACGCCACGGTGCCCGCCAGAAGAACAGCCGGAAGCGTGCGTCGAGGACGACCATGCCGGTGAGGGACACCAGCAGTCCGAGGAGGTACAGCCCCGGCATCAGGTGGTCGTGGCCGACGCCGCGGCCTCCGTGCGCCGCGGAGCACGCGCCGCCGGCCGCGGGGGCGCTCCGGCGGAACGCTCCAGCGGCGTCGGCAGCGGCTCCGTCGAGGTGTCGCCGTGGATGCGCTTCAGCAGGACCTCGGCGCTGATCAGGCACATCGGCAGCCCGATGCCCGGGATGGTCGAGGACCCGGCGTAGTACAGCCCCTCGACCTTGGCGGACTTGTTGCCCTCGCGGAAGAACGCGCTCTGCTTGAGCGTGTGCGCCGGCCCGAGCATCGACCCGCTCCAGGCGTTGAAGTCGTCCGCGAAGTCCCGCGGACCGATCGTCCGACGCACCCGGATGCGGTCGCGCAGGTCCGCGACGCCGGACCGTTCGGCGACGACGTCGATCGCGCGGTCCGCGATCTGCTCGACCTCCCAGTCGCCGGCGCCGTCGATGCCGCCCTTGCCGATGCCGACGTCCGCGGGCAGCGGCACCAGGATGAAGAGGTTGCTCGACCCGGGCGGGGCGACGGTGGGGTCGGTCTCGGACGGGGCGCAGACGTAGATCGACGCCGGATCGGGCACGTGACGGTCGTCGCCGAACACCGCGCCGAAGTTCGCCTTCCAGTCCGCCGTGAACATCAGCGTGTGGTGGAGGAGCCCGGGCACGGGACCGTCGACGCCGAGGTAGACGAGCACGGCGGAGGGACCGGGGTCGCGCTTCTTCCAGTGCGACTCACCGTGGGTCCGGTGCTCGCGGTCGAGCAGCTGCATCTCGGTGTGCCGCAGGTCAGCGGCGCTCACGACGACGTCCGCGGGGGCGACGTGCTGCGCCCCGCGGCGGTCGCGGTGCACGACACCGGTCACGTGGCCGCCCTCGACCTGGATCCGCTCGACCTTCGCGCCGGCGATGATCTGCGCACCCTCGGCCCGGGCGACGCGCTCCACGGCGGCGATCACCTCGGTGATGCCGCCCTTCGGGTACAGCACGCCGTCGGCCAGGTCGAGGTGGCTCATCAGGTGGTACATGCTCGGCGCCGAGTACGGGCTCGTGCCGAGGAAGACCGCCGGGTAGCCGAGGACCTGCCAGAGGCGGCGGTCGCGGACGGCGCTCTCGGCGAAGGTCGACAGCGGCTCGAGCAGCAGCCGGGCGAGCTTGCCCATCCGGAGCAGCACGTCGGGAGCGGCGAGCTTCCGGAAGTCCTGGAACGTGCCGTAGAGGAACCGGCGCACAGCCATCTCGTACGTGTCGGCCGCCGAGTCGAGGTACTTCGCCATCCGCGCGCCGGAGCCGGGCTCGATCGACTCGAACAGCGCGAGGTTGTCCTCGCGCGAGGCCCGGAGGTCGATCGGGTCGTCGTAGCCCTCGCTGTAGACGCGGTACCCGGGGTCGAGCTTGACCAGGTCGAGCTGCTCGTCGGCTCTGGTGCCGAGCAGCTGGAAGAAGTGGTCGAACACCTCGGGCATGAGGTACCACGACGGGCCGGTGTCGAACCGGAAGCCGTTCTGCTCCCACGAGCCGGCACGGCCGCCGAGCTGGGTGCGCTGCTCGAGCACGGTGACGGCGAAGCCGTCCCGTGCGAGCAGCGCGGCGGAGGCGAGCCCGCTGATGCCGCCGCCGATGACGACGGCGCGACGCACGGGGACCTTGCGGATGGACTCCGGACGGGAGGCACGTGTCGGGCTCATGAGGAGCCTCCAGTCTGTCCTGGGGGGACGGTTCGGGACGTCAGCGGCGCGCGCCCGGCGAGCACCTGCGCGGCGAGCCGCGCCTTGACGGGGTTGGGGACGCGCACGCGCGTCGTGATCAGGCGGTGCGCCGGGGTGGCGGCGATCCGGTCGTTCAGCTCCTGGAACAGCGCGTGCGCCAGCCCGACGGCGTTGCGGGCACCCCTCGGCAGCAGCGGCACCGTGCGGGCCGCCGTGTCGAGGTCGGCCTGCACGTCGGCGACGAGCCGGTGCTTGGTGGCCTCGTCGAAGGTGCGGACGTCGACACCGGGGAAGTACGACCGCCCGAGCACCTCGAAGTCGGCGTGCAGGTCGCGGAGGAAGTTCACCTTCTGGAACGCCGCACCGAGTGCACGCGCGCCGTCGACGAGCACCGCCTCGTCGAAGGTGGGGCGACCCGCGCGGTACACGAAGGCACGGAGGCACATCAGCCCGACGACCTCGGCGGAGCCGTACACGTACGCGGCGAACGAGGCGTCGTCGTGCTCGGTCTGCTCGAGGTCCATCCGCATCGACGCGAAGAACGGCCGCGTGAGCTCAGCGCCGAAGCCGGTCGCGCGGGCCGTCCTGGCGAAGGCGTGGACGACCGGGTTCACGGAGAAGCCGCGCGCGATCGCCCGTTCGGTGTCCTGCTCGAGCTCGTCGAGCACGGTGCGGGCCAGCACCGGGTCGAGGCCGGCTTCGGTCGCCGGACCGTCCACGACCTCGTCGGCGACGCGCACCAGCGCGTAGACGTTCGTGATGTGTTCCCGGGTGTCCTTGGTGAGCAGGCGGCTGGCGAGCCCGAACGACGTGGAGTACCGGTCGATGACGACGGCGGACGCGGCCTCGGCCGTGGCGTCGTAGAGCGGGAGCCGCGCGGCGTGCGTGCTCCCGGTGGGGTTCGTGGTCACCGGACGCGCTCCACCAGTTCCGAGACCAGCGCCTCGAGCTGGACCGCGAGGTCGCACGGCAGCGCGGCGAGTTCGGCGCGGGCCATCGTGGTGTGCTCCTCGACGCGGGCCAGCGCGGCGTCACGGGCGCCGCAGTGCACGAGGAGGCGACGCATCTCGGTGGCACGCTCCTCGGTCAGGTCCGGGTCGCCGAGGTACGGCGCCAGCTCGGACCAGCAGTCGGTGGTCGCCGCGTAGGCGATGAGCATCGTGCGCTTGCCCTCACGGAGGTCGCCGATCGCGGTCTTGCCCGTCGCCGCCTCGTCACCGAAGACCCCGAGCAGGTCGTCGACCACCTGGTAGGCGATGCCGATCTCACGACCGAAGGCGCCGAGAGCGGTGACGACCGACTCCGGAGCGCCGGCGAGGACCGCCCCGGACTGCAGGGGCGCCTCGAACGAGTAGACACTCGTCTTCGCCCGCTCCATCGCGAGGACCTCGTCGACCGTCGGCATCACGCCGTGGGTCAGGTCGACGTCGGCCATCTCACCGGCAGCGCTGGCGAACACCGCGTCGTCGAAGAGGTCGAGGAGCCGGGCGCGGCGTTCCCCGGTCGCACCGCTCGACTCGATGAAGCGCGGAGCACCGGCGAGTGCGAGGTCCCCCGCGATCACGGCGGCGCTCATCCCGCGGTGCTCGGCCGTCGGGAGCGGCAGACCGCCCGTCGTGCCCGTGTCGCGGAAGGACCCGGCGACGTTGGGCTGACCGCGGCGGGACCAGTCGCGGTCGATGACGTCGTCGTGGACCACGAGCGCGGTGTGCAGGAGCTCGTACGCGGCCCCGACGTTCGCGGCGGCGTGTTCGTCCGTCCCGCCCAGTCCGGCGTACGCGGTCAACACCATGCGGGGGCGGAAGCGCTTGCCGCCCATGGACGCCTTGCGGAGCACCCGCCAGAGTTCTGCGGACGGCCGACCGAACGCCTGAGCCCGGGTCGAGGACGCGGTGAAGAAGCGCTCCAGGCACTCGTCGACCAACGCGAGGTCGATGGGCGCCACGGTGGCCGCTTCGTCCGTCATTGGCCTAATGTATCGAGTCAGATGAACCAGTTCCCTGAATCCGTCGTGCTGCTGGCCGAAGACCGTACCCCGATCGGCACCGCGGACAAGTTCGCCGTCCACACCGACGCCACTCCGCTGCACCTCGCGTTCAGCTGTCACGTCACCAACGGCGCCGGGGAACTCCTGGTCACACGGCGTGCGCTGTCGAAGAAGACCTGGCCAGGCGTCTGGACGAACTCGTTCTGCGGACACCCCGGTCCGGACGAGTCCTTCGAGGACGCGATCGCCCGGCGCGCCGCCCGCGAGCTCGGCATCACCGTGTCGGACATCGAGTGCGTGCTGCCCGACTTCCGGTACCGCGCCGTGGACGCCTCGGGCATCGTCGAGAACGAGGTCTGCCCGGTGTTCCGTGCCGCCGTCGACCGCGACCCGGAGCCGGCACCCGACGAGGTCGCCGAGTGGGTGTGGCTCTCCGAGGACAAGCTGCGCGCTGCCGTGTCGGCTGCGCCGTTCGCGTTCAGCCCGTGGCTCGGGTGGCAGCTCACCGAGCTGCCGGTGCGCGCGCTGGACTGAGACGCAAGAAGCCTTCGCGCCCACGATCCCCGGGTGTGCGAGCTCCGTCCGGCCCGCACACCCGGGGATAGTGGTCACAGCGTCACGACCAGGCGATCGAGACGCACTTCGCGATGGTTCCGGTGGTGAACCCGGCTGCCGCTGCGAGGCACGGCGCGCAGAGGAGCGCGGTTGCACAGGCCGCGCCACATGCGACGCCCAGGATCGCGATGACAGCCCAGCTGATCCCGATGCTGTTCAGACAGTTGTTCAGTCGGTTCCAGTCCAGGCCATTTGTCCCGATCGACGAGGGCTGCACTTCGGGCGTCCCTTCGTCGAGCTTCACGTTCTTGGTGAGCGTCCCGTCCTCCCACATCGCGAAGTGGACTTCGGTGGATGACTGCATCGCTGATGCCATCTCCGTCACCGACGTCCTGCCGCCCGCGGTGAGGAACGAGATCTTGGTCATCTCCGGGACGTCTGTCCCGGTGAGAGGCACCGAGACCACCTCGGCCCCCCGGTGGTCGTACGCTGTCGCTGCTGCCCAGTTCGGCGTCAGCCCCGATCGCGGTTCGTAGCGAAGACGCTGGGCCGCGCGGATCAGGTTCTCAGACCGATCGCGATCGGCCTCCTGGAGTTCGGACGCCAGCTGCACGACACGACGCGGACCCGCCGCCGCCCCGGGCACCTCGAGCTCCGCGGCCTGAGCGGATGCCGGCGCGACGACTCCGACGAGGGCGATCCCAGCTGCGGCCGCCGCGACGAATGTGATCCCCGGCAGCGTGACCGAGCGCGCCGTCGTCCGCGCCGCTCGCTGCTCGATCGAGAAGGCCGTCATCAGTCCGACGAGGCCGATGAACCACCAGACGGCGGCCCCGTCGCGCAGAACGGGTGCGAACGCCAGAGCCATGAGCCCCACTGACGCGATCACCAGCCCCACGGTGATCGGTTGCTTCTTCTTCATGACACTCCCTCGTGTGATATCCGATGTTCTGGACATCACGACAGTACCGACCGCACCTGCGCAGAGGCAAGCGCGTTCACCCTCCTGTGCAGCAGCGGGCAATCCAGCGACTCAGTGCCGCGCGGCGGGATCGAGCTGCGCCCTGAGCCGTTCGAGCACGGGCAGCGCTGCGGCGAGCGCCCGCTGGTCCTCCTGCGGGAGGGCGACGAGTGCCGCGACGAGGACGTGTTCCGCTGAGACGTCGTACTCGGCGAGCCGCCGGCGTGCAAGGTCGGTGAGGCCCACCTCGGTGCTGCGGCCGTCCCCGACCGCGAGGCGTCGTTCGACGAGCCCGTCCCGTTCCATCGCCGCGACGAGGTTGCTCACCGTCGACCGAGCCAGTCCCAGTGCGCGGCCGAGCGCGGTCGGGCTGGACCAGCCGTCCTCGTCGAGCCGCCGGAGCACCTCGATCTGCGCGTCGGGGATGTCCGGCAGCGCCACCGATCGCCGGGCAGTGCCCAACAGAGCCCGCCGGAACGGGCCGATCTCGGCGCTCAGGCGACGGGCGACCATGGGCAGGTCGGGGTCGGTCGTGGAGTCGCTCACGCCCTCAGCGTAGTCACAGCAACTGCGCTTGCAACAAACGCAGTTCGGGAGCAAAATCGAGGGCATGGACATCACCACGAGCGTCGAGCACCCCGTCCCCGAGCAGGACCTGTCCGGGATCGTCGGACACCGCTTCATCTACACGTACGCCAACGGCTGGCAGTACGAGATGTACGTCAAGAACGCCACTACGATCGACTACCGCATCCACAGCGGCATGGTCGGCGGCCGCTGGGTCAAGGACCAGCAGGTCGACCTCGTCGTGCTGACGAAGGGCGTCTACAAGGTGTCGTGGAACGAACCGACCGGGACCAGCGTCGTCGTGAACGTCGTCCCCGGTGAGCGTGTGCTGCACGGCACGATCTTCTTCCCGCACTGGGTCGAGGAGGACGGCAGCAAGACCGTGCTGTTCCAGAACGACCACCTCGACCGGATGCGCGAGTACCGCGACCAGGGACCGACCTACCCGATCTACATCGTCCCCGAGTTCGCGCACATCACGCTGTTCGAGCACGTCGGCGAGGACGACGAGACCGTCGTCGACACCGCCCCCGGCGACCTGCCCGAGGGCTTCGCGGACCGGAGCAACTGATGCCGGCGCCGCTGTCCGGCCTGGTGCCGGTGACCCTCGAGCACGACGGCCACACCCTGCGTGGCTGGCAGCTCGGCACCGGTCCGGTCACGGGCGCCGCGCCGGTGCTCCTCGTGCACGGGTTCGGCAGCACCGACACCGGCGGCCAGCAGCTCTTCGTGCAGACCGCACGAGCGCTCGCCGACCGGGGCGCGACCGTGCGGTCCTACAGCCGACTCGGCCACGGCACGAGCGACGGGGACTTCGCCGACATCACGATCGGTGACGAGGTCGACCAGGTCACGCGGATGATCCGGCGACTCGCCGACGACGCACACGCCCCGGTCCACGTCGTCGCGCACAGCCTCGGCGCGGTCGAGTCGGCCATGGCGGCGGCACGTGTGCCGGAGCTGGTGGCGACGCTGACGCTGTGGTCCCCGGCTGGGGTGGTCGTCGACGACATCGCCGAGCACGACGCGATCCAGGGGCAGCCGCTGGCCCCGGCACGTGAACAGGGGTGGTTCGACTTCGGTGGGATGGCCCTCGGCATGGCGTTCATCGAGGAGGTCACGGCCGGGCTCGACGTCTACGCCGCGATCGACGCCTACACCGGGCCGGCCGAGGTGCTGCACGGCACCGCTGACGCGATCGTGCCGCTGGAGTACGGCCAGCGGTACGCCGACCGACTCCCCGGAGCGACGTTCACCGCGGTGGACGGCGCCGATCACGGATGGTCGTCGGTCCCCTTCCGGCGGCTGCTGCTCGATCACCTCACCAGGTTCGTCGGGGTCTCCCCCGCCGCCTGAAGGCCCCAGCGGGCACTCCGCGGACGGTCCGCGCGGCCGGAGTGCCCGCACCCGCCGGAGGCGCAGCTCCCCGAGCCAGCGACTACTGCGTCGCTGGCGTGAAGTACTCGTTCGCCGATCTCGTGAAGCTGGCGACCACACCACACACGGAGACCGCCGCGGGCAGCAGGAGCGAGAGGTCCGGTCCCAGCGCGATCATCAGGCTGAACGCCGCGATGACCAGGAGAACGACGCTAGCCACACTGCGGCCTCGACCGACATTTCGCGCATGATCGCGCTGCTGCAGCTCGACGCTGTTCCGTGCAAGGCGCTGAACCGCCGCGGCAGTAGGGGTCGAGGTCCTCCAGACGTGGCCTGGGAATGCCTGGCGGCCCCGAATGAATGCCTGTCGAATGCATCAACACCCTCTCGTTCGGCGGCAGCCACTCTCCCGCCCCCGAACTCGCCGGCGGCTGCGCGTCGGCGCGCTCAGCGGCTTCGACACGTATGGCATGGGCGCTGTCGGCTCAGTCCGACAAGAGCAGCACCGCGCAGATGACGAGAGCAACAGAACCAGCTCCACGAACGCCCCATTCGAGAGTTCGCTCCGACACTGGTGAGCGTCCGGACAACTGCTTGTCCAGGTTGCAGTACATCCGTGCCACCGGTCTTGCACTCAGAAGTGCCATGAGCCCAAGACCACCCGTCGACGGGCGTGGAGTAGGCGCCGTGAAGCCCAAGTCCTGCCGCTCCTCCGCAGGACTTGGCATAGCTATCTCCAGAAGAGATTGAACCGGACTGAACACGCAACGAATCGCTGAGGCCAGCTGACGCGCCCGCGCCGCCGCCGAGGGCTACGTGGTTCAACCTGTCCTGTGCATCGACTCCTTGAAGTGTTCATTCGCCGATCGAGTGAAGCCCATGACGACAGCACAAGCGGACACGACAGCCGGAAGCAGTAGGAGGACGAAGTTCGGCCCGGGAGCGATCAGGAGGCTGAACACCACGACGACGAGCAGCAAGACCCTGGCGACTCGGCTTCCCTGCCTGAAGCGGATGACGACGACCACCGTCAGGCCCGCAAATATCGCTGAGAACAACAAGCCGAATGCATCCACCGCTGCACCACCGCGCTGCACGTGACCATGCCCGGCATCCTCGGCGAGCAACTGACTTCCGGCAGCGATCAATCTGAGAGACGCACCGACGATGAACAGCCAGAACGCAACCCGGACAGAGCGGGGAGGGTTCTTCTCACGAGGACCGTCCATGCGACCGAACAGAAACACCATCAGCTGATCATCCTCATGTGCTCGTCGTTCGCAGAACAGTCACCGCCATCGGAACACGTCGACCCCGCGCTCATGCTGGTAGCGCCGTCATCGCCAGTCAGGGAGCCGCCGAACCTGGAGTTCCCGGCGGCACGTTCCCCCTCCCCGCCTTGTTCCGTCCCCGGTTCTCCAGGGTCGTCGAACCACTCGACGTCGAGTCCTTCTCCAAAGCCCAGTCCGGACCTGAACGCAAAGTCACCATCGGAGATGTCAACCCCGACGTCGACGCAGAAGTCGAGACAGGCGGTGATCCCTGCAGACGTGTCGGTGCGCCCTTGGCTTCCGACGTCCACGAATCCGCGTGCCGCGAGGGCTCTGCCTCCGCGGCCTGCTGGGGACGCCGTCGACCGAACGGCCCCCGTCGGGTCCTCACGATCGCCTCCGGAACAGCGTCACCGCGCCTTGCACGATGAACCACGCTCCGATGAGCCCCATCACGATGATGATCAGTGACGAGGGGGCGAACTCCGTGAACGGATCGATCACGGAACGGTGGCCAGGGCGGCCCAGCGTCGGTGCGAGGACCACGCCCAACACGATGAACGCGACTCCAGCGACCATGAGGGCCCACGGGTGCGGGACATCGAAGACGCCCCGCTTCACCGGAAGTCCTCCGGGCCCCTCACCGTCGGGATCTTGAGGATGGGCACTGCCATCCCGGCACCCACGATCACCCCTCCGATCCACGCCAGCGGCGCCAACGTCACAACGGTCAGGGCGCCGATCACGCAGCAGAGGGATGCCACCGCGAACCACCACGCCGAGCTCGCAAGTGGTTGCGCGGCGCGCACTCTGCGAGCAAGGAGCGCCACGGAGGCGACTGCCGCCCCGACCATCCACAGGAGGCCGAAGCTGTCTTCCCCGCGCGCTTGACGACCGCCGAGTGCACCGATGAACGCGAGTCCGATGAGGACCGCGATGGCGAGCGCGACGTCTCTGCCCTTCATCACGAACCTCCCACGCTGGCGTTCGGCTCGCTGATGCACCGCACCACGGTCGCAGTGCCGTCCCCACGGCAGAGCTCGCGCACGCGTCGGTCCGTTCGTGGTCTCCGTGTCGATCTCGAGCACATCCGCTCCGTCCTGCTGTACGTGGAGGTGTACGCGTGCGGGCCGGCTGTGGTTTTCGACAGCATCTCCGCCCGCGACGCCACGCCGCCGGGGACGTCGCCGCAACGCCGACCCCGTCGGTGTCAGTCAGCCTGGCTCCGGTCGGCACTCCGCGCCGTCGTGTTCAGTCCTGCACCGGCGATCGGACGACGACCTTTCCCACGTCGACCCCGCCGACTGCGCGATCACGTTCGGCGACCCTGTTGAGGACCCCGATGCTGTCCGCCAGCTGCTGCCAGCCGTCGACGTCGACCGCGTCGCTGAGCGTCATCTGCCCTGGCGCTCGCGTCGAGATCGCCTCGTCGACAGATCGAAGACGACGATCAGAACACCCGCAACCACGGCGACGATGGGAACGATCGGGTTGTGATGCCCCACGATCCCGACCACGGCGAGGATCCCACCGAGCACGATGACGGCAATGCCGAGCACGACGCTCTTCCCGAATTCGAACCTCTGGACAGGCGTCTGCTCGCCGGGGATGTCGTTGTCATGGAGATTCATCTGGCACTCTCGTTCATCGCTGTGATCGGTCAACTTGACTTCCGGCATCCCACAGCCGCGATCGAGTCGAGACCTGGGGGGTCTCGCCGACCCACAGCCCCGCAGCTGCACGGCCCTGGTTGCTGATGCCGTCGACGACAGACGCTGCCGAGTGTCCATTCGCGTCGGTGTCGTCAATCAGCCACGTACTCACTTCCTACCCCGACGACTTCGGATCGCCACCAGTACGAAGGCGGTTGCAATTGCAATCACGATGAGGGGCAGAGGGCCCCAGATCTGCTGTCCCGCCGCGATCATCGTTGCTTCCTGCCTGTCTCGTGAAGCCCGAAACGAGGTGCCCGCAGCGAGTGCGGAGTGGCCTCCATCGACAGCCGTGTGGAGGCCAGCGCGAGTTTCAGCACACTCCTGTAGCCCGTCAGGCCGGGTGTCGCGACTCCCAGTCTCCCAGCGGTGACAGCGCCTGACGTGATCCCATGCGCAACGACAGCGGGGAGGAGTTGAACTCCAGCGCAGCTTGCGCCGGAGGCCTGTGTGCACGCTGCGTCGAACAGCTCGAAGCTGAGCACAGCTGCAGTCGATCTGCACGGCGACGATCACTCGCGAGCGACCACGGCTGATGCTTCCTACAGGGAGCGGAGCACAGCAGCGTCGCGGAGATAACTTCTCGGCATGAACGCTGATGAAGCCGCTGCAGCCCGCGACGCAGAAGTCGCTCGGATGCACCCCACGACCACGCGCAAGCACGTCCGTGCGACGCTGCCGGCTCGTGTGGTGCTGCGAGCGGTCGAAGAGCACGAGGGCGACGACAAGATCCCCCTCCTCGGCAAGACCCCGCTGACGGCAGCGGTCGACGAGCAGGGTGTGCGCTTCTACTCGGGTGCCGACCCGGTGGAGGAGGCGGGCTGGATCGCTGCGACCGACGTCACGAGTGTGCGGACCGCAACGGAGCTCAACGCCACCCCGCCCCTCGCGCAGCAGGTCCTCCGGCTGTCGGTCGCCGGGGTGGGGACGCATCCCCTGGACGTCGACCTCGAGGTGTTCGACTTCGACGGCGCCGGTCTCCGGCCGTCTGCCGACGTCGATCGTGAAGTGGCTTCGTGGGCTGCCCTCCTGGGCCGCTCCGAGGGCACCGGTACCGAGACGCATCGCGACCACTCGGCTTCCTGACGAGGCAGCGGCTCACCGCCACGACGCCACCAGGCAGCGGCGGACCGCCACGACGCGACGAGGCCGAGGCGGACCGCCACGACGCGACGAGCCCGAGGGACGACCGACCATTCGCGATCACGACCGGATCGGCGTACGCTTCCCCGTTGGCTGCACCTCCGGTGCAGCCGGGCGCACGCACGCGCCGCGCGGTACACGAGCCGCAGGACGAACCAGTAGGGCAGGTGAGGCGCGATGTCGGGTGGTCATCCTCGCACGGGCCCGCTGACCCTCCCGGTCGTCCCCGTGCCCGTGTCCCAGGGCAACACCTCGCAGCGGCACTGCCGCTGAGGCCTCGCGCCTGCCTGCTCCCGACCCCGAGGAGCACAGCATGGCAATGATCGACAACGCGGTCTACGTCGACGGACGTCGCGTCGAGTCGTCATCGACCCTGTCGCTCGATGCACGGCGGGACTGTGACCTGGCGTGGATCGGGCTGCTGCGCCCGGATCCGCACGAGCTGGAGACCGTCGCGACGGAGTTCGACCTGCACGAGAACGCCGTCGAGGACGCGCAGAAGGGCCACCAGCGCGCGAAGCTCGAGCGGTACGGCGACACGCTCTTCGTGGTCCTGCGCCCGGCCTGGTACGACGCCGAGTCCGGCACGGTCGAGTTCGGCGAGGTGCACCTGTTCGTCGGTGATCGGTTCGTCGTCAGCGTCCGACACGCCGACCGTCCCGACCTGGCCGCACTGCGGGCGCGGGTCGAGCAGGACCCGGAGTTCCTCGCGAAGGGCTCCGAGGCGGTGACGGCGGCGGTGCTCGACGAGGTCGTGGACGGCTACGCTCCGGTCGTCGAGGTGCTGCAGGACGAGATCGACGAGATCGAGGACCAGCTGTTCGCCGGTCACGTCGCCGCCGACGTCTCGAAGCGCATCTACCAGCTCCTCAGCGAGGTGCTGGCGTTCCAGCGTGCGACGAAGCCCGTCCCGGCGATGGTGCGCGGTCTGCTCCGCGGCGCGGACAAGTACGCCGTCGACGAGGACGTCCAGCACCGTCTGCGCGACGTGATGGACCACGCCCTGCGGGTGACGGAGCGGATCGACTCGTTCCGCGCACTGCTCGAGAACGCCCTGACCCTGCACTCCACGCTGGTGTCGCAGGAGCAGAACGAGGCCATGCGGCGGATGACGAGCGCGAGCCTGGCGCAGGGCGAGGAGAGCCGGCAGCTCGCGCGCGCCGCGCACCAGCAGGGCGAGGAGGTCAAGAAGATCTCCTCGTGGGCGGCGATCCTGTTCGCCCCTGGGCTCATCGCCGGCGTGTACGGGATGAACTTCGACCACATGCCCGAGCTGCACTGGCGCTACGGCTACCCAGCCGCGATCGTCGCGATGCTCGCCCTGGCCGGGGTCCTCTGGGTGGTCTTCCGGAAGCGCAACTGGCTGTAGCCGGACGCCACGCACGGTGCCGGTCCGGCGGACCGGCACCGTGCCTCCGGAGCAGGCGGAACACACGCTCAGGTGGCGCCGGGGCGGTAGACGTGCATAATGATCTGGCTCGGAATGTGAACGTGCACATGGGCGTGCCGCGGCTCCGAGCGAGAAACGAGTAGCAATGGCGTCGACGCGGGCACAGCAACCGCGATCGCCCAGCATCCGCGATGTCGCGCGGGTCGCCGGGGTGTCGCACCAGACCGTGTCACGGGTGCTCAACAACTCCGACGCCATCCGCGCCGAGACCCGCGAGCGCGTGGTCGCCGCGATGGAGCAGCTGCAGTACCGCCCCAACCGGGCGGCGCGGGCGCTGGTCACGAGCCGGACCCGGACGATCGGCGTCCTCACCGCGCAGCGCTCGCACTACGGGCCGGCGGTGACGATGCAGGCGATCGAGGACTCCGCGGTGGCGCGCGGCTACTCGGTCACGACGGCGAACATCGCCGAACCCACCGACGCCGCCGTGCGCGACGGACTCGGACACCTGCTCGACCAGGACGTCGAGGGCATCATCGTGATCGCCCCGCAGCAGCGCGTGTTCGACCTCATCGAGGAGCTCGGGGTCCGTACGCCGTACATCACGCTGCGGTCCAGCATCGGCGAGGACCCGACGGCCCTGTGGGTGGACCAGATGGAGGGCGCGCGGCTCGCCACGGCGCACCTGCTCGACCTCGGGCACGAGTACATCCGCCACATCGCGGGACCGCAGGACTGGATCGAGGCCGACGCCAGGATGCAGGGCTTCCTCCGCGAGATGTCGGACCGTGACAAGCCCGTGCAGCCCCCGATCCTCGGCGACTGGACCGCGGACTTCGGATACCACGCCGGACGGGAGCTGCTGCGCTGGCGCGACTGCACCGCCGTGTTCTGCTCGAACGACGCGATGGCGCTCGGCGTCGTGCACGCCGCCCGGTCCTACGGACTCGACGTCCCCGGTGACCTGTCGGTCGTGGGCTACGACGACATCCCCGAGGCGAAGCACTTCTGGCCGCCGCTCACGACCGTGCAGGTCGACTTCGCCGAGCTCGGTCGGCGCTGCGTCGACATGCTGCTCCCGGGCGAGCACGAGCGGCTCCGCGCGATCGAGATCGTGCCGCAGCTCGTGGTGCGCGCCTCGACCGGCGCACCTCGCCAGCGCGGGTAGCGCCGGGGCGGCCTCCGCGGGTCCGCACCCCGGGACACACGTCGCGCCCCCTCAGCGCGGGGCGCGACGTCCGCAGCGAGGTGCGACCCGACGCGCGCCCGCCGGAGCGGCGAGCGGCGCGCGTGGGCACCCGTGCCGCTGCGGGAACCCGCCATCTGACGGACTGGAGGCACGGTGCCGGGCCGCCGAGAGCCTCCCGTCCGATCCGCGGCACGCCGCGGAAGTGACCCCACACCGGGGGGCACGGAGGGCCGTCGAGGCAGGCACGGAGCGGGCCGTTACCGAAACGCGACCAATCCGAATTGACACCGGTGCCGACGCCGTGCGTAGTATTACCTCCGTTCCAGCCGATGTGACCGTTCACATGGACCGTCACACCGGCATCGGAACCCCGGACGCGACAACGAAGTCCACGCAGATCTCCCTGCGCCTTCGCTGCCGCTCGCAGAACCACCGAAGGACTCCTGCACCGAAGCGGCAGAAGGAGATGCACTGTGGCGTCAAACCCGATCGACACCGGACTCGAGACCCGGTCGATCACCGCACCCGAGACGATCCTCGAGATGCGATCGATCACCAAGGAGTTCCCTGGTGTCAAGGCACTGTCCGACGTGTCGCTCAACGTCCGCGCCGGCGAGATCCACGCCATCTGCGGCGAGAACGGCGCCGGCAAGTCGACCCTGATGAAGGTCCTGTCCGGGGTGTACCCGTACGGCACCTACACCGGTGACATCGTCTTCGAGGGCCAAGAGGTCCGCTTCAAGGACATCAAGCAGTCCGAGCAGGCCGGCATCGTCATCATCCACCAGGAGCTCGCGCTCATCCCCGAGCTCTCGATCACCGAGAACCTGTTCCTCGGCAACGAGCCGAGCCGGTTCGGCCGGATCGACTGGACGGTCGCCCAGCTCCGCGCCCAGGACCTGCTCGCCCGCGTCGGCCTCGCCGACGACCCGGACACGCAGATCAAGAACATCGGTGTCGGCAAGCAGCAGCTCGTCGAGATCGCCAAGGCCCTGCACAAGGACGTCAAGCTCCTCATCCTCGACGAGCCGACCGCCGCCCTCAACGAGAACGACTCCCAGCACCTGCTGGACCTGATCGTCGGGCTGAAGGCCAAGGGCATCTCGAGCATCATCATCAGCCACAAGCTCAACGAGATCGAGCAGATCGCGGACAGCATCACGATCATCCGCGACGGCAAGACCATCGAGACGCTCAACGTCAAGGCGGACGGCGTCAACGAGGACCGGATCATCCGCGGGATGGTCGGGCGTTCGCTCGAGTCCCGCTTCCCGGACCGCACGCCGAAGATCGGCGAGACGTTCTTCGAGGTCCGCGACTGGACCGTGCAGCACCCGCTCGACTCCTCGCGCCTGGTCTGCAAGGGCTCGAACTTCCACGTGCGTCGTGGTGAGATCGTCGGGTTCGCCGGCCTCATGGGTGCCGGACGCACCGAGCTGGCGATGAGCCTCTTCGGTCACTCGTACGGCACGTTCCTCGGCGGTCAGATCCTCAAGGACGGCCGCGAGATCAAGGTCAACAACGTCCAGCAGGCGATCGACAACGGCATCGGCTACGTGTCCGAGGACCGCAAGGCGCTCGGGCTGAACCTGCTCGACTCCGTGAAGCGCTCGACCGTCGCGGCCGACCTGCAGAAGATCTCGAAGGCCGGTGTCGTCGACTCCCTGCAGGAGTACGACATCGCCGAGAAGTACCGGAAGATGCTCCGCACGAAGGTGCCGACCGTCGAGGAGAACGTCGGGAAGCTCTCCGGCGGGAACCAGCAGAAGGTCGTCCTGTCGAAGTGGATGTTCACCGACCCCGACCTGCTCATCCTCGACGAGCCGACCCGCGGCATCGACGTGGGCGCCAAGTTCGAGATCTACGGCATCATCCAGCAGCTCGCGGCCGAGGGGAAGGGCATCATCCTCATCTCGTCCGAGCTCCCCGAACTGCTCGGCCTGTCCGACCGGATCTACACCATCTTCGAAGGCCAGATCACCGCTGACCTGCCGGCCGACCAGGCCGATCCCGAATCGCTCATGCGCAGCATGACCTCCGCGCGGAAGGGCGCCACCGTCTCATGAACAACCTGAAACTGCTGTTCGGCAAGGGCAACAGCATCGGCCAGTACGGCATGATCATCGCCCTGATCGCGATCCTGATCTTCTTCTCGATCACGACCAACGGGCTCATCCTGCAGCCCACCAACGTGATCAACCTGTTCCTGCAGTACTCCTACATCCTGATCCTGGCGCTCGGGATGGTCATGGTGATCATCGCCGGCCACATCGACCTGTCGGTCGGTTCGGTCGCGGCGTTCACGGGCATCATCGTGGCGCAGTCGATGGCCGTCTGGCACTTCCCGGCCTGGCTCGCGATCATCCTCGGCCTGGTCGTCGGCGGTCTCGTCGGTGCCTGGCAGGGCTTCTGGGTGGCGTTCGTCCGCGTCCCGGCGTTCATCGTGACGCTGGCCGGCCAGCTCATCTTCCGCGGTGCGAACCAGATCATCGGCAACTCGACCTCGCTGCCCGTCCCGGACGGCTACGCGCAGATCGGCTCCGGCTTCATCCCCGACTTCGGTCCGGCGACGCCGTTCTCGAACGGCACCGTGCTCCTCGGTCTGGTGACCGTCCTCGTGCTCATCATCGTCGAGGTCCGCGGCCGCCAGCGTCGCAAGAAGATGCAGGCCGAGGTCCCGCCGCTGTGGGTCTCCTTCGTCCGCACCGGCGTCCTCGTGGCCGTCACCCTGGTCGCGACCTACCTGTTCGCCTCCGGCCGCCCGGGCACCTCGGTCCCGATCGTGGCGATCATCCTCGGCGTCCTGACGATCATCTACGGCTTCGTCACGAAGAACACGATCTTCGGTCGCCAGGTCTACGCCGTCGGTGGCAACTCCAGCGCCGCCGTCCTGTCCGGTGTCTCGGCCAAGAAGGTCAACTTCTTCGTCATGATGAACATGTCCGTCCTCGCCGCCGTCGCCGGCATGGTCTTCGTCGGCTACGCCGGAGCCTCCGGCCCCGCTGACGGCACCGGCTGGGAGCTCGACGCGATCGCCGCCGTGTTCGTCGGTGGTGCCGCGGTCGCCGGTGGTGTCGGCACGATCTCCGGGTCGATCATCGGTGGTCTCGTGATGGCGCTGCTGTCGAACGGTCTGCAGCTCATGGGCCTCGAGTCCAACAAGGTGCAGATCATCCGCGGTCTGGTGCTGCTCGTCGCCGTCGCCTTCGACGTCTACTCGAAGTCGCAGGGCCGACCGTCGCTCATCGGCGGCATGATGCGGCAGTTCCAGCGGAAGGACACCGAGCAGAACACGGTGGCCGCGCAGCAGCCGCGCTCGATCGAGGACCAGCCCGAGAAGGTCACCCTCCCCTAGCCGTCCAGCCCGGGGGCTCCGGCCCCCGGGTCCCCGGGGGCTCGTGCCCCCGGATCGGACCACGTTCCCATTCCCCACAGCGGGGCCCCGGCCCCACCCTCCTCAACGAAGAGAAAGCAATCACATGCGCAAGAAGATCGTCGCCGGCCTCAGCCTGGCGCTCATCGCGGGCCTCACCCTCAGCGGCTGCTCGGCTCGTGGCACCTCCGGCTCGGGCGACAGCTCCGGCGCCAGCATCAAGAAGGGCGACACCATCGGCGTCGCGCTCCCGGCGAAGACCTCGCAGAACTGGGTGCTCGCGGGCGCCGCGTTCAAGAAGTCGATCGAGGACGCCGGCTTCAAGGCCGACATCCAGTACGCAGCCGCGTCGAACACCGTCCCGGACCAGCAGGGCCAGATCTCCAGCATGGTCACCAAGGGCGACAAGGCCGTCATCATCGGTGCGGCCGACGGTTCGCAGCTCGGCTCGCAGGTGAAGGCGGCCAAGGACGCCGGCGCCGTCGTCATCGCCTGGGACCGCAACATCCTGAACACCAAGAACGTCGACTACTACGTGGCGTTCAACAACTACAAGGTCGGCCAGCTGCAGGCGAACGCACTGCTCAAGGGCCTCAAAGACGAGAAGGGCAGCGGCCCGTACAACATCGAGCTGTTCGCCGGTTCGCCCGACGACGCCAACGCCACCGTGTTCTTCAACGGTGCGATGAGCGTGCTCAAGCCGAAGATCGCCGACGGCACCCTCAAGGTCGTCTCGGGCCTGACCGAGTTCGGCAACGTCAACACGCAGGGCTGGCTCGCGCAGAACGCGCAGTCCCGCATGTCCGACCTGCTCTCGAAGTACTACTCGGGCGACACCAAGCTCGACGGTGTCCTCTCGCCGAACGACACCCTGGCCCGTGCGATCCTGCAGGCGACCAAGGCCGCCGGCAAGCCGAACCCGGTCATCACCGGCCAGGACTCGGAGACCGCCTCGATCCCGCTCATCATGAGCGGCGAGCAGTACTCGACGATCTACAAGAACACCACCGAAGAGGCCCAGGCGGCCGTCGACCTGGTCTCGGACCTCGCCAAGGGCAAGAAGCCGGACACCAAGATCGACAAGACGAACAACTACAACGGTGTGAAGACGGTGCCGGCCATCGAGCTGACCCCGATCCTCGTCACCAAGGAGAACGCGGTCGAGGCCTACAAGGGCAACGACACCCTGGAGCAGCTCGCCAAGCAGGGCTGACCCACACTTCGGCACCACCGACGGCCTCGTCCCGCTCCAGCGGGGCGGGGCCGTCCTGCGTCGGATCCGTCGAACGCTGCGTCGGGAAGACCCCGGCTGTGCGCTCCCTCAGGGCTCCACCTCTTTACTTCCCGAACTGGCTCTCGATACCGTGAAGGAGCGCTCAGTTCCTGCAGGGGGCCGGTCGAACGGTGGCGTCGCGGAGGCTCGACGTCCTCGCCGTCCTCCTGTCGGGACGACCACACGGGCGCGTGAGCTGTCCGTCCGGGACACGCACCACGAGCGACGAGGGGATCGCACATGATCGGTACGACCAAGCTCATCGCGGCCGCTGCGGCCACGATGACACTCGTCGGGCTCTCGGTCCTGGACACGGGCGCATCGGACACCGCCGAGGCAGCGACCGCTTGCGTGAACAGCACGTTCCGGGACGGGTCGACGGGTCACTGTGTCTACGACATCCAGGAGCTCGTGAACGACCGCGGGATCGGACCGTACCGGTTGACCGTCGACGGAGTCTTCGGCGCTCAGACGAAGGCCGACGTGATGAAGCTGCAGTCCGCGTACGGCTACACCCATGACGGGATCGTCGGACCGCAGACCTGGCGCCTCGTCTGCCAGAAGTACGAGGCAACCGGTCCGCAGGTGGACGCCGGGTGCAAGGCGATCCAGTGGGGATGACGAAGGATGCCGATGCGGTGTGATCCGGACGTGACCGAGATGGTCGAACGAGCTTCGAAGAGGGGACGATGACGACGTTCACGAGACGCCAACTCATCGGTGCGGTCGCTGCCGGAGCGGCCTCGGCGTCGTCGACGATCGTCGCCGACGCGGCGCACGCCGATGTGGTGTCGAAGAGTGCGGACACCGTCGGCGAACCGGGCGCGACCACGGCCGGCGGCACCACGGCAGCGATCGCCCTGCAGTCCAGCACGGCCGTCGCCTTCTCCCCCGACTACGCGACCCGGTTCGAGTTCACCGTGCCGGTGGGACTGTCGTTCCCTCCCGGTACGGAGGCCGCGGGCGCAGCCGTCACGGTGACGCTCCCGACCGCTCTGCTCCGGTGGAGTGGCTCCCCTGCCGTCGTGAACGAAGGCGGACACGTCACCACCGTTCCCGTCGAGGAGCAGCAGGACGGAGCGAACTCGCGGATCACCGTGACGCTTCCGGAGGGCCTCGGGACGGCAGAGGTGTCGGTCAGCCTCCCGGTCGACGTGGCCGCACGCTACCCGGTCGAGAACGTCGGAGACGCCGTCGCCGCGAGCGTCTCGGTCCGGACCGCAAGCGGTACCGAGACGGTGCTGTCAGAGGCGACCGTGATCGCTCCGGTGTCCAGCGCGTGGGGTGCATCGGTCTACGCCGCGTGGGCCGTGTTCGCGGACGTCCAGGCCGAGAGCGGAGCGACGTACAACTACCCCACGCACATCCGCGTCGTCAGCTCCGGGCCCGGCGCGATCCCGGCCAACGGGCAGGTGGACGTCTTCGTCGACGACCACGTCGTGCGGGCGCTCTCGGTCACATCCGTCACCGTCGACGGCACTGCGCAACAGTGGCTCGGAGCCGTCGCGCCCGGTGCTCGGACGAGCCTGCGGATCCCCGTGGTCGTGCCGGCCGGCACCTCGATCGAGATCGCCCTGGAGATCTCGGACCAGGACGATGCTGCTCTCGCGACCGGGATGGTCCTCCCGAGGGTCGTGTTCTCGGCGCGGAGCGCGAGCGGCGTGTACCAGCGTGTGACCGGGCTCGAGTCGAACGTGCCCGTGTCGTCCTCCGGACGCCCGTTCGGAGCCGATCCGGCTCTCAGCCTGAACTGACAGGACGCTCGCTCATGGATCTCTGGGTCAAGAACTCGCAGGTGTGGCTCAACCAGCGCTACGCGAAGGTCTCCGGCTACAACAAGGTCGCCGAGGACGGTGTCACGGGCTGGCAGACGATGTACGCGCTGACGCGCGCGCTGCAGCACGAGCTCGGGATCACCGCGCTGTCGGACAACTTCGGCGACGGGACGGCCTCAGCGTTCCGGAGCAAGGTGGGGAGCATCACCGCCAGCACGTCCGGAGCGGGGGTGCTCGGTATCCTGCAGTGCGCTCTGTGGTGCAAGGGGTACTCGGGAGACACGACGTTCGGCAAGTGGTCGACGGTGGTGGCGAACTCCGTGTCGACCATCCGGACGCAGATCGGGCTGTCCAGCTCGGCGTCCGTCGACGTCAAGCTCATGCGGTCGCTGCTCACACTCGACCCGTACGTGCTCGTCACCGGTGGAACGGATCGGATCCGCGCCGGACAGGTGTGGTTGAACGCCCGGTACACGTCTCGGTCGCTCTTCACGATCGTTCCCTGCGACGGCCGGTTCACCCGGGACGTCCAGCGTGGGCTCATGCTCGCGATCCAGTACCAGATCGGGATGGACGATGCGACCGCCAACGCGAACTTCGGGCCGGGGACGCAGACGGGCATCCGGTCGAGCGGTACGGTGAGCTCGAACCAGTTCGACAGCAGCACCAACCACTGGGTCACCCTCTTCCAGATCGCTCTGGCGTTCAACGGCTACGACGTCGCGCTCACCGGGAGCTTCGATGCGGCGACGTCCGCGGCGGTGGCGGCCTTCCAGTCGTTCATGGAACTCCCGGCGTCGGGGAAGGGCGACTTCGCGACCTGGGCAGCACTGCTGGTCACCTCGGGCGACCCTGCCCGTGCAACGAGCGGCGTGGACACGAGCACACCACTCACCAGTGCCTCCGCGCAGAAGCTGATCGATGCCGGCTACGGCGTCGTGCTCCGCTACCTGACGGTGGCGGCGAAGGGGTTCGCCCGCGGTGAGTTGAGCATGCTGCTCGACGCGGGCCTCAAGGTCGTCCCGATCTTCGAGAACTACAACAACCAGGCCGCGTACTTCAACCACGACATCGGTGTCGATCAGGGCCAGCAGGCGGCCATCCGCGCACGGCAACTCGGGATCCACGCCGGAGCGGTCATCTTCTTCGCCGTCGACTACGACGCCTACGACACCGACATCGACGGGTTCCTGAAACCCTACTTCGAGGGCGTCGCCGAGGGACTCGCCATCTCGGTGTCCGTCCGCTACCGGATCGGCGTATACGCAGCGCGGAACGTCTGTACTCGCCTCGCGGACGCCGGACTCGTCGACGCGGTCTGGGTGTCCGGTGCGTCGACGGGGTGGTCTGGGAACCAGGGGTACACCATGCCGAAGAACTGGTGGTACAACCAGGTCGCCGTCGACCTCACGACCACGTACACCGAGGGCGGCGTCACCAAGCAGCTCGGCATCGACCACGACGTCGTGTCGAAGAACGCGGTCCCCCTCGTCAGGAACGCCGTCGACAGGATCCTCGATCGCAGTGACGACGAGCTCGACTTCTACTGGAACCTGGTCCGGCAGCAGGTCCTCATCGAGCATGTGATCGACCAGGTGGACCCGACGGTCCGGACCTACGCGAACTACTTCTTCTTCTTCTACCTGGAGTCAGTCAAGTACACATCGGCGAGCTTCAAGGACTACACCCCCTTCCCGGTGCCGGGTACCGGCAACGACGGGAACCAGCAGATCGCCTTCGACACGTACATGAAGCTCGCCGGGGTGCCCACCGGCCACACTGCCGGCTACGAAGGCGACATCGAGCACGTCGGCGTCGTCCTGCAGGGCATCGTGGGCTGGGGGACCTGCGAAGGCAACGCGCGCATCGGGCCCGCGGACCTCGGCGGTTGGGCCCTGGACGTCGTCCAACTCTGGGCGAACTGGGTCAAGTTCGGCGCCGGACAGAAGATCGACGTCTTCGTGACGGAGAACATGGGTCAGGACACCGACAAGACCGAGTGGAGTCGAGCCGACGTGATCTCGGATGCCGACGGATGGCTCGTGGGACGCGACATCCTCGGCACGGTGACCGTGCCGGAGTCGTTCCGCACGTGGCTGCTCGGTCACCCGTCGTGGCAGGACCGCCTCGCGATCTTCCTCAGAGCACGGTTCGCGAGTTCGGACCTCAGCCTCAAGGTCTCGATCGTCAACAACGTGTCCTCGGTGTTCACGGACCCGTGGCCGTACACCAAGGCGCGCGACGCGTTCCAGGAGGGCGTCCGTGACCCCTCGGCCGAAGAGCGAGAGCTCCTCGCCGACGCGATCGCGACCACGTGGCTCGCACTGGCGAAGCTGTAGCCTCGCCCGATGGCGTACGAAGAGCGCGCGGCCGATGCCGTGCCGAACGAACTGCGCGCCGCGATCCTGACCGTCCTGATCCCGCTGCTCTGCATCGCGCTGTACGTCTGCGGCTCGGCGCAGGACGCAGTGGCCCGGGGCCTGACCCGTCCGGGAGGCGATGTCGACGGACACGCCGCGCTCTGGCTCGGAGCGTGCCTGGCGCTCGGGCCGCTGTTGCCCATCGCGTCCCTCGTACCCTGGCGGCGTTCAGATCGCGCCGTCGTGCCGACCGGCGCCGTCGTCGCGATCGCCCTGGGGAGCGCGGTCGTCCTCGCCGCAGTGAGCCCCTTCGCGCTCGTGTGGGATCCGCCACCGGCGGCGTTCGGCAGCGTCCGCTGGCTGGCGTGGCTCGGTGCGAACACGTCGTTCACGTTCGGCCCCTGCCTGCTCCTCGTCGGTGCGCTGATCGCCGTCATCGCTCGGCTCGTGAGGCGTGCCAGGATCCGGTCCGGCATCCTCGTCGTCGGTGCGCTCATGACGATGGCCGTTCCGATGGCTGCGGTCGCACTGGTCTGGGGCTGAGCGCTCCGCACCCGACGTCTCCGCTCGGGTCTGGCGCGTGGATGTGGTCTGCGCGCCGCTGAGAACTCCGGTCACCCTCGTGCAGAAATGTCCCCATGAATGCGGACGAATCGTGGTACGAAACGGGCAGAGAGCGTTGACTGCACATACCCTCAGTCGGCGAGCATTGGCAACCGGAAAATGCAGTACTAGCCTCTGGACAAACAGGTCAGGGGTCGATTCCCCTGGGCCACGAGGGGAACCACATCAATGAAGAGAAGAACCCTGCTCTACGCATTCTCCGCCCTCGCCGCAGTCGGTCTGGGACTCTCGCCCGCCGTCATCACGAGCCAGGGCGACTCGGCAAGCGCAGCGACGAGGTGCTACGGACAGACGTTCGGTCCGGGCCACAGTTCCACGAAGAACTGCGTCGAGGACATCCAGAGTCTGCTCGACATCTACGGCATGGGCCCCTATCACCTCACTGTCGATGGCGTCTACGGCGCCCAGACCAAGAACGACGTGGCCAACTTCCAGGACGGCCAGTTCGTCGGCCTGACTGCTGACGGAATCGTCGGCCCACAGACGTGGAAGTACCTCTGCAAGGTCGACGACGGCACCGACGGGCCGGAGGTGGATGCCGGATGTCCGGTCAGATGATTCGACGCCGGGGAGTCGGCGCGGTCCTCGCTGGTGCGCTGCTGCTCGGCGCCGGGATGGCCGTCGTGCCGACGACCTCGGACCGAGCGGACGCACTTTCGTACTGTTACGGAAAGGTCTATCGCAACGGCTCGAGAGGCGACTGCGTCAAGGACATCCAGGAGATCCTGAACATCGATGACTACGGGCCGGCTCGTCCACTGACCGTCGACGGGGTCTACGGGATCAACACCGAGGACGACGTCTACCAGTTGCAGTCTGAGCTGTCCGGCTATCCGAACGCGGACGGCGTCGTGGGCCCGTTCACCTGGAAGCTCCTGTGCGAGGTCGACCGCGGCTCGGACGGACCGGAGGTCGACGCCGGCTGCCCCTGACCGAGCTCGACGAGCGACGTCCGGGAGCCCGCACCCACCTGGGCCCCGTCCGCATCGCGGACGGGGCCCAGTCCCGTTCCAGAGCCGACCCGGTGCCGGACGGGAGGCTCGGTGCCCGCTCGCCCCGAGCCTCCCGTCCGGCTCCGCTCACCGCGGACGCCGCGTCAGCCGTGCCGTGCCCGAAGCCGGCGGACCGCCTCGCAGAGCGTCGGCACGTCGACCCGGGCCGTCCCCAGCACGATGGCCGGGGTGGTGTCGAAGTAGCGCCGCGTGAGCCGCTCGCCGAGCAGGGAGACCCGTGACCACGGGATCCCCGGTTCTGCGCTCGTGACCGACACCGGCAGCATGCGGACCGCCTCGCCGATCTCGACCAACCGCATCCGGACCGCGTCGTAGACGAGGTCCTCTGGCAGACCAGGCTCGGAGACGTAGCGGTCGATGACGCCGCACGCCCGGATCACGTCGTCGAGCCGTTCGCTGACCGGGCGGTTCACAGCGGGACCGCCTCGCGAACGACGGCATCGCTCATGCCGGCTGCGTCGACGACGTCCACCCGCACGCCGAGCAGTTGCTCCGCGACGTCCTGGATGCGCATCAGCGCGAATATCCCGTGCCCGGGGCGGAGGTCGACCATCAGGTCGACGTCACTGTCCGGACCGTCGTCACCACGGGCGACGCTGCCGAACACCCGTGGGTTCGCTCCGCCGAAGCGCGTGATCGCGTCCAGCAGCTCGCTGCGGACCGCTGCGACGCGCTCGCGGAGCGGCGGCGGGTCGGCGAGGGGTTCCAGGTCGATGACGGTGAGGAACCCGGCGGCGAGCAGGAGTCGTTGCAGCGCCGCGAGGGACGGCTCGCGGCGCCCGTTCTCGTAGGTGCTGATGACGCTCTGCGTGACCCCGGCGCGCTTCGCGAGCTGGACCTGGGTCAGCTCGGCGCGCAACCGAGCATCGCGGATGAGGTCAGCCGCACAGATGGTCGGTGCCGATCGTGGCAGGACTCCAGACATGCCGCCACGATACACAGAATGCAGAATTTCGCCGCGTGTGCGACGAAGATTCTCATGCGGGTGGCGTCAGTCGCGGACGGAGACGTCCGTCCGGTGGAAGTTCAGGGCCGACCGCGACGGCGTCGGGCCCCGCTGTCCCTGGTACCGCGACTGGTACTCCGCCGAGCCGTACGGCTTGTCCGCGGGGCTGGAGAGCTGGAAGAAGCAGAGCTGCCCGATCTTCATGCCGGGCCACAGCTTGATCGGCAGCGTCGCGACGTTCGAGAGCTCGAGGGTGACGTGCCCGGAGAACCCGGGGTCGATGAACCCGGCGGTGGAGTGTGTCAGGAGCCCGAGCCGCCCGAGCGAGCTCTTGCCCTCGAGCCGGGCGGCGATGTCGTCCGGCAGGGTGACGACCTCGTAGGTCGAACCGAGGACGAACTCCCCCGGGTGCAGCACGAACGCCTCGTCCGGGTCGGTCTCGACGAGGCGCGTGAGGTCGGGCTGGTCGACCGCGGGGTCGATGTGCGGGTACTTGTGGTTGTCGAACAGCCGGAAGTACTTGTCGAGCCGGACGTCGATGCTCGACGGCTGCACGAGCGCGGGGTCGTGCGGATCGAGGCCGATCCGGCCGTCGGCGAGCTGGGCGGTGATGTCGCGGTCGGAGAGCAGCACGGAAGGGATCCTAGCGGGCGCGTGCCTCCGCACCGGTTGCGGCGAGTACCGCGGAGCAGTCGTCGGGTCGGCCGTCCTCCCGCGGATGTGCTTCGGACCACCGTCCGTGTGGACTTCTCCCCCCGACAGCCGATGCGTCGACGACGATCCCGAAGGCATGATGACGGCGGCCGTCGGCGACTCTGTGTCCGCATTTCGGCGGACAAGAGCTGCATTGCGTGCCAACGAGCTGTTTTCTTCCTGGTGTTCCATCGTGAGCGTTTTCTCACGAGCCCGTGAGCTGTTTTCTGATCAGGCATTTCAGTTGATGCTGCGCTGTTGTTCAGATTGCCGGTCCACATTGGAGGTTGCCGGTCCGGCAATTGATCCCTAACGTCCAGCATCAGCGCCGTCTTCCTTTCGGCCTGTACTCGTTGGGGGTAGCGTGGCCTCTGTTCTCTCGGCGCCGGTGCGTCGTTCAGTTGCTGGTGGAATGCACTTCCGCGCTGCAGTCGGGCGTGTGATGACCGTGCTGGCCATCGTGGGTCTGACCGCCGTCTCCGTGCAGACGAGCGTGGTGCCCTCCGCGGCTGCAGAGACAGGCGCCACCCCGACACGCACTGCGGACGCTGCCGACTTCCCACACGCCGCCGACGCCGCCACCGATGTCGCGGTGAACGGCATCGGTGCTGCGGACGGGTACCACCTCCGGATTGCGTCCGGCGCCGGGGGTTTCGGGTGGCGGGACGTCGCTGTGCTCCGACCGGCCGAACTCGATCCGTCGACGTGGTACGGCTACCAGTGCGTCACCGACGACGGGAAGTTCATCGCGGTTGCCGTCCTCCCCGGCGATGCGATCAACGACAACGTCAGCCGAGACCGCGGCGCGTACGCCTACAGCGTCGACATCGCATCAGGGAAGGTCACCCCGCTCGCATCGGGCGTCGGCTTGAAGTACCACTCGCCGGGATGTGGGCTCGGGGACACCGCAGCCTTCACCGCCAACCTCGGAAGTGACGAGTCGTCCACCGAAGCCCTGGCGTTCGACCTCACCACGGGTCAGCGCACCCAGGACTCGATCCTCACGGGACAGGTCACATCCGTGGTGCCCGCGTCTGCCGGTCTCATCGGAGCCCAGGGCACGTCGATCGTGTCCATCCCGACCGGGGGCTCGCCGTCCCACCCCGAGCGAGCCGAGAACATCGCGACGGCCGCTGGAGCTGCCTACGACCTCCGCCCCTCAGCCGGCGGCGGTGTGGACTTCCTCGCCGACAGCGGGCAGACCGGGACCGCCACGGTCCAGCAGCTCAACGGATCCACCGTGCACACGGTGGGCAGCGGACCAGCGTCAGGGGTGGCACTGTTCGCCGGCGCCAACGGTCACAACAACGTCGTCGGTGCGCAGGTGTCGGTGACAGGGCTCACCCAACTCGACAACGCAGCGCTGCCACTCGGTGCGCAGACCATGTCGCTCGACGGACACGCGGCCTTCGGTGCAGCCCGGAACGCCGGCAACCCGACGGCGGACGTGGCCCCCTCGACGCAGACCGAAGCAGCTGCACAAGCGTCGCTCCCCGTCGTCGAGTCCGAGAGCACGCACAAGGCCTACACCGCTGCCGGTGCAGCCGCCCCGACGGCAACAGGCGAGTCATCCAGGCCGACGGCTGGCTCAACGGCGACGTCGAACTCGAAGACCGGTGCACCGACGCAGGCCGGTGCAGACCGCAAGCCCCTCGACGCCCAGCCCGCACCGGATGAGCGCGGCGCGAGGCAGACCACGACGTCGGGATACACGCGGACGGGACCAGCGACGACGAGCGTCCAGGCCGCTGTCGCGACCCGGTCCGCGGTCTTCGTGAACCCAGCGCTGTCGGCCGATGCGACGACGCCGAAGTGCTCCATCCCCCGGCTGCAACCGAACCTCGAGGCCATGCAGCCCTCGAACGCGCAGGTCAGCTGGGCGACACAGATGGACGAGCAGGGCCTGCTCACCGGGAGCGCGTACGCCCGGCCGGCGAACTTCGCCAACATGGGCTTGGTCTCGTACGCCCCGTCGTCCGACTTCCCGCCGGTCGCCTTGTCACACCCGGCCGGCAGCTCGCAGACGACCGTTCCCAGGTCGGTGATGCTCGCGATCGAGGCGCAGGAATCGAACTTCAACCAGGCGTCCTGGCATGCGCTGCCGGGCATCGCCGGTGACCCCCTCATCGCGGACTACTACGGCGTCGTCGACAGCATCAGCACCATCGACTACCCGAACGCCGACTGCGGGTACGGCGTTGCGCAGGTCACCACGGGGATGGCTGCGTCCGACACCAGCATCTCCACCCACGGCGAGATGAAGATCGCCGTGGACTACCAGGAGAACATCGCCGCGGGACTGCAGATCCTCGAGAAGACCTGGAACAGCCTCTACGCCGACGGCGTGACCGCGAACGGCGGCGACCCGAAGTACCTGGAGAACTGGTACTTCGCAGCCTGGGCGTACAACACCGGCATCCAACCGAACGCCGCGTTCGGCAACACGTCGGGCTGCACCCCCTCCGCATCCTGCACCGGGCCGGACGGCACGTGGGGCGTCGGCTGGTCCAACAACCCGCAGAACCCGGACTACGACCCCGCACGAAAGCCGTATCTGCAATCGACGTACGCCGACGCGGCGCATCCGTCGAGCTGGCCGTACCAAGAACGCATCATGGGGTGGATGGCGTCGCCGATCCTCCGATACGGCTACTACGGCTACAACACGCCGACGTACAACGGCGGATCGAGCTGGTTGCAGATCCCGCCCGTGTCAGCGTTCTGCGACTCTTCCGACGACTGCAATCCCAGTGACTCCGCGAAGCAGTACTGCTCGCTGTCGGACTCGGAATGCTGGTGGCACAAGCCCGTCACCTGGGTGGCGTCCTGCTCGACGACGTGCGCGACCTCGTCCTATGAGTACGGAGCCGGTTCGTCCGAGCCGACGTACAGCGCCAAGTACCAGCCCACCTGCAACCAGGACGGCTCGGTCGTGCCGCCGGGATCGATCATCGTCGACGACCTCGCTGACCCGGCCGACGACGACCAGGGCTGCGCGGGCATGAACTGGAGCAACGGTGGCAGCTTCGCGTTCAGCCCCGGCACGAACTCCTCGGGCGATCCCGTCGGGGACATCGACACGCACCAGCTCGGTTCCGGCTTCGGCGGCCATGTCCTGTTCACCCACACGGAACCCGCGTCGTCGACCAGTGTGATCAACACGGGCACGTGGACCCCGAACCTGCCGAGTCGGCAGTACTACAAGGTCAAGATCCACCTCCCTGCCAGCGGCGCGACGGCCGGCGACGTCGTCTACACCGTGAACCCCGGCGGCGGCGCCGCGCCGTGGCGCATCCGAGTGAATCAGGCCTGGGGCTCCGAGCAGTGGGCCACCATCGGGACGTTCGGCATGCAGAACGGCGGGAACGTCGTCCTCACCAACGCGTCCGACGAGGCCCCCCAGCGGTACGACGTCGCCTACGACGCGGTGGCGTTCGTCCCCGAGGGCGGGGATGCGTCCACGCCGTTGGGAGGCCCCCCGGGCATCCGGGACGCCCCGTCCGGCTCCAACCCCGCGTGGGTCAACTGCGGCTGCGGGAGCAGGACCGCCGGTGACCCCGTCGACACCTCCACCGGCTACTTCGGCGAAGCAGCCACGGACCTGACCCTGCCCGGGCTCGGCGTCCCCCTGAACCTGAACAGGAAGTACAGCGCGGTCCTCGCGGACTCCGCCGGGCCGGCCGGGTCCGCCGCGACGGTCAACGGTGCGTTCGGCTACGGGTGGACCTCCGACTACGGGATGACGGCGAAGACGGACGCGTCCGGCAACGTCACCGTCCAGCAGGAGGACGGCTCCGCCGTACCGTTCACGGTCAGCTCCGGGACGTACACGCCGACTGCTCCGCGGTTCGACGCGACCCTCGGCAAGAGCGGCACGACGTACGTCTACACCCGACGCGGCGACGAGCAGTTCGTCTTCGACACCACAACCGGGCGCCTCCTCAGTGAGTCAGACCTCGCCGGCAGGACCGCTACCCCCGCGTACGCGACCAAGCTCGCGTACAGCGCGAACGGCCAGCTCAGCACGGTCACCGATCCCGGCGGCCGCACCCTGACCGTGTCATGGACCGGGACGCACATCAGCAAGGTGGTGACCTCCGGTGGGCAGGAAGTCGACTACGCCTACAGTGCAGCCGGCGACCTGACCGACGTGTACGGGGTCGGCACCACGAGGTCGGGAGGCACGCTCGGCAACCAGGACCGGGTTCAGTACACCTACAGCAGCAAGCACCTCATGCTCACGGAGCGGACCGCGGCCGACTACGGCAAGACCGGCACACCGGCACCCGTGACGACCAACGTCTACGACTCCTCGGACAGGGTGACCAGTCAGACGGACCCGGACGGTGGCACGACGACGTTCGTGTACGGGCCGGACTCGGCCACCGGCATCACGGCGGGGCAGACGCTCGTCACCGACCCGGCGGGACACCGGGTCCTGGACAGCTACACCAACGGGTTGCTCACGTCGGAGACGAAGGGGTACGGCACCGCGGCGGCCGCGACCACCACGTACCAGTACGACCCGATGACCCTCGGCGTGACCGTCGAGACCGACCCCGACGGCACGACGAAGACCTCCGCCTACGACGACGCTGGTGACCGGGTCTCGGCATCGGACGGTCTCGGCCGGACCACGAGCTGGCAGTACGACGCGGCTGGGCACGTCACCGAGCAGGTCGACCCCTCGGGTCTGGTGACGCAGCGGACCTACAACGCCGCGGGAGCGCTGACCCTGCAGACGGTGAGCAACACCGACCACAGTGCCGATTCGGCGAGTGACACCCTCAACCCCGTCTCGACCCGCCAGACCTCGGCCACGTACTCCGACGCAGCCCACCCGTCCGAGGCGACCACCACGACCGACGGCGACGGGAACGCTTCCAAGCGCACGTACGACGCCGACGGTGACCCGACGAGCACCACCGACGCGCTGGGGCGCACCACCGACTACGGCTGGTCGCTCCCGCTCGGACGCAGGATCAGCACCGTGGCGCCGTCAGGCGTCGCCGCGGGCACCGCAACGACCTGCACGCCGCCGGCGACCGGCTGCACGACGTACGCCTACGACGCGTTCGGCAACATGGTGACGACGACCGATCCGCTCGGTCACACGACGAAGGCCACCTTCGACGCCGACGGCGATCAACTCACCGCCACCGATGGGAACGGGCACACCACGACGACGACGTTCGACGCCGCGGACCGAGCGACGAAGACCGCGCGACCCTCCGGATCCGCCGTGACCACCACCTACAACGCGGACGGCACGATCGCCAAGACGACGAACGCGCAGTCGGCCTCCACGAGCTACACGTACGACAGCCGCGGCGACCAGCTCAGCATGACCGACCCCGACGGCAAGACCACGACGCAGACCTGGAACCCGACCGGCACGCTCGCGAGCGTCACACGGCCGGACGGTACGACCACCACCGACTCCTACGACGGCGCCGGCCAGCTGTCCCGCACGTCGTACTCCGACTCGACCGCCCCGTCGACGTACACCTACGACGCCGACGGCAGGCAGTTGACGATGACCGACGGGACCGGCACGACCACCTCCTCCTACGACGTCTTCGGCGAGCTCACATCCCAGACCAACGGCGTCGGGTCGACGTCCGGCTACACCTACGACGCAGACGGCAACACCCTCACGGTCATCTACCCCGGCGCGACTGCGCCGGTGGTCGCCCGGACGTACGACCAGGCGGGCCAGCTCGCGACGGTGACCGATCCGGCGGGTGCGAAGACGACGTTCGGGTACAACCCTGACGGCGCGTTGACCAGCGAAGCACTGGGCGACGGGGACGCGGTCTCGATGTCGTACAACGCCGACGACCAGGAGACCGCCACGGCCGTCTCGCGGGCCGGCACCGCCCTCGGGACGATCAACTACACCCTCGACGGTGTCGGGGACGTCCTCACCCAGACCCCGTCCACCGGAGCCCCGGGCGCAGCCACCACGTACACGTACACCGCCGACCAGTACCTCGCGACGTCCAAGACCAGCGCCACGACGACGTACGGCTACGACGCCTCCGGTGACCCGACCGCGACCGCTGGCGGCACCCAAGCGTTCGACGCCGCCGGCCGGCTCTGCTGGTCCTCCGGGACCGCTGTGTCGACGCCGAACTGCTCGAGCGCTCCGACCGGGTCGACGAAGTACGGATACGACGCGGACGGCGACCGGACGAGCACGACCCCGGCGACGGGAGCCGCACAGGGACTCCGCTACGACGCAGCGGGGCACCTGACGGCGATGACCACCGCCGGGAGCACGACCGCGACGTACACCTACGACGGCCGGGGGCTCCGCGCGAGCAAGGCCACCAGCGCCGGCACCACCCAGTACACCTGGGACGCACGCGGTGGGGTCCCGACGCTGCTCACCGACGCGGTCCACGACTACATCACCGGACCAGCGGGCGCGGTGATCGAGCAGTTCGCGGCCGCCGGGTCGGACTGGCTGTTCCACGACGCCCACGGCTCGACGGTGCAGCTCCTCAACGGAACGGGAGCCGTGGCCGGCTCCTACGCCTACACGCCGGCCGGCGCGACGAGCGCGCACACCGGTCAGGACTCGACCTCGATCCAGTTCGCCGGAGCCCTCGTCGACGCAGAATCCGGGTTCCTGTACCTGCAAGCCCGCTACTACGACCCGGCCACATCCGAATTCCTCTCGGTCGACCCAGCAGTGGCGACCACGCACCAGCCATACCAATACGCGAGTGGCGATCCGGTGAACTCGGTGGACCCGCTCGGGCTCGAGACCTGGTGGAACCCGACGACCTGGGATTCGGAGACCTGGGCGTGGGTCGGAGTCGGAATCGGTGCGACGGCGCTCGCGCTGACCGGGGTGGGCCTCGTCTTCGACCTCGGGGCAGCTGCATCGTTCGCCGTCGGTGGCACCGCGCTCGGGCTCAGCGTCGTCGGCGAGGGCATCGACGGAACGGGCTGTGCCACGACACATGACAGCGTTGCCTGTGCCGGAGCACTGCTGAACGGTGTCGCGACGCTCGGGGCCGGCGCCGACGTCATCGGAGCCGCCTTCGGGATCGAGGCGCTGGAAGGCGTCGGGATCGCTGCACTCCCGCCTGCGCTGATCGGGTTCGGGATCGACGTCTACGGAGCGGAGAAGACGACCGAGGAACAAGAACAAGAAGAAGGACAAGAAGAAGCGGAAGCGCGTCGCCGGGATCATGCAGTTCAGTGCGCGAGACTCAGCGCATGAGCCTGCGTTCTCGCACCGTCGACACCTGGCGTCCGCTGATCGGCCGTCGGTACGCCTCCGACGTCGCCCGGCGACGACTGTCGTTCCTGTGGGCGTTCGCTGCACAGCTGTTCGTCTGGGCGCTGGCGTGGATCCTGGTACTGCCGCACCTCATCCCGACCGGCGTCTTCGCCGTACTCATCGTGGCGTCAGGCGCGGTGAGCGTCGCGATGGTCGTCCGCCTGGCTCGCTTCGGACGGGTGATCAGGCGGGACCTCCGCGCGCACGGCATCGACGTCCGGGAGGTGCCCTACGCGCGGAGGCCATCGGACGTCGAACAGTGGGCGGAGCGCAACCACGTGGACCTCGCGCGCGTCGCCGAGATCGGTGACGGCGCGGAGCCGCGGGGCTCGTGACGCGACAACCGCGATGATCGGAGCTACGCGAGAACGCGAAGCCTGTTGACCGCGGGCTGTGTCGCCGTTGTTCCCGCGGCTGCCCTCCTCACGACAGACGGCCGAGCTGCAGTTCCTGGGGAGGTTGTGGAGGCGAGCTGTACGCGATCGGGAAGGAGCCAAGAGATTGATCGATCAACGCTCGTATGCCGCGAAACATGAGGCGGGCCGAAGTCAAGCAGCCATCATCTCGGCCTTGCCTTCCTCCGCAGGCCGCTCCGGCCGCGCGAGCTCACGGTACTTCGTGTCCGACAGCACCCGGAGAGCTTCACCGCCACCACGCCGCTCATGACCTTCCCTGCGCTCCAGCGTGACGATCACACGACCGGCAGCACCGCTGAGGTGTTCGGCGTCGTCACCCTCGAACCGGACGGCGTGACGTTGGAGCCGTCCCGTCGCGCCTTCCGCCGGCACGGCGTTCGGACGCTGCGCTGGGGGCCCACGTGGACGATGCAAGCACGTCCACTTCGTGGCCCCGGTGGATTGGTGCAGCGCAGCGTCGTCGCACCCGGCAACGACGAGTCATCGACCTTCTGGGTCCGCGGCGGCAAGGACTTCGTCTTCGGTTGACTGCGAGGGGAGTCAGGCGCACCGGGAGACCCTCGTTCCACTGAGCAGGACACGGCACTTCGTGTAGGCTGCTCGGCTGCCCTGCACCGCGTACGGGCGGCGGAAGGACCACCGTGTACCGCGTCGTCGAACTCGACGTCCCCAGCAGCATGCACGACGCCCCCACGACGGTGCGGGCGTTCCGCGACTGGGTCGACGTCTCGAACCGCTCCGAGATCGCCGTCCACGGGCTCGCCGAGCTCGCCTGGACCGCCGAGGAACAGCTCCCACTGCAGCACGACCCCGAGGCACCGAGCCGCCTCTTCGTGGTCCGCGACGACGAGGACACCGTGGTCGCGGCAGGGTCGTACTCCTCGAAGACGGCCGAGGGCACCACGAACTGCTGGATCGCGATCGGGGTCGACCCCGACCACCGTCGGCGTGGTGTGGGCACCCTGCTCGCCGACCACGTCGAGGGCATCGCACGCGCCGCCGGACGGACGCAGTGGAAGACCTACGCGGTGTCACGGCAGGTCGGCCCGGCGTCCGGGCCCGGCTTCGTCCCCGCACCGACCGGGTTCGGCGCCGTGCCGGAGGACGAGGCCGGCGTCCGGTTCCTGACCGGCCGCGGCTGGCGCTTCGGGCAGGTGAACCGGATCAGCCGGCTCGCGCTGCCCGCTGACCGCGGCGTCGTGACGGCACTGCACGATCGCGCCGCCGCGGCTGCCGGGCCCGACCACCGGGTGCACGCCTGGACCGGCCGCACGCCCAAGCGGTGGCTCGCCGACATCGCGCACCTCGAGACGCGGATGAGCACCGACGCCCCGTCCGGCGACATGGAGGAACCGGAGGACGTCTGGACCGTCGAGCGACTCCGGGAGCACGAGGCGCACCTCGAGGACTCGCCGCGGACGATGCTCACCGTCGCCGTCGAGCACGTGCCGAGCACCACCCTGGTGGGTTTCACGCAGCTCGCCGTACCGGATGCGCTCGACCAGCCGGTGTTCCAGTGGGACACGCTCGTCCTCCGCGAACACCGCGGGCACCGGCTCGGCTGGCTCCTCAAGGTCGTCGGGATCGAGACCGTCGAGCGTGACCACCCGGGGCACCCGTCGATCGTGACGTTCAACGCGGAGGAGAACCGGCCGATGCTCGACGTCAACGAGGCCGTCGGGTTCGTCGGTGTCGGGAGCGAGGGGATCTGGGAGCGACGGCTACAGTCGGACGCATGACACGCTCTGGGGGCATGGACGCGCTGATCGACGACGGGGTCTTCCTCGCGCACGAAGCGCAGCTGGCCCTGGTCGACCGCTTCGGCGACCACGACCACTGGGACGTGGACCTCGCCGCCGGGGTGTTCCACTTCTCGGGCGCGAACCCCGCCACGTTCCCCGTGCAGTTCGTCGGGACCGCGGCACCCGGACCGCGCAGCTGGTTGTGGGCGTGGGCGAACCCCGGGGAACAGGCCGAGCAGGTGCGCTCCGCGGCCATGGCGACGCGTGCGATGGGTGAGCGGATGGGGGTCCCGGAGCTCGTGCAGGCCGAGGTGCCGTTCGACATCGAACCGGCGGACGACGAGCCCCGCGCCGGGTACGAGCTCGGATGGAGCATGTCCATCGCGGCGCGCCTGGCGAGCGGCACGTGGTTCGGCTACAGCGCCGACGTCGGCGGCGGCACCCGGATCTGGCTCCTGCTCGAGGGTCTGCTGTTCGACGCCCCGAGCGTCCCGCGGATGATGCGGGTGTTCAGCGAGGGGATCGACACCATCGAGGTGCGTGACCACCGACGCGCCGTGGCCAGCTGGGCGTCGCTCCGCGGTGTGCCGTGGGACGGGCACACGATGCAGCTGTCCGACGGCACGCTGTCGGTCCGCTTCGACGACCGGGGCCGGCTGGCCGGCCTCGACGGGACCGCAACGGGAGCCGCGGCCGGCGTCTGAACCGTGGCGGCGCCGGAGATCGCGACCAGCGTCCGGACCGTGGCGGCTCGGCGGGCCGACACCGCGCCTCCAGACCGGTGCGCCCACTCACCCGACCGACGGCCGGGGTCCAGGCAGCAGCGCCTACGATGGAGGGTCCGCGGTCTCGCGGACGGAAGCGTCCCCGGAACAGGTTGATGACCGCCACGACAACCGAGACCCACCCGAACGGGACAGCGCCGGAGTCGGCGCCCGTCACCGCGCGCACATCCACCGTCGCCACCGTGCTGGCCGTCGCGATCCCCCTCGCCGTCGGCTGCTCGATCCTCGGCATGACCGTGACGGGGGCGTTCACGGCGAGCCAGCAGCTCGTGTCCGCCGGCGACCTCGTGCAGTACGGACTGCCGGTGGCGCGCGTGGTGCACGACGCCATGGCCGCGCTCACGATCGGGCTCCTCATCGTGGCCGCGTTCGCGCTGCCCGCGCAGAAGCAGGACCACGGCGCGATGTCGAGCGTCCAGCACCGTGCCGTGCGGTGGGCGGCGACGACCGGGGCGCTCTGGTTCCTGGCGGCCGTCGTCAGTCTCGTGTTCACGGGCGCGAACACGCTCGGGGTCCCGATGACGAACCCGGTGTTCGCCAGGAACTTCCTGCTCTTCGCGTTCCAGGTCGAGATCGGGCAGGCGCTCGTGGTCTCCGCGGCCGCGATCCTCATCGCCACCGTCCTCGCTGCGTTCGCCACCCGGGTCACCACGCTCGCCGTCGCCACGGTGTTCGGCCTGTTCGCGCTCCTCCCCCTCGCGCTGTCCGGGCACGCCGCGGGGTCGCTCGAGCACGCCAACGCGGTCAACTCCCTCGCGATCCACCTGATCGGCGTGTGCGTCTGGGCGGGCGGGCTCGTCGCGGTGGTGCTGCTCCGCACGAAGACCAGGGGCGCCACCGGCCGGATGGTCGCGCGGTACTCCACGCTCGCCGGCTGGTCGTTCGCCGCCGTTGCGTTCTCCGGCATCGTGAACGCGTCGCTGCGCCTGACCGGGCCGCTCGACCTCGTCACGACGACGTACGGCGCACTCATCACCGTCAAGGCCGTCATCCTGGTGCTGCTCGGGCTCGCCGGTGTCGTGCAGCGTCGCAAGCTCGTGCCGGCGCTGCTGCGCTCCCCGCTCGACCGGCGGTCCTTCACCCGGTTCGCCCTCGCCGAGATCGTCTTCATGGCGATCGCGATCGGCGTCTCGGTCGCGGTGTCCCGCAGCCAGCCGCCGATCCCGCAGACGCCGGAGACCGGCGACGACACCCGGTCCGGGCTCATCGGCTTCCCGTACCCGCCCGCCCAGACGCTCCACACGTTCCTGACGCAGTGGCACATCGACTGGGTGTGGCTCGCGCTCGCCGTCGTCGGCGCCGGGTGGTACCTGTCCGCCGTCCGGAAGCTCCGCAAGCGCGGCGACAAGTGGCCGGTCGGGCGCACCATCGCGTGGCTGATCGGCTGTGCGGTGTTCATCTGGACCACCTCTGCCGGCCCCGCGGTCTACGGCATGATCCACTTCTCGTCGCACATGATCCAGCACATGCTGCTGATGATGTTCGTGCCGCTGCCCCTCGTGCTCGGTGGGCCGGTGCTGCTCGCCCTCCGCACGCTGCCGGTGCGCAACGACGGCTCCCGCGGTGCGCGCGAGTGGCTCATGCTCTTCGTGCACTCCCGCTACATGCAGTTCATGGCGAAGCCCGCGGTGGCCGGGGTGATCTTCGCCGGCTCCCTCGTGGTGTTCTACTTCACCGGCGCGTTCCAGGCCGCGATGCAGTCGCACGAGTGGCACGTGGCGATGGTCGTGCACTTCGTGCTGAGCGGCTACCTGTTCTTCTGGGTGTTCGTCGGCATCGACCCGGGTCCGAAGCGCCCGCAGTACCCGATCCTCATCATCGCCCTGCTCGCGACCCTGGCGTTCCACGCGTTCTTCGGCGTCGCGGTGATGACCTCCGAGTCCGTCTACGCGATCGACTGGTTCCACGCGCTCGGGCAGACCAACGACACCGCGCTCCTCGCCGACCAGCACACCGGTGGCGGGATCGCGTGGGGTGCGTCCGAGCTGCCGATGGTCTTCGTGGCACTGCTCGTGGTGCGGAACTGGGTCCGGTCGGACAGCCGCGACGCGAAGCGGCTCGACCGCCAGGCCGAGCGCGACGGCGACGCCGAGCTCAAGGCCTACAACGAGCGGCTCTCCGCCATGAACGAGCGCGACTGAGCGGCGCCGCTCGCGGCTCAGTCGCCGTGCACGATGCAGACGGCGTCGAGGTCGATCGCGGCCTCGAGCGCTGCGGCGATCCCCGACTCCCCGTCCGGCCCGATCGGCGTGACGGTGTCGACCCACCACAACGGCGTACCGAGCGGTGGCGCGTCCGGCAGGATCCGACCCACCTCGTCGATCGAGTCGACGCGGCGGACCCCGAGCACCGTGATGACCGGGTGCTCCTGATCGCGGCAGATCTGCATCATCGGCCCGTCGTCGAGCGCCCGCACACCCCAGGCGTCGTCGTGCAACAGGAGAGCCTCGGCCACCTCGCGGATCTCCACCTCGCCCCGGCAGAGCAGGGTCACGTCACGGGGCACCGATGCCGCCGTGTCGTCCGCCTGCTGCCACGTGCCCGTCGAGCGTGCCCTCGTCGTGCGCCGGGTCGAGCGGTGCGCCGCCGACGAGCTGCAGGAACCGGTCCTCGTCGATCCGGTCGAGGAAGGCCTCGAGTGCGGTCCAGCCGTCCTCCAGCCGGACGATGAGCCCCTGCTCGTCGGTCACCGGCCCCGCCCGGAAGACGGAGGTCGAGGTGTGCGGCGGCGGCCATGCCGCCCCGCGGTCGATGAGCTCCGTGGCCTCGGGCCCGACGACGACCGCGAGGGGCGTCGGCTCGCCGTGCGACACGGCCCGGACCAGGTGGTCGGCGTCGCCGCGGCGCTGCATGACCACGCCGAACACCGGGACGACGTCCTCGGCCACACGGTGCACGGCGTCGAGCATCCGCTCCGCCAGGTCGGGGTCGGACCCCTGCTCCGGCACGGTGAGGACGGCGGACAGCGTCTCGATCACGACGCCGTCGGTGAGGTGCGCGGTCATCGTCGCGGAGAACCCGGCCCCGACGGCGTACGACGTGCTGATCCCTGGTGACTCGTGCTTGGCGTACTGCGTGGCGACCCAGCGGTCCCACGGGCCGGACAGCGGCTCGGCGGTGCCCCAGCGGGTGGGGCAGGTGCCGACGGTGTGACACAGCGCCTCGATCGCGGAGCCGATGTCGATCGCCCGCTCCTCGTGGTGTCGCAGCGTGAGGTCGATGCTGATCTGGCGGACCGAGTCCGACGCGCCGGGGTGCGTTGCGGACGGCGGCCCGACGAGTTCCGGCCCGCGCTCGACGAAGTCCTCGATGCGGTCAGCGCGGACGCCGGTGCGTCCGTCGCGCAGCGAGCCGTCGGGATCGGTGACCGCCCAAGCGGCGCCGTGTGCGCCGAGCGCGTGCCGGAGGGCGGGGGTGAGCGCAGCCTCCCGTCCGGTCCGCAGGACCACCATGCGGTCCGCTGCGGACGCACGGGCGAGCAGTGAGGACATCGCCTCGGTCAACCACACCACCTGCGAGTCGGAGTCGACCACGATCGCGTGACCGACGACGTCGTCGATGAGGGGGTGCCTGACCATCCGGGTCCTCCTCGGGTGCGCTCGCTGGGACTCCCTGGACGGTACACACGTCGATCGACACCTGTCCGTCAGGCGGGTCGGCTCACAGAAGAGACACGGACACCTGACGGGAGGCTCGGATCGCCTCCGGCAGATCGGCACACCGGGGGCTGTCGGCTGGCTTCCAGCGGAGAATCCGCTATGGTGGTCGAGTCCCGCTGAGCGGGCGCGCGAGTGTAGTTCAATGGTAGAACTCCAGCTTCCCAAGCTGGTAGCGCGGGTTCGATTCCCGTCACTCGCTCCACAGGGCCAGGGGGCCGACCGTGTCGTTTCTCAACCCAGCTGAGACTTTTCTCGACGTAATTGAGACTCCGCCCTCGAAACGCGCAGCGTGTCGAGCCTGTCGGATTCGTGCAGGACATCACCAGCCACCCGCCGGCTTGACCTCGCAGAGTGCACACAACTTGTTGCGCTCGGATCCGCCATCCTTGTCCATCCCCGGGGCTCAGAGCACGCGCGCGACGAGCCCGGCGGACCACGGCGATGGCGCCCTCGGCTCGCAGGTCAAGGTGCATCCGGATCTTGGGGGCTTTCGGGCTCGGGCACGCTCTGGACGCGTCGGCGCCGGCGAAGCTGCGGTGCTCGTCAGGAAGGTTGGACACCATCACGGTGGCGTTCCACGGGAAAGGGGTGGCGTGGAGAGGGAAGCTACCGCACACGTCAGCATCTGCGGATGGGGGCGGTGGGAGCGCGTTCATCGATGGTGTCCTCAACCGAGCTGAGGAGCATGGATCGTTTTGGCGTCAGTAGTACTCGCGGACATACCCCAGCGCCTTCTCGAACACATCGTTGTCGCGGATCTTGAACTGCACGTAGAGCGTCCGACGCAGCGCCTTTCGCACTTCCTGATCGCCGGCGATGGTGGACTGCCAACCGTCAAAACGCACGGCCCGAACAACCTCGTCGATCCGGTCGACCACGTTCACGACGATGATCGGCGTCTCGTCGCCCTTCAGGGCCTCGAACAGCTCGGTGAGCGCAGCCTTCCCCCGCTCCTCAGGCAAGATCTCCTTCTCAACTTTCTCGGCAGCGACCGTATCCTTGGCGAGCTCGAGGAGGTCACGAAGGAAGTCCAGGCTCGACTGCTGGATGTCTGCGTACTTCTCACGCAGCGCGTTGAGGCGCTGACCGAGTTCGATGAAGACCGGGTTGTTGAGGTGCCGGGCGATACGGGCGGTGATCTGCTTCTCAATCTCCTCCGTCGAGACATCCTTGCGCTTGCCGATCATCAGGTCTTCGATAGTCTGCGCGTCGAGGACGATCGTCTCATCGCCCTGCGGAATCTCGACGTGAACGCTCTCGTTGATCAACTCGATGGTCTTTGCACCGAGCGCATGCCACACGAGGCGGCCGGTTATGTCGGCCGGCCGCACGGATTCATAGACGTCCGTGAGCCACTTGTAGTCGTCCCGGAAATCCTTGAGCATCGGGTCTGGGCTAAGAGCCTCCCACAGCTGCGAGACGACGCTGTACGCAAGCCCGAATGCATCTTTGACCCGGTCGTCCGCAATCGCGGCCTGCGCCTGAGTAAGCCCCTCGTAGCCGCCTACCGTCCGATCCACGCCGGGGAAGAAGGAGAGGGCTGCGCCCATAGCCGGCGCGAGTTCTGCCTTCAGCTCCTCGATGTTCGAGATCGCGCGCTGGACCGCGGCTTCGTCGAAAGCGAGCGACTTGGCGACATCGTCGAAGATGCCGAGATAGTCGACGACCAGTCCGTGTGTCTTGCTCGGCGGGTACACACGGTTGGTACGAGTGATCGCCTGGAGAAGCGTGTGCTCCTTGAGCGGCTTGTCGAGGTACTGCGTCTGCAGGATCGGTGCATCAAACCCTGTGAGCAGCTTCGCAGTCACGATGATGATCTTCAATGGATCCGCCGGGTCGTTGAACCGCGCGACAACCTGCTCCAGCTCGTCGGCTCCCGGTGTCCACCGCGCCCATGACGCGGGGTCGGTGCGCGCCTTCGACATCACAATGGTGGACGCCTCGGGCGGGAGCCTTGTGTCGAGTGCTTCCTTGTATGCGACACAGGATGCCTTGTCGTACGCGACCAGCTGAGCTTTGAACCCTTCCGGCTCGACCTTCTCCATGAAGTGCGTGACCACGTCTTCGGCGATCTGGCGGATACGCTCAGGCGCTTTGATGAGAACTTCGATGGAGGCTGCCTTCTTCGACAGCGTGATCTTCTCGGCCTCGGTCAGTTTGCGCTCCGCGGCGAGCTCCTCGAACGCGGCGTCGATCTTCTCCTGGTCGAGGTGAATCTCGCTCAACCGCGGCTCGAAATGCAGCGGGAGGGTCGCGCCGTCGCGGATCGAGTCCTGGAATGAGTAGCGCGACAGGTACCCGCTTTCATCCTCGGGTGAGCCGAACCACATGAACGTGTTGTGGTCACGCTTGTTGATCGGCGTGCCCGTGAGTCCGAATAGGAACGCGTTCGGCAGCGCCTCCCGCATCCGCCGCCCGTTGTCGCCCTCCTGCGAGCGGTGGGCCTCGTCGACCATCGCGATGATGTTGTCACGGTCATCGAGCACGCCGTCGATCTCGCCGAACTTATGAATCGTCGTGATGATGATCTTCCGCGCCCCCTGGCTCAGCATGACCTGCAACTCCTTGCGCGAGTCCGTCGAGGCCAGACCGGGCACATCGGATGCGTTGAACGTGCCGGTGATCTGCGTGTCGAGATCGATACGGTCGACGACAATCAGGATGGTCGGGTTCGTCAGCTTGGCCATCGCGCGGAGTTTGAGCGCCGAGAACACCATCAGCAGGGACTTGCCCGACCCCTGGAAGTGCCAGATGAGTCCTTGCTTGATCCGCCCGTGCAGCACGCGCTCCACGATGAGGTTGGTCGCCTGGAACTGCTGGTACCGCGCGATGACCTTGATCTTGCGGTGCTTTGCATCGGTCGCGAACACCGTGAAGAACCGCAGGAAGTCGAGGACAAATGCCGGCGCGAGCACGCCGTTTACCGCGTCCTTGACGACCTCAAGGCCAACCTTCGCGGGCGCGTTCGGATCGGTCGCCTCCTCCCGCCACGGGCCCCAGAGCTCGACCGGCATCCCAACGGAGCCGTAGCGGAAGTCCTTGCCCTCGGTCGCGAATGACAGCACGTTCGGCACGAAAAACTGCGGCACGCTCGCCTCGTAGTCGTCATGGATCTGCGCGGCCGCGTCGATCCACGAGTACGCCGCGCGAATCGGCGTCTTCGCTTCGCCCACCACAACCGGAAGACCGTTGCACCACAGCACCACGTCGAATCGCTTGCCCAGCCGTCCCACCTGGAACGTCACCTCCGTCGACACGATCCACTGGTTCGAGGAGTCGTCCTCTGGGTGATCAAAGTCGATCAGACGCACCGTCGTGTGCTCGCCGTTCGGCCCGAACGGCATCGACTTCTGCCCAGTGAGCCACGACATGAACTCTTCATTCGCCACCACGGGATGCGGGCTGTTGCGAGCCGAAATCAGGATGGCGCGCAATACATAGATGACGTCGTCGGCCTTACGCGGATCGGCCGCGATCTCGGGGTTCAGGCGAATCAGCGCGCCCGTGACGAGACCCTCGAGCAGCACCTCATCGGTGCGCCGCGGAAGCTGGGGGCCCGGCACAACCTGCACATCGCGTGACGCGACTAGATCGCGGACGAAGTCACGGACCGAGTTCCCCTCATTGAACTGCGCCATCAATTGCCTCCGAACACTTCAGTGGCGGCCGCAGACCGCAGTTGACGAAGAGAATCAAGTTCCAACTCAATCGCGGCCGATGTCACGCGCCTAGCTGCAATCAGCCTCTGCAGAGCATTTCGGTCTGCTGGCCACGGAAGCTCCACCCTCATGAGGTCACTCTTGTTCAGCTTGCGCACGATGGTCGTGGTCTCCCGGGCTTCCATCGCCTGACGGCCGCGCGGGTGCGCCAGCAGGGACTGCACTAGGTATGCGTCGGACTCGTCGAGCCCGACGATCGACGTGATCTGTTGATTTGATACCCCTGGTTCGCGAATGACGGCCGACTTCCCCATATCACCGCCGATGCACGCAACTGCGACCGCAAACTCGGGAAGAGCTCGCCCAGTGGCGGCGCCGGCAAAGCTCACTCGTTGTCTGGCTGGGCGCATCGTGTCGGCTTCAATTTCTGAGGGGGTGTAGAACGGCACATCCTCAGCCTCCCAATACTCGGCACTGACCTTCGAAGGTGTGGACCCGGTCATGCAGTCGGCGATGTCCGCGATCGGTCGCTTTACCGAATCTTCGTCCCACATTTCGGCGAGCCGAACATTGGTAGCACCGGTCATTGCCCGGGCCTCCCTTCTCAATCGGCGCCGATGGCGCTCAATAGCCCAGAGCAATTCGGCGATGCGTTTCTGCTCGTCGAGCGGCGGGAGTTCGAACTCGAAGTCGGCAAGGTCGCGCCAGTTCGTGCGCGGTGAGAGCGACCCCGCCGAGGTGTCGAGCGCGTGGTCGAAGAACGGGTCGGACTGCACGAGGAACGGCAGGAACTCGCCGAGCATTCGGGTCTCGTCCGCTTCGAATGTGTAGATGTCGCCGGAGCAGATTGCTTCGAACTCGGCGTATGCGACCTTGCGCTGGTAGGCGCGGCGCTTGCCGAACAGCGTCTGACCCGGCCGTGCGCGGCGAGTGAACGTGGTTCCGTTCGCGGTATCCCCCCAGCGCTCGATCTTGAGTTCGCCCGGCTCCATGTGCTCCATGGCGATGAGCCGGTCAATGGGGGCGGCTGCGACATCCTTCACCGTCTCGTTGACGTTCTGCACGACATCCCCGAACGTGACTCGCTGCCAGGTGGTTTTGTCGAGGCCCAGGCTCACGCGTTCACCTCCGGACGAAGCAGCGCGAGCACCTCTGAGACCGCGCCCTGCGAAGCATCCGCAACCTGCCGCCAGTTCGCGAGCGCGTCGGTCACGTCAGTCTGCTCTCTGGAGTCTGCGGCTCTTGCGCCAGCGACGTACAGCGGAAGAGTGAGACTGAAGCCTCTATCGGCTATCTCCCCGAGGGTGGCGACCGCCGCGAACTGCGGAACGTCGGCGAAGGCTCGGTACGCGTCGATGATTCTCGTCTGATGCGAGTCTCGCAGGAAGGACTGCGCCTGCTCGCGCGCAACCTCGTTGACAGCGTTGATGAACAACACTTTGCCGCGGCGCATCGCAGATTTGGTGGCGCGGAGCGTGATGACGACGGCCTCCATCGGCGAGTTGTAGAAGAGTCCCGCACCGAGTCCGAGCACGCATTCGACGAGGTCGGACTTGACGAGCGCTTCGCGGAGCGCGGCCTCTTCGCGGCGGAACAGCACGCCGTGTGGAAAGAGGATTGCGGCGCGCCCGGTCTTCGGGTCGAGGCTCTTGGCGATGTGCTGGAAGAACGCGTAGTCGGCGCGGCCCTGCGGTGGCACACCCCACAAGTTGCGTCCGTACGGGTCCTTCGCGAAGGCATTCCGATTCCACGCCTTGATCGAATACGGAGGATTCGCCAGCACGACGTCGAATGTGCGTAGCCCGCCCCTGCTGTTCAGGAACGCAGGCCTCGCAAGGGTGTCGCCGTGCGCGATCTGGCCATCGGCGATGCCGTGCAGGAAGAGGTTCATGCGGGCGATGGCCGAGGTTCCATAGTTGAGCTCTTGCCCGTACAGCTTGAGGCTTCGCCACTCCTTGCCCTGGCGCTTGACCTTGGCCGCCGTGGAGATGAGCATTCCGCCGGTGCCGCACGTCGGGTCGTAGACCGACTCCCCGGGCTGTGGCTCGAGCATGAGTGTCATGAGATGCACGAGAGTGCGGTTCGTGTAGAACTCCTGCGCGGTGTGGCCCGAGTCGTCGGCGAACTTCTTGATGAGGTACTCGTACCCGTTGCCGAGTTCGTCCTCGGGCAGGTTGGCGATCGACAGTGTCCGCGTCGAGAAGTGCTCGATCAGGTTGGAGAGAGTCGAGTCCGGGAGCAGGTTCTTGTTGCCCCAGTCCCCATCACCGAACACCCCTGGCAGCGTGTCGGGGTTGACGGACTCAATCGCCCGCATCGCCTGCATCACGGTCGTACCGATGTTTTCGGTCATCGCGCGAACGTCGCGCCAGTGGCATCCGTTCGGGATCGCGAAGCGGTGGTTCTCGGGCAGGTCGGCGAGTTCTTCGTCGCCGTAGGTGTCGAGCGCTGCCGCATGCTCTTCGTCGTAAACATCCGAGATGCGCTTGAGGAATACCAGCGGGAAGATGTACTGCTTGTAGTCGCCGGCGTCGATCAGTCCGCGCAGGATGACGGCGGCGCCCCACAGGTAATTCTCCAGCTCACGCTGGCTCAACCGGCCGGTCACGCGCTCAACCCCCATTTTGCGAGCTCCGCTTCCAACGCTGCTCGAGTCTCCAGCGCGCGCTCGTGCGCCGCTTCGAGATTCGCCAGGGCATCGGCGAGTGTGAGCCTCTCGCCCGTGTCGGCGGGCGCGACGTACAGCGGGATGTTCAGGTTGAAGTCGTTACCCTCAACCTCGGCGAGATCGGCAACGCGTGCGCGACCTTCCACATCCGCAAATCCGCGGTACGCGTCAAAAAGTGCCTTCGCATGTTCGGGTTCGAGGGTGTTCTGATTACGGCCCTTCTTCATCTGGTCCTCACCGTTGATGAACAGCACCTTGTCCTGTTGGTCGACGGGTCGCTGATGACGCAGAATCAGCACACAGGCTGCAAGGCCCGTGCCGTAGAACAGGTTCGGTGCGAGACCGATGACGGCTTCGACCTTCTTTGCCTTCAGGATGTGAGTGCGGATGCGCGCCTCTGCCCCCTGGCGGAAGAGCGCGCCCTGGGGCAGCACGACCGCTACTCGGCCCGTGTTTGGGTCGGCCGCGGTAAGCATGTGCTGTACCCAGGCCCAGTCGGCGTAGCCCTTCGGCGGAACTCCGCCGAGCTGGTTCCGTCCCCATCGGTCGGACACCCACTCGACGTCTCCCCATGTCTTGAGGGAGAACGGCGGGTTCGCTACGACAGTGTCGAACCGCGCGAGCCGGTTGCCCGTGTAGAAGGCGGGATTGCGCAGGGTGTCTTCTCGGACAACCTTGAAGTCCTCAACCCCGTGGAGGAGAAGATTCATGCGCGCGATCGCCGACGTCGCGAGCACCTTCTCCTGACCGTAGAGCTTACCCCATAGCGTCCTGGGGCTGCCGCCAGCATTCTTCACGTGCTCGATGACCTCAATGAGCATCCCGCCCGTTCCGCACGCGGGATCATAGACACTTTCGCCCTCCTGCGGGTCGAGGATTTTCACGAGCAGACCCACCACTGAGCGCGGGGTGTAATATTCCCCGGCCTTCTTGTTGGACTGGTCGGCGAACCGCTTGATGAGGTACTCGTAGGCGTTGCCGAAGAGGTCTGGTGCGACGTTCTCGTTGCTCAGCGTCTTCGTCGAGAAGTGCTCGATGAGGTCGGCGAGCTTACGGTCGGGCAGCTTGTCCTTATTCGTCCAGTTGGCATTGCCGAAGATGCCGTACAGCGTCTCGGGGTTTGCCTTCTCGATCTCGCGGAACGCGGTCTGCAGCGCAGTGCCGATGTTCTCAGTCTTCTCGCGCACGTCCGACCAAAGGTTTCCGTCGGGGATGGCGAAGCGGTGGTTATCGGCGAAGGCCGCAAATTTGTGGTCTCCGCCAGACTCGTCGAGCGCCTGTTCGAACTCCTCGAGGTAGACGTCGCTGATCCGCTTGAAGAACATCAGCGGGAAGATGTAGGCCTTAAAGTCGGCCTGGTCGATGCTGCCGCGGAGGAGGTCGGCGGCGCGGGCCAGGTATTGCTCCAGCTCGGCCAAAGTGAGCTGTTCCGTCATTGGGTGGTTCCTTCGCTGGTGTCACTGGTCAGCGAAGCACCGTGACGGACAGCATTGAGAATCGCTGTCGTCAGGCTATCGGCGGCCTCAGAGGCCTGCTTCCCGAGTCGCTTCGCTTCGCGTGCTTTGTCGATGGTGGTGTGAATTGCCCGCTGCTGAGCCAGTGGGGGGACCGGAATCTCAATCTCTCGCACTGGGATGCGCTGGATGGCGGTGCCTGCGGCGAACCGCGAGTTCCACTCGCCGGCGAGAACGTCGGCAAGGTAGTGAGGGTCCAGCTTCGTGCGATCGACGATCCGGATGCGGGAAATGCTCCCGACGGGAAGGTGGCCGCCTTTGTCATCAACGATCGCTCGGACCTTATCCACTGTTGTCAGTAGAACGTCTCCGGGCTCGGTCAGCGCCCCATGCTCGTCAACCGCTATGGGCGCGACGGGCACTAAGTTGCGGGTCCGTACCGCGGCGGCGTCGACGCGTCGATCCTCGAACTCGGGATCTCCTTGCCGCGGTGCCCGTGCTGGGGCGACTTCGATCGCGCCCGCTTCGACGAGCGCCGCGACAGTCAGCACCGGAGGTTCGCCGGCGACATGCGGCGGCTCCAAGTACCGCACTGTGGCGGGTAGCTCGGTGGACGCCTGGAGTAGTAGGGCGGACGCCCGATCGAAGTCCTCGACCAGTCGCGCGCTGTCGATGTCATCCGCCAGCATCCATCGCGCGGGGCTGAGATCGGCGTTTTCGGACGCCAGCTCGTCAATGAGTACACGCGCGTTGGGCACGTCAACGAGCGAAGCTTCGTCTGTGAGCCACCTGGCGACGTCTGCCTCGGGTGCTTCCACCCTCGACGCATCGACCAGGAGCACGCTCCCGCGCGTAGATGGTGCCGACTCGCCAAGAACCCAGAGCACCGGTGCGATCGACGTCTGCGGCAGCATCTTGCCGGTGAGCGCCACGACAGCTCGCACCCATCCCCCGAGCAGAAGGTTCCTCCGGATCTTCGCTTCCGCACCGCCGCGGAATAGTGTTCCGGGCGACGTGAGGACGTAGCCGACACCGCCCGGCGCGAGGTGCGCGACCACATGCTGTAGCCAGAAGGAGTCGCCACTGGAACGCGGCGGGATCCCGAACCGTAGGCGCGGGTCGAGCAGGGTGGTCTCGGGATCTACCCGCAGACCATACGGAGGCTCGGCAATGATGACGTCCGCGAGCAAGTCGGGATTAGGGTCGTTCCGAAGCACATCGCTGATGCGCAGCTCAAGGTCTACATCACGCAATGCGGCGCGGCTAAGGGCGATTTCTGCGGCGGTCGCGTTGATCTCGTTGCCAACGAGGCGATCTGGAGTTGCCCCCATGTCGAGGGCTTGCAACAGCGCTACGCCGATGCCGCACGCGGGGTCATACAAGGCTCCACCATCGACATCGGCCGCCAGGGATGCGAGCAGAGTGCTGGTGCGTGATCCCACGAATCCGGTCTCGCCACCAGCCTTGCCAAGGGCGCGGGAGGTGCGTTCGAGGAGCCCGTCGATCGCTGCAGGGACATCCGCTCGCGGGATAGTCTCGAGCACATCACGCAGGTCTTCCAGTGATCGTTGACTGACGTTGCGCGTCGCGAATGAAGGTCGTCCCTCGAGGAGCTCGACCGCGGTACGGAGGAAGAGCTCGCCGAAATCATGCACGTCGACGTGCCCCCGGAAGAGGTTCGCGACACCCCAAAGGCGTGACTCCCACACCCTCGTGCTCGAGTTTGCAGAGGTATCCGACTTCCGCTTATCGGGATGAGCCGAGAGCCAAGCCTCAACATCCTTCGCAGCGAAGAGTGGCTTGTTGGCACTACCCTCCGTAGGTTCCGGAAAGTCGCTCATTCGCTTGCGCCAGTTGCTGACGGCGGCGCGCGAGACGCCCGCAAGGTCGGCGATGTCGCTCGGGGCTAGGAGCCCCTCCTGCACGGGCACGATCACGCTGCCTCCATGAATGCACTTGGATCGAAGTCGATGTGAAGGACACTCTTCGCTGCCATTCGAAGACGGCGCGAACACGCATCCGGCCGCGTCACAACAGTGACCTCGGTTCCACTCGTCATGGCCAAGCGGGAGATGGTGTCGGCGAAGATCCCATCCCCCGACACGAGCACTGCCTCAGCAAACCATTCCCCGATCTGCTCGGTCTCGAGCATATCGAGGAGTTCCAGATCGGCGGCGTCGACTCCGTTGCGGAACCTGAGTCGGTGGATGCCAACCCACTCGAAGCCGACGATGTCGACGCTGAACCGCCTGCAGGCCAGCACAAGCTGGTCGTCGGCGCGAGGTCTGACAACAGCCTCGATCGCGGTCTGAGCCGCGCGGACTTGCGCTTCCATCGAGATTCCACCTCCCACGATGTTTTCGGTGTCTACGAGGACGAGGCGACGGGTGCGCGCCTCCTGACGTGTGTACATGCTATCGACCAATCCGTCCGTGAATCCAATCCCCATCTCCTGGTCGGGGCCGGACTTATTCTAGAACGGATCGGGAGCGGTTGCAAGTGAACTCGGTTCACAACCCTACCTGCCTGTGCGGCGTTCACGCGGGGCGTCCGAGGATTCGCGTAATACTCGCCGTCGAGGACGAACCCGAGCGCAGCTCGCCCACGCCACCGCTGCTCCGCCAGCACTCGACGTGTTGCCCTCGCTGTGACATCGCAGGCTAACCCCGGCGCAACGTCAGCAGGAAGGGGATCGGCTACCGGACTCGGCTTCATCTCAACGAAAGCGGAGCGGACTACTACGACCTCGGTACCAGCATCGCAGACGACCTCATCCTCCCGCTGGCTGTCGACTCCGTCTCACGTAGGTAGTCCGCGACCGCTCGCACTGAAGGCGGGGCGGGATATGCGAACACGTGGCGCGAGTCAACCGACCTTCGCGTCGCATGGTGACCCAGGACGAACCGCCCGCGCCGACCGACGACACGTTGCTGCCAAGGAGACGGGCAGGCCGGCGGCTGAACAGGCTCGTGCCTCATTCGAAATGCCTTCGCTCAGCGCCACTGGCTTCGAGGAGAAGGTAGAGGTCGCGGAGCGCGCCAGCGTCGGCGCCGGACACGGCGCACGTGACGATGAGGCGTTGCGCGGCACGCGATAGTGCGACGTAGAACGCCGACGTCGCTTCCGCCGCGTTCTTGCTGTAGGACCACCACTGGTTGTCGTCGAGTCCCAGCAGGACCACCGTATGGTACTCCAGTCCTTTACTGCGGTGGATGGTCATCAGCGTGACGGCGTCCGTTAGGTCCATGGCATGGACGAGCGCGGCCCAATCGGAGGACTCGTGCAGCAGGTCCGCCAACCAGGACGTCAGGCTTTCCAGTACGAGCGGAAGCTGCTCGCCGCTGTGCTGCCCGCGGACGAAGGCGGCGAGGTCGGCGTCGTCGACGACGTTTAGAACACGGCGTACAAGTTCAGTCGGTTCGGTGTCCGCGATGTCGTTCGCGTCGAGCCACCCGCGAAGCCCTCGGACGGGTCTGGTCACCCGGTGCCACCCCGGCCATCTCGGTCGCGTGGTACCCGGTCGGGAAGATGTCGGCGAGCATCACGTAGTCGGCGGACTTCTCCTCGGCGTCCTCGCCCAGGCGGAGGCAGTTGAAGTCACCCCAGGGCACCCGGAGCAGTTCGGACTGACCGCCGGCCCACGGGCCCATGTCCGCGAACCCGTAGGCCGCTCCGGCCCACTCGGGGACGGGCTGAGCGGTGAGGCAGTAATTGGTCAGCCCGCGCTCGCAGTTCTTGCAGTGACCGCAGGCCACGTTGAACGGGAGGACCACCTGGTCGCCGACCTTCACCTTGTCGACGCCGTCACCGATCTCGATCACCTCGCCCATGTTCTCGTGACCGAACCAGCGCCCGGTCTCGAAGCTGGTGCGCCCTTCGTACATGTGCAGGTCGGATCCGCAGATGTTCGTCGTCGTGATGCGGACCAGCACGTCGGTGGCGCGCTCGATGCGCGCATCCGGGACGTCCCGCACCGCGACGCTGCGCGGCCCCTCGTACACAACTGCCCTCATGACCGTCTCCTCCGTGCGTATGTGCCATCGAACGTGCCGCGGTCCGGTCGACCGCTCGGCAGGCCCCATGACACGCCTCTCTGAGGGGGAGCACCATCGGCAGACATGCCCATGCCCCATCGGACCGCGGGCCGAACTAGCACCAGCAGATGGTGGTAGACCGAGGCCAGACGTTTTCCGGACAGTTCCTGTCACTCCTGTCGACGATGGTCCTGAGGTGGTCGAGTCCCGTGCCCCGCACAGTTGCGATCGAGCTCCCTGCCATCGCCGCGCGCCCGTGCACCGTTGCCGAGCGGGCGCAGGCGATGCTGGACGAGGTGCACGACCACATCCCCGCGGACGGCGCGTGGATGGCCGTGGCCGAGCAGGGCGGCACGGCGTACCGCTCGGTGGCGAGCACCGACCTCGACGAGTCGAGCGTCCGCTACCTGAGCGGCCCGGAGATGGCGCGCGACATCGAGATGGCCGGTGTCGACCGCGAACAGGCTCCCACCAGCCTGTCGGACCTTCCCGCCGGGTCTCGGGACCTTCCGAGTCGGGCGGCCTGTCTGTCCGCGGGCTTCCACGAGGCGCTGTCCGTCGCGTTGTACGTGCACGGCGGCCGTCACGTCGGCTTCATGATCATGCTGTTCCGGAGCGCGGAACCGCCGTCGCAGTCGCTCCGCCGACGCCTCACCCGGATCGTCCCGGTCCTGGCATCGGGGATCGATCCGCTCCGGACGCTCGCTGCGTCCGTGGCGTTCGTGGACGGAGCCCGCGCAGGAGCGGTCCTGCTCCCCGACCGCGGCGTCGTCCCGCTCCCGGGGCTGTCCGACGACGTGCTCCTCGCCGCCGGTTCGGCTCTGGTCGAAGCGGCCCGCGAGGCGATCGACGAGGGGCAAGGACCACGTCTCGTTCCTGTGGCCGCGCGGACGCGGGCAGTCACCGGACGGCTACGTCCGGGTGACGGTGCTGGCCTGCGGGAGCGATCTGCAGACCGTGGCCCGCGGCGTCGTCCTGCTCGCTCCGGCCTCGGACCTGCGGGGCCTGACGCGGCGGGAGCTCGAGGTGCTGGGGCACGTCGTCGAGGGGTGCTCCAACCTCGAGATCGCCCGGGCACTGGCGATCGCTCCCCGCACGGTCGCCGCGCACCTCGAACACATCTTGCTCAAGCTCGACGCCACGTCCCGCGCCCTCGCCGCCGTCCGGGCCGAGCGCGCCGGCCTCTACGTCCCCCTCACCGGGGCCCAGATCGGGTGAGGGCCGTCCAGGAGGGATCCGCCATGTCGCACCTGTCCGTGCAGGCCGCCGTCGCCGCCGTCATCGGGGTCGCAGCAGCGGTGGCCGCCGTGCTCCTCGGTGTCCCCGACCTCTCACCGCTCGTGGGGTGGACGACGGCCTCGTCGGTCTTCCTCGTCTGGGCGTGGTCCACGGCGTGGCCGGCAGATCCCGAGCGCACCCGTGCCCTCGCTCGTCACGAGGACCGCTCGCGACGGCTGGTCGACATGCTGGTCATCGCCGCGACGGTCCTCAGCCTGGTCCTGGTGGTCTTCGCGCTCTTCCGGAGCCAACGCCACGACCCGGTCGGGTCCGCCGCCGCGATCCTCGCGGTGGTCGGCGTCGTCGCGGCGTGGGCCGTGATGAACACCGTCTACGCGTTCAAGTACGCGCGCATGTACTACCTCGACGACCGCCACCGCTTCGACTTCGACCAGGACGAAGACCCGTCGTACAGCGACTTCGCCTACACCGCGTTCTCCATCGGGATGGCGTACGCCCCGGGCAACGTCACGCAGTCGTCGACCCCGTCGCGCCGCATCGCCATGGGCCACGCCCTGCTGTCCTACTTCTACGGCACCTTCGTGGTCGCGGTCGCCGTCAACCTCATCACCGGACTCACCCAGGGCGGTTGAGGCGACCTGAGCCCACGTGCATCGACCACCACCAGATCGGGTGCAACAGCGGCCGCGGACCTGTGCAGAAGCGGACGGAGGGGTGACCGCACGTCGGGATCAGCAGGCTTCCCCGGAAGGTCATCACGCTCGTGTTCGAGGCGCTCGCTGCCCCGGACCGGTCCGACTGGCCGATCTGGACCGTGGTGGTCGTGCTGCTGACCGCTGCCGTCGTGCTCGGTACGCCTGGGGGGGGTCCGGAGCATGCGCGCACCCCAGAAGGCCGGTCGTGGCAGCAGGTAGGCGTCCGGTCACGCGACCCTCATGGCTTCCAATGGGGCGTCCATCCACGACGGGTTCCGCATGAGTCGGCTGATCCGCCGGACACACCGGGTTCCGTCTCCACCGGGATCGCCGTGGATCACTCGCTCGGGCGGTGCCACAGCCATCGAAGGGCGTCGGGGAGGAGGACACCTCCGTGGTTGGGCGCGTGCGCACCGTCACCGACGACCAGGCGGACGTCGTACTGCGCACGGGCGAGTGCGGCTGCGGTCTCCAGGCTCTCGGCGAACCAGTTCCACTCGGGCTCGTTCCAGTGCAGGTCCCGGTGCGCCGCATGGAGGAACACGCGCGTCTCCCTGCGGGGTCCGGTGGCGAGGAGCGCCGGGTAGGGGTTGCCGCCGGGCATCTGCGCGAAGCTCGGGTTGAGGGAGATCACGCGTCCGAAGCCGTCGGGACGGCACCACGCGGCCGTCACGGCAGCGCGGGTCCGAACGAGCGGCAGCACCTCGTCGAGCAGGAAGCTGGCGTACGCATCGTCGAACGCGTCGTACTCGACGTTGCGGTTCTTCGTGGGAGCACTGTCCGCGTCGACGACGCTCGGGTCGACGAAGACGCCGATCATCGGGGGCAGCGATCCTTCGGCGGCGAGGTCGTCCAGGACGATCCCACCGCGGACGTCGCCGTCCGGGTCGAGGTACCACCAGCCGTCGTTGAAGACCATCACGGCGCTCGGTTCGTCGTCCCGGTGACCGGCGGGACGGTGCACCCACACGCTCCGCATGGTGCCCGGGAAGCGGTCGCTCGCCTCGATCCGGAGGTGCTCGACGGTGCCGGGGACGACTCCGGGACGCCGCTGGGAGTCCGGTCCGTACGCGTACGTGACCCCACCTTGCGAGAGCGGCAAGGACGCGAACGGGATCACCGTGGACATCGTCGGATGCCATCGGTGGTGCCCACCGTGGCCCATGGGCGACGCCGTCGGACGTCACCTGGTTCGCCCCCCTTGTGTCCTCGCGTCACCCTCGGGACACTCGTCAGATGGACGACGACGGCTCCGCTCCCACGATCGCACTGGTCCCGGAGGGGGCCCTGTCGATGCGCATCTCGGCGTGGTCGAGCACGGACCCCCACACGAGCGTGACGGCGACGATGCCGGGCACCGACGGCGAGTACGAGATGACCGTCCACACGATCGTCCGGGACGGCGAACGCTTCTCGCCGACGGGGTACGCCCACGGCGTGGCGACGGACCACCCCACGTTGGCGTGGAGCGCGGTCTGGGCATTCCTGGCGTCCCGGTCGCAGCCGACCGAGTCGGAGGACCAGCGTGCCACCGCACGAGCCGCGACCGACGCGATCGAGGCCCGGGCGGAGGACGCCGCCGCCGCGCTGCCCGATCGGGAGCGATGGACCCTCCGCCCCGTGACCGTGGCCGGTGCGGTGTACGTGCACCACGTGCACGCCTTCGAGGACGGTTTCGCCGGGTTCGCGGACCTCGGACCCGAGGTCGTCACCCTCACCGGGGATGCGCTGCCGGATCCGCTGGTCCTCACCCGCCGGACCGTCGCCGGTCGTCGGTTCCTCTGACCGAGCAGAGCACGCCCGAGCAGAGCACGCCCGACCGGAGCACGCCCGACCGTCGTGTCCCTCAGCCCTCGGTCGCACGCCGGATGACCGCTTCGAGTTCCCGGACGACGAGGTCCGGGCGCGAGATGAACGGGTGGTGCCCGGTGTCCAGGTCCACGGACCGGGTCGCGCGGGCAGCGTGGAAGCGCTGCAGCCCGACCGAGGTACTGCGGTCGTCGGTGCAGACGAGGTACGTCGAGTCGACATCCTGCCATCCCGCGCGGCTGGTCGGCGTCGCGAACGCCCCCACCGCCTGCGCGGTGACCCGGCTCCAGGCCTGCTCCTGTGTCTCGCGGTCCGTGTCCTGCAGGAACCGTGCCCCGAAGGTGGTCGCGTCGTGGCCGGCCAGGCCGACCCTGCCCACACCGGCCTCCACCACCGTCACCGGGTCGGGCTCGTCGCTCAGGATCGCCCCCTGCCGCGTCCCGACGTCCGGCAGGTACGACGAGATGGAGACCAGGCTGGACACGGCGGGGTGGTGGCCGGCTTCCGCGATCACGGTGCCGCCGTAGGAGTGGCCGACGACGATCGCGGACTCGAGTCCGTCGAGTTCTCGACGGAGCGCCGCAGCATCGGCGACGAGGCCGCCGTCCGCCTCCTCCGGCGTCGTCTCACCACAGGACGGGAGCGCCACGGCGCGGCTGTCGACACCGGTGCGCTCACGCAGGAGCTCCGCGGTGGCACGCCACCACCAGGCTCCGTCCCGCACCAGCGCTCCGTGCACGAAGACGACGTCCATCCCGCTCCCCTGTCTCGACCGCCTCGGGACGGCTCGCTCCGGGCCAGCCTGCCACCGCCTCCGTCGCTCAGACCGGTTGGCAGCGCGGGCACCACCACACCCGTCGCGGTGGCGAGCCGACACGCTCGACGTCGTCGCGCGCGCGGACCGGCGTCCTACACCGCAGACACGGCCTGGAGGCTCGCCCCACCACCCAGTGCCGGTCGCCGCGTCCGCGGCGTCCGGTCGTGACCTGGTACGCGGACGGATCGGTGGCGGACCGCCGGAGCATCCGTGCGGCGAGGTCGAGCAAGGGCGGGACGTCGACGTCCGCGGCCGCCGTGTCGGGGTGGACACCGCGGAGGAACCCGAGCTCGTTCACCCACAGGTTCCCGAGCCCGGCGACGTTCCGCTGCTCCAGCAGCGCCGCCCGGATGCTGGTGCCCGAACCGGAGACCCGCCGTGCCGCCTCCGCCAGGTCGACGTCGTCGTGCAACAGGTCGGGCCCGAGGTGCTCGAGCACGAGCGCTTCGTCCGCCGTGGCGACGAGTTCGACGACCGGCAGCGCGAGTCCCCAGACGGTCCGACCGTCCTCGAGGGCGAGTCGCACCCGGGCATCACGGGCGGCCGTCGCGGGCAGGCGACGCCCCGCGCGGGTGATCGTCCACGAGCCGGTCATGCGTAGGTGGGTGTGCAGCGTGGTGCCGTCGTCGAACCGGGTCAGCAGGTGTTTGCCGTGCGTCGCGTGTCCGACCACCCGCCGGCCCGCGAGGGAACGGCCCGCGCTCGTCCCACCGCGGAGTTCTCCCCGGGCGACGACCGCGCCGTCGACCTGCCGCAGACGCGCGGCCAGGCGGAAGACGGAATCACCCTCGGGCACGGCCGCACGGTACCCGGAGCCACCGACGAGCCGTTCCCAGCGGAACCGCAGCCGGTGCAGGAAGATTGCCCACATCCGGTCAGCGGGGAAAGAGGAGCGAACCGTGTTCGAGCGTTTCAGGGCCCACGGCGAGGACGCCACGCCACACGTCAGTCCGCGCAGGCTGCGCGCTCGCACGGCCTGGGCGGACGGGGCCACGGCGTTCCGGGCCGGTGACTGGACGACCGCGATCGAACGGTTCTCCGCGGCGGCCAAGGACGACAACGAGATGACGGACGCGTGGCTCGGGCTGCACGCGACCGGCCACGACCGGGGCCACGCACTCCTGCAACTCCAGTCGAACTCCACCCGCCTCGGCGAGGAACAGCAACGCACCGGGATCACCATCGAGTCGCGCTTCGACATCGGCCCGTACGCCAACGTGCCGCTCCGGAGCGTCCAGGACCTCTGGGCGGCGGTCGGCGCGGACTACCTCGACAACGGGATGTACTCGCACGCCCAGCGCGCCGTCTTCGGACAGATCGTCGTCGGCGCGGTCGGGGATCCAGCACGCAGCGAGCGGGCACTCCGCGAGGCGACCGACACCCTCAATCCGACCGGCCGGTACCTCGCCGGACGCCTCGAGTTCCTGCGGAGCGACATCGACGGCGCGCTCTACGCCTTCGGTCCGCTCATCGAGCGCGGGGACACCCTGGCCGTGTCCGCCCTGGTGATGACGGGCACACTGCGCGCCGGTCAGGGGGACGTCCCCGGAGCGATGGCGTCCTTCGACGCGGCGGTCGCCGCGCAGGAACGGCACGACGACGTGAGTCCGGCGCTCGCCGCGGAGGCCCTGGTGCAGTCGGCGCACCTCGCGCGGAGCGCCGGCGACGACGCGGACGCACGGGACCGCTTCGCGCGGGCGGAAGCGCTCTACCCGCACCTGCCCGGCCTGCAGCACCGCGGGTGACGGGTCCGACAGCACCGTCCACTACCGTCGGAGCGTGACGACGACGCGCGGGACCAGCGAACCGGACAGCAGAGGGCGCACCGGCCTCGACCAGGTCGGTCGCGAGCTCACCCGCAACCCCGACGTCGTCGTCCGGGACGTCGAGGTCACCTCCGACGGCTGGCACGTGCTCCGTCGGACCACGTTCGACATCCGGGGTCGCGACGGTTCCTGGTCGACGCAGCAGCGCGAGACCTACGACCGGGGCAACGGTGCGGCGGTGCTGCCCTACGACCCGGAGCGGGGCACGGTGCTGCTGACGCGCCAGTTCCGCTGGCCGGCGTACGTCAACGACCATCCGGACGGCATGCTCGTCGAGGTCGCGGCCGGCCTGCTCGACGCCGACGACCCCGAGACCGCCGTCCGGCGCGAGGCGCACGAGGAGCTCGGTGTCCGGCTCGGAGCGCTCACCCACGTCGTCGACGCGTACATGAGTCCGGGGTCCGTCACCGAGCGTGTGCACTGCTACGCCGCTCGCTACGGAGCAGCCGACCGTGTCGACGTCGGCGGCGGCGTCGCCGACGAGGGCGAGGAGATCGAGGTCCTCGAGCTGCCCGTCGCGGAGGCCATGGCGATGCTCGGCGACGGCCGGATCGTCGACGGCAAGACGATCCTGCTGCTGCAGTGGGCGGCCCTGCACGGCCTGCTGGACCCGTCCGCTGCGCATCGAGGGTGACCGAGAGCCGACTTGAGCACGGAGGCGGATCAGGCCGACGCGACCCAGTCCCGGAAGCGCGGCCCGACGACCTCAGGGTCCCATCCAGCCGGCGTGGTCGCCGGGTGATGTCAGACTGCTCGCATGGGGATGTCGGGGCGGATCCTGCTGCGGGCCGGGCGTGGAGTTGGGAGCTGGTGGCGCAGAGCGTTCCCGAAGACGCCTGAGCACGTCCACTCGGACCTGCGGAACTTCGAGCAGCGGCTGACGGCGTATCGGGAGGCGAGCGATGCTGCTCGAGCTGAGGCCCGTGCAGTCCTCCGGAACCGGTCCGCTGCAGCCGGCAGTGCCATTCCCGGTACCGTCCTCGGTGCGGGGCTCACCGCCGTGGTGGCGCTCACCGGTCTCATCGGCACCTACACGATCTTCCTCATGCAGTCCGGCGTCGCTGGCGCACGAGACGCACAGGCGCGTTCGGATGCTCTCCACGACGCCGGCAAGCTCGAGGAGGCGACAACATCGCTCAGCGCGGCCATGAAGAGCTTGGACGGTCTGCTGAGCAGCGGCGGAGAGCTTCTCGTCGGCATCGGAGCGGTCGTTGTCGGCTCGATCTTCCTCGCCTGGGTCATCGCCCGAGATCGCGCAGCGCTTCATGCCGTCGCAACGGCGTGGCTCGAGGCGTACTTGGAGGTCGAGGACACCGCACCGGTCGGCGGCGCCACGGTCCCTCGGGTTTGGTGGAAGCGCTGATGATGGTGATCACGTCAGTTGCGCTGTCGGTTCGCCGAAAGCTCCAGGAGTGAGCGCAGCGGATCGACCGATCAGCCGCTGTCGACGCCGGCGGACCGTTCGGCATCTCGGTCCTCCTCCACTGTGGCGGTCTTTCCGAAGGAGAGGGACAATGTGCCGGAGAGGAAGGAGGAGCCGGTGGGATCACGTGTGCTGTACCAGGACATCAAGCCCTACGACGTGCCCGCGTCCCTTGGCTCCCTGCGCGGCCCCTCCAACGGGGTGCTGACGCTCCCGCTGGACGTCTACTGGGGGCCCGACCCCGACGCTGATCTCGACACGCTCTCGGGCGTGACGAAGGCCTACCAGGCGATCCTCCGCGAGGGTGCGTCGGATCTGCAGGAGGCGCTGCTGAACCGCGACGTCCTGTTGCGGACCTGGGGTGAGCTGCTCCTGCCCGTTCGCCTGCGGTCGCTCTGGGAGTCCCGGTTCCCGGAGCTCACCGCGTGAGCGACGACCGCGATCTCCAGTTCGAAGTAGCGCAGACGATCCTCCGCGGCGCCGATCAGCACGGATTCGTGCTCGCGGGGTCGGGAGCGATCCGTGAGCACGGCATCGTTGACCGGCTCACCCGCGACGTCGATCTGTTCACCAACCGCTACGACGCGGCCGAGTTCGACCGCGCCGTCGCTGAGGCCAGCACCGTCCTCGCGGACGCCGGCTACGTGGTGGAAGAGCGTCGCCGGGCGGAGTACTTCGCGCACCTGAACGTCACCGCGGCGGACGGCCGTCAGGTCGACGTCGACTTCGCCTACGACTGGCGCGGCGCGGAACCCGCACGGCTGCAGGTCGGCCCGGTCCTGTCGGTGGACGACGCCGTGGCGTCGAAGACCAACGCCGTGTACACGCGCCTCGAGGCACGTGACTTCGTCGACCTCGACGCGATCCGGTCCTCCGGCCGGTACACCGACGAGGAACTCCTGCAGCTCGTCGCGGAGCGGGACGACGGGTTCAACCGGGTCATGTTCGCCCGGCAGCTGCAGCAGGTCGACCGGATCCGGGACGACCGGTTCTCCGCGTACGGGATCGACATCGATGCTGCGGCCGCCCTGCGGGCACGCACCACTCGGTGGGCGGCGGAGCTCGCCGAGGGTGGCGAGCCGCCCGCGCCGACTCGTGGGGTCGATCCGGACCGCTGACGACTGAGGCGATATTGACCGCGAGCCGCCTCGAGCGACGAGGCGGATCAGGCCGACGCGACCCAGTCCCGGAAGCGCGGCCCGACGACCTCGGCGTCCGGGCCCGGCACGAGGGCACCGTCGCGGAACGCCCCACCCATCCGGCCCGGGATCGGCAGCGGTACCGGCACGACGCCGGTGCCGGGCAGGGACCTCGTCATCGCCCAGAGGGTCGTGGTCTCCGGGCCGGTGACCTCGACCACCGGCGCATCACGGTCCCCCACCACGACGTCGGCGACGACCTCGGCCACCGCGTCGAGTGCCACGGGGGCGATCGTCATGCCCGGCACCAGGGCGAACGGTCCGAACCGCATCCGCTCGGTGTTCTGCTGTGCGAACTCGAACCACTGCGTCGACCGCACCACGGTGAGTCGGTGGCCGGCCTCCCGTGCGACGGCCTCCTGCGCTGTCTTGCCGGCGAAGTACCCGTAGCCCTGTACCGCGGGCAGCGTGCAGTTGGCGATCGAGAGCAGCACGTGGTGCGCGCCACTCGCCGCCACCGCACCACCGACCGCCCTGGTGGACGCGGTGAAGAACTCCGTCGCACGTCTCCGGCTCGTGGTGAACCGCCCGGTCGCCTCGACGACGACGTCGAACCCGGCCAGGGCAGCGGTCGCGTCGTCGCGCACCACGTCGAACCCCGTCGACCGGGACAACAGCGTCACCGCACACCCCCGCTCTCGGACCGCCCGACTGATCGCGCCGCCGGAGACGCCCCCTCCCACCACTGCCACGCGCATGATCCCACCTGTCCTCTACGTTTGTAGAGGACACTACGGTGGAAGCGGTCGGGAGGACAACCATGGATCGGCGGGAAGCGCTGGCGGACGCGGGGATCCGCCTGACGGCGCGCGGCGGCATCCGCGCGCTCACCCACCGCGCCGTCGACGCGGAGGCCGGGCTCGCCGCGGGGTCGACGTCGTACTACGCCAGGACGCGCCGCGAGTTGACCGCGCTCGTCGTCACCCGTGTGACCGGGCAGCTCGCTGCGGACCTCGGAGTACTGGAGGTCCCCGAGCACCTCGACGACGCCGCCGTCGTCGGGATCGCGGTGTCGTTCCTCGAGCAGCTCGCGGCACGACGCGACGCACAGGCGGCGCGCCTCGCGCTGCTCCTCGAGCTCCGAGACGACGAGGAGCTCCGGGCACCGCTCACCGCTTCCGACCCCGTCCGCGACGGGCTGCTCCGGGCAGCGCACACCCTGCTCGATGCACTCCGCGTCGCCGCCCCGGAGCAGGCAGCCGTCGACCTCGTCGGCCTCGTGGACGCGATGCTGCTCTACCGCGTCGCCGCGGTCGGACCGCTCGACCCCGTCGCGGTCCTCACCGCCCACGTCGCCGGCCTTCCGCGGCGCTGAGGGGGCGACGCCGTCACTGCCGCAGGGCGTCCACGATGCGCCGACGGCCGGCAGCGCCGGCACGGGTCGGGAGGAACGGGAAGACGTGTACCGCGCCCTCCCGTTCCACGAGGGTGACGTCCACGCCGGCGGATCGGGCCTTCGTCGCCAGCAGGTGGGTGTCCGGGTTGAGGACGTCGCGGGTCCCGGTGATCAGCAGCATCGGGCCGAGTCCCGCGGGGTCGCCGAGGAGCGGGCTCACCGCCGGGTCGGTGACCGCCAGGTCGTGGGCCCAGCGTTCGCCGAGGAACCGGATGCCGTCGATGCCGAGCCAGGGGTCGCGCGGCAGGACGCGTCGGATCTCCGGGTTCGTCATCGTGAGGTCGAGCGCCGGCGAGATCAGCACGGTCCGGATCCCGGCGTGCCCGCGGTCGCGGAGGGCGAGCGCCGCGGAGAGGGCGATCTGTCCCCCGGCGGAGTCACCGGCCAGGCGGACCTCGTTCCCTCGGCCGACCCCGGCCTCGAACAGCCCGACGACGAGGTCGACGGCGGCGGTCGCGTCACCGTACGGGAGCAGGTCGTACACCGGCAGTGTCACCGTCGTCCGCGCCTCGACGGCGACCCGTGCGGCGAGCGTCCAGTGCATCGGGTTGACGTCGTGCATCCATCCCCCACCGTGGACGTAGAGCACCTCACCGACGGGCGTCGTCCCCTCGGGGGTGATCGTGTACACCGGACGCCCGTCCACACGGCGGACTGCGACATCGACGTCGCGTCGGAGCCGTCGCGGCGGGTGGTACGAGCGCGGGCGGAGCTCCTGGTCGCGGACCGCCGCCGCCGCGCCGGCGGCGGTCCGGTAGGACCGGTTGGCGTGCGCAGCGCGCAGGAGCGGTGGGACGGCGATCTCGGGGACGTACACGGCGGGCCTCCTCGGTCCGGCTGGTGTCGGTGGCCAGACCGACCGTAGGCGCACCGGACCGGTGCGGGCTGGTGAGCCGAGCCTCCATCCCGGCCCGCCGGGAGGATCGTCAGTGGAAGGCGCCGACGGTGAAGACCGCCTCGTCGCCGGCGGTGCAGCCCCGCACGCCCTGGGCGGGGATGAAGAGACTCGTCCTGGATCCCGGCGGGTAGACACGGAACCCGTCCCCCGCGACGGGCTTGCAGGTGGCTGTGTCGAACGCGTCGGCCTGCACGTAGTGGAAGTGCGCGACCGCGGTCGTCCCCGGCTTGAGCGTCACCGTGGCGTGGGATGTGCTGCGGTCGAGGGTCGCAGCACGGCCGATCTGGGTGCCGTTGCCGTCGCCGACCAGGGAGACGCCCGGCCACCCCTGCAGGGTGCAGTCGGCGTTTCCGGTGTTGGTGAGCTGCAGCTCCTCGTCGACGTTGGACGCACCGGCCTCCTGTCCAGCGAAGGCGCCGCGGAGATGGTCGGTGGTGCACCTCGTCGCGTCGTCGTCCGGCGCACGACCGGCCGCACCGGTGCCCGTGTCGCCGCCGGCGCCGTCCGTGGCGGAGGCGGAGGGAGCGGAGGCGGACGGCGTCGCGGAGCTCGTGGCTGTGGCCGTGGTCGTGACGGTGCTGGTGGCGGTCGGTGTCGGCGAGCTCGTGGAGCTGCATCCGGCGAGGGCCACTCCGAGCACGACGACGGCGGGGACGATCACCCAACGTGCCTGCATGTTCATGCGACCACTCAATCCACGCAAGGTCCCCCGACGTCCAGAGTCCTTTCATGGTGGAACTGTTCGGCCGCGCCGGGGGCTGTGGTCATCGACAGCAACGACGACGTCCGGCCCGCGTGGAACCGGCGGCCCGGCTCGTCCCGCGCTTCCGGCTGCGAAGCACCGACGGCGAGCATCTCGTGATCGCGACGCGGCCGAACTGGGCCAGCTGGGGCGAGACGATGACGGTACAGCTCGGTGTCGCAGGGGCGTCGAGGAGTCGGCTCGCTAGGCGAGCGCGGGGCGCAGGACCAGGTCGACCGCCGTCGCGAGCCTCCGGCGGTGCTCCTCGCGGGTGTCGACCTGGTGCTTCAGGCCGACCGAGACGCTCGTCAGCGTCTGGACCACACCATGAGGGTCGGAGACGTGTCCCGTGACCGCGGTGGCGAGGAGCGCCTCGAAGGCCTCAGGAGCCGCTCGGGCGGTGTCGTCGAGCAGCGCGGGGTTCTCCGCGACGACTGCTGGCACGTCGTGCACGCCCGGGCCGATCCACCGTCCTGCCCAGCGGTCGAACGCATCGACGATGCGGTCTCCGAGCGGACGCGCACCGTCGACGAGGACCCGCTCGATCGCCGCGAGGTCCTGCGCGAGCACGTGCCCGGCTGCCGCACGGAACAGCGCCTCCTTCGACGCGAAGAGGAAGTACAACCCGGGGCGCGAGATGCCTGCAGCAGCGGCGACGTCGTTCATCGATGTCCGCCGGAACCCGTTCCGTGCGAACGTCGTCAACGCCGACTCGAGCACGGCGCTCCTCCGGTCCACTGCCATGCCGACAGCGTACCGCCGACTGGTCAAACTAGACAAAATACGTCTTATCCGTACAGTAGACGAATGACTCCTCCTCTGATCCGGACCCGCTTCGATGCCCGCTCCACCGCCGACGACGTCCTCGCCGACGCGGACGTGGTCGGCCTGCGCGTCGTCGTCACCGGCGCGTCCTCCGGCCTCGGTGCCGAGACCGCGCGTTCCCTGACGGCCGCCGGGGCGCACGTGGTGCTCGCCGTGCGCGACACGACCGCCGGTGACGCGACCGCCGACGCGATCGAACGGACGACAGGGACCCGGCCGGACGTCCGCCCCCTCGACCTCGCCGACCTCGTCTCGGTGCGGACGTTCACCGACGGATGGGAAGGTCCGCTGCACCTGGCGATCGCCAACGCCGGCGTCGTCACAGCGGGCCTGGAACGCACGCCGGCGGGGCGCGAGCTGCAGTTCGCCACGAACCACCTCGGGCACCATGCACTCGTCCGCGACCTGCACGCCGCGCTGGCCGCCGGCGCCGACAGCCGCCGCGGAGCGCGTGTCGTGGTGCTCAGCTCCACCGCGCACATGCGGGCCGGCGTGGACTTCGACGACCTCGACTTCCGCCGTCGTCCGTACGACCCGCAGATCGCCTACGCGCAGTCGAAGACCGCCGGTGCGCTCTTCGCCGTCGAGGCGACCCGGCGGTGGGCCGACGACGGCATCGTCGCGAACAGCGTCAACCCGGGAGGGATCGCCACCGGGCTCCAGCGCAACTTCAGCCCGGCCCAGCGGGCTTCGCTGGACGCGGCCGAGGCAGCGGGGGTGTTCTCGTACAAGACGGTCGAGCAGGGGGCCGCGACCACGATGGTCGCCGCCGTCGCACCGGAGTTCGCTACCACGGGCGGGCACTACCTCGACGACGGGGTCGAGGCCTACACGGTGCCCGACGACGCCCTGATGGCCGACCACCCGCACGGCGTGAAGGCATGGGCGCTCGACCCGGAGGCCGCGGAACGGCTCTGGGGCGTCTCGGAGGACCTGACGCGCGGGCAGTGACAGGGCGGAGCCACACAGCGACGACGGCCACTACGATCGGCGCATGCCCTCCGCGTTCGACCACGTCGTCATCGGCGGCGGTGTCGTCGGCGCCGCCACCGCCCGGTCACTCGCCACCAGGGGTGCCCGGGTCCTGCTCGTGGAGCAGCACGGCCGCGGACACGACCGCGGGTCGTCCCACGGCGCGAGCCGCATCTTCCGCCTCGGCTACCCTGACGCGGAGTACGTCGCCATGTGCCTCCGTGCCCGCGCCGCGTGGGACGACCTCGAGCAGGCCAGCGGACGGACACTGCTCGACCTGACGGGTGCGGTCGACCACGGCCGACCCGAGCAGGTGGGTGCGATCGCCGCCGCCCTCGCAGCCGCCGGCGTCGACCACGAGCGCCTGACGCCGGAGCAGGCCGCCGAGCGCTGGCCCGGACTGGCGTTCGAGGGCGACGTCCTCGCGCACCCCGACGCCGGCCGGATCCGGTCGGCGGACGCGCTGGAGGCGCTCCTCGACCTGGCAGCCGCCGACGGCGCGGACCTGCGGTTCGACACCCGGGTGACGGGCATCGAGGACCACGGCGACCGGGTGACGCTGACGCTCGACGGTCCATCCGGCGCCACCTCGGTCACCGCGCCGAGCGTCGTGGCCGCGGTGGGGTCGTGGGCTCCCGCGCTGGTCAGCGAGGTGCTCGCCGGACGCGGGGCGAGCCTCCCGGCCCTCCGTGTCACCCAGGAGCAGCCGGCGCACTTCCCGAGCCACCTGCCGGACGAAGCCTGGCCGAGCTTCGTGCACCACCCCCTCGACGGCGGTGACGTCTACGGCCTGCTCACCCCCGGCGAGGGCGTGAAGGTCGGCTTCCACGGGACCGGACCGGTGGTGGACCCGGATGCGCGCGACTTCCTGCCGGTCACGGAGGAGCTGGCGCGCCTGCAGGCGTACGTCACGCGGTTCGTCCCGGGGGTGGACGCGACCCGGCCGGAGCCGATCAGCTGCCTCTACGACAACTCGCCCGACGACGACTTCGTGCTGGACCGTCGTGGGCCGATCACCGTCGCCACCGGTTTCTCCGGGCACGGCTTCAAGTTCGCACCGCTGCTCGGCGAGATGCTCGCCGACCTGGCGACCGGCGGCACGGCACACCCGCGGTTCGCACTGCCGGACTGACGGACCGACGACGGCGCACCGCTAGCGTGTGAGCGTGCACGTCGTGATCGCTCCGGACTCGTTCAAGGGGACCGCCACCGCGGCCGCCGTCGCCACCGCCATCGGCGAAGGATGGTCGTCGGAGCGGCCGACCGACGAGGTCACACTGGTTCCGATGGCCGACGGTGGCGAGGGGACGCTCGACGCCTTCGCCACCGCGTTCCCCGACGCGCGGCGTGTGCCCGTCACCGTGACCGGGCCCGCCGGTGACCCCGTCGACGCGGCGTGGCTGTCGCTGCCGGACGGGCGAGCGGTCGTCGAGCTCGCGGCGACGAGCGGGTTGCCCCTGCTGACCACCTTGCAGCCCGACACCGCGCAGACGATCGGCTTCGGCCAGGCCATCGCCGCCGCGCTCGACGCCGGCGCCACCGGCCTCGTGCTCGGCATCGGCGGGAGCGCGTCGACGGACGGCGGCGCGGGACTGCTGTCGGCGCTCGAGCTCCCGGACGGCACACTGCGGCCGCTCCCGCCGCTCGGCGTGACGGTGCTCACCGACGTCACGTCGCCGCTGCTCGGGCCGGACGGGGCGGTGGCCGTCTTCGGGCCGCAGAAGGGCATCACGCCCGACCGCGCCGCCGCGCACGAGGAGCGGCTGGCGGCGTGGGCTGCCCGGTTCCCGTCGGTGGACCCCTCGACGCCGGGAGCGGGCGCAGCCGGGGGCGCCGGCTTCGGGTTGCTCGTCTGGGGCGCAACGCTGGTCCGCGGTGCCGATGGCATCGCGGAGGTCGTCGGGCTTCCGGGAGCGCTCGCGGACGCCGACATCATCATCACGGGCGAGGGACGGTTCGACGAGCAGTCGGCAGCGGGCAAGGTGCCCACGGTGGTCGCCGGGCTCTCGGAGGTGGCCGGTCAGCGTCGCCTGATGCTCGTCGCCGGGGAGATCGACGCTCCCGTCGACGCGTTCGACGTCGCCGCCTCGCTGACCGTCATCGCCACGCAGACGACAGGCGAACCGGACGACGCCGTGGCCGACCCGCTGCGCTTCGCGCGGATCGCCGGACGACGACTCGCGGCGCAGGTCTGAGCCGTCCGGGCGAGGGGCCGCCACCCAGCCGTGGTGCGTAGCGTCGTGGTCATGGGACGGGCGTCGAAGAGCACACCGCACGTCCTGGCACTCGTGGGCGCAGGGGTGGTCTTCCTGGTCGGCATCGGCCTGCTGCTCAGCCCGTGGGACGGCTGGGTCGGCGCGGTCGGTTGGGTGCTCATCGTGGTGGCCGTGGCGTTGGCTGCCATCACGCTGTTCTTCTCCCGAGCGCCGCGGAGCTAGCCGGTCGCGCGGAGCGCAGGCGTCTCGGTACTGGAGGCTCGGGTCCGGACCGCGGACAGCCTCCCGTCCGGCGCCCCGAGGTTCCGCAACTCGCCGCTCACGTCCGCCGAGGTTCCACGACTGACCGTCCGCGGCGCCCGAGATGCCGCAATTACGGCATCTCGTTGCGGCGGGCGGGGCGGGCCGGGCCGGCCGCGGCGGGCGCGGGCGCCCGGACTACGCGGCCGGGTCGCGGAGGAAGTCCGCGTACGTGGGCTCGTCGATGTCGGTGTGGTGGACGAGGCGTGCCTCGACGAGTGCGTCGATCTCCGCGGGGGAACGGAGGCCACGGCGGTGCCACTCGTGGTTGGGTCGGGAAGCAGGTGTGGCGGTCATGGGACCAGCCCTTCGTGGGCACGATCGGCCCGTTCTGTCCCGGGGTGTTCCGCTGTGCCAAGGATCCGCAGGCGCGGACTGCATCACGGCGACGGATTCGGTTTCATCCCGGTTCCATCACCGTAGGTCCCACGGACCACCGCTGTCGAAAGGGTGCGTGTTCCGGACGAGCTCCGGCGCGTGTTCCGGACGACCCCGGATCCTTCCCGTTCCGGGGTGCCCTGACCGTACCCCTCTCCGGAGCGCTCCATCGGGCACGATGGTCGGCGGGCCGGAAGCGGCCCGTCAGCAACCCCACGAGGAGACCATTGCGCACCGTCACCGCGTACGCCGCACCGTCCGCCACCGAACCGCTCGTCAAGACCACGATCACCCGGCGTGACCTCGGCCCGAACGACGTCGAGATCGACATCGCCTACGCCGGTATCTGTCACTCGGACATCCACACCGTCCGTGGCGAGTGGGGCCCGATCCAGTACCCGCAGGTCGTCGGCCACGAGATCGTCGGCCACGTCTCCGCCGTCGGCTCCGACGTCACCAAGCACCAGGTCGGCGACCGTGTCGGCGTCGGCTGCATGGTGAACTCCTGCGGCGAGTGCGAGAACTGCCTCGCCGGCGAGGAGCAGTACTGCCTCAAGGGCAACATCCAGACCTACGCGGGCGTCGACCCGGCCGACGGCTCGATCACCCAGGGCGGCTACTCCGAGGCCGTCGTCGTGAACGAGGACTTCGTGCTCCGCGTCCCCGAGTCGCTCGACATCGAGAAGGTCGCCCCGCTGCTCTGCGCCGGCATCACGACGTACTCGCCGCTGCACCACTGGGGCGTCGGCCCCGGCTCGAAGGTCGCGGTCATCGGCATGGGTGGCCTCGGCCACATGGCCGTGAAGATCGCCGTCGCCATGGGTGCCGAGGTCACTGTCCTGTCGCAGACCACCTCGAAGCAGGAGGACTCCCTCCGCTTCGGCGCGAAGGCGCACTACGCGACGAAGGACGAGTCGACGTTCGAGGAGCTCGCCGGTTCCTTCGAGCTGATCATCAACACCGTGTCGGCGAAGATCCCGATGGGCGCCTACCTCGGCCTCCTCAAGGTCGACGGCACGCTCGTCAACGTCGGCGCACCGGCCGAGCCGCTCGAGGTCCCGGCGTTCGCGCTGATCCCGCGTCGGCTCAGCTGGGCCGGCTCGGCCATCGGCGGCATCCGGGAGACCCAGGAGATGCTCGACTTCTGCGCCGAGAAGGGCATCCTGCCCGAGACGGAGCTCATCAACGCCGACCAGATCAACGAGGCGTACGAGCGCGTCCTGAGCTCGGACGTCCGCTACCGCTTCGTCATCGACGCAGCGACGCTGGCCTAGTCCGCTCAGCACCACACCACGGCAGCAGGCGTCGGGTCCCGATCACGGGTCCGGCGCCTGCTGTCTGTTTCCTGGTGTCGTCAGCCGAGGCTCGGCGCGGCCCGGTCGGCGAGCGAGGTCAGAGGAAGCCGCGGAACGTCACCGCGGGCGCCACGTCGCGCCAGCCCGCGGCCCGGTAGAGCGCGCGACCCTGCTCGGAGGCGAGCAGCAGTCCGGTGTCCGCACCGCGCGCGGCCGCCCACGACGTCAGTCCGGCGACGATCGTCCGCCCGAGCCCGCGACGGCGGAACGCCGCCTCGGTCTCGATCCGGTCGAACACGGCGTCGCGCCCGAGCACCGCCACCTGGCCGCGCGCCGCCACCTGCCCGTCGATCTCGACGACGAGGTGCGCGACGTCACCGGAGTCCGCGACGGCCACGAGCACGTCCGACGGCATCGGGACGGCGGCGAGCCGGGCCTCCATCACGGTCTCGACGCGCGCCACGCGGTCGAGGGACGCGAACGCGGCGAGCGCCTCCGGACCGATCCCGCCGATCACGGTGAGCCAGCTGGTGTACCGCCGTTCCACGAGGCGCGCCAGGCGCAGCGCCTCCGCCGGCGACGGTTCCGCGACCACGTACTCCTCGTGGCGGGTCTCCGACCCGACGAGGACGCACCAGCCCGCGCCGTCCCGCTCCACGGACAGCGACCGTGACCGCGCCCACCCGGCGACCCACCGCTCGACGAACGCCTCGTGCACGGTCACCGACGCTAGCCGACCTGGTCGCCGCTCGGCAGTGCGCCACACCAGTCGACGTCCGCACCGGCGGTGCTGGCCTCGAGCGCTCCGGAGGTCGCGTCGACGATGCTCACGAGCGCACCGGCGGCCGACTTCGTCGCGACGGCGACGAACTGCCCGTTCGGGGACGGGCAGACCGCGGTCAGGGTCGCGTCGTCCGGGATGGTGACGGGCAGCCGGGAGGCTCGGCTCCCGTCCACACGCACGATGCGGCTGGCGATCGTCCCGTCACCGCGGACGTCACCGACGGTGCGCAGGTACGTCCGGTCCGTCAGCTGGGCGATCCGCCCGAGGTACGGCGCATCGGTGCTCCCGGCGGGTGCGACGATCGCGGTGCGCGCGCCGTTCGTCAGGTCGACGCGTTCGATGCCCGTGCCGGACTCGACGACCGCGGTGGTGCCGGTGCCGACGAAGCCGTGCAGGTACGTCGCGGAGCCGAGGCGGACGAGTGCGGCGCGTCCGCTCATGTCGACGAGGAACAGCTCGTCGGTCCCGGTGCGGACGAGTGCGCTCTCGGTGCGGGGGACGTAGGCCCACTGCGCCACCGTCATCGGTGTCGCGCCGATGGTCGGCTTGCCGTCCGCGGCGGCGATCGGCTCGGGCAGGTGCGTACCGGTCAGGTCGACGACGTAGAGCCCGACGTCCCGCGACTCGCCCGTCGACGTGTCGGCGTACCGGAAGCCGAACGAGGCGCCGTCGTCGGCCGCGTGCAGTGCGTCCGCGTGCCCCTCGGCACTCGGCAGCGTGATGTGTTCGACCGGGGACTCCGGGTCCTGGACCCCGTTCCGGAGCGGCACGACGTCGATCCGGGAGTCGCCGACGCCGGAGTCGCTCAGCACGACGAGGGAGCGGCTCAGGCGGACGTACTCGGTGATGCCCTCCCCGCGGTACACCGTGGTGGAGCCCGGGGCGTCGAGGGAGCGCCGGACGATCCGGTCCTGGGCTCCCCCCGTGCCCGGGACGAGGGCGAGGACGTCGGTGGTGCCGGTCGCGATCGTCGCGCGGAGGTCGCTCCGAGCGGCCTGTCCCGGTGCCCGCGCCCCGGCGACCGTCACGGTGTAGTCGCGGTCGTACGCGAGCGGGCCGGCGAACTCGACGGCGACCGTGTTGCCGCTCGAGGTCACGGTGTGCGCTGCCGCCGGGGACACCGTGACGTCCGCTGCCGTGACCCGCTGCAGCGCCTGGTTCGCCGTGATGATCACGCGCTGGGCCGGGCGGGAGACGATGCCGCTCGGGTCGTAGGACACCGACCGCAGGCGTGGGCCCTGCTGCGCGCCGACGACCGCGGCGAGCGCCGCCACCACGACGAGCACCAGCACGACGGCGGTCAGGCGGCGCCGGAACCGGTGGGCGACCGGACGTCGGGGCTCAGTACTCATACGGGTCCTCGGGTTGCTGGACCCGCTTCACCGTGGCCGCGCCGATGACGATGCGGGCGTCGGAGGACTGGTCGGGGTTGGCGACGAGAGACCCGGTGACGGTGACCCAGGCGTTCTCGTCCGGCACGGCGCCGCTCGTGACCACGCCGATGCCGACGGGCTGGGCGTCGACGGCGCAGCAGCTGATCACGAACCGGGTCAGCGTGAACGCTCCGTCCGACCCGGGGACGACGAAGCCGGTCAGGGTGACCCGCTTGCCGACCAGGGCGCTCGTGTCGGTGGTCTGCCGGATGAGGGCGGCCCAGTCCTTCACGCCGTAGCCCGACGTGTCGACGGCGTCGCTGCCGAGCAGGGCGACGGTGCCGCTCGCGCCGGTGGCGTCCGAGAGGGTCGCGGACCCGACGCTGCGCTGCTGCGCCGTCCGCGCGGAGAGGGTCGCCGGGGGCAGGACGAGCATGGCCACGGTGACCCCGATCGTGACGACGGCCGCGATGCCGACGAGGGCCGAGCGGAGGAGCCGGGTCGCGCCTCCTGTCCGGACCGTCGGTGCGTCGTCCGGACCCGCGTGGTCGTGGGTGTGGCCCGCGCCGCGTGCGACCACGACGAGCCCGGCGACGGCAGCGGGGACGGCGACCGCCGCGAGGACGACCGTGAACACGGCGTACCGCGGGTTGATGTAGAGGTCGAGGTGCCGGGTGCCGGCGAGCCAGAGCGTGCAGAGCGCGACCGCGAGGACGGAACCGAGGCCGAGGAACGCGGGACGGCGCGAGTCAGACGAGGACATTCATCACCAACCCGACGGTGAGGGCGAACAGGACGCACACGACGGCGAGCACCACCAGGAAGCGGGTGCGGAACGTCGTGCGGAGCAGGGCGATCATCTTCACGTCGATGATCGGGCCGATGATCAGGAACGCGGTGATCGACCCCGGGAGGAACGTCGACGCGAACGACAGGGCGAAGAAGGCGTCCACGTTTGAGCAGAGCGACACCGTCATGGCGAGCAGCATCATCGCGAGCACGGACAGCACGGGGTTCGAGCCGATCGCGACGAGGGTGCTCCGCGGCACGGCGACCTGGATCGCGGCCGCGAGCCCCGCGCCGACGAAGAGCGCGGGCATCATCGTCGCGGTTTCGCCGCCGAACTGGGCGGCGCTCTCCCGCCAGCGGTTCGTCGGGCCGGCACCGCCGACCGCCGCACGGCAGCGCGCCTCGAACGCGGGCAGCAGCAGGTCGGTGGGCCGACGATGTGCGGCGACGATCCACCCGACCAGGTTCGCCACGACGAAGCCGCCGACGATGCGGACGGGGAGGACCCAGCCGGACCATCCGAAGGCCTGCGCGGTGCTGACGATGACGAGCGGGTTGAGGATGGGCGCCGCGACGAGGAACGTGACCGCCTCGGCCGGGGTGAAGCCACGGAGCATCAGTCCCCGGGCGAGCGGGACGTTGCCGCACTCGCACACCGGGAACAGCATGCCGATCAGCGAGATCACCGCGCGGCGGGGCATCGGTCGGGTCGGCAGGATGCGTTCGAGGGCGCCGTGCGGGACCCACACCTCGACGACGATCGACAGCACGATGCCGAGCACGACGAACGGCAGGGACTCCACCACGACGCTGATCGCGAGGGTCAGGAAGTCCTGCACGACGTCGGGCAGGCCCGCGGTGCCGACAGCGGGGGTCAGGAGCCGGAGCCCGAGCAGCGCGACGACGGCGAGCAGCACGAGCCCGGGGCCCGTCAGGCTGCGGGCGCGGCCGGGAGCGCTGCCGGTGCCGGTGGCGCGGGGCTGCGGCGGCGTCGTGGTGGGCGTCGTCACCGGGACAGGATAGGCGACCGGGGTGTCCTGCTGGCGGAGCGCGAGCGCGTGGGTGAGGCGCCGGAGCGGCGCGACCGCTCGGTCTGGTCGCGGGGATGGACGTGCGGTCAGGTGGCGTAGAGCCACGCGCCGACGAGGCCGGAGAACGTGAGGAGGGCGACCGGGAGCACGGCGGAGTACAGCCTCCTGCGTGATCGACGGGCCGAGAACGCCCGAGCACACTTCAGGTCGTCGACGTCGAGCGACGACGGAACCCCGTGCGGGACCCGCGGCGTCACAGCAGCCCCGGTACGAGCCGCCACGGCGTCCGGCGCGAGTAGGCCCGGTACGCGTCTCCGTAGTCGGACACCAACAGCTGCTCCTCGACGCGGATCCGGTGCAGCGCACCGCCGACGACCGGCAGGACGAAGAGCGCTCCGAGCCAACAGCCCGGGAGCAGCGTCACGCCCACCAGGTACAGGATGAGGGCCGAGTAGCCAGGATGGCGCACCCACCGGTACGGACCGGCCGTCACCGGCTCCCGGCCGTTGTTTCCCGTCGACGGCGTCAGCTGGAAGCGCGCACGGAGCGTGCGCATCGCAGCGACACGGCCGAGGAGGCCCACGACGACGAACACGGCTCCGAGGGCACTCGCGGCTGCCGTCGATGACTGCACGACCATCGCGACCATCGCGGAACCGGTCGCCGCGAGCACGGTCGACGACTGCATGAGGCGGTCCGTCAGCACGGCTCGTGGAGTCCGCGTCCCGCTCCGCGTCGGGCGGCAGAGCACCTCGAGGACAGCACCGAGCAGCAGCGCGAGTGCCCAGAGCACCATGTCACCTCCTCGCTCGCGGGAGGATGAAACACCCGATCGTCAACGCCGTCGAGACCGCGAACGTGATCCCGAGCGCGACCACCGTGCCCCAGAGGACGTGCACTCCTTGCCGCCCGGAGGTCCGGAACGACTCGAACAGCGGGAGTCCGAGCACTGTCGCTCGGAAGGACGCGTCCGCCGTGGCGTCGTGTGCCTGCTCCGAGACGCTCAGGAACGAGCCTCCCAGGAGCACGACCAGAGCGCCCCACGTCACCACGTTGGCGACGCCGGACACCAGCACCGCGCGTCGCACACTTCTCGTACTCATCGTCTCCTCCTCTTCTTCAGGCCGTACCAACGGAACTGCTCGGACACCGCGGCCACGGCGATCGCAGCGACGACGGCGACGGGCGAGACCAGCATCAGTGCTGACGGCTCCGTCGCCGTCGCCATCGCACCGCTCCCCGCGCCCACTGCGATCGCCGTCGGACCGGCCGCGAGCGCGTGGCCGAACGCATCGCTGTTCGGGATCACCACGAGTGCCGCACCGGCGACCGCCACGGAAGCGCCGACGGTGATGGCAGCGACTCCGTCGAGGACGCTCGCCAGGGTCGACGACCTCGCCAGCACGATCGCGAAGGGCGAAGCGACCAGGCCGAACGCCACGAACCCGAGTACCCCCTGCCCCGCCCCGAACGCCGGAGCGGAGAGGCCGGCCGACCGTGCGGGAGGACAGCGCCGGTGCATCGTTCCCCGAACGGCTCGGACCGGGATCGACGCCAGGACCGCAACGAGCACGGTGGCTGCGGGGAGCGCGGCTTCCCGGGTGACGGACGGGACCACGCACGTGGTGATCGAGATGGCCGCGACCAGGACCAGCGCGATGGCGCCGTTGGCGACGAGGGTCACATCCCGCGATGCATGGATGCCTTCGCCCACCAGTCGCCCGAATCGACCGCTTCCGTTCCAGGGTCGCCGCACGCGGTCACCCGCTGAACTCCGGCTCGTCCGGGCGGCGAGGACGAGGAACACGACGCCGCAGGTCCCGAGAGTTCCGCAGACGGCCCACGTCGCCATCCGGACGCTGCCGGAAGCGACGTCGTGGAAGAGTCCGGGGAGCCCGAGCAGCCCGGACCAGCGGACGTCCTCGACGAGCGACCGGACCGCGCACCAGATCTCGACCGCGACGGCGGCTGCCCAGGCGAGGATCCCCACCGGGATCCGGACCTCGTCCCATCGCGGTCCGCGCAGGCACGCCGCGACGAGGAACTGCGTCGCACCCATGACTCCGAGCCCGACTCCGAACGACGCGACGGCCAGGCCGACTGCGGTCGGCGCTCCGAGGCCACATCCGACCAGGAGCGCGACGCCCGGCGCGAGCGCGAGCAACGTGCCTCCGCCCCGGACGAACGACATCGGCACGCCGATCAGCAGGCGCGCGGTCCGGGGTTCCACCGGCAGCCCGTCGAGTACGCGGGCCACGCTGTTGCGCCGGTCGCGTGCGAGTTCGGCTGCGACGACGACCACTCCGGCTGCCACGAACTCGAGGACGACCGCCGTCAGCCGGAGGAGGTCCTGGGTCAGCGGCGCAGCGGCGGCTCCTTCGGCCCACGCTCGCCGACAGACCACGGCCACGACGACCACGAAGGCTGCTCCCGCCCCTCCGGCCACAGCGAGGTCGTGCCGCGCTGCAGCAGCGGGCATCAGGGTGCGCGCCATGTGCCGTGCCGTCCAGGTGAAGATCATCGGCGGCCTCCTCGTGCGCGCGCCCGCTCGAGTGTGACCTGCACCAGCGCCTCGACCTCGTCGACCTGTCCGCGGTGCGGCACGACGTGGTCGAGGAGCACCGCGCCGTCGTGCAGCACTGCGACACGGTCAGCCAGTCGCCCAGCGAGTCCGAGGTCGTGTCCGGACGCGATCACCGTCGCACCGGAGTCCCGGAGTTCCGCGAGGAGTGCCTCGAGTGCGCGGGCTGCGATGAAGTCGAGTCCGATGAAGGGCTCGTCGAGGATCAGGAGGTCCGGGTCGGCAGCGACCGCCGAGATGATCTGCGCCTTCCTGGCGGTTCCCAACGACAACGACCTGAGCGGCGCGCGCGAACCGAGCGGGAAGTCGAGCCGCACTGCGAGGTCGGAAGCGCGCCTCGTGAAGGTCGACCGTGTCGACCCGCCGGCTCGCTCCCGGACGAGCGCGCAGTAGTTCCAGTACTCCCCCGCGGTGAACCCCGGCATGCAGTCGTCCCGCGAATCGCTGACGTAGGCGACGTCGAGTCGCGCGGCCGGCGAGCGGTCCAGGAGGGATCTCCCTGCCCAGAGCGACGTGCCGCCGGTCATGTGCGGGTTGAGCCCGATGAGCGCGCGGAGGAACGTGCTCTTGCCGGATCCGTTGGTGCCGACCAGCGCCACGAACTCGCCGGGATCGACACGCAGGGACGTGCTGGCGAGCGAGAAGTCCCGGTACTGGACCGTCAGGTCCTCCACGGTCAATCCGTCCTGGAACCGGGTCATGCGGACCTCCGGAAGATCAAACGGCCGTCCGCGGCCCACGGCACGGATGCGCACAGGTGCCCTGCCGCGATGACGATGATCGCGCCGACCGAGCCGATGGACACCGGATCGGCGAAGACGGAAGCCACGTTCCAGCGTGCGAGCCCGAAGACGACCGCGAGTGCCGACCCGCACACCGCGAGCCCTGCGAGGGGGCCGGCGGCACCGACCACCACCTCCTGGAGACGGCTGCGCGCGGTGAAGGAGACGGCAACGGCGCCACGGCGAGCGACGACGAGCATCCCGCTGACTCCGCACATGCGGGCAACGAGCAGATGTGCGAGCTCGTGGGCCGAAGCAGACAGCAGGAACGTCACCCCGACCGAGGACGACAGCAGGTGCACCATCGCGACTCGGTACCAGGCCGCGTCGGCAGGGAGTGGTGACAGGACCGAGACCGAACCGGCGGCGATGACGCCTCCGACGACGATGATCCACACGATCAGCGCGTGTGCTTCGACGACGGCTCGGACGACGTTGCCGACCGAGGGCGCGTAGGCGCGGGAGGACCGGAGGAGCCGGCCGAACTCGATCGGCCTCGTCACCATCGCGAGGGTCCGGGCCGGCACCGTGAGCACGCGGTCGAGGAGTTCGCGGCCGAAGGAGGAGCTCACCGACACCAGCCCGTACGTCGACAGGCTCCGGATGAACGCGTCCAGCTCCCGTTCGACCGCTCCTCGCGGAACCCCGGTGTCGCGAGCGGATCGCTGCGCCACGTACGGCAGGGGGACCGGTTCCGTCAGCATCCCGAGGACACGCGCCGCGTCCTCGTTCACGGGGAGTCCGGGACGACCGGGTCGCACGAGGCTCCCGTCCCGGAGGGCGACCCCTGGGTTGAGCCACACGTCGACGTCCCACCCCAGGGGCCGATCGGGCACTGTCAGCACCCGCTACCGAAGTACTTCTGGACGGCATCGATGCAGGCACCGACGGATCGGGCATCGCAGACCGAGCAGATGTGGGCGACGACGCCGACTGCGAGTCCGAGGATGGCGGCCACCGCAGCGGCGATCGCCCAGTTGGCCTCGCGCGGCGGAGCGTCGAGGAAGTCGACCCGCGGCGCGAACCGACCCGTCGAACCGGCGACGGTCATGCTGATGGCTTCTGTGTTCGTCATTGTCGTGCCCCTTCGATCTGAGGAGACCGCGGCAGTGCGGTCGAGAAGCACGTTAGGGGAGGTGAAACATCAGATGCAAGGCAGCTTTCCGGTATACGAACAGACTGGAATATCGACCGTCGACGACGACCGCGCACCCGTTCGGTAAGCCCGCACAGCCGCTCGGAGCGGCGCGAGCGGGGCGCGCATCAGTGCGCCGCGAGCGCCGCCACGTGCCGGTCGAGCAGGTCGATCGCCCAGCTCGCGTCGCCGCCCGGATCGAGTCGGACCACGTGCAGCGCCAGCCCGTCGACGAGCGCGTGCAACCGCCGGATCTCGACCTCCAGGTCGGCCGCCGGGACACCGACCGCGTCGAGGATGCGCGCACACCACCGCCGCATCTCCTCGACGACCCGGTCGTGGATCGGCCGGAGCTCCGGGTCGGTCAACGCCGCGGTGCCGAGGGCCAGGTAGACGTCGAGCTCGATGCGCCGTTCCTCGTCGAGCGGGAGCAGCTCGACGAGGACCGCGTGGGCGAAGTCCGTGCCCGTCAGGTGTGCGGGGAGCGCGTCGATCCGCGCTGCCGTGCCGTCGAACACCAGGGTCAGCGCGTGCTCGCGGACGCTCGCCTGCGTGGGGAACGTGTACCGCACGGTGCTCGGGGCGAGTCCCGCCTCGGCCGCGACGTTCCGCACGCTGAGCGCGCCGAGGCCGTCCCGTGCCAGGACGCGGCACGCCGCCTCGGACACGGTGCGACGGCGCTCTTCGAGGTCGATGCTGCGCGTCACCCGGTCATTGTGGCACGACTGTACGAACTCGTGCTAGAACAGAGGTTGTCGCACACTCGTGCGACTCTCGGAGGAGGCACGATGACCTGGGTGGTCCTGATCCTGTCCGGGGTGCTCGAAGCGGTGTGGGCCACCGCGCTCGGCATGTCGAACGGCTTCAAGAAGGTGGTGCCGACGATCGTCTTCGTCCTCGGCATGGCCGCGAGCATGGCCGGGCTGGCGTTCGCGATGACCGCGATCCCCGTCGGCACGGCCTACGCGGTGTGGGTCGGCATCGGTGCGTCCCTGACCGTGCTCGTCGCGATCGCCAGGCGACAGGAGGCCGCGTCCGTCGGTCGTGTCGCGCTCGTCCTCGGCCTCGTCGCGTGCGTGGTCGGCCTCAAGGTGGTGAGCTGAGGTGGCATGGGTCGTGCTGTTCGTCAGCGCCGCACTCGAGACGGTCTGGGCGACGGCACTCGGCCAGAGCCAGGGGTTCACCCGGCTCGGACCGACGCTCGTCTTCGCCGCCACGATCGTCGTCAGCCTCGTGGCCTTCGGGTACGTGCTCCGGCACATCCCGATCAGCACCGCCTACGCAGTCTGGACGGGGACGGGCGCGGCCCTCACCGTGCTGTGGGGCATGGCGACCGGCGACGAGCCGGTGACGGTCCTCCGCGTGGTGTTCATCGCGGGGATCGTCGGCTGCGTGGTCGGGCTGAAGCTCCTGCCTGCGAAGCCGGTCGAGCCTCCGCGTGCCGTCGTCCCCACCGCCGTGTCGGACCGCGCGTAGGGACCGGAAGCACGCCGAGACGGACGGGAGGTGGGCCCCTCCAGCCGGTACCGGCGCGACGCGCCAGCGGCGGGCCGGCCGTGCCTGGAGGGACGGTGCCAGCTGGCACCGGGCCTCCCGTCCGGCAGCTGGTCCGGACTAGACCGACGCGCCCGTGAACTCGTCGACCGCGGCGACGTGGTCACTGCCGGCCGTCCCGGCGAGCCGTGCCGCCGCGACGCGCTCGGCGTGGCTCGGCGGGTTCGACGGCACGTTCGCCGGGCGCCCCTCGTCGTTGATCGTGCGGAGCGCGGGGACGATCTCCTCGGCCAGGATGTCGATCTGCTCGAGCACCGTCTTGAGCGGCAGCCCGGCGTGGTCGACGAGGAAGAGCTGGCGCTGGTAGTGCCCGACGCTGTCCTTCATCGCGGCGTACCGGTCGATCACCTGCTGCGGCGACCCGACGGTGAGCGGCGTCTGGGCGGCGAAGTCCTCCATCGAGGGACCGTGTCCGTAGACCGGGGCGTTGTCGAAGTAGGGGCGGAACTCGTCGACGGCGTCCTGCGAGTTCTTCCGGGCGAAGAACTGCCCGCCGAGCCCGACGATCGCCTGGTCGGCTGCGCCGTGACCGTAGTGCTCGAAGCGCTGCCGGTAGAGGCCGACCATCTGTGCGGTGTGCTGGATCGGCCAGAAGATGTTGTTGTGGAAGAAGCCGTCGCCGTAGTACGCGGCCTGCTCGGCGATCTCCGGGGTGCGGATGGAGCCGTGCCAGACGAAGGGTGCGACGCCGTCGAGGGGACGCGGGGTCGACGTGAAGCCCTGCAGCGGCGTGCGGAACTTCCCCTGCCAGTTCACGACCTCGTTCTCCCAGAGCTGGCGGACGAGCGCGTAGTTCTCGATCGCCAGGTTCACGCCCTGCCGGATGTCCTGCCCGAACCACGGGTAGACCGGGCCGGTGTTGCCACGGCCCATCATGAGGTCCATACGACCGTCGGAGATGACCTGGAGCATCGCGTACTCCTCGGCGATGCGCACGGGGTCGTTCGTCGTGATCAGGGTGGTCGAGGTGGACAGCGTGATCTGCTTCGTGCGGCCGGCGAGGTACCCGAGCATCGTCGTCGGCGAGGACGCGACGAACGGCGGGTTGTGGTGCTCGCCGGTGGCGAAGACGTCGAGGCCGGCCTGGTCGGCGTGCTCGGCGATGGTCATGATGTCGCGGACGCGCTGCGTGTCGTCCGGGGTGGAACCGGTGGTGGGGTCGGTCGTGACGTCACTGACCGTGAAGATGCCGAACTGCATGGTGTCGCCTTCCGTGAGATCAATGCGTTTGCATCGAACTACCGGGTACAACGTACCGCACCCGGGGCATTCCCGCGAGTGCTCGGCTCAGACGGGTGCCGGGATCCCGCTCGTGTCCGTCGTGCGGGCCACGTGGTGCATGCCGTCCGCCAGCCACACCGCGGTCACCGTGAGCAGCACACTCGCCGACGACGCCATGCGCCCGGCGACGAGCATCGCCTCGTGGTCGCCCGCGCTGCCCCTGGACACGGCCACGACCACCGCCGCGACGCCCACGGCCGCGACCACACCCGTCGCCACCAGCAGGACGGCCGTCACGACCCGACGCGGTCCACGTCGGCCGTCCCGGTCACCCCGGGCACCCCGGTCGACCCGGGGTCCGACCGCGCGGACGATCCCCAGCCAGAACAACGCCACCGCGCACGCCCCGACGATGTCGCTCACGCGGTGCCAGCCGTACACCACCGTCTGGTTGGCGACGAAGACCGCGTAGGCCGCGCCGATGACGAGCACGATCGACCGGAAGCGGCGGGGGGTGACCATGAGCACCGCGAAGAGCGCGGCCATCGCGATCGTCGCGTGCCCGGACGGGAACGAGTTCGGTGTCGTCGACCCGGCTATCTGCGGGCGCACAGCGAGGTCTTTGAGTACCGTGGAGGTGCTCGCCGAGGCGAGGACCACGACGCCAGCCGCCAGTCCGACGGCGAGCCGCCTCCGTGCGAACGCCACGGCAGCGATCACCACCACGAGCAGCAGGATCACCGGGACCGAGATGACGTTGAGCGCGGTGTCCGACCCGAACAGGTCGCTCGACCGGACACCGCCGAGTGCGGAGTCCTCGACCCGCTGCCCCAACGGCGTCAACACGGCGACCGCATAGACGGAAGGCACGATCACGAACCCCAGAGCCGCCAACACAGCCCACCGCATCCGACGTGAGACGCTCGGTCCGCGCCCGTCCTCGCGCGGGTCGGGAGCGGTGCGCTCCGGCGTGCGGGTCACGGGGATCGTCCTCCTCGGGGTCGTCGTCGCGGGTCTGGTCGTCCGCCTCGTCGCGGCACTCCGGCCGGGTCGGGACACCGGTCGATCGACCGATCACCGATTGGGTCGGTCGGGGTCGGACACGATACCGTTGGCGGGCCGGTCGAATGCTGGGAAGCAGGCACCGATCGGCCTGTTCCGGCAGGGTGTCCGCACCGCGCCGCAGGAGTCAGCCACGACGGACCTCGTGGCGCAAGCAGAGGAGACCGAAGTGGCCGTCAAGGAACCGAGCATCATCGCATCGCCGAACCGCGCCCTCGCGCTGACCGTCGGTACGCTGCTCGCCATCTGGGGCGTCCTCGGGTTCTTCTTCGCCGGCGACGCCGGCCACGCGTTCTTCGGGGACAAGGGCGGCATGCTCTGGGACTCCTTCTCCGTGAACCCGGCCCTGGCCTTCCTGTGGACGATCCTCGCGGCCGCGTTCTTCATCGTCGGCCTCGGCAACACGATCGGCTCCCGCAACGTCAACCGCTTCGTCGGCGTCGTGCTCGTCGTGCTCGCGGTGTACGGCTTCGTGTTCTCGGGCACCTCGGCGAACGTCTTCGCGCTGAACACCACCGACAACGTCTTCAACGCCATCGTCGGTGTCGTCCTGCTCCTCACCGGGCTCGGCGCCGACCGGCAGAACATCCGCGCACTGCGCGCTTCCAACGCCTGACCGGGGTGCGCTCGCGCGCCTGAGTTGGGCTGGGCTGACAGGGTGCGCTCGCGCTCCTGGGTCGGGTGCGCTCGCGCTCCTGGGTCGGGTGCGCTCGCGCTCCTGGGTCGACTCGGAACGACGGGGTCGATGTCGTACGACATCGACCCCGTCGTTCGTTGCGTGTGCAAGTGGCCGGCCGGACTCGGAACGACATCGGCGTTGTCGTACGACAGCGACGATGTCGTTCCGAGTCGGGCGCCGTCCAAGCACACACGCGCACGCACGCACACACGCGCGCACCCGCGCGCGCTCAGGCCTCGGGGCTGCTCTCGCCCGTCGCGGCCTCGAGCTGCGTGGCGACGATCCGCGGCGCCTCGGACATGAAGCGCCGGACGTCGAGGTCCACGATGATGTCCTGCGGCCGCAGCGGCCGACTGAGGTACAGCCCGTCCAGTGAGGTCAACCGCGACAGCGCGACGTAGGTCTGTCCCGCGCTGAACACCCGGTTGCCGAGGTCGATGACGGCACGGTCGTACGTGCTGCCCTGCGACTTGTGGATCGTGACGGCCCAGGCCAGGCGCAGGGGGAACTGCTGGAACTCCCCGACGGTGTCCTTCTTGAGTTCCTTCTTGTCGGCGTCGTAGGAGTACTTGAACTTCTCCCAGACGGACGGCTGGACCTCGAAGGACTCCCCGTCGACGTCGACCCACACGGTGTCCCGGATGGTCTGGACGATGCCGAGCGTGCCGTTCACCCAGCGCTGGTCCGGGTCGTTGCGCAGGAACATCACGTGCGCGCCGGGCTTCAGCTCGAGGGCTTCGTCGGCGGGGAAGTTCCGACCACCGAAGTCGCCGTTGACGTCGGCCCGTGCGGTCTTCGTCCGGCCGGGGAGCCGGTCGAGCGCGGCCTTGTTGATCTTCGCCACGGTGTCGTTCCGCGTCGCCAACGTGATCGCGTCCTCCGGGGCCGGCCGCGCTCCGGCTTCGTTGAGCCGGTTCGCGATGTCCGCCGTGACCCGCCCGTGCCGAACAGCGGTGAGCATCGCGGCGAAGGCGTCGTCGCGCTGCCGGTGCACGGTCGCGAGCTCGATGATGTTGAGCTCGGCCTCGAGCCACACCTTCGCGTCGAAGAACCACAGTGACCGGTAGTGGTCGGTGAAGTAGGCGCGCTCGTCGGCGTCGCCGGGCACCGGAGGGAGCTGGTACGGGTCGCCGAACATCACCACCTGCACGCCGCCGAACGCCTCGAACTGCCGCCCGCGCGCCTTCCGCAACGACCGGTCCATCGCGTCGAGCAGGTCCGCGTTGACCATCGAGACCTCGTCGATGACCAGCGTGTCGACGGTGTTGAGCAGCTTGCGGGTGTCGGGGCCCTGCCGGAGCTCGGTGTCGGCGATCAGGCCGATCGGCAGTCGGAAGAGCGAGTGGATCGTCTGCCCGCCGACGTTCAGCGCGGCGACGCCGGTGGGGGCGCAGATGACGACCTGCTTCTCGGTGTTCCAGGACAGGTGGTTCAGCAGCGTCGACTTGCCGGTGCCGGCACGACCGGTGATGAACACGTGGTCGCGCGTCGACTCGATGTACTCGAAGACGGCCCGCTGCTCGGTGCTCAGCTCGACGCTCACGGGCTGCTCGTCTCGGAGTCCGCACTGACCTCGTCGAAGTCGTCGTCCGGCACCGCCGGCCGAGTGCCGGTCCGACGGGGCCCGCCGCCGGCAGCAGCGGGACGAGCACCCCCGACCGCAGACACACGAGCAGCACCAGGTGCCCCAGCATCAACACCGGCACCGGCACCCGCGCCCGCACCCGCTCCGGCTCCGGCTCCGGCTCCGGCACGGTCCTGACGCACCCGCACCAGCCCCACGACGACCACCGCGACGAGCAGCAGCACCCCGGCGACGACGAGCACGACGCCCCCGCGTGCCTGGTCGACCAGCGGGAGCGGCCCCCACGTGCGTCCCATCGCCCCGAACCACGACGCCTGCAGCAGCCCGAGCGGCCCCTGCATCGCGACGCCGAGCGACACGAGCCCGGCGGCCACGACGACGCCGCCGACGATCCGGACGAGGAACGCCGGGACGGAGGCCGTTCGCGCACCGGCCGCCACGGGCGTGCAGAGCGTCGGCAGCGCGAGGAGCCCGACGAGCAGGAAGACGACGTCCGTCACCGTGCGGCCGATCGGGTCCGAGGCGGACCACCGGAGCGCCTGCGTGTCGTAGAACGCCCACCAGATGGCCGCCAGGAGCAGGAACGCCGGGAACGGCTGCACGAGGTACCGCACCGCGGCGTTGTCGACGAGCACGCCGGTCCACTCGCGGACCCCGGTGCTGTCGTCGTCGCGCGGCAGGACCGCCGCGCGGATGAGCTGCACCGGCGCCGCCACCCAGGCGAGTGCCGGCACGACGAGCCCGAGCAGCACGTGGGCGCCGACGTTCGCGGAGACGAGGAACCGGTCGTAGTCGTGCAGCGAGCCGGACGTCGCGACCACCAGGCAGACGACGGCGATCGCCGCCGCCACCGTCCGCCGGACCGGCCACCGCACGCCGCGACGACGCAGCCGGACGACCCCGGCAGCGTAGGTCGCCGCGAGCAGGACGGCGGCCATCAGCCAGAACAGGTCGATGTTCCACGCCGTCAGCCACCCCCACGGCCCGGGGGCGTGCGGGAGCAGGTCGTCGGTGAGGAGTTCCGCCGGTGTCGGGTTCGTCGTCTTGCTGAGCGCGATCTGGTCGACCGGGGGCGCCGTCCGCCCGAGCGCGGCGGCGAACCCGGACGCGACCCCCATCACCGCGAGCTCCACCACGACGAGGGTCCAGAAGGGGCGGGACCGTGCGGGGTCGGCGACGAGGTCCGTGATGGTCCGTCGCCGCTGCACGACGCCGAGGACGCCCATCGCGACGATCGCACCGACCTTCACGAGGATCAGGACACCGTACGGGGAGAACAGGTTCGTCAGCGCCCCGACCCGGATCTGCGCGGAGGCGACGCCGGACACCGCGACGAGGACGAAGCAGCCGAGGGCGATGCTGGAGTACCGTCCGACGACGGCCGCCAGTCGGTCACCGGGGACGAGCCCGCGGACGAGCACCAGCATGAGGAGTCCGCCGACCCAGAGCGCGGCACCGACGAGGTGCAGGCCGAGGGCCGTGACCGCTGCATCGTGACTCGCGGTGCCGGAAGCGTGCCCCTGCTGCGCGAGGGGGATGAGGCCGATCATCGCGACGCCCGTGGTGAGTGCGACCATGCCGCGGGACCGGACGGCGAAGCACAGCACCGTCACCGCCGCGGCGACGAGCACCGTCACCAGCCACGCGAGGCCGAGGTCGGTGCCGGTGAGGAACACCCCCATCGACTGCCCGAACTGCTCGTCGAGGCTGACCTTCGACCCGGCGACGCTGAGGAACGTGAAGAACGTCGTGACGGCGGAGGCTACCGTCCACACGCCGGCGGACGCGGCGGCCACGTCGACGGCGCGGTTCCACTCCGGAGCGCTCCGGGACAGTCCGACGGTCGCGAGCGCGAGCCCGCCGATCGTCGCCGCGGCCGACAGGTCGACGAACACCCGAGCGATCGGGAGCCCGAACCGCACGGCCGCGCCCGGGTCCGCGATGAGCGCAGGCGTCGCTCCCCCGCCGATCACGAGCGCCACGAGGAGCGCGACGAACGCGACCAGCACGAGCACGGCTGGGCCGCTGACGCGCGCGATCCGGTTCACCAGGACAGCCTACGGGCGAGCCCCACCGCCGACAGAATCGATCCCCGCACCTGTGGACGAGACCGCGACGCCCACAGGAACGACGAGCCGGCGCAGACTGACGACGTGACGACGCCCACCGGCAACGACGAGACCGCCGTGCCCACACCGGGAACGACGAAGGGGACGGCATGACGCCGTCCCCTTCGTGCCGGAGCAGTCCTACTTGACCGCTGCCTTGAGCTTCGAGCCGGCGCTGACCTTGACCGAGTCGCTCGCGGCGATCTCGATGGCCTCGCCGGTCTGCGGGTTGCGGCCGGTGCGGGCGGCACGGTGCGTCTTCTCGAAGGCGATCCACCCGGGGATGGTGACCTTCGTGCCGTCGGCCACGGAGCCCGAGACGACGCTGAAGAGGGCGTCGACGACGCCGTTGACGGTGGCCTGGCTCTGGCCGGACTCCTGCGCGACGGCAGCGACGAGCTCGGTGCGGTTCAGTGACTTGTCAGCCATTGGGTGTCCTCCTCGGACTTCTTGCGTATCGGTCGGGCGCACGTGGCACCCGGTGCCCTGAGCGGTTGCCCCGGGCGGGCGGACCAGCAGGCCGAGGGCCCGTGGAACCGGGTTGAACCTACCAGCCGGCCCGGGCGAAACCTGCCGACTCGCCCGGATTTCCGGGGTTGTCGAGGTGCCGGAGCGACAGATGTTGCTGATGTGACGAACATGTCCCCCGAAATGACGGACGCCCCGTCACCGGTACAGGTGACGGGGCGTCCGGGAAGCGGTGCTTACCAGGAGCTCTTCGTGATGCCGGGGAGCTCGCCACGGTGCGCCATGTCGCGGAACCGGACACGGCTGATGCCGAACTCACCGAGGTGGCCACGGGGGCGACCGTCGATGGCGTCGCGGTTGCGGTAGCGGATGGGCGAGGCGTCGCGGGGGAGCTTCTGCAGCCCCACGCGAGCGGCCTCACGCGACTCGTCCGTGCCGTTCGGGTCCACGAGGGCCTTCTTCAGCTCGAGACGACGCTCGGCGTAGCGCGCGATGACCTCGGCGCGCTGGTTGTTCTTCGCGATCTTGCTCTTCTTCGCCATGCTTAGCGCTCCTCACGGAAGTCGACGTGCTTGCGGACCACCGGGTCGTACTTCTTCAGCACGAGACGGTCCGGGTTGTTGCGACGGTTCTTCTTGGTCACGTAGGTGAACCCGGTGCCCGCCGTGGAGCGGAGCTTGATGATCGGACGGACGTCCTGACCCTTCTTGGCCATCAGATCTTCTCCCCACGGGCCAGGAGGTCCTTGACGACGGACTCGATGCCGCGTGCGTCGATGACCTTGATGCCCTTCGCGCTGAGCGTGAGCGTGACGTTACGACGAAGCGAGGGCACGTAGTACGTCTTCTTCTGCACGTTCGGGTCGAAGCGACGCTTCGTCCGGCGGTGCGAGTGCGAGATGTTGTGTCCGAAGCCGGGGGTGGCTCCGGTCACCTGGCACACTGCTGCCATGGTTTCCTCCTGATGGTTACCGTGCGGCCGATCGGCCACACCCAAGGTCACTTGCCTGGCACGCACGCGCACGACCACCGGACGGTGGAGTGCGAGGGGGGTGTGCGTGCCGCCCACCCGGTCCGCGGCGGTCGCGACGGACGGAGGGCTGAACAACGGGTCCGTGCAGGCACGGACCAGCCACCAACACTACGGGAGGTCCGGGCGTGTCGCAAGTCGGACCGGCGGCCGGTCTCGGCCTGCGGCACGACTCGGCCTGGAGGCACGGCTCGGCCTGGCGGGGCCTCGTCACCTCAGCACGGGCCGGACCTGCGCCCGGTCAGGCCGTCGTCGCAGCCGGAGCGTGGTCGCGACGTCGACGGCGCGGTCCGACGACGCGGCACACCACCCAGATCGCGAACGAGATGCTCGTCACGTAGGGGCTGATCGGCAGGCCGCCGCCGAGTGCGAGCAGGATGCCCCCGACGACGGACACGACCGCGAAGACCGTGCTCAGCACCGGCACCAGGACGGGGTGCACGGTGAGGCGGAGCGCGGCGGCGGCCGGCGTGACCAGCAGCGACAGCACGAGGAGGGCGCCGACGATCTGCACGGACACCGCGGTCGCCAGTCCGAGCAGCAGCATGAAGACGAGCGCGAGCGTGCGCACCGGGACCCCGGCCGCTGCGGCGACGTCGGGGTCGACGGACGCGAACATCAGCGGGCGCCAGATCACCAGCAGGGCGGCGACGACGATCGCGCAGACGATGACGAGGGACAGCAGCTGCGGCTGGTCCACGGAGACGATCTGGCCTGTGAGCAGGCCGAACTTGTTCGCCGCGCGCCCCTGGTAGAGCGCGAGGCAGAGGATGCCGAGCCCCAACCCGAACGGCATGAGGACGGCGATGATCGAGTTCCGGTCCCGCGCCCGCGAGCCGAGCAGCCCGATGAGCACCGCCGCGACGACGGACCCGACGAGCGACCCGGTCACGACGTCGACGCCGACCAGCAGTGCCCCGCTCGCCCCGGCGAAGGAGAGCTCGCTGATGCCGTGCACGGCGAACGGCAGGTTCCGGGCGACGACGAACGGGCCGATGAGCCCGCCGACGATGCCGAGGACGGCCCCGGCGATGATCGAGTTCCGCACGAGCGCGAGGAGCTCGCCGTAGTCCTGGAACGAGAAGACGGTCGACCAGATGTCCATCAGATGGCCTCTCCGACGGCGGCGGTGCGGTGCTCGTGGGCGTCGTTCGCACCGACGATGACGATGCGCCCCATCGTCCGGACGACGTCGACGGGCGTGCCGTACAGGTCGCTCAACACGTCGGCGCGCAGCACCTCGTCCGGTGCGCCGATGCGGAACCGGCCACCGGCGATGTAGAGGACCCGGTCGACGACGTCGAGGATCGGGTTGACGTCGTGCGTGACGAAGAGCACCGCGGCACCGCGCTCCCGCCGCTGCCGGTCGATGAGCTCGGTGACGCCCCGCTGGTGCCGGAGGTCGAGGGAGATGAGCGGTTCGTCGCAGAGGAGCAGCGCCGGGTCGGCGGCGATCGCCTGGCCGACGCGGGTGCGCTGCTGCTCGCCGCCGGACAGTTCGGCGACGGGGGCGTCGGCGAAGGCCGTTGCGCCGACCTCGTCCACGATGCGGTCGATGCGCTCGCGTTCCGCCTTGCGCTCCGGGCGGATGCCCCAGCGGGAGCCGGTGACGCCCTGCGCGATCATGTCGCGGGCCCGGAGCGGCGTACCGGCCTCGAGGAGGCGCTGCTGCGGGACGTACCCGATCCTCCGGTGCCCGCGTCGGACCGGCTGGCCGAGGAAGGCCATCGTGCCGCTCGTGAGCCGTTGCTGACCGAGCACGGTGCGGAGGAGGCTCGTCTTGCCCGCACCGTTCGGTCCGAGCACGGCGAGGAACTCGCCGGGGGCGACGTCGAGGTCGAGTCCGGACCACAGCCTCCTGGATCCGTAGGCGAGACCGGCGTCCCGGAGCGCGAGCACGACCGACTCGTCGGTGCTGCGTCGATCGTCTCCTGCTGCCACGACAGGCCATTCTCCTCTCTCCGGCGCCGGCACCGCGCCAGGACGCACGAGGGGCACGACACCGTGCGCGGTGCCGTGCCCCTCGTCGCGGACCGGGCGGCGTCAGGCCTTGGTGGCCGCGTCGATCGTGTTCTCGGCGATCGTGTCCTCCTCGCGACCCGGCGTCCGGAGGTTCCACTTCCGGATGACCCAGCCGAACAGGAAGTAGTAGATCACCGCGTACCCGAGGCCGATCGGGATGAGCCAGATCGCCCCGTCGGCCTTGCCGAAGTTCAGCACGTAGTCGATCGCGCCGGCCGAGAACGAGAAGCCGTCGTGGATGCCGAGCGCGTTCACGAGGGCCAGCGAGGTGCCGGTGAGCAGCGCGTGGATGATGTAGAGCGGGAACGCCACGAACATGAACGAGTACTCGAGCGGCTCGGTGATGCCCGTCACGAACGAGGTGAGCGCGGCGGAGAGCATTATGCCACCGACGAGCTTGCGGTTCTGCGGCTTGGCGTTGCGCCAGATCGCCAGCGCACCGGCCGGGAGCGCGAACATCATGATCGGGAAGAACCCGGTCTGGAAGATGCCGGCGGTCGGGTCCCCCGCGAGGAAGCGGGCGATGTCACCGTGGTAGGTCACACCACCGGTCGTGAAGCTGCCGAGCTGGAACCACGGGAAGAAGTTGAGCAGCTGGTGCAGCCCGATCGGGATGAGCATGCGGTTCACGAAACCGAAGATCCCGCCGCCGATGACGGCGTTGTCCGCCACCGCCTGGCCGGCAGCCGTCAGGGCGATGTCGAAGTAGCGGTACACGAAGGACATCAGCACGGCGATGACCAGACCGGCGACGGCGGTGAGGATCGGCACGAGGCGACGACCGGAGAAGAAGCCGAGGAAGTCGGGCATCTTCGTGCGGTGGAACCGCTGCCAGAGCCACGCGGAGACGAGCCCCATCACGATGCCGCCGAGGACACCGAAGTTGATCGTCGCCTGCGCGCCGTTCGCGTCCTTGACGCCCGCGAGGACGATCGGCGACATCGCCGCGAACACCTGGTACATGACCATGTAGCCGACCACCGCGGCGAGCGCCGTGGTGCCGTCGGACTTCTTCGCCCAGCCGATCGCGATGCCGACGGCGAACAGGAGCGGCAGCCACGTGAACACGCCGTTGCCGGCGGCCGCGATGATCGTCGCACCCTTCTCGAAGCCGGGGATCGCGCCGAGCATGTCGGACTGGCCGAGTCGGAGGAGGATGCCCGCGGCGGGCATCACGGCGATCGGCAGGAGCAGGCTCCGACCGAGTCGCTGGGCGTTCGCGAAGAGCCGGCTCTGCTTCTTCGGCGTCTTCTTCTCCGGCACTTCCGTGGCAGTGGTGGCGCTCATCGCAAGTTCCTCTCGTCATCGGGTGGAGCTGTCGGGGTGGGTTGAGTCGTCCGGCTGGCGCAGGTAGCCTCGGCTTGTCGCCAGGCCCGGTCCTGTCCGGTCATGACCAGTACGTAGTGTCGATGACCGTGCACGACCTGTCAACCTGGACGCGCACCCGCAACGAGGAGGAAACAGATGGCCGACATCAAGGCAGCCGACATCATCGCCGCGCTCGGCGGCGCCGACAACATCGAAGAGGTCGAGGGCTGCATCACGCGCCTCCGCGTCGAGGTCGAGGACGGTGACCTCGTCGACAAGGGCGCGCTGCAGGCCGCAGGCGCCCAGGCCGTCGTCGGTGGCGGCACCGGGTGGCAGGTCATCGTCGGCCCGATCGCGGACAACCTCGCGCAGGACATCCAGGACGAACTGTGACGGCGGTCCGGACGCCGTTCGCGGGTCCGGTCGTCGCGCTCGCCGAGGTGCCGGACCCGGTGTTCGCCGGCCAGCTCGTCGGTGCCGGCGTCGCGGTCGACCCGTCGTCCTCCGACGTCGCGGTGACCGCGGTGGCCCCGGTCGACGGCGTGATCGTCAAGCTGCACCCGCACGCGTTCGCGCTGCAGGGTGCTGCGGGGACGGACCTCCTCGTGCACGTCGGCATCGACACGGTGAAGATGGCCGGCGAGGGCTTCGAGCTCCTCGCCGCCGAGGGGGACACGGTCGCGGCCGGCGACCCCGTCGTGCGCTTCACCCCGGCGACGATCATCGCCGCCGGCTACTCGCCGGTGTGTCCCGTGGTCGTGCTCGGCTCCGCGCCGGACTCCGTCGCGCAGGACGCCGTCGGCACCACGGTCGCCAACGGGGACACCCTCTTCCGGGTCTGACCACCCGCCGATCGCACGGCCCTGGCGACACGTCACGCGTCCACGCACGCGTGGACCGTCGCCAGGGCCGTGACGTCGTCGAGCGGCGGCGGACCAGGTGTGCCGCCCGCGCCTACCGCGGCGGCTGGGTCGCCGTGACCTCCATCTGCACGCGGTAGCGGTCCGAGCGGTACCAGCTCCGCGTGTGCTCGACCGGCCGCTCCCCCGCGTACGACACCCGGTCGAACTCGAGGACGGGAGCGCCGGTCCGCGTGCCGAGCAGCGTCGCGACGTCGTCCGCCGCCGGGTTCGCCGCGACGGTCTGCTGCGCGCGGTCGATCGGCGTGCCGTACTCCGACGCGATGAGCGAGTAGACCGAGCCGGACAGGTCGTGGTCGAGGAGCCCGGGGAACGCGTCCGCGACGAGCCACGCGTCGTCGATCGACACCGGCGCTCCGTCGGCCATGCGCAGCCGCTTCAGGTGGTACGCCGTGTCGGACTCCCCCAGCCGCAGCGCTGCGACGGTGTCGGCCGGCGGCACCCGCTCCTCGCGCACGAGGACGACGGTCGTCGGGGCGTGCCCCATCGCCCGCATCTCCTCGGTGAACGACGCCAGGTGCAGCGTCGACTGCACGGGCCGGTGCGCCACGAAGGTGCCCTTGCCGCGGACCCGCTCCAGGTAGCCCTCGTTGACGAGCTGCCCGAGCGCCTCCCGCACCGTGATCCGCGAGACGCCGTACTCCGCGATGAGCTGGCGTTCCGACGGGATCGCAGCCCCCGGGGCGAGCCGGACGGTGGCGAGGTCGAGCAGGATCCGGCGCAGCTGCTGGTGCTTCGGTTCCGCGCCCTCGGTGATGCGGCTCGTCATCGCTCTCTCGTGCTCCGTTGCGGTCGGGAAGTGGTCGGCCCGGTGGTCCTGTGCGGACATGACCAGTTCCTTCACAGTAGCGATTGCTGAGCGGGACGTCGATGTGCCGTCGAGGAGCCATGCCAGGATGTGGCCGTGATCTCCGTGGTGATCGTCGACGACGAGGCGTTGGTCCGGTACGGCTTCGAGCTCATCCTCGGCGCGGCACCGGACATCGAGGTGGTCGCGACGACCTCCGACGTGGACGCGATGACCGTCGTCACGGCGCACGCCCCCGACGTGGTGCTGCTGGACGTCCGCATGCCGCAGGTCGACGGACTCGACCTGCTCGGTTCGATCACGGCCCTCCCGGACCCGCCGGCGGTCGCGATGCTCACGACGTTCGACGCCGCCGAGCACCTCGGCCGGGCGATGGAGCTCGGCGCCGCGGGCTTCCTGCTCAAGGACACCGACCCCGAGGGCCTGGCCCAGTACGTGAGAGTCCTGGCAGCCGGCGGAGTCGTGCTGGCGTCCGAACTCGACCGCGCGCGGCTGTTCGCGCCGTCGGTCGCCGCGGCCGAGGTGCCGCCGATGACCGACCGGGAGCGCACGGTCCTCCAGCTGGTCGCCGACGGCGTCAGCAACCCGGAGATCGCCGCGCGCATCGGCGTCAGCCACGGCACCGTCAAGGAGGACGTCCGCGCCCTCCTCGCCGCCTTCGGCGTCACCAGTCGCGTCCAGCTCGCACTCCGTGCGGCGGCGGCGGGACTGCTCCGTGCGTAGGTCGGGCCTCGGCCGGCTGCTCGCCACGACGGACAGGAGGCTCGACCACGTCGTCGACGCCGGCTTCACCTGGCTCCGTGGTCACCGTCCACCGTGGTGGCTGGTCGACGCGTTCTTCGTCGCGGCCGCGGTCGGGGACGCCGTGCTCGACATCACGGGTGCGACGACCTTCGAGACGTCGATGTCGCTCCTCGCCGCCGCGGCACTGCTGGTGCGTCGACGGCTGCCGGTGACGGCGTTCGCGCTCACCGTGCCCGGGCTGTTCATCGGCTCGGCGGTCGTCGCGTCGGTGGTGGCCCTGTTCACGATCGGGCAGCGCACCGAACGGCGGTGGGTGATGCTGCTCGCCGCGGTCGTCGAGTTCGTCGGCTTCGGCGGGTTCGTCGGTCCTCCGCAGAACCTCGAGGACGTCATCGTCTCGATCATCTACGCCCTGATCTTCGCGGTCGGCCCGCTGTCCGTCGGCCTGCTCGCCCAGACCCGGCACCGCCTCACCGAGCGGCTCGTCGAACGCGACACCGCCCGCGCCGAGGAACGGCGACAGGCCGCCGCCGTGGCGCTCTCCCGCGAGCGAGCGCTGCTGGCGCGGGAGATGCACGACGTCGTGTCGCACCAGGTGACGCTCATCGCCGTGCAGGCCGGCGCCATGCAGATGGCCGGCCGCGACGACGCCGAGCGCGGCTTCGCCCGGACGATCCGACAGCTCTGCGTCGTGACGCTGCAGGAGCTGCGGGAGATGGTCCAGGTGCTCCGTGCCGCCGGGGGCACCGACCGGCAGCTCGCCCCGCAGCCGGTGCTGGCCGACCTCGACCGGCTGGTCGCGGCGTCCGGGCTCGACACCGCGGTCGCCGTCGACCTGCCTGAGTCGCTCGCGCAGCCCGTCCAGCGCGCCGTCTACCGGTTCGTGCAGGAAGCCCTGACGAACGTCCGGAAGCACGCCCCCGGGGCCTCGGTCCGCGTGACGGGCGAGGTCGTCGACGGCGTCGTCGCCGTCCGCGTCGCGAACGGCCCGCCGGCGTCCGCGCGGCTCGAGCTGCCCGGCTCCGGCCTCGGCCTCATCGGGCTCGGCGAACGCGCGTCCCTGCTCGGCGGCTCGCTCGAGGCCAGCGAGACCCCCGACGGCGGCTTCGTCCTGGACCTCCGCCTGCCCGTCGAACACCTGCCGGTGGCCCGATGACCCTCGTCGCACCGTGCCGGGCCCCGTCCGTCGGCCACCGATCGATGGCCGACCGGCCATCCGGGTTCACTCCTGTGGTCGATGTCCTGCGGCCGCCGACCGGCTGTGATGATGTCGTGGCACTCCGTCCCGTCCTCGCCCGGCTCCGCCGGTACCCCGTCTCCCTGGTCATGACCGGGGCGATCGTCGTCCTCGTCGTCGGCGCACGGCTCTCGCACGCCGAGCCCGACTTCCCGCACCACCCGCCGGTCGCCTGCATCGCGCTCGTCGCGACGGTCCTCGCCGCCGCGGTCGCCGAACGGACGCTCGGGTCGATCCGGACGGCGGTCGTCGCGGTCGCCGTCCCGACGATCGCCATGCTGGCCACCCAGCTGGCCGTCTCCGTCGGGTCGGCACTCGGCGAGGCGCACGCCGAGGAGGTGCACGGGCAGCCGCTCCTGGCCCCCTCGGTGGTCGCGGTCGCCCTCTTCGCCGCCGCGTCGGCCGGCATGCCCACCCAGGCGCGGTGGCGGGTGCGTGCCGTGCTGTGGACGGTCACGCTGACCCTCCTGCTCTTCGCCGGGCACGGCTCCGACGTGACCCGCGCCCTCGGTGCCCTGCTCGGGACCGCAGCCGGCGCGCTCGTCGCGCACCGGGCCTCCCGTCCGGTCAGCCGCGACCGTCTGACGGCCAGGACCGTCGTCGTGGCGACGCTCGTCGCCCTCGGCGGCGGGACCCTGGTGACGCTCGTCGTGCCGGACCCGGACGGGGTGCTCTCCCCGTTCGCCGACGCGATGACGGACCAGGCCGTCGTGCTCACCGGCGTGCTGCTGCTCGTCGCGGCCTGGCTCGTGCACCACGGGCGGCGGGCCGGGATCCTCGTGGCGGCCGTCGTCCTCGTCGTGCTGACCGCGGTGCTCGCCGACGTCTTCCTGATCGAACCGCTCACCGACTCCTCGGTGCAGTGGCAGGGGCTCGGACTGGACGCGCTCGAGTGGCAGGTCACGCTCCTCGGGGCGTGGCTGGTGCCCGCCTCGGTCCTGCTCGCGATCCTGACGTTGCGCGGACGGCTCGTCCGCGCGCCGTTCCGGGCCGCGTCCGGACACGCGGCGCTCGTATCGATGCTGCGCGGGAGCGACGCGGGCTCGCTCGGCCACATGGGGACCTGGCACGGCAACGCCGTCTGGTCGCACCCGGACGGACTCGGCGCGGTCGCGTACCGCGTGCGCGGTGACGTCGCGCTGACGGTCTCCGACCCCGTGTGCGGCGCCGCTGACCGTGCCGCGGTGATCAGCGCGTTCGCGGTGCACTGCGAGGAGAACGGCTGGACCCCGGCGTTCACGAGCGTGCACGACCCGGTGCGGGCGATCCTGGTGCCGGAGGGCTGGACCGCGCTGCCCGTCGGTGTCGAGGCCGTCCTCGACGTCACGACATTCGACCTGCGCGGCAAGCGCCGGCAGGACCTGCGGACCGCCTCGAACCGCGCCGACCGCGAGGGCGTCCGCGACGAGTGGACCAGCTTCGAGCAGCTCGACCTCGCTCGTCGCGCCGAGGTCGAGGCGATCTGCACCCGGTGGGCCGCCGACCGCCGCCTGCCCGAGATGGGCTTCACGCTCGGCGGCTTCCGCGAGCTCGACGACCCGGACGTACGACTCGCGCTCGCGATCGACGCCGAGGAGCGGGTCGTCGCGGTGACGAGCTGGCTGCCCGTGTACTCGTGCGGCACGCTCACCGGCTACACCCTCGACGTGATGCGTCGCGGCGAGGACGGCATGCCCGGCGTGGTCGAGTTCCTCATCGCCAGGACCGCCCTCCGGTCGCGCGAGGCCGGGCTCACCACGCTGAGCCTGTCCGGCACGCCGCTCGCCGCGCACGACCCGGCGTCGCGTGCCGTGCTGGACCGTGGCTCACGGCTGCTCGCCCGCGTGCTCGAGCCGGCGTACGGGTTCCGGTCGCTGCAGCGCTTCAAGGAGAAGTTCGGCGCGCGGCACGAACCGCTCTGGCTGGTGGTGCCGACCCCGCTGCACGTGCCGCGGGTCGCCCGAGCGCTGGCCGGCGCGTACCTGCCCGGGCTCCGCCCGCGACACCTCTGGGAACTGCGGCGTGCGCACCGTGCCGCCGCCGGGACGCGGGGATGATGGTCGACCCGTTCCACTGGGTGATGGGCACCCGCCTCCAGGTCCCCACCAAGCTCGTGCCGGCGGACGTGCTGTTCGGCGTGGTCGCGGTCCTGGTGCTGCTGCCCGCCCTGCGGACGGGTCTGCGCAGTCGGGCCGGATGGCGTCGCGCCGGTGTCCGCGCGGCGGTCGCTGGCGGGGGCGCCGTCCTCGGGCTGCTCGCCTGCTGGATCGTGGGCGACCTGTTCAACGCCTTCGACGTCGACCTGACCGACGTCACGCGGATGTGGGTGGCGTTCGCGTTCGCCGGCCTCGCGCTGGCCGTCGCCGGCCTCGTGCACGGCGGACGCGGGCGACGGGTGCTCGCCGCCGTGCTGGTGCCCCTCGCGCTCCTCGTGCCGGCGCTCGGCGTCAACGTCGACTACGCGGCGTACCCGACGCTCAACGCGCTGGTACAGAAGAACCCGTTCCCCCGGCTCGACCTCGGGTCCGAGTCCGGGATCGACACCGTGGACGCCGGACCCGCCGAGCACTGGACGCCGCCAGCGGACATGCCCGCGGCCGGCCGGGTCGGATCCGTCCGCATCCCCGGCACGCGCTCGGGGTTCCCCGCTCGTCCGGCGGTCGTCTACCTGCCGCCCGCCGCCCTCACCGCAGACCCGCCGACCCTGCCCGTCGTCGTCTCGCTCTCCGGACAGCCGGGCAGCCCGAGCGACATGTTCACCGCCGGGGGCCTGGCCACCGTGCTGGACGCCTACGCGGCAGCGCACCACGGACTCGCCCCGATCGTCGTGTCCGCCGACCAGCTCGCCGTGCCCGGGCACAACACGATGTGCGTCGACTCGGAGGTCGGCAACGCCGCGACCTACATCACGCAGGACGTCCCCGCGTGGATCACCGGGCACCTCCGGGTCACGCCGGACCGTCGCGGGTGGGGGCTCATCGGCTTCTCGCAGGGGGCGACCTGTGCGAACCAGTTCCTCACCGGCGACCCGGACCGGTTCAGTGCCGCCCTGGCGATCTCGAGCGAGCTGTACCCGGTCGACCGTTCCCCGCAGAACAGCGCCGACGAGGCGTTCGGCGGCTCCCTCGCCCGCTGGCGTGCAGCCGCGCCGAGTGCGCTGATGGCCGCCAACGAGCCGTACGCGGACACCTCGCTCTGGTTGACCGCCGGGTCGAGCGACCACGAGTTCGTGGAGAACGCCCGGAAGCTCGGTGCCGCGGCTGAACGCGCCGGCATCCACACGTCGATCCGCTCGGCGCCGGGCAGCGGGCACGACTGGAACACCGTGCAGTGGTCACTCCGCGAGGACCTGCCGCGCATGGCGGAGGAGCTCGCCGAGGCACCGGGGACCCCGCGGCCGTGAACGACGCACCGGGGGTCCTCGTCGTGCGGTTGGCCGTGCTCGGCGCGGTCGTGCTCGTGCTCGTCGGGATGCTGTCCTGCGGACCGAGCCGGCTCTGCACGGTCGCCGCGGTCGTGCTCGGCGTCGTGGTCGTCGCTGCGACCGTGGTCGGGGCGTTCGCGCGCGGACGGCGCTGAGGCGGAGCCACCCGTGGCATCCGCGTCCGGAGGTCAGGCGTTCGCGACGAGCCAGGCGTGCTGCGCGTCGGTGAGCACCCGGTCGGCCCAGACCTGCCGCTCGACCCCGTCGGGCGTCGCAGCTGCCGTCGTGCCCTGCCACACCAGCGCGAGGCCGCTCTTGTCGAGCACCCGGGCCGACCCCGGGTTGTTCGTCAGCACCCGCCCGGTGACCGGGACCGCTGGAGCGGTGTCGTGCGCGGCGGTCACCGCCGCGCGGGCGATCTCGGTCGCGTAGCCCTGCCCCCAGGCGGACACCGCGAGGCGGTACCCCAGGTTCCAGACGCCCCCGGCCGTCATGTCCACCCCACCGACGCCGAGCACCGTGCCGGTCTCGGCGTCACGGACCGTCCAGGAGCCGAGCCCGTGGCGCACGCGGCCGCCGATCTTCCTCTGGACCAGGTCGACCGTCTGCTCGCGTGACACGTGCCGACCGTGCGGCAGGTGGGTCCGCGTGTGGGCGTCCGAGTACACCGCGTGCACGGCGTCGATGTCGGTCGGCGCGACGGGCGTGAGCAGGAGGCGATCCGTTCGGATCTCCTGTGGAGCGATCAGGAGCTGGTGGACCATGCCCCGATCATCACCCCGGCCACCGACATCCGCGTGAACACCACGCCAACGACGCGACGAGTCCGTCAGTCGAGCAGCAGCGCCGGCTCCTCGAGGACCGAGGCCACGTCGTGCACGAACCGCGACGCGACGTCACCGTCGACGACCCGGTGGTCGAACGACGCCCCGATCGTGGTCACCATGCGCGACCGCACCTCGCCGTCGACGACCCACGGCTTCGGCTTGATCGTGCCCATCGCGACGATCGCCACCTGCCCGGGGTTGAGGATCGGGGTCCCGGTGTCCATCCCGAAGACGCCGATGTTCGTCACCGTGATCGTGCCGTCGGCCATCTCCGCCGGGCTGGTCTTGCCGTCGCGGGCGGTGAGCGTCATCTGCTCGAGGGCCTTCGCGAGTTCGAGGAGCGACATGTCCTGCGCGTCCTTGATGTTCGGCACGATCAGGCCGCGCGGGGTCGCCGCGGCGATGCCGAGGTTGACGAAGTGGTGGACGATGATCTCGCGGTCCGTCCACGACGAGTTCACCGAGCGGTTCCGGCGGACGGCCCAGATGACCGCCTTCGCCATGATGAGCAGCGGCGAGACCTTGATCCCGGCGAACGTCGGTGACGCCTTCAGGCGCTTGACGAACTCCATGGTGCGGGTGGCGTCGACGTCGACGAAGAGCGACACGTGCGGCGCGGTGAACGCGGAGGTCGTCATCGCGGTCGCGATGGCCTTGCGCACGCCCTTGACCGGGATGGTCTCCTGCCGGACGCCGCCCCACTCCGGGGTCTCGATGTTGCGGAAGACGGTGGCCTGCGTCGCGTGACGGATCACGTCGTCGCGGGTGACCTCGCCGGCGAGCCCGGTGGCGACGACCGTGGTCAGGTCGACGCCGAGGTCCTTCGCGAGCTTCCGGATGGGCGGCTTCGCGATCACGGGCAGCGCGAGGGACGCGGGGACCGAGGAGGGGCGCGCCGGGCGCTTGCCCTGCTCGGCGACGGCGTCGGCGGTGCTCGCCTCGCCCGCGTCGGTGACCATGTCGAGGTCGGCTTCCCGGCTGGAGGCACGGCTCGCCTCCGCCGCGACCGCTGCGGCCCGGCGGGCGCCCGGCTTCCGGCGGGACGGCGCGCTCGTCGCGGAGCCGTAGCCGACGAGCACCGCGCCCGACGACTCGTCGGTGCCGATCACGGAGGCGCCGTCGGCGGCGCGGATCGATGCGTCCGTGGCGGCGGGGGCCGGTGCCGGGACGGGCGTCGGCGGAGCCGGCGTGCTGGCGGGTGCGGGTGGAGCCGGCGTCACGGACCGTGTCGGAGCCGCTGCGGGTTGCACCGGTCCAGCCGGGGCGACGTCGGGTGAGACCGGCGCGGCGTCGGCGACGGGAGCGGCGTCGGCGACGGGAGCCGAGCCTCCCGGCTGTGCCGACGGCACGTGCGCGTCGGACTCGACCCGGATGATCGGCTTGCCGACCTCGACCGTGTCGCCCTCGCTGACGAGCAGGCCGGTGACCTTCCCCGCGAACGGCGACGGCAGCTCGACCAACGACTTCGCCGTCTCGATCTCGACGAGGACCTGGTCGACCGCGATGTCGTCACCGATCGCCACACGCCACTGCACGATCTCGGCCTCGGTGAGGCCTTCACCCACGTCGGGGAGGGGGAATTCTGCGACGGCCACGTCGGCTCCTTCGTCGGGTTGTCGTGCGGGAGGGGTCGTGCGGTGGGGAACGGCCCCGGTCAGTAGGCGAGGGCGCGGTCGACGGCCTCGAGGACCCGGTCGGCGTCCGGCAGGTGCAGGTGCTCGAGCTTCGAGACCGGGAACGGGACGTCGAAGCCGGACACCCGCAGGGGCGGCGCCTGCAGCGTGTAGAAGGTCCGCTCCGCCACGGTCGCGGCGATCTCGCTGCCGACGCTGACGAAGCCCGACGCCTCCTGCGCGATGACGAGCCGGCCGGTCTTGCGGACGGACGCCAGCAGCGGCTCCCAGTCGATCGGGGAGATCGATCGGAGGTCGACGACCTCGCAGCTGGTGCCCTCGCCCTCGGCGATGTCCGCCGCCTGCATGAGGGTCGCGACCATCGCGCCGTGGCCGACCAGGGTGACCTCGGTGCCGGTCCGGGCGACCCGGGTCGTGTGCATCGGGACGTGCCCGTCGAGCAGGTCGACCTGCCCCTTCGGCCAGTACCGCGACTTCGGCTCGAGGAAGACGACGGGGTCCTTCGAGGCCACGGCCTCCTGGATCATCCAGTACGCGTCGTTCGGGGTGCTCGGGCTGACCACGCGCAGGCCGGGGGTGTGCGCGAAGTACGTCTCCGGCGACTCCTGGTGGTGCTCGACGGCGCCGATGTGGCCGCCGTAGGGGATCCGGATCACGATCGGGAGCGACATGTGCTCCGGCAGGCGGTTCGCCATCTTCGCCAGCTGCGAGGTGATCTGGTCGAACCCGGGCCAGACGAACCCGTCGAACTGGATCTCGACGACCGGGCGGTAGCCGCGCAGGGCCAGGCCGATCGCGGTGCCGATGATGCCGGACTCGGCGAGGGGGGTGTCCATCACGCGGGTGTCGCCGAAGCGTTCCTGCAGGCCCTCGGTGATGCGGAAGACCCCGCCGAGACGGCCGATGTCCTCGCCCATGAGCAGGACCTTGTCGTCGGCCTCCATCGCCGCGGCGAGGCCGGCGTTGAGCGCCTTCGCCATCGGCAGGGTCGGCGTCGGGTCGGTGGGGACCCGACCGGCGCCCGGGTGGGAGCGCAGGGTGTAGTCGAAGAGCTGTTCGGTGGTGCTCATGCGTGCGACGCTCCGTCCTGGTCGGCCTCGTACGCGGCGAGCCACTCCCGCTGTTCCGCCACGAGCGGATGCGGTTCGCGGTACACACGGTCGAACATCACCTGCAGCGGCGGGGCGACGAGCTGCGGGGTCCGCGTGCGGATGTCGGCGGCCACCGCCTCGCCCTCGGCCTCGAACTCCGCGAGCTGGGCGTCGGTGACGCCGCGGGTGCGGAGGTACGCCTCAGAGCGGGCGATCGGGTCGCGCTCCACCCAGCTGGCGAGCTCGTCGTCGCCGCGGTAGCGGGTCGGGTCGTCGGAGGACGTGTGGGCACCGATCCGGTACGTCTCGGCCTCGACGAACGCCGGGCCCTGACCGCTGCGGGCGTGCTCGGTCGCGACGACGCTCGCCGTGTACGAGGCGAGGACGTCGTTGCCGTCGACGCGGATGCTCGGGATGCCGAAGCCGCGCGGACGGTCCACGAGCGGGGTCGGCGACTGCACGGACACCGGGACCGAGATCGCCCAGTGGTTGTTCTGCAGGAAGAACACGACGGGTGCCTTGTACGAGGCCGCGAAGACGTACGCCTCGTTCACGTCGCCCTGGCTCGTCGCGCCGTCGCCGAAGTACACGATCGAGCAGGCGTCACGCTCCGGGTCGCCCGTGCCGACGTCGCCGTCGAGGCGCTGGCCCATCGCGTAGCCCGTCGCGTGCAGGGTCTGCGAGCCGATCACGAGCGTCGAGATGTGGGTGTTGCCGCGCTCGTCCGGGTCCCAGCCGCCGTGGGTCAGCCCGCGGTACAGGCTGATGATCTCCATCGGCTCGACGCCGCGGGACATCGTGACGGCGTGCTCACGGTACGAGGGGAACACGTGGTCCTGCGGGCGGAGCGCGAAGACCGATCCGACCTGCGCTGCCTCCTGCCCGTGGCTCGGGACCCACAGGCCGAGCTGGCCGGTGCGCTGCAGGTTGTGCGCGGCGTGGTCGAACCGTCGGGTGATGACCATGCGGCGGTGCATCGCCAGCAGGGTCTCGTCGGGGATCGCCCGCGCGGCGGCGGCGAACTCGGCGTTCTCGTCGGTCTCCACGAACCGCCCCTCGGAGTCGAGGAGCCGGATCGTGGTCGTCGCGGGAGCCGCGGCGTGGAAGGACATGCCGGTCAGCGTAGCGTCCGGGTCCCCGCCGCCCTTGTGAGTCCCCCGACAAGCGAGGCTGCGGTTTCGAGGAGCTTCTCGACAGCCTCGTGCTCCCCGATGGAGATGCGGATGCCCTCCCCCGCGAACGCCCGGACGACCATACCGGCCTCCTCGAACGCCTCGGCTGCGGCTGCGGTCTGCTCCCCCGTGTCCAGCCAGACGAAGTTGCCCTGCGCGTCCGGCACGTCCCAGCCCTGCGCGCGCAGGCGGTCCACGATGGTGTCGCGACGCTCGGCGAGCTCGGCGACGCGCGCGAGCAGCTCGTCCTCGCGCTCCAGGCTGGCGAGCGCGGCCGCCTGGCCCTGCGCGGTGACGCTGAGCGGGATGGCGCAGGCACGGACGGCGTCGAGCACGTACGCCGGACCGAACGCGTACCCGACACGGAGCCCGGCGAGGCCGTACGCCTTCGAGAACGTGCGGAGCACGACGAGGTTGGGGTACTGCTCCAGCAGCGGCACACCGCGCACGGCGTCCGGAGCGGTGACGAACTCCGCGTACGCCTCGTCGAGGACGACGAGGACGCGCTCCGGGACCTGTGCCATGAAGGCGTCGAACTCCGCGCCGGTCACGATCGGCCCGGTCGGGTTGTTCGGGGTGCAGACGATGACCATCCGGGTCCGGTCGGTGACGGCGGCGGCCATCGCGTCGAGGTCGTGTCCGCCGTCGGGGCGGTTCGGCACCTGGACGCTCGTGGCGCCCGCGACGGTCACGACGCCGGGGTAGGCCTCGAACGACCGCCAGGCGTAGACGACCTCGTCGCCCGGGCCGGACGTGGCCTTCGCGAGCTCGTGCAGGATCGCGACGCTGCCGGGGGCGACGTGCACCTCGTCGACGGTGCGGCCGGAGCGGTGCGCGAGCTCGGCGCGCAGGGCGAGGGCGGAGGCGTCGGGGTACCGGTTGTACTGCGTCTGCGCCTGGACGGCCTCGACGACGCCGGGCAGCGGCGGGAACGGGTTCTCGTTGCTCGAGAGCTTGAAGGCGTCGGCCGCGGCCTGCCGTCCCTGCTTGTACGCGGGGAGGGATGCGATGTCGGGTCGGATGTGCACGGTCACGGTTGCCAGGGTATCCGCACCGATCCGCGGCCCGAGCGGGCATCATGGTGCCATGCGTTTCCTCGTCCGCCTCGTCATCAACGCCGTCGCGCTGTGGCTCACCACGCTCATCGTCAGCGGCGTCTCCGTCACCCCGTTCGGCGACGGCGGCCCGGTCGCGACCGTGCTCACCTACCTGCTGGTCGCCTTCGTGTTCGGCCTGGTCAACGCGGTGATCGGCACGCTGATCCGCATCGTCGCGTTCCCGATCTACATCCTGACCCTCGGGCTGATCTCCCTCGTCGTGAACGCCGTCCTGCTGCTCATCGTCGCGGGCATCTCGTCGGCGATCGGCTTCGGCCTGCACGTCGACTCGTTCGGCTGGGGCGTCGTCGGCGCCCTCGTGCTCGCGGTCTTCGCGTGGCTCATCGGGCTCGTCGCCCGTCCCGCGCTCAGCCGTGGGCGCGCGTGACCGGAACCGCCGGGGACGCACGGGCTTCGTTCCGCGTCTCCTTCGTGTGCAGCGGCAACATCTGCCGGTCCCCGATGGCGGAGATCGTCTTCGCGGCGATCGCCGAGGAGGCCGGCCTCGCCGAGCAGTTCCACGTCGAGTCCGCCGGGACGGGTGACTGGCACGTCGGCGAACCCGCTGACGAGCGGACGATCGCCGCACTCGCGGCGCGCGGATACGATGGCAGCAGGCATCGCGCCCGTCAGTTCGACCCGGACCGGTTCCCGGACCTCGACCTGGTGGTCGCGCTCGACCGCTCCCACGAACGCATCCTGCGCTCGTGGGCACCGACGATGGACGACGCCGCCAAGGTGACGCTCCTGCTGCGGTACGACGACGCCTGGCCCGAGCAGGCCGACGTTCCGGACCCGTACTACGCGGACCGGCACGAGTTCGACCGCGTGCTCAGCACGGTCGAGCGGGCATGTCGAGCACTCTTCCACCAGATCGAACCGGCAGTCCGCCAGGGAGCACCATGACCCCCCTTCCCCCGCAGCCGATCAGCCCGCTCGACGGGCGGTACTACCCGGTCGTGCACACGGTGGGTGAGCACCTCTCCGAGGCCGGGCTGAACCGCGCCCGCATCGCCGTCGAGGTGGAGTGGCTCGTCTTCCTCACCGACCACGCGATGTTCACCACCTCGCCGCTGTCCGTCGACGACAAGGCCGCCCTCCGCGCCGTCGTCACCGACTTCGGTCAGGAGCAGATCGCCGAGCTCGCCCAGATCGAGGCGACGACCCGGCACGACGTCAAGGCCGTCGAGTACTTCGTCCGTCGTCGGCTGGCGGACCTCGGCCTCGACGCCGTCGCGGAACTGACGCACTTCGCCTGCACCAGCGAGGACATCAACAACCTCTCGTACGCGCTGACGATCAAGGACGCCGTCGAGCAGGTCTGGCTGCCCGCGTACCGGGCCGTGATCGCGCGGCTCCGTGAGGTCGCCACCGAACTCCGTGCCGTGCCGATGCTGTCCCACACGCACGGACAGCCGGCGACGCCGACCACGCTCGGCAAGGAGCTCGCGGTGGTCGTCTACCGCCTCGAGCGTGTCCTGGCCCAGATCGAGGGCGGCGAGTACCTCGGCAAGTTCTCCGGCGCGACCGGCACCTTCTCAGCACACCTCGCCGCCGACCCCGAGGCGGACTGGCCGGCCCTGAGCCGCGAGTTCGTCGAGGGTCTCGGGCTGACCTGGAACCCGCTCACGACGCAGATCGAGTCGCACGACTGGCAGGCGGAGCTCTACGACCGCATCCGGCACGCGAACCGGATCCTGCACAACCTGGCGACCGACGTGTGGACGTACATCTCGATGGGGTACTTCACGCAGATCCCGGTCGCCGGCGCCACGGGTTCGTCCACCATGCCGCACAAGATCAACCCGATCCGGTTCGAGAACGCCGAGGCGAACCTCGAGCTCTCGACGGCGCTGTTCTCCACGCTCTCCGAGACCCTCGTCACGAGCCGCCTGCAGCGCGACCTGACCGACTCGACCACGCAGCGGAACGTCGGCGTCGCGGTGGGGCACTCGCTGCTCGCGCTCGACAACCTGCGCCGCGGCCTCGGCGAGATCGCGGTGAACGAGCAGCGCCTGGCCGAGGACCTCGACGGCAACTGGGAGGTGCTCGGTGAGGCGATCCAGACGGTCATCCGCGCCGAGGTGACCGCGGGACAGTCCGACATCGAGGACCCGTACGCGATGCTCAAGGAGCTGACCCGCGGCAAGCGCATCGGGCAGCAGGAGCTCGTGGCGTTCGTGAACGGGCTGGACATCTCCGACGGCGCCAAGGCCCGGCTGACGAACCTCACCCCCGCGACCTACACGGGTCTCGCGGACGAGCTCGTCGACCACCTCGAGGTCTGAGCATCACGCACTTCCCTCGGCACTCAGGTTCCTGCTAGGTTCAGCGAGCTGAGTGCATCTCAGCCGGGGGCGTCGTTGGCGATGCACCCGGTGATCTCCAACCCGGATGGACAACCAACCCGTGCTTCGCTCCCGTATCGCCGCGGCCGCCGTCGGCGTCTCCGTGCTCGGCGTCACCGCCGCGCTCGTCCCCACCGTCTCCAACGCGGCAGACACCACCGTCACCGCGGCGACCCCGTCGGTCACCTGGGCCGACAAGGCCTCCGACTTCACCCCGATCGCTCCCGAGTCGGACACCATCCCCGCGGGCTGGTCGTTCGTCGGGTTCAGCCCCGACTCGTCGGACGACGCCCCCACGTCGATCGACCAGCTCGCGACGTTCAGCGCCTCGGGCATCGCGGCGAAGGACGACTCGTACGTCGTGCTGGTCCACGCGACGAAGACGGTCGTCACCCCGGACGCCCTGCCCGCGCTCGTCGCAGCCGCGTCGGCCACGACCGGAGCGCAGACCGACTTCGGCCTGGTCACCGCGGACGCCGCGGACCCGAGCAGGATCACGGGGAGCACCTACACCGAGTCGCTCCAGGGTGCGTCGACGACCTGGGACGGCCGCACCGGTGACGAGACCACCGCCGAGCTCGTCGCCGAGCTCAAGCAGGAGAACGAGGTCGTCATCGGCTACGCCGTCGAGCTCTACGGCACGAGCGCCGCGCCGCTGAGCAGCGATTCGGACACCACCGAGCCCGACGCCACCGCGACCGACCCGGTGCAGACCGGTGAGCAGTCCGCTGGCGCCCCGACGACGAACGCGCGCATCGCCACGCCGGAGTCGACGCTGGAGAAGCTGCTGCCCGCCCCCCGCGCCAACACGTTCGCGCTGCGCGCCGCGGTGACCCCGGCCGCGTCCGGCATCGCCGACCTGGTGTTCGGCGACCTGACGACGTACTTCACGCCGGAGCCGACCGCAGCCGCCACCGCGACCGCGACCTCGCTGACGGTCACCCAGGCAACCACCACGGGCTACACCGTGAGCGGTTCCGGCTTCGCCCCCGGCGAGACCGTGACCGTCGGCTTCAGCCAGGGCCAGTCCGGCTCGGAGCTCCCGGGCACGCTGGTCGCGAACGCTGACGGCGCCGTGACCGGTACCGTCGTCCTGCCGTCCGGCACGACCGCGGGCACCTACGCGCTCGTGCTCGTCGGCTCGTCCTCCGCGCAGACCGCGTCGATCGCGATCACCGTGACCGCCGACCCGGCCGTGGCTCCCGTCGCGACCCCGGTCTCGGGTCGGGCGACCTTCACCGGCTGACCTTGCGGATCCTCCCGACCGAGCCACGGCGGCGCGCGACCCTGGTCGCCGCCGCCGTGGCCGTCGTCTGTGCGGGTGCCGTCGCCCTCGTGGTGACCAGCACGATGTCCACGGGTGCCCCCGCACCGTCCCACCGCGCGGTCGCGGCGTCGTCGCCGACACCGACAGCCGCCACACCGACACCCGCCGCGACACCGAGCCCGTCGGGGACCCCTGGTCCGCAGCTCGCCGTCGACGCGCCCGCCTCGACGACGGTCGCCGCGGCCACGGGTGACACCGTGCCGGTCAGCGCCGAGCCGGGTGGGAAGGCGACCGAGCAGCTCGCCAACCCGCAGAAGTCCGGCGCCCCCCTGGTGTTCCGGGTGACCGACCAGCGGGACGGTTGGGTCCAGGTGCAGCTCGCCCAGCGGCCGAACGGCAGCACGGGCTGGGTCCCGTCGAGCGCCGTGGACCTCTCCACCACGCCCTACGCGATCGTCGTGGACGAGGCGACGAACACCCTCGACCTGTACAAGGACGGCTCGGTCCTGCACTCGTACTCGGTGGCGACCGGGACCGGTGGCACGCCGACACCGACGGGCCGCTTCGCGCTCACCGAGCTGCTCGCTCCGACCAACAAGGGCTACGGCCCGTACGCGTACGGCACGACGGCGTTCTCGGACGTGCTCAACTCGTTCGGCGGTGGCCCGGGTCAGATCGGCCTGCACGGCACCGACGACGCCTCGAGCATCGGCAGCGATGCCTCGCACGGCTGCGTCCGGATGCGCAACGCCGACATCACGGCGCTCGCGAAGATGCTGCCGCTCGGCACCCCCTTCCAGGTCCGCTGACGCGGCGGACGGGAGGGCCGGCCCGGCCCCGCCTCGCCTGTCACCACCTCAGGTGGTGACGTCCGTGGCGGTGGCGACCAGGGCCTCCAGGACCGTGCGCACCGCTGGTCGGACGGCGCGGTCCGGTCGGACGAGTGCCTCGATCCGACGTCCGGCTCGGACGTCGGCGAGCTCCGCCAGGTGGAAGCGGCCTGCTGCCCGTGTGCGCGACGTGGACCGCGGGACGAGCGCGACGCCGTGCCCGGCTGCCACGAGGTTCTCGATCACCGGCAGGTGGACGGTGCGGAACGCGACCTCGGGCGGGGTGTCCGTCGCCGCTGCCATCGCGGTGAGGACCCGGTCGATCGGGTAGTCCCTGGGCACGCCGATCCACGTCTCGTGCACCACGTCGTCGATCGTCACGCGGGCGCGGTCGGCGAGCCGGTGGCCGAGTGGCAGTGCCACGTCGAGCGGTTCCCGCAGCAGGGGCACGGTCTCGAGCGCCGCCCGGTCGGCCGGCGGTGCCCCGTCGGGTCGGTGCCCGACCACGACGTCGTGGTCGCCCGTGAGCGGTGCGAACCCGTCCTCGCTGACGTCGACGTCCGCCAGGGTGAGCCGGATCCCGGGGTGCTCCCGCATCCTGGTGAGGAGCCCGGGGAGCAGGAGCTCTGCGGCCGAGGGGAAGATCGCCAGGTCGACGGTGCCGCTGGAACCGCCGAGGTGGTCCTGCCACGCGGCCTCGACGGTCGCGACGGCGGTGGCGACACCGGTCGCGAGGCCGGCGAGCACCCGGCCGTGCTCGGTGAGGCGGACGCCGCGGCCGACGCGTTCCACGAGGGGGACGCCGACCTGGCGCTGCAGCGTCTGGAGCTGCTGGGACACCGCACTCGGGGTCCGGTGCGTGGCCGTCGCGACGGCGGTGACCGAGCCGCGTTCGGCGAGTTCGCGGAGCACCGGGAGGAGCGTGACGTCGAACATGCAGTGACCCTACAACGTCGGTGCAGCAGTGTTCGCTGGTGCTACCACGTCGGACACGCAAGCATCGGAAGGTGCTCGCCCGTGACCGTGTCCTCGCCCTCCTCGTCGCCGTCGTGTGGGGGCTGAACTTCCCCGCCACGGCGCTCGCGCTCGAGCACTTCCCGCCGTTCCTGCTCGCCGCGGTGCGGTTCACCCTGCTCGCCGTCCCGACGCTGCTGTTCGTCCCGCGGCCGCGGATCCCGTTCGGCCGGCTGGTGCTCGTCGGCGTGGGGCTCGGGATCCTGCAGTTCGCGTTCCTGTACCTCGGGATGGCCGCCGGGATGCCCTCGGGGTTGGCGTCGCTCGTGCTGCAGGCCTCGGCGCCGTTCACCGTGGTGCTCGCCGGGGTGTTCCTCCGCGAGCGGCTCACCGGGCGGCAGGTGGTCGGCGTCGGGATCGCGGTCTGCGCCCTCGCGGCCATCGCGGTCCACCGGGCGCAGGCGGCGGCGCTGCTGCCCGTCGTGCTGACCCTCTGCGGAGCCCTGGGATGGGCGATCGGGAACGTCGCGACCCGTCGGGCCGGGGCGACGAACCCGCTGCACCTGACGCTGTGGTGGTCGGTCGTGCCGCCGGTCCCGATGGCCGTGCTCGCCCTGACCGTCGAGGGTCCGACCCGGATCGAGACCGCGCTCGGCACGGCGTTCACGGCGGACGCGTTGCCAGCCGACCTGGGGCTGCTCTACATCGTGCTCGTCGCCACGCTCGTGGGGTACGGGATCTGGTCGCGGCTGCTGGCGACGTACCCGTCGAGCACGGTCGCGCCGTTCTCGATGCTCGTGCCCGTCGTCGGGGTGCTCGCGTCGTGGGCGGCGTTCGGCGAGGTGCCGGACGTGGTCGAGGTCCTCGCGGGTGCGGTGGTGGTCGGCGGGGTGCTGTGGGCATCGCGGCCGGTGCGGGGTGGCGGTGCCGGTGCCGGTGCCCTCCGCGCGTCGGGCGGCGGTCCGCTGCCGGCGACACCGACGCACACGCCGACGTCGACCGCTCCGGGTCCGGGTCCGGCTGCTCCGTCGTCGCCCGCGTCCGGGGCGGCGGTCAGCCCCGGTGCTGGCGGCGCTCCGCGATGATGTGCGCGAGGGCTCCGCGGAGCAGCGGGTAGCGGAACTCGTAGCCGGCCTCGGTCAGGCGGGTCGGCACCACCCACCGGCTCTTCAGCACGAGTTCGGTCTCGGTGCGGATCGCGAACGAGCCGACCTCGAGCATCCAGCGCCACGTCGGCAGCCCGAAGCGCCGGCCGACCGCGTCGCGGATCGTCGCCATGACCGTGCGGTTGTCCGAGGGGTTCGGACTCGTGACGTTCACCGGGCCGTCGAGCTCGTCGTGGTCACGGACGAAGCGGATCGCTCCGACGACGTCCGCGATGTGCACCCAGCTGAACCGCTGCCGGCCGCGGGTGTGACGGTCGTGGTGGTACGTCCCCGCCGCGAGCCGACCGGGCGTCGGGAACCAGGCGCCGTCGTACTGCGGGCCGCCGAGGCCCGCCTGCGCGAGGCGGAGCAGCGGGACCAGGGCACTGCCGTCGCCGAGGACGATCGCCATCCGGAGTGCGACCCGGCGCGTACCGGGCAGGTCGACGGCCATGAGCGCGTCCTCCCACGCACGGGCGACGCCGACGGAGAAGCCCTCGCCGAGCTCTCCGGTGGCCTCGTCCTGCGGGCGGTCGTCGGCGTGCCGGTAGATCGTCGCGGTGGACGCGTTGATCCACAGCGGCGGCGGGTGCTCCGCAGTGCGGATCGCCTCGGCCAGCTCGAGCGTGGTGTCCACGCGCGAGCGGAGGATCTCCGCGCGGTTCCGACGGCCGTACCGGCAGTTGACGCTCTTCCCGGCCATGTTCACGACGATCGCGGCGCCGTCCACGAGCTCCCGGATGCGCAGGGTGTTGCCCCACACCGCGTCGCCGCTCCGCCCGATCGTGACGAGGTCGTAGCCCTCCTCGCGGAAGGCCGCCAGCAGGTGCTGTCCCACGAACCCGCTGGCTCCCGCGATCACCGCACGGCCGCGCTCGTCATCCATGTCGTCCCCGTTCCTCGTCCGGCGCGATCACGTACCGGAACGCCCCCTCGTACCGGTACAGCGTGCCGATGACCGGCGCGGTGAGCACCAGGGACACGCGCTGCAGGTCGGCTTCGTCATCGAATCGTTCCACGAGCGTCACACGCGGTGCGATCGGTGCCGGGCGCGGCCCGCTCAGCAGCGACGCGCCAGCGGCGCGCGGGCCGCGCCGAGCGAGCCTGCGAGCTCGGAACTCCCGACCCAGGGCACGGAACGCCACGTGCGTGGAGACCAGGCGCAGGGCGCCGACGTCCGGCCCGTCCGCGTCGACCTCGACGCGCAGGCGGGCGCTGACGCGCCCGCGGCGGCCGAGGTGGTCGACGAGGCCGGCGGGTTCGGCCGTGATGGCGTCCACCATCGTGCGGTCGCCGCCGCGGAGGTGGAAGGTGCGCAGCGCGCGGACGGCGACCCGAGCCTCCCGTCGGGTACCGCGGCCGACGTGTGCCGCACGGTTCTCGACGGTGAAGGGGACGTGCCGTTCCCAGACCGGGAACATCACGGCGTCGCGCGCGAAGACCGCGAGGACCGGCCAGAGCCACCGTCGCGGCGTGCCGACCACGTCGAAGACGCCCTCACCGCGGCCGACGTGCCCCGGAGGGATCGCTCCGAAGTACGCCCGGAGGCGCGGGTGGAGGCGCGCGACGACGTCCGGAGTGGCGCTCAGCTCGTAGGGCGACCGGGTCACGAGCCGATCCTGGCATGTCGTCGGTGCGGCTCCCTACGATTGGCGCATGGGACACGACCACGGACACGTGCACGGCGGTGCGAACGAGCGTGCCTTGTGGGTGGCGTTCTGCATCTCCGCGACGATCCTGCTCGCCGAGGTCGTCGGCGCGGTGGTGACCGGCTCCCTGGCCCTCCTCGTCGATGCCGGGCACATGGTCGTGGACACCGGCGGCATCGGGATCGGGCTCGTGGCCACGCGGTTGGCCCGGCGGTCCCCCACCGCGCAGCGCACCTGGGGCTTCCAGCGTGCCGAGGTGCTCGGGGCCACGGCGCAGGCGGCCATCCTGCTCGCCGTCGGCGTCTACGTGATCGTCTCCGCCGTCCAGCGGCTGTTCGTGCCCGCCGAGATCCACTCGGGGCCGCTGCTGGTCTTCGGTGCGATCGGGCTCGTCGGCAACCTCGTCGCCTACGCCGTGCTGCTGCGGGCGTCCGGCGAGAACTTCACGTCACGCGCCGCCCGCCTCGAGGTCCTGAACGACACCCTCGGCTCCGTCGCGGTGATCGCGGCCGCCGTCGTGCTGGGGCTGACGGGGTGGGAGCGGGCGGACTCCGTCGCGGCGCTCGTCATCGGCGGGCTGATCCTGCCGCGGGCGATCCGGCTGCTCCGCGAGACGGCGAACGTGCTGCTCGAGTCCGCGCCGCCCGGGCTCGACCTGGAGGACGTGCGCAGCCACATCCTCGAACTCGACCACGTGATCGCGGTGCACGACCTGCACGCCACACTCGTCGCGACCGGGGTGCCCAACCTGACGGCGCACGTGGTGGTGGACGACCACTGCTTCACGACGTCGCACGCGCCGGCCATCCTCGACGAGCTGCAGCAGTGCGTGGCGGAGCACTTCGACGTGCCGGTCGAGCACTCCACGTTCCAGCTCGAGCCGGCGTCCCACCGCCGCCACGAGCACGACGTGCACGCGTAGGGAGCTGCGCGGGGGCTGGCGCGCGGGGCGCTGGCGCTGGGGCTGGCGCTGGCGCTGCCGACTCGGAACGACAGTGTCGCTGTCGTACGACGTCGACATCGTCGCTGTGCAGCGGCAGCGCCATCCCGCGCGCGCAACGAGCGACACGGTCGATGTCGTACGACGTCGACGGTGTCGTACTGCGTCGAGAGGGGCGGCGCCCGGAAGCGCGGCACGACCGGCGGGCGAGTGGGCGCGTGTGCCCGGCGCTGCCGACTCGGAACGACAACGCCGCTGTCGTACGACGTCGACATCGTCGCTGTGCAGCGGCAGCGCCATCCCGCGCGCGCAATGAGCGACACGGTCGATGTCGTACGACGTCGACGGTGTCGTTCTGCGTCGGGCGGCGGGGGCGTGTCGCGCGGGCGCGGGCATGTCGAGCGGGGCGGCATGTCGCGCGGGGCGGCATGTCGCACGGGCCACCGGCCGGCCTCGCCCGCGATCAGCAGTCGTCGGTGCGCGTGGGGTACGCCGTGATGACACGGTCGGTGGTCGCGGAGACGATGACCTTCACGAAGCCGTCGGGCGCGGGCGCAGACCCGTCGTCGAAGCGCACGGGGGCGGCGTAGCAGACCTTCCCGTCGCCGGCGTCGACCGGGTAGCCCGCACGCGGGGTCGTCAGCGCCGTCTGCACCGCCGTGAGCATGGCGTCGTCCCAGTCGCGCGACCCGTGTCCGCGGACGACGTCCTGCCAGTCCGCGGTGTGCCGCTGCCGGATGTGCTCGTAGCCCTGCGACGCGTTCCCGCACTGCAGCACCACGTCGCCGAGCGCCGCGGTGTCGTACCGCTCGACGGCTGCGCGGGAGTTCGAGTCGCAGGCCGCCAGTACCGAGGCACCGGGGAGGTCGGGGCCGGTGCGGGCGATGACGGCCGCACCGTCTCCCGGGGCGACGGAGTTCGACCCGGCGGTGCTCGGCGCCGTCGTCGCAGCACCGCTGTGTCCGGTCAGCACCGGGTCGTCCGTGCCGTGCCGCGCGCTGAGGAGGAGTCCCCCGGCGACGAGCCCTGCCGCCACCACCGCTACGAGCCCGGTGACGACGGGTCGGTTGCGTCTGGTCGGCATGCGGCCAGTATGCCGGAGCCGAGCCGGGCCTCCCGTCCGCAGCGGGCCGGGAGGCCCGTGGTGCGTCAGGCGCGTGCGGCCAGTCGTGTCCCGGCGACGACGGCGAGCGCGGCGACGACGACCACGTACCCGAGCAGGACGGGGAGCGTGGGGAGCACGAGGAGCGCTGCGCCGACCGCGACGACCGGCACGGTGAGTCCCGCGTACGCGATGAGGAACGTCGCGGCGAGGACCCCGCCACGCTGCTCGGGTCCGACCAGGGCTCCGGCGCTGGCGATCGCGGCGCGGAACAGCAGCCCGACGCCGGCACCGGCGACGACACCGCCGCCGATGAACCCGGCGACCTGGAGCAGGACCGCCGCGGTGCCGAGCACGACCAGGCCGCCGACGAGGAGCACGACGCCGAGGAGGATCTGCGTGCGCTGGGCGAGCCGGGCGAAGACGAGCTGCGACACGGCGCTCGCGGCGAACACCCCGAAGGTGGTGGCTCCTGCCGCCAGCCGGTCGGTGACGTGGAACGTCGTCCCGAGGAAGGTCGGCGCCACCGAGGTGAAGAGCCCCTGCACCCCGAACGCGGCGAAGGCGACGACGCCCGCGGCCCAGAACGCGCCGCCCTGCCCCGCCGGCGCCTGCACGCGCTGTGGGCGCCAGGGAACGCGACGCTCCGGACGGTCGACGGTCTCGGGGACGGCGAGCACCACGACGAAGGCGACCACCAGCGCGACGACGAACACGACGTAGGGCACCATGAGCGGCTGTCCGACGAACTCGGCCAGGGCCCCGCCGACGAGCGCCCCGAGGGACAGCCCGCCGAGGTTGACCATCCCGGCCACGACGCTCGCACCCTTCGCGGAGGCGTCGGAGCCCGTGGCGCGGACGCGGAGCTCGCCGAGGTGGGCCGTCGCCGTGGCGGTCAGCGTGCCGATGCCGAGCCCGGTCACGAGCCGCGCGACCACGAGGCCGGTGACGTCGTTCCACACCAGGAACAGGACCGCGGCGACGAGCTCGAGGGCGATGGACACGAGGATGAGTGGCTTCCGGCCGAGGACGTCGCTGCGGTGCCCGGCGAGGTACAGCGATCCGACGACACCGATGCCGTACGCCGCGAACACGATCGTCGTGGTGAACGTCGGGAAGCCGTCGCGTGCCTGGTAGATCACGTAGAGCGGGGCGGGGACGGTCGCGAACGCCATCACCGTGAGGAACGCGAACGCCACCGCCCAGAAGCCGGCACCGTGCCGACGACGGCTGTGGGAGCGGCGGCCGCGCGGCGCCGGCGCGCGCCCGGGGACGACCGGGACGGAGGCTGTGGGGACGGGTTCGAGGACGGTTGCCATGGTCCGATGGTGCAGCCCGGCGGTCATCGAGTCCAACGGATCTGCTTGATGATCATCATCGACTGCGTCGATGATGGACACATGGAGACCCGGCTGCTGGAACAGTTCGTCACGGTCGCGGCGGAGGGCAGCGTGACCCGCGCTGCCGAACGCCTGTGGGCGGCGCAGTCCACGGTGTCGGCCGGGCTCGCGAGCCTGGAACGGACGCTCGGGGTCCGGCTGTTCGACCGCACCGGGCGGCACCTCGTCCTGACGGCCGCCGGCGAGGACCTCCTGCCGCACGCCCGCGCGGTCCTGGCGTCGCTCGACCGGATGCGGGACCTGGCGACGGCGACGGACGCCGAGCTCCGGGGGCGCGTGCGCCTCGGCATCTTCACGAGCATGGACATCGTCGACCTGACGCGGGTGCTCCGGGTGTTCCGGGAGCGGCACCCGCTCGTCACGGTGGAGCTGATGACCTCGCCGACCGGGACGACCGGGCTCGTGCAGGACCTGGTGGCCGGCCGGCTCGACCTGGCCTACTGCGGCCTGCAGTCGGCACCGGCCGGGGTGCGGGTGGAGCCGCTGCGCGAGATGCCGTTCCGGGTGTTCCTCGCGGCCGACCACCCGCTCGCGCGGAGCGGGCGGACGTCGGTGTCCCTCGCGGAACTCGCCGACGAGCCCTTCATCGACACGGCGGCCGGGTTCGGCAACCGGGCGATCCTCGACCAGGCACTCGAACGACTCGGCATCCGCCGTCGCATCGTCGCGGAGATGAACGACATGCCGGCGGTCGTCCGGTTCGCGACCGCCGGGCTCGGCGTCGGCGTGGTTCCGGACTCCGGGTTCGAGCACGAGGGGGTCGAGCACGAGGGGGTCGAGCACGACGGCGTCGTGCTCGACCTCGTCGACGAGGTGGAGCCACTCCGGGTCGGCCTGGCGATCCGGACGGCGACCGAACCGAACCGCGCGGTCCGTGCGCTCGCGCAGGACATCGTCGCAGCCCGGTACTGATCAGGGCCGCTGCACGGCCCTGGGCGCCGGCGCGGAGCGCCCGATGCCGACCGGCGCCGCCGCACGACCCACGGCTCCGGTGCGGAGGTCGGCCGGGTCAGCCCTCGACCAGGTGCGCGATCCGCGACACCGACCGTCGGGCGGCGACGGAGGACGACACGAACCCGACCACGACGATCCCCGCACCGATCCCGACGACGATCCACCACATCGCGTGGGTGGCGACGGCGAACCCGGCGCCGACGCTCGCGACCGCGCTGGCACCGGTCACCGTCCCGGCGAGGGCGACCCCGAGCGAGACGCCGGTCTGCCGGCTCGTCGACGCGACGGCCGCGGCGGACCCGGACTGCGCGCGGGGCATGCCAGAGACCGCGGTGTTCGTGATCGGGGCGTTCACCATGCCGAAGCCGAGTCCGAAGAGGACGAACGCCACCACCAGCACACCCATCGGCGTGTGGGCGTCGATCGTCGTGAGGACCGCCCCGGCACCCCCGATGCCGATCCCGGCGATGACGAGCGGCACGCGGGTGCCGAACGACCCGACCAGCCGGCCGGAGATCGGTGAGGTGAGCATCGTCGCCAGCGCCGCGGGCAGCGTCCAGAGCCCGGCCTGGAACGGCGACATGCCCCGCACCTCCTGCAGGTAGAGCGCGCTGAGGAACAGGAACGCACCGTTCGCACCGAACGCGGCGATCGCGGTCAGGACGGCGGAGGAGAACGGGATGCTCCGGAAGAAGCGCACGTCGATGAGCGGTTCGGCGGTGCGGCGCTCGACCACGACGAGGACGACGAGTGCGGCCGCGGCGACGACGAACAGGCCGAGGGCTCCGCGTGAGGACCAGCCCAGTCGTGGTCCCTCGATCAGGCCGCCGACGAGGGCGGCGAGGAGGACGATCACGAGCCCCTGTCCGAGCGGGTCGAGGCGTCGGGGACGCGGAGCGCGGGACTCCGGGACGAACAGGAAGGTCAGTACGATCGCGGCGATGCCGATCGGCACGTTGATCCAGAAGATGGCGCGCCACCCGACGGTGTCCGTCAACGCACCCCCGACGAGCGGCCCGATGCCCATCGAGACACCGACGACCGCGCCCCAGACGCCGACGGCCCGGGCGCGTTCCTTCGCGTCGTCGAACGTGGCGGTGATGATCGACATCGCCACCGGGTTCATCATCGACCCGCCGACCGCCTGCACCATGCGGAACACGACGAGCCATCCCACCGTCGGCGCGATCGAGCACAGCAGTGACCCGACGCTGAAGAGCGCGAGACCGATCTGGAACGTCCGGCGCCGGCCGATGCGGTCCGCCGTGGAACCGGACAGCATGAGCAGGCTGGCGAGGACGAGCGTGTAGGCGTCGATCGTCCACTGCAGCCCGGAGATGGTGCTGTGGAGTTCCCGGCCGATCGAGGGGAGGGCGACGTTCACCACCGTCGCGTCCATCGAGACGATGAACAGGCTCATGCAGCAGACCGCGAGGATCAGGTAGCGGTGTCGGTACCGATCGGGGAGGTCCGCGGCCCCCAGCTCGGGAGCCCGGAGCTCAGTGGAAGCCGTCGCCGTCTCCTTCGCCTGGGGTCTTGTGTCCGCCGAGCATGTCGTTGTCGTCCTGGTCGCTCGTCGACGCGAGCTGGAGCATCGCGAGCACGACGACGACCACGATGAAGGCGACCCCGAGGAAGATCAGCGCGAGGGTGAGTTCCCGCGTCGACATGAGCACGACGAGCCCGGTGAACACCGCGACGATCGCGGAGATCCCGAGGAGCTCGGCGGGGCGCAGGCGGTCGCGACGGCTGGGGGTGGTCATGCGTGTGGTGCTCCGTTCGGGGAACCGGCGGGTGCGGTCGTCCCCCACTTGTGCGAGAGGCCGGCGATCACGTGGAAGACCGCCGTGATGGCGAGGTAGGCGCCGAACAGCCCGACGAGGACGATGGACGCATCGAGGACGCCGCTCACCCGCTCGATGCCACCGAGCTGCTGCGAGTAGTCGGGCGGGGTGACGAGGAAGCCGATCGCCAGCAGCAGGGTCAGGCCGCCGATCGTCATCCAGTCGCGAGCGAACGGCGAGGTCCGGCGAGCCCGGATGCCCTGCGCGAGCTCGAGGGCTCCCGTCAGGACGGCGAACGCCACGACCACCGCGATGAACGCGGGCAGCCCGAGGCCGTTGCACGCGATCCCGATGACCCCGGCGAGCACCGTGATGGCGGCCTGCGCGACGGCGGTCCGCCGGGACCGGGCGTCGTCGTCGAGCCGTCGGAGGCTGCCGATGCCGAGCACCGCGCCCTCGACCACCGCGAAGACCCCGAACAGGAGCAAGCCGTACCCGGCGGCGTGGTTCGACGAGAAGGTGATGACGAGCGCCACGACCGCGGCGGGGACGGCCCGGAGGATCGGGATCGGCCAGTACCGCGCGCGCTGGTGGGCGTCTGCGACGGAGTCGGACACGAGACCTCTTTCGGGCATGCGGATCGGTCAACCGATCCTACCGCCGCCGTCGATGTGCCCCGTCCGTGCGGGTGCCGCGCGAGCTGAGGATGCTCCGACATCCGGGGAGTCGGAGCATCCTCGTCCGTGCTCAGTCGACCGAGCGGTCCTCCCCGACGACGTCCGGGACCGCTCGTGCCGTGACGGCCCTGCGGCGACGTCGCGCGACCGTCCAGCCTGCGAGTCCGGCCGCGACCAGCGCGGCTCCGACCACGGCGACGAGCGCCAGGTCGTCGGCGCCGGTGTACGCCAGGGCCCCACCGCGACCACGCGACGACGGGCCCGTGGCAGCAGCGGGTGCCGGTGAGCGCCCGGCGACGGGGGCCGCGCCGTCGGACGGCTCGTCCGCGTGGTCCGCGCCGTCGTCCGGAGCCTCTGGCGCGTCCGGACGAACGACCTCGATCGCCACCCCGGGCGACGGCTCCCCACCGTCCGGGTCGGTCGGCGACTGTGCCGTGGCGACGTTCACCACGTCCGAGCCGTCACCGCGGTAGCCCTCGTCGAGGACCGCACGGAAGCGGAACGCCTGCGCACCGCCCGGCGCGAGGGGCTCTGCTCCGGTGCACGTCACCCGCTGCCCGTCGGCGACACAGGGGTCGTCCGACCCGACGAAGGCGAGCGCCTCGGGCAGGTCGTCGACGACGGCGACGTCATGCGCCGTCGACGGGCCTCGGTTCCGGGCGACGACCTCGTACTCGACCTCGTCGCCCGGTCGCACCGCGGCGGACGACGTCACGGACTTGTCGGTCTCCAGCGCGGCGACCGCCTGCACCGGCACGGCAGCGCGGGACACGTTGTCCGACTCGTCGGTGTCGGCCAGGTGCGGCGCCGGAGCGATCACCGCCTCGCTCACGAGTTCGCCGGTCGTTGCCGGGTCGAGCGTCCCCTCGATCTCCACCGTCGCCGCGGCCCCTCGGTCGAGTCCGAGGTCCACGGCAACGTCACCGGTCCCGCCGGGCACCGCGCAGGTCGCACCGTCGCCGCCGTGGCACGACCAGGAGACGTCGTGCAGGGCGTCCGGCACGTCGACCGTCAGCGGGCTGGGGTCGGAGGCGTTCCGGCCCGGGTTCGACGCCGTGACCGAGTACCGGACGTGCTCGCCCGCGACGACCGGTGCGACGTCGTGTTCGACGCGGAGGTCGACCGGCTGCCGGACGTGGAGCGCGTCGATCTCGTGGACGTTCACGAACGCCCCCGTCGCGCCGGCGAAGCCGAGACGGAGCGTCGGCGGGAGCGCCGCCTGCCCGTCTCCGTGCAGCGGGACGGCGTCGAAGACGGTCTGCATCCCGCTGGCGGTCTCGAGCTGCACGGAGACCGACAGCTCGCCGGCGTCACCCGGCAGCAGGGTCACGCGCACGGTGCGGGTGGCGGGACCGTCGGTCTCGACACCCTCCGGCGCGGGTGCGTTGCGGACGAACCGGTAGCCGTCGGTGCCCTCCCCGGACCCACGGACGACGACCGCGTCCGGCGTCCGGCCGGGACCGCTGTCGTTGATCGGCAGCGAGAAGTTGCCGTAGCGGTCGAGCGCGATCGCGGCGAACGCACCCGGGATGCCCGGTAGGTCGCATGGTCCGTCTCCCTCGGTGTCGTCCGGACGGCACGAGTAGCCGAGCGCCGCGCCGGTCCCGCCGACGCCCTGCGCCGCCGCACCGTCCGCCAGGTAGAGCAGGAGACCGTCGGCTCCGACGTCCGGGTCGTCCGAGTACATGGCGTAGGTGAACTCGATGTCGAGGCCGAGGTCCGACGGGAACGAGTCGTTCGTCGACCAGGACCCGGCCTGTCCGACGACGTCGTCCGTCAGCCGCAGCCGACCGTCGACGATGTGGGCGTCACCGCTCAGTGCGCCGCCGGACGCCGTGTCGAACTCGTCGTCGAACGGGAAGGTGAGGTCGGCGGCGGCTGCCGGTGGAGCGTGCAGGGCGGGCGCGGCGAGGACCGCGAGCGCGGCCAGCGACACGGCGGCGGCGAGCGCCCGTCGGGCGGCTCGCGGCGGTTTCCTGTGGGTGATGTGGTGTGTCATGCCCCGATCGTCGCGAGGGCGACGGTCCCCACGGACCGGTGCGGCCCGATCCGTGGAGCGCGGCCACGAGCCTCCTGTCTGTGGAGGACAACGGCCGGAGCACCGCCGCAGCACGGCCGCAGCACCGCCGGAGCAGGGCTCCGTACCAGCGCGCGACCTACCGGAGCCAGACCGTGGTCTCCCCCGGCAGCACCCCGTCACCGAGCGGCCCGGACGCCACCACGACCTCGCCGTCCGGCAGCGGCACCGGGTCGACGCCGAAGTTCGTGACCGAGCGCCAGCCGTCGTGCCGGGCGAACGCGACGACCTCGGCCGGTGCCTCCAGCCACGTCAGTGTCTCGCCGTGCTGCAGTTCGCGACGGGCCGCGAAGGCCGTCCGGTACAGCGCGAGCGTCGACGTGGGGTCGGACTCCTCCGCCTCGACCGAGCACGCGCCGAAGTCCGCCGGCTGCGGCAGGAACGGTGCCACCGCACCGAAGCCGAACGACGGCCCCGACGTGCTCCAGGGGATCGGCACACGGCACCCGTCCCGCCCCTTGACGGTGTGTCCCGACCGGATCCACTTCGGGTCCTGGAGCAGGTCCCGCGGGATCGCCGCGGCCTCGTGCAGTCCGAGCTCCTCGCCCTGGTAGACGTAGGTCGACCCGGGGAGCGCGAAGAGCAGCAGGGACGCGGCGCGGGCACGGCGCAGCCCCGCCGCGCGGTCGAGTGCCGGGGCCGTGCCGTCGGTCAGCAGCCAGGCGTCGGTGTCGGTGCCCTCGGGGAGCCCGTACCGACTGGCGTGCCGGACCACGTCGTGGTTCGACAGGACCCACGTGCTCGACGCCCCGGACTCCTCCGACATCGCGAGGTTGCGCTCGATCACCGTGCGGAAGGCGGCCGGGTCGAACGGGGCCTCGAGCAGGTCGAAGTTGAACGCCTGGCCGAGCTCGGTCGGCCGGGCGTAGAGCACGCGGCGGGGTGCCGGCGCCCAGGCCTCGGCGACCGCGGCACGGGGCGGGTCGTACTCGTCGAGCACGTGGCGCCACCCGGCGAAGATCTCGTGCACCTCGTCGCGGTCGTACAGCGGGTCGGAGCCGTCGAGGGGCAGTGCCTGCTCGTTCGAGGGACGGTACGGCGTGGACAGGTCCTTCGCGAGCCCGTGGGCGACGTCGACGCGGAACCCGTCGACCCCGCGGTCCGACCAGAAGCGCAGGGTGTCCTCGAAGTCCGCGCGCACGTCGGGGTTCGTCCAGTCCAGGTCCGGCTGCTCCGGGGCGAAGAGGTGCAGGTACCACTGGCCGTCCGGTACCCGGGTCCAGGCACTGCCGCCGAAGTTCGACACCCAGTCGCTCGGCGGCAGCTCGCCGCTGTCCCCGGCTCCGTCGCGGAACACGTACCGCGCGCGTTCCGGCGAACCGGGCGCGGCGGCGAGCGCGGCCTGGAACCACGCGTGCGCGGACGAGGTGTGGTTCGGCACCACGTCGACGATCACCTTGACGTCGTGCTCGTGCGCCGCGCGGATCATCACGTCGAGGTCCTCGAGCGTCCCGAGGCGCGGGTCGACCGCCCGGTAGTCGGCTACGTCGTACCCGCCGTCCGCGAGCGGTGAGGGGAAGAACGGCGAGAGCCAGACCGCGTCGACGCCGAGCGCGGCGAGGTACGGCATCCGGCTGGTGATCCCGGCGACGTCGCCGAGGCCGTCGGCGTCGGAGTCCGCGAAGCTCCGCGGGTACACCTGGTAGACGACGGCGTCGCGCCACCAGTCCCGGTCGGGCGTGCGTGGGGTGCTGGCGGGCGTCCTGAGCGCGGTCACCTCGCCACCGTACCGAGACGACTTCCGTCGTGGATCGGGAATGTCGCCCGCCGGGTCCGGATTGGTTGTCACTGACACCTTTCCGTCGCAGTACGAGACACAGGGACCACCATGACGAACATCCTCGTCCTCGTCGGCAGCCTCCGCGCCGACTCCATCAACCGCAAGCTCGCCGACGCTGCGATCCACCACGCACCGGAGGGCGTCACGCCGACGGTCTACGAGGGCATCGTCGACCTGCCCTTCTACAACGAGGACATCGACGGTGACACGCGCCGGCCGCCGCGGTCGCGTTCCGGCAGGCCCTCGCCGACGCCGACGGGCTGCTGCTCGTCACGCCCGAGTACAACGGCACGCTGCCGGCCGTGCTGAAGAACGCGATCGACTGGGCGTCGCGTCCGTTCGGGTCCTCGCCCATCTCGGGCAAGCCGACCGCGGTCATCGGGTCGGCCTTCGGTCAGTACGGCGGTGTCTGGGCGCACGACGACGCCCGCAAGGCCGCCGGCATCGCCGGGGCGAAGGTCCTCGCGGACGTCAAGGTCGCCATCCCGCAGTCGGTCGTGCGTTTCGCCGAGACCCACCCGCGTGAGGACGACGAGGTCACCGCGCTCGTCCAGGGCGCGCTGACCGCGCTCGCCGACGCGGCGTCGGAGCCGGCCGCCGCGTAGCGACGGAACCACCACCGGACAGGAGGCTCGTGGCGACCCGCCACGGGCCTCCCGTCTCCGTCGGGGCGCGTCCGGGACTCTTGCAGGTGTTGCCTAGACAGCCTCGCTACGAGACGGATTAGTCTCTTCCTCATGTCCACGCAGGAGATCACCGAAGCGTCCGGGTACTGGTTCCCGGACGACGACGCGACCCAACGGGGCGTTGCGGTGCTCAACGCCCTGCGCCGGTACCGCGCCGCCGAGACCGCGATGCGCCGTCGCACTCGCGACTCGATGGGGATGGGCGAGACGGACCTGCTCGCCGTCCGGTTCCTCCTGCAGGCGCAGCGCGCCGGGCGGATCGTCAGCCCGAAGGACCTCGCCGCGTACCTGAAGATCTCGTCGGCATCGACGACGATCCTGATCGACCGTCTGGTCAAGAGCAACCACGTCCGGCGCGAGCCGCACCCGACCGACCGTCGGGCGCTCGTGATCACCCCGACCACGGAGACCGACGACGAGGTCCGCGCCACCCTCGGCGTGATGCACCGGCGGATGATGGGCATCGCCGAGGGGCTCTCCGCCGACGACGCCCGGGTCGTGGCGCTGTTCCTCGAGCAGATGCGCGACGCGGTCGACCAGGTCGACCACGCGGCGCCGACGGCCGCGCACTGACGCGGGACCGCGCGGCGCCGACGGCCACGCGCTGACGCGGAACCCCACGGGGGACGGAGTCTGCCCGCGCACTGTGAACCGACCGGGCCGGGGCGCGTAGACCGGAGTCGTCACATCCGCACCAGCAGAAGGAGCCGACCATGCACGCATCGGACAAGATGGCAGCCAACCTCCAGGCCGTCCTCGTCGACCTGATCGACCTGCACGTCCAGGGCAAGCAGGCCCACTGGAACATCCTGGGCACGAACTTCCGCGACCTGCACCTGCAGCTCGACGAGATCGTCGACGCGGCGCGTGAGTTCGCCGACGACACCGCGGAGCGCATGCGTGCGCTGTACGCCGTGCCGGACGGCCGTGCGAGCACCGTCGCGGCCACCAGCCACCTCGACCAGTTCCCCGAGGGCGAGATCACCACGCACGACGCGATCGACCAGGTCACCCTGCGCCTCTACCAGGCGACCGGCACCATGCGCGACGTCCACGACGAGGTCGACGACGAGGACCCGACGACGGCCGACCTGCTCCACGGCTTCATCGAGCGCCTCGAGCAGCTCGCCTGGATGGTCAGCGCCGAGAACCGCGCCCCGAGCACCCCGCTCGCGGCCGCCGTCACGCCGTCCACCGCCGAGGCGTCCGCTCACTCCTGACCACTGGACCACGATCCAGGAGGGTCATGACTGACTACCGCTACCTCATCGTCGGCGGCGGGATGGTCGCCGACGCCGCTGCCCGGGGCATCCGGGAGATCGACGCCGACGGCTCGATCGGCATCATCAGCGAGGACGTCGACCGCCCCTACGCGCGCCCGGCACTGTCCAAGAAGCTCTGGACCGATCCGGACTTCAGCTGGGACGAGAAGGTCGACCTGCACACCGAGGAGACCGGGGCCGCGTTCGTCCTCGGCACCGCGGTGACGGCGATCGACCGGGCCGGCAAGTCCGTGACGACCTCGGACGGCGGCACGTTCGGGTACGAACAGCTGCTCATCGCCACCGGCGGGCACCCGCGCGGACTCCCCGGCCTGAGCCCGTCCGACCGGGTGCTCGACTACCGGAGCGCCGCGGACTACCGCGCACTCCGCGGCTTCGTCGACGCGGGCGCGCACGTGGTGGTCGTCGGCGGCGGCTACATCGGGACGGAGATCGCGGCGGGCATCGTGCAGAGCGGCGCCCGCGTCACGCTGGTCGATCCGGACGAGGTCGTCGGCGGCACGATGTTCCCCGCCGGACTGGCGGCGTCGCTGCAGCAGCGGTTCGTCGACCACGGCGTCGACCTCCGCCTCGGTCGCCGCGTGTCCGAGGGCACGCAGACCGACGACGGCGTCACGCTGGCACTCGACGACGGCTCCGAGCTCCGGGCGGACGCGGTCGTGGTCGGCCTCGGCATCGAACCCGCCACCGGTCTCGCCGCGGACGCCGGGCTCACCGTGCGGGACGGCATCGTCGTCTCGTCGACGCTCGTCACCGACGACCCGGCCGTCTTCGCCGCCGGCGACGTGGCCGAGTACCCGGACCGGATCCTCGGCACGCGCCGCGTCGAGCACGTCGACAACGCGCAGCAGCAGGGCCGGCAGGCCGGCCGGAACCTGGCCGACGCGGACGAGACCTACGACCACACGCCGATGTACTACTCGAACCTGTTCGACGTCGGCTACGAGGCAGTCGGTCAGGTGAGCACGGATCTGCGGACGGTCGAGGACTGGCAGGAGCCGGAGATCACCGGCGTCGTCTACTACCTGGACGACGACGACACGGTCCGGGGCGTGCTGCTCTGGAACGTGCCCGGCAAGACCGACGAGGCCCGCAAGGTCCTCGCCGAGGCGCACGCACTCACCCCAGACATGCTGCCGGGGCGCATCGCACCCTGACCCGGTGACGCACTGGAGGCCCGGTGCCGGTCCGACGGACCGGCACCGGGCCTCCAGTGCGTCCGGACCGACTACCCGCCCGCGCGCTGGTCGTGGTCCGGCCCGACGGCCTCCACGATCTCCTGCCGCACCGCGTCCGGAACAGGCGCACCGGCACGGTCGGCCATGGCCAACGCGTGCGCGGACTTGCCGGCCTCGAGGACCTCGTCGTCGCCCTTGGCCATCCCGAACAGCTCGGCGAGGCGAGCCCGGACGACGAGCCAGGCCTCGCCGGCGCTGAGTCGGGACAGGTCGGTCGACGTCGAGTCGTCCCGGACGCGCTGCAGCGACGAGACGCCGCGGTCCGGCAGCTCGCCGCGGACGTGGGCGACGGCGAGCGCCGCGACCGCGTCGGCCTGCGCGTGCATGACCGAGTGCGCGCCGCCGACGACCTCGCGGAGGACGGCGTACGGGAACACACGCGCGAGCCGTCGGATCCAGTCGCGCGGCACCAGGGCGTCCTGCTCACCGCGGATGATGAGCGTCCGCGCCTGCACGTGCGGCGCACGCTGTTCGATCGGGAAGGCGACCATCTGCGGCAGCACGCGGCGGAACCAGTGCCAGCCGCACAGGGCGTAGGCGGTCACGGCGTGCCAGCGGACCACCGACGGCTCGTGCAGGGCGGACCGGGCGAACCGCACGGCCGACTCGCTGACCGTGCGGGCCTTCGAGTCGATCACCGGGCTGATGAGCACGAGGTCGGTGTACTCGGGGTGGCGCGCCGCGACCTCGGTGACGACCTGGGTGCCCATGGAGTGTCCGACGAGCACGGGGTCGTCCAGGCCCAGCTCCTCGATCACCCGTTCGACGGCGTCGGCGTAGCGCTCGATCGTGACCTTGCCCCGGAACCGCTTGACGCCGGCGAACCCGGGCAGGTCGAGCGCGCGGACCGGACCGAAGCCCTCCAGGTGCGGTGCGAGGCGTTCGTAGTACGTCGCCGCGATGCCGAGGCCCGCGACGAGCACGAAGGGACGCTCCCCGGTCTCGCCGATGGAGCTCACCCGGACGTACGTGCCGTCGACCGGGATGCGGTCGACCTTCACCACGACGTCCGCGGTGTCGCCGTCGTCCAGCGCGTCGGCGTGGCGCGGTGTCTCGTCGTTCACTGGCGTCTCCTCGTGGTCGGGCAGTCGCCCAGGGTACCCCGGCTCGCCCCGCGTCCGCGGGGCGTCGGCTGCTCGGTGGGATCCGGGTCCTCCGCCGGTCCCGACGGCGACGACGATCGCGACGAGCAGCACCGCGCTGACGAGTCCCGTCCCGACGCCGAGACCACCGCGCGACCCCGGCACCGCGACGAAGTCGGCGAAGGAGGCCCCGATCGGGCAGGTCAGGACGTAGGCCGTCCAGAACGCCGCCACGGGTCCGAGGACGGCGGTGGCCCGGCCGACGACCACCAGGAGCACCAGGCCGACGAAGAGCAGCCCGCCGCCGAGGTACCCCAGGTGCACCGTGCTCGCGGCGAGGTCGCCGGCAGCGGTGCCCATCGCGAACGTCGCGACGACCGCCGCCCAGTACCAGCGTTGGCGACGGCCACTCGTGACGGCGTGTACGTCGAGCGTGCCCTCGACGCGACGCCACACCACGAACACGGCGACCAGGGCGACCAGGAACACCGGCGTCGAGACCGCGTAGGGGACCCCGAGAGCGACGTGCGTGACGTCGGCGACCATCGTGCCGAAGACCCCGACCATCGACACGGCCCCCCAGTAGAGCCACGGCCGGTACCGGTCGGCGCGGAGCTGTGCGGCGAGCACGACGGCGAAGAGCGCCGCGGTGAGGAGGACGGTCGGCACCGGGTCGAAGCGGGTGACGAGGAAGTCCGACAGCGCCTCGCCCATGCCGGTCGTCAGGACCTTCGTCACCCAGAACGACGCCGACGGGTCCGGGACGCGGTTCCGACCGGGGAGCGCAGCGGTCACCGCCCGCTCCTGGCGACGTGCCGACGACGGACGGCGCCGATCACGACGGGCAGGACGGAGACGAGGACGATGACGATCATCAGGGCGTCGATGTCGTGCGCGACCAGCGGGATCCCACCGAGGAGCACACCGACGACCGTGAGGCCCACGGCCCAGGAGACGGCTCCGACGACGTTGTACAGCAGGAATCGTCGGTAGTGCATCTGCGCGGTGCCGGCGGCGAGCGGCACGTACGTCCGGACGACCGGCACGAACCGGCCGATGACCAGACTGAGGCCACCCCACCTGGTGAAGAAGGCCTCCGCCTCGGCGAGCCGCGCCGTCGTGAGGACGCGGGCGTCGTCGCGGAACAGCCGCCGGCCGTAGCCCTTGCCGAGCCAGTACCCCACCTGGTCCCCGGCGACGGCCGCGATGGCGGCGACCACGGCGACCTGCCACGGCGCGATGCCGAGGGTGCCGCTGATGATCGCGGCGGTGACCAGGAGCGAGTCGCCCGGCAGGAACGGGAACAGCACGCCGGACTCGATGAAGACCAGGACCGCGATGCCGAGCAGCACCCACGGTCCGAAGGCATGGAGGACGGATGCGGCGTCGAAGAGGGTCACGGCGAGCGGGACGGAGGAGACCACGGACACGATGCTCGGGCGCGGGCTCCAAGAGAGCTCCGAGAAACGGTTCTCAGAGCTTCCTTGGAGACCGTCGGCGACGATCACCTCGACCGTCGTCGCCGTCCCTGCGGCAGGATCGGTCAGAAGCAGCGACACCGGGAGGCCCTCCCCCCCTCGTCTCCCGGTGTCGCTGTCCGAGAGCGGGGTGCACGTGTCGTCGAGGTGGCAGGCAGCGGTCGTGGACGCGGTGACCCGCTGGTCGTTCCGCGGCGACCTCGACCGCGATCCGGACCGGTCGGCGTACCGGCGGTCGGTCGTGGAGATCGGGCTCCGTGTCGCCGTCGTCTCCGCCGCCCTGGTGGTCGGGATCATCGGGTTGGTCGTCGCGTACGTGCTGTGGCAGCTCACCCCTGAGCAGGTCCACGAGCGCCCCGGACCGACCGACGTGCACATCTCGCTCGACACCCTCGACCTCAGCATCGCCGTCGTCGGCGTCGGCGGACTCGCGATCGTGTTCGCCGGTGTCGCAGCCTGGTGGATCGCCCGACGCGCCGTGCGACCACTCGCCGACGCGGCCCGGATGCAGCGCACCTTCGTCGCGGACGCCAGTCACGAGCTCCGCACCCCGCTGACGGTCCTGCACGCGCGGGTCCAACGACTCCGGATGATGACCCCGTCCGAGGACCCGCGGGACGCCGTGGTCACGGAGCTCTCGGCGGACACCCGCGTGCTGATCGACATCGTCAACGACCTCCTCGAAGCCGCTGCGGGCGTCGTCGAGCCCGACAGCACCACTGCGCTCGCCACCGCCCTGCTGGACGTCGAACGGGACATGACCCTCCTCGCCGCCGAACGCCAGGTGCACCTCGAGGTCGCCGGGGCCGACGCGGACGTGGCGGTCTCCGCGACACAGCTCCACCGGTGCCTCGTCGCGCTCGTCGACAACGCCATCGCGCACGCCCGACCGGACGGGCTCGTCGTGGTCACGGCGGACGTCGGACGCACGGCGGTGACGATCCGGGTGGCGGACGACGGCCCCGGCATCACCGGCATCGCGCCGTCGCGCGTGTTCGACCGCTTCGCACACGGCGCCCCGGGGGTGCCGACCCGTGCGGGGACCCGCACCGGCTACGGCATCGGCCTCGCCCTGGTGCGCGACGTGGCCGTCCGCACCGGCGGCGACCTCGGCGTCGAGCGCACCGGCGACGCGGGCACCGTCTTCGCGCTGCGACTGCCGATCTCGTCGCCACGGCCGGAACGCCGGACCACGGAGGCGGACCGGTGACGCTCCGCCTCCTGCTCGTCGAGGACGACCCCCGGTTGGGCCCGCTCGTCGCCGACGTCCTCCGCGAGCAGTGGGACGTCACGCTCGCCGTCAGCGGGGAACGGGCGCTGGAGGTGGCGGCCGCGCAGTACTTCGACGTGATGGTCGTCGACCGTCGGCTCCCCGGCATCGACGGCGTCGAGGTCATCGCCACGCTCCGCCGCCGGCGCGTCAGCACCCCGGCCCTCATGCTCACCGCGCTCGGGGAGGTCCGCGACCGCGTGTCCGGCCTCGACGCGGGCGCGAACGACTACCTCGTCAAGCCGTTCGACTTCGCGGAGCTGGACGCCCGGCTCCGTGCCCTCACCCGCGACTACTCCGGAGTCGGTGCCGGCATCGAGATCGGGGGCTGGGTGTTCCACCCGGACGACAGCAGCATCACCTCCCCGTACGCCGGGCGGGTGATGCTGACGGAGAAGGAGACCGCCCTGCTGCGACTGCTCGCCAGCGACCCGGCGAGGACCTTCACCCGGCGGCACCTGCTCTCCGCGGTGTTCGACCACGGCGAGCAGCCGGGGACGGTCGACACCTACGTCCACTACATCCGACGGAAGACCGACCGCGACGTGGTGACGACGATCCGCGGCGTCGGGTACCGGCTCGGCACCCCGATCTGAGTGCCCGTCTCGGGCTCCGGTCCGGTCGGCGCGCGTGGTTGTGCGCCGGGCCGCCGTACGCGACACTGCCGTCATGTCGGGAGAGGAACAGCACTCGCGGCGGACGTTCCTCCGCCGGGCCGGCATCGGTGCCGCGGGAGCCGCCGTGGGTGCGGGTGCCGTCGGTGCGGCCACCGCGTACGACCGCCGCGTGCAGGACGAGCGCTACGGCTTCACCCCGCTCCCGGAGCGCCGCGAGCCGGGCTTCGACCACGTGGTCGTGCTCATGTTCGAGAACCGCAGCTTCGACCACGTGCTCGGGCGGCTCTACACGGACGACGAGCTCCGCGACGGCCAGTCCTTCGAGGGACTGCAGGGCGGCACCTTCACGAACACGGCCCCGGACGGCACCGTCGTCCCCGCGCACGTCTACACGGGGTCCACCGACGACGTCATGAGCCAGCCGGACCCGGATCCCGGCGAGTTCTACCCCCACGTCAACACCCAGTGGTTCGGCCGGGTCGACCCCGCGTCGAACGAGCACCCGGAGCAGCACGGGTACGCGCCGCCGTACAACGCACCGTCGGACACGAGCGCTCCGCCGATGTCGGGGTTCGTGCACGACTACGTCGTCAACTACCGGATCGAACGCGGACGGGAGCCCACGGTCGAGGAGTACTCCCGCGTGATGGGCGGCTTCGCGCCGGAGATGCTGCCGGTGTTCTCCACGCTCGCGAAGTCGTTCGCGGTGTACGACCACTGGCACTGCGCCGTCCCGTCGCAGACGTTCTGCAACCGGTCGTTCTTCCACGCGAGCACGTCGCACGGGTACGTCACGAACAGCCGCGACGGCGGTCCGGAGAAGTGGCTCGACGCCCCGGCCGTGCCGACGGTCTTCAACCGGCTCGAGGACGCCGGGAAGCGCTGGCGCGTCTACTACGACGCCGACCAGGTCGTCTCGCTGACCGGGTTCCTGCACGCACCCTCGATCGAGCGCTACTGGAAGACGAACTTCCGCTCGATGGAGCAGTTCCACGAGGACGCGGCCAACGGCACCCTGCCCGATTACGCCTTCGTCGAGCCGAGGATGGTGTTCGACCACAACGACATGCACCCGCCGCAGAACCGGCCGAAGGTCGTCGACGTCCCCGGGGCACCCCCGTTCGACAGCGCGATGTCGGACGTCCGCGCGGCCGAGGCGCTCCTCGCCGAGGTGTACGGCGCGGTCCGCGGTGGGCGTTCCGAGCACGGCTCGAACGCGGTGAACACCGCCCTCGTCGTGACGTTCGACGAGCACGGCGGGATCTACGACCACGTGCCGCCGCCGGGGGCCGTCCCGCCGTCCGGGCAACCGGACCCCGGTGAGATGGGCTTCACCTTCGACCGGCTCGGCGGCCGCGTGCCGACGTTCGTCGTGTCGGCGTACACCGAGCCCGGCACCGTCGTGAACGACCCGATGCACCACGGCGCCGTCGTGCACACGCTGACCCAGCAGCACGGCCTCGAGCCCCTGACCCACCGCGACGCCGGCGCCCGCGGCATCCAGAACGTGCTCAACCGGAAGGTCCCGAGACAGCCGCAGCTCTGGCCGGACGTCGCGAAGCCGTACGTGCCGCGGAACCCGGAGCACCGGCGGCAGGCACCCGGGGACCGCGAGCGGCGGCGCCCCCTCACCGCGCCGGCGCAGGGACTGCTCGGCCTGCTGCTGGCACGGTACGAGCCGGACGCACCGCGACCGGAGACGTTCGGGGACGCCTACGACGTGCTGACGAAGCACGGCCTCGGGCTCTTCGGCGACCGGGACTGACGCGAGCGGGAGGCCCGAACCGGTCGGTCGGTCGGTCGGTCGGTCGGTCGGTCGGTCGGTCGGTCGGTCAGAGCTTCGCGTACCGCGCGCGGAAGAAGCTGTACACGCCGAACGCCAGGAAGCCGATGCCGACGGCGACGAGGACGAACACGCCGCCGGGCATCCGGTGCAGCGCGTCGAAGGCGCCGTCGAGTCCTGTGGCCTGGTCCGGATCGCTCCGGAACGCCGCGACGGCGACGAGGACACCGACGATCACGACCGCGACGCCCTTCGCGACGTAGCCGACGGCCGCCAGCACCGACAGCGGACGCTCGACGGACGGCGGCGGCGTGACGAGCTGCTTCCGCCAGGAGCCGCGGATCCCGATCACGACCAGGCCGATCCCGATCGCGATCGCGATCGCCGCGGCGAGCAGCAGCACGAAGACCCCGCCCGGGGTCGCGAGGGCCTGGGCCGCGGCGCTCTTCGTCGAACCGGAGGAGCTCTTGCCGGCCCCGAGCGCGAACGACCCGGACGAGTAGGCGATCACGCCGTAGACGATCGCCTTGCCGGCGTTCTTCGCACGCGCGAGCCAGGCGCGGGCGCTGTCCGTCCGACCGCCGACGATCGCCCCGAGGACCAGGTGCAGGCAGAGGGCAGCGGTACCGACGGCGACCACCCAGAGCAGCACGGTGCCACCCGGGACCGCCGCGAGCTGTGCCAGCGCTCCCGACTGGTCGGTCTCGCCGGACTGCGAGCCCTGCGATCCGCTGCCGGACGCCGCGTCCCCGATGCCGAGGAGGATCGCGAGGTACCCGATCAGGAGGTGCACGACCCCGCTGCCGACGAACCCGGCACGGGCGGTCAGTTCGAACCAGCGGCTGTCGGCGATGCGCCTGGCCTGTCGACCGGTCGTACGGGCAGCGTGTCCAGCGGTGTCACTCACCAGTCGAGCCTGCCCGTCGGGACCTGCGGATGTCCGGCGAGCCGCGGCCGGGGTACGCCGGCGGACCGCAGACCCCAGCGGGGGCGAGCACGATGGGACCATGCCGGAAACCACCCTGGACACCCCCGACGAAGCCCAGACCGAGCAGCAGCGCACCGACGGCTACGCGCCGCTGCGTAGCTACGCGGCGATCGGGGACGGCCGCACGGTGGCCCTCATCGCCCGCGACGGCCGCATCGACTGGCTCCCGATCCCCTCGATGGACTCGCCGCCGGTGTTCGCGAGCATCCTCGACGCCGAGCACGGCGGTCACGTCGCCCTCCGCCCGAAGGACCACGACGCCACGGTGCACCGCGAGTACATGCCCGGCACGAACGTCCTCGTCACGACGTGGACGACGGACACCGGCAGCTGCACCGTGACCGACGCGATGGTGACGGGCGTCGCCGGACGCCTGCCGTGGGCGGAGATCGGCCGGTGCGTGCAGGGCGTCGAGGGGACCGTCGAGCTCGAGTGGGCCGTCGTCCCCGGCACCCTCCTGAACACCGCGGAGCCGAAGCGACTGGACACGGTGAACGGCTCGGTCATCGGCGTCGACGGCGTCACCATCGCCATCGTCGAGAAGGGTTTCGAGCCGGTGCACGAGGACGGCCCGGTCTTCTCCGGCCACTTCAGCACCACCGCGGGCTCGAAGCACATCCTGACGATCGTCGGCACCCTGGACGAACCGATCTTCCTGCCGGAGCCGGAGGACACCCTTCGGGGCGTCGACCGGACCATCGACAACTGGGCGGCGTGGTCGAAGGAGTTCGACTACGACGGACCGTGGTCCGACGCCGTCCAGCGGAGCGCCCTGGCCCTGAAGCTCCTCATCTTCTCCCCCACCGGAGCGATCGCGGCGGCGCCGACGACGAGCCTGCCTGAGGACCGCAGCGGCGGCAAGAACTGGGACTACCGGTTCGCCTGGGTCCGCGACCTGTCGTACACCGTGCACGCGCTCGACCGGTTCGGGCTCCGCGAGGAGACGCACGCGGCCGTGTCCTGGGTGATGCGCACCATCGCCAAGCACGACGACGGCATGCCGATCTTCTACACGCTCGAGGGCGAGGTCAGCAACGAGGTCCAGGAACGCGACGTCCCCGGGTGGAACGGCATCGGTCCGGTGACCGAGGGCAACCGTGCGTCCGACCAGCTGCAGCTCGGCGTGTGGGGCGACGTCTTCGAGATCATGCGCCAGTACGTCCGGCAGGGCAACGTCCTCGACCGGAAGACGGCGAAGGTGCTCGAGGGGCTCGCGGACGACGCCTGCAGGCAGTGGGAGAAGGCCGACGCCGGCATGTGGGAGCTGCAGGACACGCAGCACTACACGGCCAGCAAGATGGGCTGCTGGCAGGCCCTCGACGCCGCGATCGAGCTGCACGACGAGGGGCAGATCCAGGGATCACGTGACACCTGGGACAAGAACCGCGGCCTGATCCGGGAGTGGGTCTCCGAGCACGGGTGGAACGAGGAGCTCGGCGCCTACACGATGTACCCGGACACCGACGTGCTCGACACCTCGGTGCTGCTGCACTCGATGAGCGGCTTCGACCGCGGCCCGCGCATGGAGTCCACCATCCGGGCGATCCAGGAGCGACTGCAGCACGGCCCCCTCGTGTACCGCTACTCGGGTCTCGAGGACGAGGAGTCACCGTTCGTCGCCTGCTCCTTCTGGCTCGCGGCAGCCCTCGCCTGCACCGGACGGATCGACGACGCGACCGCGCTCATGGACGAGATGGTCGACCAGGCGAACGACGTCGGACTCTTCAGCGAGATGCTGAGTGCCGTCGACGGCGACTTCATGGGCAACCTGCCGCAGGGCCTGTCCCACCTCGCCCTCATCCAGGCAGCGCTGACGATCGAGGAGCTCTCGCACGAACAGTGATGCACGGCGCATCATGGGATGACGATGAACGACGTCGACGCACGGATGGACCGGCTCAGGAGGGCCGCCCGCTACCGCTACCAGCAGCTCGTGGACAGCGAGATCGAACGCGGATCCCTGGATCCGGACGAGGTGCGCGAGGAACGTCGGCTGCTCAAGGCCGCTGACGTCGCCGCGCACGCCAGGGCCCAGATCGAGGAGGCGGAGCGCCGCGGTGTCTTCGAGGGCAACCCGTACCACGGCAAGCCCCTGCCCGGCATCGACGGGCAGCACGATCCCGACTGGTGGATCAAGGCGAAGATCGAGCGGGAGGACATCCGCGGCATCGCTCCGCCGGCGCTCGCGCTCCGCACGGAGGACGCCGAGCTCGACGGTGCGCTCGACGCCCTGTCGACGGAGGCCGACGTCCGCGACGTGCTGGTCGACTTCAACGCGCGGGTGAAGGAGGCCCGGCGGCAGCTGCTCGGCGGCCCGCCGGTGGTCACGCCACTCCGCGAGGTCGACGCCGAGGTGGCGCGCTGGCGCGAGCGCCGGGAGGCCCGGCTCGCGTCCGCAGCGCAGGCTGCCCAGGCGCTGCGGCAGCAGGAGCGACCACGGCGCTGGTGGCGCCGGCGCAGCTGAGGCAAGCCGGGCCTCCAGCCCGGTCGCCCGGGTTCCGGAACCGCTCGACGCACGGAAGGCGCCGCCCCGGGGTGGGGCGACGCCTTCGGTGTGTGGTGCGGGGGGTGTTACTTGATCTTGGCGGTGATGGTGGCGGTGCCGACGAGGAGGCCGCCCTTGACG
>NZ_VEAF01000039.1 GCF_007673775.1 Curtobacterium sp. 9128 | reverse complement strand
GAATTTCAATACAGTCAGGGCGGTATCCCACCAGCGCCTCCACCGAAGCTAGCGCTCCGGTTTCAATGGCTCCCGCCTATCCTGTACAAACTGTACCAAAATTCAATATCAGGCTACAGTAAAGCTCCACGGGGTCTTTCCGTCCTGTCGCGGGTAACCTGCATCTTCACAGGTACTATAATTTCACCGAGTCTCTCGTTGAGACAGTGCCCAGATCGTTG
>NZ_VEAF01000038.1 GCF_007673775.1 Curtobacterium sp. 9128 | reverse complement strand
TCCACCTCCCCCACGACATGCACAAGGCTCTCTTCCACCCCTTCAACTCCCTCCCCATCCCCCCTCCCCACCTCCACCCCCCCCCCCGGCCCATCCCCCCCCAGCTCATCTCCCCCATGCCCAACCACCACCACCCCCCCCCCTTCCCCCAGCACCTCTTCCCCCTCCACCCCACCGACCCCCCCCTCCACTTCCTCTACGACCTCAACCCTCTCCCCGTCAT
>NZ_VEAF01000037.1 GCF_007673775.1 Curtobacterium sp. 9128 | reverse complement strand
GAGAAGTAATAGCAAGAACTACACAAGATGAAGATCGCGAAACATATTTAGAAGCAATACAATCTTTAATCGAGGAAGAAAAAACGCTTTGTATGGAAAAAATCGGCATTATACTACAAACCAAGTACATTACGCATGTGAAAATGATTGAAGTTGCCCCATAAAAGGATATATCATTGCTATAGCGAATATATTTTTGAGGTGAAACGCTATGAAGACGTTATA
>NZ_VEAF01000036.1 GCF_007673775.1 Curtobacterium sp. 9128 | reverse complement strand
CTCCACACCGGCTTCCCCTGCGTCCCCCTCCACCTCCTCTACTTCTTCCCCCCCACCCTCCTCATCCTCATCTCCCCCACCCCCTTCCCCCTCCCCCTGCACCCCCTCCTCTCCACCACCGCCCCCCACGCTTCCCTCCCCTCCACCCCCTCCCCTTCACCCCCACCCTCCGCGCCGGGAAGTACCACCTGTACTCCCCCGCACCCCAGCACGAACTCACCGACTTC
>NZ_VEAF01000035.1 GCF_007673775.1 Curtobacterium sp. 9128 | reverse complement strand
GATGTATAAGGGAATTTAAAATGCTTCGTGATACAAAAGAGGAACATGAGGCATCTATGAGTTATCGTGTAGTAATTAAAGATTTAAGAGCAAGAGGAGTTAACGCCTCATTAGTAACACGTAGAAAATAAAAAGATCTATCACTTGGCAGAGTGATAGACAAACGGTCTTGCAAAAGATCTTGGGATTAATTATATCAAATTAGCATTCGTATAACAACGGAGTGTG
>NZ_VEAF01000034.1 GCF_007673775.1 Curtobacterium sp. 9128 | reverse complement strand
CAAGTGATAGTGATTGATTATTAATACTGAAACGTACACTTATCGCTGTATGATTGCTTGTAGCTCTAATTTCTTGATCATAAACCTTTTTGTATTCAATATCATTAGTATCATCTTGCTGAATCTGATAACCATTAATATTTAAATGACCATTATCTAGAGAAGTAATAAATTGAGGTTGAGTTAAAAATGTTGGATTTTTACCTGCCTCACCTTCTAATGAAAAGCT
>NZ_VEAF01000033.1 GCF_007673775.1 Curtobacterium sp. 9128 | reverse complement strand
ACCTATAGAAAAGGATGTCCACTAATACTGGCACCTGTTACCGTTTCATCCAATCTGGAATATTTAACTGTAAACCTTCTATTCCAAGGTTCTTAATTAACTTCCTTCTCGCTGGACTCATCTGCTTTTTATAATTCTGTGGTGTTATATCCATCGCAAGATAATGTTGTCTATCTGATTTGTAGTGATCTTTATGTAAATAACGCTCGTAAAACAATATTGTTTCTTGCTT
>NZ_VEAF01000032.1 GCF_007673775.1 Curtobacterium sp. 9128 | reverse complement strand
GCCTTTCACGTAACTCACTGATATTACGTTCTAACGCTGGATAGTTAGGTGCGTCATATTGATGTTGATTACAATATTTCGCAATCTGATTCGCATTTGCACCTAACTTACTTAAATCTTTGGCTATCGATTGTCGCGTTGCTTTATCAAATTTAGGTGCGACTAATCGACTACCTTGTGCCTTTTTCTTAACGAAATTAGGCACACTCATATTTAAAGTTTCAGCAGACTG
>NZ_VEAF01000031.1 GCF_007673775.1 Curtobacterium sp. 9128 | reverse complement strand
CTCCTCGCCTGGGCCCGCCACGTCTCCCGCGCCTTCCTCCCCCCCCACCTCCTCCACCCCATCCACCACCCACTCCACTCCCTCACCCCCCACCACCCCACCTCCTCCACCACCCACCCCACCCCCCCGCCGAGCCCCTCGACCTCGCACCCCACACCCCTCACCACCCAGGTGCGCCGTCCTCGTCGGGTCCTCACGCGCCCCACCACACCGGCGCACTCCAGCGCGGCGACCACGGCGTCCG
>NZ_VEAF01000030.1 GCF_007673775.1 Curtobacterium sp. 9128 | reverse complement strand
ATAATCTTGATAGAATATTAACGATTATTAGTACAGAAACAAAAAAATTAAATAAAGAGAAGAATAAAAGGGATAGATTAGATAAATTGGAGAGTGAATATAAAAACACCACTCCAAATGTTGTCCTCAGGTTCCAAGATAATATAGTAGGACAACAGAAGGTCAACTTATCCGAAGGACAATCTAAAGTTTTATATTATGATTGGAAAGTACCAAGTTCAGGACAAATTGAGGCTGAGATCAAT
>NZ_VEAF01000002.1:284605-623967 GCF_007673775.1 Curtobacterium sp. 9128 | reverse complement strand
CAGGCTGGTGAGGGCGTCGGTGAAGCCCTTGTCCAGCGCGACGGAGGTGTTCCCACCGAGCACATCCGGCACGGATGCGACGGGGGCGGGGATCTTGGAGGAGGACGACGCGACGGTGTGCACGGTCGGCGTCGACGCGTTCGCAGCCGACACCCCGAACGCCGCGCCGCCCAGGACGAGGGCGCCGGTCGTGGCGAGGGTGATCGAGGTCTTCAGGGACTTACGCATGATGAACCGTTCCTTTGCTGTGTCGCGCTCGGCGCGGCGTGAATGATGACGCGCCGACCACACCCCCAGCACGCCGGTGACCCGGCACGGGAGTGGAGAACCAGCTGACTGCGGCTGGTGAGCGCCCCGGGTGTTTCCCGGACTGTGCAAGTGATTCGACACCCTCACCAGAACGGTTTGGACCGGTTCGCTGCCGTTACCGTTCCGTGACCTCCGGGTCAGGACGGCGACAGGTGGACCAGCGGGACGAGCCACGTCAGCCCGGCCGCGATCGCCGGAGCAGCGGTGCCCCAGCTGTGTCCGGCGCCGGGCAACACCCAGGTGGTGACGTGCATCCCGGCCGTGCGCGCCCGTTGCGCCTGCACCGGCATCACCGGCGCTGCCGAGTGGTCGTCCCCGCCCGCCGCGAAGAACGCGTTGGTCGCACGGTAGGGAGCGTGGGCAGCCATCAGGGCTGCCGGCTGCGCCTGGCGGAAGGCGGCGGCGTTGCCGGAGAACCCCTTCGCGATGGTCGTCGCGGTCGAGCCGAGGGTCGGACCGTCCTCGCCAGACACGTCGATGAGGTTGCCGAACCGTCCCGGGTCCCCCGCGCCGAGCTGGATCGCGCAGGTGCCGCCCTGGGAGAACCCCCCGACGGTCCACGCCGACGGGGCGGTCTGCACGCGCAGGTGGGACGTGATCCACGCCGGCACGTCGTCCTCGAGGTAGGTGCGGCTGTTCCCGAGCGGACCGTCGACGCACATCGGGTTGCCGGAGTCCGGCCCGAGCTGGTCGGGGACGACGACGATCGGTGCGAGGCCCTCGTGGAGCGTCGCCAGCGCGTCCATCGTCTCCTCGATGTGACCGGCGCTCGCGAGGTCCTCGGGCCCGGCGCCCTTGGACTGGCCGGACATGAGCACGACGACCGGCAGGGACGGGGGGTCAGCGGTGAGTGCCGCCGGTGGGAGCCAGAGCAGCGCGTCCCGTGCCCGGAAGTGCGATGTCGTCCCGGGGATGTCCACGCGCAACAGCCGGCCGGCCGTGGGCATGTCCGTCGGCGGCTTCCAGCTCGCGGCGAGGTCCACCGTCGCCGGCGCTGCCGACGTGCCGGGAGCCTCCTGGGCGGGGATGCCGTCTACGGAGGCCGACGGTCCCGTCGCCGTGGCGGAGGCGCTCGGCGCCGCGGCGGTCGCGGATGCGGTCGCCGACGGCGACGCATGTGCGGCGGTGGCTCCCGACCCCGCCGTGCGAAGCCACCAGATGCCCGAGGCGCCGAGATTCACGACGGTGAGCACCGACAGGACGACGACCAGGACGGTCAGGGCTCGGGTCGGGTGTGCTGGACGCATGGCAGTGCCGATCGTAGGGAGTACCCGCTCGGGACCGTCCCCCGGCACACCCCCAGAACCTGAGCGTTCTCGACGTTCGTCGGTGCGGCAGGATGGGGCGGACGGCTTCGACGAGGACCAGCCGGTGCTCGGTGCCGTGGAGCAGCTGACCGACGAACAGGGACAGGAGCACCGTGACCGAGACCCGCACCACCCAGGACACCACCGTCTACGCCGTCACCGACCCGGCGACCGGCGAGGTGCTCCGCACCTTCCCGACGATCACGGACGACGCGCTCCGATCGGCGATCACGACGGCCGACCGCACGCACGCGGAGTGGTCGCGCGGGACGACCGTCGCCGACCGCGCCGCCCTGCTGCACCGGGTCGCCGACCTCCACCGCGAGCGCCGCGAGGACCTCGCCGCCACGATCGTCCGCGAGATGGCGAAGCCGATCGACCAGGCCCTCGGCGAGGTCGACTTCTGTGCCGACATCTACGACCACCACGCCGCGCACGCCGGCGAGTTCCTGGTGGACGAGCCGATCACCCTGGCCGAGGGCTCCGCGGGCAGTGCGTTCATCCGCAAGGACTCGGTCGGCGTGCTGCTCGGGATCATGCCGTGGAACTTCCCCGCGTACCAGATCGCCCGGTTCGCCGGACCGAACCTGCTCATCGGCAACACCGTCCTGCTGAAGCACGCGCCGCAGTGCCCGGAGTCGGCCCTCGCCATCGAGGCCGTCTTCCGCGACGCCGGCTTCCCCGAGGGGGCGTACACGAACGTCTTCGCGACGAACGACCAGGCGGCCGACGTCATCGCGGACCCGCGCGTCCGCGGGGTCTCCGTGACCGGGTCCGCCCGAGCCGGGGCAGCCGTGGCCGAGGTCGCCGGCCGGAACCTGACCAAGGTCGTCCTCGAACTCGGCGGCTCCGACCCGTTCATCCTGCTCTCGACCGACGACCTCGACGCCGTGGTCGAGTCCGCCGTGGCCAGCCGGCTCGAGGGCAACGGCCAGGTCTGCAACGCCGCCAAGCGCTTCCTCGTCGTCGACCACCTGTACGACGACTTCCTCGCGGCGTTCACGACGGCGATGGCCGCCGTCGCGCCGACCGACCCGACGGTCCCGGGGGCCGAGCTCGGTCCGCTCTCGTCCACGGCCGCCGCCGACCGGCTCGAACAGCAGCTCGCCGCGGCGGTGGCCCAGGGAGCGACCGTCGTCACGGGCGGCGAGCGCTCCGGCAACGCGTTCACCCCGACCGTGCTCACCGGCGTCACGCGGCAGAACGACGCCTACCGCGAGGAGTTCTTCGGCCCCGTCGCCGTCGTGCACCGCGTCGCCGACGAGGACGACGCGATCCGTCTGGCGAACGACACCCCGTACGGCCTCGGGTCGTATCTCTTCACCACGGATCCGGAGCAGGCACTCCGCGTGGCCGACCGCATCGAGGCGGGCATGGTCTACGTCAACATCGTCGGCGCGGACAGCCCGGAGCTGCCCTTCGGCGGTGTGAAGGGCAGCGGGTTCGGTCGGGAGCTCGGCCGGCTGGGAGCCGACGAGTTCGTCAACAAGAAGCTGATCCGCATCGGCTGACCCTCGTGTCAGCGGCTGCTGCCGCTCCTGAGCGCCGGGACGACGAGTGCGCAGGCGGGCGCGTGTGCACCTGTCGCCGGGGCGCGCACACGCCGGACGGGAGGCGCGGTACCAGCTGGCACCGAGCCTCCCGTCCGTCAGCGTCGCTTCCGGCCGGACCGGACTGCGATCGTCCCGATCATGCCGACGATCGCCGCCGCGATCTCCAGCGCGGTCCCCGTAGCCATCGTGCGCTGCCACAGCTCGGACCCCTCAACCACTGCCGTCGACCAGGCGAGCAGGGCGAGTCCTGCTCCGAGCAGCAGCGCTGACGTCGTCAGGGCGACGAGCTGGATCAGCCGTCTCGAGGGCCCTCCCGGATGCCTCACTGCGACGCGCACCACGGAGGACCGACGACGAGCACGTGGAAACCGATACCCCGACCGTTCGCAGCGCAGTACGCGACCGCCGCAGTCCCGATCGTGAGGAGGGCCGCCGCGATGCCTCCGGCTGCACCCCCCACCCCGGTCGCAGCGGTGATGATGCCGACGAGAGCAGCGACGCCCGCCCCTCCCCCGAGTGCGGCAACGATACGGTTCGCGTTGCATGAATCGAGGTAGAGGTTGGCCTGCAAGCCGGTGATGTCCGCCGAGTTCCGTCCTGAACACGCTCGGACGTCTCCCGCCAACCCGCGGAGTTCATCGACCGCGCGCTGCGGGATCACGACGTTCGTTGCAGAACCACCCGCTGCGACGTACCCCGCCGCGAACTCGTCGATGTCCTGCTGCGTCGCGCCGGCTGCGATCGCAGCGGCGCCGTCGAAGGTCTTGGTCGACTGGTCCACACCGGCCAACACGTGTTCGACGACTTCCTGTCCGGACGTCGAGTTCGTCGAGACGACCTCGCCGGCATTCGCTGGCGCTGCCGCCAGAACGAGACTCGTCGCCAGAACGACGGCCGAGACCGACATCACCCATTTCTTGCGCATTGGTGTTTCCCCTCGAGTGCTGCTCCGCCTCGTTGCGGAGTACGTCGAAAGTAGTGATACATTACACTTCGGTCAAGGGGCATCCTGCGCGCCGGAACGACGAGTGCGCAGGCGGGCGCGTGTGCACCTGTCGCCGGGGCGCGCACGCGCCGGACGGGAGGCGCGGCGCAAGCTGGCACCGCGCCTCCCGTCCGTCAGGGTCCGGTCAGACCGCGATCCGGCCACCGTCGACCGGCAGCACCGCGCCGTGCACGAAGGAGGCCGCGTCGGTCGCGAGGAACACGATCGCCTCGGCGACCTCGCCGGCGGTCCCCGGCCGGCCCGCCGGGCCGCCGGCGGCGAGCTGGTCGAGCGCCTCGCCCATCGCGGCGGTGCCCTCGGTGCGGGTCGGGCCGGGGCTCACGGCGTTGACGCGGACACCCGAAGGGCCGAACTCCGCCGCCCACGACTTCGTGAGCAGGACGAGTGCGGCCTTGCTCGAGCCGTAGAGGCCCATGCCGGCGGCACCGAACTCGGCGACCATCGTCGTGACGTTGACGATCGCGCCCTCGCCGCGCTCCGCCATCCCCGGTGCGAGCGCCGCGACGAGGAAGTATGGCGCCTTGACGTTGATCGCGACGACCTCGTCGAAGCCCTCGGCGGTGGTGTCCGCGGTCGGGCCGAACGGGAAGATCCCCGCGCTGTTGACGAGGACGTCGATGCGGCCACCGGCGACCTCGAGGGCGCGGGCTGCGAGGTCCTGGGCACCCGCGGCGTCGCGGAGGTCGGCCGGCAGGAAGTCGGCCGTGCCGCCTGCGGCGCGGATGCCCTGGACGACCTCGTCGCCACGGCCGGCGTCACGCCCGGAGACGAGGACGTGCACGCCACGGGCGCCGAGGCGCTCCGCCGTTGCGCGGCCGATGCCGCTGGTGGCGCCGGTGATGAGAGCGGTCGTGGTCATGTCGTCGTCCTATCTGAACAGATCTGTTCGGTTTTGGTGCTGGTAACTGTACCGACCTGTCCGGTAATGTCAAACCATGCCCGCAAGCAGCCCGATCCGCCCCCGCCGACGCCCCGCCTACGAACGCGCCGTCGCCACCGCGGACCGGCTGTTCTACGAGCAGGGCATCCACGCCGTCGGCGTCGACCAGGTCGCGAACGAGGCCGACATCTCCAAGGCGAGCCTCTACACGCACTTCCGGACGAAGGACGAGCTCGTCATCGGCTACCTGCGCGGTCGGAGCACCGCGTGGCAGGAGCACGTCGCCGCCGAGCTCCCGAACCGGGGCGCCACTGCTCGCGACCGCGTGCTCGCCGTGTTCGACCTGCTCGGCGAGTGGTTCGTCGCGCCGGGGTACCGCGGCTGCCCCTTCATCAACGTCGAGGCCGAGTACGGCGCCGGCCACCCCACGCACGAGGTCACGCTGGCGCACCGGGACTGGGTCCGCGGCCTGTTCGAGTCGCTCCTGACCGAGGCCGGTGTCGACGACCCGGCCGGCACCGCACTGCAGCTGTGCCTGCTCTACGACGGCTCGATGGCGAGCGCCCAGGCCGATCCCGCTCGGCCATGGGCGTCGGCAGCACGATCGGCAGCCGCCCGCCTCGTCTGACCCCTGCTCTGGCAGACTGCGGTCATGCAGGGGTACACCGTCCGTCCGATCCGCGCCGACGAGTGGGAGCGCGTCCGTGACCTCCGTGTGCGCGCGGTCGCCGACCCGGTCGCGGCGATGGCCTTCGTCGACACCGTCGAACAGACGGCGGCACACGGTGACGCGTTCTGGCGCGGCCGGGCCGCCGGTGGCGCCGTGGACTCCGCGACCGCGCGTCAGGTCGTCGCCGAGGACGCCTCCGGTACCTGGGTCGGCAGCGCCACGGGGCTCCGCGAGCACCTCGGCGACCAGGACTACGAGGGCCGCGAGGTCCCCGTCGACGGCTGCGCGGTCGTGGGGGTCTACGTCGCGCCGGAGGCTCGGGGCAGCGGGACGCTCGGCGCCCTCCTCGACGCGCTCGGGGAGTGGGGCGGACCGCTGCGCCTGTCGGTGCACACCGGCAACGCGCGGGCGGTGCGGGCGTACGAGAAGGTCGGCTTCACCCCGTTCGGCGAGCCCTACGCGGGGTCGCTCGGGCCGACGCAGGAGATGCGCCGGCCCTGACGCCCGTCGCCTACGACCGCCGGAAGGGGTCCGGCGTCAGCGTGTACATCGTCTCGAGGTACTCGTGGATGCCCTCGGCACCGCCCTCGCGACCCATGCCGGACTGCTTCACGCCGCCGAACGGAGCCGACGCGTTCGACACCACGCCGGTGTTGAGTCCGAGCATCCCGGTCTCGAGCCGCTCCATCAGCCGCTGCCCGCGGGCCGGGTCCTCGGTGAAGGCGTAGGCCACGAGCCCGAACTCGGTGTCGTTCGCGCGCGCGACCGCCTCGTCCTCGGTCGCGAAGGTCGCGATCGCGAGCACCGGGCCGAAGATCTCCTCGTCGAGGATCGCGCTGCCGGGCTGCACGTCGGTGAGCACGGTCGGCGCGTAGAACGTCCCTGGGCCGTCGATCGGGTGCCCCCCGGTGCGGACGACGGCGCCACGGCCCACGGCCTCGGTGACGAGGCGGTCGGCCTTCGCGACCGCGCGGTCGTCGATGAGCGGACCGATCGCGACACCCTCCTGGGTCCCCGGGCCGACGGTCATCGCCGAGACCCGCTCGGTGAGCCGGTCGGCGAAGGCCTCGGCGACGTCCTCGTGCACGAGGAACCGGTTCGCGGCGGTGCACGCCTGGCCGGTGTTGCGGAACTTCGCGGCGAGCGCCCCCTCGACGGCCTCGTCCAGGTCGGCGTCGGCGAACACGAGGAACGGGGCGTTGCCGCCGAGCTCCATGCTCGTCCGCAGGACGTTGCCAGCGGCCTGGGCGAGGAGCTTCCGGCCGACGGGCGTCGAGCCCGTGAAGGACAGCTTCCGGAGGCGCGGGTCGGCGATCACGGGCTCGGACACCGCGCCGGCGTCGATCGTCGGGACGACGTTCACGACACCGTCCGGCACGCCGACCTCGCGGAGCAGGTCGACGAACAGCAGGGTCGTCAGCGGGGTGAGCTCGGCGGGCTTCACGACGACGGTGCAGCCCGCGGCGAGCGCCGGTGCGATCTTCCTCGTCGCCATCGCGAGCGGGAAGTTCCACGGGGTGATCAGGTAGGCGGGGCCGACGGGCCGGTGCGACACGATCGTCCGGCCGGTGCCCTCGGGGTTCGAGCCGTACGAGCCGCCGATGCGGACGGCCTCCTCGGAGAACCACCGGAGGAACTCGCCGCCGTAGGTGACCTCGCCGTTCGCCTCGGCGAGGGGCTTGCCCATCTCCAGGGACATCAGCAGGGCGACGTCGTCGCGGCGCTCCTGGAGCAGGTCGAACGCCGCACGCAGGAGTTCGGCGCGCTTCCGGGGCGCGGTCGCGGCCCATCCGGCGCGGGCGCGGTCCGCGGCGTCGAGCGCGCGGATGCCGTCCTCCGCGGTGGCGCTGGCCACCCGGGCGAGTACGTCCCCGGTCGCCGGGTCGTGCACGGCGAAGGTGCCCCCGTCGGAGGAGTCCTGCCAGACGCCGTCGATGAAGAGGCCGGTGGGGATGCGGGAGAGCAGGTCGTGGGTCATGCGGATGCCAGTCCTTCCAGGACGACGCCGACACCCTCGGCGAGGAGCGCGTCGTCGATGGCGAGCGGGGGGAGGAAGCGGACGACGTTGCCGGACGTGCCGGCCGTCAGCGCGATCACGCCGTGTTCGAACGCGTACCGGACGACACGTCCGGTGAGTCCGCGGTCGGGGTCGCCGGTCGCCGGGTCGACGAGCTCCATGGCGATCATGGCGCCGCGTCCGCGGACGTCGCCGATCCGCGGGTCCTGCCGCTGCGCCGTGTGCAGGGCGTCGAGCAGGATCCGCTCGATCTCCCGGGCACGGTCGACGAGTCCGTCGTGCTCGAACGCGTCGATCGCGGCGAGCGCTGCGGCACAGGCGATCGGGTTGCCGCCGTACGTCCCGCCGAGGCCGCCGGCGTGCGGGGAGTCCATGATCTCCGCGCGTCCGGTCACGGCGGAGAGCGGCAGACCCCCGGCGATGCCCTTCGCCGTGGTGACGATGTCCGGGACGACGCCCTCGTGCTCGCTCGCGAACATCGCACCCGTGCGGGCGAACCCGGTCTGCACCTCGTCCGCGATGAACACGATGCCGTTCGCGTGGGCCCAGTCGGCGAGCGCCGGCAGGAAGCCCTCGGCCGGGACGACGAAGCCGCCCTCTCCCTGGATCGGCTCGATGAGCAGTGCTGCGGTGTTCTCCGCGCCGATCTGCTGCTCGATCTGGGTCACGGCCCGCTGCGCCGCCTCGGCGCCGGTCAGGCCGTCGTGGAACGGGTACGACGTCGGGACGCGGTACACCTCCGGGGCGAAGGGGCCGAAGCCGCTCTTGTACGGCATGGTCTTCGCGGTGAGCGCCATCGTCAGGTTCGTCCGGCCGTGGTACGCATGGTCGAACACGACGACGGCCTGCCGACCAGTGTGCTTGCGGGCGATCTTCACGGCGTTCTCGACGGCCTCCGCGCCGGAGTTGAACAGCGCGGTCCGCTTCTCGTGGTCGCCGGGCGTCAGGCGGTTGAGCGCCTCCGCCACCTCGACGTAGCCGTCGTAGGCCGCGATCGTGAAGCACGTGTGGGTGAACGCCTGCACCTGGGCGGTGACCGCGGCGGCGACCCCGGGGTGGGCGTTCCCGACGCTGGTCACGGCGATGCCGGAGCCGAGGTCGATGAGCGAGTTGCCGTCTGCGTCGACGACGACGCCGCCACCGGCCGCGACGACCGCGATCGGCACGGCCACCCCGACGCCCGCCGGCACCGCGGCGGCCTTCCGGGCGAGGAGCTCCTGGGAACGGGGCCCGGGAACGGCGGTGACCAGGCGGCGCTCCTGCGGGAGGCCGGGGCCACCGATCGTGGTCGGTGCGGACGCGGTGGAGGTCATGGCCCGATGGTAGGAGCCGCACCGGCGGCCGGCACCGTCCACCGTGGCCAGTTCTGGCCGCCCTGATGGACGTCGTGGCTACCCTGGCTCCATGCCGGCCACCCTGCGCTCCCTCCTCGACGACCACGCGCTCGGGCTCCGGATGCTGACCGACGCCGACACCGACGTACCGATCAGCTGGGTGCACAGCTCCGACCTCGCCGACCCGACCCCGTTCCTCTCCCCCGGCCAGGCGCTCCTGACGACCGGGACGCAGTTCGGCGAGCGCCCCGAGGTCGACGCGGAGGACGCCGACGCCTACGTCGCCCGGCTGCGGTCACGCGGGGTCGTCGCGCTCGGCTTCGGCACGCAGGTCGTCCGTGCCGGCACCCCGGGAGTCCTCGTCGACGCCTGTCGACACCACGGCCTGCCGCTGTTCGAGGTGCCGTACGCGACCTCCTTCATCGCGGTCGCCCAGGCGAACGCCGAGACGGTGACGCGGGACGCCAACGCGCGGAACGCCTGGGGCCTGGCAGCGCAGCGCGCCATCTCCCGCGCTGCGCTCCGACCCGACGGACTCGGTGCGACGCTCGCCGAGCTCTCCCGACAGCTCGACTGCTGGGTGGGCCTGCTCGACGCGACGGGGCGCCTCGACCGCGGGTTCCCGGTCGACGGGATCCCGGCCGCCGAACGCGAGCAGCTCGAGGCCGAGGCGGGTCGTCTGCTCCGCGGTGGCCAGCGGGCGAGCCTGCCGGTGAGCACCGCCCACGGGGGTTTCACCCTGCAGACACTCGGGGCGGGCGGGCACCTCGACGGCGTCCTCGCGATCGCGACCGGTGCGCTCGACCGGGCCGGGCGCGAGGTCGTCACGGCCGTCATCGCCCTCGCCGGCGTCGCCCTGCAGCAGAACCGTGCGCTCGCCAGGGCCCGCGGGCTGCTCCGCACCGGACTCCTGACCGTGCTCTCGGCGGGCGACCCCGGGTTGGTCGACCGCACGTCCCGCCGACTCTGGGGACCACTGCCCGTCGAGCCCGTCCGCGTCGCCGCGGTCGACATCCCCGCCGCACAGCTCGACACCGTCGTGGACCTCCTCGAGCTGTGGGTGCAGGAGACGCCGGGGCAGCTCTTCTTCGCCGTCGACGACGACACGCTCGTGCTGTGCGTGCCGGAGGGCGCAACAGGACCCGTGGAGCGGCTGACCGAGCGGTACGGCCTCCACACCGGACTCTCCGACGTCGCCGACTGGGCCGCGTTCGACCGCGCACGCGCCGAGGCGCTGGACGCGCTCGACCGGAGCCGGGCTGGCGGCTCCGGGGTCGTCCGGTTCGACGACCTCACCCGCGGCGGGGTCATCGCCCACCTCGCGAACGGCGACACCGCGACGATCGCGCGGGCGTTCCTCGCACCCGTCGTCGAACACGATGCCCGCACCGGCGCACAGCTGACCGCGACGCTGCGGACCTGGCTGGAGCAGGACTGCGAGTACGACCGTGCCGCCCGGGTGCTCGGCGTGCACCGACACACCGTCCGCGCACGGATCGAGCACGCCGCCCGGATCCTGGACCGCGACCTCGCCCGGTTCGCCACCCGGGCGGACGTCTGGGCGGCGTTCTCAGCGCTGTCCGGAGGCGACCCGCCGCACCCCGAGCGGTGACGCGGTCACCTCAGTCGCCCACGAACGGCCGCGCCACGTCGAGCTCGCCGTGGTCGACGAGCCAGCGCACCGCTTCCGTCACCGTCTCGCCGGCGGTGTACCGCGGGGCGTAGCCGAGCAGCCGTCGTGCCTTCGCGATGCTGAAGACCTGACTCCGCCAGAGGTGGTCCCAGCTCGTCGCCGCCGCGTCCTCGTCGGTGGACGCGCGGAACCGCTCCCAGGAGACGGGCTCGAGCCGGGCCTGCTGCCCGAACCACGACGCCGCGAGCGCCGCGTACCCACGCACGGTCAGCGCGTCCAGTGCCACGACCGAGAAGTCCTCGCCGGCAGCGGCGTCCCGGTGCGCGACGGCGAGCTCGAACGCCTGCGCCACGTCGTCGGCGTGCACGTGGTGCATCGTCTCCGCGCCGATGCCAGGGACCTCGAGCGGCTCCGCCGCGGACAGGCGCCGCCACACCGACGGGTCGAGGTTGCCGAGCGGTCCGATCGGCGCCCAGCCCGGACCGCTGATGTGTCCCGGGTGCAGACTTGTCGTCACGACACCACCATCGGCGGTTTCCTGCTTGAGCATCCGCGCGATGCGGTCCTTCTCGATGCCGTAGGTGCCCGTCGGCGGCGTCATCGTCTCCTCGGTGATCGGCAGCAGCGTGCTCGGGCCTGCTCGCCACACCGATCCGCAGTGGACCAGGTGCACGTCGGTCCCGCGGAGGCGCTCGACCAACGCCGCCGCCGAGTCGAGCGTGAAGCACACGAGGTCGACCACCACGTCCGGCCGCAGCGCCGCGATCCGGTCCGGGAAGGTGCCGTCGCGGTCCTCCTGCTCGCGGTCCGCCGTCACCTGCTCGACCTGCTGCCACTCCGGCGCGTCGACGTAGGCCCGACGCCGGCCCCGGCTGACGGTCACGACGTCGTGACCGGCGCGCACCAGGCGCGGGATCAGGAACGTGCCGATGTGTCCGCTGCCGCCGATGACGACGACGCGCTGTCCGTTGCTCATGGCGGTCACGGTAGGCCGTCGGCTCGCCATGGTGACCAGGTGACGGACGGGAGGCTCGGTTCGCCGCCGCCACGCGCCTCCAGTCCGGGGGTGGTCGCCGAGACGACGAAGGCCCCCGATCTCTCGATCGGGGGCCTTCGATGTCCGCCTGTTTCCGGATCCATCTCTGGATCTGGTCCCAGGCGGGCCCTGGTGCGCGAGGGGGGACTTGAACCCCCACGCCGTTTCCAGCACACGGACCTGAACCGTGCGCGTCTACCAATTCCGCCACTCGCGCCAGCCCTGGAACACTACCATGCACAGAGCCCCTCAACCGCCACCGACTACCATGCAGGGGTCAACGACCGAGAACGTGGGAGACCCATGGGACTGCTGGACAGCTTCGAGCGGGGGCTGGAGCGCGCCGTCAACGGCACGTTCGCGAAGACCTTCCGCTCCGGTGTGCAGCCGGTCGAGATCTCGAGCGCCCTGCGCCGCGAGCTCGACACCCGGGCCGCCGTCGTCTCCCGCGACCGCATCCTCGTGCCGAACGAGTTCACCGTGCGGCTCGCCCCGCCGGACTTCACGCGCATGAACGACGTGGGTCGGCCCCTCGTCGACGAACTGACGCAGATGGTGCAGCAGCACGCGGTGGCGCAGAACTACTCGTTCTCCGGGCCGGTGACGATCCGTCTGCAGCAGGACGGCACGCTGTCGACCGGGATCCTGCAGATCGACGCGACCACCGTGCAGCGCGACGTCGCCTGGGTCGCCGTCCTCGACATCGGTTCGCAGCGGCACCACCTGCAGCGTGGGCGGACGGTCATCGGCCGCGGTACGGACGCGGACATCACCGTCGCGGACACCGGGACGAGCCGGAAGCACGTCGAGATCATCTGGGACGGCAAGCACGCGCAGGCCAACGACCTCGGCTCCACGAACGGTTCGAAGCTCAACGGCGAACGCTTCCAGCAGGCCATCGTCGAGCCGGACTCGACCATCGAGATAGGTCGTACCCGTATGGTGTTCCGGGTGATCCCGGAGACAGGAGGTGCGCGATGACCACAGGACTGACCCTGCTCGTCCTGCGTTTCGCGTTCCTCGCGGTGCTGTGGCTGTTCGTCTTCGTCATCGTGTTCGCGCTCCGGAGCGACCTCTTCGGCCAGCGCGTCCGCACCATCCCCACCGACCCCAAGGGCGGCCCCTCCGGCCCGACGACGCCGACGATCCCGGCATCGGCCCCGCCGGCGGGTGGCGCCGGCGCGTTCACCGACGTCATCAGCCCGGCACCGTCCGGTGGCTCCCAGCAGCCCGCGGCGGACGTCGCCACCCGACTCGTCATCACCGAGGGCGCACGCGAGGGCATGGAGATGCCGCTCGGCCGCGGCCCCATCACCATCGGACGCTCCAGTGAGAGCAACGTCGTGATCCGCGACGACTACACGTCCACCAACCACGCCCGGCTCGAGCTGCAGCCGTCGGGATGGGTCGTCATCGACCTCGACTCCACGAACGGCACCTTCGTCAACGGTCAGAAGGTGAGCGCCCCCGTGACCGTCGCGGAGCGCACGCCGATCACGATCGGGACGACGACGTTCGAGCTGCGGCGGTAACCCGGAGATGACGGCTCGTACGCTGAGCGCCGCTGTGTCCCACGTCGGACGCATCCGCGCGAACAACCAGGACTCGGGCTACGCCGGAGCGCACCTGTTCGCCGTCGCGGACGGCATGGGCGGCCACGCCGGCGGTGACGTCGCCTCGGCGATCGCCATCCGCCGCATCCGCGAGGTCGACCGGGAGTTCCCCTCCGCGCACGACGCCGAGTTCGCGCTGCAGTCGGCGCTCATCGCCGCGAACCAGCTCATCACCGAGACGGTGTTCGAGCACCAGGAGCTCACCGGGATGGGCACCACCGTCAGCGCGATGATCCGCGTCGGCGACCAGGTCGCGATCGCCCACATCGGCGACTCCCGCATCTACCGGCACCGCGACGGCGAGCTGCAGCAGATCACGTCGGACCACACCTTCGTGCAGCGCCTCGTCGACAGCGGCCGGATCACGCCGGAGGAAGCCGCCGTGCACCCGCGGCGCTCGGTCCTGATGCGCGTCCTCGGTGACGTCGACGCCGCTCCCGAGGTCGACACGGCGATCATGGACATCCGGCCGGGCGACCGCTGGCTGCTCTGCTCCGACGGCCTGTCCTCGTACCTCGCCGAGGAACGCATCCGCCACGCCCTCGCGTCGAACATGGACGCGAACCAGGTCACGCAGCGTCTGGTCAAGGAGACGCTCGACCACGGCGCCCCGGACAACGTCACGGTCGTCGTGATGGACGTCACCGACGCCGTCCCCACCGAGGACGACGACGACGCGGCCACCACGGTCGGATCAGCAGCGGCACCGCTGACGTTCGAGGCGTCGACGGGCCGGAAGCCCATCCGCCTCCCCACGATCCTGCTGCACCCGCTCAAGGTCACCACCGCTCCGGAGGACTCGCACTTCGAACCGGAGAGCGACCAGTACTTCGCCGAGCTCATCGCCGAGGACCGCCGGCGCCGGGTGCGTCGACGGATCACGTGGGCGATCGCCCTCGTGCTCGCCGTCGCCGTCCTCGTCGGCGCGGTGTTCATCGGCTGGCGCATCGTGCAGGACCACTACTACGTCGGCACGGACCGCGGCCAGGTCGCGATCTACAAGGGCGTGCAGCAGCAGATCGGCCCGGTGAAGCTGTCGGACGTGTACGAGGACTCCGACATCCGCGTGTCCGACCTGCCCGAGTACACCAGGGAGAACGTCCGCTCGACCATCAACGCCCAGTCGCTGTCCGACGCGCGAGAGATCGTCGACCGGCTCCGGACCGCCGCCGAGACCGGTCAGGACCAGAGCGGCACCGGGGGCTCCGGCGGGACGTCGTCCCCCACGCCGACGCCGGACCGCTCCGGGTCACCCAGCCCGTCCCCGTCAGGAGACGCCGGATGACCGCGACCGCGCCCCAGTCCCTGACCCAGGCGATCACGATCAAGCTCCGGGAGCCCGCGCGCGCCCGGAACCTCGAACTCGTGCTGCTCGTCATCGCGTGCGGCATCTGCGCCGGCGCCATGGTCCTCGTCGAGCTCGGCACCAAGGGCCGGCTGTTCGACACGTCGGTGCTCTGGGTCGGCTCGACGATCCTCGGCCTGGCGCTCGTCATGCACGTCGTCCTGCGGGTCGTCGCGAAGAACGCCGACCCGTTCATCCTCCCCGTGGCCCTCGTGCTCAACGGGATCGGGATCGCCGAGATCTACCGCATCGACATCCACAACGACCTGTCGGGGTGGAACGCGATCGGCGTCAAGCAGATCGTGTGGACCCTGCTCGCGATGGTGCTCGCCATCGTGACCCTGATCCTCGTCAGGAACCACCGGTTCCTGCAGCGGTACCGGTACATCTTCATGTTCCTGACGATCGTGCTGCTCCTGCTCCCGATGCTGCCCGGCATCGGCTACGCGCCGGGCGGCGCACGGGTGTGGATCCGCTTCGGCCCGTTCTCGTTCCAGCCGGGCGAGCTCGCGAAGATCACGATGGCGCTCTTCTTCGCCGGGTACCTCGTGACCGCCAGGGACAGCCTGTCGATCGTCGGCCGGAAGTTCCTCGGGATGACGTTCCCGCGGGCACGTGACCTCGGGCCGATCCTCATCGTCTGGGGCGCGGCGATGAGCGTCCTCGTGTTCCAGCGCGACCTCGGGACGGCGCTGCTGTACTTCGGCCTGTTCCTCGTGATGATCTACGTCGCGACCGCCCGGCTGAGCTGGGTGATCATCGGCCTGGTCCTGTTCGTCGGCGGTGCCCTCGTCGCGGCGAGTGCCCTGGTCTACGTGCACGGCCGGTTCGAGCAGTGGCTCAACCCCTTCGACCCCGCGATCTACAACGCGACCTCGCAGGCCAGCTACCAGCTCGTGCAGGGCCTGTTCGGCTTCGCGAACGGCGGCATCACCGGGACCGGGCTCGGTCAGGGTCGCCCGTACATCACGCCGGTCGCCAACGCCGACTACATCATCGCGTCCATCGGCGAGGAGCTCGGGCTGGTCGGGGTCTTCGCGGTCCTCGGCCTGTTCATCGTCCTCGTCTCGCGCGGCATCCGCGTCGGCTTCATGGCGCAGGACGACTTCGGCAAGCTCCTCGGCATCGGGTTCGGCTTCACGATCGCGCTGCAGGTCTTCGTCGTCGTCGGCGGCATCACCCGGATCATCCCCGTGACCGGCCTGACGACGCCGTTCATGGCCGCCGGTGGGTCCTCCCTCGTGGCGAACTGGATCATCGCGGCGATGCTGCTCCGACTGACCGACTCCATCCCGGCGGAACAACGGGTCCTCTCCGAGCGCGGCGACGCCCTCGGCCGGACCAGGAAGGGGCGTCGATGAAACGGCAGCTCCGCGGCGTCTCCACCGTCGTCGTGCTCATGTTCGTCGCACTCTTCGTGTCGACGACCTCCATCCAGTTCTTCGCGGCCGACTCGCTCCGCGCCGACCCCAGGAACTCGCGCACCATCCTCGACAGCTACTCGACCAAGCGCGGCGCCATCCTGGTGAACGGGACGCCGATCGCCGAGTCGACCGCGGTCGACGACCAGTACCGATACCAGCGGAAGTACTCCAACGGGGCGCTCTACTCGGCGGTGACGGGCTACTTCACGATCGGGCAGGGCAACACCGGCATCGAGAGCGCCGAGAACTCCGTGCTGTCCGGCAACTCCGACGACTCGTTCTTCCAGAACCTCAACGCGATCCTCACCGGCCAGGACGTCCAGGGCGACAACGTCAACCTGACGATCGACCCCGACGTGCAGCAGGCCGCGTACGACGCCCTCGGGTCGAACTCCGGCGCGGTCGTGGCGATCCAGCCGAAGACGGGCAAGATCCTCGCGATGGTGTCGAAGCCGGACTACGACCCGAACTCGCTGACCTCGCACGACACCGCGAACGTCAAGGCGCAGTACGACGCGCTCCTCAAGCAGTCCCCGACACCGCTGCAGAACCGGGCGATCGGCGGTGACCTCTACACGCCGGGGTCCGTCTTCAAGCTCGTCGTCGCGTCGGCGGCGCTCGAAGGCGGCAAGTACGACCTCGACTCCGAGTTCCCGAACCCCGACCGACTCCAGCTCCCGGGGACGAACACGTACATCAACAACGCCGAGGGCGGCAGCTGCGGCGGCGGTGACACGGTCAAGCTCCGCACGGCCATCCAGTACTCGTGCAACATCCCGTTCGCCGAACTCGGCCAGAAGCTCGGGTACGACACGATCAAGACGATGGCCGACAAGTACGGCTTCGGCGACGCGATCGCGGTCCCGATGAAGGCGACCGCGAGCCAGTACCCCGACGTCGACTCGACGGCCCAGCTCATGCTGAGCTCCTTCGGTCAGGCGAGCGTCCGGGTGTCCCCGCTCCAGATGGCCATGGTCTCCGCGGGCATCGCCAACGGCGGTCGGGTCATGCAGCCCTCGCTCGTCGACTCGATCACGACGAGTGACCTCAAGCAGGTCGAGACGTTCTCCGCGAAGCAGTACAGCGACCCGCTGTCCTCCTCCGAGGCCGCCGACCTCACCGAGGCGATGCAGAGCGTCGTGAGCGCCGGCACCGGCACGAATGCGATGATCAACGGGGTCGACGTCGCCGGCAAGACGGGAACGGCCGAGAACGGTCCGGGCGATCCGTACACCCTGTGGTTCACCGGCTTCGCGCCCGCGAAGGACCCCGAGGTCGCGGTCGCCGTCGTCGTCGGGAACGGCGGTGGACGCGGACAGTCCGGCGTCGGCAACACGGTCGCGGCTCCGGTCGCGAAGAAGGTCATGGAGGCGGTGCTGAACAAATGAGACCCACCAGCGGACTCACCTTCGGTGGGCGGTACCAGCTCTCGTCCCGGGTCGCCATCGGCGGCATGGGAGAGGTGTGGCAGGCGACGGACCTGGTCATCGGTCGGACCGTCGCCCTGAAGATCCTCAAGGACGAGTACCTCGGCGACCCCGGGTTCCTCGAGCGGTTCCGCGCCGAGGCCCGGCACGCCGCACTCGTCAACCACGAGGGCATCGCGAACGTCTTCGACTACGGCGAGGAGGACGGCAGCGCCTACCTCGTGATGGAGCTCGTCCCCGGCGAGGCGCTCTCGACGATGATCGAGCGCGAGCACACCCTGCCGGTCGACAAGGTCCTCGACATCGTCGCCCAGACCGCGAACGCGCTCCAGGCCGCGCACGCCGTCGGTCTGGTCCACCGGGACATCAAGCCCGGCAACCTGCTCATCACGCCCGACGGCCGCGTCAAGATCACGGACTTCGGCATCGCGCGCATCGCCGACCAGGTGCCGCTGACCGCGACCGGTCAGGTCATGGGCACGGTCCAGTACCTGTCGCCGGAGCAGGCGAGCGGGCACCCCGCGTCGCCGTCGACGGACATCTACTCGCTCGGGATCGTCGCGTACGAGTGCCTGGCCGGTCGGCGTCCGTTCACGGGCGAGTCGCAGGTCGCGATCGCGATGGCGCACATCAACGAGCAGCCGCCCGCGCTCCCCGGGGACGTCCCGGAGCCGGTCGCCGCACTCGTGATGTCCTGCATCGCGAAGAAGCCCGCGGACCGTCCCGCGACCGCGGCGAACCTCGCCCGTGCGGCACAGGCACTCCGTCGTGGTGACGTCGCGGCCGCGACCGTGGCGGTCCCGGCACTCGGGGGCGCCGGCACCGTCGCGTTCAACCCGCCCCAGGGGAACGACGCCGCGACCGCGTTGATCGGCACGCAGGCCGCCGGTGCGGTCGGCGGCGCGCCCCGGTCGCCTGGTGCACCGGGGTCCCCGACCGGGACCGAGGACGAGGAGCCGAAGAAGCGCGCCTGGATCTGGTGGGTCGTGGCGGCCGCGGTCGTGCTCGTCGCCGCCGGTGTCGTCGCGGCGTTCGCCTTCGCGAACAACGGCTCCGACCCGAAGCCCTCGGCATCGACGAGCCAGAGTCCGAGTGCTCGACCGAGCCCGTCGCGGACCCCGACCGCGCCGCCGACCCAGGCGCGGATCACCGTGAACCAGAGCGACTACGTCGGCAAGAACGCCGACCAGGCGAAGGCGGAGCTCGACGCACTGGGCTTCCAGACGAGCATCGAGGACGGCGACGCCGCTCCGAGCGCGGACAAGCAGGGCACGGTCCAGTCCATCAGCCCGACCGGCAGCCTGACCCCCGGCTCCGTGATCGTGCTGCGCGCCTACACCGCCCAGCCGACGTTGGAGGGGCCGGCCGCGCCCACGGCGGGCACCGTGTCTGCGGACGGCAAGGTCACGTTCTCGTGGGCCGCGTACGGCACCTGCCCGGCCGGGTACGAGCTGACCGGCTACACGTACACGATCACGAACGGCACGGACTCCTCCGGCAACAGCTCGGGTGCGACCCGCGGCACGGCCGTCCAGGTCTCCGCGGCGCAGCCCGGCGACGTGAGCCTGAGCTACGTGGTGAACTGCGGCGAGCTGCAGTCCGCGACGTCGGACACCGCCTCGGCGACGTACACGCCGACGCCGACCAGCACGCCGACCAGCACGGCGACGCCCGGCGCTCCGTCGCAGAAGTAGCGATGCGCACCGCGGGGCTCCGCACACCGTTCCGGTAACGGTTCGTGCGGTGGCCCCGCAGCCAGCGTCTCACCAGGATGCGCTGTCGTACACTTGCCCGGACGGACATTCGGAGGAGTACGTGCCTGAAGGTGTGACCGCGGGGATCACGCTCCTCGCCAATCGCTACGAGATCGGTGACGTCATCGGTCGCGGCGGCATGGCCACCGTCCACGTCGGCCAGGACACCCGGCTCGGTCGTCGTGTCGCCGTGAAGCTCCTCAAGCCGAGCCTCGCCAACGACCCGGCGTTCCGCACCCGCTTCCGACAGGAGGCACAGGCGGCGGCCCGCATGGCCCACCCGACGATCGTCCGCGTCTACGACGCCGGCGAGGAGACCGTCACCGAGCCCTCCGGCGCCGAGGTGCAGGTCCCCTTCATCGTCATGGAGTACGTCGAAGGACGACCGCTCAGCGACGTCATCGCCGACGGCCCCGTCGAACCGGACGAGGCGGTCCGGCTGACCAGCGGCATCCTCACCGCGCTCGAGTACTCGCACCGTGCCGGTGTCGTGCACCGGGACATCAAGCCCGCGAACGTCATGGTCACCACCACGGGCCAGGTCAAGGTGATGGACTTCGGCATCGCCCGCGCCATCACGGACACCTCGGCGACGGTCGCGCAGACGACGTCGATCCTCGGCACCGCGTCGTACTTCTCCCCGGAGCAGGCGCGCGGCGAGACCGTCGACGCCCGCACCGACCTGTACTCCACCGGCATCGTGCTCTTCGAGCTCCTCACGGGTCGGCCGCCGTTCCTCGGCGACTCCCCCGTCGCCGTGGCCTACCAGCACGTCAGCGAGCAGCCCGTCGCACCGTCGACGATCACCCCCGTGGTCTCCCCGGCCCTCGACGCCGTCACGCTCCACGCGCTGGTCAAGGACCGCACGCGTCGGTTCCAGAACGCCGCCGAGTTCCGCCGCGACCTCGAGCAGGCAGCGGCCGGTCAGGTCCCGGCGTCGACGAAGAAGCTGCAGCAGCGCGCGAGCGATGCCTCGACGATGCTGTTCGGCGTCAACCCCCGGACGACCTCGAACCCCGAGGTGGCGTTCCGTGAGCTCGACGACACCCAGGAGCACCGCCCGCAGCGCACGCAGAACCGGCCCCCGGTGGCGTGGATCTGGGTGGGCATCGTCCTGACGATCGCGGTGATCGCCGGGGTCGTCTTCTGGGTCGCGAACCTCCAGCCGGGCCAGGCACCGGTGTCGTCGTCCGTCAGCGTGCCGAGCGTCGTCGGGGACTCCTACGACGCCGCGGCGAAGGCCCTCGACAAGCGGGGCCTCGTCGCCGTCAAGGTCGAGGAGAACTCCGACGACGTCGAGAGCGGCAAGGTGATCCGCACGGAGCCGGGCTCGGGGACGAACGTGGCGCGGAAGCAGAACGTCCGCGTCGTCGTCTCCCTCGGACCGCAGCAGCTCGCCGTGCCGGACGTCGCGAACCAGACCCAGGACGCCGCGCAGCAGGCCCTCGAGGCCGCCGGGTTCGCAGTGGGGGCCGTCACGTCGACGTACTCGCCGAGCGTGCCCGAGGGCACCGTCATGTCCACCGATCCCGCCGCGAGCTCCATGCACACCAAGGGCACCGTCGTGAACCTGACGGTCTCGAACGGTCTGGTGTCGCTGCCGGACGTGACCCGGCAGCCGGTCTCGACCGCGAACACGACCCTCGCCAACCTGGGGCTGACGGTGCAGCAGCAGCCCACCTACTCGTGCACCGGTGGCACGGTGACCCAGCAGGACCACCCGGAGGGCGACATCGCCCAGGGCAGCACGGTCGTGCTGACCTACTGCGCCGGTTCCGTCCAGCCCACGTCGCCGCCCACGTCGGGTGCGCCGAGCGGCGGCGACACCGGTGGCGGGGACACGCCTCCCGGCGACGGCAACTGAAGCGCATCGCGCAACGAAGCCGCCGTCGCGGACAGCGCGGACTGGAGGCTCTGCTCCCGCCCGCACCGTGCCTCCAGTCGGACCCGGGTCCGGATCGCAGGCCGCCGTGGCGGCCGCCGATGGGCGTCTAGTCGCGTCGGCCGGCGATGAGCGGCCCGAGGCCGTCCGCGCGCTCGGCAGCGCCGTCGAGTCCGGTCGTCTCGAGCCAGTTGCCGACCATGCGGTAGCCACCCTCGGTGAGGACGGACTCCGGGTGGAACTGCACACCGAAGAGCGGGGCGTCCTGGTGCTGGACGCCCATGATGACGCCGCCGGCGGTCCGTGCCGTCACCGCGAGGACGTCGGGGACCGTGCCGTCGACGATCGCCAGCGAGTGGTACCGCGTCGCCGTGAAGGGGTGCGGGACACCGGCGAACAGGGCGCTGCCGTCGTGGTCGACCTGCGACGTCTTGCCGTGCATGAGTTCCTCGGCGTGGGTGACCGTCGCGCCGAGGGCCTCGGCGATCGCCTGGTGCCCGAGGCAGACGCCGAGCAGGGGCGTGTCCGAAGCGATGGCGGCGTGCACCGTCGCGATCGAGACGCCGGCGTCGGCAGGTGTCCCGGGACCGGGGGACAGCAGCACGCCGTCATACTCGGCGATGCGGTCCGCGATTTCGGACTCCGGGAAGGCGTCGTTCCGGACGACGTCGGTCTCGGCACCGAGTTGCTGGACGTAGCCGTTCAGCGTGTAGACGAAGCTGTCGTAGTTGTCGACGACGAGGATCCTGGTCATGGTCGGTTCACCGTACTCGTGTGGGTCGGGTGCAGGCTCCGTACGGCCGGTGCACACACATGTTCACGGTAGGATACCGGCCATGGCCAAGGACAAGGACCGCACCAAGCCCGCCCGGAGGACCCGAGCCGACTCGGTCGACACGGCGGGCGACCAGCCCAATCCCGTGTGGTTCAAGCCGGTCATGTTCGGCTTCATGCTCGTCGGCCTGGCCTGGGTCATCGTCTTCTACGTCTCCCAGGGCACCCTGCCGGTGCCGTCGCTGGCCTCGTGGAACATCCTCGTCGGCTTCGGGATCATGTTCATCGGCTTCCTCATGACCACGCGCTGGCGCTGACCGCCGGCCACACGCTCCGTCGAACGCCCGCTGCACCGATCGGTGCGGCGGGCGTTCTCGTTCTCCACAGTCTCCAGGTCGGATCGCCGCCGTTGCCCTCATTCTCCACAGGTTTGCGAGTTGTCCACACGACGTTCCACACCTCCTGCCCCGAGTTATCCACAGCGCCGTCCACAGTGGGGATAATCACACGCGTGTAACTCACCGGGTTCTCCACAGCTGTGGAGAACAGCGAACGCCCCGCACTCCGAGGAGCGCGGGGCGTTCGTGGTCGTCGTCGACGCGTCCGGTGTCAGCTGACCGCCATCGCGTAGCCGACGTAGGCCAGGACGATGATGACCACGGCCTCGGCGACGAGCAGGCCGATCTGCAGACCACGTTGCCGGACGTTCCGCGTCTTGGCGAAGATGAACCCCGTCAGGAAGCCCGCGGCGATGCCACCGATGTGCGCCTGCCACGAGATGTTCGTCCCGGGCAGGAACCCGATCACCAGGTTCAGTCCGATGATCACGAGCAGCGACACGGCGTTGCTCCCCAGGCTGCGCTGGATCATGAAGAACGCGGCGAAGAGCCCGAAGATGGCGCCGGACGCCCCGACGACCGAGGTCTGCGGGGCGAGCAGCGTGACCGCCATCGAGCCGGCGAGGCCCGAGATGAAGTACAGCGCCAGGAAGCGCCACGTCCCGAGCATGTTCTCGAGCATCCGGCCGAAGATCCAGACCGCCCACATGTTGAAGGCGATGTGGAAGAAGCCCGAGTGCACGAAGAGCGAGGTCACCATCCGCCACGGTTGCGTCGGGAGGTAGTACGCGTTGAACCCCAGGAGCTGGGTCAGCGCGCCCCGGGTCACCTGGTCGAGCAACCAGATGAACACCGAGACCGCGACGATGACGACCGTCGCCTTCTGGTCGAGCATGGCGAACCGACGTCCGGCCACGGTGACCCGGCTCGGGCCGCCGGACGCACGTCGGTTCGCCGTGAACTTGGCGCGCTGCTCACGCACGCACTCCGGGCAGTGCACCCCGACCGCCGCCGGTGTCTGGCACTCGGGACAGATCGTCCGTCCGCACCGTTGGCACAGGACGAAGCTCTGCCGGTCCGGGTGCCGGTAGCAGTAGTTGGCCGGGTTGTACGCCTGGTCGGTCAAGGTCAGACGGACTCGACGTCGACGCTGGTGATGACGACGTCCTCGAGCGGCTTGTCACGGCCGTCGGTGGGCACGCCCTCGATCGCGTCGACGACCGCGCGCGACTCGTCGTCGGCGACCTCACCGAAGATGGTGTGCTTGCCCTGGAGCCACGGGGTGGCGACCGTCGTGATGAAGAACTGCGACCCGTTGGTGCCGCGGCCGCCCTGGATGCCGGCGTTCGCCATCGCGAAGATGTAGGGGTTCTGGAACGTGAGCTCGGGGGAGATCTCGTCGTCGAATCGGTAGCCGGGGCCGCCGATGCCCTGACCGAGCGGGTCGCCGCCCTGGATCATGAAGTCCTTGATGATGCGGTGGAAGATGACGCCGTCGTAGAGCTTGTCGGTCGAGACCTTGCCGGTGCCCGGGTGGGTCCACTCCTGCTGACCCGTCGCGAGGTCGACGAAGTTCTTGACGGTCTTCGGAGCGTGGTTGCCGAACAGGTTGACGCGGATGTCGCCCTTGTTCGTGTGGATCGTTGCGACAGCGGTGTGCAGAGACATGTACCGATTCTCGCATGCGTCCGCCGGGTACAGACGGTACCCACAGGTGAGGCTCCGTGACCTGTCAGGTGATGCGGTGGCAGGATGGGGTCCACGCCGTTCCGATGGAGGTACCAGATGACGACGATCGAACTGCCGCGCAAGCGCCGGAAGCAGATCAAGAAGCTCAAGGGCAAGACCGCCTCGCTCCTCGGCGAGCAGCGCAAGGTGCTCGAGCACGCGAACGAGATCCTGGCGGAAGCACGTGCGCACGCCGCTGACGCAGCACGCAAGGACATCGCCCCCCGCGTCCAGCACGCGATCGACAACGGGGTCCGTCCCGCTGTCGCCACCGGTGTGCACGCAGCCACCTCGGCGGCGCAGTCCGCCTCGCACCGCTTCCAGACCGAGGTCATCCCCGGCCTGGTCTCCACCGCGGGTTCGGTGCTGAGCGTGGGCGACCTCGCGAAGGACCCCCGCGTGAAGAAGATCGTGAAGGACGCCCAGAAGCGGGGCAAGAAGGCCAAGAAGGCTGCGGTGAAGTACGTGCCGAAGCAGAAGAAGGGCATCGGCTTCGGCGGTGTCGCGCTGATCGTGGTGGGTGTGGTCGCCGTCGCCGGTGCCGCCTACGCCGCGTACCAGACGCTCCGTGCCGACGACGACCTCTGGGTCGCCGACGACAGCGACTCGGCGGAGAAGCCCGCCGCCTGACCTCCCACGGTTCGCACGAAGGGCCCCGGCACTCGCCGGGGCCCTTCGTCGTCCGGTGCCGGTCGTGCTGCGCCCCTCCGGGGTTCCGTAATTCTGGAACCTCGGCGGCGGCGACCGGTCGTTCGTGGAACCTCGGCGGAACTGAGCGGCAAGTCCTGGAACCTCAGGGCACCCGGCCCGGAGCCTCCGACTGGTCGCAACACACCGCTCACGTCCGCCGATCGGGCACGAGATGTCGGCGCAACTCGTCGGCCGCGACGATGTCCGACCACTCGGCGAACCCGAGCGGGGAGTCTCGACCACTCGTGCACGTCGGAGCAGACCGTCTCGCCGCCGCGGGGAAGTCCCGCAATCGTGGAACCTCGGCGCCGCCGACCGGTCGTTCGTGGAACCTCGGCGGAAGTGAGCGGCAAGTCGTGGAACCTCAGCGGAACCGAGCGGCAAGTCGTGGAACCTCGGCCCGCGTGACCCACGAGCCGCGGAACCTCAGCGCGCTGAAGCAGCAGCAGCCCCCACGCACGACGAAGCCCCTGCGACGGCGACCGGATCGCCGACCAGGGGCCGGTGGAGTGGAGCCTGGGAGAATCGAACTCCCGACATCCTGCTTGCAAAGCAGGCGCTCTACCAACTGAGCTAAGGCCCCGTGACACCCATGTGGTGCAGTGTCGGACGAGATGGTGGGGCTACAAGGACTTGAACCTTGGACCTCTTCGTTATCAGCGAAGCGCTCTAACCGCCTGAGCTATAGCCCCTCAGACCGGATGAAAGCCTACCGTACGAAGTCGCCGGAACGAAATCGAGCGGGAGGACCCATCCGGGCCGGGTGTGTCAGTTGTTCGTGAACCCCACGAGCAGGCCGCCCGTGATCCGCACGCTGAGGTTGTACAGCACGCTCACGATCGCGCCGAGCACGGTGCCGACGACGACGTTGAGGATGCCCACGACGACCGAGAACCCGAGCACCTGGCCCAGCGAGAACTGGTCCATGATCGAGTAGTTGTTCTGCCCGGTGACGTCCTTGAGCAGGGAGTCGATCTGGGTGAAGACGCCCGTCTGGTTGAGGATCACCCAGACCAGCGCCGTCGCGACGACGATCACGATGCTGCCGGCCAGGGCGATGAGGAAGGACAGCTTCACCATCGACCAGAAGTCGAGGTACACGAGCCGCAGCCGCACCTGACGGGTGCCGACGGGCCGCTTCGCCTTCTTCTGGAGCTTCTCGGCGACACTACTCATTGCTTGACTGGTCCTCTCCGGCCTCGTCGTCGACGGGCGCGGGGTTGTCGGATGCGGCATCAGTGGGTTCCGGCGCCGCCTCAGCTGGGCTGACCGTCTCCACCGGGCCCGCGGGCTCGATCTCGGCGTCGTCCTGGTCGTCCAGGTTCCGCTCACTGTTCCGGGCCACCGCGATGATCCGGTCGTTCTCCGCGAACCTCGCGAAGACCACGCCCATCGTGTCTCGACCCTTGGCAGGGACCTCGGCCACGGCAGACCTTACCACCTTGCCCGACTGGAGCACGACGAGCACCTCGTCGTCCTCACCCACGATGAGAGCACCCACAAGGTCGCCTCGGTCGGCTGCCAGCTTGGCCACCTTGATCCCGAGACCACCGCGCCCCTGGACGCGGTACTGGTCGACCGAGGTGCGCTTCGCGTAGCCGCCCTCGGTCATCACCCAGACGAACGCGTCGTCCGCGGCGACCCGGGCCGCGAGCAGTGAGTCGCCGTCGCGGAAGGACATGCCCTTCACACCCGAGGTCGACCGACCCATCGGACGCAGGGTGTCGTTCGTCGCCGTGAAGCGCAGGGACATCCCGTGGCGGGAGACGAGGAGCAGGTCGTCGGTCTCGTCGACGAGCAGTGCCTGCACGAGCTTGTCGCCGTCGCGCAGGTTGATCGCGATGATGCCGCCGGTGCGGTTCGTGTCGTACTCGGTGAGCGCCGTCTTCTTCACGAGGCCCTGCTCGGTGGCGAGCACGAGGTACTGGGCGACCTCGTAGTCGCGGATGTCGAGCACCTGCTGGATCTGCTCGTCAGGCTGCATGGCGAGCAGGTTCGCCACGTGCTGACCCTTGGCGTCGCGGCCGCCCTCCTGGAGCTCGTACGCCTTGGCGCGGTAGACCCGGCCCTGGTCGGTGAGGAACAGCAACCAGTGGTGGGTCGTGGTGACGAAGAAGTGCTCCACGACGTCGTCCGCGCGGAGCTGGGCGCCCCGGACACCGCGTCCGCCGCGGTGCTGCGAGCGGTACTGGTCGCTCTTCGTGCGCTTGACGTACCCGCCGCGGGTGATCGTGACGACGACCTCTTCCTCGGGGATGAGGTCCTCGATGGACATGTCGCCGTCGTAGCCGAGCATGATCTCGCTGCGCCGGTCGTCCCCGAAGCGGTCGACGATCTCGTCGAGCTCCTCGCCGATGATCGAGCGCTGGCGGGTCTCCGACGCGAGGATGTCGTTGAAGTCCGCGATCTTGACCTCGAGGGCCTCGGCCTCCTCGTGGATCTTCTGACGCTCGAGGGCGGCCAGGCGGCGCAGCTGCAGCTCGAGGATCGCGCGCGCCTGGATCTCGTCGACGCTCAGCAGGTCCATCAGGCCGGTGCGCGCTTCTTCCACGTCGGGCGAGCGACGGATGAGCGCGATGACCTCGTCGAGTGCGTCGAGCGCTGCCAGGTAGCCGCGCAGGATGTGTGCGCGCTTCTCGGCCTCGCGGAGCCGGTACTGGGTCCGCCGGACGATGACGTCGATCTGGTGGTCGACCCACGCGGAGATGAAGCCGTCGAGCGCCAGGGTGCGCGGGACACCGTCGACGATCGCGAGCATGTTCGCGCCGAAGTTCTCCTGCAGCTGCGTGTGCTTGTACAGGTTGTTCAGCACGACCTTCGCCACGGCGTCGCGCTTCAGGACGATGACCAGGCGCTGGCCGGTGCGCCCGGAGGTCTCGTCGCGGATGTCGGCGACACCGGCGAGACGGCCGTCCTTGACGAGCTCGGCGATCTTGATCGCGAGGTTGTCCGGGTTGACCTGGTACGGTAGCTCGGTGACGACGAGGCAGGTGCGACCCTGGATCTCCTCGACGTTGACGACGGCACGCATCGTGATCGAGCCACGGCCCGTGCGGTACGCGTCCTGGATGCCCTTGACGCCGAGGATCTGCGCGCCGGTCGGGAAGTCCGGGCCCTTGATGCGCTGCATCAGGGCGGCGAGGAGCTCCTCACGCGTGGCGTCGGGGTTCTCGAGCGCCCACTTCGCGCCGGCTGCGACCTCGCGCAGGTTGTGCGGCGGGATGTTCGTCGCCATGCCGACCGCGATGCCGACCGATCCGTTGACGAGCAGGTTCGGGAAGCGCGCCGGCAGGATCGCGGGCTCCTGCGTGCGACCGTCGTAGTTGTCCTGGAAGTCGACGGTCTCCTCGTCGATGTCCCGGACCATCTCCATCGCGAGCGGCGCCATCTTGGTCTCGGTGTACCGCGGGGCCGCGGCGCCGTCGTTGCCGGGCGACCCGAAGTTGCCCTGGCCGAGCGCGAGCGGGTACCGGAGCGACCACGGCTGCACCAGGCGGACGAGCGCGTCGTAGATCGCGCTGTCACCGTGCGGGTGGAACTGGCCCATCACGTCGCCGACGACACGGGAGCACTTCGAGAACGCCCGGTCGGGTCGGTAGCCACCGTCGTACATCGCGTAGATCACGCGGCGGTGGACCGGCTTCAGGCCGTCACGGACCTCGGGCAGCGCACGACCGACGATGACGCTCATCGCGTAGTCGAGGTACGAGCGCTGCATCTCGAGCTGCAGGTCGACCTGCGAGATGCGGTCACCGGAGACGACGATGTCCCCGCTGTCGCCGTGCACGATCTCGGGCTGGTCGTCCGTGGTGTCGTTGTCGTCAGCCATCTGGCTTCAGTCCCTTTCTGTCGGCTCCGCCGACCGGCCTGGAGGCCGTGGTTCCGTGCGTCGCGCCGGGCGCGACCACAGGTGGTCCGGACCGGAGCGCACGGCTCGCGCCGTGCCTCCAGTCCGATCAGATGTCGAGGAAGCGGACGTCCTTGGCGTTCTGCTGGATGAAGGAGCGACGGGCGTCGACGTCCTCGCCCATGAGCGTGGCGAACACGCTGTCCACGGCGGCGGCGTCCTCGAGCGTGACCTGCAGGAGGGTGCGGGTGTCCGGGTTCATCGTGGTGTCCCAGAGCTCCTTGTAGTCCATCTCGCCGAGGCCCTTGTAGCGCTGGATCCCGTTGTCCTTCGGGATGCGCTTGCCCGACGCGATGCCGGACTGCAGCAGGGCGTCGCGCTCACGGTCGCTGAAGACGTACTCGTGGGCGGAGTTCGACCACTTCAGGCGGTACAGCGGCGGCTGGGCGAGGTAGACGTAGCCGCGCTCGATGAGCGGCCGCATGTAGCGGAACAGCAGCGTCAGCAGCAGCGTCGTGATGTGCTGGCCGTCGACGTCGGCGTCGGCCATGAGCACGATCTTGTGGTACCTGGCCTTGTCCGGGTCGAAGTCCTCGCCGATGCCGGCGCCGAACGCCGTGATCATCGACTGGATCTCCTGGTTCGCGAGCGCACGGTCGAGCCGCGCCTTCTCGACGTTCAGGATCTTCCCGCGGAGGGGCAGGATCGCCTGCGTCATCGGGTTGCGGCCCTGCACGGCGGACCCGCCGGCGGAGTCACCCTCGACCATGAAGATCTCCGACAGCGTCGGGTCCTTCGACTGGCAGTCCTTGAGCTTGCCGGGCATGCCGCCCGACTCGAGCAGCCCCTTGCGACGGGTGGTCTCGCGGGCCTTGCGGGCGGCGAGACGCGCCTGCGACGCCTGGATCGCCTTGCGGACGACGTCACGGGCCTGCGCCGGGTTGCTCTCGAACCAGTGCGTGAGCTCGGTGCCGACGACGCGCTGCACGAAGGACTTCGCCTCGGTGTTGCCGAGCTTCGTCTTCGTCTGGCCCTCGAACTGCGGCTCGCCGAGCTTGACGGAGATGACGGCGGTCAGCCCTTCGCGGATGTCGTCACCCGTGAGGTTGTCGTCCTTCTCCTTGATGATCTTCGCTTCGCGCGCGTAGCGGTTGACCAGCGTGGTGAGCGCGGCGCGGAAGCCCTCTTCGTGGGTCCCGCCCTCGTGCGTGTTGATCGTGTTCGCGAACGTGTGGACGCTCTCCTGGTAGGAGGTGTTCCACTGCATCGCGACCTCGAGCGCGATCTTGCGCTCCGGGTCCTCGGCCTCGAAGCCGATGACGTCCGGGTGCACGAGGTCGGCCTTCTTCTGCGCGTTCAGGTACTCGACGTAGTCGGCGAGCCCGCGCTCGTAGCGGAACGAGTCGTGGCGCGACTCCTCGCCCTCGTCCGGGGTGCGCTCGTCGCGGAGGTTGATCCGCAGCCCCTTGTTGAGGAACGCCATCTGCTGGAAGCGGGCACGCAGGGTCTCGTAGTCGAAGACGACGGTCTCGAAGATCTCGGCGTTCGGCCAGAAGGTGATCGTCGTGCCGGTCTCGTCGGTGGCTTCGTCCTCGGACACCGGTGCGACCGGGACGCCGTCGGTGTAGCTCTGCCGGTACACGTGTCCCTGGCGACGGACCTCGACGTCGAGCTCCGAGCTCAGGGCGTTCACGACCGACGACCCGACGCCGTGCAGCCCGCCGGACACGGCGTACCCGCCACCGCCGAACTTGCCGCCGGCGTGGAGCACGGTCAGGACGACCTGCAGCGTCGAGACGCCCTCGGCCGCGTGGACGTCGACCGGGATGCCGCGGCCGTTGTCGACGACGCGGACGCCGCCGTCTTCGCGGATGGTGACGTCGATGGTGTCGCAGTAGCCGGCGAGGGCCTCGTCGACGGAGTTGTCGACGATCTCCTGCACCAGGTGGTGGAGGCCGCGCGGGCCGGTCGAGCCGATGTACATGCCCGGGCGCTTCCGGACGGCCTCGAGCCCCTCGAGCACCTGAATCTGGTCTGCGCCGTACGACGGTTCGGGCGTGGTCTGGCGGTCGTCTTCAGATCCTGATGTCATGTCGAGAGAGCTCCTGCCTGCGCGCGGAACACCCACGCACTGCACCGCCCAGTCTATCCCAGCGGACCCCTCCGACGGGGCGGAATCGGGCGTTTGACGGCCGATTTCGCGACCAGAGGATGATTTCGTCGGCTCAACCGTAGGTGTCGCGAGGGCCGCGCCCCTGGACCGTCCTGAGGCCGCGTTTCCAGGTGGGGGCGTCCGGGCCGGAAACCCGGATCGACTGGACCCCCGCTTCCGGGTGGCGTTCCGCGATCGTCGTCGTGACGCTCGCGCGCATGAGTCGGAGCTGGGTCGCCCAGGCCGTCGAGTCGCACCGGATGACGAGCGCCCCGTCCTCGATCGTCACCGGCGTCGAGTGCTTGGCGAGCTCGTCGCCGACCACGCCCGGCCAGTCGACGAAGAGCTCGGAGCGTGCCAGGGGCTCGGTCCAGCCGAGGTCGGCGGCGAGGGATCCGACGACGTCGCCGAGGCCCCGCGGCTCCCGACCGCGGCCGTAGGGCACGGTGTCGGACTCGAACTCCTTGGCCCGCCGGCGGCGGGCGTCGACGCCCCGCTTGGACGGGTCGCCGAACACCTGCTTGAAGTGCATGTAGACCCGGCTGGGTTCCGAGGGCTTCCAGGGGCGCGGCATCAGGCGTCCGCCGCTGCGCTCGTCGGGTCGGAGGCCGTGGTCGGTTCGTCCGCACTGGTCGGGTCCGGCTCGTCCGTCACGATGGTGCCGTGCTCGATCCGCACGGTGTGCGCGGCCAGCTGCGCCGGGACGTCCCCGAAGACGGCGGCCGTGATGAGCACCTGCTCGTAGTCCGCGACCGCGTTCCCGAGCCGCTCGCGCCGGGACTCGTCGAGCTCCGCGAACACGTCGTCGAGGATGATGATCGGGTCACCGAGCGTCGACTCGGCGCGGAGGATCGACGCGCTCGCGAGCTGGATCGCCAACGCGAACGACCACGACTCGCCGTGACTGGCGTACCCGCGCGCGGGTAACCCGTTGAGCTGGAAGAGCACGTCGTCGCGGTGCGGCCCGGCGAGCGTCAGCCCGCGGTCGAGTTCGTCGCGCCGACGCCGTTCGAGCGCGCCCCGGAACGCCTCAGCCGCAGCCGGCACGGTGACGGGGCCGTCCGGCGTCCCGAGCACCGGGTCCGTCGCGTCGGCGTCCTCGGGGTCGCCGCCACGGACACTCAGCACGCCGGTGATCGCGGCCTCGTGCCGCTCGCCGGCGACGGTCGCGTAGGACTCGGCGACGAACGGGGCCAGTCGGCGGGTCAGGTGGTCGCGCGCGGCGATGATCTCGGACCCGAACGCCACGAGGCGCTCGTCCCAGACGTCGAGCGTCGCGAGCGACCCGGACTTCGCACCCGTCGCCCGGGCCGACTTCAGCAGCGTGTTCCGCTGCCGGAGTGTCCGGTCGTAGTCGGCGAGGACGCCCTGCATCCGTGGGGCGATCTGCACGAGCAGCTCGTCGAGCATGCGTCGACGACCGGACGGTTCGCCGCGGACCAGGGCGAGGTCCTCCGGCGCGAAGAGGACGCTCGTGCAGTAGCGCGGCAGTTCGCGGGGCTTGATCGGCGCCCGGTTGATCTGCGCACGGTTCGACCCCGAGCGGTTGATCTGCACCTCGGCGAGGATGCTCCGTTCCTCGTGCGCCAGGCGTGCGCGGACGATCGCCGCGTCACAGCCCTGCCGGACGAGGGCCGCGTCGGTGGGCACGCGGTGCGAGCCGAGGGTGGAGAGGTAGGCGATGGACTCGACGAGGTTCGTCTTGCCCTGGCCGTTCCTCCCGACGAAGAGGTTCGGCCCGCGTGCGAGGTCGACGTCCGCCTCCCGGTAGTTCCGGAAGTCGGTCAGTTGCAGGTGGTCGACGTGCACGCGGGCCGGTCGGGTTGCCCCGAGGAGTCCTAGGACTTCTTGACGGCGTGGCCGCCGAACTGGTTGCGGAGCGCCGCGACGGCCTTCATCGTCGGGGACTCGCTGCCCTGGCGCGAGACGAAGCGCGCGAACATCGCCGCGGAGAGCGCGGGCATCGGCACCGCGAGGTCGATCGCCTCTTCGAGGGTCCACCGGCCCTCGCCCGAGTCGTCGACGTAGCCCTCGAGCTCGTCGAGCTTCGGGTCCTCGTTGATCGCGAGGACGAGCAGGTCGAGCAGCCAGGAGCGCACGACCGTGCCGCGCTGCCACCCGGCGAACACGGCGGGGACGTCCTTGATGATGTCCTTGGCCTCGAGGAGCTCGTAGCCCTCGCCGTACGCCTGCATGATCGCGTACTCGATGCCGTTGTGGACCATCTTGGCGTAGTGCCCGGCGCCGACGGGGCCGGCGTGAGAGAAGCCCTCTTCGCGAGGGCCCTCGGGACGGAGTGCGTCGAAGACCGGCATCGCGAACTCGAGGTCCTTGACGTCACCGCCGGCCATCATGCCGTAGCCGTTGTCCTTGCCCCAGATGCCGCCGGAGACACCGACGTCCATGTAGCGGATGCCCTTGGCGTCGAGCTGCTTGGCGTGCTTCTCGTCGTCGAGCCACTTGGAGTTGCCGCCGTCGATGACCAGGTCGCCCGGCTCGAGGACCTCGGCGAGGTCGGTGATGACGTCGTCCGTGATCTTCCCGTGGGGGACCATGACCCAGACCAGACGCGGGCCGGTGAGGGCCTTCGCGAGCTCCCCGAGGTCGGCGACGTCCGAGACGGCGGGGTTGGCGTCGTACCCGACGACGTCGATCCCTGCGTTGCGCAGACGCGCACGCATGTTGTTGCCCATCTTCCCGAGGCCGACAAGACCGATCTGCATGATTTCCTCTTCTGTTCGTCGTCGCGCTGATGTGCCCGGGGCGCGTCAGCGCAGTGTTCGGCTGCCGCTAGCGCAGCAGGAGATTGGGCTGCAGCAGGTACCGGTATCCGTCCGTCGCGGGTTCCTCGCGCGAGGACTGGCCGGTGATGAGCACCGGACCCGGCTTGTTGGGGTTCTCCGTCTTGGTGAAGGAGATCCGGACGAACTCGGAGTGCACCGCGTTCAACCCGTCCAGGAGGAAGGCGGGCTTCAGCGAGACCACCGTTTCCTCACCGGTCAGCAACGCATCGATCGACTCTGACGCCTGCGCTTGTTCGGAACCGATCGCCTCGAGCGTGAGCCCGTCGACCGTGAAGGAGAACCGGAGCGCGGCTTCGCGCTCCAGGACGAGGGAGACCCGTCGGACGGCTTCGACCAGCTCCGCGGTGTTGATCACCGCGTGGTCCTGGACGGCCTCGGGGAAGAGCCGGCGGACCGGCGGGTAGTTGCCCTTGATGAGCAGCGAGGTCACGGTCTTGTCGTCGGCGTGGAACGCGATGAGCTCGCGGTCGGACGTGCCGCTGATCGAGACCGACACCGTCGACGCCGAACCGAACGTGCGGCCGACCTCCTGCAGGGTGCGGGCCGGGACGAGCGCGTGCATCGGGTCGGAGCCGACGCGTCCGGAGTCCCACGCGATCGTGCGGACGGCGACGCGGTAGCGGTCCGTCGCGATGAGGGAGAGGTCGTTGTCGCCGACCTCGAGCTGCACGCCGGTGATCACCGGGGTGACGTCGTCGCGGCTGGCGGCGACGGCGACCTGGGACACCGCCTCGGAGAAGGCGTCCCCGGGGATCACCCCGGTCTGCGCACCGATCTCCGGGAGGGTCGGGTACTCCTCGACCGGCATGCTCAGCAGCGTGAAGTGTGCGGAGCCGCAGGTCACGGTGATCCGGGACTCGTCCGTGGAGAACGTCACCGGGGCGTTCGGCAGACGGCTCGCGATGTCGTTCAGCAGTCGACCGGAGACGAGGACCGTGCCGGCGTCGTCGATCTGGGCCGTGATGGAGGTCTGCGCCGAGACCTCGTAGTCGAACGACGACAGCGTGAGCCGGTCGCCCTCGGCGTGGATGAGGACACCCGACAGGATCGGGAGGGTCGTGCGCTGTGGGAGGAGCTTCACCGCGAATGAGACGGCTTCGGAGAAGACGTCCCGGTTGACCTCGAACTTCACAGCTGGGACCCCTGTCGATCGTTGGACTGTCCGGCCGCCCCATTGTGGCACAGCCCGGACGGGCCCGGATTTCTTGTCATCCCGCCGTCCACAAGGTTGGCCCAGGGATCGTGATCATGAAACAGGAACAAGAGTGTTAACGCCTGTGCACACTGTGGACAACCCTGTTGATGCCGCTCGGCGACAGGGAACTACAACCGTGTGAGTTGTGAGCGGCGTGTGAGCGGCATCGGGATGAATGAATCTCAGCTATCCACTTCCATCCCCAGTTTCCACAGATGGCCCCATCGCTGTGAACAACACGGCGGCGTGTCCTCCACAGTTATCCACAGGCTTTCCACACTGTGAGAAGTCCGGCCGATGGAACCGTCTCAGATGGTGGATGCGCGCCAGGGCGGGCCGATCTCGCTGTCGCCAGCCGAGCCTCCAGGCCGCGTGAACAGATGCTCTGCGGATCGCGAGCGGAACGCTCAGCGGTAGCGGCGGTCCTGCTTGATGCGGCTCGTGAGTTCGGTGACCTGGTTGTAGATCGACCGACGCTCCTTCATGAGCTCCGCGATCTTCTTGTTCGCGTACATCACCGTCGTGTGGTCCCGGTTGCCGAACAGCTGCCCGATCTTCGGCAGCGACAGGCTCGTCATCTCACGGCAGAGGTACATCGCGATCTGCCGGGCGGTCGCGATCGCCTGCGATCGGGAGGAGCCGTAGAGGTCGTCGACGGAGAGCTTGAAGTACTCCGCAGTGTGGTTGATGATGTCCGTCGGCGCGATGACGTTGTCCTCGTCGAGGGTGATCAGGTCCTTGAGGACCGTCTGCACCAGCGCCATGTCGACGGCCGTGCGGTTGAGGCTCGCGAAGGCGGTGACGCGGATGAGCGTCCCCTCGAGCTCCCGGATGTTGCTCGACACCTTCGACGCCATGAACTCGAGGATGTCGTCCGGCACCTGCAGGTGGTCGGACTGCGCCTTCTTCCGGAGGATGGCGATGCGGGTCTCGAGGTCCGGCGCCTGGACGTCGGTGATCAGGCCCCACTCGAAGCGGCTGCGCATCCGGTCCTCGAACCCCGTGAGGTGCTTCGGAGCGACGTCCGACGTGATCACGACCTGCTTGTTGTGGTCGTGCAGCGTGTTGAACGTGTGGAAGAACGCCTCCTGCGTCGAGTCCTTGCCCTGGAGGAACTGGATGTCGTCGATGAGGAGGATGTCGATGTCGCGGTACCGCTGCTGGAACTGGTTCGAGCGGTTGTTCGCGATCGAGTTGATGAAGTCGTTCGTGAACTCCTCGCTCGACACGTACCGCACCCGGATTCCCGGGTAGAGGCTTTCGGCGTAGTGGCCGATCGCGTGCAGGAGGTGGGTCTTGCCGAGCCCGGAGTCGCCGTAGATGAAGAGCGGGTTGTACGCCTTCGCGGGGGCCTCGGCGACGGCGACGGCCGCGGCGTGGGCGAACCGGTTCGAGGCGCCGATGACGAAGTTGTCGAAGTTGTACTTCGGGTTGAGCCGGGACTCGGGGCGGCCGCCGGTGCCCGGGGCGTCGACCTGGCTCGGGACGAACGGTGCCTCGATGTACTGCCGGGGCGCGACGCTCTGCTCGACCGGTTGCGGCGACGGTTCGGCGTAGGCCGGCACCGACGGGTCGACCCGGGGCTCCGACGCCATGTCGGGGTTCACCGTGATGGCGAAGTTCGCGACGGTGTCGTCGCCGATGCGGGCGATCGCCTCGGTGATCGGGATGCGGATCCGCTGCTCGAGCATGCCGCGGGTGAGGTCGTTCGGCACCTCGAGGTAGAGCGTGCCGGCGAGGACGCCCTTGGGCTCGACGAGGTTGAGGAAGCCGTGCAGCTGCGGGGTGATCCGGTCGTCCTGGGCGAGGAGGTTGAGGACCGCTGACCAGAGGTCCTCGACGGGGTCGGCCGGCATCGTCATGGCGCGCTCGTCTCCAGGGTCTCGTGCAGGGCTCGTGCGGGGTCGTGCTGTCTCGTGCTTGCGGACGCTCGTGGGCGGACAGCGGTGCGGGTCGGTCGCGGCGCGCGGGTGCGCGCGGCGCTGCACCCGCGTGTCGGCGGTGGCTCTCGGGGAGCTGGACCTGCGCCGTCGTGCCGCGGACTTCCCACAGGGTTGTCCACAGTCGTGTCCACGATCACCCACGAGCGCGCTGGTCGGGGTCTCCCCCGTCCTGCCGGGCCTGCGGGCTGATCGATCCACCAACTGTAGAGGACCGACACGGGTCCCACCGAACGGAAGTTGTCCCCAATGTGGACAACGCTGTTCCCACAGGCCGGTGCGCCCTCGGAGCGATCAGGGTTTGACCTGGTCGCCGCTGTCACGTACCGTTATCCAGTTGACTGCGGCCCCTTGGTCGCGCCCACCAACGTCGACCAACGTATTCGTGACGGCTCGCCTCGAGCAGCCGTGTGGAGAAGATCATGAGCAAGCGCACCTTCCAGCCGAACAACCGTCGCCGCGCCAAGAAGCACGGCTTCCGTCTCCGCATGCGCACCCGCGCCGGCCGCGCCATCCTGGCCGCTCGCCGTGCCAAGGGCCGCACCGAGCTCTCCGCGTAGATCAGACCTGGTCGTAGCAGCACTCGGCGCCGCTCCGGTGGGACTCCGTGTCCCACCGGGCGGCGCTTCGGTGTGTGCTCCGGTCCGGTGGTGACGCCGTGCTCGCCCGTGGGAACCGCATCGTCCGAGGGGACGACTACCGGAACACCGTCCGTCGAGGTCGCAGGAGCGCCACGGCGAACGTCGTGGTGTCGGTCGTTCGTCGACCCGCGACGGATGCGGGACCGACGCGCTTCGGCTTCATCGTGGCCAAGACCGTCGGCAACGCGGTGACCAGGAACCTCGTGCGCCGGCGGCTCAAGGCCATCGCGTACGAACTGCTCGTCTCGGTGCCGTCCGGGCACGACGTGGTGGTCCGTGCACTGCCAGCCGCCGCGCAGGCCGGATGGCCTACCCTGCTCGAAGACGTCTCGCGATCGTTCGCGCGCGGTGTGGAGAAGGCAGCATGAACCGGACGCTCCTGATGCGGGCCCTGTGGGTGGCAGCGTTGCTCCCGCGCAACGCCTGCGTCGTCGTGCTCCGGGCCTACCGTGCCGTCATCTCCCCGCTCTACGGCAACGTGTGTCGGTACCACCCCTCGTGCTCGCGCTACGCACTCGAGGCGATCCAGCAGTACGGCGTCGTCCGCGGCACGGCGATGGGCGCTTGGCGGATCGGCCGGTGCAACCCCTGGTCGGCCGGCGGCATCGACGACGTCCCTGAGCGGCGCAGGCCCTTCGCCGTCAACCGGTTCGGCTTCGTGCTCGCACCGGTCCAGCAGCAGTCGCAGTCTCCGGTCGGCGTCGTCCGCCCGGTCCTGCTCCCCCAGCGCACTCGAAAGGCGTGACCGTCCTCATGGACCTCATCGGAACGATCCTCTGGCCGCTCAAGTGGGTGGTGTCCGCCATCCTCGTCGGCTTCCACGCGGTCTTCGAGTCCCTCGGCATGGACCCCTCGGCCGGCATCACCTGGGTGCTGTCCATCATCTTCCTGACGTTCGTCGTCCGGGCCGCGCTCATCCCGATCTTCGTGCGGCAGATCAAGTCGCAGCGACGCATGCTCGAGGTCGCTCCGCAGCTGAAGAAGATCCAGGACAAGTACAAGGGCAAGAAGGACCAGTTCTCGCGCGAGGCCATGAGCCGCGAGACCATGGCACTGTACAAGGAGACCGGGACCAACCCGCTGGCGTCCTGCCTGCCGCTGCTGCTGCAGATGCCGATCTTCTTCTCGCTGTACTCGGTGCTGCACGAGGCGCAGATCAACAAGGTCGGCATCGGCCTGCTGACGAACGACCTGGCGAAGTCCTTCGGCAACGCGTCGCTGTTCGGTGCTCCCCTGCACGAGACGTTCACGAACGCCTCCGGCTGGGAGGTCCGTGCCATCGCGGGCTTCATGATCGTCGTGATGACGGCGTCGCAGTTCATCACACAGCTGCAGCTCGTCGCGAAGAACATGTCCCCGGAGACCAAGGAGTCTCCGATGTACCGCCAGCAGCGCATGATGCTCTACGTGCTCCCCCTGATCTTCGTGATCTCGGGTTTGTCGTTCCCGCTCGGCGTCATGTTCTACTGGCTCGCCTCGAACATCTGGACGATGGCGCAGCAGTACTTCGTCATCCGGTCCATGCCGACGCCCGGATCCGAGGCGGCCCTCGCCCGCGAGGCGCGTCTGGCCAAGAAGGCCCAGCGTCGCGGGACCCCCGCGGCCGTCCTCGCCGAGGCCGGCGCCGGCGCCGGTGCCGCCGAGATGGAGGCCGTCCGCGTCACCACGCAGCGACAGCAGCCCGTCGGCAAGCAGCGCTCCAAGAAGAACGGGAAGAAGTAAGTGACCGAGCAGGACACCGCCGCCGTCGTCGAGCCGACCGAGGTCGACCAGGACGCCACCGAGGACGCCCGCGACGAGGCGGACATCGCCGCCGACTACATCGAGGAGCTCCTCGACATCTGCGACCTCGACGGTGACATCGAGATCGAGGAGCGCGCGGGTCGCGTGTACCTGTCCGTGACGGACGAGGGCAACGCGCTCCGGGTCCTCGCGAAGCCGGACACGGTCTCGGCGCTGCAGGAGCTCACGCGCATCGCGGTGCAGGCGGAGACCGGCGAGTTCAGCCGGCTGATCCTCGACATCGGTGGCTCGCGGGACGCCCGGGCGTCCGAGCTGCAGCGGCTCGTGGACACCGCGGTCGAGCGCATCGAGGCTGGCTCCGCCTCGGCAGCACTCCCCCCGATGTCGTCCTACGAGCGCAAGCTGGTGCACGACCTCGTCGCCGAGAAGGGCTTCCGTTCGGAGTCCGAGGGCGAGGGGCGCGACCGGCACACGGTCATCACCCGATGACCGACGCCCCGGTGCTCGAGGCCGAGCCCGCGGTCGCCGCGACCCTGTTCGGGGACCGGGTCGACGTCGTGCGCTCGTTCACCAACGAACTCGCTCGCCGAGGCGAGGAGTTGGGCCTCATCGGCCCGCTCGAGCTGCCTCGGTTATGGACGCGACACATCCTCAATTCTGCGCTGCTGGCTCCCCTCCTGGAGGCCGAGGGACACGTCGGTGACGTCGGCTCCGGTGCCGGGTTGCCGGGTCTGGTCCTCGCCATCGCACGGCCGGACGTTGCGATGACGCTCATCGAGCCGATGGAACGGCGTGTGGACTGGTTGCAATCGGAGGCCGATCGGCTCGGCCTCGAGAACGTCACCGTGCTCCGGGCGCGGGCCGAGGACGTCGCCGACGACCTCGTGCTCGACCAGGTGACAGCGCGCGCCGTGAGTGCGCTCTCCAAGCTCATCCCCCTCACGGTTCCGCTCGCCCGCTCCGGCGGGCAGCTCCTCCTGATGAAGGGTGCTCGCGTCGATGACGAGGTGGCCGCTGCGCGCAAGGTGATCCTCCGCAAGCGTCTCGCTGATGTCGAGGTTCTGGAGCTCGGGGTCGGTGTGGTCGAGGAGACCACGCGCGTGTTCCGGGCTACAGTTGACTGACGCCGCGCGGCGCTGAGATCGTCCGTCGATCGTGTGCAGCGCCCCGCGTTCCACGTGAAACATCGAACCGGGGAAGAGGCACTCGTTGAGTTCATCGACCGACTACGACGCGTCGACACCGCTCGCTCGTGAGATCGCGGACCTGAACCGGCGCCGCCGAGCGATCGCCAATCAGCAGTTCCCGCTACCGGACTCGACACGGATAATCACCGTGTCGAACCAGAAGGGTGGGGTCGGCAAGACGACGACCACGGTGAACCTGGCGGCTGGCCTCGCGCACGGCGGAGCTCGGGTGCTGGTGATCGACCTCGACCCCCAGGGCAACGCCTCGACCGCGCTCGGTGTCGACCACCAGGCGGAGGTCGCGAGCATCTACGACGTCATCGTCGACGAGGCGCCGATCGCGGACACGGTGCAGCGCTCCCCCGAGTCGGAGACCCTCTGGTGCGTGCCGGCGACCATCCACCTGGCCGGTGCCGAGATCGAACTGGTGTCGCTCGTCGCCCGTGAGCAGCGGCTGCGGACCGCGCTCGACCAGTACCTCGCGTCGCTCGACGAGCCGTACCACTACGTCTTCATCGACTGCCCGCCGTCGCTGGGACTGCTGACGATCAACGCCTTCGTCGCCGCGCAGGAGGTGCTGATCCCGATCCAGTGCGAGTACTACGCGCTCGAGGGCCTCAGCCAACTCCTCCGGAACATCGAGCTCATCGAGCGTCACCTCAATCCGCACCTTCGCGTGTCGACGATCCTGCTGACGATGTACGACGGTCGGACCAACCTCGCCAACCAGGTGGCCGCGGACGTGCGGGAACACTTCGGCGAGCAGGTCCTGAAGGCGATGATCCCGCGGTCCGTCCGGGTCAGCGAAGCGCCGAGCTACGGTCAGAGTGTCGTGGCGTACGACGTCAACTCATCCGGCTCGCTGTCCTACCTGGAAGCAGCTGCTGAGATCGCAGCACGAGGAGTGAAGCACTGATGGCCCCCAAGCGCACCGGACTCGGCCGAGGCATCGGCGCCCTGATCCCCACGGCGACCGACCAGCAGGAACGCCCGGTCGACGTGTTCTTCCCCACCGGCGGGACCCCCGCTTCGGCGCCGGCGACGCAGGGTGGGACTGCGGAGGACCTCGTGGCCGTGCCCGGGGCCCGTCTCGCGAACCTCAACCCGCTCGACATCGTGCCGAACGCCCAGCAGCCGCGGACCGAGTTCCGCGAGGAGGAGCTGCAGGAGCTGGTGCACTCCATCCGGGAGATCGGTGTCCTCCAACCGATCGTGGTCCGGCCGCTCGCGGGTGCCACGGGTTCTGAGCCACAGTACGAGCTGATCATGGGCGAGCGTCGTCTGCGGGCGACGAAGGAGCTCGGGCTGGCGACCATCCCGGCGATCGTCAAGGACACGCCGGACGACGCGATGCTCCGCGACGCACTGCTCGAGAACCTCCATCGTGCCAACCTCAACCCGCTGGAGGAGGCGTCGGCGTACCAGCAACTCCTCGCGGACTTCGGGATCACGCAAGAGCAACTGGCGCAGCGGATCGGTCGGTCTCGACCGCAGATCACGAACACCATCCGACTGCTCCGGCTGCCCTCCCCCGTGCAGCGTCGCGTCGCGGCCGGGGTCCTGTCGGCCGGGCACGCCCGCGCGATCCTGGCCGCTCCCGACGCCGAGGCGATGGAGTACCTGGCCGAGAAGATCGTGAACGAGGACCTCTCCGTACGCCAGGCCGAGGCTGCTGCGCAGCAGCTCGCACACGGGACGCCGAAGAAGGCTCCGGTGCAGCCCACCAAGCGTGACGCCCACTTCGCCGACGTTGCGGAGCGGCTTGGTGATCGGCTCAACACCCGCGTGCGCATCGCTGTCGGCGCCCGCAAGGGTCGGGTCACGATCGACTTCGCGAACGCTGCGGATCTCAACCGGATCCTGGGTGAACTCGGCGCGGAGGACATCAACGGCTGATCCGCCGAGTGGTGTTCCACGTGGAACATCGCTGTCATCGAGCTGAGGGCGGCTGACTGCCGAGTGTGACGTCCGCCCAGACGCTCTCCGCCCGTCTCAGCGGCGTTGACCGGCAAGACGGTGTTCCCGTACCGGGCTGGAGCTGCAGTGCCGGCCAGGAGGCTCCTGCGCCTCGTTGAGCTCGTCCTGGTCCGAGCGTCGACGAGACGGGGACCGGTTCCCCAGAATTGACCGCAGGCGGACGTTCCACGTGGAACGACGGCGGAGCCGTCAGCTGGCGTGCGGGCCGGGATACCGAAGCGCAGCGCGGAGCTTCAGTAGTCCGACTGCGGTGAAGACGGGTTTCACGTGGAACATCTCCCCGAAGCGGTGTTCCTGCCCGCGCACGAGCCGGTTCGCGAGGTCAGGACGCTGCCGACGGAGGTACTCTCGCGCCTTCTCGGCGTGGAGGCCATTCGAGGCGATGACGATCCACTCGGCAGTCTCGAGGAACGGGATCACGTTCCGGACGTTCTCCCACGTTGTGGCACTGGTGTCCTCCACGATGAGTGGACCTGCCCAGCCGACGCGACGGAGTTCCGCTGCCAAGAGTCGCGCCTCGGGCTTCGGCCCGGCAACCGCTCCCCCGCTGGTGACGATGGTGGTCGACGGAGATGCGGCGCGGATCGCGATCCTCGCTCGCCAGCGGTTGATCGCATTCGGCTCCGAACCGGAATTCGCGAAGCCGAGTACGACGACGCCGGGGGCCGATGTCGGCCGAGCAGACCCGACTCGTCGTCGGACCGCACTGCTCTCGACGGCCTCGCTCCACAGCCACGCGCTGATGGAGAGGCCGGCTGCAATGGCGATCGCGAATGTTCCACGTGGAACACGGCGCGACCGCATCGTGATCAGCCTCGGTCGTCGCGGATGGCCTGCTCAGCGAGTTCGGCGTAGGTCCACCCGAGGTCGAAGCCCGACGCCGAGAGCGCCTGCGGGACGAGGGAGGTCTCGGTGAGCCCGGGGAGGACGTTCGCCTCGAGGAACCAGGGCGTCCCGGCACCGTCGATGATCAGGTCCACACGGGAGATGTGGCGCAACCCGAGTGCCTCGTGCGCGGCGACGGCTGCGGCCGATGCTGCTGCCGTGTGCTCCTCCGAGAGACGCACCGGCGTGTAGAACGTGGTCTCCCCCGCGTTGTACCGGGCCTCGAACCCGTAGAAGCCGCCCCTCGGGACGATCTCCACCGGGGCCAGTGCGACCGGACCGTCACCAGTGTCGATGATGCCCACCGCGACCTCGGTACCGCGGATGAGCTGTTCGACGACGACGTCGTCGCAGTACGTGTACGCCGTCACCATGGCACGGGGCAGGTCGTTGGCATCCTCGACGAGGGTGACGCCCTGGGCGCTCCCGCCACGCGCCGGCTTGACGGCCAGGGGAACGGGGTGCTCGGCGGCGATGCTCTCGAGGACGCCGACGGCACCGAGTTCGCGGAAGACGTCGTGCGACAGGGTCACCGAACGCGGGGTTCGCACGCCAGCACGGGCGACCAGGGACGAGGCGGTGGGCTTGTCCCACGCCAACCGGGCCGACGTGGACCGTGAGCCGACGAAGGGGATGTCGAGGGCCTCCAGGACGCCACGGAGTGCGCCGTCCTCGCCGGACGCTCCGTGCAACGCCGGCCACACCACGTCCGGCCGGGACTCGGTGAGCGCCGGCAACAGCGACGCATCGGCGTCTCGGAGGTCGACCTGCCAGCCGTACCCGGTCAGGGAGTCCGCGACCCGACGGCCGGAGCGGAGCGAGACGTCCCGCTCGTGCGAGATGCCGCCGGCGACGACGACGACGTGACGGCGGGTGAGATCAGCCATGTGCTCGGAAGTCCTCCGGATCGGCGAGTGGTGCGCGAAAGTCCTGGTCAGGACATGTTCGGTGGCGGAGCGGTGACCGAGGTCGACGGACGGACCACCGTGTTCGGCCGCGTGGCCGGGCCGAAGGTGTCGAGGAGTTCGAGTTCGTCGTTGACGACGTTGGCCAGACGCTTCACGCCCACGCGGATCTGCTCCGGCGTCGGGTAGCAGAAGGACAGTCGGATGTGCTGCTGACCACGACCGTCCGCGTAGAACGCGGTGCCGGGCGTGTACGCCACCAGCTCCTTGACGGCGCGGGGGAGCATCGCCTTCGAGTCGAGGGTCTCGGGCAGGCTCAGCCAGACGAAGAACCCGCCGTTCGGACGGGTCCACGTCAGGTCGGGCAGGAACTCCCCCAGTGCCTGGAACATGGCGTTCCGACGGTCCGTGTACAGCCCGCGGAAGGTGTCGATCTGGCCCTTCCAGTCGGCGGCGTCGAGGTAGGCGTTGACGACGTACTGTCCGAACGAGTTCGGCGCGAGGACGGCGGACTCGTTCGCGAGCACGAGCTTCTCGCGGATGGCGTGCGGGGCGAGGGCCCACCCGACCCGGAAGCCGGGTGCGAGGGTCTTCGAGAACGAGCCGAGGTAGACCACGCCCTCGTCGTCGATCGAGCGGATGGCCTGGGGCGCGGGCTCGTCGAACCAGAGGAGCCCGTACGGGTTGTCCTCGAGCACCAGGATGTTGTTCGAGCGGCAGATGTCGAGGACCTCGATGCGGCGCTCCCGGCTCATCGTGACGCCGGCCGGGTTGTGGAAGTTCGGGATCGTGTAGAGGAACTTCATCCGCTTGCCGGCGGCCCGCAGCCGGGCGATCGTCTCGCGGAGCGCCTCGGGCACGAGTCCGTGCTCGTCCGTCGCCACGTGGACGGTCTCGGCCTGGTACGACCGGAACACGCCGATGGCACCGACGTACGACGGTGACTCGGCGAGCACGACGTCACCCGGGTCGATGAACAGCCGCGTGACGAGGTCCAGCGCGTGCTGCGAGCCGGTGGTCACGACGACGTCCTCCGCGCTGGCACGGATGCCCTCGAGGCTCATGACGTCGACGATGTGCTCGCGGAGGGAACGCAGCCCTTGTCCGCCGCCGTACTGGAGGGCCATGGCGGCGTCCTCGGCCATCACCCGGTCCAGGGAGCCCGTGACGAGCTCGCGTGGGAGCGCCGAGACGTAGGGCATCCCGCCGGCGAGCGAGACCACCTCGGGCCGCGAGGCCACGGCGAACAGGGCTCGGACCTCGGAGGCGCTCAGCCCGGCGGTGCGCTGGGCGTAGGAGTCGTACCAGGGGTCGAGGCTGTTGCCGTTCGTCATCGCGTGCTCCGTTCAGTGGGACATTCCCGCCACACTACGACATCCGTCGCCGTGTCCCCCGTGGGAGGTGGGGTCCGATCCTGAACCTGTGGACCGAGAGGGTCGGCCGACGTCCGACGGTCGCCCAGGAACGGCGAACGCCCCGCCCTCCGATGGCCCCCCGGGGAACGGCGAACGCCCCGCCCTCCGATGGAATGGAGGACGGGGCGTTCGGGTCCGTGTGCGGGTCCTACGCGAGGAACTCCGCGAGGTCCGCCTCGAGGGCCGGCTTCGGCTTGGCGCCGATGACGGTCTTGACGACCTCGCCGCCCTTGAAGACCTTCATCGCCGGGATGGAGGTGATCTGGTAGTTCATCGCCGACTGCGGGTTGTCGTCGACGTTGAGCTTGACGATCTCGATCTTGCCGGCGTGCTCCTCGGCGATCTGGTCGAGGATCGGGGAGACGGCGCGGCACGGGCCACACCACTCGGCCCAGAAGTCGACGAGGATCGTCTTGTCGGACTTGAGGACCTCGTCCGAGAAGGTGGCGTCGGTGACTGCCTTGGCGTTGGACATGTGTACTCCTTCGGAGAAGTCGGTCGGTGGGTGGAACGGCGAGGGCCGCCGGTCCATTCCCGGGAGGCTCAGGCCGAGATCGTGACGGGCTCGGCCGGGGTCTCGCCCTCGGCCTGGTCCGTCAGTGCGTCCTCGAGGTCGGCGAGGTACTTCTCGGCGTCGAGTGCGGCCACCGCACCGGAGCCCGCCGCCGTGATGGCCTGGCGGTAGGTGTGGTCGAGCACGTCACCGGCGACGAAGACACCGGGGACGCCGACGGCGCGGGAGGTGCGACCCTCGACGGCGATGGTGCCCTCCGGCGCGAGCTGGAGCTGCTGGTGGACGAGGTGCACGCGCGGGTCGTTGCCGATCGCGATGAACAGGCCGTCGAGCGCGAGCTCCGAGGTCTCCCCCGTGACGGTGTCCTTGAGCGTGACGCCCTCGACCGACGAGGCACCGGTGATCCCGACGACCTCCTTGTTCCACGCGAACTCGATCTTCGGGTCGTTCATCGCCCGGTCCTGCATGATCTTCGACGCACGGAGGGTGTCCTTGCGGTGGATGACGGTCACCTTGTCCGCGAAGCGGGTGAGGAACGTCGCCTCTTCCATCGCGGAGTCGCCACCGCCGACGACGGCGATGTTCTTCTGCCGGAAGAAGAAGCCGTCGCACGTGGCGCACCACGAGACGCCGTGGCCGGAGAGCCGCTCCTCGTCCGCGAGGCCGAGCTGGCGGTACGCCGACCCGGTCGCGTAGATGACCGCGAGGGCCTCGTACGTCTCGCCGGAGCCGACGGTGACCTTCTTGACCTCGCCGGTGAGCTCGACCGAGACGGCGTCGTCGTACAGGACCTCGGCACCGAAGCGCTCGGCCTGTTCCTGCATCTTGATCATGAGGTCGGGGCCCTGGATGCCCTCGGGGAAGCCGGGGAAGTTCTCGACCTCGGTGGTCTTGGTGAGTTCGCCGCCCGTCTCGACGCTCGAGGCGACGATGAGCGGCTTGAGCTGGGCGCGCGCGGCGTAGATGCCGGCGGTGAACCCGGCCGGGCCGGAACCGATGATGATGAGCTGGCGCATGCCTTGGGTGCCCTTCCGTTGCTTCTGACCGGGTCAACACATGCTAGCGGCGCGGCATTCCGTGACACCCGGGAACGACGACCGTCAGCGTCCGAGTCGTGCCTTGACCATGTCGACCGCACCGCGGACCTCGCCGTTCTTCGCGACGACGAGCGCGAGGGCGTACACGCCGGTCATCACCGCGCCGGTCAGGACGATGGTGATGAGTGCGCCGGTGCGGTCCGACATGGCGAACCCGTCCTCGGAGAACGCGCCGAAGAAGTTCACCGTGAGGAGTCCGGCGACTCCGGCCATCAGCGCCGCGATGACGAACTGCGCGTGCGAGCGGGTGACGGCGGAACCGTCGATGCTGCCGAGCCGGCGACGCACCACGACGAGCGCGACGATCGTCTGCGCGGACCCGGCGATCGTGGTGCAGGCCGCGACCCCGATGCCGATGACGGACGCGGGGAAGGTCGTGACCGCGAGGGCGCCGATGACGAACAGCACGGACTGGACGAGCTGCATGAGGAAGGGCGTGCGGTGGTCGTGCATCGCCCAGAAGACCCGCTGGATCACGAACAGCATGCTGAACAGGACCAGTCCGGGCATGTAGGCCACGAGCACGGCGCCGACCTGCAGCGAGCTCTCGAACGTGCCCTCGTAGAGCCGACCGAACGGGACCGCGACGACCATCAGCGCGACCGACGCGAACACGGTGAAGAGGCCCACGATCCGGAGGGACGTCGACAGGTTGCGCCGCACGGCAGCCAGGTCTCCGCGTTCGGCGTCGTGGCTCATCCGCGTGAAGTAGGCGGTGGCGATCGACACGGTGATGATCGAGTGCGGGAGCATGAAGATGAGCCACGCGTTGCCGAGCACGGCGTTGCCGGGACCGGCGTCCTGCCCGAGCCAGGCGACCTGCGACTGCACGACACCGGCGCCCTGGGTCACGAGGATCATCGCGAAGAGCCAGCCCGCGGCGGTGCCGGTCGACTTCAGGCCGACGCCGCGCCACCGGAAGTCGGGGCGGAAGGTCAGCCCGGCCCGTCGCCAGAAGAGCGGCAGGAAGGCGGCCTGCGCGAACACCCCGACCGAGGCACTGCCGGCCAGGACCGCGATCTTCAGGGGCGTCCACTCGCCGGGGGTGCTGTGCCCGTGGCCGAACATCGCGATGAACACGACGAGCCCGGCGATCGCGATGACGTTGTTGAGCAGCGGCGCCCAGGTGAAGGGGCCGAAGACCTGCTTGGCGTTGAGCACCTCGCCGAGGAGCGAGTACATCGCGTAGAAGAGGATCTGCGGCAGGCACCAGAACGCGAACGCGACGGCGAGGTCTGAGGCGGCGCCGTCGGACCCCAGCGTGTCGCTCGTGTAGAAGCGCACCAGGAGCGGTGCGAGGGCCGTCGCGGCGATCGTGATGACGATGAACGCGGACCCGCCGAGCGTGACGATCTTGTTGACGTACGCCTGACCACCGTCGGTGTTCTTCTGCATCGCGCGGACGATCTGCGGGATCAGCACGGCCGACAGCAGCCCGCCGGCGATGAGCGCGTAGATGTTGTTCGGCAGCTGGTTCGCGACCGCGAAGGCGTTGGCCGAGGGGCTCGCGTTCTGGCCGATCGCGTAGGCGAGCACGAACGTCTTGGCGAAGCCGAGGACCCGGGACACCATGGTGCCGGCCGCGAGCATGGCACTCGCCCGCCCGAGGTTCCGGTCCGCGACGGGTTCGGCGTCGACGTCGGGCTGCTGCTGGGTGGTGCTGATGAGGGAGTCTTCCAGGTCGGGTGCTGGCACGACGTCGTCGGCCCTGGTGCCGGTCGCCAGGCTCGGCTCGGCCGCGGCGTGCGCGGACGCGGTGTCGAGACGTGAGCCGACCACGGGCACTGCAGCAGCCGACGCGGATCCGGAGGCCGTGCCTCCTGGCCCGGTCGTCACCGTGGCGGGCTGGCCCGGCGCGTCCGGCTGGACCGCGAGCAGACGGTTCGGGTCGTCGTCGTCCTCGTCGTCCGGCTCCCCGCGACGACGGCGCAGGCGGCGGCGGACGTTGCGGTAGATCCCGAGCCCGAAGATCGCGATGACCGCGATCGCCGCTGCCCCGGTGATGAACGTCTCCCACTGCGCCTGGACGTTGATCTCGACCGTCGCCGGGTCGGCGATCCGCACGCCGGTGGCGCTCGTCAGCGACATCGTCAGCTCGACCTTGCCGTTGGCGACCGACTGCACGGGGAAGGTCACCCGGCTGGACGAGTCGGACTGCACGGTCACCTTCACCGCGTTCTTCTCGATGCGGAGGAAGGAGTTCGACGGCTGCACGGTGAGGTAGACGGTGACCGGGAACGCGGAGCGGTTCCGGATCGAGATCGGCAGGGAGGACCGGTCCCCGAGCAGGGTGATGCTGCTGCCGTCGAGGATCCCGATGCTCGAGACGGTCTTCGCCGACTGCTTCACCTGCGTGTCGACGGCCTTCACGAAGGCGGTGTCGTCCGAGCGGAAGGCGTTCGACGCGGCCGCGAGGACCGACAGGCGCATCGGCGCGGTGAGGTCCGCCGGCGTCGCGATCGCGGAGGCGAAGTCGGTGGTGTTCCGCTCGGCCTGCACCAGGCGCTCGAGCTGGTCGAGTCGGGCGTCGCTGTTCGGTTCGCTCGTCAGCGACAGCGAGCCCGGTGTGGTCGCTGCAGCGGTGGTGAGGTCGGCCGGCGAGGCCCATGCGGTGCTCTCCAGCGCGTCGAGTGCCTGGCTGAGCCGGAGGGAGTCCGTGGGCCAGTCCCGACCGAGGGTGAGCAGGACCGGTCCGCTGGTGCCGCCCTGCCGGGCCGCCGTGGCGAGGGTGGCGGTCAGCTTGCTCATGGCGTCCGACCACGCGTGCTGCGTCGTCGCGGTGGCGGCCGCGCGCAGGAGCGCCGACATGCCGGTGTCGGACACGAGGACCTGGTCGTCGCCGATCTTCTCCGAGGCGCTGACCGTGGTGTCCGGACCGGCGGAGGTGTTCCCGCTGGCGACGATCGTCGCGGTCGTGCCGGCGTCGTGCAGGGCCTCGAGGTCACCGGTGGCGACGGTGTCCTCGACGGGCCACGACACCGACGACATCGAGTACGGGAAGTCGAGCAGCGACTGCGTGGTGGGCAGGGTGGGCGTCGCGTCGGACTGCGCCGCCGCCGGGTCGTCCGTCGCGCCGGACGTCGGCGTGCTGCTCGGGGTCGGGGTGCTCGTGCCGCCCGGGGTCGCGCTGGGCGTCGGGGTCGGCGTCGCGGCTCCGGGGAAGTCCTTCGGGTCGACCTGCTGGTCGAGCGAGATCGGCGCGAGGATGCCGGACGACCCCGCCTGGTGCAGGCCGGTGACGTCCGCGTCGGCGTAGGAGAGCGCGAAGGTCTCGTTGCGCATCCGCTCGAGCCGCTCGAGCCACGTGGTCGCCGAGGACGGCGCGTTCTCGCCGAGGATCCGGATGGAGGCGATGATGCGGGGGTCGATGCCGAGCGCGACGTTGTGGTCCTGCGCGGCGTCGAGCTGCTGGGTGAGCGTGCCGTCGAGGCTCGTCGCGCTCGCGAGGTCCTTCGCCGAGATCAGGCCGTCGGCGTCGGCCGGCATCGTGATCGGCATCGCGACCGAGACACCGACCGGGGTCTGCTCGAAGTCCGGGTACCAGGTGATCGCCGACCGGTCGACGGCGCTCGTGGAGCCTGCGCGGTAGTCGGCCGCGATGCGTCGGGCGCCGAACGAGGTGTACCCGCCGAGGCCGACGTTGCCGGATGCGATCCGGACGTCGTCGAGCGTCACCGAACGGTGTGCGGGGACGGCCGGGACGTCCACCGAGTCCATGGGTGCACCGAGGTAACCGGTCGTGCTGGTGTCAGCGAGCCAGTCGCTCAGGACGTCCCGGGTGCCCGCGTACTGCCGGTAGACGTCGAACTCCGCGGTGCCGGCCGGCAGGTCGGTGTCGGTGTCGTTCGTCACCGTCACGGACAGCGAGAGCTCCTGTCCGGGCGTGAGGACGCCCCGGTCCGCCGGCACGATCTCGACGGTCGTCTTGCCGGCGTCCGAGGACGTCGGGTGTGCCGTCCGAGTGGTCGTCGTCGGTGCCGTGGTCGCCTGCGCGGCCGTCGTGGCGGCGGGCGTGACGACGAGACCGAGGGCGACCAGGGCGGACGCTGCGGCGGCGAGCGAGGTGCGGAGAATGTGCATGCGAGGTGGCCCGGGGTCGGTTCGGGCCTCGGAAGAGTGTATGAGGCACGACCATGAGAGCCTCGCGTGCGCGCCAGGGATGTGGACAACCGGCAGGGTCTGGGATGATCGAGGACGTCATGCAGTCCGTTGCCCAGGCCGTCGAGCGTCTCGACGCACTCGCCGCCACCGCGCCCGTCGCCGTCCTCGCCCGCGCCTTCGCGGACGCCGGCCACGAACTCGCGCTCGTCGGTGGACCCGTCCGCGACGCCTTCCTGGGTCGTCCGGTCACCGACCTCGACTTCACGACCGACGCCCGCCCCGACGACGTCCTGGCGATCGTCGAGCCCATCGCGAGCGCGACCTGGGACGTCGGTCGGCAGTTCGGCACGATCGCCGCGCGCGTCGAGGGTGAGCAGGTCGAGATCACGACGTACCGCAGCGACGTCTACGACGGTGCGACGCGCAAGCCCGAGGTCGCGTTCGGCGACACCATCGAGGACGACCTGCTCCGCCGCGACTTCACCGTCAACGCGATGGCGCTCCGACTCCCCGCACGGGAGCTCGTCGACGTGCACGGCGGCGTCGAGGACCTGCTCGCGGGACGGCTCCGTACCCCGCAGTCCGCGACGGTCTCCTTCCGCGACGACCCCCTCCGCATGATGCGGGCGGCACGGTTCACCGCCCAGCTCGGGTTCACGGTGTCCGACGACGTCCGGTCGGCGATGCAGGAACTGGCCGACTCGATCGAGATCGTCTCGGCCGAGCGCGTCCGCGACGAGCTCGTGAAGCTCCTGGGCACACTCGACCCCGTCCCGGGGCTGCGGCTGCTCGTGGACACCGGCCTCGCCGAGCGGTTCCTGCCGGAGCTGCCCGCGATGCGGCTCGAGATCGACGAGCACCACCACCACAAGGACGTGTACGAGCACTCGCTCACGGTGCTGACGCAGGCGATCGGGTACGAGCACGAGCGGCACGCGGGCGAGGCACCCGACACGGTGCTCCGGCTCGCGGCGCTCCTGCACGACATCGGCAAGCCGGCGACCCGGAAGCTCGAACCCGGGGGCGCCGTGAGCTTCCACCACCACGACCTCGTCGGTGCCAAGCTCGCGAAGAAGCGGCTGCGGGCGCTCCGCTTCGACAACGACACCATCGCCGCGGTCGCCCGCCTGATCGAGCTGCACCTGCGGTTCTTCGGCTACACCGACGGCGCGTGGACGGACTCCGCCGTCCGCCGCTACGTCCGGGACGCCGGCCCGCAGCTCGAGCGGCTGCACGAACTCACCCGGTCCGACGTCACGACGCGCAACCGGCGCAAGGCCGACCGTCTGGCCTTCGCCTACGACGACCTCGAGGACCGCATCCGCGTGCTGGCGGACCAGGAGGAGCTCGACTCCATCCGACCCGACCTGACCGGTGACGACATCATGCGGATCCTCGGCATCCCGCCGGGGCGTGCGGTGGGCGAGGCGTACCGCTTCCTCCTCGAGACGCGGATGGACGAGGGGCCGCTCGGCCAGGACGACGCCGAGCAGCGCCTCCGCACCTGGTGGGCCGCGCGCGACGCGACCGACTGACCGGGCGGGCCGATCTGCCGGATCGGTGGCGTGCCTCCAGGCAGTCCGCTAAGCTTGCGGGGTTGTGCCGACCGCACCTGTGGTCCGGCGCACATGCATCAACCCTCCTGTTCCGGGAACCGCCCGGAGCCGTTCGAGACCAAAGGAGGTGGGTTCCGCATGCACCAGTACGAACTGATGGCGATCCTCGACCCCGAGATCGATGAGCGCACCGTCGCTCCCAGCCTGGACAAGTTCCTCGCCGTGATCCGCAACGACGGTGGCACCGTCGACAACGTGGACGTCTGGGGCCGTCGTCGCATGGCCTACGAGATCGCGAAGAAGACCGAGGGCATCTACGCCGTCGTCAACTTCACGTCCTCGGCCGACGCCGCCAAGGAGCTGGACCGTCAGCTCGGTCTCTCCGAGGCCGTGCTCCGCACCAAGGTCCTCCGCGCCGAAGAGGGCATGGCGCAGGTCGCCGCGCAGAAGCAGCGCGACGAGGCCCGTGCCGCCCGCAAGGCAGCGAACGCTGCCGCCGCCCCGGCCGCCGCGACCGCGAACGCCGAGTAACCGATGGCCGGCGAAACCGTCATCACGGTGGTGGGCAACCTCACCGCTGACCCCGAGCTGCGCTACACGCAGAACGGGCTCGCGGTGGCGAACTTCACCATCGCCTCCACCCCTCGCACGTTCGACCGACAGGCGAACGAGTGGAAGGACGGCGACGCGCTGTTCCTCCGTGCGAGCGTGTGGCGCGAGTTCGCCGAGCACGTCGCGGGGTCGCTGACGAAGGGCTCGCGCGTCATCGCGCAGGGTCGTCTGCGTCAGCGCTCGTACCAGGACCGTGAGGGCCAGCAGCGTACGAGCATCGAACTCGAGGTCGACGAGATCGGCCCGTCGCTCCGCTACGCGACCGCGCAGGTCACCCGTGCTGCGGGTGGCGGCGGTGGTCGTGGCCAGGTCGGCGGCGGCGCTGGGCAGTCCGGCGGCGGCAACGGCGGCGGTGGTTGGAACAACGGCGGTGCCGGGCAGTCCGGCTCCGGCGGTGGCCAGTCCGACGCTCCGTGGTCCCCGCAGGGCGGCCAGCAGGGTGGTCAGCAGGGGAACGACGTCTGGTCGACCCCCGGTGGCACCTACGACGACGAGACCCCGTTCTGATCCTCGCGATCACACGGTAGACAACTTCTTCTCCTAAGGAAAAAACAATGGCTGGAAAGAGCAGCGGCGACCGCCGCAAGCCTCGCGGCAAGGGCGGCAAGAACGCCGCTCCCGCGAAGTCCATCAAGGTCGGTGTCATCGACTACAAGGACGTTGCGACCCTGCGCAAGTTCATCTCGGAGCGTGGCAAGATCCGCGCCCGTCGCATCACCGGCGTCTCCGTCCAGGAGCAGCGCCTCATTGCCCGTGCCGTGAAGAACGCCCGTGAGATGGCGCTCCTCCCCTACGCCGGCTCCGGCCGCTGATCGGAGGTCGACACATGTCGAAGCTCATCCTCACCCACGAGGTCTCCGGCCTCGGTTCCGCCGGTGACGTCGTCGACGTCAAGAACGGCTACGCCCGCAACTACCTCATCCCCCAGGGCTTCGCCGTCGCGTGGTCCAAGGGCGGCGAGAAGCAGGTCGAGTCGATCCGCGCCGGCCGTGCCGCTCGCGAGCTCGCCACCATCGAAGAGGCACAGGACCTCAAGATGAAGCTCGAGAACGCCACCATCCAGCTGTCCGTCAAGGCCGGCAAGGACGGGCGCCTGTTCGGCTCCGTCCGTCCGGCGGACGTCGCCTCGGCCGTGGAGGCCCAGGGCGTCGGCTCGCTCGACAAGCGCAAGGTCGAGGTCCCCGCGACCATCAAGACCGTCGGTGACCACGAGGCCACCGTGCGTCTGCGCGAGGACATCATCGCGACGATCTCGCTGAAGGTCGTCGCCGCCAAGTAAGGCAGCGTCGGTTCCGTCGGAAGGCGGGTCTCCCCCACGGGAGGCCCGCCTTCCGTCGTTCCTGCCGGATGCGGCCCGGTGCCGTGCCGGGTTCCGTCCGGGTCTGCTCGCCGGTTCCGTGCCGGGTCCTGCCGGTTCCCTCCGGTTCCTGCTCGCCGTGGCGACAGGTGCGCCTGCGCCCGCGTGCGCACTCGTCGTCAGTGTGCGCAGGTCGTGACTGCGCGCGTCACTCCGACGCGCGGATGGGCTCCCCCGTGTTCGGGTCCCAGGCGACGACCTTCCGCTCCGGTGCCCTGCGCTGGCGGGGCGGCGGCTTCGGGAAGTGCGGCCGCACACTCGGGAGGAAGGTGAGTGCCGACGCGACCCCGGCGGCGACGGGTTCGAGGACCCGGATCGTCGCGGTCCCCGTCGCGAGTTCGATGACGACGCTCAGCACGCCGATGCCCGCGAGCACGGCCAGCCAGAACCGCGCAGTACGAGATCCGCGGGACATCCTGAGCACCACCCAGCCGATGAACACCGTGACGCCGAGGACGACGAGGCCGCTGATCACGTCTGTGGCACCGGCACCCGGGACACGGCGCGCCGCAAGACGCACCATCTGCACGGCCACGAACACCACGGAGGGCACGAGCGAGAGCCACCACAGCACGGCAGCGACGAGGACGGCGCGGGGGCGCGGCGGGCGTTGGACGTCGGTCATGGGGCGAGCCCAGGACGGGCACCGCGCGGTGGGCACTCCCGATCCGGGGGGCACGAGCGGGCATCTCGCGTGCTGGGGAAATCGCGGTGAACAGCATCCGAACACCCCCGTTCGGGGGCATCCGGGTCGATAGCGTCGTTGCTGCCTCCGACCCGGGGGAGCCAGGCACACCGCGAACAAGGAGCACGCCATGCCCAACTTGAACGTCACCTACGGCGAGATGCAGGACGCCGCGACCCGACTCGTGAACGGCGAGCAGGACATCACCTCGAAGCTGCGCGAGCTGAAGTCGCTCGTCGACTCGCTCATCTCCGGCGGGTACGTCACCGATCAGTCGTCGGTCGCCTTCGGCAGCTCGTACCAGGAGTTCAACGACGGTGCGACGAAGACCATCGAGGGCCTCGAGGGCATGTCGACGTACCTCAACAAGGCGGCCGAGGCGCTGCAGCAGACCGACCAGGAACTCGCGAACGCGATCAAGTAGTCGGGCCGCCCGGAGTCCCGCCGCCGCGCGGGACCCCGGGCACCGCTCGTGTCCACCTCCGTCGATCGGGAGCACCCATGGCCGACCTCATCATCACCCGCGCCGTCCTCGAGGACTCCGCGACCAAGCTGCAGCACATCTCGGACGAGCTCGAGCACCAGAAGTCCGACGACCGCGCACTCACCGAGGTGTACGGCCAGCACGACGTCCAGAAGGCGATGCACGACTTCTCCGGCGACTGGAAGATCCACCGCAACAAGATGAAGGGCGCCGTGTCGACGCTCCGGGACAAGATGCAGAAGTCCGTGGAGAACTGGGCTGGTCTCGAGCAGGACCTGCACGACAAGCTCACCACCGAGACCACGGACGCGGGGAACGCCTGATGCCCGCCCGCAGCGGCAACTGGGGACTCCTGCACGAGTCGTCCGACCCGATCGTGGCCGACGTACCCGTCGTCCAGGAGCTCGTGGCCTACTACACGACGATGGCCCAGGAGATCACGAGCGAAGCCGCCGTCCTGAAGAGCATCGGCGACGGGGACGAGAGCCGGTTCAAGGGCGAGTCCGCCGATGCCGTGCGAGCGAAGAGCAAGGAGGTGGCGGCCTCGTTGCAGAAGACGGCCGGCCGCTACGAGGCGATCCGCGATGCCCTCACCGGGTACGTGCCGAGCCTCGAGACCGCGCTCACCGAGTCCGCCGCAGCGCTCCGCGACGCCGAGGACGCGGCGGCCGCGGGGACGCGTGCCGGATCCATGCCGGACCCGTCGCAGAACCGCGCGAGTGACGCTCCCCCGCTGACGGACGAGGAACAGGGCGCGATCGACGCGAAGCACCGTGCGGAGAGCGCCGCGAGTGACAGCGCCGATGCCGCGGTCGCCCGGCTGCGTCGAGCCGTGGACGGGCTCACCGCGGCGGGCAAGGCGGCGGCGTCGACGATCCGCGCGGCGTGGGACGACGGGCTGCACGACACCCTCGGCGACAAGATCAAGGCGTTCTTCTCGAAGCTGCTGAAGATCCTCGTGAAGATCTTCACCTACATCGGCATCGCGTTGGCGGCGCTCGCGATCCTCATCCCCGGCGTCGGGATGCTGACCTTCATGGCCGCGGTGGCTGCCTCGGTGACCCTGGTCGCCAACATCGCGCTCGCCGGCATGGGCGAGGGCTCGTGGCTCGACGTGATCACCTCGGCGGTCGGTCTGGTGCTCGTCGGCGTCGGAGGCATCGTCACGAAGGCGGCCTCGGTCGCGAAGACCGCCGGGCTCGCCAAGGGCATGAAGGGGTTCGAGAAGATGAACCTCGACAAGATCAAGAAGCTGCAGGACGTCCGGGCACGCACGATCGAGAACGCCCTCGACGACTCCTCCGCCGCGCGGACGGTCGGCACCATCGACCGGCACATCAACCGGCTCACCGACGTGCGGTTCGACACCACGATGAAGAACGTGCTCGGCGGCTTCAAGGAGAAGCCGAACTGGTGGCACCCGAACAAGACACTGTGGGCCGAGGACAAGGGCAAGATCTCGGACGTGCTCGTCAAGGGGAACTGGCGCGCCGACCGCCTGTTCAGCGTCGATCGGCAGATCGAGATGGACGCGATGAAGGTCGCGATGAAGGGTGACTACGGCGTCGACATCGCTGCCCTGCCCGCGTGGCACAAGGTCGTCGCCGGCGGTCGCGTCGTGCTGAGCTGGACGAACACCTTCGTCTACGGCCAAGGCATCAAGCCCACCGGGTGGGGCTCCGACCAGGAGCGCGTGCCGGGCTACGAGGAGGCGTCCGGAGCGCTCGTGCACGGGTTCTGACCCGTCCGCGGGACATGTCCGGTCCGCAGAACGGGGGACATCGCGTTCCGTCGGCAACGTGCGACACGCCGTTCCGACTGGTATTTCATAACGGGTGACATACGAATACCGAACCGTATCGAGTCGACGCCGCTGCCGAAATGCTGGAATCTGCACAATCGTGTGTAGGCGATCACCGCGCTGATCCGGGAAAACGTACCCCGCGAACTGGTTCCATCGTGAAATAACGTCTCATCTGTCCCTCGATCGGGGGTGAAGACGAACGACAGGAGCAGGCAATGCCCAACTTGAACGTGACCTACGGCGAGATGCAGGACGCCGCGACCCGACTCGTGAACGGCGAGCAGGACATCACGTCGAAGCTGCGCGAGCTGAAGTCGCTGGTGGACTCGCTGATCTCGGGTGGCTACGTCACCGACCAGTCGTCGGTCGCCTTCGGCAGCTCGTACCAGGAGTTCAACGACGGTGCGACGAAGACCATCGAGGGCCTCGAGGGCATGTCGATGTACCTCAACAAGGCGGCCGAGGCGCTGCAGCAGACGGACCAGGAACTCGCGAACGCGATCAAGTAGTCCCGCCACCGCCGGTCCGCGTCCCGATCCGGGGCGCGGACCGATCCGGTTCCACCCCGGCGCCCACACGGAGCACCGGATCCGCTGCTGACCATCCGACCCCGGAGGATCCATGGCCGACCTCATCATCACGAAGGAAGTCCTCGAGGACTCGACGACGAAGTTGCAGCACATCTCGGACGAGCTCGAGCACCAGAAGTCCGACGACCGTGCACTCGACCAGGTGTACGGGCAGCACGACGTGTACAAGGCGATGCACGACTTCTCCGGTGACTGGAAGATCCACCGGAACAAGATGAAGGGCGCGATCGCCGACCTGCGCGACAAGATGCAGAAGGCCACCCAGAACTGGACCGACCTCGAGCAGGACCTGCACGACAAGCTCACCACCGAGACCACGGACGCGGGGAACGCCTGATGCCGGTGCGCGCAGGGAACTGGGGCCTGCTCGGCGAGTCGACCGACCCGGTCATCGCGGACACCGTCGTCATCGGCGAGCTCATCGCGTACTACACGGCCATGGCGGCGGAGATCACGTCCGAGGCCGCGGTCCTGAAGAGCATCGGCGACGGCGACGAGAGCAAGTTCAAGGGCGAGACCGCGGACGCGGTCCGGAAGAAGAGCAAGGAGGTCGCCGAGTCCCTGCAGAAGATCTCGGGCCGGTACGACGCGATCCTCAAGGCCCTCGCGGGGTACGTACCGTCGCTCGAGCAGGGGCTCAGCGAATCGGCCGCCGCACTGCAGGACGCCGAGGCCGCGCAGCAGTCCGGTGCCGCGGCGTCGGCGATGCCGGACCCGTCGCAGAACCGCGCGAGTGACGCTCCCCCGCTGACGGACGACGAACAGTCCGCGATCGACGCGAAGCACTCCGCGACGACACGGGCGAACGACGCGATGGACGCCGCGAAGGCGAAGTTGCGGAACGCCCTGTCGGCGCTCGACGGCGCGGGCAAGGCCGCGGCGTCGACCATCCGTGCGGCGTGGGACGACGGGCTCCACGACACCCTCGGCGACAAGATCAAGGCGTTCTTCTCGAAGCTGCTGAAGATCCTCGTCAAGATCTTCACCTACATCGGCATCGCCCTCGCGGCACTGGCGATCCTCATCCCCGGCGTCGGCGTGCTCGCGATCATGGGTGCGGTCGCGGCCGGGGTGAGTCTCGTCGCACAGATCGGGCTCACCGCGCTCGGCGAGGGCAACGTCTTCGACCTGGTGATGGCGGTCGTCGGTGTCGTGACGCTCGGCGTCGGCGTCGGGATCACGAAGGCGACGTCGATCGCCGTGAGCAAGGGCATCACCGCCGGGAAGTCCGCCGTGCAGAACGGACTCAAGGTCGACCTCGGCAAGATCGCCAAGCTCCGGAACGACGCGATCGGCGGGTGGCTCTCGAAGACGAAGAGCCTCGACGACGCGTACGCGGACATGAAGGTCGCGGACAAGCTCGACGGGGACGTCACCCAGATCGCCATCAAGCGGATGGACGACCTGATGGGGAAGTTCACGGACAACCCGAACTGGTGGAACATCCCGAAGATCGGCACGACGATCCGGAACGACTGGGCCACGATCTCGAAACAGTTCGGTTCCGATCTGTTCACCAAGCAGGGGTTCACTGGCTGGGCGGAACGGATCGGCGGCGTCGACTTCCAGCTGCTGCGCAACGACCTCGGCAAGTGGGGCGGCGCGAACGGGCTCGGCGCCGTGGTCGGCTCCGCCCCGAAGTGGCACACCTACGTCAACGGCGGCATGGCCGTCTGGGGCAGGGACTACTCGATCGCCGGTCTCGTCATCAACCCGATCGGTGACGGCGCGGACAAGAAGCGTCCGTGGACCGACGACTGGAACGCGATCAAGCACCCGATCAGCGTCTGAGGTCGACCTCCGAGACACCGAGCACGACCCGAGCAGCACAGGAGCACGGACCAGTGGAGCCCATGAGCGCAGCACCCTCCGGCGCAGCACCCGCCCTCACCTCACGGATCGACGTCGAGCCCCCGCAGTGGCTCGTCGTCCCCGACGTCGCCGAGGCCACCCCGGCCTGGCGGGCCGAGGCCCTCCGGCTCTTCGCGGCGATCGTGCAGGTCGACCGCGACGCCGAGGGTGAGCAGCGGCTCTTCGCCGACGGAAGCGAGGTCGACCCGGTCACGGCGCTCGACACCCTGCTCGAGTTCCGGGCAGCGCTCGACGGCGGCGACCGGCTCGTCGCCGGCCTCGGCGTGCCGAACCGGTGGCCGCTCCCCGTGGTGGTGTCCGTGGGCCTCGCGGAGGACGGCGACGAGGGGCTGCTCGAGCTCGCGGGCGCCGAGGGCGGCCTGCCGGTCGAGCGGCCGGCCGTCGACGAGCTCCCCGAGCACATCGGTGGGGAGGGTCCCGTCGTCACGCGGTACGACCTCGACGACGACGGTGCCGTCTGGGCGACCGTGTGCGCGGTCCGCCGCGAGGCGCTCGACGACGGCACCCGCGTCGACACGCGGGTCCTCTGGCGGACCCGTGACCTCGAGGTCGTGCCCGTCTTCGGCACCGAGGTCGTCGACCTGCTCGCCGCCGTCCGGAACGGAGTCGCCGCATGACCGACCTCACCGCCTCGTTCGTCATGGTCGTCCCGCCGGGGTGGGCCCGGCTCCCCGCTCGCGAGGAGTCCCGGCAGGAGCTCGCGACGATCGTGCGGCAGGTCATCGCTGGCGCGCTCCCGGACGACCTGCCCCGTGACCGTGCCGAACCGCTCCGGCAGGAGATGCGGAAGCGCCTCACCGCGACCGTGGTCGAGGCAGGCGACAACGGCGCGACGGCCGTGTACCTGCCGGTGCGCCCGGTCGACGGTTTCACCCCGCCGGTCTCCGTCATCGAGACCGAGGTGGACGACGAGTCCGACGAGGCGCCGGAGCAGGTCATCGCCCAGCTCCTCGCCGACGCGCTCCCCGATCGTCGCGACGAGGACGACCCCGGCATCCGCGAGGTGGACGGCGGCATCGCGGCCCGCACCGAGACCGTCGTCCGGCGGGTCGACCCCGCCGCGGAGCTGCCGGAGCTCGGTCAGGACCTCCCCGTCGTCGACGACCGCCAGGTGGTCTACACGATCCCGGTGCCGCACCGCCCCGGCCGCTGGGTGGTGATGTCGTTCTCCGCGATCAGCGCACCCGGGACCGACGAGCGGCTCACCGACGCGCTCGTCGCCCTCTTCGACGCGATCATGACGACCTTCCGCTGGGCCGACGTCCCGGGAGCGGAGCCGACCACGCTGGAGCATCGGCTGCACGAGCTCGGGGGCGCCGCGTGACCTGGTCCTTCGTCCACCCGGAGTCGCACCTGCTGCTGACGATGTCGGCGGTGCTGTTCCTCGGCACACTCGCGTTCGTCATCCCGACCATCGTCGCCGTCCGACGGCGGACCGCGACCGACGCCGTCGCCTGGGCCGACCAGGCCCGCCGCGACCCGGCCGCGCCGTGGGGCATCGACCGGGTGCTCCGCGCGGTCGCGGCGTCCTGCGAGGCCGCCGGCGTGGTCTTCCCCGGTGCCCTCCGCATCACGGTCGGCACCACCGTGCGGCTCGACCTGGCATCGCCGACGACGGCCCCGCCCCAGCCGTGGACCGCCACGCCGGACGGCCGGTCGTGGTCGGCGCCGATGTGGGCGCTGCAGGCGGTCCCGCTCGTCGGCAGCGCCCCGACCGAGTTCACCGCGGTCGTGTCCGTCGGCACCGCGGGGGACGACACGGTGCTCGTCGACCTGCGGCGCGTGCGCGGGATCGTCGCCCTGGCCGGCGAGTCGGCAGCCCGGGACGCCGTGCTCCGGCGGATCGTGGACCAGGTCAGGACCGACCCCTGGTCGACCGGCACCGCGGTGCTCACCGTCGGCGTCGGGTCCACCGGCGGCGTCGCCGTGTCGGTCCGCGAGGCGGTCGCTGCGGTCGCGGCGGACGCGACCCCGGGCCTCCTGGTCGTGGCGAAGGTGCCGTCCGGGGAGGACGGTCGAGAACTCGCCCGCCTGCTCGAGCGCCCCGGCGGCCGGTGGGCCTGCGTCGCGGCGGCGCCGCACGCACTGGCGCGGTGGACGATCGAGGCGCGCCGCGACGGGACGCACGTCTCGGACGTCCTCGGCACGGTGCGCTGGATGGACCTCGGGCTCTCCATGCCGCTCGCGGCATCCGTCCCGACGTCGCCCGTCGGGCAGCCGGATCCGGTCGAGACGGACGCCTGATGCGCGTCGTCGTCACGGTCGTCGACGACGTCACGGGCGAGAGCTCGGACGTCCTCGTCGACGCCCCCGCGCAGACGCCGATGCGCAGCGTCGTCGACGCGATGGCGCGGCGCACGGGCGGCGCGACGATGCCGTCCGATGCCTCCGACGGCGACGTGCCGTTCGCCCGCAGCGGGCTCGTGGACGGCGCGGTCCTGCACGTCGGCGGAACCGACCGGCCCGAGACCGAGCGTGGGATCGTGCACCTGCTCGTCGTCGGCGGCGTCGACGCCGGGCGCGCACGCCGGCTCTCCCCCGGCACGGTCCGCATCGCGCTCGACGAGGACGGCGCGCCCCTGGTGGGCGCCGCAGCGGCCGACCTGCCCGGCCTGGAGGCCCGGATCGCCTTCGACGGGACCGTGACGGTCCGGCGGGCCCACAGTGGCGAGGCGGTAACCGGTTCAGCAGGTTCGCTGACGGCTCGGCTGGAGCAGGACGCGATCGGCGACGAGTGGGCAGCGTGGGTGCCCGACGCGCTGGTCACCATCGGCTCGACCGTCCTCACCGTGCGGCCGGTCGAGGTCGTCGACCGCATGCTCCTCCGGCCGCCGGACTCCGGCCAGCTGGACTTCAACCGGCCGCCGCGACTGCTCCCGCCGTTCCTGACGACGCAGTTCCGGATCCCGAAGCCGCCGGTGCCGCCGCAGCGCTCGGCGATCCCCTGGATCATGGTGTTCGTCCCGGCGATGTTCGGCATCGTGATGGCCACGGTGTTCCACTCGCCCTTCTACCTGCTGTTCGCGGCGATGACGCCGATCATGGTCGTCGGGCAGACGGTGACCTCGCGTCGGACGGGGAAGAAGAGCCACCGGAAGCAGGTCGCCGAGCACCGGGAGCGTGTGGCCGCGCTCGAGCGGGCCATCGACGCCGCAGTGCTCGCCGAACGGGACGCGCGGCGGACCTCGTCGGCGGACGCCGGATCGCTCCGGGTCGTCGCGACGACCCCGGGCCGGCGTCTCTGGGAGCGCCGGCCGTCCGACAAGGACCACCTGCACGTCCGGATCGGCGTCGGCGACCTGCCGTCGACCGTGACGGTGGAGGACGACCGCGACCTCGACGGCCTCGCGCACGAGGACCGGGTGACGCGGGGCGTGCCGGTGACCGTGCCGCTCGCGGAGGTCGGCGTGCTCGGCATCGCCGGTGCCGGTTCCACGCCGCGGGAGCTCGGCCGCTGGGTCCTCGGACAGCTCGCGGTGACGCAGAGCCCGCGCGAGGTGCAGTTCGTCGTGCTCACCGCGCAGCAGCACATGCCCGAGTGGGCATGGTCGATGTGGCTCCCCCACCTGCGGCCGACCGGCGGGCAGGACGCCCTCGCGCTCCTCGGTGCGGACGGCGAGACGATCGGACGACGGCTGGCGGAGCTCACGCAGGTGCTCGCCGAGCGTCGCGCGGAACGGACGAAGAACGGGTCGATGCGCTCCCGGTTCTCGCCGGAGATCGTCGTCGTGCTCGACGGTGCCCGACGGCTCCGCGCGATGCCCGGCGTCGTCGGCCTGCTCCGCGACGGGCCCGCGTGCGGGATCCGCCTGGTCTGCATCGACGAGGAGGAGTGGCAGCTCCCCGAGGAGTGCGTCGCCACCGTGACGCACCGCACCCCGACCGAACTCGTGCTCCGTCGGCAGCTCTCCGCGCCGGTGGAGCTCGTGCTCGCCGACCGGGTGGCGGACGACTGGTACGACGACGTCGCCCGTGCGCTGTCCCCGCTCCGGGACACCAGCGGATCCGAGGGTGACGGGCTGGTGCCCGACGCCGCCCGGCTGCTCGACGTGGTGGACCTCCCCCAGCCGTCCGGCGCACTCGTGGCCGACCGGTGGCGGCAGGGCGGTGCGACGACGTCCGCCGTCGTCGGTGTCGGCATCGACGGGGCGTTCGCGCTCGACCTCGTGAAGGACGGCCCCCACGGCCTGGTCGCCGGCACCACGGGCTCGGGCAAGTCCGAGTTCCTGCAGACCCTCGTCGCGTCGCTCGCGCTCGGGAACCGGCCGGACCAGATGACGTTCGTGCTCGTCGACTACAAGGGCGGTGCCGCGTTCAGCGTCGCATCGGACCTGCCCCACACGGTCGGGCTCGTCACCGACCTCGACCAGCACCTCGTGGAGCGTGCGCTGCGGTCCCTCCGCGCCGAGCTCACCCGGCGCGAGCACATCCTCGCCGCGTCCGGGGCGAAGGACATCGAGGACCACGAGGCGCACCTGGCCCGTGGCGGCAGCGGAGAGGCGATGCCGCGGCTCGTGCTCGTCATCGACGAGTTCGCGGCGATGGTCACCGAGCTGCCGGACTTCGTGTCCGGACTGATCGGCATCGCCCAGCGCGGCCGGTCCCTCGGCGTGCACCTCATCCTCGCGACGCAGCGACCCGGCGGTGTCGTCGGCCCGGACATCCGCGCGAACACGAACCTCCGCGTCGCGCTCCGGATGACCGACTCCGGGGAGAGCACCGACGTCATCGACGTCGCCGACGCCGCACGCATCCCGAAGAGCGTCCCGGGGCGCGCGTACGCGCGCCTCGGGCACTCGTCGGTCGTGCCGTTCCAGTCGGCGCGTGTCGGCGGGAAGTGGGCCGGCGACGAGGACCCGGCCACGAGCCTCCCGTTCGTCCGTGTCCTGGACTGGCGCGACTTCGCGACCGCACCACCCGCCCGTCCCGTCCGCAGCGACGCGGCGTCGGCCGCGACCGACCTGTCCGTCCTGGTCGGCGCGATGCGCGACGCACGCGAGCGCCTCGGCATCGGTCCCCTGCACAGCCCGTGGCTGCCGCCGCTGCCGGAACTGCTGCCGCTCGACGCCGTGGGCGCAGCCGCGGTCGGTGCCGGACGCGCGCTGACCGCCGCCGAGGACGCCCTCCGGTTCCCGTTCGGCACCGAGGACCTGCCCGACACGCAGGAGCAGCGTGCCGCCGAGATCGACCTCGACCGCTTCAGCCACCTCTACATCGTCGGCGCACCCGGCTCCGGGCGCTCGCTCGCCCTCCGGACCATCGCCGCGTCCGCCGCGTCCTCGGTGCCCTCGACCGACCTGCACCTCTACGCGATCGACTGCGGCAACGGGGCGCTCGCGTCCCTGCAGGCGCTGCCGCACTGCGGTGCCGTCGTGCAGCGCACCCAGGTCGAGCGGGCCACACGCCTGATCGACCGGCTGTCCCGGGAGACCGCCCGGCGCCACGAGGTCATCGCGGCCGCGAGTGCCTCCGACATCACCGAGCAGCGACTCCTCGCGGCACCGGGTGAGCGACTCCCCCACGTGCTGGTGCTCATCGACCGCTGGGAGAACTTCACGACCTCGCTCGGTGAGGTCGACGGCGGTGCCCTGACCGACGCGCTCCAGTCGCTCCTGCGCGACGGAGCAGCCGCCGGGATCCACGTCGTCATCTCCGGCGACCGGACGCTGCTGTCGTCGCGGATGTCGACGCTCACCGACGACAAGATCGTCCTGCGCCTGACCGACCGCCTCGACTACTCCCTCGGCGGGATCAACCACCGGAAGCTGCCCGCGTCGATCCCGCCCGGGCGCGGGTTCCGTGCGGAGTCCGGCATCGAGGTGCAGTTCGCCTCGCTCGGGTCCGACGTCTCCGGGCAGGGGCAGGCGGCGGCGATCCGTGACCTGGCGGCGTCGTTGCGGACGGAGTACGCCGCTGGTGCTGGTGCTGGTGCTGGTGCTGGTGCTGGTGCTGGTGCTGGTGCCGGTGCCGGTGCCGGTGCCGGTGCTGCCGAGGCTGCGGCTGGCGCGTCCGGCGGTGCCGGGGTGGCTGGGGCTGCCGGCATGTCCGGAGTGGCCGGCGTGTCCGGCGGGCTGCCGGCCCCGCGGCCGTTCCGCGTCGACGCGCTGCCGAAGGACCTCGACCTGGACGGAGCGCTCGCACTCGAGTCGGCGCCACAGCCGGCACCGATGGTGGCGGTCACCGGCATCGGCGGCGACGACATGGAGCTGCAGACCGTCGACCTGTCCACCGGCGGCGGCACGTTCGTGGTCGCCGGGCCGTCGCGCTCCGGCCGCTCCACGATGCTCGCGTCGATGGCGCGGTCGCTCCTGGCGGGTGGGACGCAGCTCGTGGTGCTGGCGCCGCGGCAGGGAGCCGTGCGTGATCTCGCGGGGCTCCCCGGTGTCCGCGCGGTCTTCACCGGGGACGACGTCACCGAGGCCGAGCTCGCCCCCGTCCTGACCCCGGACGGCACCCCCGTCGTGCTCGTCGTCGACGACGGCGAGCTGCTCATCGACTGCTCCGCCGCCCGGTGGCTGCGTGACTGGGGCCGCGCGGCTGCGGACAACCGGCAGGGCATGCTCCTCGGTGGGAACACCACCGGGCTCGCCGCAGGGTTCGGCGGGTGGCAGGTGGACGCCAAGAAGAACCGGCGCGGGGCACTGCTGTCCCCGCAGGACACGCTCGCGGGCGACCTCATCGGGGTCCGCATCTCGCGGTCGTCGATCTCCACGCGGATCGAGCCGGGAACGGCGTTCGTGCACCTCGGGACCGGGTTGGCGTCGACACTGCAGGTGCCGCTCGTGACGGCGACCACGCGGACCGGGAGCGTCGCGGTGTCGCTGGCGTCCTGAGGGGCGTGCTCTCCTGCGCGCTCGCTGGTGGCGCTGGCGGGTTACCGATCCGCTGCGCGGCGGACGGGAGGCTCGGGTGCGCTGGCCTGAGCGGTTACGTCCGGCGCGGGGTCGGGTGAGCCTGGGAGCCCGCCGGGAAAGTTGTCCTCAGGCTCGCGTTTGTCAAGTCGTTTTACACAGCGGAAACGTCAAATCGAGAACCTTCGACTGCACGTTGAACCCCACTTGTCCACACACAGTGTGGAAATCGAAATCCCAGGTCAGAGCGTCGAAAGTGTGTTCGGTACCGGGGTTCTCCACACCACTGTCCACAGTTGTCCACACGAACTTCCGGCGTGTTCCGCACGCTCTCCACAGAGTTATCCACAGCCCCATTTTGTGGGGATAACTTCGTACCCGTAGCTTGGCCCAGCGACCAGGGGTTGTCGGTCGTTCGGGGTAGAACTTGCCGTGGCCGGTTCGGTCGGGGCGCGTCGAGATGGCGGCCGGTCCGGCCGTGGCACGACGAAGCCGCGGCCCAGCAGGCCGGGACCGTGGAACACCAAGAAGAGGAGACCGTGTGTCGATCGCGCATCTGGACCCCGCACCGCAGGACTACGCGGAGCGCAGTGGCATGGAGCGCACGCCGCCGCACGACCTCCTCGCCGAGCAGTCGACCATCGGCGGCATGCTCCTGTCGAAGGACGCCGTCGCCGACGTCATCGAGACCGCCCGTGGCGTGGACTTCTACATCCCCAAGCACGAGGTCATCTTCGACGCGATCCTGTCGCTGTACTCCCACGGTGAGCCGACCGACGTCATCGCCGTCACCGACGAGCTGACGAAGACCGGTCTGCTGAGCCGGGCCGGCGGCGCCGAGTACCTGCACAGCGTCACGAGCATGGTGCCCACCGCGGCGAACGCCGGGTACTACGCCGGCATCGTCGCCGAGAAGGCCGTCCTCCGTCGACTCGTCGACGCCGGTACCCGCATCGTCCAGATGGGCTACGCGTCCGAGGGTGAGGTCACCGACCTCGTCAACAGCGCCCAGGCCGAGGTCTACAACGTCGCCGGCGGCGTCCAGACCGAGGACTACGTGCCCCTCACCGACGCCATCGGCGCCGCCATCGACGAGATCGAGGCCGCGAAGGGCCGTGACGGCCAGATGACCGGCGTGCCCACCGGGTTCGCCCAGCTCGACGGTCTGACGAACGGCTTCCACCCCGGACAGCTCATCATCATCGCCGCCCGACCCGCACTCGGGAAGTCGACCCTGGCGCTCGACCTCTGCCGTGCCGCCGCCGTCAAGCACGACCAGACCGCGGCGTTCTTCTCGCTCGAGATGGGCCGCGCCGAGATCGCCATGCGTCTGCTCTCCGCCGAGACCAGCGTGCCGCTGCAGCACATGCGCAAGGGCACCGTCGACTCCCGCGACTGGACCACCATCGCGCAGACCCGTGGGCGCATCAACGACGCCCCGTTCTTCATCGACGACTCCCCCAACATGACCCTCGTCGAGATCCGCGCCAAGTGCCGTCGTCTCAAGCAGCAGCACAACCTCAAGCTCGTCGTCATCGACTACCTGCAGCTGATGACCTCCGGCAAGAAGGTCGAGAGCCGCCAGCAGGAGGTCTCCGAGTTCTCGCGTGCGCTGAAGCTCATGGCGAAGGAGCTCCAGGTCCCCGTCATCGCGCTGTCCCAGCTGAACCGTGGACCCGAGCAGCGTGCGGACAAGAAGCCGATGATCTCCGACCTGCGTGAGTCCGGGTCCATCGAGCAGGACGCCGACATGGTGATCCTGCTCCACCGTGAGTCCGCGTACGAGAAGGACAACCCGCGGCAGGGGGAGGCGGACCTCATCGTGGCGAAGCACCGCAACGGGCCGACGGACACGATCACGGTGGCGTTTCACGGGATGTTCTCGCGGTTCGTGGACATGCCGCAGTAGGGGAGTTTGTCGACCGCCTGTACTAACTGTCCATCCGCCACAATCCTTGTCAAGGTGGCGCTCCGAGACAGATTGGGTGGCGGGGTTCGATGCCGCACCGTCGGCCTCCTACGAATGAGGGCGTCAATCCTCAGCCGCGCCGGGCAGTCGGGTGTCTTCTCCCCCCAAACGCGCCGGGACGCGAGGGCGGCTTCTCAACGACCCGAACCCCAACACGACGAGGTTGCGTTGCTTCAACCTGGAGGGTCGCCGGGCGCAAACGCGCCCCGGTCCGCGAGCGACAGTCGTCCGCCTCTCAAAGTCGTGCAGCCAGCGACGACGAGCGCCCTTCGAACGCCGACCACAACCCAGGCCGCCACCTACGTGGAGCGTCGTCGCCGGCGGTTTAGAGCACTCCCTGCGAGTGCCAGCGCGGCTAGTCCGCGGAAGGCAGATCCAGCTCCACGTCGGGCGCGACGGCCTGGATTGCCTCCAACACGTAGCTCCGACGGCCCTCGTCCGCGCCTCGTCCCACCGCGGTGTAGATCGTGAAGCGCGCCTCCACACGCCGGTCTTCCACCGTGGCGAGTTGAGCGACGCGTTGCTCTAGATCTGAGGACTCAAAACTGGCAGCGAATGTGCGGACGCGGTCGTCCGCTGAGAAGAACATCACTCCTGTGTCCCACCGATGGCCTGTGATCGCTCCGGACGTCGTCCACTGGGCACGATGGACGTCCTGCACAGCGAGCTGTTCCGCCAGATTCTTGGCACCCCTGCTCGACAGCGACACACAGTGCGTGCGCAGTCCCTGCTTACGGAACTCACCCGTAACCTGCCAGTCGCGCGCAGCAACTTGCTCAGCCACCTTTCGCAGCTGGATGCGTGCTCGAACTGGGATGGTCTGGATGATGCCGTCGAGCGCATCGTTCTCCTGGTCCGGCTCGGCGTTGCTGAACACCGTGGCGATGGCCCACAACGACTCAGAGAACACATCGCTTTCAGTCCACACCCGATCGTCCGTCGGAGCCCCGCCCAAAGGTGTGTGCCGTGCATCGGAACGCTCATGTGGCGACGGGGCGATGAACGTGGCTCGAACCGAGCCAGGTCCAGGAGCGATGCGCAGCGGGGAGCTCATCGCTCCGAGCCGGAGGGAACTCTTCACGAACTCCTTGGACGCCTCGGCCATCGCGGTGACGAACAAACCGAACGAACGAGCGTTCGTCGCATGCTCTTTCACATCGCCGTCATCAAGATGAAGCTCCAGCTCCGCCGCTTCCGGTGCGAGCTCCTCCTCCGCGACGAGCTGCAGACTCGGAGTATGCGCAGCAGACGCAAGGAGCGCGCCGATGAGCAGATCCCGATCAACGTCGGCGAGAGCTTCGCGGAGCGCCTCCCGGAAGAGTTGCTCGAGGGACTTCTGGTCACTGCTCGACATGCGGGTTGCTCACCTCCACGTAGCCCTTCCGTTCCCCAGCAACCAGAGTCTTGTCCGGACCAGTGACGTTTGACCACATGCGATCCCAGTACGCGAGCTGTGCCGGCTTGCCCGCAGGCGCCGGGTACGCGTCAATCAGACCACCCATCACTGCTGATTTCGGCATGTTCAGCGGCTGGCCCGAGACCTTGCCGCTGACGTCTGACACGGTGAACAGTGGTGCTCGCACGATCGCGCTCAGACTCCCGGACGGAGCCGGGGTGTCGTAGACCACGACGACATCGGCGTCCTCCGGAGCGGCCCAATCCTTGTGGGTCACGAAGCCGCCGTCGATCCGTAGTCGCGCGGACGGGAGTGAGACCCAGATCAGTTCTGCGTAGAGCGAGAGCGCGCTGAATATCCGCTGTCGCTGTTCGCGATGCGGCGCTTCGACGACGAACCGCTGATGCAGCTCCTCGAGTGTTGTCGTGTACGGGTGCTCCGCGGGTGGCAACATCCCTCGTTCATCCAGAGCCGGAAGCACGGTCCCCCTCAAAAGTCGTCTGCATGAGTCTAGAGGTGAGGAACGCTTGGCCTGTTAGTGCGGAGGAGTCACAGCAACAAGAGCGCTGATCTGGGCAGCGCCACTCCCTGCCCACTTCCACGAATCTCGACTGGGACCTGTTCACCGCACGCCGCATCCGGCACGCGCACACAGGACGGGCACCCACGCTGCACCGACGCGACCTGCGAGCACTCGGGGCACAAGCATGGAGCCGTACCGACTCGCGAGTTGACAGCGCCATACAAGGACCTCTTGAGGCTGGCGCTCTGCCTGTTGCCATCGGGGTGACGCCGTAGTGGCGATCCGGGCCGCCGCACCGCGGCTTCGAGCGAGATCTCGACTCGTACTCGAAAGGCGCGGTCATGTCGTCGTGGTGGCTTCGAGGTCCGGACCGGATAGGGAGCGCGCTGATGTCGGCTACTGAGGCGACCGAGCCAGAGTGGGGAGGCTGCTACGAAGCGAACGCTGAGGTGAGCGCGGAGATGGTGTGACGAGCGAGTTCCGTCGACTCGTGGGTGACGCCGGCGCTCACTCCCGCCACTACGGGTGCGAGAAGCCCTTTGATGAAGGTGACGCTGCGCCGCAGTTTGTGCACGTCTGGCGCCTCTCCGGTAGTTTCCGCGAGTGCGTCCTCCGCTGCCTGCCGCAGTTCCGCTTCATCGTCCGAGCCGAGACCGTATGCGCCGGCATTTCCGAGGACCGTGGCCAGGAGCTCCGCGATTGCCTCGAGGCCGGGCGCGACAGCTTCGACGCGATTCTGCGTCACCGGTCCACTGTTTCCCCAGGCCACTTGGGCGCCGTCACCCGTGATGTTCACCGTCGTGCCATGGTGGTGAACGACAGCTGCAGGAGCAGCGGTGGCGCCGCGAGTGCCCGGCTGCACGGGTACCTGGATCGGATGCTTGTCGAACTCGCGCTGCAGCTCCTTCGTCATCTTCGCAATCTCGGTGCGGTTGATCTTGAAACCGTTGGACATGCGTTTCCCTTCTCGATGGGTCGCGGTGGGCGCACCGGGCTGGTGCGCCCACCGGTACTGCTACTTGGAGCCCTTGGACTTCGCCTGCGCGAGTGCGCTGGCGGCGATGCTGCGGGTGCGGGCCGAGGAACGCCCGTCACGCAACGCAGCGGACGCCTTGTGCGCGACGGACTTAGACGTGGTGCGAGACGAGGACTTCGCCATCATGAATCACCTCCCCTCGAAGGTCGGGGGCGGAGCGGTCAGGGCGTCCGGAAGGTCCGGCCGCAGGAGTCGCAGCGGACGTCAACGCCGCGCACGAACGCGGTGATGTTCCGGAACGCGTGCCTGCAGTGCGGGCACGTGATCGTGTATGTCCGGGTCTGCACCCGGTACGTGATCCGACGAGTGGGCATGAGCATCCAATCCAGCGGACTGTTGCGCTCGTCAGCCTCGATGTGGCACGGATGTGCCACACCTGCCGCTGACGGTTTAGGCTCATGGAGATTCTTGCCGGAATCCATGGGCCCCTGCGTAACGGTCGACCTCGGTCGGACGTTCCGACAGGGGCCTTGCTCTCGTGGCGAGCCTACATCTTGGGGCCGACATCATCGCCGACCACAACATAAAGTGTTACAGCCGTGTAATTCTCCACACCGCTCTCCACAAGGGGGACTATCGCTGTACCCCGCGAGCCCGCGGAATATCTGGGTGCGGGCTCGTGGTGAACCCAACGGCGTGCGGAGATTCCACAGGCTGTGGATAGTCGTGCCCGGCGTGTCCGGGAAGCCAAGCGCCAGGGCGGGAGTCCGATCTGACGTTAAGCACGCCACGGTCATGGTCGAGGGCGCATCTGCGTGCGGCGCTGGGGTCAGGGTGTCGACGTGGGAGCCGCGTACAGGCTGAGGGGCACTGGCGCTTTGCCTCGTCACGGCCCAGACGACGTCCGTAAGTGCTCCAACAATGACCGGTCGTTCCATCGGTTCAGCCACCGGTACCCCGGCATCTGGTCGGGGTCGAGGCGGATCGCGTTGAGTGCGGGGCGGAGTTGCAGGAGGGCGTCGTTGACTGTCTGAACCTGCTCGCAGGCCCGCGGGACCTACCGCCGGGCCTGCAGTTCCAGCCTGGACCGGATATTGCCGAATACACACAATTCACCCTTGCCATGACAGCCGAACTCAAAACCGCGCTCGACAGCTACCTCACCGCCTGGATCACCCGATTCGAACCGCCGACCGCACCTCGCTCGGCTGAAAACGTGCGAGCAACCGTCACCGTCTCCTGGTCCCCGGAACGCTTCGTGCACAACAATGCCGCACTCGGACCCGAACTCGACGACATCGACATCGTCCGAATCCACGACATGCTCGACAGCGGCACTCACGCACTCTGGACGCTCGCCGACGCGGTCGAACGCACACCACGCCACGTCCGGTGGGCGATCAGCGCACATCCACTGCCCTCCGGGGCGCTCATCACTCCGATTGACTGGCTACCGGAACTCCTGCGGCTCCCCTAAAGCATCCGAACGTACACCTCCGACGCCCACCTACCGGAAGAGGAGGTCTTCGACAGCTCACACTTCGGGATGTTGTAGCGCCGTCTTGCGCAGCAGCACCATCTCTCCACCGTTCCCCTCAAGTCCTCGGAGATTGATGCCGTGATCGCTGCGCGCGAATCATCGAATGCTTCCCGATAGGTCACGAAACCCGATCACCAACCCCTAGCGTGGAGTCATGGTTACGGTTGTCCTCGACACCACTGAGCTACGGCGGGACTGGATGCTCACCGGCCTCACGATGCGGTTGCTTGGGTACGCGTCTTGGCACCGGTTCCTTGATGTGCGCGTCCCGACGGTGTGCGTCGAGGAACTCGTCGCCCACCACGGACGGCAGGTGACTGAGGCGCACACGCTCTGGGAACGCGCATCACAGTCATACCGACGACTCGGCTTGGAAGTCCCGTCCGCGCCCGCCGCCCTCGACTACCGGGCGTACGTCGAGACTCGCCTTGATGAGCACCTCGGCTTCGACATCATGCCGCTCCCGAACGTTGCGCACTGGGAGCTGCTTCGACGAGCAGTGGGCCGGATCCCGCCTTTCGATGATCGGGGCAGCGGATATCGCGATTCGCTCGTGTGGGCGAACGTCGCCGATCTCGCACGCGCGGGCACTGACGTGGCGCTTGTCACAGCAGACAAGATCTTTCGCGACGACGGCGGCGGCCTGACTGCTTTGCTTCAATCCGACATCGAAGACGCCGCGGGGAGCGTGGTCATTGTGCAGGACCTGACTCGGTGGCTGCTGGAGCATCTGCCGTGGAAGTCGGAGAGAGCCAGCGATGCGGTCGCGACGGCGCAGGACGAGGAGTTCCGTGAATACATGATGTCGTCTGACTTCTCGGATGACGTCGAGCCGGAAGCGGAAGACATCGGGTTCGATCGCGCCCCATTTGCCTTTCGTGTCGAAGAAATCGCATGGGCCGCAGAGGGCGTCCGCGTCGGGGAGCCGAAGTCCGGTGAGGGCGCCGACGTCGTCGAGTACGACTTCGACACACTCGTCACATTCGAAGCGATCCTGCCCAGCGGCGCGTACGTCGAGGAGGGCTGGTCGTTGACACGGCACGGCGACCGACTCCGTGTCAGTGGCCAGCTGCGGATGACTGCAAGAGCACTGGTGCTATTCGGCCATGACATGGGGATGCAGATCGACGACCCTGACTGGCGTCGGCACGACGGCGGTCGCCGCGGTCCCGGCGTGCAGCCTCCCGCTCCGGCAGTCGCGCTGTTTGATTTGTGATCTTGCCGGCCGGCGGAAGGTGATTCAGCGACCGTGGCTGACCTGTCCTGAGCTGCGACCACAGCGCGTGGTATCAAGTGTCACTCGTTCGCCCGATACTCCTGATTTGTGAGACGCTCTCGAGATAAGCCAGCAGTGTGACAAGGAGCCAGTCTGTCTGACGAGTTCGACCCAAGGGTGTACATCGAGGATCGCGCAACCGGTCGACGCAAACGGGTGCGCCGAGATCAACTGACGGGAATCGACGACTTCGCCAACTCGCTTCGGCGAGCCTTCGATGTGCCTCCCGAGATGCGGTTCCAGGGGTGGCAGGGCAGTGACGAGAACCATGCTCCGGGATCTGGTCGACCGGCCTACCGAGTCGTCTACAAGACGCTGCGAACAGTCCCCACCCATCCTGCAGCGGTCGTCGCTGCGAATTGCAGGGTGATGTTCGCGAACGATCGTGTCGCTTGGGGCGAGCCGAGATTCGGACGAGCGCTCCCTTGGCGACGACCGGACCGGTTCCTCGTCCCGGACTGGGGGCGTGTCTTCTACGACCCGGTCCGATACGTTCGCGAGGCCGACGACACCATTCCTATGGAGGCGCATCAAGAGACCACCCCTCCGATGAACTACGTCGAGGTGCTCTATGTGTTCAATGATATTGACGCGGAGGGAGGTCACAGCGACCGTCTTGCCGCCGCGCGTGCAGCGATCTCGACGCTGCTGGCTTCCCTCGACCTGGTCTTCGGGCCTCGACTTCTTGGGCTCCGTATCACTGAGGAAATCGGCGAGGTGTTCGACGACTGGCACTGGAATCGCCGACTCGACGGACCGACAGTGGCACTCGAAGCGCAAGCCCAACTCGAGTATGTCGACGCGGATGCCGCAATGGCACAGATCGGCGCCGTCTTCGATGCGAATACTGGTCGTTCCGAGGAGGATCGCGCGCGCCTGCGGATCGCGTCTCAGTGGTACTGGCGCGCCGACGCGGAGACCGACCCCGTTCAAGCCTTCATCGCGCACTGGCTCACCATCGAAACGCTCGAGATGAACGGCACGAACATCGCTCCGCTGAAGGACGCAGTGCATGCACTCGTCGGCGGCCCGCGCGAGCAATGCGCCTCTGCTGTCGGCAGGCTGCAGGGACTCCGCAGTCGACTCGTTCATGGCAAGACCAGATTAGTTTCCAGCAACCAGATCGACGCGGTCAGGAACGTCTCGAGCGCTCTCCTTGAGCGCCGCCTCCTCGGAGTCATCAGCGAGGCGCGTCGAACTCAACTCCGGGGAGCGGTTGCCGACGCTTCGCAGTCTGGGTTCTGACGTGGCGGGGCTGCTGGCCTCACCAACCTCAGCTTGGGGTCAGCACTTCAACGGTGTCGAGGCGTCGAGGAGGCGTTAGGAGGTCCGGACATTCTGCGTGGCGGAGCGAGCGGACAGAACTGCTCAAGACCCGCATGGTCGTGCTCGTATCCGCGACAAGAACTACGAGCCGTCGACAGAGTTGTTGTCGTCCGCCAGCTAACTTGTCCAACTGTCATAACACGTGTCCTGAAATACGGGGTTGGACAAGTTGTTTGGCAGCGGCGATGAGCATCGTCACTCGGGTGGAGCTCCGCCTTCGTGCGTCGCGACGCGCCCGTTTGGCGTGCGTGCTTTGAGATAGCTCGCGGACCACCTATGTGAGACGGGGCTTGCTCCAGCGCGGGGCTGTAGGAGTCCGAAGCCCTCACAAGCACCCCGGGCCAAGGACAACCGTCTCGAGAAGGTCTGCACGAACGGGCGCAAGATGCAGCGCAAGCGTCCCGACGTCGCCAAGAAGCTCCGGCTCCGCATCTGGTTCAACCATCGACGTCTCCCCGGAGAACTCGGCATGGTCCCACCGGTCGAGTTCGAACACGACCACTACCGGCACGCCCCCGCTCCGACTACCGTCGAAGCGGCACTACCGAGCCTCCACTGAACCCGGCGCGGAACACTTGACCGATGGAGACCCCGGGTCGCCGGTCGCCTGATCGGCAAGAAAGAAGCAGAACCCCCGCAGTCTCCGAAGAGCTTGCGGGGGTTCTGTCGTAGTGGGCTTGATCGGTCGAGTCAGCGCCAGGCGGTCAGGACCTCCGCGTAGGCATCCGCCCGACCTCGAAGCGCCGAACTCACGAGCACGGCATCATCGCGCAGCCGCCGGCTGTACTCGCCCTCGACCGGAATGACGACGATCTCGCGCAGGCCACGTGACCATGCCTCCCGCAGCGAGTCGACAGCAATCCGCTCCGGCGAGCGTTCGAGAGGGATGCCTCTCGTTGGTGCGAGCACGCTCTCGAGCCAGTCGGCATAGGCGTCGCCGGGCCAGTCGGCGCGAAGGAGATCACTCCAGCGCTGAGGCTGCGCGGCGAGCCACTGATTGAATTGTGCTGGGTCAGCGATCGAGGTCGCCGGTGGCCGCGTGTCCCCATCGTCGAGAGCAGTGACTCGCTCGTTCCAATCTTGCCCCCAACGCGAAGCGAGGGCCGGACTGGGAACACCCGAAGCCCTGGTGGGAACCCTCGGGTCTTCTCTCGGGATCTCAGAATAGGTGTCGAGATTCCAATAGGCGCGGGCGAAAAGCAATTCGAGCAGGACGGGATCTTTCTCGTCGACTCGGATCACCATCTCGCGAGGCCAATCGGGCCTACCGACCACGTTTCCGATCACGTCTTCTTCCCCTTTCCCTCCGGGAGGCGACGAGCTGATGGGCCCATCCCCTCTACAGTCAAGCTACGCTTACCAGCTGTCACCCTCGACGATCGCCGTGCACGTGCCTCCGTTGATGAGGATTGCGTGCGAGCCAGCTTGGATCTCGGCCTGCCCGTGACCGTACCCCGAGATCGGCACGACGTGCGTTGCAGTCCAGGTCGTCGAGAAGTTCGCGCCGTTGAAGCTCTCGTTGAAGGCGACGTTGGCCGTGTTTCCCACGACGTGCCAGACTTGGCCGATGCTCGTCGTGTTCACCGAGTAGGCCGTGTTGATCACGATCGCACCGGCCGACGGTCGAGCGTAGACGTCGAGGTGATCGGTGCCGCAGTTACCCTGGGCCAACGGTGTCACCGCTGAATGCTTCGCGGAAGTGGAGAGGCGATTTGCCTCTGCCGCCGTGAGCTGCGCCATGGCTTCGTTGGCCGCTGCGGTGACCGGGATCGAGGATTCGGTGCCGTCGGCGTTGTGAACGATCTTGAAGCCGTGTGCTTCAGCGACGCTCGCGTCGTACCCGGTGATCACCATTTGATGGTCAGTTGACGACACCAGCGTCGCGGCACCCGCAGGTGCTGCCCCGAGAAGGCCCACGGAAGCGAGTGCTCCAGTCACGGCCGCGGCACAAATGGCAGAACGCATACCTTTTTTCATGCTGATCCCCCTGTCCGTGGGGCTCCCCTATGACCCCCACGAGGTAAGGGATACTCCTCTGCGAGACCGATCACAAGAGGTCTATCAAACTTCACAACGAGTCCACCTGTGCCGGCCCGGAAGAGTGACCCGCGTGGCGCCTGCGCTGGAAGCCCTGGAACACGGGCGCCGACGTGCGGAACGGCGGGGGAGACAGAGCTGGTACCTGATCCGCGTCCGACGGTCGCTTCGGGGAGGCCGCTCGTGCTGGTCCGCTCCCTGCGATGGAGGTGGTGACCTCGTCCCTGCACGTCGACGACGCTGCGGCGGCCGTCGTGGCCCCGCTGGGGTGGCGAGCCGTGGTCTGGAATGTCGAGGACGACGATCCCGCAGCCGGCACCGAATGGGTGTCGGGCTTCGCCGCCGCGGTGGACGGGCCGGTGCCGCGAGTCAAGCAGGGCGGCGACCCCGGACGCCCGGTGTCGAACCGTCCTGTCCGCGTACTCGGCTTCGCGCGCCGGTGGTCGACCTGGCGGACTGGATTCGCCTGCCTCTGACAATGGTTGTGCCCATCGGGTACCAGACGCCCCTCCCGGCGAAGGTCGTCGCTCGGGTGTCGTGCACTCCACGCCAGAATGAGCAGGTGATCGTCAGCGACCTGGCAACCTTGTCCATCGTCAGTGAGCACCGTACTGCTCGGGCGATCTCTGAGGTGATGGGGCTGGAACCGACACGGTCGGCCGAACGAGGAGAACCCACCCGCTCCGCCGTACACGGGAACACGTCGCCTGATCGCCCCGCGACACGAGCGGTTGCGTCCTGGAGTCTGGACGCAGACGAGAAAGCAGCCGATCCCGAAGACGAAACCGGGTTCCGCACGCTCCGCCTGCTTCTGAACCAGATCAGTACCAAGACTGCCCAGATCGCCGAACTCAAGCTGGACTGCGACGTGTCCATCACCTGGACGGGTTCATCGGACAGCTGGCAGGGAGGCTTCGTCCTCGACGAGGACCTCCTTCGCGACCTCGGCCGCCTGGGCATAGCGATCTGGGGCACCGTCCTCCTCGACGACGAAGCCGAGGAGGGGGACGAGACCGAAGACGAGCCGGCGGACGGCTGGACCCGATCTCGGCGCGGCTTCGCCGAAGCGGTGGAGGTCGCACTTCAGCTCCCTAACGACGGAGCCGGGACCCCTGACGCCCCGCCTGCGCGCTGACGAGAACGCCGCTCAGGAATCTCACGTCGGTAGCGGCTCGGACGTGGAGACCATCCGTTACCGGCGCGAACCTTGACCGTCGCCGGCGTCCGGTAGCCGATCGGCTATCGGACGCAGGAGCGATGGGGCACAGTGGTTCCATGTCCTGGCTCGCGGCGCAGATCTTCCGGCGGTACCAAGACCGTCGGGCGCGTCAGCATGCAGCTCATGGCTCGGGTACGCCCCCGGCGCTTCACCCGATCCTGGGACTCGGAGGCCGCTCGATCGAACTCTCGATCGCCGCAGACGTCCCTCCCGACCCTGGCGCGTTCGAACTCGCGGCCGAGCACGTACACGCTCACGTGGTGCAGCAAGACGATGGCCGAAGCGAGCTCTTACAGGCGGCGCAGTGGCTTCGTGGTCTCTGGCCCTCGGAAGCACCCGCGTCAGTCCTCGCTCGACTCGACGACGACCTCGAGGAGCTTGGCCGCCGTCAGAGGAAGGGGTGCCGGTAGCCGATCTGCGACCGAACGGCGCTGAGACCACTGAATCGTGATCGTCTCTCGGTCTTCTCAGCGACGGCCGCTGGCCCGCGGAGGAGGCTAGCTGCATGTTCTCACCCGAAGCGGGCCACTGGGCGGGTCCGATCTTCCTAGTTCTCGCGATCTGCGTGGTGATCGCTTTCCTTCGGGATCGTCGAGCCAGGCGTCGGAAGTCGAATCAGCCGGAACCTGACGCGCAACCGGTGTCCGCCTCCGAGCAGCGCGGAGACGACGGCAAGTCCCGCTGACCCATCGTTCTGCGGGACAGCTTGGCGCTCGCTCGCGGCCTGCCCAGGTTGGTTCGGTGCGGCGACAGCGGCAGAACAATTCTTCCGCTGCGATGGTCATGCGAACCCATGTCCGCCGGTGCCGATGCGGCCGGTCAGCACGCCAGCGGCGCAGAGCGCCCAACCAGTGATGATGATCGGGAACCACGGGAGCTTCTTACGAGGATGCCCGCGACCGCGACCACCGAGCCGACCATTGAGAGCTCGTTCGTGTCCTCAGGAGCGGACGCGGACGATCCATCCCGCGACGTCCCCGTGGTGCGGCCGGCGGTTGGAGAGGGAGGACACAGAGTGCTGTTGCCCGGCCCGAGGTTCCGGCGCGGCGTAGCCGCGGCGCTCCGAGCTCACGAACCGCACGGACACCTGGTCGATGCGGGTCACGACACCGCGGAGGTCGCGTCTGGTCGATAGCTCGTCCTCGCTGCGTTCGTGATCGTCGGTGTCGCGCTGCAGGGGGACCGTCCTCGGGACCGCGAGGATCAGGTCGATCCATGGCTGATCTGATTCGTACAAGGTCCATGTGATGTGCTCGCCGACCACGACATCGAACCCGTCTTCCTCGACTTGCCACTCGGTCAGCCAAACATCCGTCTCCCCGTCGGTCAGCGCAGGAACAGGATCCTCGGGTGAGACAGACGTCGTTGGAGTCCGCGGAACCGGTGACAGGCCGACCGGTTCCGACGTGGTGTCAGACGGCCATCCGAAGAGCCGCTGCCACAGGATCCGGGGCAGCACGACATGATCCCTCGACCGAGGGCCGGTTCGCTCACTCGCGGACATGCCGTCAGCGTAGATCCGGGAGCAGCTCTGCGCAGAGAAATCTGCCGTAGGACGTTCGCCGCAGTACGAACGAGACCGAGATGCCGCTGACGCGTCTCGTTGACTGATCGGCTGTCGGGACGGGCTGCTCATAGGCTTGCTGGGTGATCGCGCGCGTTCTTGGTTCTGGTCGTCCGCTTGTCGCCCTCCACGGGTTCGGGGTGGACCACCGGATCATGCTGCCGCTGGCGGACGCGGTGCAGGACCTGCCTTGGCGGGTGGTGTTCCTCGATCTGCCGTGGACTGAAGCCGCCGCGGTGACCGCGACCGCGTCGAGCGCGGTCGACGTGGCCGACGAGGTCCTCGCCGACATCGACGACCACGTCGGCGACGAGCCGTTCGCCGTCATCGGGAACTCCTTCGGCGGCATGATCGCCCGACACGTCGCCCACGAACGCCGAGACCACGTCCTCGGCGTCGCGACCCTGGCGGGTGTCGTGCATCCTGCCCACGCGGACCGCCTCGTTCCCGAGCGCTCCGTGCTGCACACCGAACCGGCCGTCCTCGAAGCCGCCGGTGACGCGCGAGAAGCGTTCGAGGAGGTCAGCGTCATCCAGGACGCCGGCGCGTTCGCAGCGTTCGAGCGCTACGTGCTGCCGGGTCTCCGTGGCGCTGACACTGCGGTGATGGACCGCATCGCCGCCGACTACGCACTCGATGCCGTGCCGGAGGAGCGCCACCCGGAACCGTTCACCGCTCCGGCCCTGCACCTGTTCGGTCGGCAGGATGACGTCGTCGGCTACGAGGACGGGCTCGCACTCCGGGACCACTACCCGCGAGGGAGCTTCGTCGTCCTCGACGGTGCTGGTCACAACGTGCACCTCGAGCAACCCGGGATCACCGCCGCCCTGATCCGCGACTGGCTCGCGCGGATCAACCGGTAGCCGATCGGCTACCGGACGCTCGGACGGCGATGCCCGAAGCGTACGACGCCCTCGACGACTGCCCGCTCCACGGCAGCACAGCCGAAGCGTCGTCCGAGGCACTGCAGGTCACGGCGGCGCAGGGCGTCGCGACGGGCCTTCGTCGAGAGGATCACGTCGGAACCGCCGTCGTAGGGGGCGTAGCCCAGGACAGGTCTTCCCCTCCGATGATGACGTTCGCACGCTCATCTGCAACGGCACTGAGCAATCCTGAGCTGGTTGCGATCCGAGCGGACATCTCCGTAGCCGATCGGCGAGCACACGGCGCAGAGCCCGGAGCGGGCATCGCTCGGAGGTCGAGCACGGGTCGGCACCCGTCGCGCGGGTAGATTCCTGACGTGGACGAGTACCGGCAGCACCCGAGTCGTACGGCCGAGTGGTCGGGATCCTCGCTCGTGCCGCTGCGATCGGAGTCCGACGCCGAGGTGTGGTTCGCGCTGCCCTCCGACTCCGGCGACGTGTTCTGGGAGGGGCTGAACGCGAAGATCGTCGGGTCGGACCTGGCGCAGGTCAACGCAGTACCCGCTTGGGTGTACGGGGTGAACTTCGGCGACACCGTGGCCACCGTCAGGTCGGCGGAGGGGGCGCTCGTGGGGGCGAACGTGAGCCAGCGTGGCGATCAGGCCACCTTCCGGATCTGGCTCGGTGAAGATCCCGAGCTCGCCGCGACGTGGTTGTCGATCGTGGCGCGCTACGCCCAGCGCGGGTGCCTCGTCGACCCGATCTCCGAGAACCTCATCGCCCTCTCCTGCCCCGACGTGCGCTCGCACCTGATCCGCGATCTGCTCATCCGCGATGGGCAGACGACAGCGCTCGTGTGGGAAGACGGCAGCGCCGCCGGCCCTGCCCACTGACTGATGGTTCAGTGCTCCACTTCGTCCAGCGAGTAGCGATGCGTCGTCCGGCGCCAGTATCCGGGAAGCCGGTACGGAAGACGACCTCTCCGAGTCCGTCCAGGAGCCGACCCTGATCCAGCCGCCAGCTCCTGACGCTACGAGTCCTCGGGGACGCTCTGGTCGTAGGCCAGCGTGGCGATGAGGAGCAACCGTGCGTAGTACGGCCGAGCGCTGTGCGGGAACGCCCAGATGGATGAAGCGAGCCCGGAGATCATCTCCGCCAGCTGCTGCAGCTCGAGCGCATCAAGGGCCCCCTGCTTCGCGACCTTCGAAGCGAGGCCCCACACGTCGGAGCCCACCATGACGGCGTCGACTGGACCGTAGACAGCGCCCCCGGGCACGCTGGCTGGGAATGGATCCGAGCGGTGCGACGAGAGCTCGATCTCGAGTTGCGTTGCCATCGGGTGGCGGTAGCAAGCTTCGCGACTCCGCCGGGCGTGCCGTGCCCGGTCGCAGATCGTCGACTGGGCGTGGGTCGGTGTCGAACACCTCCCTGCGTGTGGGCCGCTGTCGGCAGAACGGCGGACTGCGGGCCGAACGAAGCGGCTGTTAGCGTCCGATCGGGGGGTCGATCCCCTGGAATTTGTCAGCCGGACCAGCACAGTGATCGAGGCAGAGATGACCATCAGCAACCACACGGAACACCCGACGAACGCCGTCACCGGCCGTATGCGCTTCGCCGCCCTCCTGCTCGTCGCAGCGGCCGTGCTCACCGTGAGCACCTTCACCGGCAGCCCGGCGCATGCCGAGAAGATCGGTTCGCTGCTGACCTTGGGGTGCGGGAACAAGACAGCGCAGCTGAACTGGACGAGCACGGGAGAGGTCCACCTCTTCGGTTCGCCTGATCGAGACTCAGCCGGCACCAATCTGCTCCGCATCGTGAAGAAGAACGGCTCGTACAGCTACAACTCCGGCTACCACACCTTCACGTTCCAGATCGGTGCATCGACCGGCCACGTCACGAGCCTGAAGCAGGTCTGCGTCGCCCAGAACTAGCAACAGGACACCGACGCGCAGCGCGGACTGGAGGCGCGGTGCCAGCTGGCACCGCGCCTCCAGTCCGTCGTCCGGTCCCCGACCGGTCCGTGGGCCGAGGACGACGTGACCCGCTCTGGTCGGAAGGGGACCGATGTGTCCCGACCACCGGACGACGTCAGGCCCGAGCAGGTACCTGCGGCGTACCTTCCTCGCCCTGCTCGCCGTCGACGCCGTCGCAGCGGTCGTCGTCGTGGTCGCGAGCGTGTCTGCTCGGGCGCCGCTGTGGGTGCCGATCGGGAGTCGGCTGCGGCGCCTGGAACCACCCATGGTCGCCCCGCGCGACGTCGAGGACCACCCGACAGCAGACCGAGCGGGGGAGTCGGAGCCCACCCCTTCCTGACCACACCCGCGAGGAGTTCGTGACTCGACCGGTGGGTCATCCCTCGACGAGCGCTCCTGCGCGTCGGTACCGGCGGAGGTCCATGCCCTTGGCTGGCAGGTCGAGGATCCGCATGAGCGGCGAGGCGACCGATGCGGCGCGGAAGAACAGGTTCCGGAGACGGATGCCTCGCATCGTCATGGGTGCCAGGAGTGCGCCGGCGTTGACCTTGTGGGACGCGTTCGTGTACGGCCGGAAGCGGGCCTCGTACTCGGCGAGGGCAGTGGCGACGTCGCCGGCCGCGAGCCGCAGCTCGCCGGCGAGCACGTACGCGGCGACCAGGGCCAGGCCGGTGCCGTAGCCACTCAGGGCGTTGCCCCAGGCGGAGTCACCGAGCAGCACCACGCGTCCGCGGCTCCACTGGTCGACGGTCACCCGGCTGATGGAGTCGGTGTAGAACGACCTCGCCTCGGGGAACCGGTCGACGATCTCCGGGATGCGCCACCGTCCGCCGCGCAGCGCGCCCGCGATCTGGCGCTTCTGCTCGTCGACGTCGTCGCGGGCTTCCGGGAACCGGTCTGCGGCGACGACGATGAAGGTCGGTGCCTTCGATCCGCCGAGCATGACGGTCATCCCGGGCTGGCTGTACACGACGTCGTCGTCGCCGAGGTCGAGGTCCGCCAGGACGTAGTGGTGTCCGCGGTGCTCGACGAACTGCTCCTCGGGACCCCAGACCAGGCGGCGCACGCCGGAGTGCACGCCGTCGGCGCCGACGACGAGGTCGAACCGCTCCGTCGTCCCGCTCCGGAACGTCACCGTGACACCCTCGCCGTCGTCGACCAGGTCCGAGATGCGGTCGCCGAACCGGTAGTCGACGTCGTCCTTCGTCCGCTCGTACAGGACGGTCGCGATCGTGTCCCGCGGGACGTTGAGCTCGCCGGAGCCGAGCCCGCCGGGCGCGACACCGATCGTGCGACCGTGCTCGTCGACGATCGCCGCGTCCTCGTCGCGGATGTCGTACTGACGGAGCTCGTCGAGGATCCCCATCTCCCGCAGGACCTGCATGTGGGTCGCGCCCTTGAAGTCGACGGCCTGCCCGCCGGGGCGGATGCCGTCGTTCTTCTCGACGACGGCGACGTCGTGGCCGGAACGGCTCAGCCAGAAGGCGAGAGCGGGGCCGGCGATGCTCGCGCCGGAGATCAGGATGCTGGTCATGGGGGCTCCTCGTGTCGGTGGGACCACCATCCGCCCGGCCGCTCACGTCCCGCTGACGCGGCACTGACACCGGCACGTTCCCCGACGAGCGCGGCCGTCTTCGCCGGCGCGGCCCCTCCGTCTCGGGTGCGTCGAGGCGGTGGTACGGTTCCTGGTCATCTGCATGCTGTCGCGATGGAAGTGAGGAACCGCCGTCATGTACATGCGGGATCAGGTGCGCGGACCGAACGGTTTCTCCCCCTCGGCAGCCACGACGGTGCAGTCCCTCCAGCTCGGGCCGGTCGAGGTGCGGCGGATCCGATCGAGGTCGCCGGGAGACGACCCGGCGGCGGGCTACCGCGATCCCGGTGACGACCTCGTGTGGGCCTTCACGCTCACCGGCGCCGTGTCGGTGTTCGAGCGGAAGTCCGACTTCGAGACGCCCGTCGGCGTGATGAGCATGTCGCAGGTGTCACGGCTCCGGCTCTTCCGGCACACCCCCGACTTCGGATCCGTGTCCATCCGGCTCGACCGTTCCTCGGTGGGGCTCAGCTCGTCAGCGGTGAGCGCCATGAGCAACGTCGCCTTCCCCGGCCGTGAAGGCTTGCCCCTGGTGCTGTTCTCCATGGCACGGGAGGCACTCCGGAACTTCGACTCACTGGGCGAGTCCTCGAAAGCCGGGATCGCGCAGTCCTTGGTGGACCTGACCGGGGCCTTCGCCGACGACTTCCTCGGGCGGCACACGGCACCGGAGAAGGAACAGCGGAACCTGGTGGTGCGCGCTGAGCGGTTCATCGATCTGTACTCGGCAAGTCCCACCATCCGTCCAGACGACGTGGCGGACGGACTCGGGGTGTCGCTGCGCGTGTTGCAGAAGGCGTTCCAGCAGCACGGCCGAACGATCACGGGGCAGCTCCTGGAATCGCGTCTCCAGCGTGCCAGGACGTTGATCGACCGAGAATCGACGGCCGTCCTCCTCGGTCACATCGGGCAGCGGGCTGGGTTCGCCTCTGCGCAGCGGTTCAGCAAGGCGTTCGCTGCCCGGTTCGGGCAGAGCCCTCGCGACTGGCGCTCTGGTCACCACGACACCGCGTCCTGACTGACCCCGCACCGGACTTGTCGTCACACGTCCGCTTCCTTGTCAGCAGGCGAACGTGACGATCACCGCACATGAGCCGGGGGACGATGACCGTGCTCCGCACCGATGAGGCGAACGACGTCGTGGACGTCCGGGGAGGCGAGATGCGTCGATCCAGGGACATGGGTGACCACTTCGCCACCGCGCCGACACCTGCGGCGCCCGATCGAAGGGACCGACCATGCACACCCCCACCATCGTCCTGGTGCACGGCGCGTTCGCCGACGCCGCCAGCTGGGCACCCGTCACCCGCGAGCTCCTCGACCGTGGCCACACCGTGCTGGTGCCACCGGTCTACAACCGGAGCCTCGCCGAGGACGGCGCCTCCATCCGAGCGTTCGCGGAGCAGATCGACGGCCCCGTCGTCCTGGCCGGACACTCCTACGGTGGCGCCGTCATCACCGTCGCGGGTGCCGCGGACAACGTCGTCGGACTCGTCTTCGTGTCCGGGTACGTCCTCGAGGAAGGCGAGAGCCTGGGTCAGCTCCAGGGCGGATTCCCGGACTCCGACCTCGCCGCGAACCTCGTCTCCACGCCGTACCCGATCGCCGGGGCCGAGGACGGCACCGACGTGTCGGTGAAGGTCGAGGCGTTCCCCCCGGTGTTCGCCGAGGGTGTCGACCCGAGGACCGCGCAGGTCCTCGCCGTTTCCCAGCGCCCACTCACCGGCGCCGCGTTCGGTGAGCCGGCCTCCGTCGCCGCGTGGAAGACGACGCCCGGCTGGGGCATCGTGTCCGCGGACGACCGCACGATCAACCCCGACGTCGAGCGCTTCGGCTACGAGCGTGCCGGCTTGCGCAACGTCGTCGAACTGCCCGCACCGCACCTGGTGATGCACACGCACCCCCAGGACGTCGCCGACGTCATCGAGACCGCCGTCCGGGAGACCACCACCGACTAGGCGACCGTTCCTCCTCGTCGCCGCACCCGACCGACCACCACCACCGCACACACAGGAGAACGACCATGGGCTACGTGACCACCGACGACGGTGCAGAGATCTACTTCAAGGACTGGGGGAGCCACGACGCGCAGCCGATCGTGTTCCACCACGGGTGGCCGCTGTCCTCCGATGACTGGGACGCGCAGATGCTCTACTTCCTGGCCGAGGGCTACCGGGTGGTGGCGTCCGACCGCCGCGGGCACGGCCGGTCGTCGCAGATCGGCACCGGCCACGACATGGACCACTACGCCAGCGACGTCGCTGCCGTCGTCGAGCACCTCGACCTGCGCAACGCGATCCACATCGGTCACTCCACCGGCGGCGGACAGGTGGCACGGTACGTCGCCCGCCACGGGCAGCCGCAGGGGCGGGTCGCGAAGGCAGTCCTCGTCTCCGCCGTCCCGCCGCTGATGGTGAAGACGGAGTCGAACCCCGAGGGCACCGACATCGCGGTCTTCGACGGGTTCCGCGAAGCGCTCGCCGCCAACCGCGCCGAGTTCTACCAGGCAGTCGCCTCCGGCCCGTTCTACGGCTTCAACCGCGACGGCGTGACCCCGTCGGAGCCGGTGATCGCGAACTGGTGGCGCCAGGGCATGACCGGCAGTGCCATCGCACACCTCGAGGGCATCAAGGCGTTCTCCGAGACGGACCAGACCGAGGACCTCCGGGCGATCACCGTGCCCGTCCTCGTGCTCCAGGGCGACGACGACCAGGTGGTGCCCTACCAGGACGCCGCGGTCAAGCAGGCCGAACTCCTCAGCGACGCGACGCTCAGGATCTACGAGGGCTACCCGCACGGCATGCTGACCACCCACGCGGACGTCATCAACCCGGACATCCTCGCGTTCATCCGGAGCTGACACCGCGACGTTCATCGCGAACCCCCTCGAGGGTGCGGCCCGGAGCACGAACCGGGTCGCACCCTCCCCACGCCGAGACCGATACTGGTGTGATGACGTCACCGCTCGTCTCGGACGTGGCCCACGCCGGCCTCACCGTGGCCGACCTCGACGACGCGTTGGCACTGTGGTGCTCCGGTCTGGGCTTCGCGCTCGAACGCACCTTCACGCTGGACGCGGACACCACGGTCGCGACCACCGGCGTCCACGGAGCGGTGATCCGCGCAGCGACGGTCGCGCTCGGGGACCACCGAGTCGAGCTGCTGCAGTACACCCCGTCGCGGACGCTCGAGGCGGCCGCCTCTCCCGCCCACGTCGGCACGGTGCACATCGCGCTGACGGTCTCGGACCTCGATCGTGTGCTCGAGCTGTGCTCGCGCCATGGTTGGCGACCGGTCGGGACACCCCACCTGATGACCGGCGGAGCCCGGGCCGGCACACGCATCATCTACCTCGAGGGTGCGCTCGGCGGGTTCCTCGAACTGATCGCGCCACCACGGGTCCCGTAGTCGGCGGTGATTACCGACGCCTACGACCAGGGCTCATCGAACAGCGCTGGTGATGACCTCCGACATCGCCCGCAGCGACGTGAGGCCCACACCGGGCCCGGCTCGAACTGCTTCTCGAGACGCCCTCCTGCTCCTCGCGGGTCTAGCCGGAGCCCCTGGAGCAGGTGGCTTCTGCTGCCGTTTGGCCCGTGATCGCCGAGGGGAGGGCAGTGGATGTTGCTGATGTGCCCGGTGTGGCGTCCGTGGGTCCACTCGCGGGGGATGTGGGTTCGGTCGGACCGGCGGATGAGGGAGCAGAGCTGGGCTCCGAGGGTGCTGCGCTGTCCGAGGACTGCTTCGTGGCACCTCCACCGAGGGGTGAATCGTCCAGGTTCGTCTTCGCATCGGTCCGCAGTGCGACGGTGAGGGCCTGCGCAGGCTGCTCGTCGACGACGAGGCGATTGCCGTCTGCCGGATCGGGCAGGGTGGGGTACTGCACGAACAGCACCTTCGACAGGTCCATGCCTCTGAGGGTCAAGGCAAGCGACACCATCGTGTCGGGGCTGGTCAGGTTGTCGCTGAGGATCATGTTCGAGAGCGCAGCTCGCGCGAGTTCGTAGAGCTTCACCGGGTGCGACAGCGCTCCGCCCGGTGCGAGGACCTTCCGTGCCAGGGCGGACAGGAACACTTGTTGGTTGCTGATGCGTCCGAGGTCGCCGCCGTCTCCGATGCCGTGCCGGCTGCGGAGGAACGCTGATGCGGTCTGCCCCTCGATGGGGTGGATGCCGGGTTCGAGGTCGAGGCCGACGTAGTGGTCGTGGATCGGTGTCGCGACGCAGACGTCGACACCGCCGACTGCGGTCGACATGGCTGCCACGCCGTCGAACTTGAGGATGCCGGCGAACTGCGCCTCGACGCCGGTCAGCGACTGCACGGCTGCCACGACGCAGCGCAGGCCGCCCTGGTCACCGCCTCGGGCGAGGGCTTCGTTGAACATCGCACGCACCGCAGGTCGGGTCTGCCCGGAGTCTATGTCCACGCATGCTGGCAGCTCGACGATGGTGTCGCGCGGGATGCTGACGGCGGTCATCTGCTGATGGTCCGCGGAGATGTGGATCAGCATGGTGACGTCGTTGTTCAGGGTCCCGGGGTCACCTTCCGCCGCCGCGGTCTGGCCCTGGCGGGTGTCGCTGCCGACGACGACGAAGTCGACAGCACCACGGAGGGCTTCGGCGCCGGTCGTGCTCGGCTTTCCGCCGACCCCGATCCCGACGGTCTGCACCGAAGAACCCAGACTGCCGACCGCGACCGCCGCGACACTCGTCGCGCTCGTCACAGCGACCACGGCAGCGATGCCGAGCAGGCGCGCCGCTTCGAGCCACGCGGGACGGCGAGCCAATCGGCCGTGTCGAACGCCGACACGTACGTCGTTCCGATGATGCATGTCGATCCCCCTCGCCGCGAACGATAGCAACACGAGCGATGGTCACAGAAGACGGTTCTCATCGCGCGCGTCGGACCGACGGACGAGAGGAGCACGAGGAGTCTCGCTGCGCCGTCCTGCAACGGCTCGAAGCAGCTGAGCACTCTCCCCTCAGTGCTCGGTACCGATCAGGGGCTCGATGGCGTCGGCGAGCTCCTGGACCTGGCGTCGCCCATCGAGCTCGAGGTCAGCTCCGTGGCGGAGGAGCGGTTCGACTTCGGCCACGTGCCGTCGGATCGCCTCGCGTTCGCGCGACGAGTTCCCGTAGGGGTTGTTCGTCCGATGACGAACACGATGGAGCAGCACGTGGAGTGGTGCGCTGAGGAGGATGACGTGATCGAAGCGGTCGTAGAAGTCGGCCTGGTTCTCGGCAGTCCCAGCAACCACGACATGGTGGTGGGTCCGCAGGAGGTGAGCCATCTGGTCGGCGTGCCACGGGCCGCCGCTGCCGGCGGTCCAGCCCCTGTAGTCCGTGTCGACCGTGCGGTGGCCGCGGCGTCCGATTCGTCGAGCAAGGTCGACTTGCCAGCGCCGGACATGCCGGCGATCAGGAGCCTGCTCACGGGCACACGATAGCTCTTCGACCCCTTCCCGCCGCTCGGCCACGTCTCGTCAGCCGATCGGCTGTCGGACCCTGAATCGTGCCCAGGAGTCTGCAGGGAGCTCCGGCTGGCCCGGGACGGATTGGTGCTCGAACGTGCAGGTCGGGTCGAGTTCGGTCGCGACCGTGCGCCAGAAGTTCGCTGCGACCTCGTTACGGTCCTGGTAGGCGACCGCCCATCTCCCCGGGTGCGCCGCGGTCAGTTCCGTCACGGCGGCACGTCCGATCTGAGCGCGTCGCGCTCCGTGCGTGATGAAGAAACTGCTGATGACGTGCTCGTCCGTGTCCAGTCCGCGGAGGACCGCGAGTCCGACCGGGTGTGGTCCGAGGTGGAAGAGGTGTGCCGACCAGCCCGGCTCCGCAAGGCCGGCGTCGAGTCGTTCTCGGCGGAAGTGGCCGCGCTCGTCGGGGAGCGTGCCGGTGAACGCGGACATCTCGTGTCGGAACATGGTCCAGAGCTGTTCGAGCTGAGGGCGGTGTCGTTCGTCGGCGGTGGTGATGGTCAGGGGCGTCGGGGTGGTCATACGAGAAAACCTCCGCCGTGGTCGGCGGAGGTTTCGTCGTCGACAGTCTACCGCCCCGTCCCGCTCCCCACCGGTCGACAGGACACGGCCACGACGGTCCTCGTGTCCTCGTGCAACAAGCGGGGTCAGCGCTTCTCCGCCGGGAACGGCTTCGAGCGCCGAGGAGATCGGCGGATCGATCCGGGGCCCGGGCTGTACGAGGAGCGCTGGGTCCGGCAGATCGAGGCACCCAACCACCCGTCTCGGTGAACGATGGGCCACCGGGACGGGCGCTGGCCGACGGACGGGGGCCGGTCGGCTGCCGCGTGCACATGGGCAGCGTTCCGACCACCGGCGTGTCCGGGGCTGGCAGGCGGACCTCGCCCCCGTCGACGAGAGCCCGGCGTCAGTCGCTGGAGCGGGGCACGATCCGCGGAGCGCAGAGCCGAGCGAACACACAGAGGGCTCCCGCCAGGGCGAAGACCCCGGCGAACGAACTCGTCGATGCCGTGCCGCCGAGCGTCGAGAAGACGATGGCCATGGCGGCGAGTGCGATCGCCGACGCAGTCGCTTCAGCGATGGTGAGCGCGGAACTGTTGAAACCCTGGTTCGTGTCGTCCGAGTACGCGAGTGTGAGTGCGCCGAGCCGCGGGTAGATCAGTCCGATCCCAGCCCCGGCGAAGGCCCAACCGATCACCACGACGACGGGCGTCGCGCTGACGAGTGCCGTCACGAACAGACACGCGACGGCGAAGCCCAGGCTCGCGGTGCCCAGCCGTGCTGCCATCCGATGACCGATCCCCGGGAACCGCCCCTGCAGCCACGACGCTGCTGACCAGCTCAGGGCGGCAGCGGTGAGCGCGAGACCGGCGACCGCAGCTGACGTGCCGTAGTGGGAGACCAGCAGGAGCGGCACGTAGACCTCCGCGGCGAAGAAGGTGGCCGCCACCACCGCACGCTCGAGGACGACGCTCGGCAACCCGCGACGGGCACGGAGCGTTCCGGCTGGCAGCAGTGGACGGAGTGCGATCAGCGCGACGGCGGCGGCGACCATCGGGACGAGCCACTGTGTCGGTCCGCGCAACTCCGCGCCGAGAGCGATGACGAGCGCGGACGACGCGGTGAGCACGGCGAGGCCGATCCGCGCGAGTTCCGTGCGGCCGAGCCGGGACCGGTCCTCAGGAGCGTGGACGACGCGCATCGCGGGGACGATCAACGGCATCGCCAGCAGGACGAGCGCCACCACCCCGAGGAAGACCCAACGCCACCCGACCGTCTCGGCGACCAGCCCGGCGATGACCGGACCGACGAGGGAAGGGATGACCCAGGCGGTGGCGAAGGCCGCGAACACCCTCGCATGGAGGGCCTGCGGGTAGATGCGGGCCACGATCACGTACAGCGCTACGGTGACGGCCCCGCCAGCCAGACCATGGACCAACCGTCCGCTGACGAAGACGACCATGCTGGGCGCCAGCGCCACCATCATGAGCCCCGCTGCGAAGACGACCACGGAGACGAAGAGGGCGCTCCGCGGATTCCCCCGGTCGGACCAGATCCCGGCGAGGACCATCCCGACCACGCTGACGGCAACGGGACCGGCGAACGCGAACGCGTACAGTCGGGCGCCGTCCAGCTCTGCGCTGATGGTCGGCATGATCGTCGAGACAGCCAGGGCCACGAAGGCATCGAGCAGCACCAGCAGGAACATGCCGATCGTGACCCACCGGTACTGCGGGCCGAACACCCCGATCTCCCGCTGAGCTCCTTCCGGACTCGATGGGCGGAACTCCGACATGGCGATCTCGTCGTGGGAGGGGGTGGTCATGCCGTCACCGTACGATCTCAACGATGGTTGAGATCAATACCGCATGCGACGTCGACGCGGGATCGCCGGTTGGTCCTGATCCGAGTGCGTGACGGGGCGGCGGCTGGTCGCGTCTCCCGGACAGGAGGCGCACCACCCTCGGCAGTCAGCGGTCACGCTCTCGGATGCGCACGGTGGGGGCGCTCGGTTCGTTCCAGCGGAAGAGAACGAGATGCCAGAGATCGGGTCGTCTCCGCGAGGGATCGATCAGACCCGTCGCTCCGACCTCGACGAGGCGGTCGCGCACCGACCAGGACGCCGGCGTGCCGCCGGCTTCGGCGTCCTGTTGCCACGGTGCCATCGCGTCGGCGAGGTCGATCCCGATGCGCGACCGGGCGTCGGGGTCCCGCAGGTCGACGATGCCGGCTGCTTCGACGTCGAGCTCGATGATCTCGAGTGCGCTCGCCCTGGTGTCCCTGTGGGCGATCAGCGCCGCGTCGACGCCTTCGACCGAGGAACTCAGGTACAGGGTGGGCTCATCTGCTCGTGAGTAGCGGCCAGCGGCGCGTGACCCGGCGATCGCGAACCGGTGGAAGCGCGGGTCGATGGCCCGGTGGAACGTCCCACGGACGACCGGAGTGAAGAGCGGATCGGCACTGTTCATCGCATCAGCCTCGGTTGAGTTCGAGTGCCCGGTGGGGAAGCCACCCCTCGCGTCCGTCGGTCTTGCGACACCACACCCAACCGCTCTCGGGGTCGTCCCGGAGCAGGTGCACGACTTCCCCTTCGGAGGCGGGGATCTCCTGCGTGTCGTATGCAGTGCGCATCCTGGGCGGTGAGCTCGTCGTGTCGACGTGACGGACGGGCACCCACCCGCTCCCGTCCCGAGCGGTGACGAACACGAACGCCGGCCATTCGGTGTCACGCTTGCCGACCGCGACGGTGTCCCCGGCCTCGAACCGGTGCGGAGCTCGATCCGGGACGGTGTGATCGGCGCGCACCCTGCGGCGGGAGGGCGTCGGAAGTGGCGCACGAGGGGAGTCCTGCACGTCGTCACATCCCGGGCCGGAGGTAGTCATCAGGGCTGTCGCCACCGGTCACGGCCGCGAAGATCGACCGCTTGTCCGCCGGGTTCTTCGGGTCGTGGAGGACGGCTATGGTCGCACCGACCGTCGGGGCCGACCCGTGGGGGAACCCGTTGGTGCGCTCGACCCATCGAGTCTGGCCAGTGGCGTCGGTGAAGGTGAAGGTCCAGCGGAGGAGCGTGAGCGCCGCATCGGGGGTCGTCGTGCCGCTCACGGCGGTGACGGTCCCCGAGGTCCGGTGTCCAGCCGTAAGGAGCGCCGTGACGCGACCGCGACGGTTGCGTTGTCCGCGGCGGCCGATGGTGCCCAGCAGGAGCGCCACGAGCGCCAGCGCGGTGAACAGGCCGGGGAGCCACCAGGCGGATGCGTACCAGACCCAGCCGCCGATCCCCCACGCCGTGTCACGGCCGAACTCCGGGTCGACGGCGGTACCGACGCGGTCGGGGGCGGGCCAGAGGACGGTGGTGGTCCACCACAGTCCAGCAGCGGCTCCGATCAGCCATAGGCTCCCGGGGCCTGCGCCGGCGAAGTCTGCCGACCTGCCGGTGAAGCGGTGGTTCCATCGCGAGTACACCGCCACGGCGACCATGGATCCGAAGGCGGCCGTCGGTGCTGCCCACCACGGATGATCCGGGTCGGGGGAGTGCGAGAAGACGCTGTTGAGCTGCATCTCCCGGAACACGCCGGTGAACGATCCGAGGGCGTAGCCGGACACGGCGCCCGCGGCGACGACGAGGACCCCGCCGACCAGTGTCATCGTCAGGGCGACCGCGCTGCCACGGAGACGCGTTTCGCGGCTCTGCCTTGCGGCGGACGGATCAGTCGTGCTCATCGGCGATGATCAGTACTGCGTCGGCGTCGAGGAACCGACCACGGCGACGGCGATGATCAGGACGACGTACAGCGCGGTGATGACCCCGCCGACGATCACTGCTGCCAGTGCGAGCCCGCGACCGTTCTCCGAACGGGACTTCACCTGCGCGAGCGCGACGAAGCCCAGGACGAAGCCGATGAGCGGAGCGAAGAAGGCCAGCACGAGCGACACGATCGCGAGCGTGTTGGTCCGCGGCGCAGGGGCGTGGTGCGCGGTTGACGGGTACTGCGTGGAGGGCTGCTGAGAAGTCACGGCCAGGACCGTATCTCACATCTGTTTCTTGCGGGAACCGTCTCGAAAATCCTCTCCCGACCGCGAGCGCGCCGATTTTGTAAGCGCTTCCAGGTACGAGGCGCTCTTCACCGGGCCGCCGATCGACGTCGCATCGGAGATCGGCAGGGTGCTCCCGGACGGGGACCGCGTCCTGGTCCACTGCCAGGTGATCCCGAGCGGCTTCAGGCGCGGTGGGGGTGGCGACGGCGTCGACGGTCGGCTGGTGAACCTCGTGACCTCGGCGGGGAACCAGCTGCGGGCCGAGCACCTCGTCACCGTTCCGCGGACCCAGGTGGCCTCGATCGTCGACACCGGCACGACGGCGCAGGGTGGTGTCCCGGTTGCTCGGATCACCTTCGCTGACGGGTCGTTCGCCGACCAGCGGCTGATCAGCAAGCCCGGACCGGACTCCTGGGCGGTCGCCTCGACGCTCTGAGCGACCCGTGCGCCGCCCGCGTGCGGGATCATGGTCGACGACCACCCCGCGCGAGGAAGGCGACGCCCCTGCTCTCCACCCTCCTCACCCACGTGCCGTGGCTGCCGTTCGGGGTCCTCGTCGCGGTCGTCGTCGTCGCCCCGTTCCTCGGCGTCCTGCTCACGCGCACCCCGAGGCTGGCCCTGGTGCTGGCCGTCCTGTCGTCCGTCGCCGTTCTCGGGCTCACGCTCTCCCCGGACGGAGACCCGTCGCCCGGCGTGGCGTGCTCGGTCGGGCTGCCGTACCTCGCGCCGACGGCGAGCGAGTCCGTCGGGAACGTCCTGCTCTTCGTGCCCGTCACCTTCCTGGTCGGGCTCCGCTCGGCTCGCCCGGTGTCCGCGATCCTCGCCGGCAGCGCACTCTCCGTCGTGATCGAGGCGGTGCAGGCCCTCGTCCTCGGCATCGGTCGGGCGTGTGACACCGGCGACTGGGTGACGAACTCGATCGGCGCGGTCGTCGGCGGACTGCTCGCCGCCGCCGCCCTCGCACTCGCGCGACGCCGCGACCGGAACGCCCACGCCGACGCCTCGGCCGCGACCGGTTCCTGAGCGTGCCCGGGTCCGGTCCGGGGCGTCACCGGTACCACTCCTCGTCGATGCCGGCGAGGCGCGACGGCCGCAGTCGTCCGCTCAGCCCGTAGAACTGCTGGAACGCCATGACGAGCGGACGCCACCGGTCCGGGTCGATGCGGTTCGTCGTCCCTGCCGCGCGGATGTCCTCGTGCACGTGGACCCGTGCGACGGATGCCTCGAACAGGTAGGTGGCGTCGTCGCCCGGCTCCTGGTCCGCGAGTGGTCGCGCGTGGACGACCCGTGCCTCCAGGTTGACGGGGCACTCGTCGATCCGCTCGGCCCGGACGGTGTCCCCGGGCCGGCCGTGCAACCCGGCGGCGGCGAGCTTGTCCCGCACGTGCCGGTAGCCGACCGACTCCTTGCCCGCGGGAACGGGGGAGCGACCGGTCGTGAGGGCCAGGGTGTCCACCGCGGAGACGAGGTCGGCCGACGGCAGGTTGATGACGCACTCACCGGTGGCCAGGAGGTTCCTGGCTGTCTGTGACCGGCCACCCATCCCGAGGACCGCGGTGCTCCCCGACCAGAACACCGACGACATCGGCGCGGTGTTCGTGGCGCCGTGGCGGTCGACGGTGCTCAGGAGCGCCACGGGTGTGCCGAAGTAGAGGATGGCGGAATCGATCACGGTGTGCTGCACGGAAGGCCTCTCTGGGGGTGCTCGCGTCGGTCGCGGAGCACACCGAGTCTCCTGATCGGGACCCGCGACGTCTGGCGGGTTCCGGACGCGGCAGCGCTACCGGGGCGGGGTGGTCACGACGACCGCGATCACGATCGCCGTCGTCACGCCGACGGCGAGCACGCCCATGGTGACGAGGCCGAGCACCCTGGCGCGACCGGGATGGACCACCAGTGCTGGGGCCACCGCGACGACGGCGCCGGCCACGAACGACAGCGGTGACGACGACAGATCGACCTCGCCGGAGTCGCCAGCGGACCCGCTGAGCAGCCCGGACGTGACCTCTGGGACGAGCACCGCCGGGAGCAGGACCAGCGTCGTGAGCCCCAGCCACGCGACGGCACGGCGTCCGGTGGCGAGCACGCCGGTGACCGCGAGTGCCACACCGGCGACCACGCCGACGACGAGGATCGCCACCAGCCCGGCGACGCCGGTCATGAACGTCGCCACCACGGCGGCGTGGGTGGAGAACGCGGTGCCGACACCGATGGCGGCCGCGACCAGCGCGTGGAGCGGTGCACCCCAGCCCGCCCCGCGCGGGACGACGGTCCCGGCGACGTCCTTCATCGGGTCCTCCGGATCGCCCTAGCCGCCGTACCGCGCATCGACGCCCAGCGGCGAGCCGTTCGCAGCGCACGCCGTGGTCAGGGTCTGGAAGGCGTCGCCCCACCCTGCATCGTCGAGGTCGATCGCGAGGGAACCGGGGGTCTCGGGGTGGGCGGCGAGCCACTTCTGGACAGCCGTGACGCCCGCGCTGAGGGGACCCTCGGAGGGCAGCCGCTCGTACCCGTAGCGAGCGGCCGAGAACAGGGTCTGCTCCTGGGTCGCGTCGATGTCGCCGGCCGCGAGACCGGCCTGGGCGTTGGTGGTGATGGTCAGGTAGGCACTGACGTGGCCACAGACGGCGTGGGTGCCGGTGTCGGCGTCTCCCGGCTGGAGGGCCACCGTGCGGGCGCTCGCGGTCGGCGTCGCCGGTGCCGCAGCGGAGACGCCCGAGGACGAGCAACCGCTGAGCAGGAGCGCGACCGCGCCGACGGCGGCCACCGCTGCGACGCGACGACGGGTGGACTTCTGGGGCGCGCTGACGCTCATGTGACGATGATCGCCGAGCAGTCCTCGACTCGACGAGCGAACACGAGCACCGTCACCGGATCGTGATCGCTTCCGTCCCACCCGGGACAGCGCGCCGTCAGGTGCCGCCCTGCGCCTCCGCGGCAGGTCAGGATCGCGACCAGCGTCCGGACGGGAGGTGCGGTGCCAGCTGGCACCGAGCCTCCCGTCCGGAACGGGGTCCCGCCACCGGCACCGATGCGGTCGGCGGCCGCACCGTCACCGCTTCGCCGCACACGTCACGGTCGCCGCACTCTGGCCGGAGACGCTGTCCGGCAGCGCAGCCTGTGGCGACGGAGCCGTCGACTGCGCCGGCGCCGACGGCTGGGCCGCGGGGGCCGACGCCTGCGGTGCCGGCGTCGGCGCGGCCGACGGGCTCCTGACGGCGGAACGGCCCAGGCTGTCGGCGCCGAGCACGACTGGCTCGTCACGCTGGAGCACCCCGTCGAGGGTCTTCGCCGCGTCCTGCGCGACGATGACGAGGTTGTCGTTCGCGGGATCGGCGACGGTCGGGTACTGCACGAAGGTCATGTTCGCCAGGCCCACCGTGTTCACCGCGAGTGCGAGTCTGGCGAGTGTCGTCGGGTCGGCGAGCGTGTCCGAGAGGGTCATGTGCTTCGACGCCGTGATCGCGAGTCGGAGCACCTTGCCCGGGTCAGTGAGCGTGTGCGCGGACACCGTCTGGCGTGCGAGCGCCGCCATGAACGTCTGCTGGTTGCTGATGCGTGCGAGGTCACTCGCATCGCCGACACCGTGCCGTGAACGGAGGAACGCCGCCGCCTGTGCCCCGGAGAGGTTGTGGTCGCCCGCGGGCAGGTCGAGCGCCGGTGTCACGTAGTCGTCGTGGATGGGGGTCGCGAGGCAGACGTCGACGCCCCCGACGGCGTCGGCCATCGCCACGACGCCGTCGAAGGTGATCATGCCGGCGTACCCGATCTGGAGTCCGGTGAGCTGGTCGATCGTCTTCGCCACGCACGCGAGCCCGTGCTGCTCACCGCCGCGGTGCAGGGCGGTGTTGAGCGGGGCCGCAGCGGAAGCGGGGGTCGTCGTCCCCTGGTCGTTCTCGCACGCCGGGATCGGGACGACGAGGTCGCGAGGGAAGGAGACGACCGCCATGCTGGAGTGGTCGGCGGAGATGTGGACCAACAGGTTCGAGTCGTTGTTCCCGACGCCGGAGCTCGCTCGCTGGTTGAGGGCGTCGTCGAAGCCGGCTCCCTGCCCCTCTCGGGTGTCGGTCGCGACGAGCAGCATGTCCACCTCGCCCTGTTGTGCCGTCAGCTGCGGCAGCGGCTTGGCGCTCGTGCCGTCCATCGCGAGCGTCACCGTCGGCTTCGCGTGGCCGAGCACCTCCCACGACGCGATCGCCCCGACGCAACCGGTGCTCACCAGCCCGACGGCGGCGACGGCCGCGACGAGCTTCGCCCCGGTCCTGAGCACGCTCGACGGGCGTCGACGGCCGTGTCGAGCGGCCGGGGTCAGCTCGCGGCGCATCAGACGGCCACCCCGGTCGGCCGTGCTCCGGCGGAGGGACGACGCAGGGTCGGTGGGGTCATGCTGGTGCACCCTTCATCTCGGTGGCGTTCGGTCGTCGGGTCGTCGGTCACCGCCAGCCGCTGGCACGGTGGACACGACCAGGTCCGTCCAGGGTCACGACGCGTGGCCTTGCTCGGCCGTCGAGCGGTTCCGCTCCCCAGCCCGGAAGCATCGCACCGTGTCGATGAGACGAGCGTGAAGTCCGTGAGGCCGCCGGATCCGGGCAGGGACCTCGCGGCGCGGGCAGCATCGGCTCCACGGTCTCGATGGTCGAGGCCGAGAGGAGGACCACCCCGATGACGTCGAACCCGTTCCAGTCGGACGCCCAACGATCCGCGTCGCTGACACCGCCGCGCCTCGTGACGGTCGCGTTCTGGCTCTACCTGCTCACCGTCCTCGCGCACATCGTCGGCATCATCATCAGCGCGACGCAGCTCCCCGCTGCTCAACAGGCGGCGAAGGACCAGCTCCAGCGGTCGGGGACCTCCACCGACGGCGTCGACGTCAACGGGATCCTCGGCGCGACCCTCGTCGTCGGCATCGTGATCGGCGTGCTGTACATCATCGCGTTCGTGGTCTTCGACCTCTTCATGCGTCGCGGCGCGAACTGGGCGCGGATCGTCCTGCTCATCGTCACGATCCTCGGCATCACCGGTGTGGTGGGCGGCTACGGGGTGGGTGCCGTGGGCGTCCTCGCCTCGATCATCGCGGCGGTCCTGACGTTCCTGCCCGCGTCCAACGCGTGGTTCCGCGCGGTGAAGGAGCGCAAGCGGGGCGCGGTCCGCGGGTGACCCGGTCCGGACGGGAGGCGCGGTGCCAGCCGGCACCGCGCCTCCCGTCCGTGGGGTGTCGGCTCCGGGCCGCCAGTTCCTGGAACGCGACCGCAGCGGGACGGGCGGCACCCCCGGCGTTACGCTTGCGCACGTGACCCCGGGTTCGCGTCGAGCGTCGAGGCCGTCGAGGACCTCCGCCACCGCTCCACGCCGGCACGCGGTCCGCCGTGCCGCGGACGGCGCCTTCGGCTGGTTGGGCGCCGGAGCCGCAGCGCTGCTGGCGATCGTGCTCGCGACGCAGGCGTTCTCCCACGGTTGGCGCGAGTCGTGGTTCGTCGTCGTGGTCTACGTCGTCATCGCGTACCTCGTGCTCCCGCGCATCCACACGGCGCTCGCCGCGGTCTACCTGCCCGACTACTTCATCGGGAGGACCCGGACGCGTGAGGGGATCCTCGGGGACCCGGTCAACGTCTCCGGTCTCGGCAGCCTCGCCCAGGTGCACGCGGCGATGCTCGCGGCGGGGTGGACGCTGGCGGACGACCTGGGGGTCCGAGCGAACCTCCGGATCGCGGTGGCGACCCTGTCCCGACGGAGCTACCCGAGCGCGCCGGTGTCGAACCTGTTCCTCTTCGGCCGCCGCCAGGCGTTCTGCTACCAGCAGGAGGTCGACGGGAGTCCGGGCAAGCGCCACCACGTCCGGTTCTGGGCGACCCCGGACGGCTGGCTCCTCCCGGGCGGCCAGCGGGTCGACTGGCTCGCCGCGGCGACGTTCGACCGGAGCGTGGGGTTCAGCGCGTTCACCTGGCAGGTCACGCACCGGATCGCCGACGACGTCGACACCGAGCGCGACCACGTCGTCGCGTCGGTCCTCGAGGGGTCGGAGGTCGCATCGGCCTCCATGCTCGAGCACTTCTCCACCGGGTACCACTCGCGCAACGGCGGCGGCGACGCGATCACGACCGACGGCGGCCTGCCGGTCGTCGACCTCCGCGACGTCGAGGTCGCGACCTCGGAGGTCCGGCTGATCGACGCCACGGCGGAGGCGCAGACCCGCCCCGTCGACGTCGTCCTGGCGACGCTGCTGCTGGCGGCTCGTCCGGTCGCCGCGACGGTGACGATCGTTGCCTGGCTCACCGGCGTCGACGGCCGTGGGCGGAGCGCCGACCCGGTCGTGGTCGTGGTCGCGGTCGGCCTCAGCGCGGTGGTCGTCCTCGTGTGGGCGGCCATCGCCGTCGGGGTGTTCGTCGGGCGTTCCGCAGCGCGTGGATGGGGTCTCGTCCTGTCGACGATCGCGGTCGTGTCGGCGGCCGTGTCCTGGTTCGGCGGTCATGACGACCTGACGACGGCTGCGGGACTGGCCGGGTTCGCGCTCGACAGTGCCATCCTCTTCGCGCTGTCGAGCGCGGAGACCCGGCGCTGGACGGCGGACCGTCGTCGGCGACGGCGCTACTCGGGGCGTGACCGGATCACGACGAGCCCGAGCCGCTGACGACGTGCGGATCACCCGCAGACGGGAGCACTGCCTCCGGTCCGTGGCCGTCGTGTCCGGTTGGACCAGCGGGTTCCTGCTGCCGGTACTCGGCGCCGACCCGCCGTGCGAGGCGGAACCAGACACGGACGGTGACGATGACCGCGCCCAACGCGAGCAGCCCGCCGACGGCGGAGCCGAGCGTGCCGAACCCCGCGCCGAACCGACCGAGTTCCTGCCCGGCTCCCGTCGCGCCGTCCCAGAGCCCGTGCGCCACCGCGACGCCGACGTAGGCAGCCACGAGACGCAGCGTCACGCGGAACCGCCCGTTCCGGACCCCGGCGAAGAGCGCTGCGGCGAGCAGTGCCGTCCACAGCGGGTGTCCGAACGGCCCGGACGCGGCGCGAGCGATCTGCGCGATCATCGACTGGAGGACCTCGTGCCCGTTGAACGGCGCGCCGAGGAACGGGTGCAACGCGTACCCGAGGTCCTCGAAGGCCCCGAAGCCCAGGCCGACGGTGCCACCCACGATGAGGCCGTTGCGCACCGTCTTGTCGGCGAGCCGTCGGCAGAGCACCACCACCAGCGCGATCTTCGCGGCCTCCTCGACGAAGCCGGCGAGGAGGAAGGCGCCCTCGCGCCCGAGGCCGTCGAAGGTGAGGGTGTCGAGGGAGCCGCCGATGAGGACGGAGCCGAGGCCGCCGATGACGAAGGCGATGACGAGGAACCGCGGCGTGAGCGTGGTCTGGGTCCCGAGACGTCTAGAGAACACGGTGAGCAGATCGACGGCGAGGGTGAACGAGCCGATGAGCATCCAGATCGGGATGACCGCCTTGTTGCCTCCCACGAGCACCAGCACGAACCCGACGTAGAGCCAGACCGCGATCGCGACGCCGGTGATCGCGAGCACGATGCGGCGCGAGGCCAGGATCGGTCGCGCCGGGTGTTCCGTCTGCAGGGGAGCCGTCATACCGGAGAGGGTCGCTCCTGCTCGTGATCGCCGACCAACCCCAGTTCGAGGGTGCCTCGCACTCGCGCCGCTAGGGCCGTTACGCCGTCCCGTGGGGCGCGGCATCACCCGGAGGAGTGACGAACCGGGCATCGCCGCCGCCTCGGTCACGAGGATGGAGATCCTCGGTCGGTCGGAGCACAACGCGGGGCGCCTGACGGACCTCGCGGTCATCGTCGGTGCCGTCCTCCCCGGTCGCCGTGCAGCGGGTCTGACCCCGGTCACGGTGCACCCGGACGGCCTCGCTTCACCGGGCGGAGCGTCCGCACCGAGGAGCCGGTGCTCGTGCTGCACCGCTCAGTCGAGTGCGTCGTCGGGGAGCGCCGGCGTGCCGGTGGGTCGCGCGTAGTACGCCCACGGGATCCACATCGCGCCGATGCGCTGCCACCCCTCGTCCTCCAGCGCGCGCCGGGACCCGAAGACGCTCACGCGGCGGTGCTCCCACTGCTGGTCCGAGTGCTCGAGGTCGTGGTACAGCGTCCCGAAGGACACGGAGTGCCAGCCGTGCTTGCCGGCTTCGTCGAGGCGGTCCATCTCGTCGAACGCCGTCACGGGCGTCAACCGACGCGTGTGTGCGTGGGGGGCCGCTGGCCGCACCTCCCCGAAGCGTTGCTGCGCGGCCTGGCGCGAGGTTCCCAGCACGGCACCGATGCGCTCCCAGCTGAGACCAGCCGCCCTGCCGGCGAGGACCGAACTCCGCAGGCTGGAGCCGGCCTCCGCCTCGATGCCCGCCGTGATCGTGATCAGTCGCAGGTACGCATTGCGACCGTCGGGTAGTGCGTTCTCGATGCCCGGTTCGAGGTCCCGGACGATCGCGGCGATGCCGTCGCGGATGACCTGTTCTCCGTTGTCCACGGCGTCAACCTACCCTTGACAATGGTCGACAGTCAAGGTCGGCTTGACAGCGTCCGCGCCGACGGCCGTCAGGACACCGTGCGACCCGGCACCAGGCGGTCGCCGTCCAGCAGCGTCCCGGCCTGCTTCACCTGCCGCACGATCGGGGAGACCTCGAGCGCGAGGAGCCCGGGGAGCGTCCCCAGGCGCTCGGACGTGAAGCGGTAGAGCGCATCGAGGTCCCGGCAGTGTGCGACCGCGTGGACGTTGTCCTGACCGGACACCGCCGCGGCGAAGGCGATCTCCGGCTGCTGGGGGAGGAGGGCGCCGACCTCGGCGACGGACCGGGGGTGGACGCGCATCCACAGGCCGGCGCGGGCCGTGAAGCCGAGCGCCTCCGGGACGATCTCGACGTCGAGGTGTGCGGCGCCCTGGTCGAGCAGGCCCCGGAGCCGACGTGCGGCCTGCCCCGGGGTGAGCCCCGCCGCCTCGCCCAGGGCGACGTGGCTCGCCCGCCCGTCCGCAGCCAGGACGGACAGCAGACGCTCGTCGTCGTGGCTCACCGCGACGGTTGCACGGGGGACGACCGGAGCATCCGTGAACGGGCGCGTCCCGTCGGAGCCGAGCCGGGCCTCCTCGGCGACCGTCAGCACACCCGTGAGGGCGGCCCAGTAGTGGGCACGGCCTCCCGTGAAGCGGTGCAGCATCACCGCGGCGGACATCTCCAGGACCGCCGCGGTGCCGGGGAGCTGCCGCCCGAGGAGTTCGTCGCGCTGCGCGGTGGTGGGTGAACTGATGACACAGGCGATCTCGGTCCCCGCCGCGCCGAGGCTGACCCAGGAGACGTCTCGGCGTTGCGCCAGCGCGTCGGCGATGCGCCCGCCGCTGCCCGGGCGGCAGCGGATCCGGACGAACCACTCGCTCGTCCCCTGCGCTCCGGGGTCGCGAACGCCGACGACTCGGCACACGCCCGTGGCGACGAGCTTCCGGTAGCGCCGCGCGACCGTGGTCTCGCTCAGCCCCAGCGTCGACGCGATCGCGGCGAACGGCGCACGGGGTGCGATCTGGACCGCTCGGAGCAGGCGGAGGTCGTCGTGCGTCACCCCGCCGGATCCGGTCCTGTGATCAGCATCCACTGCAGGAATCCTACGGAACGGGCGCCCGGAACGGTCCGATCGCGGGTGGCCGACGCACAGTGGCGGCATGGACAGGACAGGGACAGCACTCATCGTCGGAGCCTCGCGGGGCATCGGGCAGGCGCTCGCCGCCGAGTTCGTCGAACGGGGGTGGACCGTGATCGGGACCGTCCGCGGGTCCGCTCCGACGCCGCTCCACGACCTCGCCGCAGCCGCCGGCGACCGGTTGCGGATCGAACAGGTCGACATCACCCGCGCCGACCAGGTCGCGGAGCTCCGGTCGCGCCTCGACGACGTGTCGCTCGACGTGCTCTTCGTCAACGCCGGGACCACGAACAACGCCGAGACGCCGATCGGGCAGGTGTCGACCCACGACTTCGTCGAGGTGATGGTGACGAACGCGCTCAGCCCGATGCACGTGATCGAGGCGCTCGAGGACCTGGTGACCGAGGACGGCCTGATCGGGGTGATGTCGTCCGGGCAGGGCAGCATCGCGAACAACACCACCGGATCGCGCGAGCTCTACCGCGGCAGCAAGGCGGCGCTGAACATGTTCATGAAGAGCTTCGCGGTGCGCCAAGCGCACGACGAGCGGGCAATCGTCGTCGTCGCTCCGGGATGGATCAAGACCACGCTCGGCGGCGACGACGCACCGTTCACCCTCGAGGAGAACGTGCCGAAGGTCGTCGACGTGCTGGTCGACTGCCTCGCGACGAGGGGCATCACGTACCGGGACTTCCGCGGCGAGGTCGTGCCGTGGTGACCGCCGCGTCGGCCTGACGTCCGCCCCGCTGCGGTGGGATGACCGGACGGGAGGCGCGGTGTGGGTGGGAACTGCGCCTCGCGTCGTCCGGTCGGCCCGCTGCGCGCGCCTCGCTCGCGCTCACCCGTGGTCGGGCAACACCCCGGTCAGTGCCAGGACGACGAACAGTGTCCCGCCCACCGCCAGCAAGACGCCGATGCCCCGGACGAACCGCGGTGTCAGCGGCCGCCCGTTCGCGAGCTGGTCGCCGCCGAGCCGCTGCGCCCATCCGTTGAACACCGCGATCGTCACGCCCCACAGCCCGACGACCGCACCCCCGATGCCGAAGACGAGCTGCGGGTTCACCGGTTCCTCCGCGCTGCGAGCTGCCGACGGAGGTTCCGCACGAACGTCGTCTCCAGGACCACGGCGATCGCGAACCCGACGATCGCGAAGACGACGTGTGTCTGGTCGTGGCCAGTGGTGAGCGCGACGACGGGCAACCCGACCACGAGGGCCGCGCAGGCGACGACGTTGACGACGGCACCGACCACCCCGCCAGGGGTACGAGCGACGCGTGGCACGGTCAGTCGCCCTTCACGTTGACGATCTGGCGCAGGGTGTGGACGACCTCGACGAGGTCGGCGGCGTCCTGCATCACGACGTCGATCGGCTTGTAGGCGGCGGGGATCTCGTCGAGGAACGCGTCGGTGTCGCGGTACTCGATGCCGGTCATCGCCTCGCGCAGCTGCTCGTGGGTGAACTCCCGACGAGCGGCGGAGCGGGAGTGGCTCCGGCCGGCACCGTGCGGGCTGCTGTCCAGGGCGACGCGGTTGCCGCGACCACGGACCACGTAGGACAGGTCGCCCATGCTGCCGGGGATGAGCCCGGGTGCGCCCTCGGACGCATCGATCGCTCCCTTCCGCGACAGCCAGACGTCCTTGCCGAAGTGCCGTTCCTGCGCGGTGTAGTTGTGGTGGCAGTTCACCCGTTCGGACTCCTCGACGGGGACACCGGTGACGAGCTCGACCTGCGCGACGACGCGGTCCATCATCTCCTCCCGGTTGAGGAGTGCGAAGTGCTGCGCCCAGCGGAGTTCGGCGATGTAGCGGTCGAACTCGGGCGTGCCCTCGACCAGGTAGGCCAGGTCCGGGTCCTCGAGCGGGATGAACCACCGCGCGGCGAGGTCCTGCGCGACCTGGATGTGGTGCTGGGCGATCTTGTTGCCGACGCCTCGGGAGCCGGAGTGCAGGAACAGCCAGACGCGCTCCTCCTCGTCCACGCTGACCTCGATGAAGTGGTTCCCGGAGCCGAGCGTCCCGAGCTGCAGCCTCCAGTTCGGTGCGGCCGTGGCCGGATCGAAGCCGAGTTCGCCGGCGAGCGCCTCGAGCTCGACGATGCGAGGGCTCGCGGACTCCTCGATCCGCTGGTTGTACTTCCCGGCCGACAGGGGGATCTGCTCCTCGATCCGTTCCCGCAGGGTCCGGAGGCCGTGGTCACCGACCGCGCGGCGGAGGTCGCTCTCGATCCACTGCGTCCGGACGGCGATCATGCCGCATCCGATGTCGACGCCGACCGCGGCCGGGACGATCGCGCCGACGGTGGGGATGACGGAGCCGACGGTGGCGCCCTTGCCGAGGTGCGCATCCGGCATGAGGGCGACGTGTGGGTGGATGAACGGCAGCCGCGACAGCCGCTCCGCCTGTTCCCGGGTGTGCGGCTCGAGGATGCTCGCCCAGTTCAGCAGGCGCTTCGTGATCTGTTCCATGGTGCCCTCCGACGCCAGTACACACGACGTGACCGTACTGTCGTGTCATGATGCCCGATGACTGGACGATCTCTCATTTCTCCCAGAGCAACCCGGTCGGCAGCGGCCAGGGGAACGTGGCCGCGCTGCTCCGCCGGGTGGCGGGCACGCTCGACGGCCTCGGCGACGTGAGCGTGCAGGACATCACCTTCACGAGTGCCGTCAGCGAAGGTGAGGACGACCTCACCATGACGGTGTACTTCCACCGCGAGCCTCGTCGCCGCTGACGCGCCCGACGCTCGGTGTGCCATCGTGAGCCCGTGAGCAGTGCAGCCGACGGCCCCGTGCCGCCGTCCTGCGAACAGGCGGCGGCGATGCAGGAGCTGCTCCCGTTCCTGCGCGCCCTGACGGGCGACACGGCGGAGGTGACCACCCACGACATCGGCTCCTCGGAGGCCGAGGGGGCCGAGGGGGCCGAGGAGGCCCGGACGGTCGGGGAAGCCGGAGCGCCGTCGATCCGGACAGCCTTCGTCGCTCCACGCAGACCGGGGGCAGCCGCGTGCAGCATCGTCTGCGAGCAGTGGCTCGTCGTCGAGGTCGGACGGCACGGTGGCGGTCGCTGGGAGCTCGGCCACGACGACGCCGGGGTCGCGATGGCGAAGCAGTTGCTCGCGGGCGTCGTCGCCGGGCGCGTCGTCGAGACCACCGCTCCCGGTCGCTCCCGGGTCGTGGTCACGCTCGACGACGGCGCCACTGCGACCGAGACGGGCTACCGAGGGTGCCTGACCGCCCTCGTGGTGCTGCCGGGGTGGACGCGGTGGGGAACGACCGTCCGGTACGAGCCCTACCAGGGCGCGGAGCCTTGTGCAGAGCCCTCGGTTCGACGTCGACGTCCGCTCGGCGGCCGATCCGCGGCAGGGGAAGGTCATCGCGGAGGATGACGCGGCGGCCCCACGGCGTTCCGTAGCGTCGTCCCGTCGGGACGGTCCCGACGGCGGGGAGGTTGATGATGACGACGACGACGACGAACGGATCGTCCGGGGCGGATCGACGCGGTGCCGTGTGGCTCGTCCTGGCGGCCGCGCTGACGATCGCCGTGGTGCTCGGGCCTGCGGCAGTCGCCGGGTGGGCAACCGGCACACACCTGTCGGTCGCAGCGCTCCCCGAGGCCGTCGCCTCCGGGTTCGCGGCATGGGTACGGTCCGGACGGGCGTCGAGTGCCCCGCTCGCCGACGCCGTCGCGTTCTGGGCCGTCTTCCACGCGGTGAAGGCAGTCGTCGCGATCGCCCTCCTGGTGGTCCTGGTGCCGGTCGGTCGACGGCTCTGGGGTGCGTATGCACGGGCCCGGTCCGGCGGCCGTCGAGCGCTCCTGCTCTTGGTCGGCGTGCTGGGCGCGCCCGTCGCGCCGGTCGTGCTGCTGATGACGATGGCGAACGTGCAGGGTGCGGTGGCGCCGCTGTCGTCCGTCCTCACCTTCCTGCCGATGGACGGACCTGCGGTCGGTGCGGTCCGCAGTGCGCTCGCCGGTGGTGTGTCGACTCCGCCGGTCGCGACGCTCGTCGACGACTTCCGCGTGTACCACGCCGCGCTCGTCGTCACCGCCGTCGCGGCCATCGTCGTGGTCGCCGCACTCACGGTCGTGGTCTGGGTGCGGCGGACCCGCACGCCGGAGCCCGCTCGGCGTCTCCGCCGGGTGCTCGCGGCCGCCGGTGTCCTGCTCCCGGGCCTGCTGCTGTTCCTCGGGATCGTCCTCGTGGCGAACCTCTCCACGGTGGCGGACACGGCCCCGGCCCTCGCCGCGTTCTTCGACGGCAGCGGAACGTGAGCCGGCGTTCCGAGCGATCTCCGAGCCGTCTTTTGGCACTCTCCAGGCTCGAGTGCTAAAACGGTGCCAGTTGAGTCGAGGGGACTCAACACCAGACACGAAGGAGTTGATTCCGATGACGATGAACTTCGACCCGTTCCGTGAGCTCGACCGTCTCGCTGGTTCCCTCCTGGGGTCCGCCGGCCCGCGCTCGATGCCGATGGACCTGTACCGCACCGGCGACCACTACGTCCTCGACGTCGACCTGCCCGGCATCGACCCGGGCTCCGTCGACATCGACGTGGACGGCTCGGTCCTGACCATCCGTGCCGAGCGGACCCTCGGCGCACCGGAGGGATCGCAGTGGATCACCCGCGAGCGCCAGCCCGGCACCTACGTGCGACAGCTGACCCTCGGTGACGGGCTCGACGCCGAGCGCATCACGGCCGGCTACGACAACGGCGTGCTGAGCGTCACGATCCCGGTCAAGGAGTCGGCGAAGCCGCGCAAGATCGCGGTCACCACGAACGGCGGGCGCGAGCAGCTCGCCGTCGGCACGGGGGACTAGGGGCAGCAGCGGTGTTCGCCATCGTCAACGCCCTCGTCGCGATGACGGCCGTGACGACCGCGCTCGTGCTGTCCAGCCTCGACCGCCGGACGGCCGTCCTGCTCGGCGCGACCGGCAGCCTGGTCGGGAACTTCCTGCTCTGGCTCGTGCTCCCGACGCCGTGGGAGAACGCGGTCGTCCTGCCGTGGATCGCCGCCGTCGCGGGCACGGTGTTCCTCATCGCGGGGTGGAGTGCCGTCCGCGGCTACCGGGGCCTGTTCGAGCCGCCTCGAGCGGACGAGACCGACACGGGAGCCGTGGTGACGGTCGGCGCAGCCGACCACCGACCCGGGTGACCAGCAGACGGACGGGAGGCTCGGTGCACGACGTGCGCCGGGCCTCCCGTCACGTCGGCGGCATCTACGCTGCGGGCATGAGCGAACGCAGCACCGTCCTGGTGGTCATGGACTTCCAGCGCGGCATCGTCGAACGCCTCGGGACCACGGAGGTCGTCGCTGCCGCCGCCCGGGCCGTCGACGCGGCACGCGCCGCCGGCGTCCCCGTCTTCTTCGTGCGGGTCGCCTTCCGTCCGGGATACCCCGAGGTCGCCGCGACGAACCAGAGCTTCGGCGCGGCCCGTGCGACGCGGGGCGACGCGATGCACGAGGACGGCCCCGCGACGCAGATCCACGCGGACCTCGCGCCACGCCCCGGCGAGCCCATCGTCACGAAGCGCCGGATCAGCGCGTTCACGGGCAGCGACCTCGAGGTCCTGCTCCGCGGTGCCGACGCGGACGCCGTCGTGCTCGCCGGCATCTCGACGAGCGGCGTGGTGCTCTCCACGGTCCGCCAGGCGGCCGACCTCGACTTCCGGATCACCGTGCTCGAGGACGCCTGTGCCGACGGCGACCCCGAGGTGCACCGGGTCCTCACCGAGAAGGTGTTCCCGCGGCAGGCCGTCGTCACGACGACGGACGCGTGGGTCGCGTCGCTCTGAGCGGCGCGGTGCGCCGCGTGGTGCGCACCGGACGGACGCCAGGCTCGGTGCCGGTGGTGCGCCGAGCCTCCCGTCCGCTGGTCGCGGTCCGCTCAGTCGCCGCCGGACGTGCGCGCGCCGCGGCCGCCGCGGAACCCGGACTGGCCCTCGGCGACCCGGGTGGCCGTCATCGAGCCGGACGACGACCCCGGTGTCCCCGTCACGGTGACGTGCTGCCCGGCCTTGAGCGCGCCGAGGGAGCTGCGCTGCGTCGCGGTGACGCTCGCCGAGGACGGCACGGTGATCGTCTCCGTCGTGCCCTGCTGGGTGGTGACGGTGAGGGTCGACCCGTGCACGGCGGTGACGGTGCCGCTCACGAACGCCCCGCCGCCGAACGCACCGGGCGTGCTGCCCGCCGTCGGGGAGGTGCCGTACCGACCCGCGCCGCCGTACTGGGCGTACTGCCCGGTCCCGGGACGGGCGCCGGGTGCCGCTGCCGCGGCGGTGTGGCGACCGATGAGGATCCCGCCGAGGAGCCCGGCGACGATCGCGACGAGCACCACGAGCGTCGGGATGATCCACCGCAGGGGCGAGGAGCGCGGACGGTCCGGGGTGGGACCCGGCCATCCGGCGGCGGGCTGGGGTGTGGCGGGCGTGGTCATGGTGTCCTGCTCTCGGTTCAGACGGTGCGGAGTGCCTGGATCGGCCGCATCCCGGCGGCGCGGGCCGCGGGGTAGACGCCGAAGAACAGGCCGATGGCGACGGAGACCCCGAGGGCGAGGGGGATGCTCGACCAGACGAGGACGGGGGTGGTGCCGTCGATGGGGAACTGCGCGCCGACCACGGCGACGACGACCCCGAGGACGCCGCCGGCGAGCGTGAGGATCGCCGCCTCGGCGAGGAACTGGGACAGGATCGCCCGTCGGGTGGCGCCGATCGCCTTGCGGATGCCGATCTCGCGCGTGCGCTCGGTGACCGTGACGAGCATGACGTTCGTGACGCCGATCCCGCCGACCAGGAGGCTGATGGCCGCCACCGCCGCGAGGAGGACGGTGAAGCTCTGCGCGCTCGCCTGTCGGGTCTGCAGCAGGGTGGCGGCGCTCGTCACGGTGAAAGGCTGGTCCGCCGTGGTGGCACCGAGGAGCTGGTCGAGTTCGATGGTCACCTCGTCGGTGGCCTGCGTCACGGCACCGGGGGCGGTGGCGGCGACGAGGACCGCGGACACCTGCCCGTAGCCGGTGAAGTCGTCCTGCACGGCCGCCAGGGGTGCGACGACCTCGGAGTTCGGGTCCTGGAAGCCCACGCTCGTCTGCTCGGCGAGTTCGCCGGTGACCGTGAACGACTCCCCGGCGATCGTCATCGTCTGTCCGATCGGCGACCGACCCGGCCAGAGCTCCGCGGCGAGCGTGGGGCCGACGACGGCATCGCGGGCGGCACCGGTCGGGAACGCCTGCCCGGCGCCGAGCTTCGCGGTGCTGACGGTGAAGTACGACGGGGTGGTCCCGATGACCTCGGTCCCGGACTCGGACACCGTGCCGGCCACGGCGGTCTCGGTCGCCGTGACCTCGGGGACGACCCGGCCGACGTGCCCGAGCCCGGCGTGGGCGAGCTGCGTGGTCACCTGCTCCGTCATCGGCCGCGTGGCGTCGCCCGTCGTGGTGGTGCCGCCAGGACGCACGGTGAGCGTGTTCGTCCCGAGGGCGTCGATGGACGCCGCGACCTGCTGCGCGGACCCGTTGCCCACCGCGAGCAGGAGGATGACCGCGGCGACGCCGATCAGGACCCCGAGGAGGGTCAGCACCGAGCGGAGCTTGTTGGCGGTCACCCCGCGGACGGCGCTGAGGAGGACCTCGCCGGGTCTCATCGGTCGGTCCCGGCTCGGCGACGGTCGTCGACGACCTGTCCGTCGGCGACGGTGAGCACGCGGTGCGCCCGTTCGGCCACGTGGTCCTCGTGGGTGATCACGACGATGGTGCGGCGTTCGTCGGCGAGGGAGTCCAGCAGGTCGAGCACCTCGTCGGTCGCGCGGGAGTCGAGGTTGCCGGTCGGCTCGTCCGCGAGGATCAGCGTCGGCTCCATGACGAGCGCCCGGGCGATCGCGACGCGCTGCTGCTGCCCGCCGGACAGTTCGACGGGAGCGTGCTGCGCCCGCTCACCGAGGCCGACCCGCTCGAGTGCCGCCGTCGCGATCCGGGCCCGCTCGTGCCGGTGCACCGCCGCGTAGGCCAGCGGCAGCGCGACGTTCGCGAGCGCGGACATGCTCTGGATGAGGTTGAACGACTGGAACACGAACCCGAGGTCGCGGTTGCGCACCCGGGAGAGCTCGTCGTCGCCGAGCGACCGGACGTCGGTCCCGCCGAGCCGGTAGACGCCGTGCGAGGGGACGTCGAGACAGCCGAGGATGTTCATCAGCGTCGACTTGCCGGACCCGGAGGGGCCCATCACCGCGACGTACTCGCCTCGGTCGACCCGCAGGTCCACGCCGCGCAGCGCGTGCACGGCGCCGTCGCCCGTGCCGTAGACCTGGTGCACGCCGACGAGCTCGACGGCGACGTCGTCCGTCATCGGCCCGCTCCGCCCGCACCGGCGCCCGCGCCGCCGGTCCCGGTGCCGCTTCCGCCGGAGCGGCCGCCGCCGTACCGGCCACCGCCGTACCCACCGCCGCCGAACCCGCCGCCGCCGAGCCCGGCTCCGCCCGCCCCGGTGCCGGTGCCGCCGGTCCCGGTCGTCGTGGTCGACGCCGCGGACCCGAGCGAGATGCGCTCGCCGGCGTGCAGGCCGGTGCCGCTGACCTGGGTGCCGTCGGTCCCGACGACCCCGGTGGTGACCGTGACGTCCTTCGTGGTCGTGCCCGACAGCACCTCGACGTACGACGACGACCCCGAGGAGTGGATGGCCGCGGCCGGCACGGAGAGCGCGGTCGCCGGTGAGGACTGGGTCGTGACGGCGACGTCCGCCGTGTCGCCGTAGCGGATGCCGGTCGGCAGCGCCGAGAGCGTCACGGTCACCGGGAAGGTCACGACCCCGCCGGAGGACGTCCCGACGGGGGCGATCGCGGTCACCTTCGCGGTGCTCGTCACGCTCGTGACCGCGGGGTACGTCACCGAGGCGGCCTGCCCGACCTGGAGCGAGCCCACCTCGGACTCGGGGACGTCGGTCGTCACGACGTCCTGTGCGGTGTCGGCGATCGTCACGACGCCGGAGGAGCTCCCGCCGGACGAGCTCCCGCCGGACGAGCCGCTCGTGCCGCCGCTCGCGCTGCTGCTGCTCGCTGCGCCGCCACCGCTCCCGCTGCCCGTGCCGCTGGACGTGGCCGCGGGCGTGGTCACCGCGGTGGTCCCGCTGGCCGACACGCTCTGCCCCACCGCGGCGTTCACCGCCAGGACCTCACCGGCCACCGGTGCGTCGAGCGTGGCGTCCGCCAGGTCCGTCTGCGCGGTGGTCACGGCCGTCTGGTCCGCCGTGGCCTTCGCCTGGTCGCTGGAGACCTGCGTCTGCGCCTGCGCCACGCTCGACGCGGTGCTGGCCGTGCTGGCGCTGGTCGTGGTCGCACCACGTGCCGTGCCGGTGGTCGTGCCGGTGGTGGGCGCAGCCTCCGCGGCGGCGAGCGCGGACTGCGCGTCGGCGAGGGCCGTGCTGTCGCTCGCGAGGGTCGCCTGGGCGTCGGTCAGCGCTCCGGAGAGCGTCCCCGTCGCGATCGTGGCGATGGTCTGCCCGGCGGTCACCTGCTGGCCGGGCTGCACCGCGACCGACGCGATCGTCCCGGGGACGGCGAACCCGACCGCGGTCTCCGACACCGGCGCGACGTTCCCGGTCGTGCTCACGCTCGCCGAGACGGTGCCCTGTCGGACGGTGCCGGTGAGCACGGCGCCGGCGTCGGTGTGTGCCCCCGCCGGGACGAGGAGGACGCCGAGGACACCGGCGCCGCCGAGGACCAGTGCGCCGCCGAGGCCGATGGCCACCCAGAGGCGCTGCTTCACGTTCATGACGCGAGCGTGGTCCCGGTCCTTCGCGAAGTGCTGCGCTCCGCCGATGAGACGGCTGACATCGGTGGCCCGTGGGTGAACGTCCTCCGAGCATGGGGTGGCTGTCCGCTTGGCGTGGTGGCCGAGCGTGCCGTCAGCGGCGCGGCGTTGAGTCGGTGCCATGAAGTTCGTGGTGTACGGCGAGAACCGGGTGATGACCAGTGACGCGATCGCGGAGGCGGTGCTGGCGTACGCCGCAGCCCTCGGCGAGAACGGCACGACCGACATCGTCGAGATCCCGACCGCCGACGACGACGGGTTCGGCGTGACGGCCGAGGTCCTGCTCGGCCCGGCGTCCCAGGTCATGGTGGAGTCGGCTCCGGACGACGAGCTCGAGCCGGAGGACGACGACCTCGTCAACGAGCTCGTCCGGCGGACCGCAGCGGTCGGTGGCGGCCGGTTCATCGACGCCGCGTCGAGCCACTCCGCCGAGCCCGAGGCCAAGCGGCTCCGTACCGACCCGCCCGTGCACGAGGACTAGCAGGGGTCGGGGGCCAGGCTCCGCCACACGACGCCCCATGCGGCCTCGAACTCCGCGGGGGCGATCGCGCCGCTGTGCACCGAGACCTCGGCGAGCGTGAGTGCCTCGTGGGCGCGCAGCAGGCGCTGCACCTCGCCGCGCACCTCCGGTCCGCCGTACCCGTGGAACGTGGTGACGGTGATCGTCCGGACGAGCGGACGGACCCGCCTCGTGCACCGCCCCAGGACGACGAAGCCGGCCGCGTCGACCACCATCGCTGCGACGAACCCGGCGACCGACGCCGAGGTGGCCGCGATGACCGCCACCGCCACCACGGCTCCGACCAGGAACCAGTGGTGCCAGGCGCCGAGGAGCAGGCGCTCCCGGGTGTCCGTGCCCGGGGGGAAGACCACGAGCGTGCGGCTGCTCACCATCGCCCTGGTCACCGGACGGTCCTCCAGCCGACCCCACACGTGCGGGCCGTGCAGCACCCGCGCCGCCGCCGTCGTGACGGTCATCGGGCGTCCTGCCGGACCTCGGCCCGGACCGGTACCGCGACGTCCCGGTGGCGGAGCGCCGTCCGGCAGGGGAAGCAGACGAGGTCGCCCTCGCGGACGTCGGCGGGGAGCGGCGCAGGCAGCAGCGCGAAGGGCTTCTCGACGCCGGCGACCGCCGGGGCCACGACGTTCGTCGACACGAGACGGGCGACGCTCGTCCGGCCGATGAGGCGGATCTGGTCGAGCACCGCGCAGGTGGGCAAGGCTGCGTCGAGCTCGATGAGGACCGTGCCGGGTCGTGGCCGACGGACCCCGAGCACCGACGCGACCGCCACGCTCACCGACGCCGGCGTCCACCCCGGAGGTCGCCAGTCCGGCGCGGGCTGTTCGGCGGTGTGCACGCAGGGGGTCCCGGCGAGGTCCGCCAAGCGCGTCATGGACACGGCGGCGACGGCCACGTCGTCCAGCGTCGTGGTCGTGCGAGCGGGCCACGCCGTGGCGTCGATGGGGTCGGGCAGCGACGCGCGCAGCGTCGGCATCAGGGTCGTGAGGGTCACCGGACCAGCGTCGCCACGGCGCCGGCCGGGCGGAAGACGCCCTGTCGGAACCCTGACGCCGACGGCGGGAACCCTGACGCGCTCCTCATCCGACCGGGCCGGGGCGGAGCGACTCCGGTTAGGAACGCGTTGAGGTTCGCGCCGACCGCGTTAGCGACCCGTTAGGACGCCGGAACGGCCTCCCTCGAGCGGACAGGATCCCTTCTGGCACCGCGCACGGTGCCGTTCACCGCAGCCGCGGTGAGCTGGATCCTCTCCAGGAGTTGGTCGTGTTCGACGTGTTCGTCGTCATCGGTGTCATCGCACTGTTCGGTGTGGTCGCGCTGATCGCCAAGGGGGTGGAACGGCTGTGATCGTCGTCACCATCCTCGCCGCTGTCCTCGGCGTTGCCGCTGTCGGGTACCTCGTGTGGGCGCTCGTGCGTCCGGAGCGGTTCTGATGGGCGCCGGGACCGTCTGGGCCGGCATCGCCCAGGTCGCGACCCTCGTCCTGCTGCTCGTGCTCGCGCACCGCCCCCTCGGGGACGGGATGGCCCGCATGTACACCTCCGTGCGGCACATGCGTGTCGAGCGCGGTGTCTACCGGCTGATCGGCGTGGACGCCGACGCGGCGCAGTCCTGGCAGACGTACCTGCGCGGCGTGCTCCTGTTCAGCATCGTCGGGGTCTTCCTCGTCTACGGGATGGAACGGCTCCAGGCCGTGCTGCCCTACGACCTCGGGCTGCCCGCGATGACGCCGGCACTGGCGTTCAACACCGCCGTGTCGTTCGTCACGAACACGAACTGGCAGAACTACTCGCCAGAGGCCACCGTCGGCTACGCCGTGCAGATGGCCGGCTACGCCGTCCAGAACTTCGTCTCCGCCGCCGTCGGCATGGTCGTCGTGATCGCCCTGGTCCGCGGCTTCGCGAGCCGCAGGTCCGGCACGATCGGGAACTTCTGGGTCGACACGGTCCGAACGCTCTGGCGACTGCTGCTGCCGGCGTCGTTCGTCTTCGCGGTCATCCTGATCGGCGGTGGCGTCATCCAGAACTTCCTCGACCCGACCGCCGTGCACACCCTCGCCGGTGCCACGCAGCACATCCCCGGTGGCCCGGCGGCGTCGCAGGAGGCCATCAAGGAGCTCGGCACGAACGGCGGCGGGTTCTTCAACGCGAACTCCGCGCACCCGTTCGAGAACCCGCAGCCGTGGACGAACCTCGTCGAGGTCTTCCTCATGCTCGTGATCCCGTTCAGCCTGCCCCGCACGTTCGGCGTGATGGTCGGCGACAAGCGTCAGGGCTACGCCATCCTCGCCGTGATGGGGGTGCTCTTCCTCGTCTCGCTCGTCGCGATGACCCTGGCGGAGGTGTCGCTCACCGGATCGGCCACCCAGGCGGCCGGAGCGGCGATGGAGGGCAAGGAGGTCCGGTTCGGCATCCTCGGCTCGACGCTGTTCGACACCACGTCGACCCTGACGTCGACCGGCGCCGTCAACTCGATGCTCGACAGCTACACCCCGCTCGGCGGCATGATGGCGATGCTCAACATGATGCTCGGCGAGATCGCCCCCGGCGGCACCGGCTCGGGCCTGTACGGCATGCTCATCCTCGCCGTCATCACGGTGTTCATCGCCGGGCTGCTCGTCGGACGGACGCCGGAGTACCTCGGCAAGCGCATCGGCTCACGGGAGATCCGCCTCGCCGCGCTCTACATCCTGGTCACCCCGACGCTCGTGCTGCTCGGCACCGCGGTGTCCCTGGTGATCCCGGGGGTGCGCGAGCAGGTCATCGGCACGTCGATCGCCAACCCCGGCAACCACGGCCTGTCCGAACTGCTCTACGCCTTCACCAGCGCGGCGAACAACAACGGCTCGGCGTTCGGCGGCCTGACCGGCAACACGACCTGGCTGAACTCGGCGCTCGCCGTGGCGATGCTGCTCGGTCGGTTCGTGCCGATGGTGTTCGTCCTGGCACTCGCCGGGTCGCTCGCCGCCCAGGACAAGGTCCCCGCGACCGCCGGCACGCTGCCGACGCACCGTCCGCTCTTCGTGGCACTCCTGACCGGAGTCGCCGTGATCGTCACCGCACTCACGTACTTCCCGGTGCTCGCACTGGGCCCGCTCGCAGAAGGACTCGTCCGATGAGCACCATCGCACCCGAAACCGACACCACCACGTCCACCACCGAGGGCCGCGGCAGCGCCTTCGGTCCCCGACAGCTCGTCGCGGGGCTCCCCGGCGCGTTCCGGAAGCTCGACCCGCGCTCGATGTGGCGCAACCCCGTCATGTTCATCGTCGAGGTCGGCGCCGCACTGACCACCGTCACCGCCGTCGTCGAGCCGTTCTCCGGCGGCGACGGCGGCACCGCGGTCCCGGCGTCGTTCACCTGGGCGATCGCGGTCTGGCTCTGGCTGACCGTCGTCTTCGCCAACCTCGCCGAGTCCGTCGCCGAGGGCCGCGGCAAGGCGCAGGCCGACACCCTCCGCAAGACGCGGTCCACCACCAGCGCCCGTCGGGTCGTCGGGTACGACACGTCCGACCCGGCCGCGACCGGCAACGCGACCGAGGACGTGGCCTCGGTCGACCTGGCCAAGGGCGACGTGGTCGTCGTGGCCGCCGGCGAGGTGATCCCCGGTGACGGCGACGTGATCGACGGCATCGCCTCGGTCGACGAGTCCGCCGTCACGGGCGAGTCCGCCCCGGTGATCCGCGAGTCCGGCGGTGACCGCAGTGCCGTCACCGGTGGCACGCGTGTGCTCTCCGACCGCATCGTCGTGCGCATCACCTCGACCCCCGGCGAGACCTTCATCGACCGCATGATCCGCCTGGTCGAGGGGGCCGCGCGCCAGAAGACGCCGAACGAGATCGCGCTGAACATCCTGCTCGCGTCGCTGTCGATCGTCTTCGTCATCGTCTGTCTGACGATGCAGCCCATCGCCGGCCTGGTCGGCGCGTCCGTCAGCGTCCCCGTGCTCATCGCCCTGCTCGTCTGCCTGATCCCCACCACGATCGGCGCACTGCTCTCCGCGATCGGCATCGCCGGCATGGACCGGCTCGTGCAGCACAACGTGCTCGCGATGTCCGGCCGCGCGGTCGAGGCCGCCGGGGACATCACCACGCTGCTCCTCGACAAGACGGGCACGATCACCTACGGCAACCGGCAGGCGTCCCGCGTCGTGCCCGTCCCCGGGGTCGCCGAGGCGGAGCTCATGGAGGCGGCGGCGCTGTCGTCCGCCGCGGACAGCACCCCGGAGGGCCGCTCCATCGTCGACCTGGCCGCCCAGGCCGGGATCGGCGCGGGGCTCCCCGCGGGCGCGGTCGAGGTGCCGTTCACCGCGCAGACCCGCATGTCCGGCCTCGACCTGACCGACGGCACCGAGGTCCGGAAGGGCGCAGCGGCCGCGGTCCTGGCCTGGGCCACCCGCTCGGATGCCGGTGTCGTCGCGGCGATCGACGCCACGGTCGCCGAGATCTCCGACCAGGGCGGCACGCCGCTCGTCGTCGCGCGGAAGGACCCGTCCGGCACCGTCACGCTGCTCGGCGTCGTGCACCTCAAGGACGTCGTGAAGGACGGCATGGCGGCCCGCTTCGCGCAGATGCGCGAGATGGGCATCCGCACCGTCATGATCACCGGCGACAACCCGCGCACCGCGAAGGCCATCGCGGCCGAGGCGGGCGTCGACGACTTCCTCGCCGAGGCCACGCCGGAGGACAAGCTCGCCCTGATCCGGAAGGAGCAGGAGGGCGGCAACCTCGTCGCGATGACCGGCGACGGCACGAACGACGCCCCGGCGCTGGCCCAGGCGGACGTCGGCGTCGCGATGAACACGGGGACGACCGCGGCGAAGGAGGCCGGCAACATGGTCGACCTCGACTCGGACCCGACGAAGCTCATCGACGTCGTCCGGATCGGCAAGCAGCTGCTCATCACCCGCGGTGCCCTCACCACGTTCTCGATCGCCAACGACGTCGCGAAGTACTTCGCGATCATCCCGGCGATGTTCCAGGCGACGTTCCCGGGGCTCGGACTGCTGAACATCATGGGTCTGCACAGCCCCGCGTCGGCGATCCTCTCCGCGGTGGTGTTCAACGCCCTCGTCATCGTGGCGCTCATCCCGCTGTCCCTGCGCGGCGTGAAGTACCGCGCGGCGTCGGCCTCGTCGATCCTCGGTCGCAACCTGCTCGTCTACGGGCTCGGTGGCGTCATCGTCCCCTTCATCGGCATCAAGCTGATCGACCTCGTCGTCGGTCTCATCCCCGGCTTCTGACAGCCGGGCAGGAGGAAGCACACTCATGGCACAGTCCCGCGGAACACTCCGCAGTCTCGGCACCGCCGTCCGGCTCATGGTCATCTGCACCGTCGCCCTCGGCGTCGCCTACCCGGTCGCCGTCTGGGGCGTCGGCCAGGTCGCCTTCCCGTCGCAGTCGAACGGGTCCCCCGTCCGCGGCGCCGACGGTCGGGTCGTCGGGTCGTCGCAGATCGGTCAGTCGTTCACCACCGCGAAGGGCGCGGTCATCGACGAGTGGTTCCAGTCGCGCCCCTCGGCCGCCGGTGACGGCTACGACGCGAACGCCTCGTCCGGCTCGAACCTCGGTCCGAACAACCCCGACCTCCGGAAGAGCATCGAGGAGCGCAAGCAGCAGCTCGCCGAGGCCGACGGCGTGCCGGCCAGCGAGGTCCCGGCGGACGCGGTGACCGCCTCCGGCTCCGGACTCGACCCCGACATCAGCCCGGCATTCGCGCTGCAGCAGGTGGACCGGGTCGCCACGGCCCGCGGGCTGTCCGCCGACGCGGTCCGTCGCCTGGTCGACGAGCACACGGCCGGCCGGCAGCTCGGCTTCCTGGGCGACCCGACCGTCAACGTGCTGGAACTCAACATCGCGCTGACGAAGCTGTCCTGACCATGCGACGCGGGAAGCTCCGGGTGCTGCTGGGCGCAGCGCCCGGAGTGGGCAAGACCTTCACGATGCTCGAGGAGGGCCGCCGACTCCGCGGCGAGGGCAAGGACGTGGTCGTCGCGGTCGTGGAGACCCACGGCCGCGCCGCCACGGCCGCCCTCGTCGACGGGCTCGAGGTGGTCCCGCGTCGCGAGGCACTGCACCGGGGCGTCACCCTCGACGACATGGACCTGGAGGCCGTGCTCACCCGCCGCCCGGACGTCGCGCTGGTCGACGAGCTCGCCCACACGAACGCCCCGGGCGGCGCGCACGAGAAACGCTGGCAGGACGTCGAGGCGCTGCTCGACGCCGGCATCAGCGTCATCTCGACGGTCAACATCCAGCACATGCAGTCCCTCGGCGACGTCGTGCGCGAGATCACCGGCACCGTCCAGCGCGAGACCGTCCCGGACGGCGTGGTCCGCGCCGCCGACCAGATCGAGGTCGTCGACCTGTCGCCCCAGGCCCTCCGGGACCGGCTCGCCGACGGCCTGGTCTACCCGGCGTCACGGATCGACGCGGCGCTGTCGAACTACTTCCGGCTCGGCAACCTCACCGCGCTCCGCGAGATCGCCCTGCTCTGGCTCGCGGACGAGGTCGACGACGCCCTGAAGGCCTACCGCGCCGAGCACGGCATCGACCACCGGTGGGAGACACGGGACCGCGTCCTGGTCGCCCTGACCGGTGGACCGGAGGGGGAGACCCTGCTCCGCCGGGGTGCGCGCATCGCCGCCCGCGGTGCCGGCGGGGAGCTGGCGGCCGTGCACGTCACCACGAACGACGGGCTCCGCGACCGGCACCCGGGCGCCCTCGGGAAGCAGCGGGCCCTGCTCGAGCAGCTCGGCGGCACGTTCCACCAGGTCGTCGGCGACGACGTGCCGACGACCCTCGTCCGCTTCGCGCGGTCGATCGACGCGACCCAGATCGTCATCGGGGTGAGCCGCCGCAGTCGCCTGGTCGCCGCGCTCACCGGGCCGGGGATCGGCAACACCGTCATCCAGGAGTCCGGCGACATCGACGTGCACGTCGTCACGCACGAGCGCGCCGGCGGCGGGTTCGCCCTGCCGCGGCTCGGGGGCAGCCTGTCGCCGGCCCGGGTCCTCGCCGCCTTCGGGGTGTCCCTCGGTCTCGGACCGCTGCTGACGTGGCTGCTGTCGTTCGGGAACGACCCGGACGCGATCACCGTGGACGTGCTGGCGTACCAGCTGCTCGTCCTCGTGGTCGCCCTCACCGGCGGCATGCTCCCCGCGGTCTTCACGGCCGTGCTGTCCGGGCTCAGCCTCGACTTCTTCTTCGTGCAACCGCTGTACAAGGTCACCGTCCAGCAGCCGTGGCACCTCGTGGCACTGGTGATGTACGTCGTCAGCGCGGTGCTCGTGAGCTTCGTCGTCGACCGGTCCGCACGGCGATCGCGCACGGCCCGTCGGGCCGCCGCGGAGTCCGGTCTGCTCGTCGGCATCGCCGGCAGCGTCCTCCGTGGGGACGACGCCCTGCAGGCGCTGGTGGACCGGACACGCGAGGCGTTCGGCTACGCCGGCGTGCGGGTCCGGCAGGGCGATGCCGTGCCGGCCACGTCGGGGACGTTCGGCGACAGGCCGGACGCGACCACGGGCCTCCCGTCCGGTGCGGTGCTCGAGTTCGCCGGCGCTCCGGACGACCCGACCCAGCGGCGGCTGCTGCGGGTCGTGGAGCAGCAGATCGACGCGGCTCTGGAGCACCGCGCCCTGACCGAGACCGCCACCGACGCCGAGCGGATCCAGGCCGTGGACCGGGTGCGCAGCGCGATCCTCGCCGCGGTGAGCCACGACGTGCGGCGGCCGATCGCCGCGGCCTCGGCTGCGGTCCAGACCCTGCAGGCACGCGACATCACCCTGACGGCGGCGGACCAGGCCGCGCTCCTCGACACCGCGAACCAGAGCCTCGGTGCCCTCGCGACCCTGCTGGCGGACCTGCTCGACGTGAGCCGGGTCCAGGCCGGAGCCCTGGCCGTGCACCGCGCGACCACGCCGCTCAGCACGGTGATCGCTCCCGCACTCGACGAGCTCGAGCTCGGGCCGGACGACGTCGACCTCGACCTGCCGAAGGACACCCCGCCGGTCACGGCGGACCCGGTGCTCCTGCAGCGCGTCGTCGTGAACCTGCTCGCGAACGCCGTGCGACACGCGCCGGCCGGCAGCAGGGTCCGCGTCGGCGCGAGCGCGTTCGCGGGCAACGTCGAACTCCGCATCGCGGACCACGGGCCGGGCATCCCGGAGGACCGCCGCGAGGACGTGTTCCAGCCCTTCCAGCGGCTCGGGGACACCGACAACGACTCCGGGCTCGGCCTCGGCCTGGCGCTCGCCCGCGGGTTCACCGAGGGGATGGGCGGCAGCATCGAGGTCGACGACACCCCTGGCGGTGGGCTCACCGTCATCGTTCGGCTGCCGATCGCCGGACACCTCGACCTCGAACCCACCACCCATCGGCACACCACGGCACCGGACGGCGAGGCCGCCGGGTGAAGGTCCTCATCGCCGACGACGACGCGCAGCTCGCCCGCGCCCTCGCCGTCACGCTGCAGGCCCGCGGGTACGACGTCGTCACCGCGGCGGACGGGCGCGCGGCGATCAACGCCGTGATCGCCGCGCACCCGGACGTGGTCCTGCTCGACCTCGGCATGCCCCGGGTCGACGGCATCGGGGTGCTGCAGGCGCTGCGCCCGTGGACGGCCGTGCCGGTGCTCGTGCTCTCGGGACGCACCGACTCGGCGGACAAGATCACCGCGCTCGACGCCGGCGCGGACGACTACGTCACCAAGCCGTTCGCGATGGACGAGCTGCTCGCCCGGATCCGCGCCGTCGGTCGGCGCCGGACGGCGCCCGAGGACACCCAGCCGACCGTGCGGATCGGCGCGCTCACGGTCGACCTCGGCGCGAAGCAGGTCCTGCCGCCGGAGGGGCCGCCGATCCGGTTGACGCCGACGGAGTGGCGCCTGCTCGAGGTGCTCCTGGCGCACCCGGGCAAGCTCCTGACCCGCGAGATGCTCCTCACCGAGATCTGGGGGCCGTCGCACGGCAGCGACAACGGGTACCTCCGGCTCTACATGTCGCAGTTGCGGCGCAAGCTCGAGCCCGATCCGGCGCAGCCGCGGTGGTTCGTCACCGAGGCCGGGATGGGGTACCGCTTCGACGACGGGCGGTGACCGCTCCGCGGACGGGAGGCGCGGGTCGGGCCCGCACCGTGCCTCCCGTCCGGAAGGTGGGCGCGCGACGGGCCGGAGCGGTCAGCGGTCGATGCTGCGGTGGTCCGGACGGAACCCGTTCTCGGTGCCCCACAGGACCGCGTCGACGCGCGTGACGGCACCGATCTTGCTGTAGAGCGTGCGGATGTGGGTCTTCACCGTGTTCGGGCTGAGGTGGGTCAGCTCGGCGATCTCGGCGTTGCGCTTGCCCTGCGTGATGAGCGCCAGGATCTCGGACTGCCGGTCCGAGATGCCGTGGTCGCGGCCGGGCCAGTCGACCCCTGGTCCACTCGGGACACGACGCCGGGGGGAGCCGAGGACCGTCTCGCCGGCGGCCACGCGCAGCAGGCCGTCGGCGAGCTCGTCCCCGGAGATGCTCTTCGCGAAGTACCCCGTCGCGCCGCGACGCGTGGCGGCGTCGATCAGCTCCTGGTCCATCTTCCAGGTGAACACGGCAACGGTCTTGATCAGGGGATTCGACGCGAGCCGTGACACGTCTTCGTCGTCGGGTTCGGGCTGCGCGAACGTGTCGTAGAGCGCGACGTCGACGTCGGCGTCCACCCGCTCCCGCGCGTCGAGCTGGACGACCTCGAGACGGTCGTCGAACGGCGCGAGCATGTGGGCCAGGCCCCGCAGGACGAGTTCGTAGTCGTTGACGAGCGCGACGCGGATGCGCTTCGACATGAGAGTCCTCTCCTCTTTCACCCCTGGGGGTGAAACGACGGTCACGGCCCGGGCGTTCGCTCGGAACGACCACGCTACGGACCGGGATGTACCCCGTTCGCAGTCGAACCTGGAGGCCGGGACATTTGTAGGAGAGCAAATTCCTCTTCGGTGGATCCCCCGGCCGCCGCCCCTGAACACGAAAGGCACCATCCATGTCCGATGCACTCGCTCCCTGGAGCGCGACGCTCACGCTCGCGGAGCACTCGATCATCGTCTACGCACTCTCCGTCGCAGGGCTCGCCCTCTTCGCGTTCTTCGTGAAGTCCTGGGTCTCGACGAACGAGGTCACCGGCCGGTACCGCACCGGCGTCTACGCCGGGATGTGCATCACCGGCATCGCCTTCCTGTCCTACGTGCTGCTCACGATCGAGTTCGCGCTCGGGTACGTCCGCAAGGGCGACTCGTGGGTGCCGAACGCGAACGCGATCCTGTCCTGGGCCCCGCGCTACTTCGACTGGACGGTCACCGTCCCGCTGCTCGTGATCGAGCTCATCGCCGTCGCCACCCTGGCCGGTGCCGCAGCCCGTCGCCTCCGCGCGGTCGGGATCGCCGCGGCGTTCCTGATGATCAGCACCGGCTACATCGGTGGCGTGGTCGTGGACTCCGGCACGGACATGGGGGCGCTCTGGCTCTGGGGCGTCATCTCCGGCGTCTTCATGGTGATCCTGTACTTCCTGGTCATCTACGTCGTCGTCAAGGGCGGCCGTGACCTCAAGGGCACCCCGGCCGCGGCGACGCTCCGGAACGCCGGCATCCTGCTCGTCGTGACCTGGATGGCCTACCCGATCATCTTCGGCCTGCAGGGTTGGGGCCACGGCGGCGCCGTCATCACCTGGATGCAGGTCATCCTCTCCGCAGCCGACACCGTCGCGAAGGTCGGCTACGGCGCGATGATCCACAAGATCGCCAAGCTCCGCTCCGCCGAGGACGTCCGCGACGGTGTCGACACGCTCCCCGAGGCGCTCTGGATCTCGTCGGAGAAGCTGTCGGACGGCACGATCCCGAACACCGCGACGGCGCACCACGCGCAGCACACGGCCACGGTCGCCGGTGAGCACCGTGACCGTCACTGACCTGCTGGTCGAGGGCACCCCGGGGGCCGGAGCGCACGACGCTCCGGCCCCCGGGCCCGTCCGGCCGGAACTGCCGACGAGCGTCGACGTGGCGATCGTCGGCGCCGGCGCCTCCGGACTCGCGACCGCCGTGCACCTCGCCGCGCTGCCCGGCGAGCGGACCGTGCTCGTCCTGGAGGGACGGTCCGGCGACGACCCGCGGTCCTGGTGCTCGTGGGACGACGAGACCGATCCGCTCCCCGAGGCCCGATCGGCCTCGTGGGACCGGTGGGAGGTCCGCACCGACCGTGGCACGAGCACCGGCACCGACCCGGGACACCCGTACGTGCTCGTGCGCGGGGCGGACCGGCGAGCGGCGGCTGCGCGCCGGCTCGCCGGGGCCGCCACGATCGTCGACGGGACGCCCGTGCGCAGCGTCGTCGCCTCGCCGGAGGGGGTACTGGTCCAGGCGCGTACCGGCGACGTCCGTGCGCGGAGGGTCCTCGATGCCCGCGGACCCCGCTGCCCGGACGAGGTGCCGGCCGGCCGGGTCCTGCTGCACCAGCGGTTCGTCGGGCAGTGGATCACCACGACCCGGCCGGTGTTCGACCCGACGACCGTCACCCTGATGGACTTCACCGGCCAGACCCCCGGAGGCCCGGTGCGCTTCGTCTACGTCCTGCCGGTCTCGACCACGTCCGCGCTCGTCGAGTCCACGATCTTCACGCCCGACCCCGCCGACCCGATCGACCACCGGTCCGCGATCGCCGACCACGTCCGCCGACGCTGGGACCTGGGGCCGGACGAGTGGCGGGTGACGGACGAGGAACAGGGCTGCATCCCGATGACGGACCTCCCGCCGGCCGCACTCACGGGTGCGCACGACGAACGCTGGCGTCCCGCAGGCGCAGCCGGGGCGGCGGTGGCGTCGGTGACCGGCACGACGCGGCCGAGCAGCGGCTACGGCTTCGCCCGGAGCAACCGACACGCTGCCCGCGTCGCGCAGCACCTCGCCGACGGCACACCCGTTCCCGAGCATCGTGACCGAGCACGGACGCGGTTCCTCGACGCCGTGTTCCTCCGGTTCCTCCGCGACCAGCCCGACCGGGCAGCCGAGACGTTCCGACGGCTCCTGGCGCTCCCCGGCCCGCTCGTCGTCCGGTTCATGAGCGAGCGGTCCACGCTCGCCGACGACCTGCGGATCGTGCTCGCCCTGCAGAAGGGCCCCTTCCTCGTCGCACTCGCCCGCACCCTGCTCGACGCCGGGACGCGCGGCCTCGCCGGCGTCCGCCGCACCGCCGGCGTCCGCCGTACCGTCGGCGCGCGCGGCCGCGTCGTCGCTCGTCGTCGCTCGGACGTGTCGTCGTGACCGCGCTCACCCGCAGCGTCACCGGGTCGCGGACCGTCGTCGAGGTCCCGCCGGCGCTCCGGACCTGGGTCACCGACCGGATCCTCGCCCCCGTGACGTTCGTCCTGCTGGTCGTCGCGATCGGCAGCGTCGTCGTGCGGCTGACCGGGACGACCATCCCGATGGCGGTGCAGCTCGTGCCGTTCGCGATCAGCATCCTCGTCTTCGGGCTCCCGCACGGGGCGCTCGACCACCTCGTGCCTGCCCGACTGCGCCCGGGGACCGGCACGTGGACGTCGATCGCGGTCGTCGTCGTGCTCTACCTCGTCGTCGGGACGGTCACCGCCGCGCTCTGGGCCGTCGCGCCGCTCGCCGGGTTCGTCGTCTTCATCGGGATCACCTGGTTCCACTGGGGCCAGGGCGACCTCTACGTCGACCGGCTGCTCGACGACGGTGCGTCCGGCCGGCTCGGCGCGTCACTCACCGTGGCCGTGCGCGGTGCACTCCCGATGGTGCTCCCGTTCGTCGCGCACCCCGGGGCCACCGTGCTCGTGATCGCCTCGACGACGCGGGCGGTCGGTGGGAGCGGACCCGCGTCGATCCCCGTCGCCGCTCGCATCGGGGGTGCGCTGCTGGTCCTGGCACTCGTCGTGCTGCACCTGGTCGTCGTGCACCGCTCCGGCGCACCGGTCTGGCGGCAGGCCGTCGAGGACGTCACGCTGGTCCTGTTCTTCGCGGCCGTCCCGCCGGTCCTGGCGGTCGGGCTGTACTTCACGCTGTGGCACTCCGTCCGGCACGTCCTCCGGCTCGAGCTCACCGACGAACGGTCCGCCGTGCAACTGCACCGCGGCCGGCTCCTCGCCCCGTTCCTGCGGTTCATGCGGCAGGCGTGGCCGATCACCGCGGTCGCCGTCGCGATGCTCGTCGTCCTCGCACTCGTCCTCCGGCGCGCGGACCTCGGCGTCTACCTCGCCCTCATCGCGGCCCTCACGACACCGCACGCCGTCGTCGTGACCTGGATGGACCACGTCCAACACACCTGGCGCCGCCACGCCACCATCACCACCACCACCGGAACGGAACCCCGATGACCGAAGCCCGACCCGTCGGGGTCCAGCGCCCCTCCGCCCTCAGGACCGGCGCCGTGTTCGCCGGTCGACTGCTGGTCATCGCCGCCGCCGTCGGCCTGGTCGGCTGGATCGCGTTCACCCTGGCGAACGTGGTCGTCCCGCTCCTGATCGGGCTCGTCGTCGCCGCGCTCCTGGTCCCCTTCAGCGCGTTGCTCCAGCGCCACGGCGTGCCGAAGTGGCTGGCGATCATCGCAGCGCTGGTGGCCCTGCTCGCCGGCATCGCCGTGCTCGTGTTCCTCGTCGTCTGGCGGGTCACCGAGCAGCTCCCGGCGCTCGAGGTCCGGACCGTCAGCCTGATCGGCAACGTGCAGGACGTGCTCCGGCACCCGCCGCTCGGGCTGCCGTCCGTCGACCTCGACGAGCTGTCACGGGACGCCCGGAGCTACGTGGAACGCCACGCGACCGAGCTGCAGCAGGGCATCGTCGTCGCCGGCGGGGTGCTCGTGCGGCTCGGCGAGGGGCTGTTCATCGTCACGTTCGTCACGATCTTCGCGCTGACGGGAGGCCGCTCCATGTGGGGCTGGGTGGTCTCCCTGTTCCCCCACCGGGCGCAGCACCGGCTCCACGTCGCCAGCGAGGCCGGATGGGTGACGCTCACGCACTTCATCCGCGTACAGGTCGTCATCGCGGCGACCGACGCCGTGGGGATCGCCCTCGGCGCGTTCCTGCTCGGCGTGCCCCTCGCCGGGCCGATCGGCGTGGTGGTCTTCATCGGGGCCTTCATCCCGGTCGTCGGCGCCTTCGCCGCGGGCGCCGTGGCCGTGCTCCTCGCCCTGCTCTTCAAGGGCTGGGTCGTCGCGCTCGTCATGCTCGGCGTGGTCGTCCTCGTCCAGCAACTCGAGGGCCAGGTGCTCCACCCGTTCCTGACCGGCTCGGTGGTGTCGGTGCACCCGCTCGCGGTCCTGGTGGCCGTCATCGCGGGCACCACGATCGGCGGGATCGCCGGCGGGTTCTTCGCCGTGCCCCTGGCCGCGACGGCGAACTCGATGATCCGCGCGGCCCGCGAGGACGACCCGAGCGTGGAGACGACCGTGCCCTGACGTCCCACGGCCCGGGCACGCGGCATCCGTAGGGTGGTGTGATGACCGACTGCTTCGTCGCCGGCAGCTGGCGCAACCGGGACGCGATCCTCGAGGTCGTCGCCGCGCTCGACGCGACCGGGGCCTCGACGTACAGCTTCGTCCGGGCCGCGTACGACCCGGACGCGGCGGCGTTCGCCGTCCCGGGAGGTGCCGACGACGCTCCGCTCGACGCCCCCGGTGTCCAGCAGCTCTTCGAGCAGGACCTCGCCGCGCTGCGTGCCGCCGACCACTTCGTGCTCGTCCTCCCGGCGGGTGCCGCGGCACACGTCGAGGCGGGGATCGCGTTCGGGCTCGGCAAGCGCTGCTGGGCCGTGGGCCCGGTCGACCGCTCGGAGACGCTCTACCGGATCTTCACGGCGATGGTGCCCGACGCCGATGCGCTGGTCGCTCGTCTGTGGGCGCCCACGCCCGACGCTCCTGCGGCCGACTGAGCCGGGTCGCCGGGCGCGCAGGACCCTGGTCCCGATCGCCGGAGGGTCAGCGCGCGGCGCGATCGCGCTCAGCGCTCCCCGTCCTCCACCGACCGGTGGCGCTCGACCTCGGCCTCGACCTCCTGCGCGCTGAACCGTCGCTGCGCGACCACTGCGACGACGAGTCCCACGACGAAGAGCACGACCCCGAGGCCGACACCGGTACCGACGTGGTCGCGCGGCGCTGCGCCCTCGGCGGCGCCGACCAGCAGCCCGAGCCCGGTCATCGCGAGGGTGAACCCGGCCGGCAGCGACCATGGGCCGGATCGCCGTGCCCATGACGGCATCCCCGCCTCGGTGACCACGAGCACCACCCAGGCGACGACGACCCACAGGGTCACCGGGAACCACGTCCCGAGCACGAGCAGCGCCGCAACCGTGACGGCGGCGCCGCCGACCACCCCGACGATCCGACCCGCCCTGTCACTCATCGCCCCACCCCACGAGTCGATCGGGCTTCCGTCACCGGTCATCGAGGAGCGCCGCCTGGACCGCCCTGATGTGGGCTCCGAGTGCTCCGGACGCGAGCAGACCCGACCCGAGCGGACCGGACGGGTCGGTCCCGAGTGGCGGCAGCCGACGGAGTGCGGCCCGCACCGGAGCGCTCATGTGCGCCATCTGCCAGGTGAGCTCGTCGGTGGCGCCGCCTGCCGGGTCGGCGGCCGCAGCGGCCTTCGCCGCGTAGGCCGCTGCGCCGAGGGCGTGCGCGCCCATGTGTGCGACACCGGAGGCCTGACCGGCCGCCCACGCCGCCGCCTTGGCCGCTGGTGAGGCCACGACCGCGGAGGCGCGACCGGCGGTGAACCGCCGACGGATCTCGCCGGCCGCGTCGAGCTCGCCCCGCGCGAACGCGCGAGCGCGACGGATCCCGTCCCGCGGGCGGTCGTCGTCCGGTACCTCGGCCTCGAAGAGCGGCAGGACGCGCTCCGCGCAGTCCGCGGCCCAGGCGGCGACGGTCCGGCGCTCGTCCTCGTCGAGGGTCTGCGGAGACGGCATGCCTGCACCCTGCCACGCGCCTCCGGTGGACACCAGTGGTGTGCCGGCCTGGAGGCTCGGGTCGGGCCCGCACCGAGCCTCCAGTCCGACCGTGGCCGGTCCTGCAGGCGGATGGGTGCGTCCGGTCCTCAGCCCTCGGTCGACGGGCCGGGGACCGCGACGCGCACGGCGCTGATGCGGCCGGCGCGCGACCCGACGGTGACGGCGGGGTCGTAGCTGTCCGCGGTCGCGAGGTAGAGCGTGCGGCCGTCCTGGCCGCCGAGCGCGCAGTCGATCGCGCACAGGCCGGGGGCGTCGATCCGGTCGGTTACCTCGCCGCCCTCGACGACGCGGAGGAACTCGCCGGTGTCCACGGAGCAGACCCAGATCGCCCCCGCGCTGTCGACGGTGCTGCCGTCCGGGGTGACGCCGTCGGGGAGCGCTGCCCACTCGCGACGGCCGGTGAGTGAGCCGTCCGGTTCGATGTCGAAGGCGGTCAGGCGGTGGCCCCAGGTCTCGCTGACGACGAGCGTCCTCGTGCCCGGCAGGATGTTCGCGCTGTTCGGGAACACGAGTCCCTCGGCCGCGAGGCGGTGGCTCCCGTCGGGCTCGATGACGTGGAGCGGGCCGGGGCGGAGCTCCTCGCCGCCGTACAGGTCGTAGCCGAAGGCGCCGATGTACGTCCGGCCCGTCGCCTCGTCGACCACCAGGTCGTTGAGGAGGGAGGGCTCGTCGGCCGACAGGTCCGCGAAGACGCTCGTCGCGCCGTCCTGGACGGCCGCGACGGTGCGGGACTCCATCGAGCTGATGACGAGTCGTCCGTCGCGGAGCCAGCCGAGCCCGGAGGACTGCCCGTCGACCGTGGCCTCGAGTCGGGGGCCGGTGCCGGTGCCGATGGTCGGGTCGGCGGATGGGTCGGCCGTCCGGTCGCCGGCCGGGTCGACCGTCGGGTCGGCGGCTGGGTCGGCCGTCGGGTCGCCGGTCGGTTCGACCGTCGGGTCGATGGAGAACACCTCGCCGGTGTGCATGTCCGAGTACCAGAGGCGGCCGGCGTGCCAGCGGTTGCCCTCGGGGAAGCGGATGCCGGAGACGACCTCGGTCGCGGAGTCGATCGTGATGTGCACGGGTCCAGCCTGCCAGGGCTCGGTGCACGGGCCCCGAACGTGCGCTGCGGATGGCGGACTGCGGATGGCGCGCTGCGGATCGCGGGCTGCGGTCCTGGTTCCACGACTCGCCGCTCAGTCCCGCCGAGGTTCCACGACTCGCCGCTCGGTCCCGCCGAGGTTCCGCGATCACGGCATCTCGGCGCCGCAGGGTCGACCCGACGCCGAGGTCAGCGGCCGCGACGCAGTCGCTGCCGCCGGGTCTGCACGAGCATCGCGACCAGTGCGAAGCCCAGCAGGAGCGGGATCCAGACCGACCCCGAGGCGATCGGTGCCACCACCACCCCGAGCACGATGCAGATCACCGCGCAGATCGCGATCACGACGTCACCCGTCGTCCACTTCCCCATGACGTTCCCCTCGTCGACTTCCCGACACCCTACGACGGAGCCCTGCTCACGTCCACTGACGTCGGGACCGTGGACTGCGATCACGGCTCCTCCTAGGCTGCCGGGATGCACGCGGACGTGGAACCCTTCGACACCGGCATGCTCGAGCGCCCGGACGGCAACCGGATCCACTGGGAGACCTCGGGGAACCCCACCGGCCGCCCGGCCCTCTTCCTGCACGGCGGTCCCGGCTCCGGTCTCGGATCCGGCGGGTACCGGCGTCGGTTCGACCCCGACCGGTACCTGATCGTCGGGTTCGACCAGCGCGGCTGCGGGCGCAGCACCCCGTGGGCGATCGACGACCTCGATGCGCTCGACACGAACACCACGCAGGCCCTCATCGCCGACATCGAGGCACTGCGGGAGTCGCTCGGCATCGAGGCCTGGCTCGTCCACGGTATCTCCTGGGGCAGCACCCTCGCCCTCGCGTACGCCCTGGCACACCCCGAGCGCGTCACCGAGATCGTCCTCGTGGCCGTCACCACGGGGGCCCAACGCGAGATCGACTGGATCACCGAGGGCGTCGGCGCGGTGTTCCCGGAGGCGTGGGCGCGACTCGCGGCGGGCGTCGAGCCCGGCAGGCGCGTCGTGGAGCACCACGCCGAGCGGCTCCGTGACCCGGACCCCGCCGTCCGACGATCCGCTGCCGAGCGATGGGACGAGTGGGAGTCGACGCACGTCTCGCTCGACCCGGCATGGCGTCCTGGTCCCCGGCACCCGGACGACCGACAGCGGCAGAACTTCGCGACGCTCGTCACGCACTACTGGGCGGCCGACTGCTTCCTCGGTGCGGACGAGGTCCTGGAGCGAGCCGGAGAACTCGCGGGAATCCCGGGTGTCCTCGTGCACGGCCGGCGGGACATCAGCGGTCCGGCCGTCACCCCGTGGCTGCTGCACCGAGCATGGCCGGGGAGCCGTCTGGAGATCGTCGAGGAGGAGGGGCACGGCGGCCCGGTCGAGATCCGCATCGCGCAGGAGGCCATCGACGGTTTCGCCTCCGGCGCCGCGACGACGGTCCGGTGACCGCTGCACCCCGTTCCCCGACAGCGCACCGAGGTGGTGATCAGTACCGTCGAGTCCCACGAACGGAGCAGCGGGAATGTCCCGAGGCTCCCGGGTGTCGTATCCCTCACCCCATGCGAAGGAGCAACCCATGAGCCACGAACTCGACCGGACGACCCTCACCATCGACGACCAGGACTGCTGGCCTGCCCATCGTGCACTGCACGACGAGCCGGCCCCCCGTTTCGGTCGGTACCTCGGGCTGATCAACGCGCAGGACTGACCGCTCCACACGACCGAACGCCGGCAGCTCGCCGGCCCGCCGACCGAACGTCGACGGGCAGCGACGCCGGCGTTCGTCGTGTGTGGCCCCCGCCGGAGTCCGGGCTCAGCCGTGCTCTCGAAGCGGGAGTCCGGGCTCAGCCGTGTTCCTGCAGCGCCTGCACCATGCCCCGGAGGCTCCGGAACGCACCGGCCCGGTCCGCTGGCGACATCCCCGTGAGCATCCGCTCCTCCACCGAGCGCACCGCGGCGCTCGCTCCCTCGAGCACCTCCCGCCCGCGCGGGGTCAGTTCCGTGGGGAGCGTCTTCCCGACCGGCGCCGCTGCCGGCCGCGTGACGAGGCCGTCCCGCTCGAACGCCTGCAACAGCACGTTCATCGACTGCCGCGTGACGAACGCGCCCCGCGCCAGCTCCGAGTTCGACAGCCCCGGCCGCTGCGCCAGCAGCTCCAGGCACGAGTACTGCGTGATCGTGAGTCCGAGGGGACGCAGTACGGCCTCCATCGCGGCTCGGAGTGCGCTCGCCGCCTCCTTGAGCAGGTAGCCGAGCGACGTCTCGAGATCGATGCCGGGGTCGTCTTGACGCATGTCAGTAGTCTGACATAGGTTGAGCCGTGTCAGAAGACTGACACACAACGAAGGAGCACTCCATGCCCGTCACCGGCCCCGACTTCATCAACCTCCAGGCGACCGACCTCGCCGCTTCGCAGGCGTTCTACGAGCGGTACCTCGGGCTGGTCCGTTCGCCGGCCGGGCCCCCGCACGCGGTCGTCTTCGAAACCAAGCCGATCGCCTTCGCCCTCCGCGACGTCATCCCGGGCACCGACATCGAGTCGACGCCGCAGCCCGGCATCGGTGTCGCGATCTGGATGCACGCCACGGACGTCCAGCAGATCCACGACGCGCTCGTCGCCGACGGCCACACGATCGTCACCGCGCCCTTCGACGGTCCGTTCGGCCGGACGTTCGCCTTCGCCGACCCCGACGGCTACCAGATCACGCTGCACGACCGCGCGTGACTGATGCGGCGGGCGGGCTCCTCGGGGGTCCACGACTCGCCGCTCACGTCCGCCCAGGTTCCGCAACCTGCTGGTCGGGCGCCCCGAGGTTCCAGAATTCCGGAACCTCGGCGGACCCGGACCCGGACCCGGACCCGGGCCTCAGCCCAGCGCCGCTGCCGCCGCCCGGAGCTCCGCGAGTGCCTCGAGGGCGTGGTGGTCGAGACGGTCGTCGTCGGACCGGTCGCCACCCGACCACCGGTCGAACCCCTGCTTGAAGGCCAGCACGCCCATCTCGCTCGCCAGCCGGGCGGCCGGCTCGGCGACACCGCGGGCGACGAGTGCCTCGGTCATGGCCGCCGCCATCCCGACGCGCTTCAGGGCGTCCCGCTCCTGGAGCTCCGCGCTCGCGGCGACCGCGGCCTTGAGTCGGGGGCCGAGCTCCCGGTTCATCGGGCCCATCTCCTCCGATGCCCGCTGGAGTCCGGCGGCGACGGCGTCGAGTGGCGTGCACCCGGGTGCTGCGTCGGAGATGCCCGAGGCGAGCAGTCGGCTGAGGGTCTCCTGCCCCGCGACGAGGAGTTCGCGCTTGTCGGGGAAGTGCCGGAAGAAGGTGCTCTTCGTGACGCCCGCGCGCTCGGCGATCTGCGTGACGGTCGTGGCGTCGTAGCCCTGCTCCGAGAAGAGGTCGACCGCGGCCAGGACCAGTCGTTCCCGAGCCCCGGGTTCCCATCGCACCATGCGACGATCATACGCGACGGGACAATCGTCCCATCGCAGGTGTACGGTGATGAGACAACAGTCCCATCACTCGAGGAGCACCCATGCACGTCTTCATCACCGGCGGGACCGGCACGATCGGCACCGCCGTCGTCGCCGAACTCGTCTCGGCTGGCCACACCGTCTCCGCCCTCGCGCGGTCCGACCGATCCGCCGCGACGCTCACCGCCGCCGGCGCGACCCCCGTCGCCGGAGCGCTCGCCGACCTCGACGTCCTCCGTGCCGGTGCCCGCGCTGCCGAGGGCGTCGTGAGCCTCGCGTTCTCCAACGACTACGGCTCGCCCGAGTCGCTCGCGGCCGGCATGGCCGAGGAGTCCGCGGCGATGGCTGCCCTCGGCGAGGAGCTCGTCGGCTCCGATCGGCCGTTCGTCGTCGTCTCGGGAACACCCTGGGCGCCCGGTCGACCGTCGACCGAGTCCGACCCGCTGCCCCTCGAAGGGCCGGTCGCCGACCGTGCCCGATCGGTCATCGCCGCGCTCGACCTGGCCGAGCGCGGCGTGCGGGGCTCCGCGATCCGACTACCCCGCACGGTGCACGCGGACGGCACCGGCGGGTTCGCGGGCCTCCTCACCGAGGCCGCGCGGCGGTCCGGCGTCGCTGGTTACCCGGGCGATGGGGAGCAGCGGTGGCCGGCCGTGCACGCGCGGGACGCCGCCGTGCTCTTCCGCATCGCCCTCGAGCGGGCGCCGGCGGGGACCGCGTGGCACGCCGTCGCTGACGAGGGTGACCGGGTCCGCGACCTCATCGAGGTCATCGGCCGTCGCCTCGGGCTGCCGGTCGAGCGGGTCGCGGACGAGACCTTCGGGCCGTTCGGGCCGATCTTCGCGATGGACCAGCCGGCGTCGAGCGCCCACACGCGGGAGGCACTCGGCTGGGAGCCGACGCACGAGAGCCTCCTCGAGGACCTGGAGCACGTCGAACCCTGACCGCCGTCGTCGTGGTGGTCGTCAGGCGGTGCCGGCGACCACCTCGCGCACCAGCTCCGCCACGAGCTCCGGGCGTTCGAGCCCCGGCAGGTGCGCCACCCCGGGCAGCGCTCGTCCGGCTCCCTGCCCGATGCGCCTGGCGGTCTCCGCGTAGAAGGGGAGGTCCGCCGGGACGTCGAGCTCACCCCACGTGGTCAGCACCGGCGTGCGGAGGGCACCGAGGCGTGCCCACGTGTCCGTCCCGGTCCACCCGGCGTCGTCCGGCACGTCCACGGTGAGGATGTGCCGGTTCATGGTCGCGAACAGCGCGCGAGGCGGACCGCCGACACGACCCTCCGGTGCGGCGGGGCCGTCGAGCCACAGGTGCGCGAGCGCCGCGAGCCGGTCGTCGAGCGTGGCATCGGGCGACTCGGTGACGGCGAGCAGCGGCGCCGTCGCCGGGTCGAGCTCCCAGTCGAACGCCGTGTCCTCGTCGGTCATCCCCGAGACTCCGGCACCGAGGAGCAGCACGCCGGCGACCCTGCCGGGCCACGCCAGTGCCGCGTCCAGCGCGAGTGCCCCGCCCATCGAGTTGCCGACGAGCACCACCCGTCCGAGCCCCAGGGCGTCGAGCACGGCGACGAGGTCGTCGAGGTGGGAGAACGACTCGGGGTCGGCCGCTGGCGGGGTGTCCCCGAAACCGCGCCGGTCGTACGACACGAGGTCGAGGTCGGTCCCGGCGAGCGCCTCGACGACGCCTCCCCACGAGCGCCGATCAGCCACGTTCGCGTGCAGGAACACCACCGAGTCCCCGTCGCCCGCGCGCCGTGACACCGCGATCGCGGTGCCGTCCGCGGTGGTGACGCGATCCTGCGCTGCTGTCATGGCCCCGAACCTAGCCGCACCGCGCGCCGGTCGCGCGTGGCGGAGCCGAGCCGAGCCTCCCGGCCGTGCCCTCCGGGTTCCACGACTCGCCGCTCACGTCCGCCCCGGTTCCGTGACGGACCGGTCCACCGCGCCGAGATGCCGCAATTCCGGAACCTCGACGCGCCCTGCGCCCGCGCCCGCGTCCGCGCCCGCGCCCCCGCCCCGCGCCCGAGCTTCGGGACCTCGCAGCACCACCTTGGTTGGCTGGGAGGATGCGCGCCGTCTCCGTGGTCATCCCGGTGCTCGACGACGCCGACCAGCTGGCCGACTGCCTGGCGTCGCTCGCGGCGCAGTCGGTGCCGCCCGCCGAGGTGATCGTCGTCGACAACGGCAGCTCCGACCACAGCGTCGCCGTCGCCCGCACTGCCGGCGCGACCCTGCTGCACGAGCCGGTCCGCGGCATCGCGGCGGCCGCGAGCCGCGGGTACGACGCCGCCGGTTCGCCGCTGATCGCCCGCATCGACTCCGACTCCGTGCTCCCCGTCGACTGGGTGGAGCGCGCCGCCGCACGCTTCGACGACCCGCTCGTCACCGCGGTCACCGGACCAGGCGTGTTCCGCGGGCTCGGTCCCGTCGCCGCGGTGTTCTGGGACATCGCCTACATGCGCGCGTACTTCCTGCTCATGACCGGGGCGCTGGCCCGGCCGCCGCTCTTCGGTTCGAACATGGTGATGCGTCGGGCGGCGTGGCTGGCGGTCCGGCACCGCGTGCACCGGTTCGACCCGCTCGTGCACGACGACGTGGACCTGTCCATCCAGTTCGACCCGTCCTGGCGCACGGTGTTCGACGCGCGGCTCGTCGCCTCGGTGTCCGGCACGCCGGTGCGGGAGCCGTGGGGCCTCGTGGTCCGGACCCGGAAGGCCGGTCGGACGATGTGGACGTCCGGACTCCGGGCGTTCTCCCCGGGGCGGATCATGCGCCGGGTGCTCGCCGGCACACGCCCGGTGCCCGTGGTGCGCCGCCGATGACCGCTGACGTCCCCCTGGTCGGGCTCGTCGCACCGGAGTCGCTGCACTGCATGACGATGAACGTGCGACGCCCGGTCCCGCATCTCCGTCCGGGACATCCGGACGCGTGGGCCCGGCGGGCCCCGGCCGTCGCCACCCTGGTCCGGTCCGAGGCGCCGCACCTGCTGGCCGTCCAGGAGGCCGTGCCCACCCAGGTGGACCACCTCGCCACGGCGCTCGGGTCGCGCTGGCAGCCCGTGGTCGCCGGACGCGGCGCACGTGGCGGCGGGGAGCGGGTCGGCTGTTTCGTGGACACCGAACGGCTGCGCGTCGCGCGGTCGCGGACGATCGCCCTCGCGCCCGACCCCGGACGCATCGGGTCCCGGGCATGGGGCGCGCCGTTCCCGCGCATCGCGGTCCTCGTCGAGCTCGACGACCTCGTCACCGGCGTGCGGTTCCTCGGCGTCGCGACGCACGTCGACCCGTTCTCCCCGCTCGCCAGGACCCAGTCCGCGGAACTCCTCGGTCGCGTCGTGCAGGACGCGGGGCTGCCGGCGGTGGCGATGGCCGACTGGAACGCCGGCGAGCGGTCCGCGTCGGCGCAGGTGCTCCGCGCCGGTGGCCTCCGCGACACGTGGGACCTCGTGTCCGACCCGCCGACGTCCCTCGGCACGTACGCGCACTACGGCCAGCCGCGGCCGGGGCGCCCACGACTCGACCGGGTGCTCGTCCACACCACACCGGAGACGGGCGTGACCGTGGAGCGCGTGGCGATCTCGACCCGTCGTCCGGCGGGCGCCTGGCCCTCCGACCACCTGCCCGTGCACGCCGTCCTCCGTTGGGAGCCCCGTTGAGCCACCCGATCGTCCGGTCCGCCGGGCCCACCGTCCTCCGTCGTCCGCGGGGGGCCGAGTGGGCCGCCGACACCATCCGGGTGCTGACGCTCGTGAGCATCCCGGTCGCGGCGGTCGGGTGGGGTGCGATCTCGTTCGCGGTGATGACCCTGGCCCTGCTCGGGGTCGTCGTCCCGCGGGTCCTCGGACTCCGACCGGGGTTCGACGTCGTACTCTGCGCGCTGGTGTTCGTCGCCGGCTGGAGCAGCGTCCTGGAGTGGTACACGACGGTGTTCGGCTGGGACAAGATCGTGCACCTGCTGCTCCTCGGTGCGCTGAGCGCCCTGGTCGGTGTCATCGGTGCGGACCTCGGCGTCCTGCCCGACGCCCGGTCGGTGCACCGGGTGACGGCGGTCGTCGTGTGCGGGGTCGTCGGCCTGGCGATCGGCGGCCTGTGGGAGATGTTCGAGTGGGCAGGGCACACGTACCTCGACGCGTCGATCTACGTCGGGTACGACGACACGATCGGGGACCTCGCTGCCGACACCCTCGGCGCGGTCGTCGCCGGCTTCGTGCTGCGCTGGTGCGCGGGGGACCGGCGCGTGGTCAGTCCACGCGGCTGACCACCGACGTCAGGGTCGGTGGTCGTCGCGCCGAGCACGGGGCGGCGTCGTCGGCGGGACCCGCGGACCCGTCGCCCCGCCGGACCCCATCGCGTCCGCGACCCCGGCCATCACCTGCAGCACCCGCACGACCGTCGCCCCGGCCCACCGCACCACGCGGAGCATCACGCGGCCGCGGTCGCTTCGGAGCGGAGTGCCGGGCAGTGCTCCGCCGTCGGGTGCTCGCTGATCTGGATGACCTCGTCGAGTCGGTCGCGCGCGGCCTCGAGCTCGGCGATCTGCGTCGAGATGCGGTCGCGCTCCCGGGCGAGGAGCGCGGCGCTCTCGTCCGTCGCGACCCCGGCGTCCACGCACGGCAGCAGTCGGGCGATGCTCCGGCTCGCGAGTCCGGCCGCGTAGAGCTGCTGGACGAGACGGACGCGCTCGACCGCCTGGTCCCCGTAGGTCCGCTGCCCTGATGCCGTCCTGGTCGCCGTGAGCAGCCCCTGCTCCTCGTAGTACCGGAGCGACCGGACGCTCACCCCGGCCGCCGCCGCGAGGTCTCCGATGCGCATGTGCCCTCCCCGACTTGCCCCTGACATCCACGTGAGGTCTTAGCGTACCTCCGTCGCACCCGGGAAGGGCCCGGGCGACGGGAGGACACCATGGACATCGCCGGATCGGTCGCACTCGTCACCGGATCGAACCGCGGCATCGGCCGCCGCTTCGTCACGCAGCTGCTGGAACGTGGCGCCGCGAAGGTCTACGCCACCGCGCGGCGACCCGAGCTCGTCGACATCGAGGGCGTCGAGGTGCTGCCGCTCGACATCACCGACGAGGCGTCCGTCACGGCCGCCGCCGAGCGTGCCGGTGACGTGACCCTGCTCGTCGACAACGCCGGCATCGCGACGACGTCCTCGCTCGTCTTCGACGACCTCGAGGACGTCCGCCGCGAGATGGACACGCACTTCTGGGGGACCCTGTCGGTCATCAGGGCCTTCGCGCCGGTCATCGAGCGCAACGGCGGCGGCGGGATCGTCAACGTCCTGTCCGCGCTCTCGTGGTTCGCGTACCCCGGCAGCGGCGGTTACGCGGCCGCGAAGGCGGCGGAGTGGAACATGACGAACGCCGTGCGACTCGAACTCGCACCGCGGGGGATCAGCGTGCTGGGGCTGCACCTCGGCGCCGCGGACACCGACATCATGGCCGGGTACGAGGGCCCGATGATCGATCCGATGGACGCCGCGGTCGCCGCGCTCGACGGCGTGCAGCGCGACGCCATGGAGGTCGTGGTCGACGACTGGAGCGCCATGGTCAAGGCCTCGCTGGCCGCCGACCCGTCCTCGTTCTACCGGCAGTTCGGCATCTGAGCTGAGCGTCGTCAGCGCGCGGGCGTAGCGTCGGTCACGACACTCCTGGAGGACGAGGAACGATGGCGAAGAACACCAAGCACACCGGCACGCGAGCACTGCTGCTCGGCATCCTGAGCGGCGGACGCAGCGCGACACCCCTGGCCGTGCTGGCCCTGAACCGCGACCACCGAGGGCTCTCCGGGGCCTGGCAGGACTGGCCGATGTTCCGCACCGACCTGGGACGCGGGCTGCTCGTCGCCGGCGCGATCGGCGAGATCATCGGGGACAAGCTGCCGAAGACCCCGAACCGGATCGCCGGCGCCGGCCTCATCGGCCGGGCGGGTTCCGGTGCGCTCGTCGGAGCGGCCATCGCCACGACGGGCAAGCGCGACCGCCGCATCGAGGGCGCCGTCCTCGGCGCCGTGGGCGCGATCGTCGGCAGCTACGTCGGGTACTTCCTCCGCAAGGCGATCGGCACGACGACCGGCCTGCGCGACCCCCTGGTCGCGCTCGGTGAGGACGCCGCGGTGATCGCGGGCTCGACCAAGGTGATCACCACGCGCTGACGTCACCACCCCACGGACGGGAGGCACGGATCCAGCTGGGTCCGTGCCTCCCGTCCGTCACGTGGTGCGTCGATCCGTGCGGCGCGTCACCAGCGCTCGTGGACGGTGGCGCGGAACCAGCGGTCGTAGAGCTCGTGCACCGTGGCGTCGAGTCCCGGGACGGGGTCGAGCGATCCGGCCGCGGCGTTCGACCGTGCCTGGTCGGCGTTCCGCGCGCCGGGGATCGCCGCCGTGACGCCGTCCTGCGCCACGATCCAGGCGAGCGCTGCCTGCGGCACCGAGACCCCCTCGGGCAGGGCTGCGGCGAACTCCTGCGCGGCCCGCACGCCGTCCTCGAACGGCACGCCGCTGAAGGTCTCACCCTGGTCGAACGCCTCACCGTGCCGGTTGTAGGAACGGTGGTCCTCCGGGGCGAAGTCCGTCGCCGTCGTGTACTTGCCGGAGAGCAGCCCCGAGGCCAGCGGGACGCGCGCGAGCACCGCGACACCGGCCTCCACCGCGGTCGGCAGCACGGCGTCGAGCGGCTTCAGCCGGAACGCGTTGAGGATGATCTGGACGCTGGCGACACCCGTGTGGCGCATCGCGGTGAGCGCCTGGTCCGCGGTCTCGACGCTGACGCCGTAGGCCGCGATCGACCGGTCCTCGACGAGTGCGTCGAGGGCGTCGTACACGGCGTCGTCGTCGAACACCGCGGTCGGCGGGCAGTGCAGCTGCACGAGGTCGAGCGTGTCCTGCTGCAGGTTCGCCCGGGAGCGGTCGACCCAGCCCCGGAACGCCGCCGCGGTGTAGTTCGACGGGACCTGCTCGACCCGCCGGCCCATCTTCGTCGCGACCGTCACGCCGGCGTCGGCGTTCGCCCGCAACCAGCGGCCGATGAGCTCCTCGCTGCGGCCGTCGCCGTAGACGTCGGCGGTGTCGAAGAGCGTCACGCCGGACTCGAACGAGGCGTCCATCACGGCGAAGGCGTCGGCGTCCTCCACCGGGCCCCAGTCGCCGCCGAACTGCCAGGTGCCGAGGCCGATCACGGATGTCTCGCGGCCGGTGCTGGCCAGGGTGCGTCGCTGCATGAGGCCAACGGTAGTCGGGCGGTGACCGTCGTGCCGGGTCCTCAGCGGAAGACGCCGGCGGTGGCGAGGCGGACGCGGTCACGGGCGCGGTGCCGGTCGTCGCCGAAGCGGTCGACCCCCCAGGACACCGACGTCAGCAGCTGGAAGAGGTCCTCGGCGCTCGCCGCGTCGGTGGCGGCGCCGTCGGCCTGTGCCCGGGCGAGGAACGCCGCCGTCCGCTCGGTCAGCCCCGTGCAGACCGCGCTGACCGGTGAGTCCTCGTCGCCGATGGCGCCGGCGATGCAGGTCGGCAGGTTCTGCCAGATCCGGAGCTGCCAGGTCACGCGGAACATCCACTCGGCGAGGGCCTCGCCGGCGGGCAGGTCCTCGAGCTCGCGGGAGTCGTCGAGCGCGGCCTGGAACGCCTCCGTCATGACCGCGGCGAGGAGGTCGTCCCGGGTCGGGAAGTTCCGGTAGAGCGTGGCGTTGCCGACCCCGGCTGCGGTGGCGATGCCGTCGATCGGCGCGAAGATGCCGTCCTGCTCGAAGACCTGCCGTGCCGCGGTGACGATGGCGTCGCGGTTCCGACGGGCGTCGGCACGCAGGGGCTTGGTGGTCGCCGGGTCCATGGCGTCTCCGATCTGCGCGTCGGCGGTTGACACAAGTGGGGTTACTCCCCACATACTGATCCGGGGGAAGTCCCCGTTTTCCGTCCAACCTACAGGAGTGACCATGACTGAGCGACTCGACGGCAGGATCGCGCTCGTGACCGGAGCGAACCGCGGGATCGGCGAGCGGTTCGTGCGCGAGGCGCTCGAGCGCGGCGCCGCCAAGGTGTACGCGACGGCGCGTTCACCCCGGCAGTGGGACGACGCGCGCATCGTGCCGCTCGTCCTCGACCTCACCGACGCCCGCTCGATCGCCGCGGCTGCCGAGGCGGCGCCCGACGTCGACCTCCTCGTGAACAACGCGGCCATCGCGCCCGCGGAGGACACCTCGATCGCGGACGCCGACGACGACCTGCTGCGCTCGGTCTTCGCGACGAACGTGTTCGGCACGATGAAGGTCTCAGGGGCCTTCGCACCGGTGCTCGCCCGCAACGGCGGCGGTGCCGTGCTGACGGTGCTGTCCCTCGCCGCGTGGATCCCGATCCCGACCGTCTACGCGGCGTCGAAGGCCGCAGCGTGGGGGGCGACGAACGGTCTGCGGACCGAGCTTGCGGCGCAGGGAACGACCGTGACGGGCGTCTTCGTCGGCATGGTCGACACCGACATGGGCGCGCGCTTCGACGTGCCGAAGACGAGCCCGGAGAGCGTCGTCGCGCAGGCGTACGACGGGGTCGTCGCCGGGGTGGCGGAGGTCCTCGCCGACGACGACACCCGGATGGTGAAGGGCCTGCTCAGCCACCCCGCCGAGGAGCTCAGCGCCGTCGTCGCGCCCGCGCTGGCCGCCATCACGGGCTGAACGTGGAGCGACCCCGGTGCCGTCCCGCGTGGGGCGACACCGGGGTCGACGGGCTCACTCGCCGAGGCGGGAGAGCTCGGCGAACTCGTCGTCGGACAGCTCGATGGTCGCACCGGCGAGGTTGTCCTCGAGGTGCGCGACGCTCGACGTGCCCGGGATCGGGAGCATGACGGGCGAGCGCTTGAGCAGCCAGGCGAGGGCCACCTGCGCCGGGGTGGCGTCCTTGCGCTTCGCGAGGTCGGTCAGCGGCGAGTCGTCGCCGGTCAGACCACCGGTCGCGAGCGGGAACCACGGGATGAAGCCGATGCCCTGCTCGGTCGACCAGTCGAGGAGTTCCTCGGCGTCGCGCTTCTGCAGGTTGTAGAGGTTCTGCACGGAGACGATCGTGGCGATCTCCTGCGCCGCCTTCACCTCGTCGACCTGCACCTCGGAGAGACCGATGTGGCGGATCTTGCCCTCGTCCTGGAGCTTCTTGAGCTCGCCGACCTGGTCCTCGAGCGGGACCTTCGGGTCGATGCGGTGCAGCTGGAACAGGTCGATGCGCTCGAGCCCGAGGCGGCGGAGGCTCATCTCGGCCTCCTGGCGGAGGTACTCGGGACGACCGACCGGCGGCCACTCGTTCGGGCCGGTCCGGGTCAGGCCCGCCTTCGTGGCGATGACGACGTCGTCGCCGTAGGGGTGCAGGGCCTCACGGAGCAGGTCCTCGGCGATGTAGGGACCGTAGCTGTCGGCGGTGTCGAAGAAGTTCACGCCGAGTTCGACCGCGCGCTTCAGCACGCGGACCGCCTCGTCGTGGTCCTTCGGCGGACCCCAGACGCCGGGTCCGGTGAGCTGCATGGTGCCGTAGCCCAGGCGGTTCACCTCGAGGTCGCCGCCGATCCGGAAGGTGCCGGAGGCGTCCGCGGGACGGGTGGTGGTGTCAGTACCTGTGGTCATGCATCCGGTCTACCCCGGTGCGGTGGACCGTCCTCAGCGGGGATGTCCCCCTGGCCCGGCGCTCTCGGACCCGCTACGTCGTCGCGCCGGCGTCCTCGGGTACGGGGTCTCGCCGCGGTCGAGCATCCCGACCAGCTTCGCGACGCGGTCCGCCCGGGCACCCGGACTCGGGGCGGTCGTCACCCGGTGCAGCACCGCGTACCGGTTCGTCGCGTCGAGCTCGGCGAAGAGAACCGCTGCAGCGGGCACGGCATCGAGTGCCGCGCGCAGGTCGTCCGGCACGGTCGCGCTCGCCGCCCCGGCGTAGGCGCGCTCCCACCGCCCGTCGGCCTTCGCGCGGTCGATCTCGGCCTGGCCGCGGTCCCGCATCCGACCGGCGGCGACCAGCGCGGCGACGAGTCCGATGTTGCGCTCCGACCAGAGCGACGCCTTCCGACGCGGGGTGAACCGCTGCAGGAACACCGCGGCGTCGAGGCTCCGCTTCTGGCCGTCGATCCAGCCGGAGCAGAGCGCCTCGTCGAGGGCCTGCGCGTACGTCAGCGTCGTCGGTTCGGTCGTGCCCTTCTTCGCGAGCGCGAGCCAGACCCCGTCGGATGTGTCCTCGTGCGTGTCGAGCCACGCCCGCCAGGCGGCGGCGTCGGCGACGACGAACGGCTCGATGTCCATGCGCACATCGTAGGAGTGCGGACGGGAGCGGGGTACACGACTACGTTCGGCGCTGAGCAACCATCGGGTTGCCGCGGCCAGTGCCGGTCACGAAAGGGAACACACCATGAGCAGCTCCTCCGCGTCGGGTCGTCCGACAACGGTCACCATCTCGTTCGTCCTGTGGCTGGTGACGGTCCTGGTCGGGATCATCGGCGGCATCGTCGGCCTGATCGCCGCCGGATCGCAGGTCCAGGGCGCCGCTGCCGGCACCGCCGTGGTGATCGGCGGCGTCATCGCCATCATCATCGCCATCGTGGAGCTCTTCATCGTGTTCCGCATGCGCGACGGCCGGAACTGGGCGCGCATCGTGCTGCTCGTCCTGGCGATCCTGCAGGTCCTCGGCGTCGTGAGCGCGTTCAGCATCCTCGGGACGATCGGCCTCATCGCCGTGATCATCGCCACGGTCCTGATGTTCCTCCCCTCCTCGAACGCCTACTTCCGTCGCTGACGCGAGCACCACGACCGAACCACCGAACGGACACAGCACCGCGGAGATCCGCGGTGCTGTGTCCGTTCTGCAGTGCTGCGTGGGCTCGTCGACCGGTCACACCCAGTGCGGCTGGGCGAACAGCCCGTCCGGGTCGGCCTGTTCCGCGATCCGGTGCAGGCGCGAGGTGTTGACGTCGAAGTACGCCGCCGGGTCGGTGATCGCCGCGTCGCAGTAGTTCGCGTACGCGCCGTCGCCCCACGCCGGCACCATCGCCGCCCGGAACCCCCGCACGTACGCGTCGAAGGGCGCCGGGTCGGCACCGTCGGCGAACACCGCGGTGTACTGCACCGTGCAGAGAGCCGACCGCCACGGGAAGGCGCTGTCCGTCCGGCCGACGTCGGCCACGACCCCGCCGAGCGCGTCGAGCGCGACGCCGCCCTCGAGCAGGCCGGCGACCGTGCTGGCATCCGCGGCCTGCTGCACGAGCACGCCGATCTGCGCGTCGCTCAGGGCCGTGCCGCCGATCGACGAGGTCGCCGCCTCGGAGACCCGCTGCGCCTTCCCGGCGAGCTGCGCCATCGCCTGCCCGTAGGTGAGCTCCGTCGCCGTGTGCGAGGTCGGCGTGGCTCCGGTCGCCTGGATGAAGCCGTCGACGCTGCTGTCCGCGCCCGACTTGGCACCCGTCCACGTCCCGGTGACGGTCACGCTCGGGGTGCTGTGCCGGGATCCTCCGAGCAGCTTCAGCGTCGACCAGAGCTGCCGGTCGGCCTTCGGCGCCCAGTCCTGCCAGGCGCGCACGACGTCCGCGGCCGCCGACCAGGGGAAGGCGATCTGGAACAGCAGGACATCGGGCGCGGCCTGGGTCCGGAAGGTCAGCGAGGTCACGACGCCGACGGTCCCGCCGCCACCGCCCCGACAGGCCCAGAACAGGTCCGGCTCCCGGCTGGCCGAGACCTCGTGAACGGCCCCGTCCGCGGTGACGACCGTCGCGCCGGTGAGCTGGTCGCACGTGAGCCCGAAGGACCGGACGAGCACACCGACCCCACCGCCGAGCGTCAGCCCGCCGATGCCGACCGTCGGGCAGGACCCGGAGCCGATCGCCCGCCCGGCCCGGGCGAGCGAGGCGTACACGTCGGCGAGCCGTGCGCCGGGGCCCATCGTGACGGAGTCCCCGGAGACGGCGACGTGGTCGAGGGCCTGCGTGCTGATGACGAGCGACCGGGGCACGTCCGTCCCCGCTGCACCGCCCGCCGACCAGCCCGTGTAGGAGTGCCCGCCGGCCCGGAGCGCCACCGGGGTCCGGGTGTTCCGGGCGAACGCGAGCCCCGCGACGACGTCGTCGGCGTTCGCCACCCGGAGGATGCCCTGCGGGTCGGCGTCGTCGTACCGCGGGTTCTCGAGGACCCGTGCCCCGTCCCACCCCGGGGACCCCGAGCGCAGCAGCGTCCCGGACACCGCGGCGGCGAGCGCGTCCCAGGAGTCCGGCCCGGACGACGGCGGCGTGAACGGGGTCGCCGAGGACGACGACGAGGGTCGCGGTGCCGGGGCCCGTGTGCACGCTGCGAGGACTCCGGCGACCCCGAGGCCGACACCCCCCGCGATGAGTCCTCGGCGGGTGGTCGTCCTGCGTGCGCTGCTGCGTCCCTCGGTCACGCGACCTGTCTACTCGCCCGTCCGGACCGAGCCGTCCGGGCCGTGCCGGCCGCGCCGACCCGTCCGGACCGAGTCGTGCGCGTCACGACCCGTCGCCGCTGATCCGCACCGCGCTCGCCCACGCCGCCACCCACGCGGGCAGGGCCAGGTCCTCCGGCGCCCCGCCGACCGCGTCGAGCAGCTCCGCCGGCGACACGTGCCCGCCACCGGACCGCAGGAACCGCGCCTGGACGACCGCGCGGGCGACGACCCCGCCGCGCCGGACGAACGTCTGCTCGAGGTACACGGACCGCTCGTCCACGCCGAGCACCCGCGTCCGGAGGTCGAACCGCTGCCCGAGCGTCAGCGACCGCTTGTAGGTGATCGTCTGCGCCGCCACGACCGGGAACCACCCGCGGTCACGGAGCGCGTCCCAGAACCCGGCGCGGAGCATGAGGTCGAGTCGGCCGAGGTCGAGCAGCGACAGGTACTTGCCGTTGTTCACGTGCCGGAGCGGGTCCAGGTCGGTGAGCGTCACCCGGAACGGCGTCCTCGCCTCGTCCCAGAGCGACAGGCGTGGTCCGCGTCGGACGCGCAGGCGGAGCAGGAACAGCCGGAAGTACAGGTTCACGGACCCGACTCCAGCAGACACGGCACCGGCTGACCAGGACCTTGGAGGATCCACACCGAACGGGGTCGCTCCCTGACCGGTACGACCGGTGCCTCCCTCCAACCGGGCACCCGGAGTAGACCGGGACCATGCAGACACGGAAGCTCGCAGATCTCGAGGTCGGCGCGATCGGCTTCGGCACCATGGGGATGAGCGCCTTCTACTCGGGCGCCGGGACGGACGACGACGAGTCGATCCGCACGATCCACCGCGCACTCGACCTGGGCGTCACGCTCATCGACACGGCCGAGATGTACGGCCCCTACGTCAACGAGGAACTCGTCGGCCGCGCGATCAAGGACCGCCGCGACGACGTCGTCCTCGCCACGAAGTTCGGCATCATCACCCACACGCCCGGCGAGACGACGCCGAGCACCGAGCGTGAGGTCAGCTCCGACCCCGACTCGGTGCGCATCGCCCTCGAGGGGTCGCTGCGGCGGCTCGGCACCGACCACATCGACCTCTGGTACCAGCACCGGGTCGACCCGAAGACGCCGATCGAGGACGTCATGGGTCAGCTCGCCGGCTTCGTACAGGAGGGCAAGATCCGTCACGTCGGGCTGTCCGAGGCGGGCGTCGACACGATCCGGAAGGCCCACGCCGTGCACCCGGTCACGGCCCTGCAGAGCGAGTACTCGCTGTGGACCCGCGACCCCGAGGACGGCGTGCTCGCCACGCTCCGCGAACTCGGCATCGGCCTGGTGCCCTACTCGCCGCTCGGACGCGGGTTCCTGACGGGCGCGATCACGAAGCCGTCGGACCTCGACGACGACGACTTCCGTCGCCACAACCCGCGCTTCCAGGAGGAGGCGTTCCAGACGAACATGCGCATCGTCGACGAGGTCAAGGCCGTCGCCGACGAGGCCGGGGCCACCCCGGCGCAGGTCGCACTCGCCTGGCTGCTGGCCCAGGGCGACGACGTCGTCCCGATCCCCGGCACGAAGAAGGTCACCCGGCTCGAGGAGAACGTCGGCGCAGCCGACCTCTCGCTCACGGCGGACCAGGTGGCGCGCCTGTCGGCGCTCCCCGCGCCCACCGGCGACCGCTACCCCGACATGTCGGGCATCGGCCGGTAGTCCCACCGGCCACGCGCGGACGGGAGGCTCGGTGCCAGCTGGCACCGAGCCTCCCGTCCGTCCGTCGGGACGTGGGTCAGATGAAGGCGGGCAGGTGCTCCCAGGCCGCCGGGGCGTCCTCGACGCCGTCGCGGACGACGGTGCCCTCGATGAGGCCGTAGGGGCGGTCGGCGGCGATGAAGACCTCGTTCTCGTTCGTCATGTCGAACGGGGACAGGTCGACGACGAAGTGGTGCTTGTTCGGCATCGAGAACCGCACCTCGGCCAGTTCCGGCCGGAGCTCGATCGCCGCACGGCCCATCGCGAAGAGGGTCTGCTGCAGCGCGTACGAGTGCACGGTGGCGAACTGCTCGAGCATCACGGCGACGACCTCGTCGTACAGGCCGTCGTAGTCGATCCCCGCCTCGACCGCCTCCGGGAGGTACCGCCACCGCGCCGTGACCTCGGTCGCCATGATCCGGTCGGTGACCTCGGGCAGCGTGGTGAACCGCGTCCGCGGGTACCCGTGGAACTCGGAGCCCGTCGACTTCAGCACCACCAGGTCCTGCACGCCGCCGGTGACGTGCCGCACCCCGTCGGACACCTGGACGGTCGCGAGCCTGGTGCCGGCACCCGTCCGCCGGAAGGAGTGGTCGTGCGGCTGCCCGGCGACGGTGATCCGCTCCCACGGGTGCATCTCAGCCTGCCAGACCCCGCCGGTCACCCAGTCGAACTCGTCGGTGAAGTGCGTGGCCAGGGTCGCGAGGAACTCCTCGGGGGCCCCGACGCCGTACTCCTTCGCGAAGGCGAACACGGTGTTCTTCTGGGTGTCGGTCGCGATGATCGACGCGTTGTCCCCGGCGGTGAACGACGTGACGAAGTCCCCGATGAGCTGCGACGTCACCGTCAGGTCGGCGATCTCGTGCCGGTCGCCGTGTCGGGTGATGCGCACCAGGCGGTTCTCGGCCTTGCCGTACTTGTTCGGTCCCAGGTGGACGGTGGTCTCGGGCATCGGGTCAACTCCCTCGGTAGGTGCTGTAGGCGAAGGGGCTCAACAGCAGGGGCACGTGCAGGTGCTCCGTGCCGGTGACGGTGAACGCCACGGTCACGGACGGGTGGAAGGTCGGGACGCCGGCGGCGGCGAAGAACGCACCGGTCGCGAAACGGAGCTCGAGGTCGCCGCGGGGGAGCACGTCCGGGCCGAGGGCAGCGCGCCCGTCGGCATCGGTCGTGCCGGACGCGATCACGTCGCCGGCCGCGGTGCGGAGGGTCAGACCGATGCCCGTGGCCGGAGTCCCGGACGTGGCGTCGAGGACGTGCGTGGTCAGGTGCGGCACCGCGAAGGTCGCGCGGATCCGGTGCACGGCGATGTCGGTCAGCGCGTCGACCGCCGCGGCCGTCTCGGCAGCCGGGTCGTTCCCGAGCCGACGCGTGAGCTCGCCGAGGAGCTCGTCCGGGGTCCGTCCGGCGGCGCGCACGAGGAACACCCGGCCGAACCGCTCCTCGTAGGCGACGTTCCCGGCGGCGATGCGGTCTACGACGTCCTGGTCGGCGGTCCGCATCGATGACTGCTCACGAGCCGAGGACGCGTCCGTCGCGCGCTCGCCGATGCGCGGGTGGTGGGCGAGCGCCGCGTCGAGCTCGGCCGCGCCCCAGTGCGCCGCCTCGGTCCGGGCACGCGCGATCAGTGCCGCGACCGACCCGAACGGCCGGGCCGCGACGAGCGCGTCCACCCAGGCGGGCACGTCGGCCCACCCCCGCACCACGGCCGCGGCGTCGGGGGCGGTCGCGTCGTCGAGGTCGCCGATCTCCATGCGGCCACGCTATGGAACGCGTGTTTCACGGGAGTTTCCGTCCGATGTCCCCTGGGTCGGTGGGCACGGCCCTGGAACGGGGCGGCGTCGGACGGGAGGCTCGTTGCGGTCCGGCCACGGACCTCCCGTCCGCCGTGGATCGGCTCAGACGTCCGCGGCGAACGCCGCGACGCGCAGCTGCAGGTCCTCGATGCGGCGGGTCCTGGCGGCCTCGCGGTCGTGGCCCTCGTAGGCGAGCGGCGGCAGCTTCCGGACGTTCCGCGAGCACTGGAACTCCGCGCAGACGAGCGTGCCGACGGTGTTGCCGTTCCGGCCGGCCGGACCCGAGCGCTTCGCACTCCAGAACACGACGTCGTTCGGGAGCGTCACGTCCTGGCACCACGAGCACTGCGCCCGGGCGTTCGGTGCGGCGTCGGCCTGCCGGAACAGGATGCCGACGACCGTGCCGTCGAGGGTCGGCACGACGGCGTACGCGCGCCGGGCGGTCTTCGGGTCGCGCCAGCCGATGAAGTCGAGGTCGTCCCAGACGACCTCGTCGAAGCCCGTGGGCAGGGTGAGGACGCTGGTCTCCTTGCGGGAGGCGTTGACGAAGGACGCGCGGATGGTCTTCTCGTCGAGGGGGAGCATGGTGCACCGTTCTGTCGAGCCGCTCGGGGCGCAGGCGTGCGCCGCACCGAGCGGGTGTTCCGGGAGGAGGGACGACGCCGAGTGGGATCGACGATCGGCGGTCGTGTCCGACGGACACGACCGGGGGGCGTCAGGCCCTGATGCCGGCGCTGGGGGCGCCGACGACCTCCTCGGAACGGGTGCTCATGCGCCCAGTGTAGGCGTCGCCGTCACCAGGACGACAGACCCCTCGTGCGACGGGCTGACCCGGAGACGGCCGTGCCGGTCGTCCCAGGCGCCGCGTTCGAGGGCGCTGCGGAGTGCCGCGACGCTCCGGGCCGCGGTCATCTCGTCGACGAGGGCCCATGCCGGGTCGGTCTTCCGGACGCCGGCGTCGAGCAACCGCTCCGGCCGGCCGTAGTAGGCCTCTGCGAACCCGTCGACGCAGGTGAAGGGCACGGGCAGCGGCGTCGTGGTGACGTCCCCGCCGAGGGCGGCGGCGATGCGGTCGACCGCGGGGAGCCGCCCGGCGTCCGCCGCCACCACGTCGGGCGCGTACTCGGCGAGCCAGTGCGCCCGGACGCGGTCCGGGTCGCGCGTCAGCACGACGACCGGTCCGGACGTGACGCGGCGCAGTTCGGCGAGCCCGTGCTCCGGCTCGGCCCACGCGTGCACGGAGAACGCCGTCAGTGCCGCGTCGAACGCACCGTCCGGGAACGGCAGGTCCTGCACGGGTTCCACGACGGTGACGTCCCGGTCCGCAGGGTCGTAGGGGACCGTCCCGCCACCGACGACGAGGACCGTGCGCGCCGGACCGAGGGCCGTCCTGACCGCCCGGACGAACACGGGCTCCGGTCGGCGGTCGCCCGTGGTCACTCGACGGACTCGGACTCCGCGGCGCGCAGGGCGGCGACCTGCTCCGCCCGTTCCGTCGCGGCCCAGGTGCCGAGGAGCGCGAGCGACCGCTCGGACGGCGAGCCCGGTTCCGCGCTGTACGTGAACATGGTGAGCCCCGGGTCGGCGACGAGCTCGAGCGCCTCGAAGTCGAGGTCGAGGTCGCCGACGACCGGGTGGTCGATCCGCTTGCGGCCGGTCCGGTGCACGCGGACGTCGTGCTCGGCCCACCACGTGCGGAACTCCTCGCTCCGGGTGGAGAGCTCGCCGACCAGGGTGACGAGTCCGGGTTCGCAGGGGTTCGCCACCGCCGCGGCACGGAGGATCGCGACGGACTCCCTGGCGGTCTGCGCCCAGTCCCGGAAGAACGAGCGGGCGGCCGGGTCGAGGAACGTGAAGCGGGCGGTGTTCACGGGGCGTCCTGGACCGGCGAACATCGGCGCGTACAGGGCACGGCCGAGCTCGTTCGCCGCGAGCACGTCGCCGCGCTCGTTGCGCACCCACGCCGGGGCGCCGGTGATCGCGTCGAGGAGGCGCTGCACGCCGGGGCGGACCCGCGTCGGCATGGTCCGGTGCATGGTCTTCACGCCGGAGTTCGCGAGCCGCGCGAGGTCCCACAGGTGGGTCCGCTCGTCCTCGTCGAGCTGCAGCGCGCCGGCGAGACCGTCGAGCACGCTGTCCGAGACGCCCTTGAGCGAACCGCGCTCGAGCCGCGTGTAGTAGTCGACGCTGACGCCGGCGAGCATCGCGACCTCGTGCCGGCGGAGACCGGGGACACGCCGGACGCCGCCGCCGAACGACGGCATGCCCGCCTGGTCGGGCGTGATCCGGGCCCGTCGTGAGGAGAGGAAGTCGCGGATCTCGCTGCGCACGTCGATACCCATGACGAGAAGGCTACGTCCTGCGCCCGGGAAGGCGGCAGGTACCGGTGGGACCCGTCAGCCGGTGGCCCGCTGCGTCCGTCGGTCGGCGATGCGTCGGGTCGGTCAACCGGTCGCGAGCCGCTCGGCGTCGTGCTGGAGGTCCTGCTCGGCGTGCTGCTCGACGTCCTGCTCGACCGTGACGCGGGCGACCCGGTGACCGTCCATGGCGGTCACCGTGACCCGGTGTCCGCCCACCTCGACGACGTCGCCCACACGTGGGACACGGTCCAGGTGCACCTGGACCAGGCCACCGACCGTCTCGTAGTCGCCGTCCGGGAGCACCGGGCCGCCCTCCGCGGCGAGGTCCTCGAGCACGGTCGACCCGTCGACGCCGTCCTCCGAGGACGGACGGTCGTACTCGTCGCGGATCGGGCCGACGAGGTCCTCGAGCAGGGCCTCGAGCGTCACCATCCCGGCGCTGCCCCCGTACTCGTCGACGACGAGGGCGATCTGCTGTCCGGCGGTGCGGAGCTCCGCGATCGTGCTCGACAGCGACTTCGTCTCCGGGAACGCCGCCACCGGTCGGACGACCGACGACGTCGGAGCGGTCGGGTCCGCCGCACGGAGGAGGTCACGGAGGTGCACGAACCCGGTCACCTCGTCGCGGGAGCCGGCGGTGACCAGGTAGCGCGTGTGCCCGAGGTCGAGCGCGGCCTCGGTGGCGGCGGCGATCCGCTGCCCGGCGTCGAGCGTCGCGACGTCGTACCACGGGCGCATCGACTCACGGAGGATGCGGTCCTGGGCGTCGAGCGCCCCGCTGGCGATCCGGCGCCCCTGCTCGTCGATGGCGTCGTGCTCGGCGACGAGCCCGCGGAGCTCCTCGGTGCTCATCGACGCGCTGCGGGCGTCCGGGTCCCCGCCGAGGAGCCGGACGACGGCGTCGGTGCTCGTCGAGAGCACCCAGATCGCCGGGCGCATCACGGCCGCGAACCGGTCGAGCGTCGGTGCGACGAGCATCGAGAAGCCCTCGGCGCGCTGCAGGGCGAGGCGCTTCGGGACGAGTTCGCCGAAGACGAGCGAGAGGTAGGCGATGACGAGGGTCATCGCGACGAGCGCGACCGTCTCGGCCGCCGCCCGGTCGAGCCCGAGGCCGGCGAACAGCGGCGCGACGTCCGGGGCGATCGAGGACGCGCCGTACGCGGCGGAGAAGAAGCCGGCCACGGTGACGCCGATCTGCACGGCGGACAGGAAGCGGTTCGGGTCGCGGCCGAGTGCGGCCACGCGGGCGCCGCGGTTCCCACGCCGTTCGAGCTGCTGCAGCTGCGACTCCCGCAGCGAGACGAGCGCGATCTCGGCGGCGGCGAACACCCCGCCGACGAGCACGAAGAGGACCACGAGCCCGAAGGCGATCCACGTGTCGGCGCCCATCAGCGGCTCGTCCGGCCGGTGGTGGTGGTGGTGGTGGTGCGGGTGACGGTCAGGCTGTCAGGTCTGTGGCAGTCGTCCATGCTGTGATCCTGCACAGGGACGCTGGGCTCTGCCCCGGAGGCAGCTGAGCGTTCGGGTCAGAGCGCGCGGCCGGTGTGGGACTGGATCCAGGCGCGCGGGTCGATCGGCAGCGACCCGTCCATGAGGACCTCGAGGTGCAGGTGCGCCCCGGTCGAGACACCCGACGACCCGACCAGCCCGACGAACTGCCCCGCGGTCACCTCGTCGCCGACCTGCAGGGGAGACGAGCCCGGGATCATGTGGCCGTAGAGGGTCGAGACCTTCCGGCCGTCGACCACGTGGTCGATGATGACCGCGTTGCCGTAGGAGAAGTACGTGCCGGAGACGCGGACCGTGCCCGCGGCGACGGCCCCGATCGGTGCGCCCATCCCCGGGTTGAAGTCGAGCCCCTGGTGGAGCGAGGAGCACGCCGCACACGGGGCCGGCCGGTACCCGAAGCCGGAGCTCATCCGCACGGGGCCGGGGAACGGCGAACGGACCTCGCCGCCGAAGGTGACCTCGGCGCCGGCGGCGGCGTCGCCTCCGGAACGGCCACCGCCGACGGTGAAGCCGTCACGGGTCGTGGTGGCCGTCGCGACCACCTGGGTGACCGCGTAGTCCTGCGTGCGGACCGTCGGCGCCAGGGTGGACGTGGCGCTGGACGTGCCGGCGCTCGCGTGGGCCGGCATCGCGGAGGCGGCGAACATCGCGACGGCCGCGACGGCGCTCGTGACCGTGAGGCGGCTGGTGCGGTGCTTCGTCGTGCGTGCGGCACCGGTGGTGCGCGTCGTCTGGGTGACGCGGGCCGGCGCGGTGGTGCGCGTCGTCCGGGCGACGCGCGCCGGCGTGGAGGGCGCCTTCGGCTCGGCCGGCCGCATCGGCTTCGACGGCCGGGCCTGCGCTGCGGCGCGTTCTGCTGCGAGGGCAGCACGACGGGACGTGTGCACCACGGGGGTGCCGGGATGCTGGTCTGTGTCGGGTGCAGTCGTCATGGCCGCAGACCATTCTGCACGAACCTGTCCGGTTGTACAGCCCCCCGTCGGCGTCACGTGTCGTCCACCGGCCCTCGGAGAGCCCCACCCGGGCGGCGTCTCCCCGTCGGGATCAGTAGTGTCCACAGCAAGCGAGCGGAAGGACCCCTCATGGCCCGAACATCGCGGGAGCGGCACGACCCCATCGACCTCCGGACGGCGCACGTCGTGTTGGCCGGCACCCAGGACCTCCTCCCGGTGCTCCGGGCGGCGTCGGTGCGCGCCGGCGTGGACGCCACCCGGATGCGTGTCGTCGAGGCGGACGACCTCCCCGACCCGACCGAGAAGGGGTCGGCCGACCTCGCCGTCATCGCGATCCGCCGCCCTGGCGACGACCCCGCGTTCCACCGGGCGCAGGAGACGGCGGAACGCATCGGTCCCCTGCTCGCGCCGAACGCGGTCCGCATCGTGGTGACGGTGTCGGGTGCGACGCGGCTGGTGCCGAAGCTCGAACGCACGCTGACGACGGAGGTGCTCCACCAGATGGGGTCGGCCGCCGCGTTGAACACCGTCACGCGGCCGTTCCGCACGTTGCGGATGCGGCTCGGGCTCGCGGCGCTGCAGACCGCCGGGGTCCGGGTCTTCCGGATCACGCTCGGACACTGACGGGGACCGCCGGGCGCGACCACGAGCCTCCAGTCCGGGGAGTGCCCGCATGTGCCGCGCGCTCGCCGCGGTGCAGCGGTCAGCCCGCCGCGTCGCCGCGGAGTTCGAGTGCGATCTGCTCGGCGTCGAGGTTCCGCAGCACCGACTCGAGCACCTCGGCGTCGAACACGCCGTCGTCGCGGGCGTCGAGCAGCGCGGCCCGCTGCGCGTCGAGCACCTGGAGCCGCCGCGTCTTCTCGCGGCCGAACCACGCGCGGAGCTCGGCGGGGTCGGCCGCCTGCAGCTCCTCGCGGGTGCGCGGTGTCAGGCGGTCGACGTCGTCCGTCCGCACCGCCTCGGCGGCCGAGCGCATCACCGCCATCAGGCGACCCCGTTCCTCGCCGTCGTCGCTCGTGGTGTCGGCCCTCGGCGGGCTGATCCGGCGCAGCAGGGGTCCGATCGTGCCGCCCTGGACCAGCAACGACAGTCCGGCGACGGCGAACGCGACCAGCACGAGCAGGGACCGTTCGGGGGTGTGCTCCGGGAGCGTCTGCGCGGCCGCGACCGTGACGGCACCGCGCATGCCGGCCCAGACCACCGCGGTGCCCTCGCGCCAGCCCATCGGCGCCTTGCGGAAGTACCGGATGTCCGCGAGCATCCGACGGACGCGCGTCCCGAACCGCTGCAGGTCGCGTTCGGACGGCGTCCGGCGGCCGAAGCGGTGGTCCTGGAGCGCCCGTGCCGCGGCGTCGTCGTCCGCCTCCTGGTACTCCTCCAGCCGTCCCTGCAGGCGCTGGCCGCGCCGGGCACCCCTGGACAGGCCGAACAGCAGGGGTGCGACGTACGCGGCTCGGACCAGCACCGTCAGCAGGAGTGCCCCGACGGCGATGAGGAGTGCCGGGAGGACGCCGGCGTGGTCGGCCTGCACGTCGGCGACGATGGAGGCGAGCTCCAGACCCATCACGAGGAACACCGCGCCCTCGAGCACGAACTCGACGGTGCCCCAGTTCTGCGCGTCGGACAGGCGGTGGTTCGGCGGGAGCACCCGCGGCGCCCGGATGCCCGTGACCAGGCCGGCCACCACCGCGGCGACGAGGCCCGACGCGCCGATCGCCTCGGCGGGGACGGACGCGACGAACGGCACCGCGAAGGACAGGGCGGTGTTCACCGCGGGGTTCGGGACGTGAGACCGCACCCGCAGGTTCAGCCAACCGACGACCCCGCCGATCGCGACGGCCACCGCGACGGCGTAGGCGAAGTCCCCGACCGCACCCCAGAACGAGAACGACGCGGCGCCGGCGGCGATCGCCGAGCGGAGCAGCACGAGCGCGGTGGCGTCGTTGAGGAGCGATTCGCCGTCGAGGATCGCGATCACCCGCCGGGAGACCGAGGTCTGCTTGACGATCGAGGTGGCGACGGCGTCCGTCGGACTGACGATCGCGCCGAGGGCGATGCCCCAGGCGAGCCCGAGCCCCGGGATGACCCAGGCGAAGAACACCCCGAGGACCAGGGAGCTCGCGACGACGAGCACGACCGAGAGGCCGCTGATCGCGCCGAACTCGCGCCGGAAGTTCATGGCCGGCATCGACACCGCCGAGGAGTACAGCAGCGGTGGCAGGACGCCGGCGAGGATCCACTCCGGGTCGATCTCGGCGTTCGGGATCCACGGCACCAGGCTGGCGACGATCCCGACCGCGACGAGCACCAGCGGGGCCGCGACGCCGACCCGCGGTCCGACCACCGCGGCCGCAGCGATCACCAGCAGGGCGAGGACGCCCACGACGAGGAGTTCGGTCACGCGTCCACCCTGGCATCCACCGCACAGGGAGGTACCCGGTCGACGCTCTCCACAGGACATGTATCTTGATGTCGAGATAACCCCCACGACGAGTAGCGTGGAAGCACCGACGCGCGAACAAGGGAGTACCCGCCAACATGGCCAAGATCATCTACACGCTCACGGACGAGGCACCGTTCCTCGCCACCCACTCCTTCCTCCCCGTCATCCAGGCGTTCGCCGGCACCGCCGGGGTCGACGTCGAGACGCGGGACATCTCGCTCTCCGGCCGCATCATCGCCCTGTTCCCGGAGCGGCTCACCGACGAGCAGCGCCTGGACGACGCACTCGCCGAACTCGGCGACCTGGCGACGACGCCGGAGGCGAACATCATCAAGCTGCCGAACATCTCGGCGTCGATCCCTCAGCTCAAGGCCGCGATCACCGAGCTCCAGTCGCAGGGCTACGACCTGCCCGACTACCCGGACGAGCCGTCGACCGACGCCGAGCGCGACGTCCGCGCCCGGTACGACACGGTCAAGGGCAGCGCCGTGAACCCGGTGCTGCGCGAGGGCAACTCCGACCGACGCGCGCCGCTCTCGGTGAAGAACTACGCCCGCAAGCACCCGCACCGCATGGGTGCGTGGAGCGCCGACTCGAAGACGAACGTCGCGACCATGGGCGTCGACGACTTCCGGACGAACGAAAAGACCTGGGTCGCCCCGGCGGACGACACCCTGACGATCACGTTCGTCGGCGCCGACGGCTCCGAGCAGGTCCTGAAGCAGTCGATCCCCGTGCTCGCGGGCGAGGTCATCGACGGCACGGTCCTGCACGTCGGACCGCTCGAGCAGTTCCTCCGGGCGCAGATCAAGCGCGCCCAGGACGAGGGGATCCTGTTCTCGGTGCACCTCAAGGCCACGATGATGAAGATCTCCGACCCGATCATCTTCGGCCACGTCATCCGCGCGTTCTTCCCCGACGTCTTCGACCGCTACGGCGCCGACCTCGCCGCTGCCGGCCTGACGCCGAACGACGGCCTGAACTCGATCCTCATCGGCCTCGACGCGCTGCCGAACGGCGCCGAGATCCGCCAGGCGTTCACCGACGGCATCGCGGCCGGCCCGGAGCTCGCCATGGTCGACTCGGACAAGGGCATCACGAACCTGCACGTCCCGAGCGACGTCATCGTCGACGCCTCGATGCCCGCGATGATCCGGACCTCCGGCCACATGTGGGGACCGGACGGCGACGAGCACGACACCCTCGCCGTGATCCCGGACTCGAGCTACGCGGGCATCTACCAGGTCGTGCTCGACGACTGCCGCGCCAACGGCGCCTTCGACCCGTCGACGATGGGCTCCGTGCCGAACGTCGGGCTCATGGCGCAGAAGGCCGAGGAGTACGGCTCGCACGACAAGACGTTCGAGGTCCCCGGCGACGGCAGCGTCCGCGTCACCACGGCGGCCGGCGACGTCGTCATCGAGCACGAGGTCGCCCAGGGCGACATCTGGCGCGCCTGCCAGACCAAGGACGTCGCCATCCGTGACTGGGTGAAGCTCGCCGTCACCCGCGCCCGCGCCTCCGCCACCCCCGCGGTGTTCTGGCTCGACGAGTCCCGCTCGCACGACGCCGCCCTCATCGAGCTCGTGCACCGGTACCTCGGCGAACACGACACCGACGGCCTGCAGATCGAGGTCATGTCGCCCGAGGAAGCCATGCGCTTCTCGCTCGAGCGCATCCGCCGTGGTGAGGACACGATCTCCGTCACCGGCAACGTGCTGCGTGACTACCTCACCGACCTGTTCCCGATCATGGAGCTCGGCACCTCGGCGAAGATGCTCTCCGTCGTCCCGCTGCTCGGCGGCGGCGGACTGTTCGAGACGGGTGCGGGTGGCTCGGCGCCGAAGCACGTCCAGCAGCTCGTCCAGCAGAACTACCTGCGTTGGGACAGCCTCGGGGAGTTCCTCGCGCTGGCGGTGTCGCTCGAGCACCTCGCGGGCGTGACCGGCAACCAGCGCGCGAAGATCCTCGGCGAGACGCTCGACCGTGCCACCGGGACCTTCCTCGAGGAGGACAAGTCGCCTGGCCGCAAGATCGGCACGATCGACAACCGCGGCAGCCACTTCTTCCTCGCGAAGTACTGGGCCGAGGAGCTCGCCGCGCAGACCGAGGACACCGAGCTCGCGGCGGCGTTCGCCGAGATCGCGCAGCAGCTCGGCGCCCAGGAGCAGACGATCGTCGAGGAGCTCATCGCCGTGCAGGGCTCCCCGGCGGACATCGGGGGGTACTACCGTCCCGACGACGCCAAGACGAGCGCGGTCATGCGCCCGTCCGCCACGTTGAACGCGGTGCTCGCCGCGCTGTAGTCGCGACCACTCCGCAGACGGGAGGCCCGGTGCCGGTCGGCACCGGGCCTCCCGTCCGTCTGCCCGCCGCCTCCGCCCTTCCGCCCCCCCCCCCCCCCCCCCCCCCCCCTCCCCCCCCCCCCCCCCCCCCCCCGCCCCCCCCGCCCCCCCCCCCCCCCCCCCCCGCCCCCCGAGGTTCCGCAATTGCGGCATCTCGGGGGCGGGAACCGGGCAGTCGTGGAACCTCGGGGGAGCTGAGCGGCGAGTCGTGGAACCTCGGGGCCAGGCGCACCCCGCACCCCCGCACCCCGCACCCCCGCACCCCGCACCCCGCATCCCCGCACCCCGCAACGCGCACCCCGCACCCCCCGGCACCCACCGGCGATCAGCGCGACGGCACCGGCGGCCCGAGCGTCAGCAGCACCACGAACACGAGCACGACCAGCACGGCGCCGACCGCGGCGGCCACCACCGGGCGCGCGACCACCGCGAAGAGCAGCCGGTCCCACACGCCGGGCCGCACACCGTCCGCCGCCGCCCGGCGCCACGGCCCCTCGAGCATCCCGCGCCGGGCGACCCCGACTTCGAACGGGAGCGTCGTGTAGGGCACGATCGCGCTCGCCCACCCGAGGAGCAGGGCACCGAACGACCAGCGCTGGTTCACCGCGACGACGGTCGTGACGACCAGGTAGGCCAGGAACACGAAGCCGTGCACGCTCCCGCCGATGCGCACGGGCAGGTCGCCGAGCCCGACGACGTACTTCAGCAGCATGCCCACCAGGAGCATCGTCCAGGTCACGAGTTCGGCCACCGCCAGGGCGCGGAACAGGGATCGAGGCGTCATGTCCGACATCGTCCCGGACTCCGGATGGGAGGAGCATCGACATCGCAACACGCCGACGGTCGTATCGATTCGACCCACGTCTCCGGTAGCGTCGATGTCATGTCGATGACGACGAACACGACGACGGATGCAGCACGCACACTCCGCGTCGGGGTGGTCGGGCTCGGGTTCGCCGGGACCACGCACCTCGATGCCTTCACGGCGCTCCCGGGGGTCGAGGTGGTGGCGCTCGCGGGACAGGAACCCGCGCGGCTCGCCGAGCTCGCGGAGTCCCGGCACGTGCCGAACACGTACGAGGACTGGCAGGACCTGGTCGCGCGGGACGACCTCGACATCGTGTCGATCGGTGTCCCGAACGCCCTGCACCACCCGATCGCGATCGCCGCGCTCGAGTCGGGCAAGCACGTCTTCTGCGAGAAGCCCCTCGCGACGACGGGTGCCGAGGCGCAGGAGATGGTCGACGCCGCGGTGCGGAACGACCGGGTGCTCGAGGTCGCGTACAACCACCGCCGCCGCGCCGACGTGCAGTTCCTCGCGAACCACCTGCGGAACGACGGCGGCGAGAACCCGCTCGGCCACGTGTACCACGCCCGCGCGAGCTGGCTCCGTCGCGCCGGGATCCCCGGCATCCGCAGCTGGTTCGCGAACAAGGAGACCGCCGGCGGCGGCCCCCTCATCGACCTCGGCTCGCACGTGCTCGACATCGCGCTGCACCTCATGGGCGAACCGCGCGTCGTCACGGCGAGCGCGGTCACGTACAACGAGCTCGGCAGCGCCGGACGTGGCGGCAGCGAGCGGACGCCCGTGTCCGCGGCGACGGACCGTCCGTTCGACGTCGAGGACTTCGCGAGTGCGCTCCTGCGGTTCGACAACGGGTCCAGCCTGCTGCTGCAGGCGTCGTGGGCGAGCTACTCGCAGGACGTCGAGGACATCCAGGTCGAACTGCTCGGCTCCACCGGCGGCGCGCGGCTCTTCGTCCGCGAGTACGCGACCGAGGGCACCGTGACGCTCTACTCCGACGAGCAGGGCGTCCCGACGGTGACGCGTCCGGACGTGCACGTCCCGAGCGGCCACCACCAGCGCGTGATCGAGGAGTTCATCGCCACGATCCGCAGCGGCCTGCACGAGGGCCACCACGGGGAGTTCGCCCTGCACCGCAGCCGGGTCGTCGACGCGATCTACGCGTCGGCCCAGGCGGGACACGAGATGGAGATCGAGCAGTGACCAGCAGCACCGACACGACCAGCACCGGCACCGACACCGGAACGAGCAGCACCGACACGGCCGGCACCGACACGACGACGAACATCGTCGTCTGGAATGAGAACGTGCACGAGACCCGCGGCGACGCCACGGTCATCGGCCACTACCCGAACGGCATCCACACCGTGGTCGCCGAGGCCCTCCGCGGACACCTGCCCGACGCCGAGGTCGGCACGGCGACGCTGCAGGACCCCGAACACGGACTGACCCAGGAGCGCATCGACGCCACCGACGTCCTGTTCTGGTGGGGCCACGCGGCGCACGACGAGGTCAGCGACGAGGTCGTGCAGCGCGTCGTGGACGCCGTGCACGCCGGGATGGGCCTCGTGGTCATGCACTCCGGCCACTACTCGAAGCCGTTCAAGCGCCTGATGGGCACGACGTGCTCGCTCAAGTGGCGCAACGACGGCGAGCGAGAACTCGTCTGGACGACCGCGCCCGACCACCCGATCGCCGAGGGCGTCCCGCACCCCATCGTCATCGACCGCCAGGAGATGTACGGCGAGTACTTCGACATCCCGCGCCCCGACGAGGAGGTCTTCCTGTCGACGTTCGCCGGCGGCGAGGTCTTCCGCTCCGGCGTCGCCTACCGCCGCGGCCGTGGCAAGGTGTTCTACTTCTCGCCCGGCGACCAGGAGTACCCCGTCTACCACCACCCGGACATCCAGCGGGTGCTCGCCAACGCCGCGCGGTGGGCAGCCCCGACGACGCCGCGTCAGGTGCTGACGGCCGACCAGCACCCCCGTGACTGGTTCCTGTCCGACGGTGCGGGTAGACAGGACGTGTGACAGACAGTCAAGCCGACCGCAGGACCGCCCTCGTCGAGGCGCTCGGTGTGCTCGGGTCCGGCCCGGAGGAACGATTCGACCGCATCACCCGCATGACGGCGGCCGCGTTCGACGTGCCCCTGAGCTTCCTCAACCTGGTGCACGACGGCCTCGTGACTGCGCAGTCGACGCACGGCTGGCACCAGGGCGAGGGGGTCCCGGCGGACGACGTGTTCTGCTCGGTGACCGTCCTGCAGGACGAACCGATGATCATCCCCGACGCCAGCCTCGACCCGCGGTTCAGCGGCACGGCGGCGGTCGCGGGAGACCCCGGCATCCGCTTCTACGCCGGGGCACCGCTGTCGATGCCGGACGGCACCAGGGTCGGCACGCTGTGCGTGATGGACCCCCGGCCGCGCACGCTCTCGGCCGCCGACGTCGAGATGCTCGGAGACCTCGCGCGCTGGGCGGAACGCGAGCTCGGGTACGCGATGGACCGGGACCGCGTGCGCCGGGTCCTCGACGCGTTGGCCCCCGAACCGCTCACGGTGCCCGGCCACGACTTCGCCGCCGTGGTCGCGGCGCACGAGGGCTCTGGGGACGTCGCCGACTGGCGGGTCGCCGCCGACGGTACGGTCCGGCTCACGGTCGGCTCCGTCAGCGCGGCCGGCAGCGCCGCCACGCTGCTCGCGTCGACCGTGCGCGCCGCCGTCGTGGCCCGGACGGACGTGCCCCTCGGTTCCGACGGCCCCGCACTGGAGGCCCAGATCGGCGCCGACCTCGAGGCCGCGGACGCCGTCGGGTCACTCCTCCACGTCCGGATCGACCCGGAGACCGGTCGCGGATCGTGGGTGGACGCCGGTCACGGGCTCGCCCTGCACCTCGGTGCCGACGGCTCGTGCACGCGCCTCCGGACGCTCGACCTGCCGATCGGTCTGCAGCCCGACGGCGCCGGGCGCACCCACGTCGACGTCGTCCTCGCACCCGGGGACCGGCTGGTGCTCTTCACCGCCGGGCTCCTGACACTGACCGGTCTGCACGACGTCGACGCCGTCGCGGCGGCAGCGGCTGCCGGTGACGGCACAGCCTTCGTCGAGCACGTCCGGACGCTGCTCGACGAGCACCCGGCAGCCGACGTCACCCTCGCGGTGCTCGCCCGCCGTCCAGCGTCGGACGCGTCAGCGTGACGACGAGCAGCGTCGCGAGCAGTCCGAACCCGCACAGCTCGATGCCGAGCCCCGCGAGCTGCCAGTAGGCGCTCCCCACGTGCTGCGGCTGCGTGACGGCGTCGGGCCACCAGGGGTCGATCAGGGGGAAGGACCCCGGGAACGGGTCGAGCGCGAAGACGACGAGCCCGCCGAGCAGCATCGCGACCCCGAGACCAGCCATCGCCCCGCGGGAGGCGCGCAGCATCCGGGCGACGAGCGCCGCGGCGATCCCCGCGAGTCCGACGACCGCGACGAGGAACGCCACCACGAAGACGACCTGGGACGGCAGCGCGAACCAGTCGAGGACGGCGATGGGCACGAGCAGCCACCGACCCGTCCGGGCCCAGTGCGCCGGGTTCCGCCATGCGTGCATGCCGGAACCGTAGGGCACCGCACCTGACCGTTGCCGTGAGGACCCCGGCGGTCGGCTGCACAGAAGCGGGGACGGTCACCACGCGGGAACGGTCACCAAGCGGGAACGGACATCGCGCCGACCCGGGCGCCCAGCCGCCGGTCCGGCGCGATCACGGGTCGTGGATCCCCCCATGCGACACCCACGTCTCCGACGTGTCGACGGTAGCAAGTGAGAGGCCCTCGGCGAACGCCCCCGTTCGCGGGGAGCCAGCCACTAGCCTGATCCGATGCCCACCCCCGCCGCCGAGGTGCACGTCGACGCACCACTCGTCCGCGCGCTGCTCGCGGACCAGCACCCCGACCTGGCCGCGATGCCGCTCGAGGTCGTCGCGAACGGGTGGGACAACGTGATCCTGCGACTCGGCGACCACCTGGCCGTCCGACTTCCACGCCGGGCTGCGGCGGCGCGGCTCATCGAGCACGAGCAGCACTGGCTCCCGCTGCTCGCGCGGCGGGTCGCCCCCGTCGTGCCCGTGCCCGTGGCGATCCGGACCGGCCGCCCCGCACTCGGCTTCCCCTGGTCCTGGAGCGTGGTGCGCTGGCTCCCCGGCGAACCGCCCGGTACCCGAGCCGGCGGGACGGCGATGGCCGAGGCGCTCGCCGCGTTCGTCCGGCTGCTGCACGTGCCGGCACCCGCGGACGCACCGGTGAACCCGGTCCGCGCCGTCCCGCTCGCCACGCGCTCCGCGTCGGTGCTGGAACGGCTCGCGACCGCGGACGTGCACCGCGTGGACGAACTGGCCGCGCTCTGGCGGACCGCAGCCGCTGCACCCGCGCACGCCGGGCCTCCCGTCTGGGTGCACGGCGACCTGCACCCGTTCAACCTGCTCGTCGAACCGGGGGACGACGGCGGCGACCGCCTGTCGGCGGTCCTCGACTTCGGGGACGTCACCGCCGGTGACCCGGCCGTCGACCTCGCGACGTCCTGGCTGACGCTCGACCGGGAGGCTCGGCGCACCTTCCGCGCGCTCGTCCCGGCCGACGACGCCACCTGGACCAGGGCACGCGGCTGGGCCGTCTCCATCGCGTCGGCGATGCACCTGAGCGACGACAGCGCGTTCCGGACGGTGGCTCGGCGGGGGATCGACGCCGCTCTCGACGGCTAGGCCGAACCGGGTTATCGTCTCTCCACACCATCCGTGCACGTGAAGATCGGAGGGGCCTGATGACCCTCGAGTTCCGCGTCCAGCACGACGTCGACACCGACGCCTCTCCCTCCCTCCCCACCTCCTCCCGCACCGGCTTCCGCGGACTCCTCGACCGGTTCGCGCGGCGTCGCGACGTCCTCCGGGCACGCCGGACCGAGGCGCAGCTCCGCGAACTCGCCGACCTCGGGAGCCTGCTCTCCGGTGCCCGTGGCGTCGTCGAACGCGGCTGGATCCAGCACGCGTGGTTCGCCTACGTCGACGAGAAGGGCCGGACCCGCAAGGCCTCGAGTGCCGCCGCGATGGACGTGGCCGGCCGGCCGCTCATGGGCGCGTGCCTCGTCGGCGCAGTGGTCTACGCCGCCGGGGGGCCGCACGCGGTGCACTCGCAGCGGGTCCAGCGCGCGCTCGACGTCGTCTGGCACGCACTCGCGGTCGAGGAGGGCACGCCCGTCCTCTGGTGCCCGGCACCCGACGTCCGGATGGGTCGTGTCCGCGACCTGACGAGCTGGAACGACGCCCCGGCGCGGACCTCCGCCGAGGTCGCCGGCCTGCTGCTCACCGCCGAGCGCGTCGCGGTGGGCGAGGCGGAGCGCATCCGCGAGCGTGCGGTGGCACGATCGAGGGCATGAGCGACGTCACCGAGGAGCCCCCGGCGGTCCACCCGGCACCACCGACCGACTCCGTCGCCGCGTCCGGCAGCGCTGCCCTCGTCAACGAGGGGGCGTTGCCGGTCACGGACCAGGCCGTCGTCAAGGAGACCCTGCACCGCTACCTCCAGAAGCACCGTGCGGCGTTGCTCGGCAAACTCGACGGGCTCGCCGAACGGCAGGCCCGGTGGCCGGTCACCCCGACCGGCACGAACGTGCTCGGACTCGTCAAGCACGTCGCCGCGGTGCAGGCGCAGTACTTCGGCGAGGTGTTCGACCGCCCGCTGCCGGACCCACCGGCGTGGTTCGACGCCGATGACGACCGCGACATGTACGCATCGCTCGACGAGACGATGGCAGACGTCGTCGCCTTCCACCACGCCAGCGCCGCGCACGCCGACGCCACCATCGCCGCGCTCGACCTCGACGCCCGCGGCGTCGTGTCGTGGTGGCCCGAGGAACACCGCGACGTCACCCTGCACCGGGTCCTGGTGCACATGGCGTACGAGACCGCTCGGCACGCCGGCCACGCGGACATCGTCCGCGAGATGCTCGACGGGCTGGCGGGGGACGGTGACGGCAACCTCGCGCAGAAGACCCCCGAGGAGTGGGTCGAGTGGCGGGAGCGGCTCGTGTCGATCGCCGAGCAGGCAGGACTCCGGGCGACCGGCCTGTAGCCGCGTACCCCTGTCGATCGTTATCGTTCTCCCAGGGTCGGACGACTGACCCATCGCTGAACTGGGCTTTCTGTCTTCGCGATTCTGCAGGAATCGGCGCTGGCGGACAGTTGCGGTTGTACAAGCCGTACCCCGACTGCATACCGTGGGCGGACCTCGTGCCCCGATCCGTGGGCCGAACGACCGACCCGAGGGGAACCTGCTCCACGTGTTCTCGAACTACGTCCAGGAGCGATGGGACCAGATCTGGTTCGCGTCGTGGCAGCACTTCTCACTGGTCGTCCAGTGCACCGTGCTCGCCACGATCATCGCCGTGCTGATCGCAGCACTCGTCTACCGCATCCCGCGGCTCCGATCACTCGCGAACGAGGTGTCGACCATCGGGCTGACGCTGCCCTCGTTCGCCGTGATCGGTCTGCTGCTCGTGCCGCTCGGGTTCGGCGTCGTGCCGTCGGTCGTCACGGTCACGTTCTTCGCCGCCCTGCCGATCCTGCGGAACGCCGTCGTCGGCCTGTCCGAGATCTCCCCAGCCGTCGTCGAGTCGGCGCGCGGCATCGGCATGAGCCGCTTCCGCACCCTGGTGCAGGTCGAGCTGCCGATGGCGTGGCCGATCATCCTGACCGGCGTGCGCGTCTCCGCGCAGATGGTGATGGGCGTCGCCGCCGTCGCCGCCTACGCACTCGGCCCGGGTCTCGGCGGCTTCATCTTCTCCGGCCTCTCGCGGCTCGGCGGCGCGAACTCCCTGAACTCGGTCGTGGTGGGTGTGGTGGGCGTCGTCCTGCTCGCGCTCGTCCTCGACCTCCTGCTCCTCGGCCTCGGCCGCCTGACCATCTCGCGAGGTATCCGTGTCCAGCACTGACGCTCCCATGTCCCCCACCGTCGGCGCCGACGACGTCACCGGTCGCAGCATCCTGCTCGACACCGTCACGAAGCGGTACGCGGGGCAGTCCAGGCCCGCCGTGGACGGCATCACGCTCGAGATCCCCGCCGGCAAGATCGTCATGCTCGTCGGCCCCTCCGGCTGCGGCAAGACCACCACGCTCAAGATGATCAACCGCCTCATCGAGCCGACCGAGGGACGCATCGTGGTCGGCGACGACGACGTCACCGCGATCGACGGCGACGAGCTCCGTCGCCGGATGGGCTACGTGATCCAGGCGGGTGGCCTCTTCCCGCACATGACCGTCGCCGCGAACATCGCGATCGTCCCGAAGATGCTCGGCTGGTCGAAGGAGAAGATCGCCGCTCGCGTCGACGAGCTCCTCGACCTGGTCTCCCTCGACCCGGACACCTACCGCGACCGCTTCCCCCGCGAGCTCTCCGGCGGCCAGCAGCAGCGCGTCGGCGTCGCCCGGGCGCTCGCGGCCGACCCGCCCGTGCTGCTCATGGACGAGCCGTTCGGCGCTGTCGACCCGATCACCCGACAGCGGCTGCAGGACGAGCTGCTCCGCATCCAGGAGGAGCTGCACAAGACGATCGTCATCGTCACGCACGACTTCGACGAGGCCGTGAAGCTCGGCGACTGGATCGTGATCTTCTCCGAGGGTGCGCACATCGTGCAGTACGACACCCCGGAGCGCATCCTCGCCGAGCCGGCGAACGAGTTCGTCGAGAACTTCATCGGCTCGGGCGCCGGCCTCAAGCAGCTCACGCTGAACCGGGTCCGCGACGTCGAGGTCGTCGACGCCGTCACCTGCTCGCCCGGCGAGGAGACGAAGGCCGTCCTGCAGCGCATGCGCGAGGCGGGGGGCCACGGGCACGCCGTCGTCGTCGACCGCCGCCAGCGGCCGATCGGCTGGCCCTCGCGCCGGCAGCTCGAGCGGCTCGAGCGCATCCCCGAGGGCATCGAGCCGAACCTGCCCGTCGTCGGTGAGGCCGCGACGCTCAACGACGCGCTCGACACCATGCTCGTCTCGAGCGCCGGCGCCGCCCTGGTCACCGGGCGACGCGACGCCTTCCGCGGTGTCATCACGGTCGAGACCGTGATGGACGCGATCACCCGCTCGCGCGCCGCGGCGGCCGAGGAGCAGGCGTACACGCCGGTCGGGACGAACACGAACCCGATCGAGACGATGCCGCCGAGCCCGGTGTCCTCGTCCCCGCTCCGCGTCGAGGAGCCGGTCGATGAGTGACGTCGTCGTCGAACCGACCACCGCGCCGAAGCGGTCGAGCTGGCGGGGGCTCGTCATCCAGCCCGTCGCGATCCTCGTCGTGCTCGCCGCGTTCGCCGTCTGGCTCAACACGGCGGACCTGACCGCGACCGAGCGCACCACGCTGAACCCGGCCGACCTGGTGTCGCTGACCTGGCAGCACGTGCTCCTGACGCTCGTGTCGACCGTCATCGTGCTCCTCGTCGGCATCCCGCTCGGCATCGTGCTGACCCGCGGACCGCTCCGTCGTGCCAGCGGTGCGATCCTGGCGGTCGCCAACTTCGGTCAGGCTGCGCCGGCGGTCGGCCTCGTGGTGCTGCTCGCGTTCTGGCTCGGCTTCTCGTTCTGGGCCGCGGTCGTCGCGCTCGTGCTCTACGCGATCCTGCCGGTGCTCCGGAACACCATCATCGGCATCGAGAGCGTCGACGCCCGCCTGGTCGAGGCCGGCCGGGGCATGGGCATGAGCGCCTTCGCCGTGCTCGTGAAGGTCGAGCTGCCGCTGGCCGTCCCGGTCATGCTCTCCGGCATCCGGACCGCGCTCGTCCTGCTCGTCGGCTCGGCCGCACTGGCGACCTTCATCGGTGCCGGCGGCCTGGGACTCCTCATCACCACCGGCGTGAACCTGTTCCTGCCGAAGGTGCTGGTCTCCGGCGCACTGCTCATCGCGCTCCTGGCGCTGTCCATCGACTGGCTCGGACGCATCGTCGAGACCGTCGCCCGACCGAAGGGACTCCGATGACGAACCGCACCCAGCGGCGCACCCGGCGCATCGCGGCGACGCTCGTCGCCGGCGCCGCGGCCCTCGCGCTCACCGGCTGCGGCCTGCAGCCGGCGGCGTCCTTCGTCCCGGCCGCCGCGCCCGGCACCATCGAGAAGATCGACGACCTGCCCGACGGCGCGCACCTCACGGTCACGTCGAAGAACTTCACCGAGCAGCTCGTGCTCGGGAAGATCGCGGTGCTCGCCGCGAAGGCCGCCGGCTTCGAGGTCACCGACGAGACGAACGTTCCCGGCAGTGTCGCGGTCCGCCAGCTCATGACGGGCCACGACGCGGACATGACGTACGAGTACACCGGCACCGCGTGGCTGACCTACATGGGGCACAAGGCCGGCATCCCGGACAAGCAGGAGCAGTACCAGGCCGTCCGTGACGAGGACGCCGGCAACGGCCTCACCTGGCTGCCGCCGGCCCCGATGAACAACACGTACGCGTTCGCGGTGCGCAAGGAGGCGGTCGAGCAGCTCGGGGGCATCACGAAGCTCTCGCAGATCGCCGACCTGCCCGCCGACCAGCGCACGTTCTGCGTCGAGTCCGAGTTCAACTCGCGCGCCGACGGCTTCAAGCCGATGCTCGCGAAGTACGGCCTCCAGCTCGGCGGCTCCGGCGACACGTCGATCCCGAAGAGCAACGTCGACATCCTCGACACCGGCACCGTCTACACGGCGACCGACCGGGGACGCTGCAACTTCGGCGAGGTCTTCACCACCGACGGTCGCATCAAGTCGCTCGGGCTGCAGGTGCTCGAGGACGACGAGGGCTTCTTCCCGGCCTACAACGTGGCGCCGGTGCTCTCGACGTCGGTCCTGCGGGAGTACCCGCAGCTCAAGGGCGTGTACGACCAGATCTCGCCGAAGCTCACCGACGCGGTGCTGCAGGAGCTCAACCGGCAGGTGGACGTCGAGGGGCGGGAGCCCGCCGACGTCGCCTTCGACTGGATGGTCGACGAGGGCTTCATCTCGCGCTCCTGACACGGGGGAGCACCGGACGGGAGGCTCGTGGCGGCATCGCCACGGGCCTCCCGTCCGTCAGCCCGTCAGTCCGTCGGTCCGTCAGTCCGCCGTGATGCGGGCTGCGGTGTCGCGCATCAGGGCGACCACCTGGGTGCGCACCTGCTCCGGGTCCGAGCCGTCGCTCCTGGCCGAGGTCCGCAGCGCCGTCATCACCATGCCGAGGAGCATCTCGGCCGCCTGCGGGGTCGCCGCCTCCGGTCCCCAGGCCGGGTCGCGCTCCAGCACGGTGCGGACCGCGCCGGTCATCGCCTCGGCCACGGCCGTCATCCGCGTGACCTGTCGGCGCATCAGCTGCGGGAAGCGCACGATGAGCTCCTTGCGCTCGTTCCGGTGCCGCTCGTCCCCGAAGGTGTCGCCGAACACCAGGAACGCCAGGTCGACCACCGCCTGCGCCGCCGGCTCGCCCGCGACGGTCCGGAGGTGCGCCTCGAGGGCTTCGGCGGACAGGTCCAGCTCGGTGTGCCCGAGGACCGCGTCCTCCTTGCTCTCGAAGTAGTTGAAGAAGGTGCGCGGCGAGATGTCCGCCCGCGCGGCGATCTGCTCGATCGTGGTGCGGTCGATGTCCTGCTCCAGCGCGAGGGTCCTGGCGGACTCGGCGATGCGGGTGCGGGTCTCGATGCGTTTGCGGTCGCGCAGGCCCATCTCGGTGTCGTGCATGACTCGACGGTAACCGGAACGTCACCTGTCTTGCAGCAAACGCAAACTTTCAGTCGTGCAACGGACAGTACGCTCGGGCCATGACCACTCCCGTGCTCGAGGCCAGGAGCCTCACGAGGACCTACGGCCGAGGCTCCACCCGCTTCGACGCGCTGAAGGGGGTGTCCCTGGCCGTGCACCAGGGCGAGAGCCTGGCGATCGTCGGCAAGTCCGGCTCGGGGAAGTCGACGCTCATGCACCTGCTGGCCCTGCTCGACAAGCCGTCCTCGGGCGAGGTCCTGCTCGACGGCACCGACGCCGCGACGCTGAGCGCCCGTGACGTGAACCGCACCCGCAACAGCACGTTCGGGTTCGTGTTCCAGCAGTTCTTCCTGACGCCGAAGACCTCGGTGCTCGACAACGTCGTGCTGCCGCTGAAGATCGCCGGCGTCTCCGGGGCCGAGCGGAAGCGTCGCGGCATGGCGGCCCTCGACGCCCTGGGCCTGGCGGACAAGGCGAAGAACGACGCCAACGACCTCTCCGGCGGACAGAAGCAGCGGGTGGTCATCGCCCGGGCACTCGTGGGGGAGCCGAGCGTCATCTTCGCGGACGAGCCGACGGGCAACCTCGACACGAACACGGGCGAGGTCGTCGAGGACCTGCTCTTCGGCCTGCAGCGCGAGCGGGGGATCACCCTGGTGGTGGTCACACACGACGACGAACTCGCGGCACGGTGCGACCGGAGCGTGAACGTGCGCGACGGGGTCATCGTCAGCGGGACCGGCGGAGCGGCACCCGCCGAGCTCTCCTCGATGCACGGAAGGCACTCCGCATGAACTTCCTCGACCTCCTCCGCACCGCTGTGGGCAACACGTTCCGCTCCAAGCTCCGCACCACGCTGACGGTCATCGCGATCTTCATCGGCGCGTTCACGATCACGTTGACCTCGGCGATCGGCACCGGCGTCGGCAACTACATCGACACGCAGGTCGCGTCGATCGGCGACACCGGGGCCCTGACGGTCACGAAGACCGTCGACAGCTCGTCCGCCGACAGCGGCCCGGCGAAGTACGACCCGAACGCGTCCACCCAGAGCGTCAACCGCGGCCCGGCGTCCTTCGGGTACCTGTCGCAGTCCGACGTGGACCAGGTCAAGGGCATCGACGGCATCGCCAGCGTCCGTCCCGCCGTCGCACTCAGCCCGAAGTACGCCGAGTACGACGGCCACGGCAAGTACGTCGTGCCGCTGTCCGCCAACGCCGGCGAGCTGAAGGCCGACCTGGCCGACGGCGAGCAGCTCGACGACAGCACCAGCGCGAACCAGGTGGTCCTGCCGACGAACTACCTGAAGAACCTCGGCCTCGGCAGCAGCTCGGCCGCCGTCGGCAAGGAGCTCACCTTCGCGGTGGACGACTACCAGGGGCAGGAGCACACCCTGACCGCGACGGTCGTCGGCGTGCAGAACGAGTCGCTGTTCGGCGGCGGCGCCGGCGCGAACACCGCGCTGACGGACGCCATGCAGGCCGCGCAGGAGACCGGCAAGCCCGCGTCCATCGCCACCTCGTACGCCAGCGCCTCGGCCACCCTGCGCGACGGGGCCAGCGTGCCCGACGTGAAGAGCGCCCTGTCGAAGGACGGTTTCACCGGGCAGACGATCCAGGACCAGCTCGGGCAGTTCCAGACCGTCATCAACGGCATCGTCGGGGTGCTCAACGCCTTCGCGGTGATCGCCCTCATCGCCGCCGGGTTCGGCATCATCAACACGCTGCTCATGAGCGTGCAGGAGCGCACCCGCGAGATCGGCCTGATGAAGGCGATGGGCATGGGCGGCGGGAAGGTCTACACGCTGTTCTCGCTCGAGGCGGTGTTCATCGGGTTCCTCGGCAGCGCCATCGGTGCCGGTGTGGCGATCGCCCTCGGCACCGGGATCTCGAATGTCCTGGCCGGGACCGTGCTCAAGGACCTGCCCGGCCTGCAGATCCTGCAGTTCGCGCCGTCCTCGGTGATCACGATCGTGCTCGTGGTGATGTTCATCGCGTTCCTCGCCGGGACCCTCCCGGCACGACGGGCCGCACGGCAGAACCCGATCGAGGCGCTCCGCTACGAGTGACGGGGCGGCTGCGCCTCGACCTGCACGTGCTGACGACGACTGCGCATGCGCCCGCGCGCGCAGTCGTCGTCGAGGCGTGCGGCCAGGCCGCGCTCGCGACTCAGGCGCCGTTCGTGGCGTGGTGCCAGGCCGCGAAGGTCCCGACCGTGACGAAGACGACGACGAGCACGATCCAGACCGCCAGCGCGACGAGGTTGAGGAACACGCCCCACCCGGCACGACCCCGCGCCAGGGGTTCGCGGCGGCGTGACGCGATCCCGAGGCAGAGGCCGACGACGGGCGCGAAGAACGTCCACCCGGCGAGCAGCGAGCAGATGCCGAGGACGAGACTGGCGGTCCCCAGTCCGGTAGGGGCGGGAGCAGTGGTGGTGACCATGCATCCGACGCTACGGACCCGTCGGGCGCGCGTCGTCCCTCCCGACGGTGATCCGGGTCCACCTGCGGGCTGACGGTCGTCCGTCGCCGGTATCGTCGGAGCATGGCTCTGTTCGGACGGCGCAGCAAGGACACGACCGAGCGACCCCTCAGCCAGGTCGAGCTCCGTCGTGCGGTCGACGAGGGCTTCCTCATCTCGAAGGCCGCGATCACGATCGCCGTCGCGAACCGCATCATCACGACCTCCCTCCGCGACGACGGGTACTTCGACCACGCCGTCGCCGCCGAGGCCGTCCGGCAGGAGCTGCACCGGATGGCCGAGGAGCAGCGGGGCGACGCCGCGCGCATGCGCGAGATCCGCTCGAAGGCCATCAAGCAGAAGGGCCGCTCGAAGCACCAGCACGACTACAAGCGCGGCGACGACCTCAAGCTCCGCACCCGGGAGGCCACGTACGAGGAACTCGCGGCGATGCTCGACCGCCGCCGTGACGACCGGGTGTTCGTCGACGGCATCGTCCTGGCGGCCCGGGCCCGCGCCTGGGACGACATCGGGACGACGGTCGTCGGGCGGCTCGGATGGGCGCAGCGTCCCGCCGAAGGCTACGAGATCGGGCGGGACGAGCGGCTCCAGCAGATGCTCGACGAGGACTTCGCGTCGCTCCTCGCCGAGCACCCCGTCGGCTCCGGGCCGGCGGCGCTCGAGGACACCGACGAGCCGGACGACCTCGACGAGTCCGACGAGGGCTCCGACCCCGCGGACACCGACGCGCCCCGGTCCTGACGCGGTACCGCGATCTCGCTACCGCTGGTGCTGCGAGATCGCGGTACCTGAGTTCATCGCTCGCGGGCGTGATGCCGAAGGATCGAGGCCACGCCGACGCCGATGAGGCCGGAAGCGATCAAGATGAATGCCCAGTGATGAAGGGTGTCGGTGGCCGCACGATCGGGTAGGAGGACCGTCGTCGCCGCGAAACTGAGCGCGACAGCGCCACCCCCGAGCGCCGCCGAGACGATCGCGAGGAGTTTCGACGCGAAACGAGCCATCCGGACCCGGCGGTCGTTGGCGGAGGCGGTCACTGGTTGTTGCACCACATGACGGCGGTCGGAGGGATCATGTGTGCCGCGATGCCCCGACCGTTCGATGAGCAGACCTGGAGCACACCAGCACTGATGGCCAACGCCCCGGCGATCGTCCCGGCCGCGAGGCCGCCGACTCCCGTCCAGGACGTGATCGCTGCGGCGATGACACCGACACCGGCGGCTTGCTGGACCATTCCCAGGAGCTTCGAGCTGTTGCACGAGTCCAGGTACGCGTTCAGCTGGATCCCCGTGTAGTCCAGCCGGTTCTTCCCGGAGCAGGCTCGAGCGGAGATCTGCCCGAGCTCCCGTACGAGATCGACGTCGACATCGACGTTCTCGGTCGGCTTGCCGGTGATCGCCCAGCCCGTGGCGAAGTCCTCCACCAGCGCGGGGTCGACACCGGCCTCCAGGGCGGTCCTGCCGTCGAACGTCGAACCATCGATCGCCCGATCAAGTGCTGACCAGGAGGAGTCCGACACCGCAGATGGCGCTTGATCAGCCGCCACCGCGGGTGAGGCGACGAGCGAAGCTGCGAGGACTGACGTCACCGCTCCGATGACGAGGACGGCGCGGGTGCGGCGGATGGACGAGATGGACATTCTTGTCTCCTTCTTCCCGACATCGGCGTCGGGAGCTCTTCGACCAAGGAGGTCGTGGGACGAAACTGCCATGTAGAACATCAGATTGCAACCATCTGCTCGGCGTCGAGCGCGGTACCTGAACCAGCATGATCTGCGGCTCGTAGGCTCGGGCCATGGTCGATGCGGTGGTGGTCGGGGCAGGTCCGAACGGGCTCGCCGCAGCAGTGACGCTGGCGCGCGCCGGTCTGTCGGTGGAGGTCGTCGAGCGGAACGACACCATCGGCGGCGGTGCGAGGACGGCTGAGCTCACGCTGCCCGGCTTCCACCACGACGTCTGCTCCGCCGTGCACCCGATGGCCCTGCAGTCGGAGTTCTTCCGCGCGTTCCAGATGGAGCGACGGATCGAGCTGCGCCTGCCCGAGGTGCAGTACGGGCACCCGCTCGACGGCGGCCGCGCGGGACTCGCCCACCGCGACCTCGAGCAGACCGTCGCGGAGCTCGGCGTGGACGGCCCGGCGTTCCGGAACCTGATGGCCCCGCTGGCGCGGAACGCCGACCGGGTGTCGCACTTCGCCACGGGAGCGCTGCTGAACGTCCCACAGCACCCGATCACGGTCCTGCGCTTCGGCCTCCGCGCCCTGGAGCAGGGCACGGGAGCGTGGAACGCCCGGTTCCGGGGGGACGTCGCCCCGGCGATGGTGTCCGGGGTCGCGGCGCACTCGATCCAGCACATGCCCTCCCTCGCGACCGCCGCTGCAGCCCTGTCGCTCGGCGTGTACGCGCACGCCAGGGGCTGGCCGGTGCCGATCGGGGGCAGCCAGGCGATCGTCGACGCGCTCGCCAACGACCTGGTCGCCCACGGTGGACGGATCGTCACCGGGCAGCACGTCCGGTCGCTCGGCGACCTGACCCAGGCGAAGGCGGTGCTGTTCGACACGAGCGTCCCCGGGATGCTGCAGATCGCGGGGGCCCAGATCCCGAGGCCGCGCCGCGGTGCCCTCCGTCGCTTCCGGTTCGGCAACGCCGCGGCGAAGGTCGACTTCGCGCTCTCCGACCCGGTGCCGTGGACGAACCCGGGCCTTCGGCGGGCCGGCACGGTGCACATCGGCGGGACCCGCGGTGAGATCGCCGCCGCCGAGCACGCCGTGGCGAACGGTCGCCACGCGGACCGGCCGTACGTCCTCGGTTCCGAGCCGACCGTCGTCGACCCGTCCCGGGCGCCCGAGGGCAAGCACGTGTTCTGGGCGTACGCGCACGTCCCCGCGGGCTCCGACGTCGACCAGACCGAGGCCGTCACCCGCCAGATCGAGCGCTTCGCACCCGGCTTCCGTGACACCGTGCTCGCGTCGAGCTCCCGGACCGCCGTGGAGATGGCCGGGTACAACCCGAACTACGTCGGCGGCGACATCGCCGCCGGTGCCGCGAGCTTCTGGCAGCTGGTCAAGCGTCCGCTGCTGTCGAGTGATCCGTGGCGGATGGGCGGGGGCATGTACCTGTGCTCGGAGGCGGCCGCTCCTGGCCCCGGGGTGCACGGCATGGCAGGGTGGCACGCGGCGAAGAGTGCGCTCCGACACACGTTCGGACTGCCCGTCGACGTCGATCTCGCACCGGAGGACTGATCATGGCGAAGAACGTCCGCATCATGCACTGCACGCCCGAGGACGTCTTCGACGTCCTCGGCGACGGCTGGCTCTACACGACCTGGGTGGTCGGGGCGTCCCGGATGCGTGGGGAGGACGCGGGATGGCCCGCCGTGGGCACGCGCATCCACCACTCGTTCGGCGTCTGGCCCCTGGTCATCAACGACACGACCACCGTCCTGGAGCTCGACGCGCCGCGACGGCTGGTCATCCAGGCACGCGGGTGGCCGGTCGGGGAGGCCCGTGTCGAGGTCGAGGTGGAGCCGCACCCCCGCGGCTGCCGGGTCACGCTGCGGGAGAACCCGGTGGCGGGACCGGGATCGCTGGTGCCTGGGTTCATCGCGCAGCCGGGGATCTGGTTCCGCAACCACGAGAGCATCCGCCGGCTCAGCTGGGTCGCGACCGGTCGCGCCGGGAAGCACTGACCGCTCGCCGGGAGGCCCGGTGCCAGCTGGCACCGGGCCTCCCGGCCGTCGTCCGGTCGCCTAGACGGCGCGCGAGAACGCGCTGGCGCGACGCACCTGGTCGTCGGTGAGCGCGACGCCCGTGTAGCGCTCGAACTGGCGGGCCGCCTGCAGGGCGATGACCTCGGCGCCGGTGATGACGTGCCGGTCGCGGTCGCGTCCCGCGCGCACCAGCGGTGTCTCGGAGGGGAAGGCGACCACGTCGAAGACGGTGTGCGCCGCGTCGATGCGGTCCGTCGCGAAGGCGAGCGTCTCCGCCTCGTCGCCGTCCATGCCGAGCGGGGTGACGTTCACCAGCACGTCGGCGTCGCCGGCCTCGTCCTCGGCGCCGACCCAGCCGTAGCCGTACTGGTCGGCGAGCGCCCGGCCGGTCTCGGCGTTGCGCGCCACGACGGTGAGGTGCGCGAACCCAGCACCCCGGAACGCCGCGGTGACCGCCTTCGCCATGCCGCCGGACCCGCGGAGCAGGACCCGAGCCTCCCGGTCAACCGCGTGCGTGTCGAGCAGGGCGGCGACCGCCTCGTAGTCGGTGTTCGACGCGGTGAGCACGCCGTCGTCGTTCACGACGGTGTTGACGGACTGGATGGCGGTCGCCGAGTCCTCGACGACGTCGACGAGGGGGATGACCGCCTCCTTGAACGGCATCGAGACCGAACAGCCCCGGATGCCGAGCGCGCGGATGCCCGTGACGGCCCCGGGCAGGTCGGTCGTGGTGAACGCCTTGTAGACGAACTCGAGCCCGAGCTCGTCGTAGAGGAAGTTGTGGAACCGCGTGCCGATGTTGCTCGGCCGGGCCGCGAGGGAGATGCACACCTGCATGTCCTTGTGGAGGATCGGCATGCGATCAGTGTGCCACGGGGGCGACCGCCGACACGGCAGCGAAGGAGCGCTCCAACCGGGAAGTGGTCCGCGCTGAGGCGTAGCGTCACTGTCGATGAGTGATCTTCCTGAGACCATGCGCGCCGTCCGCTTCGACGAGTGGGGTGACCGATCCGTGCTCCACGTCGCCGAGGTCCCCGTTCCCGCGGTGGAGCCGGGCCGTGTCCTCGTGCGGGTGCGCGCGGCAGGGATCAACCCCGGCGAGTCCGCGATCCGTCAGGGCGCGTTCGGCGGGGACCTGCCGTCCGGCCAGGGCACCGACTTCGCCGGCATCGTCGTCGCGGTGGGCGAGGGCGTCGACGGCGTCGACGAGCGCGAAGAGGTGATGGGCTGGTCGTGGGACCGCGCCAGCCAGGCCGAGTACGTGTCGGTGCCAGCCGAACAGGTCGTCCAGAAGCCCCGGCTGCTGGACTGGTCGGTGGCCGGCGGGTTCGACGTCGTCGCGACCACCGCCGCCGCCGCGGTTCGTGCCGTCGACCCGCGCCCGGGTGAGACCGTCGTCGTCTCCGGCGCGGCGGGTGGCGTCGGTGGATTCGTCACGCAGCTGCTCACCAACGAGGGCGTCGACGTCATCGCCGTCGCCTCGGAGGCGAACCACGAGTGGCTCGCCTCGAAGCGCGCACGTCCGGTCGCCTACGGTGACGGGCTGCAGGAACGCATCCAGGAGCTCGCGACGAACGGCGTCGACGCGCTCATCGACACGCACGGCGAGGAGTACGTGCGGCTCGGCATCGCGCTCGGCATCCCGGCGGACCGCATCGAGACGATCATCGCGTTCGAGGCGGCCGGCGAGGTCGGCGCGAAGGCGTCCGGCAGCACCGACACCGCCGACCCGGAGATCCTCGGAGCCCTCGCGAACATGGTCGCCGAGGGTGCCATCGAGCTCCCCGTCGCCGCGACCTACCCGCTCGAGCGCGTGCAGGACGCCTACGAGGAGCTCGAGCAGGGGCACACGCGCGGGAAGATCGTCCTCGTCCCGTGACGGTCGTCCCCATCGGGGAACCGGCCGTCCGGACGGGTTAGGGTGGCGGGCGTGCCGGTCTCCGTCTTCGATCTGTTCAGCGTCGGTGTCGGCCCGTCGAGCTCGCACACGGTGGGGCCGATGCGCGCCGCCGCCGACTTCGCCGAGCGCGTAGCCGAGCTGCCGCTCGTGACCATCCGGGTGGACCTGTACGGCTCGCTGGCCTCGACGGGGCAGGGGCACGGGACGCTCGGCGCCGTGGCGATCGGCCTCACGGGCGAGCAGCCCGAGGACGTCGACCCGGACGCCATGGCCGCGGCGCTCGACACGCTGGAGGAGTCGGGCACGCTCCGGCTCTCCGGCGGCCAGACCGTGCCGTTCCGCCTCCGAGACGTCGTGCAGCACCCCCTCACGATGCTGCCGCGCCACCCGAACGCCATGCGGCTCCGGGCCTTCGACGCCGACGGGTCCGAGCTCGCCGTCGAGACGTACTACTCCGTCGGCGGGGGCTTCATCACCCGCGACGGCGAGGACGAGCCGACGACGGTGTCCGAGGCGGCCATCCCGGTCGACGACGCGGTGCCGTACCCGTTCTCCAGCGGCGCCGAACTCCTCGCCGCCTGTGCCGCCACCGGGCTCCCCGTGAGCGGCATCGCCCTCGCGAACGAGGTCGCCACCCGCAGCGAGGACGAGGTCCGCGCTGGCCTCCTCCGGATCCACGACGTCATGGAGGCGTGCGTCGACCGGAGCGTCCGCCGCTCCGGCACGCTCCCCGGCGGGCTCGACGTCCGCCGCCGCGCGGCCACCTGGTTCGAGCAGCTCACGCGGGACGACCCCGGCCACGACCCGCTCTTCGCGATGGAGTGGGTCAACCTCACCGCGATGGCCGTGAACGAGGAGAACGCGTCCGGCGGTCGGGTCGTCACCGCGCCGACGAACGGTGCCGCGGGCATCATCCCCGCGGTGCTGTACTACGCGCTGACCTACGTCCCCGGGATCACGGCCGACCACCGCGACGCCACCGTCGTCCGGTTCCTGCTGACCGCCGGCGCGATCGGGTCGATCTACAAGGAGCGCGCGTCGATCTCCGGCGCCGAGGTCGGCTGCCAGGGCGAGGTCGGTTCGGCCGCGTCGATGGCCGCCGCCGGGCTCGCCGAGGTCCTCGGCGGCACACCCGAGCAGGTCGAGAACGCCGCCGAGATCGCGATGGAGCACAACCTCGGACTGACCTGCGACCCGATCGGCGGCCTCGTGCAGATCCCGTGCATCGAGCGCAACGCGATCGCCGCGAACAAGGCCGTGAACGCGGCGCGGATGGCGCTCCGGGGCGACGGCGTGCACCACGTGTCGCTCGACCAGGTGGTCGAGACCATGCGGCAGACGGGCGCCGACATGTCGAGCAAGTACAAGGAGACCGCGATGGGCGGTCTGGCGGTGAACGTCCCGCTCTGCTGACGGCCCCCCCGGGTCCGCTCGTGGTCCCGGTCAGGCGTGCAGGAGCGTCAGGAGCCGCGCGGTCTCGGCGGCGACGGCGTCCCGCCCGGCTGCGACGTAGCGCCGCGGGTCGACCAGCTCCGGCCGGTCGTCGAGCACGTCCCGGAGCGCCCGCGTGAACAGCCCGTTCAGGTGCGTGGAGATGTTGACCTTCGTCATCCCGGCCGCGACCGCGCCACGGAGCTCCTCGTCGGACAGGCCCGAGGACCCGTGCAGCACGAGCGGCACCGGGACGGTGTCGTGCAGTCGTGCGATGAGCTCCCGGTCGACCGAGGCCTCCCGGGTCTGCATGGCGTGCGAGGTCCCGACCGCGACGGCGAGGGCGTCCACCCCCGTGGCTGCGACGAACGCGGCGGCGTCCGCGGGGTCGGTCCGGACGCCGGGCGCGTGGACGCCGTCCTTGCCGCCGACCTCGCCGAGCTCGGCCTCGATCGCGATGCCGGCGGCGTGGCAGCGCTCCGACAGGACCCGCGTGGCTTCGACGTTGGCCGCGTAGTCGAGGTGCGACCCGTCGTACATGATCGAGTCGACGCCGAGGTCGATCCCCTCGGCGACGAGCTCCGGGTCCTCGACGTGGTCGAGGTGCACGAGGACCTCGACGTCCGCGGCCCGGGCGATCGCCTGCGTCGCCGACGTGATCGGTGCGAGGCCGCCGTGGTACCGCACGCAGTTCTCGCTGATCTGCAGGACCACCGGCAGTCCGGCGGCCGACGCACCCTGCACGATCGCCTCGGCGTGTTCGAGCAGGACGACGTTGAAGGCGCCGACGCCCCGGCGGGCCGTGCGGGCGGTGTCGAGCAGCCCGGAGAGGGCGAGGTCGGTGATCATGCGGGACTCCCGGTGGGGGTGGTGGCGGAGCGGAAACGGTGGGCGGCGTCGCGGTCGATCTCGCCCGCGACGGGCCGGAGGACCGCGGCGGCGCCGAACGCCGCCGCGGTACGGAGGGCGGCGCCGAGGTCGGCTCCGTCGGTGAGTGCGAGGACGAGCCCGGCGGTGGCCGCGTCCCCGGCGCCGGTCGGGTTCCCGCTGACCCCGGGGACGGCCGGGACCTCGACGACGTCGTCCGGCGTGTGCGCGGCGATGCCGTCCGCACCGCGGGAGACCACGACGAGCCCGGCGCCGCGGCGGAGGAGTTCGAGCGCACCGGCCCGTTCGTCCCGCTGCCCGGTGGCCTCGGCGAGTTCGTCGCGGTTCGGCTTGCAGACGGTGGCGCCGGCGTCGGCGGCGGCGAGGAGTGCGGGCCCGGAGAGGTCGGCGACGACGAGGAGCCCGGCGGCGACGGCGTCGGTCACCCACGGCGTCACCACGGCGGGGTCGGCACCAGCGGGGAGGGACCCCGCGACGACGAGCGCCCGTGCCGGGTCGCCACGGTCACCGTCGTCGCCGGTGCCGGTGCCGGTGCCGGTGCCGGTGCTGTGCACGGCGTCGCGCACGGCCTGGTCGACGCGGGACCACGCGGCGGGCGGCACGACCGGACCGGGTTCCCCGAACATCGTCGGGTGCGCGGCGTCGTCGACGACGGTGACCGTCGTCCGGGTCTCGCCGGGCACCGGCACCGCGGTGACGTCGAGCCCGAGCCCGCGGACGGCGTCGGCCACCCACACCCCGGCGGCGCCGCCGAGTGGCAGCACGGCGTGGGTGCGGACGCCCTCGCCCTCGAGGACCCGGGCGACGTTGAGCCCCTTGCCGCCCGGACGCCGTTCGACGTGGCGGACGCGCTGCGTCGTCCCGATGCGCTGTTCGTCGACGCGGTACGTGACGTCCACGGCGGGGTTCGGGGTGACGACGACGATCATGCGGATGCCTCCACGACGAGTGGGCGCGGGGAGTCCGTCCCCGGCGCGATGTGGACCAGGTCGGCACGGGAGCCGACGCTGAGCGGTCCGGGCAGCCCGAGCAGCCGGGCAGCGTTCGCGGACGACACGGTCACCGCCTCGACGAGCTGGGCCGTCGTCGGCGTACCCGAGCGCGCGAGCAGACGGGCGACGCCGTCCGCGACCGTGCTCGTGCTGCCCGCGAGCGACGAGCCGTCGGCGAGCATCGCCACCCCGTCGGTGACGACCACCGCGGACCCGGCGATGCGGTACTCGCCGTCCGGGCAGCCCGTCGCCGCCATCGCGTCCGACACCAGCACCGCCCGACCGCCGACACCGTCCAGGACGAGGTCGACCGTGGTGTCGTCGAGGTGGTGTCCGTCGACGATGAGCTCGACGGTGAGCCGGTCGTCGGTGAGGGCGACCCCGACGGGCCCCGGTGCGCGGTGGTGCAGCGGCGGCATGCCGTTGAACAGGTGGGTGACGAGGGTGGCACCCGCGTCGACGGCCCGGCGGGTGGTGTCCGCGTCCGCGTCGGTGTGCCCGATCGCGACGACGACACCGGCGTCGGCCAGGCGCGTGATCGCGTCGGACGCCCCGGGGAGCTCCGGAGCGAGGGTCACGATCCGGAGCGCACCCCCGCCGGCGTCGAGGAACCGCTCGACCTCGGCGGTGGTCGGAGCGTGCAGGAGGTCCGCGGCGTGGGCGCCGCGGCGGGACGGGGCGAGCCAGGGCCCCTCGAGGTGCAGACCGGCGAGCGTGCCGTCGGCGACGAGCGGGCGGAGGCGTCGGAGGGCCGCCTCGGTGGCGTCCGGGGTGCCCGTGGCGACGGAGGCCACGACCGCGGTGGTGCCGCGACCGGCGTGGTGGGCGACCGCAGTACGGGCCTCGTCCGCCGTGCAGCTCGCGAAGTCGTGGCCGAGCGCGCCGTGCGCGTGGAGGTCGACGAACCCCGGCAGGACGGTGCCCGTCGGCTCGACCACGGAGTCGTGCCGCGGGGCCTCGCCGGAGCCGACGGCGGCGACCCGACCGTCCTCGACGAGGACCCAGCCGTGCTCGACGACCGCGGTCGCCGTGACGAGCCGATCGGTGCGGACCAGGACGCTCACCGGAGCACCGCCCGGTCGTCGAGCCCGACCAGCACGTCGCGGGCGAGCAGTCCGGCGCCGATGGCACCGGCTGCGTCGCCGTGCCGGGCGCGGACGATCCTCGGCTGCCCCAGGCCGACGAGGCGGTCCGCCACGGCCGTGCGGAGCGGGTCGAGCAGGAGCGGTCCGGACTCGGCGAGCCCGCCTCCGACGACGACGGTGTGGCACCCCGCGACGGCGGTGATCCACCCGATCGCGTCGGCGAGCGTCTCGACGCACTCCCGCCAGACCCGGACGGCGTCGGGATCGCCCTGCTGGACGCGGAGCACCGCGGCGAGGGCGCTGGGCGCCGCGGTGCGGCGGGCGACGGCGCTCGCCGAGGCGACCTCCTCGACCCGGGCCCCGGCGTGGGGGCCGTGCTGGATCCGCACCTGGCCGATCTCGCCCGCCCAACCGTTCCCGTCCACGACGACACCGTCGACCACGAGCGCGCTCGCGAGGCCGGTGCCGACCGGCACGAAGGCGACGGAGCCGGACAGCGCGTCAGGGCTGCCCGGACCGTCGACGCCGCGGCCACGCACCTCGGCCAGGGCCCCGGCGCGGACGTCGTGCCCGAAGGTGAGCGGCACGTCGACGCCCTGCGTGCGGAGCGCCTCCACGATCCGGGCACGGACCGGCACGTCCCGCCACCCGAGGTTCACCGCGAGCGCGACGGTGCCGGCGCGCTCGTCCACCACGCCGGGGACGACGACGCCGATCGCGTCGAGCGACGGCGACCCCGGCGCGGTGACGGTGGTGGCGATCGTCGCGATCGTCGCTGCGAGGGCCACGGCGTCGTGGTCGTCCCGCGGGGTCGGGACGCGGTGCTCGGCGAGCACCCGTCCGTCGAGGTCGGTCAGCCGCGCCTTGATGCCCGTGCCGCCGACGTCGACCCCGAGCACGGCCCCGACGCCGGCCATCAGGTGAGGATGACCGAGCGGGTCAGGGAGCGCGGGTGGTCCGGGTCGAGCCCGCGGCGCTCGGCGAGGGCGACCGCGAACCGGTGCACCACGACGAGTCCGGCGATCGGGTCGAGGTCGTGGTGGACGAACCGGGCGCCGGTCGCGGCGACCTCGTCCTCGAGGCCCTCCGGCGCCTGTCCGAGCGACCAGACCAGGCGGCCGGGCTGCGCGATCGCGATCGGTCCGTGCCGGTAGTCCATCGCCGGGTACGACTCGGCCCAGAACTGCGCGGCCTCCCGCGTCTTGAGCGCGGCCTCGGCGGTGAGGCCCACCGCGGCACCGCGGCCGACGAAGGTGACCTGCTCGGCGTCGAGGAGGTCGTCGATCGGCAGCGCGAGCGCGCGCTCGGCCTGGGCGGCGAGCGCCTGCACGTCGTCACCGAGCGCCGCGCGGAGCAGCGCGAGCGTCGTCGTCGCGAACCGGGTCTGGACCACCGAACGCTCGTCGGCGAAGGGCAGTGCGACGACCGCGTCCGCGACGGCGGCGGCGGGGCTGTCCGGGACGGCGGTGATGAGGACGGTGCGCTGCGTCGTGAGCTCGGAGAGCAGCGAGATGATCTCGGTCGTCGTGCCGGAGCGGCTGATCGTGACGACGCGGTCGTACTCGCGGCCGGTCGGGTACTCGGAGCCGGCGAAGGCGTCCGTGACACCGAGGCCGGCCTGCTCGCGGGCGACGGCGTAGCTCATCGCGATGAACCAGCTGGTGCCGCAGCCGACGACGGCCACGCGTTCGCCCGGCTGGGGGAGGGAGTCGCCGAAGGAGGGGAGCAGCGCGGCGGCGGCGCGCCAGGTCTCCGGCTGCGACGTGAGCTCTGCACTCACGAAGGTGTCGGTCATGGGAGCCTTCCGGTCCGTTCCCGATCCGGGTGATCAGGATGGACGGCAGCATAGCGAGCGATCGTGCTCGAAGCGAGAGAAAAACGTCATTTCCGATCATGTGGCCCGATCGGATGCGCCCGTAGGATGTCGGGCATGACTCCGCAACAGCGGCTCAACGCCCTGCTCGAACTCGTGAGTGAACGGGGCAACGTGTCGATCGCCGAGATCGGCGAGATGCTCGGCATCTCGCCGGCGACCGCCCGGCGGGACCTCACGACGCTCGCGGACCAACGGCTCGTCACCCGCACGCACGGCGGGGCCGCCGCGCTCGGCGCCGGGTACGAGCTGCCGCTGCAGTACAAGATCGCACGGCAGGCCGAGGCGAAGACGGCGATCGCCCGTGCCACGGCCGCCCTGGTGTCGCCCGGGGACACGGTCGGCCTGAACGGCGGGACGACCACGACCGAGGTCGCCCGCGCCCTCGGCAAGAGCGAACGGTTCATCCGCGCCGACGGCGAGTACGGCATCACCATCGTCACGAACGCCCTGAACATCGGGTACGAACTCTCCGTCCGCGCGAACGTCAAGATCGTCGTCACGGGGGGCGTGGCGCGACGGCAGTCCTACGAACTCGTCGGGCCGCTCGTCCGGGACACCCTCGACGAGTTCGCCCTCGACGTGGTCGTCCTCGGCGTCGACGGGCTGACCGGGCAGTACGGCGCCACGACCATGCACGAGGGCGAGGCCGAGGTCAGCCGGCACTTCGCGGCGGTCGGTCGCCGGGTCGTCGTCGTCGCCGACTCCACCAAGGTCGAGCGCGCGACGTTCGCGCGCATCTGCCCGCTCGACCGGATCGACGTGCTGGTCACCGACCAGCCGGTGCCGCCGTCGTTCGCGGCCGACCTCGCGGCCGCAGGCGTGGAGCTCGTCGTCGCCGACTGAGGACCGACGGCGACGGCCGTCGAGCCGGGCCGGACGTTACCGGCGTGTAAAACCCCTGCATCTCGCTTCCATGAGCGATCCATGAGCGCCTATTGTGCATTCATGATCGATTGGGCATCATGGTGGTCACATTCACGCAAGGGAGCGAGATGAGCGACGACACGAACACGACACTGCGGGTCGCGGTGGTCGGGATGGGCCAGCGGTCCGCCATCGCCCGGCACGTCGCCGAGGCGGCAGCAGCCGCCCCCGACCTGGAGGCCCGTGTGGCGGCCGTCGCGGACGTCACCGCCGCCGGTCGCGAGCGCGGGCACGCCGACTACCCGGACGCCCTCGTGGTCGAGCACCACCGCGACCTCGTCGGGCACGTCGACGCCGCGATCGTCACCACCCCGGACTGGACCCACGCCGAGATCGCCATCGACCTGCTCCGCGCGGGCATCGCCGTCTACCTCGAGAAGCCCCTCGCGATCACGGTCGAGGACGCCGACGCCGTCCTCGCCGCCGCGGCCGAGTCGGGCACGCCGCTGTACGTGGGCCACAACTTCCGGCACGCGGCCGTCGTGCGGCTGATGCGCGAGATCGTCGACCGCGGCGAGATCGGCGAGGTCAAGGCCGTCTGGTGCCGGCACTTCGTCGGCAACGGCGGGGACTACTACTTCAAGGACTGGCACGCCGACCGGACGAAGGTGAACTCGCTGCTCCTCCAGAAGGCGAGCCACGACCTCGACGTCATCCACGCCCTCGCCGGTGGCTTCACCCAGCGCGTGGTCGGCATGGGGTCGCTGTCCGTGTACGGCGACGTGACCGACCGACGCGACCGCAGCGGCGAGCTGATGGGCGACTGGTTCTCCCTCGACAACTGGCCGCCGCTCGAGCAGGCCGGCCTCAACCCGGTCGTCGACGTCGAGGACGTGTCCATGGTCATGATGACCCTCGACAACGGCGTCCAGGCGAGCTACGAGCAGTGCCACTTCACCCCGGACTACTGGCGCAACTACACCGTCATCGGGACCGAGGGGCGGCTCGAGAACGTCGGCGACACCGGCGGCGGCGTGGTCAAGGTCTGGAACCACCGCCGCGGGTGGGACGTCCAGGGCGACCGCGAGTACCCGATCGACGGCGTCGAGGACGGCCACGCGGACGCCGACCTGCTCACCATGACCGAGTTCCTGCGGAGCGTCGCCCTCGGCGAACCGACCGCACTGTCCCCGATCGCGGCCCGTGCCGCGGTCGCCGCCGGCGCCCTGGCGACCCGCTCGCTCCGGAACGGCTCCGTGCCCATCGACGTCCCGAGCCTCCCGGCCGAGACGATCGCCCACTTCACCCTCCCCACCCAGACCGTCACGCGCTGACGGCCGTGCGAAAGGACCACCCGATGCCCGCACACACCCCCGCCGGAGCGACCGGAGGCGGCCGCCGCCGTCGCCGCCTGCTCCTCGGCGCCGTCGCCGCACTCGGCGCGGCCGCACTGCTCGCCGGTTGCTCCACCTCCTCGGGCGCGACCGGATCCGGTAGCTCCTACGAGAAGGCCGCGAAGGACACGAAGGCGACCATCGACTACGCCGTCTGGGACGAGAACCAGGTGGCGGCGATCAAGGCGAACCTCAAGGGCTTCAACGAGGAGTACCCCGACATCAAGGTCAACGTCGATGTCACCCCCTTCGCCAGCTACTGGACCAAGCTGCAGACGCAGGGTTCGAGCAACACCCTGCCCGACGTGTTCTGGATGAACGGGCCGAACTTCCAGCTCTACGCGGCGAACGGCAAGATCGCGCCGATCACGGGCGAGGTGAAGTCCGGCGCGATCACGCCGTCGAACTACTCGTCGGCGCTCAACGACCTCTACACCTACGACGGCACCCAGTACGGCGTCCCGAAGGACTTCGACACGATCGGTGTCTGGGTGAACAAGGCCCTGTTCGAGCAGGCCGGGGTGCCGCTGCCCGCCAAGGACTGGACCTGGGACGACTTCCAGAAGACCGGTGCCGAGCTCTCCCAGAAGCTGAAGGCGCAGGGTGCGTACGGCGCTGCAGCGGGCATGGACGGGCAGACGACCTACTACGACACGATCTTCCAGGCCGGTGGGTCGGTGCTGAACAAGGACCGGACGAAGTCCGAGTACGACACGGCGGCGTCCGAGGCCGGCCTGCAGTTCTGGACCGACCTGATCACGTCGGGGGCGTCGCCGTCGATCAAGCAGCTCACCGACACCACCGCCGACCAGTGGTTCACGTCCGGCAAGCTCGCGATGTACCAGGGCGGCAGCTGGTTCCGCTCGGCACTGACCGGCACGGCGATGGAGAAGGACGTCGTGGTCTACCCGCTGCCGAAGGGCAAGGAGCAGGCCACCGTCATCCACGGTGTCTCGAACGTGGTCTCGGCGAACTCCCCACACAAGGCCGCCGCGCAGGCGCTCCAGGTCTACCTCGCGAGCAAGGCCGCCCAGCAGCAGCAGGGCGACATGGGCGCGATCATCCCGGCGTACACCGGCACGCAGGACGCCTTCACGAAGACGATGCCCGACGCCGACCTGCAGGTCTTCCTCGACGCGGTGGACTACGCGAAGCCGCTGCCCGTGTCGAAGAACACGGCCGCGTGGAACACCCTCGAGACGAACCTGCTCCCGAGTGCGTTCGACGGGTCGAAGCCCGTCGACGAGGTCGCGAAGGACCTCGCGCAGAAGATGGACGCCGCCCTCGCGAAGGAGCAGTGACGCTCCGGCGTCGCGGAGTGACCCGATGACGATCCACACGGAGTCCACCAGCACCCCCGAACCCGACACGGCGACCACTCCCGTCGCCGGCCCCGCCCGGACGCAGCACGCGTCCGGGCGGGGCGCCCCCGGCGGCGACCGCGCACCCCGCAGGGGCCGCACCGACGGCGTCTGGCCGTGGCTGTTCGTGCTGCCGCTGCTCGTCGGCGTCGGGACGTTCTACATCTGGCCGATCATTCAGACGTTCTGGTACTCGTTCACGACGTGGGGCGTGTTCGGCGGCGCAACCTTCTCGGGGCTCGCGAACTACGGTCGCCTGCTCGCCGACCCGCAGCTGTACCAGTCGCTGCTCAACACCGTGATCTACACCGCGATCGTCCTGATCGGCATCCCGATCGCGGTGTGGCTCGCCAGCCTGCTGAACACGCCGGGACTGCGGTTCGCCCAGTTCTACCGCGTGCTGTTCTTCCTGCCGTACGTGGCGATGCCCGCGGCCATCGCACTCGTCTGGCGCATCATGTTCAACGGCGACTACGGGATCGTGAACTGGTTCCTCGGACGCTTCGGCATCGACGGCCCGTACTGGATCTCGACGCCCGGGTTCGCCCTGGTCGCCGTGAGCCTCGTCGGACTGTGGTCGTCGCTCGGGTTCTCGATGATCATCCTCGGCGCCGGACTCAAGGACATCCCGCCGGAGCTGTACGAGGCCGCGGAGCTCGACGGCGCCAGCCGGTGGCGGCAGTTCCGCTCGGTGACCGTGCCGCTCCTGACGCCGAGCATCTTCTTCGTCGTCATCGTGACGACGATCTCGAGCTTCCAGCTGTTCGACCTGCTCTACGCCATCCTCGGCAGCACCAACCCGGTGATCCCGAAGACGATGTCCCTCGTCTTCTACTTCTACAGCGCCGGGTTCATCGACAACGACAAGGGCTTCGCGGCAGCGATCGCCATGGTGATCTTCGTGCTCATCGGCATCGTGACGCTCGTGCAGTTCCGGTTGCAGCGGAAGTGGGTCCAGTCATGAGTGCCGCATCCTCCACGCCGGTCCGCACCGGCCGCCGCCCGGGACGTCGAGGCGGGTCCCACTGGTGGATCCACGTCGTCCTCGGCGTCGGTGGGTTCGTGATGGCGTTCCCCTTCCTCTGGCAGATCATCATGTCGCTGTCCACGAACGCGCAGGTGCAGTCGGTCACCCCGACCTTCTGGCCCGGCGAGCTGCAGTGGCACAACTTCGCGGCGGTGTTCGAACGGCTGCCCTTCCTCAGCCAGCTCGGCACGTCGATCTGGGTCACGGTCATCCGCACCCTCGCGCAGATCGTCCTCTGCACGCTCGCCGGCTACGCCTTCGCCCGGATGCGGTTCCGTGGTCGCGCCGTGCTCCTCGGGATCGTGCTGTCGATCCTGCTGGTGCCGTCGCAGGTCTACCTGATCTCGCAGTACCAGATCGTGCAGGGGCTCGGCTGGCTCGACACCCTGGCCGGGATCGTCGCGCCGGGACTGTTCAGCGCGTTCGGCACGTTCCTCATGCGCACCGCGTTCCTGAACATGCCGCCGGAACTCGAGGAAGCGGCCCGCATGGACGGAGCGAACCCGTTCCAGGTCTTCTGGCGGATCATGCTGCCCCTGGCCCGTCCGTCGATCAGCGTCCTGGCGATCACCACCGTGCTCTGGTCGTGGAACGAGCTGCTCTGGCCGCTCGTGGTGTCCACCCGCGCAGAGGACATGCCGCTCGCGGCCGGTCTCGCCACGCTGTCGAGCGACCGGACGATCGACTACCCGGTGCTCATGGCCGCCAGCCTCATGGCGATGGCGCCCGTGCTGATCATGTTCATCGTGCTGCAGCGTCGGGTCATCGACGGGCTCGCCTCGTCCGGCCTCAAGTGAGCCGGGAGGCGCTGCCCGCCTCCGTCGCCCTGCTCGCCGCCGCCGTCGGTCGCCTGCAGGACCCGGCGACGCTCGCCACGCAGCTCGCGGCGAGCGTCGCCGGCGCCCCGGTCGGCGATCGGGACGACCTCGCGATGGCCGCCGTCGACGCCGTGCTGCCGCGGACGACCGCGTGGCTCCTCGCGCACGGCGCGACGGTCGACCAGGCGGCTGCGAGCGTCGCGGACGTGGCGCGGAAACGCGAGCGGTACGGGGTGGCTGGCACCGGGTGGGACTGGCTCTGCGCGGTCGCGACCGGGCGTGTGGTGGCCGTGGGGCGCCTCCAGGTCGAACTGGGCACGCACCTGCCGGACGGCACGCCGGCGTGGGGCGTGCACGTCCCGGAGACCGGCCCGCTCGATCCGGAGGCCTGTGACCGGTCGCTCGCCGACGCACCCGGACTCCTCCGTCGTCTCGCGCCCCGTCACCGAGCGACGGTGTGGAGCTGCCGGTCGTGGATGCTCGACCCCGGGCTCGCGGCGGCGCTCGGGCCCGATGCCAACCTCGTGCGGTTCGCCGGGCGGTTCCGGCTGCTCCCGCCGGGGCCGCACGACGCCGGGGAGGGGGACGCCAGCGTCGCGAAGTTCGTGTTCGGGTCCTCGCTCGAGGCGGCCCGCGCTGCGCGTCCCGCCGGGCGCCTGCAGCGGGCCGTGCACGAGCGGTGGGCCGCCGGCGGCCACTGGACCGAGCGCACGGGGACCGCGCCCGTCGCGTGACGGGCGGCGGGGTGCGCCACGTGGGCGGACGCGACCCAGAACGACATCGTCGCTGTCGTACGACGTCGACCCTGTCGCCGCGACGCGCGCGCAACTGCTGCTCCCGGCAAGGAGCGACATCGTCGCTGTCGTACGACGTCGACACTGTCGCTCCGACGCGGGCGCCCGCTGCCCCCGACACCGCCCCCGACACCGCCTCGGTCGTTCCCGCCCGGGTGATCCGGCGTACCGTCGCCCGCATGAGCGAACCAGACCGTGACCACCTGGACGACGGCGTCGACATGTCCTTCGAGGAGCGACGGCACGACACCCTCCGCCGGATGTCCGGGTCGGACGCCCACGACGAGGCCCCGCGCGTCGAGGTCCACGAGGAGCAGGACGGCACCGTGCGCATCGACGTCGCCGACACCGCCGCGGTCCGCCCGGGTGGAACGGGTCGCACGGAGCAGTGAGCCCTCCCGAGGTGCCGGATCGTCGATGATCTCGCGATCATCGCGCGTGTCGCACCGCGCTGACGGATGCAGCCCTCGCACCGCCTCGGTGCGTCGATATGTTGCATTCCATGCTCCCTCCCTGTTCCCCTGCCACGCTGCGGGTGGTCGCCGGCGCGGTGCTCGCCGTCGCGGCCACCGCCCTCGTCGTCCCACTCCCGTCGCCCGCCGTCGCCGCACCCCGCACCGACACCACCGGGGTCGCCGCGGCCACTCCCGCTGCTGCGTCCCCACCCCGACGGTTCTTCACCGAGGACTTCGAGAACGGTGTGGGTTCCTCAGCGGTGATGATCGACCAGTACGTCGGCGCGCAGGGCTCCCGGTACACCGCCGATCCCGCGTGGATCGACCGAGCCGAGTGCAACGGCGTCGTGATGAACGCACTCGTGCCGAGCGGCGCCTGCCAGAGTGCGGAGGGGGCGATCAGCACCTTCAGCGAGGTCCTCGGGCGCATCACGGGCACCGACCCGCAGACCAACCACTCGCTGAGCGCCTGGACCCGCTCACGGGACACGCCCGCCCGCGCCGTGCAGCTCCGGACGGTGGGCCGGACGGACGTCGGCCAGCCCGGTCGGTTCGTGACCTTCGGCGTCGACGCCGTCGCCGGGTCCTGTGGCCAGGCCCACCCGTTGCTCGACTTCGCCCTGGTGGACGGGACGACCGAGCGGCCGGTGAACGCACGGTCGATCGACCCGTGCTCCTCGCCCGGGTCCCAGAGCTACACGGCGGGCGGGTTCACCGTGCGCGGTGGTCACTTCGTGTCCGACGCGGCGGTGCTGATGCAGAGCGACTCCCTCGGCTGGGTCATGCGCAACCGGCAGGCGAACTCGGTCGGGAACGACGGAGCCGTCGACGCCGTCACCGTGTACGACGCGACGCCGCAGCTGGAGAACGCCTTCGACGGCACCCGGCCGTTCGTCGGGGAGACCACCCGCCTGACCTTCACCGTCCGGAACACCACCGAGCTCGGCGCGAAGCCGGGATGGTCGTTCACCGAGGCCCTGCCGGCGGGTCTGGTGCTCGCGCAGGACCCGGCGGCGACGACGACCTGCGACGCCGGTCGGGTGGACGTCACCGGCGGCGGCTCGACCGTCGGCGTCGTCGGTGGGCTCCGGTCGGGTGAGGCGTCCTGCTCGGTGTCCGTCGACGTGACCTCCGAGCAGGCCACCACCTACACGGTCGATGCGTCCACCGTCCGCGACCACGTCGGACTGGAACTCCCGGGGCCGGCGAGCACGACCTTCCTCGCCGAGCAGAACGCCCTCGCGGTGACCGACACTCCGGTGCTGACCGGCGGCGACGAGGACGGTCTCGCCGACGTCGGCGAGCAGATCGCGTTCCGTCAGGTCGTGACGAACACCGGGACCCGCACCGTGTCCGACCTCGCGCTCACCGGCGCGAACGGCACCGTCACCTGTCAGGACCGCACCCTCGCCGTCGGCGCGAGCACCACGTGCACGACCCCGGCCCGCGCCGTCCGGCAGGCCGACGTCGACGCCGGCGCGATCCGCGACACCGTCGAGGCCGTGGCGGTGTCCCCGCGCGGCGCCGAGGTCCGCGCCTCCGCGGACGCCGAGCAGCCCACCGAGCAGCGCGCGCCGGCGATCGGCACGACGATCACCGCGACCCTGGCCGGTGCGCGACCGGAGCCCGGTGATCCCGTCCACCTCGTGGTGGCCGTCGTGAACACCGGCAACGTCACCCTCCACGACGTCCGCGGTGCGATCGCGGGGCGTGACGGCCTCCCCGTCCGCTGCCCGGACGTCCTCGCGCCCGGCGAGCACGCCGAGTGCACCGTGGGCGACCACGAGCTGACCCAGGAGGACGTCGACGCCGGACGCGTGTCGTTCACCCACCACGCCACCGGCATCGACCCCGCGGGGGAGCCGGTCGAGGCCAGCGCCGACGACACCGTGGTCGTGCCGCGGACGTCCTCGATCGCGACGGAGATCACCGCGCACCTGGCGGCGTCCGAGCACCCGGTCCCGCTCGCCGGCGACCTGGTCGCGTCGGCGATCACCGTCACGAACACCGGGACGACCACGCTGATCGACCCGGCGGCGACGCTGACCGGGCACCCGGACCTCGCCGTGGACTGCCCCGCCGAGCCGCTCGCACCCGGAGCCACGGTCACGTGCTCCGTCCAGGCGCTCGTGCTCGACCAGCCGGCGATCGAGCACGGCTCCCTCGACCTGCCGGAGACCGCCACGGCCTCCGCCCCCGACGGCGTGACGGTCTCCGCGGACAGCACCGTCACGGTCGGACTCGACGCGGCGTCCGCGCTGTTCCTCGCCGCCGAGTGGACACCGTCCACGACCCCGCTGCGCGTCGACGCGACGGTCGCATCCCGCTACCGGGTGACGAACACGAGCAACCTCGTGGTGGACACCCTCGCGGTCACGAGCACCCGTGCCGGGGCGACCCGGTGCGATGCCGTCGTGCTCGCCCCGGGGGCAGCGACGTCGTGCACCGCCGTGACGCCCTCGCGGGTCTCGGACGACGACGAGCGTGCCGGCGTCGTCGCGTTCCACGCCCAGGCCACCGGCGCCGTCGTCCGCCCGGACGGTCCGCCGGTGCCCGGCGAGGACGCACCGGGCGCGCAGCGTGCACGCACCGTCCCCGTGGCGTCGAACGAGGTGCGCGAGACGTTCCGCATCGCGGCCCGACCGGAGCCCGCCGCGCTCGCGTTCACGGGTGCGACGGGGTCCCTCGCCGCCTCGGCCGGTGCGGCGCTCCTGCTGCTCCTCGCCGGGGTGACCGTCTCCGTGCTGCGCCGACGCACGCGAGACCGCTGAGCACCGGGCGGTCTCCGGCCGACCCGGAGACTGCCCGCGGGTCGGCGGCCGGTGCGGCATGGACGGCGGCACACGGCATGATCGATGCGTGCACCTCGTCCTCAGCCGCGTCGACGGCGGCGTCCTCGCGACGCCCCTGACGGCCTCCGGCGAACCGGACGGCGACCCGGTCACCGTCGCGGACGCGGACCTGCCCCGGTACGTCGCCGACCAGGAGGCCCGGGGCACGACCGGGGGCGGCCCGCTCCGGTGGGTGTGGGACGACACCGCTCGCTGGTACCCGAGCGTCCTGGCCGCTGGTGGTCGGGTCGCCCGGTGCGTCGACCTGCGCCTCTGCCACCGGATCCTGCGGACCGCCGTCGCCACGCGGGACTCGGCGCTCGCCGCGGCTCCGGACGGCACGTGGGACGCACCGACCCACCAGGAGCGGCCCGTCCGGTCGACCCAGACGCAGCTCTTCGACGACGCGCTCCTCGACGGCAGCCGTCCGGCCGACGACGACGACCCGGTCGCGGAGTTCCGGGCGCAGCTCGCCGCGGTGGCCGGCTCCACCGACCCCGGGGGGCTCCGGCTGCTCCTCGCCGCGGAGTCCGCCGGTGCGCTCGTCGCCGCGGAGATGCGCTTCGCCGGGCTGCCCTGGCGCGCCGACGTGCACGAGCGCCTGCTCGAGGACGCCCTCGGCCCCCGGGTGCCCGCCGGCGTGCGACCACGGCGGCTCGAGGAGATCGCCGAGGTGCTCCGGCAGCGCCTCGACGACCCCGCGCTGAACCCCGACTCGCCCGCCGACGTCCTGCGTTCCCTGCGCCGTGCGGGCCTGGTCGTCGACAGCACCCGGAAGTGGGAGCTCCAGCGGCTGGAACACCCGGCGATCGAGCCGCTGCTCGAGTACAAGCGGCTGTACCGGTTGCTCACCGCGAACGGCTGGTCGTGGCTCGACGAGTGGGTGCAGGCGGGCCGCTTCCACCCCGAGTACGCCGTCGGCGGGGTCGTCACCGGCCGCTGGGCCGCGAACGGCGGCGGCGCGATGCAGCTCCCGAAGGCGATCCGGTCGGCCGTCGTCGCGGACCGCGGGTGGAAGCTCGTCGTCGCCGACGCCGCGCAGCTGGAACCCCGGGTGCTCGCCGCCATGGCCGGCGACCTGGCGATGGCGGCCGCCGGCGACGGACGGGACCTCTACGACGGCGTCGTGGCCTCCGGCGCCGTGGAGACGCGACAGCAGGCGAAGGGGGCGATGCTCGGCGCCATGTACGGCGCCACCCAGGGCGAGGGCGGCCGGCTCGTCCCGCGGCTGGCCAGGGCGTACCCCCGCGCGCTCGACCTCGTCGCGCGTGCTGCTGCCGCGGGGGAGCGCGGCGAGCCGGTGACGACGCGACTCGGGCGGACGTCGCCCGTTCCCGACCCCGCGTGGTTCGCAGCACGCAGCCGGGCGTGGTCCGTCGACGGCACGGCAGCGATGCAGCGCGCGGTCGAGTCACGCGCCCGGAGCTGGGGGCGGTTCACCCGGAACTTCGTCGTGCAGGGCACGGCTGCCGAGTGGGCGCTGTCGTGGATGGCGTCCCTCCGCGGCCGGCTCGCCGCGCGGTGGCAGGGTCCGCTCCGCGACGGCGGGCACCTGGTGTTCTTCGTGCACGACGAGATCGTCCTGCACGTGCCCGAGTCCGACGCCGCGTGGGTCGCCGAGCAGGTCGAGGCCGCCGCGGTCGACGCCGGGCGGATCCTGTTCGGGTCGTTCCCGATCACGTTCCCGCTGTCGGTCGCGGTCGTCGACGACTACGGCAGCGCGAAGGACTGACCGTCCGGGCCGTGCCGCGCACATCAGCGTCGGGCAGGGTGGACGGATGGACGCCGACGGAGCACGCGCAGAGGACCGGAGGGTCGGCGACGTCGACCTGACCACCTGGCGGACCCGCGCCGGTCAGGTGTCCGCACGGGCGTGGACGCGGCTCGGGGAGCGCTTCGGTGTGCTGCCGATGCTGATCGTCACCCTGCTCCTCGGGATCGGCATCGCCGCGGTCTGCACGTGGGTCGCCTCGGAGGTCTACGACGCCGTCCGCGAGGCCGACGACGTCGCCGTGCTCGACCGGCCGGTGCTCGACTGGATGACGACACTGCGGTCCCCGGGGCTCGACACCGCGGTGACGTGGTGGACGAACGTCGCGGGGACGATCGGGATGCCCGTCGTGGCCGTCGGGTTCCTGGTCGGCTTCACGATCCAGCGGCGGGCGTGGACCCCGCTCGTCCTCCTGGTCGCGGCGAGCGCCGGGTCCCTGCTGATGACGGTCGCCGGCAAGGACCTCGTCGGTCGCGCCCGCCCACCGCTCGCCGACGCGGTGCCGCCGTACGAGCACTCGCCGTCGTTCCCGTCCGGGCACACCCTGAACGCCACCGTCGTCGTCGGCACCATCGTGTACCTGCTGCTGCTCCGGGAGTCGCGGCGGGTGACGCGGGTCTGGACGGTGGCGCTCGGCACGGTGTTCGTCGTCTCCATCGGCCTGTCCCGGGTGTTCCTCGGGCACCACTGGCTGACCGACGTGCTCGCGGCCTGGGCGCTGGGCCTGGCGTGGCTCGCGGTGGTGATCACCGCCCACCGCTTCTCCCTGACGGCCCTCCACCACGGTGCGGAAGCGACCGGCGCGACCGCGTCCGTCAGGCGGAGCCGGTAGGTTTCCCCGCATGGAAGAACGGGTCTTCGGCGGCAGGTACCGGGTCACGGGCACACTCGGACACGGCGGGATGGCCTCCGTGTACCGCGCCGTCGACGAGCAACTCGGGCGCGAGGTCGCGGTCAAGGTCTTCCGGATGGGGGCCGTCGACCACGGGGAACGCGCCCGTGCCGAGTCGGAGATCCACGTCCTCGCGGGCCTGCGGAGCCCGGCGCTCGTCACGCTGTACGACGCCGCACTCGACGACGCCGACGGCGACTCGTACCTCGTCATGGAGCTCGTCCCCGGCAGCGACCTCGCCACGCGGCTCCGCGAAGGGCCGCTCGACCGTGCCACCACCGCGCGCGTCGGCGCCCAGGTCGCGGACGGGTTGGCCGCGGTCCACGCGCAGGGCATCGTGCACCGGGACGTCAAGCCGGCGAACGTGCTCCTGGAGGCCGACGGCGCGCACGTCAAGCTCGCCGACTTCGGCATCGCCCTGCTCCGCGACGCCGCCCGTGTCACCGGCACCGGCACCGTCGTCGGCACCGCCGCCTACATCGCCCCGGAGCAGGTCCTCGGCCACCCGGTGACGGGCAAGGCCGACGTCTACGCGCTCGGCCTGATGCTGCTCGAGAGCCTCAGCGGTCGGCAGCCGTTCCCGGGGACGGCGGTCGAGTCCGCCACGGCGCGGCTGACGCGCTCGCCGGAGATCGACGCCGCCCTGCCCACGGCGTGGCGCGTGCTGCTGCACGTGATGACCGCGACGGACCCGGCGGAGCGACCGACCGCGTCCGAGGCGGCCGACCGCCTCCGGGCACTGTCGTACGACGACGCGGCACCGGCCACCCAGCTGCTGCCGGGAGGCCCGGGCACGCTGACACCGGCGGCTGCGGCCGCCGGGGTGGCCGGTGCCGCCGCGGCGGCGTCGGCTGACGAGGCGACCCAGGCGATGTCGGGCGCGGACCAGCCGACCCGCGCGATGTCGGGCGCGGACCAGCCGACCCGGGCGATGCCCGTGACCCGACCCCAGGACGACGCGACCCGGGTGATGCCGGCGAGCGGAGCCTCCCGGCAGGACGACGTGGCGACCACCGTGCTCGGTGCCCAGCGCGGATCCGGCGCTCCGAGCGGCGGAGGGGGCGTGCCGGTGGCCGCGCCGCCCGCCTCGTCGGACGAGCCGGCGGGGAAGCGCCGTCGGGGTCTGGTGATCACGCTCGTGGTCGTCGGCGTGCTCGTGCTCGCCGGCATCGTCGCCGCGGTGCTCGCGCTCGGCGGGGGTGGCAGCGCCCCGGCGCCGACGGAGTCGAGCTCGCCCACGGCGCCGGTCGAGCAGCAGCCGAGCGACGAGCCCTCGCAGCCCGAGGAGCAGCCGTCCGAGACGACGGCTCCGGAACCGTCGGAGACCGTCGCACCCGAGCCGTCGGAGCCCGCCGAGCCCTCCCAGCCCACCGAGCCCTCGCGCGGTCCGGAGCCGTCGGTCCAGCCGACCCTGCCGGTGCAGACGCCCGTCGCGGACCGCAGCGGGCAGGGCACCGGTCCCGGAGGCCCCGCCGCCGGACCCGGGAAGTCGGGCGACGCTCCGGGCCACGGCGGGGGCTGACCGGTCCGCCGGGTGCGCGTCAGGCCACGGCGCGCTCGATCGCCGTCCGGATCGACACCGGCCGACGGCCGAGCAGTTCGCCGAGCAGCGGGTCGACCTCGTCGAACTCCCCGGCCCGGGCACCGCGGAACATGCCGAGCATCAGCTGTGCCGCTGCGTCGGGCATGCCGTGGCGGACCTGCCGGTCGACCCACTCGTCGTCGTCGATGACGGTGCGGCGGACGGTCGTCCCCGAGACGTCGGAGAGGATCCGTGCGACGTCGGCGAAGGTGACCGCCTCGGGTGCGGTGAGTGCGGGGGTCGGGCCGTCGAACTCCGGGCCGCCGGACAGGAGCACGGCGTCGGCGACGGCGAGGTCGTCGCGGTCGGTCCACGAGATCGGGCCGTCCTCGGGGAGGAGCAGCTCGCCCGACTCGACCGCCCCGGCGATGAGCCACCCGACGGTGTGCGCGTAGAAGCCGTTCCGGAGCGACGTCCAGGGCGCGCCGACCTCGGCGAGGGCGGCCTCGGTCTGGGCGTGGTCGACGGAGAACGCCACGGGGGACGCCGCCCGGGTGTTCTGGTGCGCCGTGTAGAAGACGCGCTGCGCGCCCGCGTCCACCGCAGCCCGGGCGGCGGCGGTGTGGAGCGCCACGCCCTCCGGCCCGAGCGTCGAGCCCGACACGAGCAGGACACGGTCGGCCCCGTCGAAGGCGTGTGCGAGGGACGCCGGGTCGGCGAAGTCCCCCGCGCGGACCCGCACACCGAGGGCAGCGAGGTCAGCGGCCTTCTCGGGGTCCCGCACGCTCACGCCGAGCTGGTCGGCGGGGACGCGGTCGAGGAGCGCGCGGACGGTGGCGGAGCCGAGTGCGCCGGTGGCGCCGGTGACGACGATCATGGTGACGTCCTTTCGTTATCAATGGAAACACTCGGACAGTAGCATCGGAAACACCGCGCTAACAAGAACCCGTTATCGTTGATCCGTGATCGACTCCGTCCGCGCTCGTATCGTCGATGCCGCAGCCGACCTGCTCGCCACCGCCGGGCCGACCGGGGTGACCACCCGCGCCGTCGCCGCCGCCGCCGGGGTGCAGGCGCCGACGATCTACCGGCAGTTCGGTGACAAGGACGGTCTGCTCGAGGCGGTGGCCGACCGGGTGTTCGCCGCGTACGTCGCGGGCAAGTCCGTGCCGGACGACGTCGACCCCGTCGAGCACCTGCGGGACTCCTTCGACGCGCACATCGCCTTCGGGCTCGCCAACCCGGGCATCACCGCGCTCTTCTCCGACCCGCTGCGCTCGCACTCCGGCACCGAGGAGTCCGGGATCGCCGTCCTGCGCGAGCGCATCCACCGCGTCGCACTCGCCGGGCGGCTGCGGGTCCCGGAGGCCCGGGCGGTGTCGCTCGTGCACGCGATCGGCGTCGGCGTCGTCCTCGACCTGATCGGGACGCCCGCCGACGACCGCGACCCGGTGCTCGTCGACGCGGGGTGGGAGGCGCTCGCCTCCGCGATCCTGACGTCCCCCTCGGCGCCGACGGGCGCAACGCGGGCCGCGGCGACCGCGCTTCCGCCGGCCGACGCGCGCGCGGCGGCGGTGCGGCTCGCCGCCGACGACGAGGTGCTCGCCGCGCTGTCGCCGGCGGAGCGGGCGCTGATGCGGGACTGGCTCGTCCGGATCGCCGGCGCGTCGGCTGGTCCGGACGGTTCCGCCGCGTCCGCGATCTCGGGCTGACCGTCACTCCGCGGGCTCGGCCACGCGTGACGTGTCGGTTCGCGCGGAACTCCGCCGACGGCGCACCGGGAGGGTTTCGTCCATCGAGTGGAGCAAATAGGGTGGGGCCGTGCGAGAACTGCAACGGAGCGGTGGCCCCTCGACGGCCGTCGCCGCGAAGAACGGTGTCGGCTTCACGTCGCTCGAGGCGTTCCTGGTCGAGCGCCCGGCAGGTGGTGGCACCGCCGAGGCCGTCGTGCCCGGGTTCGCCGGCCGGACGATCGCGGCCGGCGACGAGCTCTCCTGGGTCTGGTTCCCCGAGCGCGTGCTGCCGGAGGGCCGGACCGAGCCGGAGGAGGGGGACCTCGCGCACTTCTGGGACGCGACGGCCTGCACCCTCGACGTCGTCTTCACCGACGGATCCCGGCTCGGCGAGCAGGCCACGGACCAGTACGGCGACGCCCTCACCCCGGAGGCACAGGACACCGGCCGCCGACAGTGGGTCGACCAGTGGAACCGCCGGGCGGTGGACCTCACGCCGTTCGCGGGCCGGGTGGTCGACCGCCTGGAGGCCCGGCTCGGCTCCGCCACGCCCCCTGCGGACGGCGGGGACACCGGCCCCGAGCTCCGCGGCTGGCTCGACGACGTCCGCGTCGGTGCGCGCCGGCGTCCGACCCCGACGCGTCCCCTCGACCACGTCCGGACGACCCGCGGCACGCAGGCGTCCTCGCGGTTCTCCCGCGGGAACAACGCCCCGCTCGTCGGGCTCCCGCACGGCGGCGTGTTCGGCCTGCCGATGACCGACGCCGCGAGCAACCGGTGGCCGTACGCGTACCAGGAGCACAACCGGGCGAGCGACAACCGTCCCGCGATCCAGGCGTTCGCGACCAGCCACATCCCGTCGCCGTGGATGGGGGACCGCGGCGTGTTCCAGGTGATGCCGTCCCCGCTCGCCGACCCGGACACCGACCGCACCGCCCGGGCACTGGCGTTCGACCACGACGAGGAGCTCGACGGCCCGCACCGCTACCGGGTGCCGCTCGAGCACGGGGTCACCGCGGAGATGACCGCAGGCGAGTTCGCCCTCGGCTTCCGCTTCACCGGCGCGCGGAGCATCGTGCTCGACCACCACGGACGGGTGCTCGACGCGAGCGTGCACGTCGACGACGCCGGCACCGCGGTGGTCGAGGCGCACCTCGACGACCGTCCAGGCACCCCGCCGCACTTCGTGCACGTGCGGATCCCGGGCGTCACGGCGGACCACACGACGGTCGCAGACCAGCAGCTGCGCGGCTGGCTGACCGTCGAGGGGGACACCGACGTGCTCCTCGGCATCTCGACCGTCTCGTTCGCGGACGCGACGGCGAACCTCGAGGCCGCCGGTCCGTTCGACACCATGCGCCAGCGCGCCGAGCAGGCGTGGACGGCGGAGCTCGCGACGCTCGAGGTCGACGGTGCCACCGAGGACCAGCTGACCTCGCTGTACTCCGGGCTCTACCGACTGTTCCTCTACCCGAACCGCGCCGGCGAGACCGCGCTCACGGGCACGCCGCACCACCGCTCCCCGTACGGCGACGTCCTCGCGGAGCCGATCCGCGACGAACCGGGCCCCGAGGTCGTCGACGGCCCGTTCACCACGACGAACGGGTTCTGGGACACGTACCGCACCGCCTGGCCGCTCCTCGCGCTCCTCACCCCGGACACCGCGTCGGAGCTCGCGCAGGGCTTCGTCGAGCACTTCCACGACGGCGGCTGGACCCCGCGGTGGAGCGCACCGGGCGCCGAGGACTGCATGACCGGCACGACGAGCGACACCGTCTTCGGCGACCTCGTGTCGCGGGGCGTCGACGGCTTCGACCTGGAGCAGGCGTACCGGAGCGCGGTGAAGAACGCGACCGTCCCGCCACGGGACGAGCGCGTCGGACGCAAGGGGAGCCTCCCGGGCGCCTTCCGCGGCCACGTCGACACCGACACCTCCGAGGGGATGTCCTGGACCCTCGACGCGGCGATCAACGACTGGAGCACCGCGGTCATGGCGACTGCCCTGGCGGACCGGACCACCGACCCCGCCGAGCGGGAGCGGTACGCGGCGGAGGCCGAGTGGTTCGCCCGCCGGTCGCTGCAGTACCGGAACGTGTTCGACCGTCGCCGCGGGTTCTTCATCGGGCGCACGCCGTCGGGCGACTGGCGTGCCGGCGAGGACTTCGACCCGGCCCAGTGGGGTGGCGACTACACCGAGACCAACGCCTGGGGCACCATGTTCACGGCTCCGCACGACGGTGCCGGGATCGTGGACCTGCACGGCGGGCGGGACGGCTTCGACGCCGCGATCGACCGGTTCTTCGCAACACCGGAGACCGGCGCGACCGACCGCTCCGGCCACTACGGCTTCCCGATCCACGAGATGACCGAGGCCCGCGACGTCCGCATGGGGATGCTCGGACTGTCGAACCAGCCCGCGCACCACATCCCGTTCTTCCCGATGTTCACCGGGCGGCACGACGACGCACACCGCATCGTCCGGCAGGCAGTGGACCGCCTGTTCGTCGGCTCCGACCTCGGCCAGGGCTACCCGGGCGACGAGGACAACGGGGAGATGAGCGCCTGGTACGTCCTCGCGATGATCGGGCTGTACCCGCTGGCGCCGTCGAGCGGGTCCTGGGTGATCGTGCCGCCGTCGGTCCGCCGGTCGGTGCTGCGACCCCATGGGCCCACGCCGCCGGTTCCTGACCGGCGCGCCAGCGACGGGCAGGCCGTGTCGGTGGGCAGCGGCTCGGCGACGGTGATCGAGACGGCCCCCGGCTCGTCCGGCGCGTACATCGCATCGGTGACGGTCGACGGGGTGCCGTGGACGTCCATCAGCATCCCGCACGCGGTCGTGGTCGCGGCCTCGCGGATCGAGGTGGAGCTGTCCGAGACCCCGGTGGCCTGGGCGTCGGACACCCGGCCCGTCTCGGCGTCGGAGCTGCACGGGTACCGGGACGCGCCGGCCGACGTGCTGCCGGTGGGGACGTCGGCACTGACGGACGACACCGGGCGGACGCCGACGGCGCTCGCGGCCGGGTCCACGGTGTCGTTCCCCGTCGACGTCCGGTCGGCGTCGCTGTACACGGTGACGGTGGCCGCGCCCGGGACGTACTCGTGGGCGGTGGCACTCGGAGACGGCCCCGGCACGACGGTGGTCGAGGACGCGGTGTTCACGTGGGCGGGGCAGACGCGCGTGTTCCGGATCGAGGGTGGGGGTGCCTCGTTCTCGTTCACGCCGCGGACCGACATGGTCGTGACCCAGCTCGAGCTCATCGCGTCGGACGGACAGCGTTGACCGAGTGTCCACCCGGCCGGAGCATGCTCTCCCCATGTCGATGAGCACACCCTTCGATCCGGAACAGCAGGGCAGCGACGTCCCCGTGGACGGCAGCGACGCCGACGAACTCGCGGTCGAGGAAGGTCGCGCCGACCAGGACCGCGCCGACCTCACCGGGTCCGCCGAGGTGTCCGACGCGGACGCGTCCCCCGCGCGGCAGCACGACGAGGACGAGGCCGGTGGTGGCCCGGTCTTCCGACGTCCGCAGGCGGGCGACCGACTCGACGCCGAGGAACTGACGGCGGACTCGGAGCTGGACTCCTAGACGCTGCACACCCGGGCACGGCATGCTCGGGGGATGTCGATGAGCAGCGCGTTCGATCCGTCCAAGGGTCTGGCGATCCCGGAGGAGACGGCGACCGAGAACGGTCTCGAGCTCGACCAGGACCCCGCGCTCGGACTCGACATCGCGGTCGAGGTGGTCAGCGGTGACGCCGCGGACCCGGCCGCAGCCGCGATGTTCCTCGAGCCGCAGTCGTCCCCGCGGCTGGACGCCGCCCGGGCTCCTGAGGAGTCCGACTAGTCAGGACCCGTCCGTGTCGGTCGGGTCCGCTGCCTGCTGGAGCAGCCCCGTGGCGACGTCGTTGAAGACGCTGGTCAGGTCGACGCCGACCGACGCGCTCACCTCGCGGAGCACTGCCGCGTAGCGCTTCCGGGTGCCCGCGATGACGCTCTCGCCCGCCGGGCTCAGCGCGATGAGGGAGCCGCGACGGTCGGACGGGTTCGGGCGCCGTTCCACCAGGCCGGCTGCTGACAGGCGATCGACCATGTTCGTCACCGCGCCCGACGTCAGGCCGAGGTAGCCGGCGAGCTCGGTCGCGGTCGAGTACCCGGTGTCGCTGATCAGGGCGAGCGCACGCATGCCCGTCTCGTGGATGCCGGCGAGGGCGCTGAGCCGCGCGACGAGCCCCTTCTCCGCGCGCACCACGGCGTCGAACGCTGCGAGGAGGTCACCCACCTCGTCGTCTGCTGGTCCCGCCACCCGTGTGCTCCCCGTCTCGTGCGCTGCCGCTCAAGGATGGCACGGCCGATCGCGGGGCCTGATCCGTGCCCCCCACTCTGGGGATGCTGTGCGGGTTCCAACTATCTGAATTGTTGGCTATCTTAATGATTAAGCAAACGTCCTGAACACCAACAACAGTCATCGAGGTATCCCCGTGTCCAACCTGAACCGCATCTCCCCGGTCAAGCGGCTCCGCTTCGCGCCCGTTGCGCTCATCGCGGGCATCTTCGCCGCCGTCCTGCTCTCCCTCTCGCTCACCGGCACCCTCTCCGGGTTCGCGGCCAGCATCACCAACAGCAGCAACACCGCCGCCAGCGGCACGCTCGTCATGCAGGAGCAGAACGCGAACGCCTCCGTCACCTGCCTCAGCACCGACGGCGGCTCGGTCTCGACGAACTCCGCGACGTGCTCCACCATCAACAAGTTCGGCGGCAGCACGACGATGACCCCCGGCGTGACGGTGAACACCCCGATCACGATCAAGAACACCGGCACCTCGGCCGCGAGCACCTTCACGCTGACCCCCGGCGCGACCTGCACCCAGTCGGCCAACGGCACCCAGAACGGCACCGCGACCGACCTCTGCTCGAAGATGAACCTCGTGATCACGTCGGGCTCCACCACGGTCTTCTCCGGCACGCTCGCCAGCTTCAAGGGCGCTGCTGCCTCGGCGTTCACGATGCCCGCCGCCCCGGCCGCCGGCGCCTCGGTCCCGTTCAACTTCGCCGTCACGCTCGACAGCAGCGCCGGCAACACCTACCAGGGCCTCGCGGCGTCCGTCCCGATGACCTGGACCTTCACCGCCTGATCCACCCCCTCCCCACTCCGGGTGGCACCTCGGCCGGTCCCGAGACGGCCGAGGTGTCACCCGCCCCCACACCACATCGAACGCACCGCCCGCCTGAGAGAGGACGACCATGAGCCAGACCGCAGCCGTCCCCCTGACCGGCACCCTCTCCCGCCCGCTCGTCGGCGGTCACACGGCCAGCCGCTTCGAGGTCGTCCTCGCCTGGACCATCGCCAGCGTCGCTGCGGTGCTCCTCACCGCCGCCGCCCTGTTCCTGACGAGCGGGGGCCGGATGTTCGTCGTCGAGACGCCCTCGATGGGCGAGGCGGCCCCCGTCGGCACCCTCGTCCTCGACCTCCCCGTGCAGGCGTCGTCGCTCGCGGTCGGTGACATCGTCTCGTTCCGTGTCAGCGCCGCCCCGGACACGATCTACACCCACCGCATCATCGGCATCGACGCCGACGGCGGGATCCACACCCGCGGCGACGTCAACGGGGCGACCGACCCCTGGACCCTCACGCAGGAGAACCTGATCGGCGCCCCGGCGCTCCTCGTCCCGCACCTGGGTTGGCTGTTCCGCGCCGCCCCGATCCTGCTCATCGGCACGCTCGTCATCGCGGTGCTCACCAGCCCCTTCACGGACCGGATCACCCGCAGCTCGCTCCGCATCGCCGGCAGCTCGCTCACGATGTCCTACGCGGCCTGGGTCCTCCGCCCCTTCGTCAACGTCACGACGATCACGAACACCGCGAACAAGGACTCCGTCGTCGCGACGGTCGTGTCCTCCGGCATCTTCCCCGTCCGCGTCCAGGCGCACGGCGGGAACAGCGTCCACCTGGTGGACGGCGAGGTCGGCCGCGTGGTCATCCACGAGCTCAACCGGCACGGGCACTACCAGCTCACGTCGAACATCGCCCTCGACCCGGTCGGCTGGGCACTGCTCATCTGCGCCTGCCTCGTCCCCCTGGTCCTCTGCCTGTTCGTCGGGCGCGTCCACACGGTGCGTCCCTCGTGATCCCGACCCGCCTGCGCGACGGCCGGCTCATCGCCCTGCTGCTCGTCGTGGCACTCGCCGTGGTCGTGGTCGCCGCCCAGATCGCCCCAACCCGGTCGGCCTTCAGCGCGACCGTCGCCAACGGCGGCAACACCGCCGCCACGGCCCCGTACTTCACCTGCGCCGCCGCCGTCGACGCGGACGACACCGGTGCCGCGTTCGTCTACCGCCTCGGTGAGCCGAGCGGCTCCCGCACCGCGGCCGACTCCTCCGGGGCCGGCGCGAACGGTACCTACCAGGGCTCCATGGTGGCCGCGACGCCGTCACCGATCGCCTGCCCCCGGGACACCGGCAGCGCCTACGTGCTGAACGGCTCGTCGAGCTTCGTCTCCACGCCGAGCACCGTCCGCAACCCGACGACCTTCAGCGAGGAGGTCTGGTTCCGCACGACCGTCGCCGGCGGCATGCTCATCGGCTTCGGCAGCAACCAGTCCGCCACGTCCGGGCAGCACGACCGACAGATCTACATCAACACCACGGGACAGCTCGTCTTCGGCGCGTACAACGGCACCACGCAGGTCGTGACGTCGCCGAAGACGTACACCGACGGCGCGTGGCACCACGTCGTGTCGACGATGTCCGCCAGCACCGGCATGCGGCTCTACGTCGACGGCTCCCTCGTCGCCTCGAACACCGCGTACACGGCGCCGGAGAACGCCACCGGGTACTGGCGGGTCGGCTACGACACCGTCACCGGGTGGCCCGGATCGCCGAGCAACTACTACTTCACGGGGTCGATGCGCTTCGCGGCGGTCTACAACGCGGTGCTCACGCCCACACAGGTCGCGAACCACTACGCCGCCGGGCGCTGAGTCGTCACCCCACCCGGTGCTTGAACCCCACGTGTGACCCGACGAACCCGAGCCGCTCGTAGAACCGGTGCGCATCCGTCCGCGCCGCATCGGACGTGAGCTGCACGAGCGTCACACCGAGCGCCGGCGCCGCCACGTCCGTAACCCAACGCATCATCGCGCTCCCGATGCCCCCCGATCGGACCCCGGAGGAGACCCGCACGGCCTCGACGAGCAGCCGGGTCGACCCACGTCGGGCCATCCCCGGGATGCGGGTGAGCTGCATCGTCCCGACGACGGCGTCGGACCCGTCGACCACCACGAGCAGGTCGTTCGCCGGGTCGTCGAGGACCGCCCGGAGTGCTGTGGCGGAGGCGTCCCGGTCGTCTGCGCCGGCGACGTCCCCGCGCGCAGCACTGATCGGGTCGTCGGACAGCAGCGTGACCAGGGCGTCGAGGTCGCCGGGCGCCGCGGAACGCAGCGTGACGGTGCCGGTCCGCGTGGACAGCGGAACGGGCAGGGTGAGGTCGTGGAGCACGACTCCACCCTGCCCGATGGTCCCCTGCGCGGGAAGGGTCAGGGAACGAGGTGCCCCGCCGCGGTCAGGACGCGGTACCACTCCGGACGCGAGAGCTGCACGTCGCTGCCGGCCGCCGAGTCCCGGACGCGCTGCGGGTTCGTCGTCCCGAGGACCACCTGGAAGTGTGCGGGGTGTCGGGTGATCCACGCGACGGCGATGCCGGTCGGGGTGACCCCGTGCGCGTCGGCGAGCTCCTCGAGCACGTCGTTCAGCTCGCCGTACTGCTCGCGGTCGCCGAGGAAGACGCCGTCGAAGAAGCCCTTCTGGAACGGCGACCACGCCTGCAGCGTCACGTCGTGCAGACGCGAGTGGTTGAGGATGTCGTTGTCGCGGTCGATCGACTGGTCGACGCCGCCCATGTTCGCCGTGAGGCCCTGCGTGATCACGTTCGCGTGAGTGATGCTCAGCTGCACCTGGTTGAACGCGAGCGGCTGCCGGACGGACTGCTTCAGGAGCTCCACCTGGCCCGGCGTGTGGTTCGAGACACCGAAGTGGTGGACCTTCCCCGCCGCGTGGAGCTCGTCGAACGCCTTCGCGACCTCGTCGGGCTCGACCAGGGCGTCCGGGCGGTGCAGCAGCAGCACGTCGATGTAGTCGGTGCGGAGCGCGGTGAGCGACTCCTCCACCGATTCGAGGATGTGCTCGTACGAGAAGTCGAAGTACGCGCCGTGGTCCGTCGGCCGGATCCCGACCTTGGTCTGCAGCTGGATGTCCGCCCGCTCGGACGACGACAGCGTGACCGCGGCACCGAAGCGCTCCTCGCAGCCGTGCCAGCCGCCGTAGACCGCGGCGTGGTCGAACATGGTGACGCCCGCATCGCGCGAGGCCGCGTAGAGCGAACGGATGTCCTCGTCACTCATGTCGTTGATCCGCATCAGGCCGACGACGACGTCGGAAGCGGTGAGGTCCGTCTGTGGCAACTCCAGTGTCTTCACGCCCTCGATCCTGCCAGGACCACGGCCGACGAGCGGGGCCCTGCCCGTACCCGTCAGACGGTCAGCACCGCCAGGACGGTCGGCGTGGACCCCTGCCACGTGGCGGTGAGCGTCCCACCCGCGGGCAGTGGCGTCCCGACGACCCGCAGCACCGTGAGGTCGCCGATGGTCGTCAGCGCGCCGACCGTCACCGGGCGGACCGCGTCGACCGTGGGGGACGCCGGCGCGGAACCACTCCCGACCGCGGTGCCGTTGACGGGCGGCGGCGCGTCCGACGCCACGGCCGCGACGAGCGGGGCCTCGTGCCCGCCGGTGGCGATCGCACGCCGCAGCACGTCGGCGTACACCGGGTCGCCGACGGCGTCGTAGACCCAGCGCCGCCCGAGCACCGAGTGCTCCATCTCGGTGATGAGGAACGCGGAAGCGCCGTCGAGTGGCGCACCACGGTACGTGAGCGGCACATGCAGGACCGGGCCGTCGCCGACGTGCACCAGGTAGGTCTCGACCCCGACCTCACCGTCCGGGTCATCGAAGCGGAACCGGCCGTCGACGGTGACCTCGGAACCGGTTCCGACGCCGCTCCACGGCTGCGCGGGCAGCCACGCGGCGATCGCCTCGGTCTTCGACGGGCGGAGTTCGGCGTTGTGGATGACGGCCATGGCCCGACGCTAGCGCACCGACTCCGGCCAGGAGCCCACGCCCGTACGCTGGTGCGGTGCGTGACGACCTGCTCCCCGTGCTCGCCTGCCCCGTGTGCACCGAGCCGCTCGCGCGGACGGCACCAGGGCATGCCGGCTGCGCGAACGGACACCGGTTCGACGAGGCCAAGCAGGGCCACCTGACGCTCCTGCCCGCCAAGCGGCGCGCCCTCACCGCGGACACCCCGGAGATGGTGGACGCGCGCATCCGGTTCCTCGGCCGCGGGCACTACGCGCCCGTCGAGCGGGCGCTCGCCGACGTCGTCGCGGCGGCCACCACGCCCGGCGTCGTGCTCGACGTCGGCTCCGGTCCGGGGACCTACCTGGCCCATGCGCTGCGCGCGGCGGACGGGAGGCTCGGGGTCGCCGATGCGAGCGCTGTGCCTGTGGGCGGGGAGCCGGCCCGGCGACTCGGGGTCGCCGATGCGAGCGCTGTGCCTGTGGGCGGGGAGCCGGCCCGGCGACTCGGGGTCGCCGATGCGAGCGCTGTGCCTGTGGGCGGTGAGCCGGCCCGGCGACTCGGGGTTGCGTTGGACCTGTCGCCGGTCGCCGTCAGGCGGGCAGCTCGCGTCCACCCGGCGGTCGGGGCCGTCGTCGGTGACGTGACCGAGCGCCTCCCGGTCGTCGACGGCGTCGCCGCCGTCGTGCTGGACGTCTTCGCCCCGCGCAACCAGCGCGAGTACCGCCGGGTGCTGCATCCCGACGGCGTCCTCGTCGTCGTGACCCCGCGAGCCGGCCACCTGGCCGAGCTCGCGGAGGCCACGATCAGCGTCGACCCCGAGAAGGAGCGGCGCCTGCACGAGTCGCTCGAGCCGTCGTTCGGGCTCCGTTCCTCCGAGGACCTGACGTGGAGCATGGACCTCACCGCGGAGGACGTCCACGACGTCGTGCACATGGGGCCGAGTCACCACCACGTCGCTCCCGACGCGGTGTTCGCCCCTGCCGTGGTGACCGCCGCCGTGACCGTGAGCACCTGGTCGCCGGTGCGCTAGTCGTCCGTGGACTCCGGGGTCACGTCGAGCGCCCAGACGACACCGAAGCGGTCGCGGAGCTGTCCGGCGAGGGGTGACCAGGCGGCCGGACCGAATGGTTGCCGGATCTCGGCACCCTCGGACAGGCCTTCCCAGACCGCGGTCATCTCGTCTGCGTCGGTGCCGCTCAGGTAGACGTAGAAGGCGTTCGTGCCCTGCTCGTACGGCTGCCCGGGCCAGACGTCGAACGCCATCACCCGGACGCCGCTCGCGGTCTGCACCTGACCCCACACGATGCGGTCGGCCCAGGCGGGGTCGTCGGTGGCACCCATCGCGCCGTAGGTCATGGCGACGGGTTCGGTGCCGAGTGCGGAGGCGTAGAAGTCGAGCGCCTCGCGGGCGTTGCCGTCGAAGTTGAGGTGGGCAGTCGTCGTGATCGTCATGGAAGCGAGTCTGATCGGCATTGCGGTCAGATCATGTCCGCTTCTCGACGGACACTGGATCCGTGTCCGGCCCCTCCTCGCGCATGCTCGCGCTCCTGTCCCTGCTGCAGGTCCGCCGTGACTGGTCGGGGGACGTCCTCGCGGAGCGTCTCGAGGTCAGTCCGCGCACGGTGCGGCGTGACGTCGACCGACTCCGCGAGCTCGGCTACCGCATCGAGGCGCTGCGCGGTCCGGCCGGCGGCTACCGGCTGTCCGCCGGCTCGGAGCTGCCGCCACTGCTGTTCGACGACGAGCAGGCCGTGGCGATCGCCCTCGCCCTGGCCGTCGCGCCCGCGTCCGGAGCCGACATCGCCGAGGCTGCTGCCCGCGCACTCGGGGCCGTGCGGCAGGTGATGCCGTCCCGGCTGCGACACCGTGTCGACGCCGTGGACGTGGTGACCACGCCGGGGACCACGACGGTCGACCCCGAGGTGCTCGTCGCCGTGAGCGACGCCGTCCGGACGCGGCAGGTCCTGCGGTTCGACCACGTGCCGGCGTGGCCGGGCGACGCGGACCGGGTCGAGCCCCCGCGTCGGGTCGAGCCGCACGCGGTCGTCGCGCGGAACGGCCGCTGGTACCTGCTCGCGTGGGAGGACGCACGGGACGACTGGCGCACCTACCGGATCGACCGGATGCGCCCGCGAGCGGCGACCGGTGTCCGGTTCACGCCGAGACCGATCCCCGGCGGTGACCCGGCGGCGCTCCTCGCGACGCGGTTCAAGGGCTCGGGCGGTCGCGACGTCTGGCGGTGCGTGGGGACGGCGGTGCTCGACGTCGCGGCGCGGTCCGTCGCGCCGTACCTCGAAGCGGATGCCGACGCCGTCCTGGAGGACCTCGGCCCCGACCGCTGCCGACTGACGATCGGCGCGTGGTCGTGGACCGCCCTCGCCGCACGGTTCGCCGGGTTCGACGTGGACTTCACCGTCGACGGGCCGGAGGACCTCCGCACGGAGTGCACCGCGCTGGCGGGCCGGTTGCGGGCTGCTGTCGGGTAGCTGTCGTCCTCGTGTCGTGTCCCTGTCGTGGTGCCAATCCGACGGCGTCCATAGAGTTCCGGTCATGAACGAGATGCGGATCGGGGAACTGCGCAAGACGCGTGGTTGGACGCAGGAACGACTCGCCGAGGCGAGCGGGGTCGCCGTGCGGACGGTGCAGCGGATCGAGGCCGGGAGCGACGCCAGCCTGGAGTCGCTCTCCGCGATCGCCCGCGCCCTCGAGGTGCCGGTGCGCGACCTCTTCGCCACGGACGGAGCGGGTGAACAGGACCTGGACGCCGGCGTCCGCGGCCTCGACGAGCGTGCGGAGACGGAGCAGCACCAACGCGACGCGTACACCCGCGGGTGGCGCTACCTCTACATCGGCGTGGGTCTGCTCGTGTCCTTCGCGGTGCTCGGGCTCATCGGGGCCGGGCACGGAGCGGGCGTGCTGGTCTTCGTGATCCCCGCCTACTGGGCCGGCGGCCAGTTCGTGTCCCGGTTCCTCATGGCCACGGTCATCGATCCCCGGCTCGACCGCCGCTACCCGCTCTCGCGTCCCCGTCGCGCTGCCCGTTGATTGCGTCGGCGAGCCATCGTCCCGACGTAGAGCCCACTCAGCCCGACGGCAACGCCGGAAGCGAGTGACCCGCACCACTGCGCCGAGGTCCCTACTGTCGCGGCGAAGCACGCGGAACCTGCGACCAGGAGTCCGATCGAGACGATGACCGCGAAGGTGACACTCGTGAAGACCTTCATCGTGTTCTCCTTGCTGTGTGCCACGAGGAACCGTGCCGGAGCCGAGTGTGAAAAATACCACCGGACACTCCCGCTCCGCACTCACCGCCGAGACGCGAGAAGATGAGCGCGTGAAGCGAGGCAGGCTGCGGGTGCTGCTCGGTGCCGCACCGGGCGTCGGGAAGACCTTCACCATGCTCGAGGAGGGCCGCCGGCTGCGGGACGAGGGCCGCGACGTCGTCGTCGCCGTCGTCGAGACCCACGGCCGCGCCGCGACCGCCGCCCTCGTCGACGGCCTCGAGGTCGTCCCTCGACGCATCGAGCGCCACCGCGGTGTGGACCTCGACGACATGGACCTCGACGCCGTGCTGGTCAGACGTCCCGATGTGGCGCTGGTCGACGAGCTCGCCCACACGAACGCCCCGGGCGGCGCGCACGAGAAGCGGTGGCAGGACGTCGAGGCGCTCCTCGCTGCCGGTATCGACGTGGTCTCGACCGTGAACGTCCAGCACATGCAGTCCCTCGGTGACGTCGTTCGCGAGATCACCGGCGCGGTGCAGCGCGAGACCGTTCCCGACGCCGTGGTCCGGGCTGCGGACCAGATCGAGGTCGTCGACCTGTCGCCCGAGGCCCTCCGTGAGCGGCTCGCCGAGGGGCTGGTCTACCCGGCGGACCGGGTCGACGCGGCGTTGTCGAACTACTTCCGGCTGGGCAACCTCACCGCACTCCGCGAGATCGCGCTGCTCTGGTTGGCGGACGAGGTCGACGACGCGCTCAGGCGGTACCGCGCGGAGCACGGGATCGAGCACCGGTGGGAGGCCCGCGAACGCGTCCTGGTCGCCCTGACCGGCGGGCAGGAGGGGGAGACCCTGCTCCGCCGCGGCGCCCGGATCGCGGCGCGGTCCTCGGGCGGGGAGCTCGCCGCGGTGCACGTGACGACGAACGACGGACTCCGTGAGCGGTACCCGGGTGCCCTCGGGAAGCAGCGCACCCTGCTGGAGCAGCTCGGCGGGACCTACCACCAGGTGGTGGGCGACGACGTCCCCGCGACGCTGGTCCGCTTCGCGCGGTCGATCGACGCGACGCAGATCGTCGTGGGTGCGAGCCGTCGGAGCCGCCTGGTCGCGGCGCTGACCGGTCCGGGCATCGGTGCGACCGTGATCCGCGAGTCCGGAGACATCGACGTGCACGTCGTCACGCACGAGCGCGCCGGCGGCGGCTCCCGGCTGCCGCGCCTCGGCGGGAGCCTGTCCCGGAGCCGTGTGCTCTCGGCGTTCGGGCTCGCCCTCGTCGCCGGACCGCTGCTGACCTGGCTGCTGTCGTTCACGGGCGACCCGGACGCGATCACGGTCGACGTGCTGGCGTACCAGCTGCTCGTGCTCGTCGTGGCGCTGGTCGGTGGCATGCTCCCGGCCGTGTTCGCGGCGGTGCTGTCCGGGTTGAGCCTCGACTACTTCTTCGTGCAGCCGCTCCACCAGGTCACCGTGCAGCAGCCGTGGCACCTCGTGGCACTGGTGATGTACGTGGTCAGCGCGGTGCTCGTGAGCTTCGTCGTCGACCGGTCCGCACGGCGATCGCGGACCGCGCGTCGGGCAGCCGCGGAGTCCGGTCTGCTGATGGGCATCGCCGGGAGCGTCCTGCGGGGCGACGACGCCCTGCAGGCGCTGGTGGACCGGACACGCGAGGCGTTCGGGTACGCCGGCGTGCGGGTCCGGCAGGGTGATGCCGTGCCGGCCACGTCGGGGACGTTCGGCGAGGGGCCGGACGCGACCACGGGCCTCCCGTCCGGTGCCGTGCTGGAGTTCGCCGGCGCTCCGGACGACCCGACCCAGCGGCGGCTGCTGCGGGTCGTGGAGCAGCAGATCGACGCCGCCGTCGAGCACCGTGAGCTGACCCGCACCGCGGTCGACGCCGAACGCATCGCGGCGGCGGACCGGGTGCGGAGCGCGATCCTCGCGGCCGTCGGGCACGACGTCCGGCGGCCGATCGCAGCGGCATCCGCCGCCGTGCAGACCCTCCGTGCCAGCGACATCCGGCTGTCCGACACCGACCGGGAGGCCCTGCTCGCCACCGCCGACGAGAGCCTCCGCCAGCTGGCGGTGCTGTTGGGTGACCTGCTCGACGTCTCGCGGGTGCAGGCGGGGGTGCTCGCGGTCGCCCCCGTCGCGCTGCCGCTGGAGACCGTGGTCGCGCCGGCCCTCGACGAGTTGGAGCTCGGGCCGGACGACGTCGACCTCGACCTGCCGACGGACCTGCCACCGGTGCTGGCCGACCCCGGACTCCTGCAGCGCGTCGTCGTGAACCTCCTCGCGAACGCGGTGCGGCACAGCCCGACCGGTGCGAGCGTGCGCGTCGCTGCGAGTGCGTTCGGCGACGGGGTCGAGCTCCGCGTCGCCGACCACGGGCCGGGGATCCCGGCGGCGCTGCGTGCCGACGTGTTCCAGCCGTTCCAACGGCTCGGCGACACCGACAACGACACCGGGCTGGGGCTCGGGCTCGCACTCGCCCGGGGCTTCACCGAGGGGATGGGTGGCACGATCGAGGCCGACGACACCCCCGGCGGCGGCCTGACGATGGTGGTGCGGCTCCCGATCGCCGAACACGTCGGAGTGGAGACGCCGTGAAGATCCTCGTCGCCGACGACGACCAGCAACTCGTCCGTGCCCTCGGGGTGACCCTCACTGCCCGCGGCTACGACGTGGTCACCGCCCGCGACGGCCGTGCCGCGATCGACGCCGTCATCACCGAGCGCCCGGACATCGTGATGCTCGACCTCGGGATGCCGCGCCTCGACGGGATCGGTGTGCTGCAGGGCATCCGCGCGTGGTCGCAGGTACCGGTGCTCGTGCTCTCGGGCCGGACGGACTCGGGCGACAAGGTCGACGCCCTCGACGCCGGTGCGGACGACTACGTGACGAAGCCGTTCCAGATGGACGAGCTCCTGGCACGACTCCGCGCGCTCGGGCGTCGGCAGGCGGCGACGGCCGCGACGCCCGAGACCAGTCCGACCGTGCGGTTCGGGGACCTCGTCGTCGACCTCGTCGCCAAGCAGGTCCTGCCGCCGGAGGGGCCCGCGATCCGCCTGACCCCGACCGAGTGGCGGTTGCTCGAGGTCCTCCTGGCGAACCCCGACCGGCTGATGACCCGCGAGATGCTCCTCACCGAGGTGTGGGGTCCGTCGCACGGCAGCGACTCGGGGTACCTCCGGCTCTACGTGGCACAGCTGCGGCGGAAGCTCGAGCCCGATCCGGCCACCCCGCGCTACATCGTCACCGAGTCCGGCATGGGGTACCGCTTCGTGCCCTGATCGACTGCGCGGTGCCGGCGAGCGGGCCCGGCGTCAGCCCCGCAGCGCGGCGAGCTCCGTCCGCGTCCTGGCGCCGTGCTTCCGGAGCAGGTTCGCCACGTGGTACTTCACCGTGTTGACGCTGATCCCGAGGCCGTCCGCGATCGCCTGGTTCCCGATCCCCGTCGCGACGAGCCGCAGCACGTCGAGCTCCCGCGGGGTCAGGTCGGCGTCGTCGGCCACGTCCACCGATCCCGGCGCGGGGTCGAGCGGCAGCGAGATGTCGAGCACGGACCCCCACCCCGCGGTGGACTCGACGGACAGTCGCCCGTCGAGCGCGACGACCCGCTCGGCGATCGGCCGCATCGTGTCGTCGTGGGCGTCGAGCGCTCCGGACCCGTCGTCGCGGAGCTGCATGAGCAGGTTCCGACCGTCGCAGTCCCACTGGATGCGGACGCGTCGGGCCTCGCCGGCGTCGACGAGCGCGAGCACCGCGGTCCGGACGATCGCCCGAGCGGCGTGCGCAACGTCGCCGGGCAGCGCGCGACCGGTCGCCGGGGGCTCGACGAACTGCACGTCGAGGTCACCGAACCGGACGAGCGGACGGAGGTCGGCCCGCAGCCGGGAGAACGCCCCCGTGACGGGTTCGAGCATGGTGCTCCGCTGCCGATCGGTCAGCGTGCGGAGTTCCACAAGGGCGGCGGAGGCGATCTCGACCGCCTCCGAGCGAGCTGCGGCGTCACCCACCCGTGGCGAGCGCAGCACGGCGAGCACGGACTCGAGCGTCAGCGCGTGCCGGTCGGCCTGCTCCGCGACGGTCCTGGCGTGTTCCGCGGCGGCGAGCCGACTGGCGGGGCCGAGCCGAGCCTCCAGGCCGTCCTGATCTCCGTCGTCCACGTCCGCGAACCTACCCGGCCCACCCGGAGAGACGGGGCCACTCGATCGGGTGGGGACCCTGCCGCGGCGGGTAGCGGTGCGCTCACGACGACGGCACCAGGCTGGGTCCATGTCCCTCCCGACCGTCTCCGACGCCCTCGACCTGATCATCGGCGAGGTCAGCGCCCTCGTGGCGGACCTCCGCGACGACGCCGCGTCCGACCGGGCCCTCGCGCTGATCGGTGACGCGGACCGGGTGTTCGTGCACGGCGCAGGCCGGTCCGGACTCGCACTCCGGATGACGGCGATGCGGCTCATGCACCTCGGGCTCGACGTCCACGTCGTCGGCGAGGTGACGACGCCGGCGATCCGGTCCGGCGACGTGCTCGTCGTGGCGAGCGGTTCCGGCACGACGGCCGGCATCGTCGCCGCCGCAGAGACCGCCGCATCGGTGGGCGCCGACGTCGTCGCGATCTCCACCACCGCCGACTCCCCGTTGTCCGAGGTCGCGACGGTCACCCTCGTGGTGCCGGCCGCGACGAAGACCGACCGCTCCGGCACGGCCTCGGCCCAGTACGCCGGGAGCCTCTTCGAACAGGCCGTCGCGCTCCTCGGTGACGCGCTGTTCCACACGCTCTGGGCCCGAGGCGGGCAGTCCGCCGACGACCTCTGGCCCCGACACGCCAACCTCGAATGAAAGGCACCACCATGCAGCTCCAGTTCGCCATGGACACCCTGACCACCGAAGCCGCCCTCGAGCTCGCCGCGGCGGCCGCCCCGCACGTCGACATCATCGAGCTCGGCACGCCGCTCATCAAGAGCGCCGGTCTCTCCGCGATCACCGCCGTCAAGGAAGCCCACCCGGACAAGATCGTGTTCGCCGACCTCAAGACGATGGACGCCGGCGAGCTCGAAGCGGACATCGCGTTCCAGGCCGGCGCTGACCTGGTCACCGTGCTCGGCGTCGCCGGCGACAGCACCATCTCCGGTGCGATCGGTGCCGCGAAGAAGCACGGCAAGGGCATCGTCGTCGACCTCATCGGCGTCGCCGACAAGGCTGCCCGCGCACGCGAGGTCATCGCCCTCGGCGCCGAGTTCGTCGAGATGCACGCCGGTCTCGACGAGCAGGCCGAGGACGGCTACACGTTCGACTCGCTGCTCACCGACGGCAAGGCCTCCGGAGTGCCGTTCTCGGTCGCGGGCGGCATCAACGCCGACTCCGTCGCCGCCGTCCAGGAGTCGGGCGCGCGCGTCGCCGTCGCCGGCAGCGCGATCTACAGCGCCCCCGACGTGGGTGCGGCTGCTGCCGCGATCCGCGCCGCGATCACCGCGTAGTCTCGGGAGCCGTGCACGAACCCCTCGCCGTCGGTCCCGCCGACGTCGCGGACGTGCGCGGCTTCCTCGCCGCGAGCGACCTGACGGTCGCCGGGCTCGACGACCCGGGCGTCCGGCTCTGGGTCGTCCGCGACGACAGCGGTGCCGTCGTCGGTTCGACCGGCTTCGAGCGCAGCGCGGACGGGAGGCACGCCCTCCTCCGCAGCGTCGCCGTCGCTCCGACCCTCCGCGGCTCCGGTGCCGGTACCCGGCTCGCCGCGTTCGCACTGACCGCGGCAGCAGGGGTCGGAGTGGAGCGTGCGTGGCTCTTCAGCCGTCGGTCCGGTCCGTTCTGGCAGGGCCTCGGGTTCGAGTCCGCGGACCGGGCGGCACTCGCCGCGGTCCTCGGTGCGACGACGCAGGTGGCGCTCTTCCGGGCGACGGGTCAGCTCGACCGCGAGGTCGCGTGGTCCCGACCGCTCTGACCGCCCGTGGCGACGGCGCTGCGCCCGGCCGCGCACGCAGCCGGAGCGCGTGTCGTCCGGGTACGTCCGCGCGGTAGCGTCAGAGCGTGACGATCGAGCTCCGCGCCCTGACCGCCGACGACTGGCAGGTGTGGCGCCCGGTCCGGCTGGCGGCGCTCACCGATGCGCCGCAGGCGTTCGGGTCGCGCCTGGACGAGTGGGCGGATGCGCCGGAGGACCGGTGGCGGGCGCGACTGTCGATCCCGGGAGCACTCGACCTGGTGGCGACCGAGGGCGACCGCGCCGTGGGCATGGCCAGCGGCACGCCCGGCGACGACGACCGCGTCGAGCTGATCTCGATGTGGGTCGACCCGGCCGCCCGCGGTCACGGGGTCGCCGATCGGCTCATCGAGGAGATCGTCCGGTGGGCGGCGGGGACCGACGCCGCCGAACTCGAGCTGTCGGTGATGCCGGACAACGCCCCGGCGCGACGGACGTACGAGCGACACGGCTTCCGGGCGGTCGACGAGCCCGGCGACGTCCTGCCCGACGGCCGGCACGAGGTCCGCATGCGGCGGGACCTCGCCACGGACCGCACGCTCCACACCTACGAGCACGCCGCCGACCGGTACGCCGACCGCACCGACGGCCACCGTGCCGGGCTCGTCGACGACCTCCTCGGGCTCGTCCCGGTCGGAGCCCGTGTCCTGGAACTCGGTTCAGGCCCCGGGCGGGACGCCAGGGCACTCGAGGAGGCCGGTCTCCGGGTGGACCGCACCGACGGCGCCCGCTCGTTCGTCGACCGGCTCCGCGCCGACGGGCACACCGCGCGCGTGCTCGACGTCCGCACCGGGGTGTTCGGCGGCGGGTACGACGCCGTGTTCGCCAACGCGGTGCTCCTGCACGTCCGACGCGAGGAGCTCCCCGGCGTGCTCCGCCGCGCCCTCGTGGCCGTCGTCCCCGGCGGGGTGCTCGCCGCGACCGTGAAGCGCGGCGACAGCGAGGACTGGAGCACGCGGAAGCTCGACCGGCCACGACACTTCACCTACTGGACCGAGGACGCGCTCGCGTCGGTGGTGTCCGAGACCGGCTGGACCGACGTCGTCGTCCGTGAGACCACCGCGCCGGGAGCCGAGGAACGGTGGCTCACCGTCACCGCCCGCCGACCGGAGGACGCCCGATGAGCCGACCGCTGCGCTGGACCGCCTGGGTCGTCGCCGTGCTGCTCGTCGTCGTGGTGGTCTTCCTGGTGTGGGCGAACATCGTCATGCAGGGCACCCGGTCCGCCGCACTGCAGGTCTGGCGCGACGACCGGGTCGCTGTGCGCGACGCCGGGGACGCCGTGGTGATGACCCCGACCGGGACCGCGAACGGCGTGGGGGTCGTGTTCGTCCCCGGCGCGAAGGTCGATCCGTACGCGTACATGGCCACGTTCCGGCAGGTGGTCGCGCGCGGCACGACGGTCGTCATCACGAAGCCGACGCTGCACCTGGCGTTCTTCGACCTCCGACCGCTGTCCACCTTCGAGTCGCACGCCCCCGACGTCCGGACCTGGGCCGTCGGCGGACACTCGCTCGGCGGGGTCCGGGCCTGCCAGCTCGCGGACGACCCCGGCGTGGCCGGGCTCCTGCTCCTCGGCAGCTACTGCGCGAACGACCTGTCCGGGAGCGGCCTCGACGTGCTGAGCGTCTCCGGTTCGCGCGACGGGCTGTCCACCCCGGAGAAGGTCGACGCCGCCCGCCACGAACTCCCCGCGTCCGCGACGACGACCGAGGTCCAGGGCGCGAACCACGCCGACTTCGGTGCATACGGGCCGCAACCGGGCGACGGCGTCGCGACGATCTCGCCCGCGGCGGCCCGGGCGCAGATCAGCGCCGCGGTCGAGCGGTGGGTCGAACGGCTCCGGTCCGGCGCGCTCAGCTGACGGCGAGCTCGACGGCTCGCCGTGCCCGCTCGGGACGGAGTCCGATCCGGTCGAGGTCGTCGAGCGGCACCCACGTCGGGTCGTAGCGGTTCGTCGCGGTCGCACGCCGGGCCTCCGGCGCGTCCGCGGGCATCGCCGGCGTCGCGTCGCCGACGCTGACCCGGAAGTACAGAGCCGGGGCGTCCCGGTCGAGGCCCACCGGCAGCAGCGCCTCGGCGACCCCGTCGAGTCCGGTCTCCTCGCGGAGCTCCCGGACGCACGCCTGCTGCGGGGTCTCGCCGGCCTCGACACCGCCGCCCGGCAGGACCGCGTACGCGTTCCCGTCACGGTGTCGGAGCACGACGAGCACCCGGTGGTCGCGGACGGCGACGGCGACGGCACGGAGGCGGAGCGCGGCGGGAGCGGCTGGCACGGAGCCGACGCTACCCGGGTGGGTCGGACGGCACACGGAGGCTGGAGCGGTCCTAGACTCGACGGCAGCACTCGTTCGACTCCGCTGCCTGGAAGGTGTGTGTCCATGACGTCGTCGGATCGACGGACCCCTGCGCGCCTCGCTGACATGCGCGCGCTCCTCTTCGACCTCGACGGGGTGCTGACGCCGACGGCCGACGTGCACATGCGCGCGTGGAGCCGGCTCTTCACGCCGTACCTGGAGCAGCACGGCGTCGCCCCGTACACCGAGCAGGACTACTTCGACTCGATCGACGGCAAGCCGCGGTACGACGGGGTCCGCTCGCTGCTGGAGTCGCGCGGCATCGACCTGCCCGAGGGCTCGCCCGACGACGGCCCCGACCAGGACACCGTGTGCGGGCTCGGGAACCGCAAGAACGCCGAGTTCACCGCCGAGCTCGCCGAGCACGGCGTCGAGCCCTACCCCGGGTCACTGCGCTTCCTGGTCGCCGCGACGGACGCCGGGATGTCGGTGGCCGTGGTCTCGAGCTCCGCGAACGCGGTGCAGGTCCTCCGCACGGCGGGCATCTTCGAGCGCTTCCCGGTGATCGTGGACGGTGTCGTCGCGCGCGAGGACGGCCTCCCCGGCAAGCCCGCACCGGACACCTACCTCGACGCGGCGAGCCGCTTCGGGCTGACCGCCGCCGAGTGCGTCGTCGTCGAGGACGCCACGAGCGGTGTCGCCGCCGGACGGAACGGCGCCTTCGGGCTCGTGATCGGTGTCGACCGCGGAGCGGGTGCGGACGACCTCCGCGCGAACGGCGCCGACGTCGTGGTGACGGACCTCGCCGAGCTCGTCCCCGACCTGCCCCGACCGGCCACGGCGGAACTGTAGACGGCCCGCACGGCGCGATCCGTGCCTCCCGGCCGCCCCTGACCACCTCCCTCCCCACGGAGCACGCATGAACCCCATCACCTCGGACCCCCTGGACCGTGTGCGGTACCCCGTCGACGAGTGGGCGCTCGTCGAGACGGAGTACGCACCCGACGAGCAGGGCGTCGCGGAGACGAACTTCGCCGTCGGCAACGGCTACCTCGGGCTCCGTGGCAATCTCGACGAGGGCCGCGGCGGGGTGCAGTACGGCACATACGTCAACGGGTTCCACGAGACCTGGCCGATCCGCCACGCGGAGGACGCCTTCGGGTTCGCCAAGACCGGCCAGACGATCATCAACGCGCCCGACGCCAAGGTGATCCGGCTCTACGTCGACGACGAGCCGCTCGTCCTCGCCGAGGCGGACATCCTCCGGCACACCCGTCGGCTCGACTTCCGCGGCGGATTCCTGCTGCGGGAGACCGAGTGGTCGACGCCGTCCGGCAAGCGCGTGCTGATCCGGTCGCGACGCCTGGTGTCGTTCACGGACCGGCACCTCGCGGTCATCGACTACGAGGTCACGATGCTCGACCATGACGCGTCGATCCTGCTCTCGAGCCAGATCCTCAACCGCCAGGACGTCGTCGACGAGTACCACGCCGGCATGCGCGCCGCGGCGACCGCGTTCGACCCGCGCAAGGCCGAGACCTTCACCGAGCGGGTGCTCGAGCCGAAGCTCAAGCGCAACTCGGGCACCCGGTCGCTCCTCGGCTACCAGGCGTCGAGCTCCGGCATGACGATCTGCGTCGGCGTCGAACACCGCATCGAGACCGAGAACACCTGGGACGAGTCCTCGTCCATCGAGGACGACCTCGCCAAGCACGTCTACCGGATCAACGCGCGGGCCGGGCAGCCGATCCGCCTGACGAAGAACATGGTGTACCACACCTCCCGCGGCGTACCGGCGCGCGAGCTCGCGGACCGCTGCGAGCGCACGCTCGACCGAGCGCATGCCGAGAGCGTCGAGGAGACGTTCGCCAAGCAGCACGCCTGGATGGACGACTACTGGGCACGGAGTGACGTCGAGGTCGCTGGGCAGCCCGAGGTCCAGCAGGCCGTCCGGTGGAACCTGTTCATGCTCGCCCAGGCGACCGCGCGCACCGACGGCCACGGCATCGCGGCGAAGGGCGTGACCGGGTCCGGGTACGGCGGCCACTACTTCTGGGACATGGAGATCTACGTCCTGCCGTTCCTGTCGTACACGGCGCCGATCGTCGCCAGGAACGCCCTCCGTTTCCGCTACAACATGCTCGACGCCGCGCGCTCGCGGGCCCGCGAGCTCAACCAGCGTGGTGCGCTCTTCCCGTGGCGCACGATCAACGGCGAGGAGTCGAGCGCCTACTACGCGGCCGGCACGGCGCAATACCACATCGACGCGGACATCGCCCACGCGCTCATGCAGTACGTCCGGGCGTCCGGCGACACCGAGTTCCTGAAGCGCGGGGCGATCGACATCCTCGTCGAGACCGCCCGACTCTGGGAGGACCTCGGCTTCTGGCGCTCGAACGGTGACCAGAAGTTCCACATCGACGGCGTCACCGGACCGGACGAGTACACCACCGTCGTCGACGACAACATGTACACGAACGTGATGGCACGGGCGAACCTGTGGTTCGCGGTCAACGCGTGCCGGGAGCTCGCCGTCGACGACCCCGAGGAGTACGCCCGCATGGTCCGGCGGACCGGCCTCGACGCGGGCGAGATCGTGGACTGGGAGCGCGCGGCGGAGTCGATGGAGATCCCCTTCGACCCGCACCGTGGGATCCACCCGCAGGACGCGCAGTTCCTCGACAAGGAACTCTGGGACCTCGAGAACACCCCCGAGTCCAAGCGGCCGCTGCTGCTGCACTACCACCCGCTGGTCATCTACCGCTTCCAGGTCCTGAAGCAGGCGGACGTCGTCCTCGCGCTCTTCCTGCAGGGGCACGAGTTCACCCCGGCCGAGAAGCGTCGCGACTTCGACTACTACGACGCCCTGACGACGGGTGACTCGACCCTGTCGGCGGTCGTGCAGTCGATCATGGCGGCCGAGGTCGGCTACCACGAGCTCGCCGAGCAGTACTTCAACACGGCGCTCTACGTCGACCTGGCCGACCTGCACGGCAACACCACCGACGGCGTGCACATCGCGTCGACGGGTGGGATCTGGGGCGGGCTCGTGAACGGCTTCGGCGGGATGCGGGACCACGGCGGGAAGATGACCTTCAACCCGCGGCTGCCGAAGTCGTGGGAGCGCCTGACCTACCGGATCACCGTGCACGGGTCGCGGATCCGGGTCGACCTCGAGCAGGAGCGCCTCACGTTCACGGTCGAGTCCGGCGAGGGGTTCACGGCGTGGGTGCACAACCAGCCGTACGAGATCGAGGCGGCGTCACCGACCGTCGTGCCGCTGCCGCACCAGGGACCGCGGATGGACGGCCACGCGCCGACCACGAGCGACATCCAGGGCACGCTGCGCGCCGACGGTTCGGTCATCACCGCGTCGATCCCGACGATCTCGCTCGTGCGCGAGTACGAGGTGGACGAGACGACCGCCTGATCCCCGACGCTCGGGTCAGAGCAGCTTCCGCAGCGTGTTCACGTTGCGGGTGGTCGTCGTGCGCTTGAACCGCGCCGCCGCCGCACGCCGGGCGAACACCGTGTCCGTGCTGGACCCCTTCGGGCACGACCAGTACACGACGCCGTCGCCGCGGGCGACCTGCTCGACCGCCGGGTCGAGGTCGAGCCCGTCCAGGAGCTCGTCGAGCGCGGTGTCCTCGGAGCCGAACACGACGTAGTCGTGCCGGTCGGGGCCGCTCGGGAACGGGAAGCCGTCGATGACCGCGGCCAGAGCAGCGTGCGGGACCAGGACGATCCAGGCGTCGTACCCGAAGCGGTCGCGGAGCGCCTGCTCGACGTCGTGCCGGAGACCGGCGCGCGCGGCCGGGTCCCCGGTGGCGTCCACGTCCGCGTCGAAGACGACGTTGCCCGATGCCAGCACGGTCCGCACGTCGCGGTACCCGCGCTCGGTGACGAGGGCGCGCAGGTCGGCGGACCGGATCGTGATCCCGTTGACGTTCACGCCGCGCAGCAGCGCGATCCACCTGGTCATGCTGCGACCGTACCCGCGCTCGGACCCACGGTCGGGCCCACGGTCAGTTCCACGTCCGCGCGACGGACCAGCCGGCGCCGTCGGGCACGATGTCGACGACCAGCGTCTCGCCGTCCTCCGCCGTCACCTGGAAGCGCCAGCCGACGGTGCGCTCGGGAGCGTGGGTGATGGCGGTCGGGAGTGCCGCCGGGGTGACGGTCAGCCGGGTCGGGTGGTCGGAGACACGCCACCGTCGTCCCTGCCACACGAGCCGGACCGGTGCGCCGTCCGTCCACCAGACCGTCGCTGCCGCATCGATGACCATCATCAGAGGCCTCCTTCGTTCGAACGTGTGTTCGAATGCTAGGTCGCCCGACCGGCGCGTGCAACAACCCGGCGCGCCGTGGATGACCTCCCCCCGCTATCCGCAAGAAGTGTTGCGCAACAGGTCTTGTGGAGTTACGCTCCTGGGCATGGACGACGGACGGATCGACGACCCGGCACACATGCGGGCCCTCGCGCACCCCACCCGACTGCGGATCCTCGGGCTGCTCCGCGCGAACGGTCCGCAGACCGCCGCGATGCTCGGTGACCTCATCGACGAGGCACCGGGGACGATCAGCTACCACTGCACCCGTCTCGCCGGGGTCGGGCTCATCGAACCCGCCGAGGGGCAGGGCACCGACCGTCGTGAGCGCTGGTGGCGCGCCGCCCACGAGTCGTCGTCCTGGTACCTCGCCGACGCGATGGACGACCCCGAGCGGCTGATGGCAGCGAGCGCACTGGACCGCGCCGTCGCCCGGGTCTACGCGGCCAACTTCGAGGCGTTCGTCGACCAGGCTCCGCAGCTCGGTCGCGAGTGGGTCGCCGCGGCGCTGAGCTCGGACCGGGTCCTCCGGCTCACGGCACCGGAGCTCGAGCGGCTCGGGACCGAGCTGCGGGACGTCGTCACCCGCTGGCTCGCCGTCAGCGCAGAGCACACCGCGGACGACGGGTCCGAACAGGTCTTCGTGCTCCAGCAGGCGTACCGGTGGCCGCGCGCATGACCGCCCGCGGTCGACTCCGGGCGCTCCTCGCCGTCCAGGTCGTCTCGCGGGTCGGCAACGTCGTCACCACGGTCACCGTCCCGTTCGTCGTCCTCGCCCGCGGCGGTTCCGCCACCGACGTCGGGATCACCGCGTTCATGGCGACGGTGCCGATCGTGCTCGGCGGCCCGTTCGGCGGTGCTCTCGTCGAGCGGATCGGGTTCGTCCGCTCCAGCGCGTGGTCCGACGTCATCAGCGGCGCGACGCTGCTGACGATGCCGGTCCTGGCGTGGACCGTCGGGCTGCCGTTCTGGGCGCTCCTCGCCCTGGTGTTCGTCAGTGGGCTCTTCGACATGCCGGGGGAGTCCGCACGCCGCGTCCTGCTCCCCGGACTCGCCGCCGCCGCCGGGGTACCCCTCGAGCGTGCGGTCGGACACTTCGAGGCGTCCGCGCGGCTCTCCGTGCTCGTCGGAGCCCCGGTCGGTGGACTGCTCGTGGCCTCGCTCGGTCCGCTGCCCGCACTCGCGTGCACGGCGCTCGCCTTCGGCGCGGCGGCACTCCTCACGGCGGTTTCCGTCCGACAGGCGGACCCGCCAGCGATCGGGACGGAGGCCCGGAGCACCTCCGACGCGTCGCCGACGGCCGACCAGGCGGTCACCTCCGGCGGCTACTGGCGCGACCTCGCCGACGGGTTCCGCTTCTGCGTGCGCGATCCGTTCTTCCGGCTGGTCATCGCGCTGGTGCTGGTCACGAACCTGCTCGACGCGGCGAGGTCCACCACGCTGCTGCCGCTGTACGCCGACGAGCGGCTCGGTGGGGCGCAGGGCCTCGGCTTCGTGTCGGGGACGTTCGGCGGTGCGGCGTTCCTCGGTTCGCTCGTGTTCGGGTACGTCGCGCACCGGCTGCCGCGCCGCATCCCCTTCGTGCTGTGCTTCGTCCTGGCCGGCGGACCCTCGCTCGTCGCCCCGGCACTCGGGCTCGACCTGCCGTGGGTGCTCGCCGCTGCCGGTGTCTCCGGGTTGGCTGCCGGGGCGCTCAACCCGATCCTCGGCGCCGTCGAGCTCGAGCGCATCCCGGAGCACATGCGGGCGCGGGTGTTCGGGCTGCTCGGCGCGGGGTCGTGGGCCGGGATCCCGCTCGGCGGTCTGCTCGCCGGTGTCGCCGCCGACGGCATCGGTGTCTCCGCGACGTTCGGCGTGATCGCGTGCGTCTACACGGTGGTGACGCTCGCGCCCCTGCTCGGTGGGTCGTGGCGGCTCATGGAGCGACCGAGGTTGGCATTGCGTTCAGAACCTGTTCTGAATAGCATCGAGCCATGACCCTCACCGCGCCGCCCCGTGCTCGCCGTACCGTGCAGTCGTCGGATCTCTCCAGGCACGCACGGGCGGTGTTCGCCGCTGCGGAACAGGAGCCGCTCGAGGTCACCCGCCGTGACGGCAAGCCGCTGGTGCTCACGACGAAGGAGCGCTCTGACGAGGACGACGCGGTCCTCGAGATCGCGGCGCAGTTGATCGCCGCCGTCACGCTCGACGAACACCTCCCGATGCACGAGCGTCTCGTCGTGCCGTACCCGTGGATCGCGATGCTCAGCCGCGACGACCAGAAGCGCTTCGCGCGGGAGATCGTCGAGGTCGCGCGCGGCTCCTTCTCCCTGCGGCAGCCTCGACGGCTGCTCCTCGAGCTGCAGGCGTGGCGCAACAGTGCCGAGGCGATCGCAGCTGGGTGGGGTTCTGCCGAGCAAGAGGTGCTGTCCGACCCGGTCGTCGTCGAGAAACCCTGACGCGATGGCCGGTCGCCGCCAGGCAGTCCCACGGCCGACCCGGACGACGGAGTACACGATCGTGTTCCTCGGACGCTCCGCCGAGGTCGGATGGCGCGATCTCGTCGCCACACAGCGGAACGCCGTCGTGTCGGCGTGGGAACGGCTCAGTGTCGATCCCCTCACGGAAGACCTCGCGTGCCACGCCCTCCGCGGCGAGCTCGGCCGGGTCGTCCACTCTGGGCGGTCGTGGACGCGTCGGCAGCTCGAGCTGAAGCGGGGCGCGCGCATCTGGTTCACCGTCGACGAGGATGCTCGGCTCGTCCAGATCCTCGAGGTGCACACGCATCACCCGAACCAGACCAAGTAGTGCTCGTGTAGACGGGACGCATGAGCGACGACGCACAGGGCCCGGACGAGCAGCACCAGGTACCGGAGGGGGTGTCCGACGCCACGGTCGAAGCCCTGGGGACGCTGTCCGCAGCGCTCGAGGTCCTCGAGCACGCACGCGGCTACCTCTACGGCTTCCACCGGCTCACCGGCAAGGCGGACCTCGGCTTCGGGGACGCCGTCGAGCAGCTCCGGGAGGCCGGCCACGCCGAGCTCGCGGACCGGATCGAGACGGAGCTCATCGGGCGGAACGTCATCGCGGGCCGGTGGACGTTCCAGGTGGTCGAGGACTACGACGACGGCTACTACGCCCTCGCGAAGGACCTCGAGCGCACCGCGCGGGACGAACTCGTCGGCGGTCGCCGCCACCTCCTCGAGGCGAGCATGAAGGAGGACCGCCGCACGGACGGCCGACGCCACCACGAGGCGACGCCGGCCGACCTGCCCGACTGAGCCGGGCCTGGCGTGCGCGGCGGTCAGCCGACGCCGAGCAGGCTCTCCAGCGGTCCGCGGGCGAAGTACAGCAGGAAGCCCGCCGCGACGACGTACAGGAGCCACGAGACCTCGCGGCCACGGCCGGACAGCGCCTTGATGAGCACCCAGCTGATGAAGCCGGCGCCGATGCCGTTCGCGATCGAGTAGGTCAGCGGCATCACGACGATCGTCAGGAACGCCGGCAGGGCCGACCCGAAGTCGGTCCAGTCGATGTCCTTCACCTGGGCGACCATGAGCGCGCCGACGACGACGAGCCCGGCTGCGGCCACCTCGAGCGGGACCACCTGGGTCAGCGGGGTGAGGAACATCGAGGCCAGGAACAGCAGACCGGTCACGACGGAGGCCATGCCCGTCCTGGCGCCCTCGCCGATGCCGGCCGCGGAGTCGATGAACACCGTGTTCGAGGACACCGACGCACCACCGCCGGCGATGGCCCCGGCGCCCTCGACGACGAGCGCCGAGCGCAGGCGGGGGAAGGTGCCGTCGGGCTTGGCGACGCCGGCGGCCTTCGCCAGACCGGTCATCGTCCCCATGGCGTCGAAGAAGTTCGTGAAGACCAGCGTGAAGACGAGCATCGACGCGGCCAACGGGCCGATGCGGCTGAACGCGCCGAAGTCGAAGTGGCCGACGAGCGACAGGTCGGGCAGGGCGAACAGTGCGCTCGGGAGACCGGGGGCGTTGAGGTTCCAGCCGGTCTTCGAGTCGACCGAGGTCGGCACGTGGAAGACCGCCTGCAGGATGATCGCGATGACCGTCGTCGCGATGATGCCGATGAGCAGTGCGCCCTTGACCTTGCGGGCCATGAGCGTGCCGATGATCACCAGGCCGATGAGGAACACGATCGTGGGGAGGGCGCCGACGGACCCGTCCTCACCGAGCTGCAGCGGCGGCGACGCCAGGCCCGAGGAGCGCACGAACCCGGAGTCGACGAGCCCGATGAACGCGATGAACAGTCCGATGCCGACCGTGATCGCCGCCTTGAGCTGCGCCGGCACCGCGGTGAAGATCATCGTCCGGATCCCCGTCAACGCCAGGATCACGATGATGATGCCGTTGATGACGACGAGGCCCATCGCCTCGGCCCACGTGACCTGGTGCACGACGCTCACGGCCAGGAACGAGTTGATCCCGAGCCCCGCCGCGATCCCGAACGGCAGGTTCGCGATCAGGCCCATGGCGATCGTCATCAGGCCGGCGACGAGCCCGGTCGCGGCGGCCACCTGGGCGTTCTCGAGCCAGCCACCGGTGACGTCCTTCGCCGCCTGGTCGGCGCTGAAGCCCCCGAGGATGAGCGGGTTGAGGATGACGATGTAGGCCATCGTGACGAAGGACACCAGGCCACCGCGGACCTCGCGGGGGATGGTCGAACCGCGCTTGGTGATCGAGAAGAAGCGGTCGAGGCCGGAGGCGAATCGGTTCCGGGAGGGCGTGTCGGTTGTCTGCGTGGCGCTCACCAACGAAGTTTAAAGGAACCTGGCAACGTGCGGATCCTGGTGTTTGATTGGGGGTGTGACGTCTCGCGTGGACCGTGCTCGTGTCGAAGCCGCCGTTCGCGAGCTGCTCGCCGCGATCGGTGAGGACCCCGACCGCCCCGGCCTCGCCCGCACGCCCCAGCGGGTGGCGGACTCCTACACGGAGTTCTTCGCGGGGATCGGCGTGGACGCCTCGGCCATCGCGCGCGACGGCACCGTCGCCGCCGAGGCGCACGAGCGCGGCCGGCTCGTGGTCGTCCGGGACGTCAAGTTCCGGTCGGTGTGCGAGCACCACCTGCTGCCGTTCCTCGGGGTCGCCCACCTGGCGTACGCCCCGGGGGAGCGGCTGATCGGACTCGGGACGCTCGCCCGGGTGGTCGACGCCCTCGCCTCGCGACCCCAGCTGCAGGAGCGCCTGGGCGAGGAGATCGTCCGCGCCGTCCACGACGGACTCGGAGCTCGCGGCGTCCTCGTCGTGCTCGACGCGCAGCACCAGTGCGTGACGACCCGGGGCGAGCGGCAGACCGGGTCCACGACGGTCACCGTCGCGGCCAGCGGTGAACTCGCCGACGCGGCCGGCCGTGCGGAGGCGATCGCGCTCATCGGGACCGGCGCCGAGGCGGACGCATGACGACCGGACCGGCCGCACCGGGCCTCCAGTCCGACGCCGCGGGTTCCGCGACCCCGGGGTGGGTCGTGCCCGCCCTCCGGCACCCCGTCCGGACCCTCGGCCGTCGCACCGTCGACTTCGACCGGCGCATCGCCGTCATGGCCATCGTCAACCGCACCCCGGACTCCTTCCACGACCGCGGCGCCACCTTCGAACTCGACCGGGCCGTCGCCGCGGCCGTGCGTGCCGCCGAGCTGGGCGCCGACCTGGTCGACATCGGCGGGGTGAAGTTCGCCCCGGGTCCGGAACTGCCCGCCTCTGCGGAGATCGAGCGCGTCGTCCCCGTGGTCCGGCAACTCGCCGGGGAATCCGACGTGGCCATCAGCGTCGACACCTTCCGCCCCGAGGTCGCGGCCGCAGCCGTCGCCGCGGGTGCGAGCGTCGTCAACGACACGACCGGGCTGTCCGACCCGCGGATGGCATCGGTCGTCGCCGACTCGGACGCGACGATCGTCATCACCCACTCCGTCGCTCCGCCACGGACCGAGCTCCCCACGCCGCCGCACTACGACGACGTCACCGGCGCGGTCGTCGCGTTCCTCCGCGAACGGGTCGACCGGGCACTCGCCGCCGGGATCCCGGAGTCGCGGATCATCGTCGACCCGGGGCACGACCTCAACAAGAACACGGTGCACACGCTCGAGCTGACCCGGCGGCTGCCCGAGGTGGTCGCGCTCGGCCACCCGGTGCTCGCCGCGGTCTCCAACAAGGACTTCGTCGGCGAGGCCCTCGGCCGGCCGCGGGGCGAGCGTCTGTCCGGGTCGCTCGCGGTCGCCACGGTGAGCGCGATGCTCGGCGCCCGCATCGTCCGCATGCACGACGTCGCCGAGTCCGTGGACGCCATGCGCATGGTCGAGGCGACGCTCGGCTGGCGCGAGCCGGTGGAAGCGCGGCACAACACGTGACGACGCTGCCGCCGCTGATCGCGGACCTGTCCGACGACGAACTGGTCGCCCTGTACGGCCGGGAGGCTCGCCCCGCCTCCGGTCCGTCGGCCGACGGATGGCTCCGGGTGAACTTCGTGAGCACCGCCGACGGGGCCGCATCGGCCGGCGGTCTGTCCGGTTCGCTCGGCGGTGACGACGACCTGCGGGTCTTCGACCTGCTCCGGCGGACGGCGGACGTCGTGCTCGTCGCAGCGGGAACGGTGCGGGACGAGGGGTACGGTCCGATGCGCCTGGACGACGCCGCCATCGCGTGGCGACGGGCGCACGGGATGCCGGACCACCCGGTGTTCGCGATCGTGTCCGGGTCGCTCTCCCTCGACCCGGCGTCCACCGTCTTCACCGAGGCACCGGTGCGGCCGGTCGTGCTGACGTCGTCGTCCGCGCCCGCCGGTCGCCGGGCCGCCCTGTCGGCGGTGGCGGACGTGGTGTCCTGCGGCGAGGAGTCGGTCGACGCGGCGCTCGTGCGGCGGACCCTCGTGGCGCGCGGCCTGACCACGATCCACTGCGAGGGAGGGCCGTCGTTCTTCGGGGCCCTCATCGCGGCCGACGAGGTCGACGAGCTCTGCCTGACGATCGACCCCTCGCTCGAGGGCGGGGCGGCACCGCGCATCGCGACGGGGTCGTCGCCGGAGCTGCGGCGGATGCGCCTGGCACACGTGCTGCGTGGCGCTGGTGACGTCCTGCTGACGCGGTACCTGCGACGGTAGGGTCGGGGCCGTGATCGACATCGTGGCGTCCGGGGTCCTCTTCGACATGGACGGGACCCTGGTGGACTCGACCTCGGTCGTCGAGGGAGCGTGGGGTCGGTTCGGCGCCCAGCACGACCTCGCGCCGTCGACGATCCTCGCGTTCTCGCACGGCCGCCAGACGATCGACACGGTGCAGCACTTCCTCCCCGACCTCGACCCCGCCGAACAGCGCCGCCTGGCGGACGCCCTCGTCGCCGACGAGGTCGAGAACACCCACGGGATCATCGAGATCCCCGGGGCCGCCGCGTTCGTCCGGCGGCTGACGGCAGCCGGCGTCCCCGTCGCCCTCGTGACGAGTGCCCCGCGGGACCTCGCGCTCAACCGGATGCGGGCAGCGGGCGTCGACGTGCCGACGGTGGTCGTGACCTCGGAGGACGTCGAGCACGGCAAGCCGCACCCGGACGGGTACGTCCGCGGCGCAGCGCTCCTCGGGCTCCGGGCGGACGAGTGCGTGGCGTTCGAGGACGCGCCGGCCGGGCTGCAGTCGGCGGTCGCGTCGGGCGCGACCACGGTCGTCGTCGGCGAGCTCGACCACGACGTCACGGTCGGACTCGCCCGCGTGCGTGGCTACGACGGGATCGAGGTCACCGCGGAGCCACCCGTCTTCCGGCTCCGCGGCTGAACAGCCGGCCGCCCGGTCCCGGCACAGCTGAGTCGGCTTCCAGCGCCGGAGGGCAGCGTGGAGCCGGTGGTCGGAGTCCCCGGCCCACGGAAGAAGGAGTGACCATGGCAGCCCTCGACGGAAGCACCGTCCTCGTCATCAGCACGAACTACGGCGTGGAGCAGGACGAGATCGTCGTCCCCGTCGACGAGCTCCGCAAGCGCGGAGCCTCGGTGACGGTGGCGGCGAAGTCCTCGGACTCGATCCAGACCCTCGTCGGCGACAAGGACCCGGGCAAGACCCTCGACCCCGACACCACGTTCGACAGCGTCTCGGCGGGCGACTTCGACGCCCTGGTGGTGCCCGGCGGCACGATCAACGCCGACACCATCCGCGGAGAGCGCGCCGCGATCGACCTCGTCACGGCCTTCGTGGAGCAGGGCAAGCCCGTCGCGGCGATCTGCCACGGGCCGTGGACCCTCGTCGAGGCCGGCGTGCTGCCCGGTCGGACGATCACCTCGTACCCCTCGCTGCAGACCGACGTGCAGAACGCCGGCGCCGAGTGGGTGGACCGCGAGGTGCAGGTCGACGAGACGAACAGCACGATCATCACGTCGCGGAACCCCGACGACCTGCCGGCGTTCGTCGACGCGATCCAGGCAGCCCTGGCGCCCGCGACCGCCTGATCAGCGAGCCGGGGGCGGGACGGCGATCGGCCCGACCGTGCGGAGCAGCGCGGGTCCGACGGTGAGCACCCCGTCGGACTCCGGGTCGCACCGCACCCCGCCCCGGCCGCGCATCGCCCGGAACGCACCGGGTGCGAGCTCGTGGTCCATCCACGCGCACGGGTTCGCCGGCCGGTACCCGCGGAACAGCACGGCGCCGGACCCGGTGTCGAGTGAGAACGGCTCCCCGCGGAGCGCTTCGACGTCGACGCCGCGGAGGTACACGTTCCGCCGGGTCCTCGCCGCGTCGAGTGTCGTCCCGAGTTCCCGACCGACATCGTCGAGGGCCTCGAGTCCGATGACGGTCACCGACGCGTGGACGTGTGCCCGCGAGCCGAAGTAGCGGTCGCCGACGATCCCGAGGCCGGCCCGGAGCTGAATCCGCTCGCGGAGCTCCTCCTCGTCGGCCGGCAGTGCCCCGTCGGCGGGACGTCCCTCGTACCGGTGCCGCCGCGACACCAGGAGCATCGCGACCTCGACGGCCGTGACGTGACCCAGCGCGTCGGAGGTCACCACGTCGTCACCGGGAGCCACGCGGACGACGGTAGCCGAGCCTCCTGGCCGGCCCCACTGCGGCGTCCGATTCCCGCCAGTCGCTGACGGTGGCGCATGCCATGGTTGGTCCGTGACCGACACCGGACCCGACGCCCTGCACGACGAGCGACACCGCATCGCCGCCTCGCGCGATGCGCGCTTCGACGGGCAGTTCGTCACGGCCGTGCACTCCACCGGCATCTACTGCCGACCGAGCTGCCCGGCCCGCACCCCGCGGTCGTCCGGCGTGACCTTCTACCGGACCAGTGCCGCCGCCCACCTGGCGGGGTTCCGCGCCTGCAAGCGCTGCCTGCCGGAGGCGACGCCGGGGAGCCCGGAGTGGGACGTCCGCGAGGACGTGGCCGGACGCGCGATGCGCCTGGTCCTCGACGGGGTCGTCGAGCGGAAGGGCGTGCCCGGGCTCGCGGCGCGGCTGGGGTACTCCGAGCGGCACCTCAGCCGGATCATGACGGCGGAACTGGGCGCTGGACCGAAGGCACTCAGCCGGGCGCACCGGGCGCAGACCGCTCGGACGCTCCTGACGTCGTCGGACCTGCCCGTCGCCGACGTCGCCTTCGCCGCGGGCTTCGCGAGCATCCGCCAGTTCAACGACACCGTGCGTGAGGTCTTCGCCGTGACGCCGACCGAGCTCCGCGCCCGCCGCCGGGTCCGTCCGGTGCAGGACGGCGGTCTGCACGTGCACCTGCCGGCGAGGGCACCGTTCGACGGGCAGGGCCTGCTCGACTGGCACGCCCTGCACGCGCTCGACCGCCTCGAGCAGGTCGAGCGGGCCGGTGACGGGTCGGTCACCGGGTACGGACGCGTGGTCGACCTGCCGGGAGGCCCCGGTTGGTTCCGTGCATCGCTCCCGTCCGGCGCGACCACGGCCGCAGCCACCGACCGCGGTGCGTCCGCTCGAGGCGTCGGGATCGACCTGGTCGTACGGGTCACGGAGCTGCGCGACCTCCCGACCCTGGTGGCCCGGGTGCGTGCCCTGTTCGACCTCGACGCAGACCCGGTCGCCGTCGACGCCGTGCTCGGGTCGCTGCCGGTCCTGGCGCCCGTGGTCGCCAGGACCCCGGGCATCCGGCTCCCCGGGGCGGTCGACGCGCACGAGGTCGTGTTCCGGACGCTCATCGGGCAGCAGGTCTCGGTGGCCGCCGCGCGGACGGCGCAGACCCGGCTCGTCGCCGCACTCGGGACACCGGTGCCGGCGTCGATCGCGCCCGACGCGCTGCTGTTCCCCTCCGCCGCGGTCGTCGCGGAGCGCGGGGTCTCGGTCCTGCGCGGTCCGGCGGCTCGCGTCCAGACGATCCTGCGGGTCGCCGAGGCGCTCGCGGACGGGTCCCTCGTGGTCGACGGCGGGCAGTCCCTCGACGAGCTGCGCGACGGCCTGCTCGCGGTGAAGGGCATCGGGCCCTGGACCGCCGACTACGTCGCGCTCCGGGTGCGGCACCACCCGGACCTGTTCCTCCACACCGACCTCGCGGTGCGCAACGGTGCACAGGAGCTCGGGATGCCCGATGCGGCGCGTGCGCTCTCCCTATGGTCGGAGCAGGTGGCGCCCTGGCGGAGCTACCTCACGATGCACTGCTGGCGGCCGATCGTCGACCGCGCCACAGCCGCTGCTCGCGCTGCCCACTCGCTCTCTCGGAAGGACACCCCATGACCGACGCAGTCATCGCCACGATCGACACCCCCGACGGCCCGTTCACGGTGCTCGAGGACGACCAGGGTCGCGTCCTCGCCTCCGGGTGGACGGAGTCCGTCGACCGCATCGTCGCCCGGGTCACCGCCCGTCACCGCCCGACGGTCGTCCGTGCCGGCACCATCACCTCCGTCGACGCCGTCGACGCGTTCTACGCCGGCGAGGTCGACCACGTCATGCAGGTCCCGGTCCGGCAGGTCGGCACCGAGCTCTTCGAAGCGGGCTGGCGGGAGCTCCGACAGATCCCCGCCGGCTCGACCCTGACGTACACCGAGTTCGCCGCACGCATGGGCCGACCCGAGGCCGTCCGGGCCGCCGCCAGCGTGTGTGCGCGGAACGCCCCCGCCCTGTTCGTGCCGTGCCACCGGGTGCTCCGCTCGGACGGTTCGCTCGGCGGCTTCGCGTGGGGGCTCGACGTCAAGCGATCGCTGCTCGAACGGGAGTCCGTCGGCACAACGGCACTGGTCTGACACGCCCACGGCCGGCCGGTCTGCCCCCGGAAGGTGGGATGTCGCCGAGGGCACCACAGCTGCGACACTGCAGACAACCGACTCGCACGGTCCCCCGAGGACCCGACGCAGCGCCGTCGACGCACCTCCGAGGACACCATGCAGGCACCAGTCGACCGGACGGTCGTCTCCACGGACGGCACCGCCATCGCCGTGACCGACGTCGGGTCCGGCCCGGCGGTGGTCGTCGTCGGCGGGGCCTTCGGGCACCGCGGCACCCCCTTCGTCGAGGAGGTCGTCCAGGGCCTCGCTGCCGGACGCCGGGTGATCACCTACGACCGGCGGGGTCGCGGCGACAGCGGGGACACCGCGCCGTGGTCCATCGAACGCGAGGTGGACGACCTCCGGGCCGTCGTCGCCTCGGCGGACGGACCCGTGACCGTGGCGTCCGTCTGTGTCGGCGCCGGGGTCGTGTTGCACGCGCTCGCGTCGGGGTTGCCGGCGGACGCCGCCGTGCTGTGGGAGCCGCCGTACCGGGCGAGCGTCGACCCGCACGCGGACGACGTCGTCTTCGCCGACACCCTCGACGAGCACGTCGCCGCCGGACGCCGGGCGACCGCGGTCCGGGCGTTCCTCGGACAGGTGCTCGGGCTGCCGATGGGGCAGGTCAGCGCCTACCGACTCCGACCGGCGCTCTGGCGCTCGTTCCTGGCGGACGCGGACGTCCTCGCCCGTGACGTCCGGATGCTCAACGGCCTCGCGATCCCGGAACGCACACTCGCCGCGGTCGGGGTGCCGGTCGTCGTCGGCTGCGGGACGGAGAGCGCCGCTTGGCTCGGCCTCGCCGCACGGGCGACCGCCGAGGCGATCCCCGGCTCCGAACTCGTCGTCGTGCCGGGAGAGGACCACTCACCCCGGGCGGACACACTCGACCGGCTCCTGACCCGGGTCCGGGAACTCCAGCCCTGAACGTGCGGCAGGATTGTCGGGTGAGCGCACCACGACTCGGACTCCTGCTGGACGTCGACGGCCCCATCGCCAGTCCCGTCTCCCGCACCATCGCGATCCCCGGCATCGTGGCCGACCTCGTCGCGCTCGCCGCGGAGGGCATCCCCGTGGTGTTCAACACCGGCCGGAGCGACGCGTTCATCCGCGAGCAGGTCGTGAAGCCGCTCCTCGACGGTGGCCTCGCCCCGGGTGGTCGCGTGCACGCCATCTGCGAGAAGGGGGCCGTCTGGTGCTCGATCGGCCCGCAGTACCCGGACGGGATGGGTGCGATCAGCGTTGCCGAGGACCTCGCGCTGCCGCGGGACTACGCCGACGAGATGCGGGCGCTCGTCCGCAGCGACTACGCCGACCTGGTGTTCTTCGACGAGACCAAGCGCGCGATGGTGTCGGTCGAGCAGCGCGTCGACGTGCCGAACGCGACGTACCTCGCGCGGCAGCCCCAGTTCGACGCGCGGGCGATGGCCGCCCTCGAGCGTCGTGGCCTCGGCGTCGGCCGAGTCGACGACGTCCGCCCGGCTGCTGACGGCAGCGTGCAGTGGCGGATCGACCCGACGATCATCTCGACCGACGTCGAGTCGATGCGCAGCGGCAAGGACCTGGGCGCCGAGCGCTCCCTCGAGCTCCTCGCCGAGGACGGCGAGCTGCCGGTCGCCTGGCGGACCATGGGCGACTCCCGGAGCGACTACGCGATGGCCGACTGGCTGCACGCGAACGGCCACGACGTCGCGCACGTCGACGTCCGCCCGTCCGACGGTGTGCCGGAGACGCCGTACCCCGTGCTCACCGCTCCCGACGGCGTGATCCACGACGAGGCAGGTGCCCGCTTCCTGGCGGACTGGCGGCGCGCGGCGGACTGACACCGAGCCTCCAGGCCGGCCGACGCGACCACCTGCGGGTCGGCCCGTCCACACGGACGCTTTGCGTGCCGGGCTGGTACACCAGTACCCTTCCGGGGTCCACCGCCAGCCGATGACGGGATCCACCCCATGGCACCGAAGCTCCGCACGAAGTCGATCGAGGCGTCCCTCGCCGACGCCGACGAACAGGGGAGGTCGCTGAAGCGCTCCCTGAAGACGTTCGACATCGCGGCGATGGGCATCGCGGTGGCCGTCGGCGCCGGTATCTTCTCGGTCGGGGCGAACGCCGCGGCGAACTTCGCCGGACCGGGCGTCATCATCTCGTTCCTGCTCGCGGCCGTCACGTGCGGCCTGGCGATCATGTGCTACGCCGAGTTCGCGTCGACGATCCCCGTCGCCGGGTCCGCCTACACGTTCACCTACGCCACGATGGGGGAGCTCCTGGCGTGGATCGTCGGGTGGGACCTAATCCTCGAGACCCTGACGGCCAGCGCCGTGATCGCGAAGTACTGGGGCATCTACCTCAGCACCGCCTTCGACGTCTTCGGCATCACCCTGCCGAGCACCATCGCGATCGGCCCGATCGGCTTCACCTGGGGACCCGTCCTGATCGTCGGCGTCTTCACCGCGCTGCTCGCATTCGGCACCCGGCTGTCGAGCCGCGTCTCTGCAGTCATCACGGTCATCAAGGTCGCGATCGTCGTGTTCGTCATCGTCGTCGGCGCCTTCTTCGTCAAGGCCGCGAACTTCACGCCGTTCATCCCGCCGGCCCAGCCGTCGAAGGGTGCGGAGGGCAGCGTCTGGACGCAGTCGCTCGTGTCCTGGGTGACCGGCGCGGAGCCCGCGCAGTACGGCGTCTTCGGGCTGCTCGCCGCGGCGTCGCTGGTGTTCTTCGCCTTCATCGGGTTCGACGTCGTCGCGACGAGCGCCGAGGAGACCGAGAACCCGCAGAAGACCCTGCCCCGCGGCATCTTCATCGGCCTCGGCATCGTCACCCTGCTCTACGTCGGCGTCAGCATCGTCATCACGGGCATGGTCTCGTACCGGCAGCTCGCGCAGGAGGACGCGCCGTCCCTCGCCTCGGCCTTCGACCTGGTCGGGCTGCCCTGGGCGGCCGGCATCATCGCGATCGGCTCCCTCATCGGACTCACCACCGTCGTCATGGTGTTGCTCCTCGGCCTGTCCCGCATCGTGTTCTCGATGAGCCGCGACGGCCTGCTGCCGCGCTGGTTCTCGGTGACGAACCCGAAGACGCAGACCCCCGTCCGCGTGCAGGTGGTGGCGGGCATCGTCGTCGCGTTCCTCGCCGGGTTCACCGCCGTCGACAAGCTCGAGGGCATGATCAACATCGGCACCCTGTCGGCGTTCGTGCTCGTCTCGATCGGCATCATCGTGCTCCGTCGCACCCGCCCGGACGCGCCCCGCTCCTTCCGGGTGCCGCTCTCGCCCGTCATCCCGATCCTGTCCGCGGTGCTGTGCTTCTGGCTGATGCTCAACCTCGAGGTCGAGACGTGGCTGCGCTTCGTCATCTGGCTCGTGATCGGCTTCGCCATCTACTTCGGGTACAGCCGTCGGCACAGCCGGGTGGGGCGCGGGCTGCAGTAGCGACTCCGGAGTCGGCTGGCCCGCGGGCGACGTGTCCGTTCCCGGGCGCTGTGCTGGTCCGGGCCGCGTCAGGCGCCGACGGCCAGCAGCACCCCGAACGCGAGCATCACCACCGCGACGCAGCCGTCGAACACCCGCCAGGTGCCCGGCATCGCGAACAGCGGCCGGAGCAGTCGACCCCCGAACCCGAGTGCTCCGAACCACAGGCAGCTCGCCGCGACGGCACCCGCGGTCCACCACCAGCGGTCGTCGACGCCCTGCTGGTTCGCCACGGAGCCGAGGAACACCAGGGTGTCCAGGTAGACGTGCGGGTTCGCCCACGTGAAGACCAGCATGGTCAGGACCGCGGTGCGGGTCGCGGGGGCGCCGCCGGTACCTGGGCTCCTGTCTGGAGGCTCGGCTCGGCTCCGCCACGTCGGCGTGGCCTCGCTCCGGCTCGCCGGTGCGGCCCCGCTGCGGCTCGCCGGTGCGGCTCCGCTGCGGTTCTCCGGTGCGGTGGTGCCTGGAACCCGGTCGTCGTCGGTGGCGACGCCTGGGATCCCGTCGTCGTCGGCGGTCACCCGGATCGCGTCGCCGGAGGGCCGCAGTGCCCGTCGTGCCGCCAGCACCCCGTACGTCAGCAGGAACGCCGCCCCGACGAACCGGATCACCACGAGCGCCGCGGGGAACCGTTCGACCACCGCCCCGACGCCGAGCACACCGGCCAGGATGAGCACCGCGTCCGAGGCAGCGCACACGAGGACCGCGGCGACGACGACCCGGAGACCGGCGCTCACGGCGAGCCGGAGCAGGTAGGTGTTCTGCACGCCGATCGCCACGATGAGGGCGAGGCCGGTACCGAGGCCGGAGAGCAGGGGGAGCAGGGCGGTCACATGACGACCGTAGAGGCGGGTCCAGTCGTAGGCCAGCTCATGTTCCTGCAGGACCGTAAGCTCAGCTCATGATCCGCTTCCAGCGCGAACACCTTGAGACCCTGCTCGCGGCGGTCGACCTCGGGACCTTCGACGCCGCCGCGGGAGCGCTCTCGATCACGCCGTCGGCGGTGTCGCAGCGCATCCGCGCGATGGAGCGCCTCACCGGTCGGGTCCTCGTGCAGCGGACGACGCCGATCCGACCGACGGCCGACGGCGCACTCGTGCTCCGGCACGCCCGGCAGGTCCGACTGCTCGACGAGGAGACGGCCCGGGCGCTCGGTGCCGGACCGGACGACGTCGACGTCGTCCCGTCGATCCCGCTCGCGGTGAACGCCGACTCCCTCTCGACGTGGTTCCTCGACGCCCTGGCGACGGTCCGCTCCGACACCGAGGTGGTCTTCGACCTGCACCGGGAGGACCAGGACCGCACGGCGGAACTCCTGCGCTCCGGCACGGTGACCGCAGCGGTGACGGCGGAGTCCGATCCGGTACAGGGCTGCTCGTCCGTGGCGCTCGGCGTCGACCGGTACCGGGCCGTGGCGTCGCCGGCCTTCGTCGCGCGGTACCTCGCCGGAGCGGACACCGAGCGCCGGATGCTCCTGCTGCTCGACCGCGTGCCCCTCGTGGACTACGACCACGACGACGACCTGCAGCAGGGGTACCTGCGCCGCGTCGTCGGCCACGCACCGGGCGGCCCGAGGCACTTCGTCCCGACCTCGGCGGACTTCGCGCGTGCCGTGCAGCTCGGCTTCGGGTGGGGGATGCTGCCCGAGGCGCAGTGCCTCGACGCCCTCGAGCAGGGTGCCCTCGTCGAGCTCACCCCAGGTCGGCGAGCGGACGTCGCCCTGTGGTGGCAGCGGTGGAACCTCGCGTCACCGCTGCTCGACCGGGTGACCGACGCGGTGCGGGCGACGGCGGCGGAACGGTTGCACCCGCCGCGCTGACACGGTCGGGACCGGCACGGGTGTGCTCAGGCGTCGATGGTGGCGCGGTAGCGGAGCCCGTCGACGAGCAGGCCGACCAGGAGCTGGCTCTGCTCGGGGTTCGGTGCGCCGTGGGAGAGGTTCGCGACGGCCGCCAGGAGCTGTTCGGCGTCGACGTCCGGGCGGATGGTGCCGGCGGCCGCGGCGGCGTCGAGGAGTCCGGTGAGTGTGCCCCCGAGGCGCTCCCGGAAGTACGCGGGGAGTGCCTCGAACGCCGGGTCACCGGAGTGCAGTGCCGCGGCGAGTCCGCGCTTCGTGGCGACGAACTCCGTGAATCGCTGGAGCCACCGTGCCAGGGCCTCGTCGGGCTCGTGCTCGGCGACGAGCTGCGGTGCGGCGTCCGCGCAGGCGTCCACGGCGCGTCGGAACACCGCGATGACGAGGTCGGAGCGCTGCGGGAAGTGGCGGTAGAGCGTCCCCACGCCCACCCCGGCGCGGTCGGCGATCACCTTGGCGGGCGCATCGACGCCGTCGGTCGCGAAGACCGACTTGGCGGCGTCGGTCAGGGCGTCGAGGTTGCGACGGGCGTCGGCACGCACGGATCCTCCTCGGATCGGTCACGGGGCTTGCGTAAACGGAAAGCCATTCCGTATGCTTCCGGAAAGGCGTTCCAGTACGACCACGATACGACACCGACGAGCAGGACGCCACGACAGGAGGAACCATGCAGTACCGCACCCTCGGCAGGACCGGCATCCAGGTCAGCCCCTTCGCACTCGGGGCGATGATGCTCGGCACCGACGGCCGGATCGGCAACGGCGACGAACAGGACTCCATTCGGATCGTCCACCGCGCGCTCGACGCCGGGATCAACCTCATCGACACCGCCGACCGCTACTCCCAGGGCGGCTCGGAGTCACTCGTCGGCAAGGCCGTGAAGGGCCGCCGCGACGACGTCGTCCTCGCCACGAAGTTCAACGGGCCGATGGGCGAGGACCCGAACCAGCGCGGGAACTCACGGCGGTGGATCATGCGCGCGGTCGAGGACTCGCTCCGCCGCCTGCAGACCGACCACATCGACCTCTACCAGGCACACCGACCCGACGACACCGTCGACCTCGAGGAGACGCTCTCGGCACTGACGGACCTGGTGCGCAGCGGCAAGGTCCGCGCGATCGGCAGCTCGGACTTCCCGGCGTCGATGCAGGTGGAGGCGCAGTGGACCTCCGAGCGTCGCGGACTCGAGCGCTTCCGGACCGAGCAGCCGACGTACTCCATCCTCAACCGTGGCATCGAGCGCGAGGTCCTCCCCGTCGCCCAGCGCTACGGCATGGGCACGCTGGTGTGGAGCCCCCTCGCCGGTGGCCTGCTCACCGGGCGGTTCCGGAAGGGCCAGGACAGCGACCTCGCACGGGTCGGGATGTTCCGGCACAACCAGGACGAACGACGCATCGACGCCGTGGAACAGGTCGTCACGCTCTCCGAGGAGACCGGCATCCCGATGACGCACCTCGCCATGGCGTTCGCGATCGCACACCCCGGCGTCACGAGCGCCCTGATCGGCCCGCGGTCGATGGAGCAGCTCGACGACCTGCTCGCCGGGTCCGAGGTCGCACTCACCGACGAGGTCCTCGACCGCATCGACGCGATCGTCCCGCCGGGCACCGACGTCGGCCGGCTCGACCAGCAGTACAACCCGCCGGCGGTCCTGCAGCCCGCGCTGCGCCGGCGCCCCGTCGTCGAGCGGTCCGCCTCGGCCTGAGCGCGCGGGGTCTCCCGTGACCGACTCGGAACGACATCGTCGTCGCGGACTTTCGTGACCGATTCGGAACGACATCGTCGTCGTCGTCCGACATCGACCGTGTCGCAACGCAACGGGCGCACGGGTCGCGCCGCGCAACAGACGACGGAGTCGACGTCGTACGACAGCGACGATGTCGTTCCGCGTCGACCGGACGGAGCCGCAGCGCCGCTCAGGTCTGGCAGCGCGGGCACCAGTACGTGTCCCGCAGGGTGAGCTCGGTGTCGCCGAGCTCCCCCGCGCGGATCGGTGTCCGGCAGCGCAGGCAGGGCTTGCCCCGCCGGTTGTAGACCCAGAACCGGGAGCCGGACCGGTCGACGCCGGTGGTCACGCGGTGACTGCGGTCCCGGTTCGTCAGGATCAGCCGGTGCGCCATGGTGATCATCCGTGCCGGGTCGGAGACCTGCCCCACGGGACGGGTCGGCAGCACGCCGCGGAGGAAGCAGAGCTCGTTCCGGTACACGTTGCCGAGCCCGGCGAGCACGCGCTGGTCGAGCAGCGCGAGCCCGACCGGACGCTCGGGGTCGGCCGTCAGGTTCGCCAGCGCGACGTCCGCGTCCCAGTCCGGCCCGAGCAGGTCCGGACCGAGGTACCCGACGATCTCCGACTCCTGCTCGCGGGGGACGACCTCGAGCACGCCGAGCGTGAAGCCGACGGTCGAGACGTCCTCCGCGTCGAGGACCGCGCGCGCCTGGTAGGCCGGTCGTCGCCACCGCTCACCCGGCGCGTAGACGTCCCACCGGCCCTCCATCTTCAGGTGCGAGTGGACGGTCAGGTCGCCGATGCGGTGCAGGATGTGCTTCCCCCGCGGGACGACCTCGTCCACGGTGCGACCGACCAGGTCGAGCGTCGCGAACGCCGGCACCCGGAAGTCGCTGCGCGTCAGGACCTTGCCCGCGAGCGCCGTGTGCAGCCGATGCGCGGCACGGAAGACGGTGTCACCCTCAGGCACGGAGCCGGACCCCCTGCGGCGTGGCCGTGAACCCGGCAGCACGGAGGGCCTCGCCGAGTGCCGACTCGAGCACGAAGACGCCGTCCACACGCTCGACGGAGAGCTTCCCGAGGCCGCTCCGGACCGCTGCGGCGACGGCACTCGCGGCCGCGGCGAGGTCGGCGGGGTCCTCGGTGAAGGTCAGCACGGACTTGCCACCACGTTCGACGTAGACCGCGAGTTCCCCGTCGACGAGCACCACGAGCGCCCCGGCCTTCCGCCCGGGCCGGTGTCCGCGGGACTTCGGCTCGGCGGGGGCCGCGGCCGCTGTGACCGGTGCGGGATCGCCGGGGTCCGACACCGGGGCGGCGTCGGTGGGCCACGGCAGCGCGGCCCCGTACGGGTTCGCGGGGTCGGTGGCCGCGAGTGCCAGAGCCGTCCGGGCCCGGTCCCGGTCGGCGCGAGCGTCGTCGTCGAGGTCCCTGGCGAAGGTGCGGAGACGGTCCACCGTCGGACTGGTCGCGAACTGCGCCGCACCGAGTCCCTCGATGAAGTACCCGCGCCGCGCCCGCCCCGACTCCTCGAAGCGCGAGAGCACCCGGTAGACGCCCGCGAACCCGCCGCGGACGCCCTCGACCTGCACGGCACCACGCGTCACGATGCCGTACCGCTCGAGGAGCTGCTCCGCCGTCGCGGCAGCCCGGACGGTGCCGTCGGCCTCGGCGAGGGGCAGCAGGCTCCAGCGTCCGCCGACGTTCGGCGGACCGGACTGTGACGGCAGCGTCGGGCGACGGCGTCCCCGGTACGCACGCGTGCGGGGCGCCGCAGTCGAGCGCGCCTTCCCGCCGAGCATCGCGCGGAGGGGCGCGAACGTGTCGTTCGTGATCTGCCCGGCCCAAACCAGGTCCCACAGCGCGGTCGTCAGCGCCTGGTCGTCCGTGCTGCCCACCGCCTGGCCGAGCTGGCGGAAGAAGTAGGCGCCGCCACCGGCGAGGGCACCGAGCACGTCGCGTTGCAGCTCGGTGGTGTCGTCCCCGGAGGGCTCGGCCAGCGTCGTGGGGGCGGTGTCGGCGAGGTGCAGACGCACCCACCCGTCGTTGCCGGGCAGGGTCCCGCCGCCGGACCAGAGGACCTCTCCCGTGGCCGTGAGCTCGTCGAGCATGCTCGGCGCGTAGTCCGACACCCGGGCCGGCAGCACGAGCGACTCCCAGGCGCTGGCGGGCAGGGCGACGCCGGTGAGCTGGTCGACGACCTGCAGCACACCGTCGATCCCGCGCAGGCCGCCGCGCGCGCCAGGTGCGCTGACGTGCTGCCACGCCGGCAGGAAGCGGCCGAGGGTGTCCGGCGAGACCGGCTCGACCTCGTGCCGGAGCGCCGCGAGCGAGCGCGTGCGGATGCGGCGCAGGACCTCGGCGTCGCACCACTCGGCGCCCTGGCGGTCCGGCCGGAACTCGCCCTCCACCAGACGACGGTCGGCGACGAGCCGCCGGAGCGTGTCCTGCACGACGGCGACGCCGAGTCCGAGCCGGGAGGCGGCCTCCTGCGCGGCGAACGGCCCGTGCGACCGCGCGTACCGGCCGACGAGGTCGCCGAGCGGATCGGCCACGGGTTCGACGAACGCGGTGGGGACGCCGATGGGGAGCGGGACACCGAGGGCGTCGCGGAGTCGGGAAGCGTCCTCGATGACGGCCCAGCGCGCAGCCCCCGCGTGCGAGAAGGACAGCACGCGGCGGTCCCGCTCGAGTGCCTCGAGCGTCGTCCGGATCGTCGTCCGGGCCGCATCGCGATCGTCGTCGGAGGCCACCCAGCTCCGGTCGACCGCCTCGTCGAGGTCGAGCGCGCCGACGAGTCGGAGGACGTCGACGAGTCCTTCGGCGTCGCGGGCGCGGCGGTCGGGGGAGAGCCGCTGCAGGTCCTGCTCGGTCGAGGCGATCACGGCCGGGTCGAGCAGCTCGCGCAGCTCGGCACGTCCGAGCAGTTCGCCGAGGAGGGTCGAGTCGAGCGACAGCGCGGCCGCCCGGCGCTCGGCGAGCGGAGTGTCGCCCTCGTACATGAACGCGGCGACGTACCCGAAGAGCAGCGACCGCGCGAACGGCGACGGCTGCTCGGTCTCGCTCTCGACGAGCCGGATCCGCCGACGGGCGATCTCGTCGGCGATGCCGAGGAGCGCCGGCACGTCGTAGACGTCCTGCAGGACCTCGCGGACGGTCTCGAGCACGATCGGGAACGTCGGGTACTTCTGCGCGACCTCGAGCAGCTGCGACGCCCGCTGTCGCTGCTGCCAGAGCGGCGAGCGGCGACCGGGGTCGCGCCGGGGGAGCAGCAGGGCGCGAGCGGCGCACTCGCGGAACCGTGCCGCGAACAGCGCCGAACCGCCGACCTCGTCGGTGACGAGGGCCTCGAGGTCGTCGCGTTCGAAGACGAACAGGTCGGCCCCGGGAGGCTCGGCGTCGGTCTCCGGGATCCGCACCACGATGCCGTCGTCGGCAGCCATCGCGTCCCCGTCGATCCCGTGGCGTTCGCGCAGACGTGCCGCCACCGCGAGGGCCCACGGCGCGTGCACCTGCATGCCGTACGGGGAGTGCAGGATGAGACGCCAGTCACCGAGCTCGTCGCGGAAGCGCTCCACGACGAGGGTGGTGTCGTTCGGCACGTGTCCGGTGGTCTCGCGCTGCTCACGGAGGAACGTCAGCAGGTTCGTCGTAGCCCGCTCGTCCAGGCCACCCGCGGTCACGCGGGCGCGGGCGTCGGCGTCGGAGGACCCCTCGACCTCCCGGATGAAGGCACCCGTCGCGCGACCGAGCTCGGCGGGGCGCCCGATGCCGTCGCCCTTCCAGAACGGCGCCCGGCCCGGCTGCCCGAACGCCGGGCTCACGATCACGCGGTCGTGGGTGATCTCCTCGATGCGCCAACTGGTGGCACCGAGTGCGAAGACGTCGCCGACGCGGGACTCGTAGACCATCTCCTCGTCGAGCTCGCCGACGCGGGACGCCCGCTCACCGACCATGAACACGCCGAACATGCCGCGGTCGGGGATCGTGCCGCCGCTCGTCACCGCGAGCCGCTGTGCCCCGGGTCGTCCGGTCAGCGTGCCGTGCACCCGGTCCCAGACCAGGCGCGGCCGGAGCTCGGCGAACTCGTCGCTCGGGTAGCGTCCCGTGATCAGGTCGAGGACGGCTTCGTACGCCGACCGCGGCAGCCCGCTGAACGGGGCGCTCCGACGCACCAGCTCGAACCAGTGCTCGACGTCGAGGGTGTCGATCGACCCGGCGGCGACGGTGTGCTGCGCGAGGACGTCGAGCGGGTTGGCGGGGACCGAGATCGACTCGATCTGCCCGGACACCATGCGCTCCACCGTCACCGCGCTGTGCACGAGGTCCGCGCGGTGCTTCGGGAACAGCACCCCGCGGGAGATCTCGCCGACCTGGTGTCCCGCACGGCCGACGCGCTGCAATCCGCTCGCGACCGACGGCGGCGCTTCCACCTGCACGACCAGGTCGACCTCACCCATGTCGATGCCGAGCTCGAGCGAGCTCGTGGCGACGACGCAGCGGAGCCGCCCGGACTTCAGGTCGTCCTCGATGATCGCGCGCTGGTCCTTGGACACGGAGCCGTGGTGCGCGCGGGCGAGTGCCGGCACCGCGGGGTCCGCGCCGCCGCCCTCGGTCTGCCCGGACTGCCCGACGATCTGTGCCGGAGGACGTTTCGGCGCGGCGACCGGCGCGTGCGCCGAAGCCCGTCCCGGCGACTGCGGCCGACCGCCGGGAAGGCCGCCGTCGCCCGCAGCGACTCCGACGAGGGTGGCGTCGGCGGCGGCGAGCACCCGCTCCTCGTGGATCTCGTTGAGCCGGGCGGTCAGCCGTTCGGCCAGGCGCCGGGAGTTCGCGAACACGATCGTCGACCGGTGTTCCTCGATCAGGTCGACCACGCGTTCCTCGACGTGCGGCCAGATCGAGCCGTTCGACGGCGCCTCGGACGAGTCGGCACCGACCGGCGGTGCTCCGAGTTCGGACATGTCGTCGACCGGGACGACCACCTGCAGGTCGAACGTCTTCTGCGCGGGCGGCGCGATGATCTCCACCGGAGCGCGTCCGCCGAGGAACCGCGCGACCTCTTCGGCCGGGCGCACCGTGGCCGACAGGCCGACCCGCTGCACCGGCTTGTCGAGCAGGTCGTCGAGACGCTCGAGCGAGACGGCGAGGTGCGCGCCCCGCTTGCTCGACGCGACGGCGTGGACCTCGTCGATGATGACGGTGTCGACGTTCACCAGGGTCTCGCGCGCCTGCGACGTCAGCATCAGGTACAGCGACTCCGGCGTCGTGATGAGGATGTCCGGCGGCTGACGCAGGAGCTTCTGTCGGTCGGAGGACGGGGTGTCCCCGCTCCGGACGCCCACCGTGACGTCCGGTGGTTCGAGCCCGAGCCGACGAGCAGTCTGCGTGATGCCGACGAGCGGACTGCGGAGGTTCCGCTCGACGTCGACACCCAGGGCCTTCAGCGGGGAGACGTAGAGCACCCGCGTGCGCTGCTTGGCCGGCGGGTGCTCCGTCGAGCTGATCAGTCGGTCGATCGACCACAGGAACGACGCCAGCGTCTTGCCGGACCCGGTCGGCGCCACCACCAGCGCGTGCCGGCCGGTCGAGATCGCGTCCCACGCGCCGGACTGCGCCGCGGTCGGAGCGGAGAACGCGCCACGGAACCACTCCGCAGTGGCGGGGGAGAAGCGCTCGAGCACGTCCGTCATGGTCCGTCCCATCCTGCCCGCGACCCCCGACAACCGGCCCAACGAGAACAAGGGGTTGACAACGCGATAGTTACCGATCTATCGTTAACCCATCGCGATACGGACGGAACAGTTCGGGATCGCGAGACAACGTCGAACACGAACCAAGGAAGGAGTCACTCATGCGCACCATGGATGACTACGACAACAACGACAACGGCCGCCAGCAGCGCGGCTCCGGACCGCGCGGCCCCCGCTTCGGCGGCGCGCGGCAGCACCACGGCGGCGGCTTCCCCGGCCGCGACCACGGTGACCACGGCGGACGCGGCGGCTTCGGCCGTGGCGGATTCGGCCCCGGCATGGGCTTCGGCCCGGGCATGGGACCCGGCATGGGCCTCGGTGGTCCCGGCTTCGGCCGTGAGCGCCGCCGCCGCGGCGACGTCCGCCTCGCCATCCTCGGCCTGCTGGCCGAGGGACCGCAGAACGGGTACGCCGTCATCAAGACGATCGCCGAGCGCACCGGCGGCGCCTGGAAGCCGAGCCCCGGCTCGGTCTACCCGACGCTCCAGCAGCTCGTCGACGAGGACCTCGTCGTCTCGACCGGCGACGGTCGCAAGACGCTCTTCGAGCTCACCGACGCCGGCAGGGCCGAGGCCGAGGCGAAGGCGGACGAGATCGCCGCGGCATGGGAGTCGACCCCGGGCGTCCCGGACGCGCAGCGCGAGTTCTTCGAGACCCTCCGGAAGACGATGGGCGTGCTCCACATGTACCGCACCAGCGCGACGGAGGAGCAGACCAAGGCGGCCGTCGTCAAGGTCGACCAGCTCCGCAAGGACCTCCTGCAGATCCTCGCCGACTAGCGGACGCACCGGCCGTCCGGCCGTGCCTGGAGGCCCGGTGCCAGCTGGCACCAAAGCGCTCGTCCGTCGTTCAGTCGCCGATGAAGGCGGCGACGTCCGCCAGTTCGGCCGCCGACACTGCGTGGGGCAGTCCCTCGTAGGACCGGTCGGTCACGTCGGTGTTCGCCGCTGCCCAGACGGCCGTCCGCGCCGTGGCCTCGCCGGGGATCACCGGGTCGAGGTCGCCGTGTCCGAGGAACACGCGGGGTCGGACGGCGGCGACGGCCTCGTCCCGGGTGTCGGTGATGCCCGGCACCACGAACCCGGACAGCGAGACGGCGAACGCGAACCCGTCGGGTCGGTCGCGCAGGAGCTGCAGCGCCATCGACCCGCCCTGCGAGAACCCGAGCAGCCCGATGCGCGGGTGGTCGGTCGCGACGGAGTCGATCCACTCCAGGACCCCGGCGACGGCGAGGTCGACTGGCCCGGGGTCGGGGGAGCCCGGCGTCCCCAGCGGGTACCAGCTGTACCCGGGCCCCCACGGTTCCGGAGCGCGGAGCGATGCGAGCGTCCACGCCGGGGGCAGCGCCGGCGCGAGCCCGAGCAGGTCGTGTTCGTTCGACCCCACCCCGTGGAGCAGGACCAGCAGGGGCGTCCCGGCGCGCTCGGCCTCGGGACGGGTCCACTGCACGAGTCCTCGGTCGATCATGGGGACAACGGTATCCATCCACAGACGCCGCGCGGTGTGTCGAACTCGCCGGGGCAGCTGGTAGACACGGTGCATGGCCTCGTTGCGCACTCCTGACCCTGACTCCGGCTGGCTGTCCGACGAGGAGCTCGCGACGGTGCGCCGTCGTCTGCCGATCTGTTACGTCGAGGCGATCCCGGTCCGCACCGACGGCCTCGGGGTCGTCACCGAGGTCGGTGTGCTGCTGCGCGTCGCACCGAGCGGCTCCATCGCCCGCACGCTCGTCTCCGGCCGGGTGATGTTCGGCGAATCGATCCGGACGGCGCTGTTCCGGCACCTCGAGAAGGACCTCGGGCCGATGGCCTTCCCCCAGCTGCCCGCGAACCCGGCGCCCTTCACCGTGGCCGAGTACTTCCCGCTGCCCGGGGCGTCGGTCTACACCGACGAGCGGCAGCACGCGATCTCCCTGGCGTACGTCGTGCCGGTCACCGGCACGTGCGAGCCCCGGCAGGACGCGCTCGAGCTGACGTGGATGAGCCCGATGGAGGCCGCCTCCGCCGCGGTCTCGGACGAGATGGAGGGCGGGCGCGGGGCACTCATGCGTGCCGGCCTCGCCTCGGTCGGCGCCCTGCTCTAGCCCCGCGACGCCAGCACGCACGACGAAGCCCCCGTGTCCGTCCGGACCCGGGGGCTTCGCAGCGCGGTCGTCACGACCGTGCTTGGTGCTACTTGTCGTTCTTGAAGCTGTCGGCCACGCCGTGCGCGGCGTCCTTGACGTCGGTCGCGCCCTGCTTCGCCGAGGCCTTCGCCTGGTCGGTCTGACCCTCGGCCTTGAGACGGTCGTTGTCCGTCACGTTGCCGACGGCTTCCTTGGCCTTGCCGGCTGCCTTCTCGGCAGCGTTCTTGATGTCTTCGATGCCAGCCATACGCGGCTCCTTCCGTCAGCGGACAGATCCATCGCGGGCACTTCCTGCCCGGCGATGCACCAGAACCTACGCCGCGGGAGTCACCCGTTCGCAGCGACCGTTGAGGTTCGGCGTCAGCGCGCGGAGCCGGCCGGACGCGACGCCCGACGGGATCCGCCGCGGCGGTTGCCGCCGGACTCCGAGCCCGGCGTGCGACCGGCGGCGTAGCCACCGTCCGACGACCAGACCGGAGCCGAGCCACCGCGGACGGTGTCGCTCGATGCGCGACGGCTACCGCGGCGCTGGCCGCCGGCACCACTGGCGCCCTGCGCCCCGCTGCGACCGTCGCGCCCCGCCGCATCCGGGCGCGACCCGCGTGCCGGGGCGCGACCCTCGCGGGCTGCGCCGGCGGTCTCGGGAGCCGAGCCGGTGCGCCCGGCGCTCGCCGAGCCTCCCGTCCGGCCACCACGACCGCGACCACGACCACGGCCCTGGCCGGCCGTCTCGGAGGAGGCCGCCTGCTGGCGGCGCGGCTGCTGCTGCTGGACCGGCGCCTCGGCGACGTGGCGGATCGGGGCGACCTCGCCGACGAGCTCGGTGACCGGCGCGGACGTCGCGGAGACCTGCTGCGGCTTCGCGGTGATCGCGGCCTTGCGCATCATCTGTGCGACGTCACGGCGCTCGGCCGGCATCACGACCGTCACGACGTCACCGGACGAACCGGCACGCGCCGTGCGGCCGGAGCGGTGCAGGTAGGCCTTGTGCTCGGTCGGCGGGTCGACGTGCACGACGAGCTCGACGTTGTCGACGTGCACGCCACGGGCGGCGACGTCGGTCGCGACGAGGACGAGGGCCTCGCCGGCGGAGAACTTCGCGAGGTTCCGCTCACGGGCACCCTGCGAGAGGTTGCCCTGCAGGTCCACCGCGGGGATGCCCTGGCTCGACAGCTGCTTGGCCAGGCGCTTGGCGTGGTGCTTCGTGCGCATGAAGAGGATGCGGCGGCCGGTGCCCGAGGCGAGGGTGCGGACGAGGTCCTTCTTCGCGTCGGCGTCGGCGACCTCGAACACGTGGTGGGTCATCGCCTCGACGGGGCTCGACTCGTCGTCGACCGAGTGCATCACCGGGTTGTGCAGGAACTTCTTGACGAGCTTGTCCACGCCGTTGTCGAGCGTGGCGGAGAACAGCAGACGCTGCCCCTGCTCGGGCGTCGCCTGCATGATCTTCGTCACGCCGGGGAGGAAGCCCATGTCGGCCATGTGGTCGGCCTCGTCGAGGACGGTGACCTCGATGGCGTCGAGCTGCACGTGGCCCTGCTGCATCAGGTCCGCGAGGCGACCAGGGCACGCGACGACGACGTCGACGCCACCGCGGAGCGCGTCGACCTGGCGGCCCTGCGAGACGCCGCCGAAGATCGTCGTGGTGTTCAGGCCCATCGCCTTCGCGAGCGGGGCGAGGGTCGCGTCGATCTGCGTCGCGAGCTCGCGGGTCGGGGCGAGCACGAGCGCGCGGGGGCGACCGGCACGGCGCTTCCGCGGGTTCGCGGCGAGACGGGCCGCCAGCGGGATCGCGAACGCGATCGTCTTGCCGGAGCCGGTGCGGCCGCGGCCGAGGACGTCCTTGCCCTCGAGCGAGTCGGGGAGGGTGTCCACCTGGATCGGGAAGGCGTTCTCCTTGCCCTGGGCGACGAGGACGTCGACCATCGGGGTCGGGACGCCGAGATCGGCGAAGCGGACGTCAGCAGTGGGGGTGGTCATGGTGACCTTTCGTGGCCGTGCTGGCCATGGTGCGCGCTCGATCGGCGCGCGGGCGGGAGCGTGCCTGCCCGCTCTTGCGAGCGGGGCCCACCTGCTCGTGTGAGCGGGCGTGGCGGTGCGGGCACTGTCGCCGCAGCAGAGAGCCTGGCACCGGTGTCCCGACCCGGACGGGATCCGGGGGAACGGTGGTGCGTGATACACATCGGTCGGGTTCGACCGGGAGGTTTCGGGGCGTCCGTACGACGCACGAGGCGATCGGCGCCTCGAGTACGTCCAGCATAGCGGGTGGTGGCCCGCGGGCGGTAGGGCGGGGTCCGCGTGGGAGGATCGGCCCCGTGCATGCGCGATCCCTGGTCCTCGGTTCCGTGCTCGTCGTGGGCGTGCTGCTGACGGCGGGGTGCGCGGGTGGTGCGGGTCCGGCGGGCGGGGCTGGTTCGTCGAGTGGCTCCGGATCGTCGAGTGGCTCCGGTTCTGCGGGCGGGGTTGGTTCGTCGAGTTCGGCGGGTGGGGCTGGTTCGTCGGCCGTGCCTGGCGTGACCGCGCTGCCCACCGGTGCGGTCCCGGACTACCAGCTCGGCGGGGCGTACCGACCGGCGTCCGGCGTGACCGTCGTCGAACGGGACAGCACGGCACACCCCGCGCCAGGCACCTACGGCATCTGCTACGTCAACGGCTTCCAGACCCAGCCCGAGGACGCGTCGTCGTGGAAGCGCGACCACCCGGACGCCCTGCTCCGCGACGACGACGGGGACCCCGTGTCCGATCCGGGGTGGCCGGACGAGATGCTCCTCGACACCGCCTCGGCGTCGGCCCGCTCGACGATCGTCGCAGTGCTGTCGAAGTCCGTCGCACGGTGCGCCGACCGTGGGTTCGCGGCCGTGGAGTTCGACAACCTCGACTCGTGGACGCGGTCGCACGGTGCGCTGACCCGGTCGGGGAACCTGGCGCTGGCGTCGGCGCTCGTCGAGGTCGCACACGAGCACGGGCTCGCGGCAGCGCAGAAGAACACGCCGCAGCTCGGTGCCGCAGGCAAGCGGGACGCCGGGTTCGACTTCGCCGTCGCGGAGGAGTGCGTGACGTACGACGAGTGCCGGGCGTACACGGACGTCTACGGGGCGCAGGTCATCGACGTCGAGTACTCGGACGACGTCGGGCGGCCGTGGTCCGACGTCTGCGGCATGCGCAGCCGTCCCGCGATGACGATCCTGCGCGACCGGGAGCTCGTCGCCCGTGGGCAGTCGGGGTACGTGTTCGAGCACTGCTGACCCGGGGTGTACGGGCACGCGGTTGCGCGGGGAGCACGGTGCGGGGTTGCGCGGTTGCTCGGGTGCACGGTGCGGGATTGCGCGGTTGCGCGGGGAGCACGGTGCCGGGTTGCGCGGGGGAGCACGGTGCCGGGTTGCGCGGGGAGCACGGTGCGGAGTTGCTCGCTGGTGCGCCGTCAGCCGCATGGTGCGTGCCTGTTTCGCCGCACGGGGACATCAGACGCGCACGGGCCGCGAACCGCGCACCGTGCGAGGGCCGCCCGCTCGCGAACCGCGCACCGTGCGAGGCCGCCCGGCCGCGAACCGCGCACCGTGCGAGGCCGCCCGGCCGCGAACCGCGCACCGTGCGGGTGCCGCCCGGCCGCGAACCGCGCACCGTGCGAGACCCGCCCGGCCGCGAACCGCGCACCGTGCGAAGAGCCCCCGCTCCTACGCCGGCCAGACGTCGCGGAGCGCCCCCACAGCCTGGTCCGCCGACAACCCGGCAGCCCGCGCCACCGCAGCGAGCGCCCGCGCCGCGCCGCGCCGACCACGTCCTCCGGGACGTCCGCCGGGCGCACCACCCGGGTGCCGGCACCGCGCGCAGTGTGCACGAGCCCGGCCTCCTCGAGCAGCGTGTAGGCCTTCGCGACCGTCCCCGCGGCGAGCCGGAGCTCCTCGGCCAACGCCCGCACACTCGGCAGCCGCTGCCCGTCCACCAGGTACCCGGCGGCGATCTGCGCCGCGATCTGTGCCCGGACCTGTTCGTACGGGGGGATGCGCCCTCCTGCGTCGATCGCGACGAGCCCGGTCGAAGTCATCGCGCCCACCCTAGAAGTCGTACTGTTCGCCGACGGGGATCGCCACGGCCACGGTGTTCCCCGGAGGCGCGAGCGGGCACGCCCACGCCGGGTCGTACGCGCATGAGGGGTTGTACGCGAAGTTGAAGTCGAGCACGAGCTCGCCGTCGTCACCACCGAGGTCGGCGCCCTTGATGGTGTCGAGCAGGTAGCGACCGCCGCCGTAGGTCCCGCGGGCCTTCCCGGCGCTGGCGTCCTTCACCGGGACGAACACGCCGCCCGCGTAGCCGCCGTGGGACCACACGTCGAGCGTCCCGATGCCGGGCAGCGTCACGACACCGAGTCGGTCGAAGTGCACGATCCCGTCGGTACCGGTCTCGACGTCCATCACCTGCGCTTCGGCAGCCTCGACACGGGCGCGGAACCGCCACTCCGGGTCGTACGGCGGCACCGGGAGCTCCTCGAAGTCGCGCGCGTCCTCGTCGAGCAGCGGGCTGGCCGGGTGTTCGGCGAACATCGCGTCGCGGGTCTCCCGCCACAGCGCGTGGGCGGTCTCCGGGTCCGGCGTCGCCCGCACCCGCCGGTACAGGTCGAACGTCATGCGCCGCCAGTCCACGGTCGCCAGCGTGCTGTGCACGCGGTCGTCGGTCGTCGGCTCCTGGGGGCGCGTCTGGCTCACGTCGTCGAGGCTACGCCCGCTCCGCGGCGGACGGGAGGCTCGGATCGCCCCCGCCGGTCGGGACCGGACAGCGGGCGGCGCGTCGAGCACGGCCCCACCGGCCTCGAGCACACCGCGCGCGCCGGGTCAGGCCGGTGGCCAGGACGGCGCCTGCGCACGCATCCGGATCGCACGCCACTGCCAGATCACCCACATGCCCGGCCACAGTGCGAGCCCGAGCGCCCACGGACGCATCCGGTAGTCTAGACGGTCGACGAAGAGCGTCCGACCGTCGGGCAGCGCCGTGGCGGCCATCCGGTGGCGCATCGTCATCCGGGCGAACAGGCCGCTCGTGCCGCCGCCGTTGTCGCGCTGCACCGGGACCCCGTCGACCTCGTACCGGTCGATGTCGACGTGGCTCGAGCCGCTCGGCAGCACCCCGAAGGCACTCGCCGCGATCGGGTGGGGGTGCCCCGGAGTCCACCGGCGCGGGAACCCGGACGGGTCGAGCGACCGGTACACCAGGAACGGCTTCGTGACCCCGACCATCACTTCCGGCGCCATCAGGGCGTCGCGAACGGCGTCGACAGGGGCATCGAGGACCAGGCGGAGACCGACGTGCATGCGGCCGACGGTACTCGGAGCCGCTCGGTGTCAGGCGTGCCGGGCGGAGCGACGCCGCGAGCCCTCTGCCCGGTCGTGCCGCCGGAGCCGCTCCGCGAGCGACAGCCGGACCGTCGGCCACTCCGCCGCGGTGATCGAGAACACCACGGTGTCGCGGAGGGTGCCGTCCCGCCCGATCTGGTGGTTCCGGAGCACACCGTCCTGCTTCGCCCCGAGCCCGGCGATCGCCGCACGCGACTGGTGGTTGTGCCAGTGCGTCCGGAACTCCACCGCGATGCACTGCCAGGTGTCGAACGCGTGCGACAGCATGAGCAGCTTGGCCTCGGTGTTGATGCCGGTGCGCTGTGCCGACCTCGCCAGGAACGTCGACCCGATCTCGACGCGCCGGTTCGCCGTGTCGATGTGCATGAACGTCGTCGAGCCGACGACGCGGCCCGTCGGACGGTCGCGCACGGCGAAGGGCACCATCCGCCCGGCGGTGTGCTCCGCGAGTCGCCGTTCGATCTCGTCGTCGACCTGCGCCGGAGCCGGGATCGAGGAGTACCAGGTCCGCCACAGATCACCGTCGGCGACCGCGGCACGGAGGTCGTCGGCGTGCTCGGAGCCGAGCGGCTCCAACGTCACGCGGTCGCCGGTCAGGGTGGGCGCAGGGGCGATCTCCATGGGACTCGATCGTACCGGCGGCCTCGATGCCGACGGTTCCGAGGGTGCTCCCCTGTGGAAAGGGACAGGTGCTCCACAGCGGTTATCGTGACGGAGTGCGTGAACGAGGGCAGCAGCAGTACCAGGTCCGCTTCGGATGGGGTCTGGCCGGGGCGCACCGGGTCGCCGCGGGTGCCCACGTCGTCGTCTGGGTCGACGTCCTGCCCGACGCGGCCGGGACCGCGGCCGGTGTCGAGGGCACGCACGGGCCCGACGGCACGCACGGACCCGACAGCACGCACGAGCCCGACGGCGCCGACAGCACGCACGGGCCCGTCGGCGCCGACGGACCCGACAGCACTCCCGACCGTCACCGGACGGACCACCGGGCCGTGGCCCGCGGGCTCCCGGTGGGCCCCGAGGTGGTGGCCGGCCACCTCGGCAACGCGACGGCGGTCGCCGAGCGTGTGACGAGCCTCCAGGCCGAGCGGGGTGACCGGTGCGTCGTCGCGGTGGTCGCCGCCGGATCGCACCACGCGGCAGCCGGTGCCGACGCCGCCGAGGCCGCGGGCGAGTCGGCCGACGTGCCGGACGCACCCGACTTCGCGGTCGAGGACCTGCTCGGCGCCGGTGCCGTCATCGACGCCCTGTCCGCCGTCGGGATCGACCACTGCTCACCCGAAGCGGCCGCCGCCAGTGCCGCGTACACGGGCCTCCGGCGAGCCGTGAAGCACCTCGTGAGCGCCTCGGAGGCCGCGCGCACGCTCGAGCCGACGCAGGTGCACGCCGCGCTGGCCCGCGGTCCGGAGCTCGTCACGATCCGCCCGGGGGAACACAACCGGCGCGCGTAGCGTTCTCCACCGAGTGAGCAGGAGCTCATGCACGAGTGAAGGAGCGCACCATGAAGGCAGTAGCCGGAGACACCGTCGTCGCAGAGGCACCCGAGGGTGACCTCATCCAGATCGAGGGCAACTGGTACTTCCCGCCGTCGAGCGTGAACACCGAGCTCTTCACCGAGAGCGACACCCAGTACCACTGCCCGTGGAAGGGCGACACGCAGTACTACACGGTGCACGCCGACGGACGGACGCTCACCGACGCCGCGTGGTCGTACCCGACGCCGATCCCCTCGTCGTTCGACCGCGTGGGCAAGGACTACAGCGGCTACGTGGCCTTCTGGAAGGGCGTCGAGGTCGTCGAGTAGCACGTCGACTCCGCGGCGGTCCCACGCGCTGCGCGACACCCCACGGCGTCGAGCACGCGTGGACCGTCGCGCAGCGCGTGACGACGCTGGCCGGCCCGCGCGCCCGGCCCGCGCCCGCGCCCGCGTCACCCGGCCAGCGTCAGCACGACCAACGCCACGTTGAGCGCGACGATCACCGCCGCGATCACCCACGCGACGATCCGCGTCCCGAACGCGTTCACGTCGGACCCCATGACGCTCCGGCGTGACGTGTAGGCGACCAGCGGGACGATCGCGAACGCGATCCCGAAGCTCAGCACCACCTGGCTCACGACGAGCAGCATCGTCGCGTCGGCGTTGACCGCGAGCAGCACGATCGCCGGGACGAGCGTCACCAGCCGACGCGCGAGCACCGGCACCCGCAGGTGCAGCAGGCCGTGCATGATCTCCGCGCCGGCCATGCACCCCACCGAGGTCGAGGCGAGGCCGGAGGCCAACAGCCCCACCGCGAACAGCACCCCGACGACCGGTCCGACGTGGACCGCGATGGCGGCCTGCGCTCCCGGGATCGAGTCGGTCCCCGGCACGCCGGGCAGCGTCGCCGCGGCGAGCACGAGCATGCAGACGTTCACGCCGCCGGCCACGATGAGCGCGAGCGCCACGTCCCAGCGGGTCATCACCAGCACGCGTCGCCGCTCCGGCCCCGCCGGGGTGTCCCCGTGCCGGTCGCGCGCGAGCGCCGAGTGCAGGTACACCGCGTGCGGCATCACCGTCGCGCCGAGCATCGACGCTGCGAGCAGCACGGACTCCGAGCCCTGGAACCGCGGCACGAGTCCGGACACGAGCGCACCGGGGGAGACCTGCGCGAACAGCAGTCCCGCGCAGAACCCGATCGTCAGGACCGCGAGCATGGCCGTGACGACGACCTCGAACGTGCGTGCGCCCCGCCGGTTCTGCAGCACGAGGATCGCCATCGACACGACCCCCGTGATCAGACCACCCACCACGAGCGGCAGTCCGAACAGCAGGTGCAGCGCCAGTGCACCGCCGATCACCTCGGCGATGTCTGTTGCCGCCGCGACGATCTCCGCCTGCGCCCAGAAGAGCAGCCGCGGTGCGCGCCGCATCCGCATGCCGAGGAGTTCCGGCAGCGACTTCCCCGTCACCACGCCGAGCTTCGCCGACAGGTACTGCACGACGACGGCGCTGGCGTTCGCGGCCACCAGGACCCACAGCAGCAGGTAGCCGTACTTCGCCCCGGCCGTGAGGTTCGCGGCCACGTTGCCGGGGTCCACGTAGGCGATGGCCGCGACGAACGCGGGACCGAGGAGCGTCAGGCTCGCAGCGCGCTTCCGCGGCGCGTCACCCGGGGCGGCCAGACGGGCGGCAGTGTCGGTCATGGGCACCAGCATGCCAGAGAATTCGGGATGCCGAATTCTGGGATTCGGCACGTTGCGAACGTCTGCGGGTCGGTCGACGGCACGCCGGGTCGGGCGAGGTCTTGTGGGCGAGCAGAGCCAGTTGCGATGACGACACCGCTCTCGCGTTGCATCGTGACGTCGACGCCGAGGAGTGTTCCCCAGACCGAGATCGAGGCGCTCGGTCGGGGATCCCGACCCGATGCCGCGGACCGATCCGTACGGGACCACGTCGGCGTGCGGGCTGCGTGGCCGGAATGCGGTGGGGTACCGTTCACCGCTGCAGCTCCGACGTCGCAGCCGCGGCAACCTCCCAGCGGCACCGGGCAACGGCGAAGCCGGATCCGCCGGACGCGCGCGCCGTGCGTTCGACGCCGTCCGACAGACCGGGCAGGCGCCGAGTGCTTCGGCGCATCAGGCTCCCGGCCACCCGGGGCGTTGCGTCTGGCGGACCTCGGCGCCCGACAAGACGTCGAGCGGCAGCGTCGCCTCGTACCAGTCGGCGTCGAGCTTGGTCAGCTCGAGCCCTTCGTTCCGGCGGTAGTCGTGCTGGAGTGACGTCGCGGCGAGTCCGATCTCACGCGGACCGGTCGGCACCTCGTCGGAGACACGGAGGTCGAGTCCGTTCCAGCGGATCCTGATGTCGAGCTCGCAGAACTCCGAGACGTCCTCGATCGGGACGACGGGGCTCGTCTGGACGAAGCCGTCCCGCTCGGCAGCCGGATCGGGCCGGACGATCGCCACGTGGGTCTCTTCGAGGATGTCGCCGATGTAGCGCTCGCCGTCGACCGTCGCGATGCCCCCGCTGTACCGCGAGATCATCCGGCCCTGGAGGGTGCGTCGGGCTTGGAGGTCGTCACGGTAGACCCACCCGATGTGGACGCCGGCATACCGTGCGACGAAGGTCGAGGGGCCGCTGCCGTCGTAGCGCCAGATCTCGGCACCGTACGGGATGCGGTGGGACGGCATCCACGAAAGTGGGACCGTCCGGTCGAGGTCGTTCGGGACGAACCCTGTACCGGTGAAGGGCTCGTGGTCGACCCACATCGCGCCGAGCAACGCCGCGGTGCGTTCGTCGGTTCCGCCCACCGCCGGTGTGATGAAGAGCTCGGGAGCCGCCTCGAAACGCAGGACGTCGAGGTACGGCATGTCCGCGGAGAACGGCGTCGCCGGGAAGTCGAGGCCGTGCACGGCGATCAGGTCGGCGATCTGCTGCAGTCCCGCCGCTGCGTCGAGCGGGATCACGTACCCGGCCACCCGTTCGATCCAGCCGTTGAAGTACCCGTCGCTGAGCTGCGGCGTGATCGCCTTCTGCATGATCGTGGCGCTCAAGTGCTCCCCCCTGCGGTCCTCACCGGTGTCGCTGCACCCATCCTAGGAACTCACTCGGACGATGCGACCTCGCTCGTCAGGTTGTGGAGATCGGACGGGCGGACGAATGCGGTCACGCCCTGCTCGCGGTTCCGGAAACGGATCGGATGGCCGTCGTGCGCGAACACGGTGCCCGGCTCCGCGTCCTCGGCGCGGACCTCGACGGCCTGTTGCATGAGACCGCTCCAGGGCGCGTCGATCACGACTCGTCGTCCTTCCACGTCAGCCGTCGTCCGGATCCGTCGACTCCTGGACCTCGTCCCGCCGAATCCGTCGCCGACGATCCCCGCCCAAGTGGTTTCGCAGATACGGAATTCACTGTCGATCGTGTGGCGCAGCACCCGCTCAGCTCGGCTGACGGATCGTTCCGGGCCAGCCAGGGAGTTGGACCTGCTCGGTGTGCGCCGTGTCAAGGAGTTCGTGCGGCAGGTCGGCCTCGTAAACGCCAGCGTCGACCTTCGTCAACCCGAGCGCCTCCAGGATCTGGACGTTGTGCGTGAGGCTCGTGGCTTCGAGCACTGCGCCGGATCGGGTGTCGCGACGTTGACCGGTGACGCGGAAGTCGATGCCGTTGAAGTTCACCCGGACATCGAGTTCGAAGTACTCCTCGATTGCATCGAGCGCCAGATGTGCGACGTGCAATCCGTTGTCCGACGGCGAAAGGAATGGCGCCACGTCGGACCCACTGGCAACGACATCGACACCATCCTCGACGAGATCGGCGAGGAACACCTCCCCGGCCATCCGCGCAAGACCACCGGTGAAGCGGCTGAGGTCTCGCCCGTGGGCTGGCCGGCGAGCCTCGAGATCCTGCCGGAATGTCCATCCGTCCGCGACCCCTCCGTAACGAGCGAGGAACCTCGACGAGCCGCTGACCTCGTACCGCCACAACTCGGTTCCGACCGGCGGACGGTGTGTCGGTACCCAGTAGACCGGAACCGCAGGGCGGTCCAGGCCAGCGAAACCCGTACCGGTGAACGGAGGATGCTCGACGAACGTGCCGCCGTTCCGCTCTGCTTCCTCTGCGCTCGTGCCGCCGAGGGCTCGCTGGGCGTTGAGATTGGATCCCGAGGGGAATCGGAGGACGTCGACCTGGGAGAGTTCGTCGTGGAACGGTGAACCGGGGAAGCGCAGCCCATGGACGCTGAGGAGGTCAGGGATCCCAGCGACACCGCTGACGTCATCGGCGGGGATGACGTACCCGGCGATCCGCTCGTAGCTCGATCGGAAGATGGCGTCCGACATCGCAGGCGTGAGTGCCTTCTGGACGACCGCGCGCTCGCTCATTCGTGTGACCTCGGAATCGATCTCGGGTTTGTGACCACCCTAGGAGACGGATCGCCAGTGGGAAGAACCGTTCGTGTACGACGTGTGACGGAACCTGGCGTGCTCGTCAGGTGAGGACAAGTGATCGAGGTCGACGTACCGGACGTGTGCGACGGTCGGATCCGAGCCCGGCAGACGCCACGCATACCCGTCCGGAGCACGTTCGGGGAACGACTCGGATGCCTTGACACGGATCGAGTCCATGCGCCACGGCCAAACTGAGGCGTCGAGCTGGACGGGGACTCCCGACACTTCCGCTGTTGCGCCGAAGACCGGTGCCGCGGTGACGGCCGACCATGGCACGGCCGCAGACGCTCCGACCCGAGGGCTCGCTACGGAGACTCGTGGGAACTCCGGAAAGCTCGAGTCGAGCGCTGCGAGAGGGCCGTCCCGGTCCGGGAACCGGAGCGGGTACAGACGTCCGTCGACCTCGACCCATGTGCCGACGCGCACTCCGGGCGCAGATGCGCCACCCCAGACGACCGTCTTCGCATTCGTCGCGAGGAAGTCCTCCCGCTTCACCCACCCGCGCCATGCGCCGGTGCGTCCGAACGGCAGTCCACTGGCGGGCATCGGGCCGGACGACACGTGAAGCAACACTGCGTCGTCGTCTTCCGCCACCAGCTCCGCGTCCGATCCGCAGAAGCTCCCGAGGAGCGTCGTCCTGGAGAACACCGTCGGCAGGTCCAGAACCGGGAGCGCGCTGCGATCCAGAACCGGCCGTGAGTCGACCGGGTGCTGGACGACGATCCGTGTTCGCAGCCCGACGAGCTCTCCTTCGCGGTCGTCGAGCTCGACCAGGAAGTCACCGCTTCGATCGAGCAGCCGGGCGCCCGCACGTTCGACCTCTGCCTGGCCGCTCTGTCCCTCGCCGATCAGCCGGTCTGCGACATCGTGGGCCAGCCGGACCGACAGTCCGCGCCACCACGCGTAGACGTCCGCGAATGCGTCGATCTGCTGCGCAGCTCCCTCACGACCGACGACTCGCAGCGCGATCGGCCGTGAGACGGGAGTCACCAAAGCGGGAGCCACTCGCCCTCGGTGGGCGAGATGCGATGGAAGACGGCGAGCACACGATCCGGCTCCCCGGTGCGACGGACGGAGATCGTCGCACCGTCCGTGATCTCGGGCAACGTCCCCCACGGAACTCCGCCCTCGTTGCGTGCGCTGAACTCACGCGTGGCGTACCCGTCGATGCCGGCCCAACCGTTCCCGCGATACGGATTCGTCGAGGAGTCCGCTTCAGCGCCGCCGATCGGGAAGGGCTTCAGCGCATCTGCGACGCGTGCATCGAGGTGACCCCGGAAGTCCGATGCCGCGTCCGGGTCGAGGCCTGAGTACAGCTCGGTGTCCCGGTAGCCCTGCTCGATGACCTCGCGCCGTTGCGCAGTGGAGAGGTCGTCCCAATCCGGTCGTGCGGCCGCGACTTCCCGCACCATCTGGAGGGGCTCGTCTTCCGAGATGAAGCGAGCGGCGGTTGCGCTGCTCACCCGGTGGTCGAGGAAGAAGACGGGTTGGTCGGGCTGCCCGGAGTAGGGCGTGCCCGAGTAGTTCAGGCCCAGGCTCGCGCGGAACTCGTCCGCACGGGTCGTGGTCGAGGCCGACGCGCGTGCGTGGAACCCACGCGCGTTCGCGGGAGCGCCGTACTGCGATTCTTCGACAGGTCCGTACGAGTCGCGGGCTTCGAGGTCGAAACGTTCACCGATCGCTGCTTTGACGTCCTTCGGATCGAGGACCTTCCGGAGTTCCTCGCCGGGCAGGATGGTTCGGTCCGCATCGTTGAACGACGCGACGCGATCCAACTCCGAACGGGTGTACGTCGTGAGGTGCCGTGTACGGAGGTCCTCTCCGTTGATGGGGCCGTCAGAGCCCGCGGTGGCCGTTCCTCGTCCGCCAGCGGCCGCCGTCTCAGACTCCGTTGCCGACGTGGCGGGAGCGGCATCCTGTCCGTGCCCGCCCTGGCCGGCCGTGGAAGGCGCGGCGACGCGTGAGACCGACGGGTGCGTCGCGACCGCGCCTGCAGCAGCAGCGCCCCCTGCGCCCGCCAGGCCGTTCGAGCCGGCGCCGACGGGCGAGTGATCGTTTGTCCCGACCGCGCGGCCGGTGTCATGCCCTTCGGCAGGAGCTGAGACCGCGTTCTCGCCGGGAGCAGCGTCGCGGGCGATCTGCGATGGGGCAGCGTCATGAGGCGCCGAGCTCGGGTCGTGCGTGACACGCGACTCTGCCGATGCGAGGTCCGCGTGTGATGGCGCACCCGGATCCGCGACGTCCGAGCGGATGGTCCCAGCACTGAGGTCCTCGTGCGGAGCCGAGTTCGACGTCTCGCCTGCCGTGTGGGTTGCCTGCTCTCCGCCTTCCACCACTGTGGGCGACTCAGCCGAAGGATGCGTCTGTGTCGCGTCGACGTGCATCGTGGGGGCACTGTTCGCTCCGGACGTGGGAGCGTCGGCGGCCGCGGTGCTGTGATCAGCAGCGCTGCTGTGTTCAGCCGCGTTCGGCGTCGCGGGAGCAGTCGTGCCGTCGTGGGTGCCGCTCGGCTCGTGGCCAGACGCGGCGCCGCGCCCCACGGTCGTCTCGTGCGTCCCGGTGGTGTCGTGAGCCGGGGTGCCGTCGCTTGATCCTCCGTGCGACGATGCTGCCTCGTGCGGAGCGTTCGGCCCATCGGCGTGCGCCGACGTGCCGTCGTGTGCGGGCGTCTCCACGTGCGCGGGCGCGTCGACGTGGTCGACCGCCACGTGGCTCCCGGTGCCATCCGCGGTCGATCCGGAGTGCGCGGCCTCGTTCACGACGGGCGTCTGTGACCCGTCGATGTGCGGCCGCTCACCCGCGCCGTGCGCCGACGTGCTCGCCTGCGCGGACTCGTTCACGACCGGCGTCTGCGATCCGTCGACGTGCGGGCGCTCGCCGGCCGCAGCGTGGCTCGGCGTCGTCGACGCGTCCGCACCGGCGACCGGAGCCGAGTGCTCGATGCTCGGCGCGTGCGCAGCGGTGTCGGTCGTTGCTGCCGGCGACTCGTGTCCCGCAGGTGACTCGTGTCCCGCGGTCGTCTCGTGCGTGGCCGTCGTCGTGTGCGTCGCCGTCGGCTCGTGCGTCGCGGCCGGTTCGTGCGTCGCCGTGGGGTCGTGCGTCGCCGTCGCCTGGTGCGTCGCCGGCGCGTGCCCAGCCGACGAGCCGCTGTCCACGTGCGTACCGCCGTCCACGGCGGTGACGTCGACGTCGACGGTCGGGGTGGCTCCCGAGGAGTCGCCACCCCCGCTGACCGCATGCCAGCCCTTGCCGGCGGCGTAGCTGCCCGCGCCGATGGTCGCTCCGCCCACGGTGCCGAATACCGTCCCGTTGGCGAGCGACTGCAGGACGTTGAAGTGGTGGTGCTCCGGGTCCAGTGCGGCGGCGACGCCGTCCTGTGCCACGTTGCCGGCCGCGCCGCCGACGGCACCGGTCGCGGCGCTCTTGGCGCCCTCGACCGCGGTCGCCTTGAAGAACGACGGCGCGACGGCTCCGGCGGCGTCGCCCGCGGCGCTGCGGCCGAGGCGGTTCATCGCCGCGCCTCCGAAGCCGCCGAACACGCCGCCGACGACCGATCCGGCGGCGGCCGAGAGGATGTCGTTCATCGACGTGCCCTTGCCGTGCAGGGCGTTCACGATGATCGGGGCAGCGGTGCCGCTGATGGTGCCCTTGACCGTCTCGTACGTGAACCTCGTCACGAAGGAGCCGTGCTCGAGCTTCCGGAGCATGTTCGCGGCCTTGAGGAACTGCTCCGCGTGGATCTTGTTGAGGAAGGCGAGCTTCTTGATGACGCTGGCGATCCGGGTGGCCCAGGTGACGACGATACGAGCACCGTTGGCCGCTCCGGCGAGTGCGCCGAGGCCGAACGTGACGAACGAGAGCGCGATGCTGATGCCCACGTCGACCGCGAGCTCCGCGAGGAGCTGCTCGATCATCGAACGGATCTCCTCGGCCGCCTGGTCGTAGTTGGCCTTGATCTGCTTCAGCGACGCCGCGGCACCGGTGGCCGCCTCGGCCGCGGTGGTGATGTGCTCGGACATCGTGTGCTTCGCGGCGACGATCGTCGCCTTCTGGGGGATGTCCGCGGCGTTCACCTGGCCGAGCCCGGCGCTCAGCTTGCCCGACGCGGTCCGCATCGCCGACTCGTACTGGTTCCAGGACTCCGCCGCCGACGAGAGCTTGTCGGGGTCGCCCTGGGGCAGCTGGACGCCGATCGCCCGGAGGGCGTCCTGCAGTACGTCCTCGACCTTGCCCCAGCCGCCGGGCCAACCGGCCCCGAGCGACGAGGGGAGGTCGGTCGCGACGGTGTAGTGGCTCGACGGGATCGTGATGCCGGAACCGCCCTGCTGGCCCGCGCTGGCCATCTCGGCGTCCTTGTACGCCGAACCCGTGCCCGCGAGGAGCGTCTCGAACGCGGCGAGCATGCCGACGAGGTTCTTCGCGGAGGTCGCCGCGCTCTTCGCCTGGCTGTCGTAGACGTTCGCGAACTGCTCCGCGCTCTCGTCGTCGCCCGCCATCCCCGCGGTGCCGTGCAGCGCCGAGTGGAGCGTGCTCCACGCCGTCGCGATGTCGTGTGCGACGCCGGAGACGTCGTCGCCGTCGGCTGCGAGACCGAAGGCGTTGAGCCGGACCATCGTCATCCGCTGATCTCCCCCTGGAACTTGGACCACGACTGGTCGAGCGCGTCGATCGTGGCCTGGTACGTCGCCTCGATGGCGCGGGCACGCTCGTGGAGGTCACCCGCGGACGACGTCAGCGCCCCGGCACCGGCGTTCCACTGCTCGAAGCTGGCGAGGAACGCACTCATCGCCGGGCCCTGCCACTCGTTGGGCAGGATGTACGCGAAGCTCGTGGCGCCCTGCTGGAGCAACGCGCAGTAGTCGTGCAGCCGCTGCATGCTGTCGACGAGGTGGTGGAGGCTCTCCATGTCGGCCTGCTGGTCGCTCATGCGCCGTCCTCCTCGAGCTCTGCCCAGACCGCGTCGGCGCGCTGTTCGTCTGCGCTGACCCGGTCGGTGAGGCCGGACTTCTCGCGCGCTGCCTGCGGGGTGAGCTGGCTCCTGGTGTCGGCGAACGCGCCGCCGAGTGCCGTCTCGTTGCCGTGGTACGCCGTCTCCGCGCTCACCAGCCGCACCGCGAGGCTCTCGAGCACGCCGCGGAGCAGTGTCGCGCCCGCCTGGAACTCGCCCCACGTCGTGTGGAAGGCGGTGGCGTCCTCGCCCTTCCAGGCGGTGTCGACCACGTTCCGCACGGCGGCGTCCGTCTCGGAGATGTGTCCGTCGAACGTCGCGACCACGGATCGGAGCATCTGGGCGACTTCGCCGAGGCTCTCTGGCCGGACCCGGTACTGCACCATGTCGTTCCCCCTGCTGGAGCGGCGAGTCGTCCCCATGGGGACGACTCGCCGTCAGTGGTCGTCGATCAGCGGAAGGTGCCCGAGATCGAGTTCTCCGACTCCTCGTAGGAGAGGGCCGCACGCGAGAGCAGCTGGCTGATGCCCGCGAGCGACTCCTTCAGCTGCACCGCCGACTGGTCCCACTGCTGGTAGAGGTCCTGGAACGAGCCGGATGCTGCACCCGACCAGTCGCCACCGACGAGGCCGTCGACGAGCGACTTCAGGTTCTGCAGCTGCGACTCGATCGACTGCGAGCCGGACTGGAGCTGGTTCGAGACGCCTGAGAGCGACTCCGAAGTGACGCGGATGTCCGCCATGGTTCCTCCAAGAGACTTTCGTGTCCTGGGGCGATCGAACGACCTACCCCCCGATTGGTCCTGTCCCCCTTCTGAGGGGCAGACGGCAGCAGCCTAGCGGATGCTGCGCACTGCAGCAGATGCTACGCGGGCCGTCGGATGTCCGTCGAGCTTGCATTCGCACGCATCGAAGCGTCGAGCGCGTCAGGACCGTCCGACGAAGGGGTTGCCGGTCACGCCCTGCGGCTTCGGCGGGACGACACCGTCGACGGTGACACCGCTCAGCATGCTCGCGTACTCGGTGAAGTCGGAGGCGCCGAGCGACTCGACGGCGTGGATGCCCCTCGCCTGCGCCTGGACGAGGACGGCGGCCATGATCTTCTTCGTGTCGTCGAGCGAGAGCACCGAGTCGAGGTCGAGGACGTACTGCGCGAAGGCGGGGCCGTTCGCGTTCGGGAACGTCTCGAAGCCCTTCGCCCACCGCCGGTCGGTCACCTGCGACCGGAGGGACGGCGCGTCCTCGAGCATGAACCAGAGGTGTCTGGTCGCCTTGCCGTTCCCGGCCGCCCAGTGCTCGGCCGTCCCGGCCATGTTCCGTCGTCCGCGCTTCTGCGCCATCCGCGCGGACTCGTCGACCGCGAACACCGCGCGCACGCTGGTCCAGTCGATGAGCGGCACGATCGGCGTGTGCAGGCCGAGGTTCGAGACGCCGAGGAGCAGGCCGGGGGAGCCGCCGGCCGGCCGCAGGAGCGCGAGGCGACGCCGCAGGAGCACGAGGGCGAGGACCCCGCCGACGACGAAGAGCAGCACGCCGAGGATGATCGGGCCGAGGCGCCCCCAGAGCAGCACGAGCGCGAGCACCACGACGATGAACGCGATGAGCACGATGGCGTCGCGGAGGTTCCTGCGCTCGATCCTCCGGAAGCGCTCCGCGTCGTAGTGCACGTCGAAACGGCCCTCCTGCGCGAAGAACCCCTGCCAGCTCTGCCGGGTGGCGTCGTCCACTGTCGTCCTCTCGTTACCAGCCGGGCTGCCCGGCGCATGCGGCGGCCAGGGCGTTCAGTCCACGTTCCGGGTCCGAGAACGCCGCCCACACGCGCTCGCGGTCGCGGTGTTCCGCGCCGTCGACGATCTCGTCGAGCACGGTCGGCGCGGTCGCCGCCCACCGGGTGTACGCGGCGTCCTGGACGTCGTCCGCGCCCTGCGCGACGATCCGCTGGATCTCGCGGGCACGCTCGATGACCTCGACGAAGCGGATCGGGTTCACCTGGCTGCCCATCACGGCCTGCATGAGACCGATCACCGGTCCGCCCAGCATCGTGCACCGTTCGGCGAGTGCGTCAGCCACGTCGTCGTCCCCTCGGTTCCCCAGCGCGTGCGCGGTCCCGTCACGCGCGGATCAGCCTAACGTCCTGCCGTCGAAACCGGGGATCCGTGAGTTGGTGCGGTAGAACTCGCCCATCTCGGACAGGTCCGTGCTCCGTGAGGCCGGCAGGCCGCGCTGCGCGGCCGCGCTGCGCAGCGCGGCGTCGAGCTCCGCCGCGGCATCCGGCGTGTAGAAGGTGTCGCACGCCAGCTGGACCTGCCCGAAGTCGGGGGCCCCGCTCCGCGCCCAGAGCCTGACCCAGCGTCGGAACCGGCGCGGTTCGGCGCGTGCCCGGAGCGCGGGGCCGTCGGCGGTGCCGATGAAGACGAGGTGGTTCGACGAGCCGAGTCGGACGGTCCAGCGCTCGGCGATGCGCCGGACCCCGGTCGAGCGGGCCATCGCTGCGATCCGGCCCTCGTCGACGACCGAGTGCACCGCGACGACCTCGTCCCACGGCACGAGTCCGAGCAGCGGGAGCTCCACTCCGGCGTCCGACACCCGGATCGCACGTGCGGGGTCACCCAGGGTCTGTGCCAGCCGGTTGCGCCGGAGTCCGAGCGCGGCGAGCAGCCAGAACGCGGCGACCAGCGTGAGTGCGTGCGCCACGACGACCGGTCCCACCAGGCCGAGGGCGTTCGTCCCCGCCTCGGCCAAGACCACCACCGCGGGCGCCACGGTGAACGTCACCCGCTCGCGACGCAGCAGGGCGCGCCAGGCGTCGGGGTCCGGCCGGACGGTGACGACGTCCGTCACCGCACCCTCGCCCCCACCGACCCGAACCACAGTTCGTCCCCCGGGACCAGCTCCACCGGCAGACCCTCGGGGCACCGGTCCTCGCGGTCGCCACGCCGCAGCACGGTGCCGTTGCCCGACCCGCGGTCGACCACGCGCAACCCGGTCGGACCGAACACCACCGCGGCGTGCACCCGCGACGTGGACCGGTCCGGGTCGTCGAGCGCGAACGCCGCTGCCCCCTCCGCCGCCGCGATGTCCTCGGGACGTCGGCCGAGCAGGACGGTGCCCTCCCGCACGACCAGCGTCTGTCCGGTGGTGAAGACGAGCTGCGGCAGACCGGGGACGCCCACCGACGGGGCGGCGGCGATCCGGGCCTCCAGGCCCTGGGCGTCGGGACCGGCAGCACCAGCAGGTGGTGGCGGGACGGGAGCGACGGCAGGTGGCGGCGGGACAGACGCGGACGGCTTCGGCGGCACCTCGGACGTGTCGCTCACCGGCGCGGGCGTCGACCGCCGACCACCGGTCGCGAGCTGGCCGCAGGCCAGACAGAACATGCTGTTCGGACGGAGTTCGGCCCCGCAGTACGAGCAGCGTGCAGCCATGCCACCCACCCTACGGGAGGCCCGGATCGCCGCCGCAGGGAGCCCGCGGCGCTCAGGCGGTCGGGTCGGGCACCTGCACCTGCGTCCACAGACCGCGGCGGTGCACCGCACCACCGCCGGCCGGCTGCCGCCCGACCATCCACTTCGGCACCTTCTGCCCGAACAGCTGGGTCCCCTGCAGGGCGCTCGAGGGCGAGAGGACCATGCCCTCCTGGGTGCGCCGGACCTCGCCGTACGGGCCGCTGAAGGTCTTCGCGGCCGCGTCCGGGTTCGTCGCCACGACGAACACGAAGCGTGCGCGGTCGCCCATCAGCGAGTTCTCGAGCGGGGTGTTCGCGACGAGCTCGGCGTCGTCGATGAGCACCGTGACGGGGACGGCGGGGTCCTCGTACCGGCCGAGGGCCTCGGCGAGGTGCATGAAGCCCATCGGGTCGGTGAGGAGCGGCACGTCCGCCTCGCGCGCCCACTCCTGGAAGACCGAGGGCTTCGTCGCGACGGCGATGACCGGCCGGCCGCCCCAGACGAGCTGGTGCGCGATGGCGGTCAGCGTGGTGGACCGACCGGTGCCGCGCTCGCCGACGACCTGGAACCCGCCGGCGGCCGGCCAGTCGAGCGTGACGCGGGCGAGCTCGTCGCCGCCGACGCCGACGGTCGGGCCGTCCTCGGGGTGGTCGCCCGCGACGGGCAGGTCCTGCGCCTCGGCGAGGGAGATGCGGGACGGCAGGGCGTCGACGCGGAAGGGCGCGGGTCCGGTGGCGTCGGCCCATCGTTCCACCGAGGCGTCCACGGTGCTGCGCAGGGCCGCGGCCTGGGCCTCGGCGGAGGCGTCCTGCCCGAGGACGGCGAGCTGCGCCTCGCGCACGGTCGCGCCGAAGAAGACGCGTCCGGCGGGCACGGTCTCGGGGAGCTCGCGGACCATGACCCCCGCGCCGCGGTAGTCGTTCACGTCGCGCATCGGCAGCACGTACTGGTCGCTGATGAACCCGGCGATCCGGTCGGCGGCGACGGTCTTGTCACCGGTGACGACGACGCGGATGCCGGCCGCGGGGCCCTCGCGGAGGACCCGGGTCATCTGCTCGCGGATCGGCAGCAGGTCCTCGGGCTGCATGGAGCTCGTGGCGCGGTCCCAGCCGTCGACCGCGACGACCACGTAGGGCAGCGCGTCGCCGGGGGCGGCACTGCGGCGCTGCTCGACGATGGTGCCGACAGCCGCGCGGGACAGCACGCCCTGGCGGCGGCCGAGTTCCGCGACCAGGCGGTCCATCAGGCGGGGGAGTCGTGCCGGTTCGAGCGGCGTGACGACGGCCCCGGTGTGCGGTGCCCGGACGAGGGGGAGCATGCCGCCGTTGCCGTGGTCGATCACGTACAGGTGCAGGTCGGTCGGGCTCATCCGCTCGACGGCCTGGGCGAGGACGGTCCGGAGCGCGGTGGTCCGCCCGGACAGGGCCCCACCGAGGACCATCAGGTGCGTCCCCGCCTCGAGGTCCCAGGTCAGCGGCCGCTGGGTCTGCTGGCCGGGGACGTCCTCGACGCCGAGCGTGATCGTCGTCGGCGCGCCGGCCCCGCCGGCCACCTGCGACAGGGGCAGCAGCGACGGCAGCGGCATCAGCCACGGCGACGAGTTCTTCGGGATGCCGAGCGACTCGGTGGCCCGGGTCACGACGTCGACGAGCGCTCGGAGGTCGGTGTCGTCGTGGTCGACGGGCGCTGCCGCGTGCCGGCGGACCGGGAACCGGGGCGCGTAGCCGACGCCTTCCCAGTCGACCGGGGCGATCTTCGGCAGCTGGCGCTGGACGCGCTGCACGCCCTGGCGGATCCCGGCGACGCGGGCGGTCTGGAACCCGCTCGGCATCGCGCCGAGCCCGGCCCGCACGAACCCACGACCCGGTGTCGCCTGGCTGATGAGCGCCGCCTCGGGGGAGCCGAGCACGTCGGTGGAGTCGGCACGGTCGGTCACGCGGAGCGCCACGCGCAGGTTGATGTTCGACTGCATCTCGGGCGTGATCACCCCGGACGGCCGCTGCGTCGCGAGGACGAGGTGCACGCCGAGGGACCGACCGACGCGGGCGATGCGGACCAGCCCGTCGATGAAGTCGGGGTGCTCGGTCTTCAGCTCGGCGAACTCGTCGATCACGATCATCAGCCGGGCCAGGCCGTTCCGGGCGGCGGCGTCGGGGTCCTTGGACCACGCGGCGTCGACGTCCTTCACGCCGAGCTCGGGCAGTCGCAGGACGGTCTCGCGCCGCTTGAGCTCCGCGTCGAGCGAGGTCAGGGCCCGCTCGGTCTCGCGGGCGTCGAGGTTCGTCACCATGCCGACGGTGTGCGGCAGCCGGGAGCAGTCCGCGAACGCCGACGCGCCCTTGTAGTCGACGAGCACGAAGTTCAGCGCGTCCGGCCGGTTCGCCATCGCGAGCGAGACGACGAGCGCCTGCAGGAACTCGGACTTGCCGGAGCCGGTGGTGCCGGCGACGAGGGCGTGCGGACCGTCGGCGGCGATGTCGATCGCGAACTCGCCGTCGGCGCCGGCACCCACCACCACGTGCGTCCGCCGCGGCGAGCGCTGCCAGCGGGCCACGATCGGCGCGGGGTCGTCGAGGTCGACGCCGAGCAGGTCGACGTAGCGGACGCTCGTCGGCAGCATGCCCTCGTCGCCGACGCCGGAGACGTGCCGGATCGAGCAGAGGCTGCGGGCGATGCGCTCGGCGGTGGGGACGGAGAGCCCGTCGAGGAGCACCGAGGCGTGGTACTCGGCGTCCGACTCGAGTCGGGCGAGCGAGCGGTCGTCCGCGTCCACGGCGACCACGGTGCGGGACTCCTCCGGCAGGCGGGCGCGGTCGCTGTCGATCGCGACGACGTGCACACCGACCTGGGCGCCCTGCTCGAGCACCTGCACCATGCCGGGGAGCGTGCGGTACTCGCGGGCGCCGTCGACGACGAGCACCACGTCGGTGTCGAAGTCCCTGGCGCTGACCGACGAGCCCGCGCGTGAGCGGATCTGCACCAGCGCGGCGAGCTCACGGACGCGCTCCCGACGGGCGTCGTCGGTGTTCCCGATGAGCGCGAAGGCACCGTCCTCGGCCTGCTGCGTGTGCGGGAGCCACTGCGTCCACTCCCAGCCGGCCGCTCCCTCGTCCCCGCACACCACGACGATGCGGGTGTCCCGCGGTGACCTGAGGGTGGCGACGGCCGCGAGCATCGACCGGACGAGTGCCCGGGTGACGTCCTCCGGCCCGGCGATGCCGACGACGCCGGCGGACAGGTCGACGTCGACGGGTGCCGGGGCGACGCCGACGTGGTGCGGTGCGGCGTTCTTCGCCTTCCCGCCCTGGAAGTTCGCCTGCAGCGGGACCTCGGCGACGCCGACGCGCACGTGCAGGGCGTCCGCGTCGCGCTTCCGTCGCTCCCACAGGCGGGCGAGCGGCCGGGTGGCGATGTCCCGGACGACCACCGGGTCGACGCTGCGGTACCAGGAGTCGAGCCGCTGCTCACGCACGAGCTGCGCGATCCGGACCCGGGTGTCGGCGATGTCCTGCCGCCACTCCTCGAACGTCTTCACGCCTTTCTTCTTCGCCCGCGAGCGCTGGGTCAGGAAGGTGCCGACGACCATCACGGGCGAGGCGGCGGCCATCATGAGCATGATCGGCCGCGCGAACACGAGAGCCATCGTCACGCCGAGCACCACCGGGATCACGGCGGACAGCCACGGCATCGGTGTCTTGTCGACGTCGTCGGGCTGGTCCCCCGGCAGGACCACGGTCGGCGGGGTCGCCGGCGGCATGATCCGGGAGCTCCGGTTGAAGCCGCGCATGCCGACCTCGTCCGGCGCCAGGTCGGCGTCGACGTACGGCTCGACGCCGATGCGGAACACCGAGCTGCCGATCTGCACGACGTCGGCGGGGACGACGTCCGCGCTGCCGGTCACGGCACGGCCGTTGACGACGACACCGTCTGCGCCGTCCATCACGCTGAGCACGGCGCGCAGGGGACCCGGCACCGCGGGCGTCGGCAGGTCGTCGGGGGCGCCGTGGTCGAGCGCGAGCGTCGCGTGGTGGGGCTGCAGGAACGGGTCGGCGACGCAGAGCTCCATCGCGCCGGAGCTGCCGATCCGCAGGGGGCCGTCGAGGGGGAGCGGCACGGTCTCGCCGGCGAAGGGCCCGCCGACGACCTCGAGTCGCGGCCGCCCGGGCGGCAGGTCGCTCGGTGCCCGGGCCGGCAGCGTCGACCCGTTGAGGATCCCCGCCTCGACGAGCGGGGTCTCCGGCGCGGTCCCCGGCGCGATCGACGCCGGGTCCACCCCGAGGCCCGCCGCCACCTCGGCGACGCTCGTCACGTCGGTCGCGTCGACCACGAAGGTCGCGTCCTGCAGGCTGAGGCGGAGCGTCATCGGTTCCCCTTCGTGATGCGGTCGAGTGGTGCGGTGAGCGGCGTGAGGAGCCCGGTGGACCGGCCTCCGGCCGCGGTGTCGTCCTCGGACGGCAGGGTCCGGACGACGCTGCGGGCCGTCGTCGTGCCGGTGCCGGCCTGGAGGCCCGTGGCCGGGTACCGCGCGCCGCGGTCGTCGTCGGACGCGACCGTCCCCGCCGCGGTGGCGGCCGTCCGTGCAGCCTCCTCGGGGAGCACGGTCACCGTCCCGGTGGCCTGGTCGCCGGCGGCGGTGCGGACGTGGAAGGAGAACTGGTCGGCAGCGGTCATCGTGCCCGTCGGACGGTAGGCCGCGGTGCCGTCGTCGGCGCAGGTCACCGTGCCGGCGACCGGGTCGCCGCACCCGTCGACCGTCACGGCGCCCTTCCCGCTGTGCACCAGGTCGTGCAGGTCGAGCGTCACGGTGCCGTCGGTGCCGAGCCGCCGCACGACGTCGTCCGCCGTCAGCCCGCTCGCCCCGGCCGCCACGAAGACGACCCGCACGGTCGCGGACCCGGCGCGCCCCTGGTCGTCGGTCGCGCGCACGCGGACCTTCGCCGTGCCGGTCCAGTCCGCCGGAGCGCGGACCAGCAGCCCGGTCGCCGTCACGCTGGCGACGACCCCGGACGGCCCGGCGGTGATGACGCGCATCCGCGGGCCCGCGGCACAGCCGTCGCAGCGGACGTCGAGGTCGGACCAGGGGACGGACGCCGTGCTGCCGGCGGCGAAGGGCCAGTCGTACGTCTGTCCGTCGAGCGACGGCGCCACCGGCGGTGCCATCGACACCAGGTAGGTGACGTCGAGGTCGAACGCCGCGGAGTGCAGCGGCACGGTCATGAGCACCGTGCCGAAGTCCGTCCGGTACCCGTCGGACGTCAGCGAGAGCGAGTCGCCCGAGCACGCCATCGAGACGCCCGTCGGCACGTTCACGCGGCCGCAGTCGGCGACCGACCAGCCGTCCCCGAGCGCCACGTCGACCTTCCCCCGGTACGGGACCGACACCCGCACCGGGTCAGCACCCGTCGCCGCCGGGTCGGCCGAGCCGGCCGCCCGCGGAGCGTCGGCGGCCCACGCGACCGGTGCCGGGCCTCCCGTCAGGGCCAGCACACCGACCGCAGCGAGCGCGACGGACGCGAGCACGGCACCGAGCCGCCCTCGTCCAGCCGTCGTCGCACGCCCCCGGAGCACGCCCTCATGATAGGCGGGCTCCACCTCCCCGACAGGTGCCGCCCACCACCGAGCCCGTCGACATGCCGCTCGGACCGGAGGAGCTCCGCGTCGGGCGCGAGTCCCGCGAGCAGGACACCGTCGTCACGTCGCACTGAACTCCTTCCCCGGAGAACTCGCGTGGTGGCTGCAGCGCGACGACACCGACCGGCTGCTGCGCTGGCCGGACTCCACACCCGCGCGCACACCCCCGACCACGTGCGCCTGACGTCGCTGCTCGGGTCCCCGCGTGCTCGCGGGGACCCGTCGGCGTCCGTATGCTGGCGGTGCCGTCTGCATCACCGCCCGGGGGAGGAACTGGTCCGTTGCGCGAGTCATCGCCCGTCGTCCCGCCGATCCCCGCTGCCCCGGTGCCGTCCGCCCCGTCGCCCGAGCACGAGCGCACCGCCGCGCGGCAGGGCACCCGGCTCGGCTGGGACCCCGGGCAGCCAGCGCTGTACGAGCAGTGGGGCGTGCCGAGCCCGACGCCGAAGCGCGCGATGGGGTCGGACATCGGCGTCCTGCCGGAGCTCGAGCGCACCGAGACCAACCGCAGGCCGCTCTGGCGCCACCCTGCGTTCCTGGTGTCCGCGGCGCTCGCGCTCGTCGCGGTCGTCGTCGGTGCCGTGCTCGTCGTCCGCGCCGTGACCGCCGAGGGACCACCGTCGCCGACCGACCTCGCCGTGCAGTCCGGCAGCGGCAACGTCCGGGTGTCGTGGCAGGGCGACGACGTCGCGTGGTCGGTGTTCGTCGTCGAGGCCGGCACGAAGCCCGTGGACGTCTCCCGTCTGGTCCGTGGCACCGAGGTCTGGATCCCGAAGTCGGCCGGCCTGTACGACGCCGACTCGTGCTTCGTGGTCCGCGCCACCGCCGACAACCGGGGCAAGAGCGTCCCGACGGACGCCGGTGCCCTGGCTGCCCAGGGCGCGAAGCAGGTCTGCGTGGGCGATGCGGGGTGACCGTCGGCCGCTCGTCGTCGCAGTCGCCGCCGGGGTGCTCGCCCTCGCGCTGACCGCCTGCTCCGGCCCGGCACCGACCGACGTCGCCGTCACCCCGACCGCCACCGGGTTCGGCGGGCAGGCACCGGTCGACGGATCGGCGAACGGCATCGAGACCGTCGACGGCGCGACCGCGCTGCGGGACGTCCTCGCGGCGATGCGGTCCGAGTCCGTCGTCGCGACGGGCACCGTCACCGAGCTCGTCCCCGACCCCGCGGCAGCGGCCGGCTCCGGGGACACCGTGCCCGGCCGCGCGGTGCGGATCGACTACCGCGGCACCGCCGAGGACTCGGCCCTGCGTCTCGCCGTCGGGGACGTGTCCCTCGACGCCCGCCGCCGAGCCGACGACGTGTGGGTGTCCGGCAACGCCGCGTTCGCCGCACAGTCAGGGTTGGCGAAGGCGACGAGCGGGCGGGTGTGCGTACCGGCGACCTCGGCGACGATGCGCGACCTCGCGCCGTTCACCGAGCCCGACGACCTCTTGCGGAGCCTGCTCGGGACGGGTTCCGACGTGACGCTGCACCCCGGCGCCGTGACGGGCACGGGGAAGGACGCCCGCGTGCAGATCGTCGTCGCGAACGGGTCGTCCCCGATCGGCACGCTCGTCGTCTCCGCCGTGGGGGAGCCCGTGCCGTACTCGTTCCGCGCGTCCGACACGACCGGCACCGTCGACCTCACCTTCGCCGACTGGGGTGCTGAGCAGGACCTCGGCGACCCGGACGACGTCGTCGCGGGCTGCTGAGGCGCTGGCGCGGAGCGCGGGACGCGCGAGCGGGACGAGGGCGCGGCGTGCGTGCGTGGAGGCGCGACGGTGTGCGAGCGGACTCGGATCGACAGAGTCGCTGTCGTACGACGACGACAGTGTCGCTACTTCCGATGGGCAACGGTTGCGCACGCGGGGTTGCGACAGCGTCGATGTCGAACGACAGCGACGGTGTCGTTCCGAGTCGACGGCGCGAGCACGGCCGACCCCCGACCCGCACGGCGCGACCAGCCGCCAGCAGATCAGGCGGCGGCGCGACGTGCGCGGTGCGCCCGCACCTTCGCCCGGTTCCCGCAGCGCTGCATCGCGCACCAGCGCCGCGTGCCCCCGCGGGAGGAGTCGTAGAACACCAGCCCGCAGTCCGGCGCGGAACAACGGCTGAGCCGGGTCGGTCGGCCGTCGGCCTCGAGGTCGTCGAACCCGACCTCGCTGAACAGGGCCACCGCGTCGCGGGCGACGCTCGACAGCGCCTGGGCGAGCCGCACCCGGTTCGCTCCGGCCCGGCGTCGTCCACCCGGGAGGCTCGGGGGCACGTCCGGCAGGGCGGCGAACAGGTTGACGGTGTCGATGTCGTCGGGCGCGGGGCGCGTCCGGCCGGCCCCGGCACGGAGTCCCGCCGCGACCGCGGTGCGTTCGGCAGCACTGGACGCTGCCGCCGGTGCCGCGGCGACGGCGAGGCGGCCGATCGCGGCGCGGAGCGCGCGGGCGTCCTGCAGCTCGCGGTCCGTCGCACCGACGTCGATCGGTTCGGTGTGGTCGCTCAGCCACTCGTCGAGGTCGGCCGGCGTGACGAGGAGTTCACCGAGCTGGGCACGGGGGCGTCGGCCGTCGGGGTCGTCCGCGAAGCCGCCGGTGTGCGCGAAGTCGAGGGCGATGCGACCGGCGTCGAAGAACCAGCTGGACCCCGAGTCCGTGCGGATGTGCTGCCCCGTCTGCATCCCGCCAGGCTAACGGGTCACACGCGGGTCGACGGCGCGGGATCGGGCAGCGTGGAACCGGCGGGTGTGGCAGCGGTGCGCCGGGTCCAGGTGATGCGGTTGCGCTCGTCGAACCGGCGTGAGCACCGTGCGCAGGCGAGCGGTCTCGTCGGCGTGCGGTAGCGGAAGTGCTCGTGGCCCGCCGGGCAGACGCCCACCCACGGGGCGAGCTCGCTCGCGATGGGCCCGTCGTGGAGCCGGGAGCCGGTGTACCCGATCGACGCCGCCGTGCGCCGCCACGTCGGGCCGTGTCCGGCGCGGGCACCGCTCAGCGCGTGGGCGACCTCGTGCAGCAGGACCTGTTCGACGTCCTCGTCCGAGAACCGGACCGCGAGGTGCCGGCTGACCGTGATCCGTCGCCGCGCGAAGTCGCACTGCCCGGCCCGGGTCTTGGCGTTGTCGAAGCCGAACGTCCAGGACCCGACCCCCAGGTGCGCCGTCATGAGCTCCGCGGCGCGGGACCGCACCTGATCGAGCGTGGTCACCGGTCGGCGGGGCCCTTCCGCTCCGGACGGTCGGCGCGGTCCGCGCGGTCGGCCAGCTTGCCCCAGAGGCTGTCCGCCTCGGTGCGCGCGGCGTCGGGTGCGCCGAGGACACGGCGGCGGGTCGGCGGCGGCACCTGCTTGACGGGTTCGGCGACGCGCGTGACCGGGTCGGTCTCCCGGCGGACGGCGGCCTCGCGGGCGGTGCGCGGACGGTCGGCGGCGGGACGCTCGGGCTCGGCGGCCGGCTGGGCGATGGAGGCGCGCATCGCTGCCTCGACCGCGGTGCGCAGGGCTTCGGTCCGCTCGGCGGGGGCACCGGCAGCGCGGAATGCCTCGTACGAGCGGCCGAGGACCGCGCGGGCCTCCTCGAAGCGGTTCAGCTCGAACAGCGACCAGCCCTCGAGCTCGGCGGCGGCACCCTCGAGCTCCGGCCACTCCTCGGTCGTGGCGGTGTCCCGGGCGAGCGCGGACTCGGTCGCCGCGCGTTCGTAGCGTCCGAGGTCGTGCAGGACGTGTGCGCGACGGATCCGCGCCGCCACCTTGTCGGCGCGTTCCCCGGTGAACATCGTCAGCCGGAAGACCTCCTCCGCGACGACGAGTGCCTCGTCGAGGCGGCCGAGCAGGCGCAACAGTTCGGCGCGCTCGGCGAGGGCGTCGGTGCTGCGGCTCTGACCGAGGGCGCGGAGCCGCTCCTGCACGGCCTGCACGTCGACCGCCGGACGGAGGCTGATCGGCGCGAAGGTGCTGCCCGGGCTCACGCCCGCGCTGGCGGGAGCCGCGTGACGCGGCTCCCGGACGCGGTCGTCCTGGTCGTGGTGCTGGCGGTCGTCGGGGGACATCAGGGACGAGCGTAACCGCGGTCGGCCGGGAGCACCCGGTGCCACACCCAGATGCTCAGGAGACGGTCGAGACCGCGACGCCGAGGTAGACCGACCCGGCGACGATCGCTGCGACGACCGCGAGGACCAGCGCGACGACGCCCCAGCCGCGGCCGCGCTTCGTGGCGATCGCGACGATGCCCTGCACGAGGCCCCACAGGCCGAAGAGCGTCGCGACCCACATCACGATCGAGCCGACCATGAGCTGCGAGGCGACCGCGGGGTCGTTCATCACCTCGCGCTGGAGCTGCTGCGGGTCGGTGCCGGTCGTGGTCCCCTCGAGGACACCCCGGAGCGCGCCGCTGGCACCGAGTGCGGTGCCGAGGACGTAGCCACCGACGACACCGACGACGAGTGCGACGACGGCCGCGAGGAACGCGATCACGCCGACGGTCTTCTTCTTCGCCTTCGGCTCCTCGTGGTGCTGCCACGCCGGTGCTCCCGCTGCCGCAGGTGCGGCGGCCCACGGCTGGTCGCCGCCGCCCCACGCCGGGGCGCCCTGCTGCTGGCCGTACTGCTGCTGGCCGTACTGCTGCTGCCCGTACTGCTGCGGCGCGGTGCGCTCGCCGTACTGCGGCTGCTGCCCGTACTGCTGGGGCTGCTCGCCGGACTGCGGAGCGGACGACGGCGTGATGCGCTCGCCGTAGCGGGGCGCGTCGTCGTGGTGAGAGTGCTCCTCGGCCGGCTCGCCCCAGCTCGGTGCCCGGCCGTCGTCCGGCCGGTCCTCGTTGCTCCGGTCGTCGTTCGTCATCAGCGCTCGCCTCTCGTTCGTCCGCGCAGCTGCGCACGTGCGGCACCATCCTGGCAGCGGCACCACCGAGTTGCCAGGAAGCGCGACCTACCCGCCGAAGACCGACCGGTTCGGTTCCGGCGACGGGACGGCCGTCGCGTCGGTGACGATCGGCGCACCGGCGGTGAACGCCCGCAGCTCCGCCCCGTGCACGACCTTCGCCGGCATCGGATCGGAGGAGTACCGGCGGGGCATCTCGGCGATCGGCAGGTCGGTGGGCGACCCGAGCAGCACGATGTTGCCGAACCGCCGGCCCTTCAACATCCCGGTGTCCGCGACCGCCGCGACCGAGGGCAGCACGGACTGCAGCGTCGCGGCCTGACCACGCGCGAACGCCAGGCCGGCTCCGTCGGCGACGTTCATCGCGACGATGCCCGTCGGCGACAGGAACTCGGCGACCTCCCGGTGGAACTCGAGGCTCGTCACGTGCGCCGGGGTCCGCGCGCCGCTGAAGACGTCGACGACGGCCAGGTCGACGGTGCCTCGGAGACCCTGCGGCAGCTTCTCGAGGACCTCGCGGGCGTCGCCGTACCGGACGCGGATGGATGCGCCCCGCGGGAACGGCAGTGCCTCGCGCACCTGGTCGACCAGTTCGCGCTCGAGCTCGACGACCTGCTGACGCGACCCCGGCCGGGTCGCCGCCACGTAGCGGGGGAGGGTCAGCGCACCGGCACCCAGGTGCAGGGCGGTGATCGGCCCCGGCGGCAGCAGGTCGATCGCGTGCCCGATCCGCCGGATGTACTCGAACGCCAGGTGTGTCGGGTCCTCGAGGTCCACGTGCGACTGCGGCGTCCCGTCGACCACGAGCGTGAACGACCCCGGCCGGTGTCGATCCGGCTCGATCACCGAGAACCCTGCACCGAGCGTGAACCCGTCGAACGCATCACCCATGGGTCCATGGAACACCACCGGATCACCACCCACGTCCCCACCCCTGGTTGGTGGGGCGGATCCGTCCCGCTGGCGACGATGGGAGCACCGGTCGGGAACGGCCCGCCGGACACCACGGGAGGCACACACCATGTCGGTCCAGCTCATCGCCAACATCGTCATCGGACTCGCACTCGTCGGGTTCCTGGCCTACCGCCAGGCCACCTGGCGCTACCTCGACCCGGCACGCGTGTGGCGCGGGCCGCTCGTCCTCGCCGTCATCGGCGTGGTGATGCTCGCGAACACGAAGACCGCCGTCACCACGACCGACATCGTCTTCCTGGGCATCGAGGCACTCATCTCCGTCGGCGTCGGCCTGGCGATGGGGAGCATGACCCGCTTCCGCACCGCGGCCACTCCGGACGACAAGGGCCGCACGCTCCAGGCGCGTACCGGCTGGTACGGCGCGGGGCTGTGGTTCGTGCTCATCGCCGTCCGCGTCGGCCTCGACGTCCTCGGCGGCCACATGGGCGCGCACCTCCTCAGCTCGACCGGCGCGATCCTGCTCATGCTCGCGATCAACCGGGCCGCCCGCGCCCTCGTGCTCGACCAGAAGATCCCGGGCCGCGCGCGCGGCATGATGGTGCGGTGACCCTGCTGTCCGAGCCCGATCTGACCGACCCGTCCGCGGGCCGGTCGCGGTCGCGTGTGGGCTGGGTGCTCACCGCGGTCGGGATCGTCGCGGTGGCGTTCTGGTTCGTCCGGAACGGCGTCCTCGAACAGCTCCCGGTCTGGGCGTGGACCGTCGGGGCCGTGGCGCTCGCCGCATGGACCCTCCGCGAGGTCGTCCGGTCACCGCGCGTGACGACGGCTGCGGCGGCGGTCATGGTCGTCGCCGGAGCCGCCGCGGTCGTGCCGACGCGCTCCCTGATGCTCGTCGCGGTGATCGTCGGCATCGTCGTCCTCCAGTCCAGCATCGCGCTGCCCGTGTGGACGGGGGCGGTCGCAACCCTCGTGGCGCTCGTCGAGATCGCGGTGGTCGCCAGCATCGACGGCGCCTCCGTCCAGTTCGTGCTCGGCACGAGCGGCGGCCTCGTGCTCGGCGTCCTCGTCGGGTTCAGCCGCCGGCAGTACCGCGCAGCAGAGGCCCAGGCCCGCCAAGCCGAACGCGACCAGCAGCGTGCCGAGCTCCTCGCCGACCGCGCCCGGGCCGCCCGTGACGTCCACGACGTCCTCGCACACTCCCTCGGCGGCCTCGTGCTGCAGCTCGACGCGGTCGAGGCCCTGCTCGAGGCCGGTCGCGTGGACGAAGCCGCCACGCGTGCCGGAGCCGCGCGCACCCTCGCCGCCGACGGTCTCGCCGAGGCCCGCCGGGCCGTCCACGCGCTCCGCGACGACGGTACGTCGGACCGTGACCGCCTCGGCTCGGCGGCCGACGTGACGGACGCGACCCGAGCCTCCGGTCAGGACGCCCGGCACGAGCCGCCGGTACCCCGTGCAGACCTCCACGCCCTCGTCACCGCGCACCGCGACTTCGGGGGCGAGGTGGTGGTCGTCGGCGACCTCGCCCTCGCCGATCTCGACGAGGCGCACCGTCGGGTCGTCGTCGCAACGACCCGCGAAGCCCTCAGCAACGCCCGCCGCCACGCTCCCGGTCGCCCTGTCTCGCTCTCGGTGATCCGTGACGGCGACGCCCTCGACGTGGTCGTGGCGAACCCGCTGTCCAGCGGTGGGCACGGCCTCGTCGGCATCCGCGAGCGCTTCGCTGAGCTCGGCACCGACGCCACGGTCGAGGCCGGCCGCTCCGAGGACGAGTTCGTCGTCGCGATGCACCTCCCCGTCGCCGCCGCCAGCTCCGACGCCGCCGGCCGCTCCGACGCCGTGGACGACCGAGGCACTCACGCCGACCGATCGGCCGGTCCGGACGCATGACCATCCGCGTGCTCGTCGTCGACGACCAGGCCATCGTGCGCGACGGCCTGGTCACGGTGCTGTCGCTCGTGCCGGACCTCGAGGTCGTCGGTGCCGCGGCCGACGGAGCCGAGGCGCTCGCCGCCGTGGAGCGGACGACACCGGACGTCGTCCTGATGGACCTCAGGATGCCGGGCGTCGACGGCCCGACCGCGACGGCCCGCATCACCGCCCGGCACCCCGACGTCGCCGTGCTCGTGTTGACGACCTTCGCCGACGACGAGTCGATCAGCACCGCGCTCCGGGCCGGAGCCCGCGGCTACCTCACGAAGGACGCCGGTCGCGCGGAGATCGCGACCGCGGTCCGCGCGGTCGCATCCGGGCAGGCGACGTTCGACGCGACGGTCGGCGCCCGACTCGTCGCGCAGCTCACGGCGACCGCGCAGCTCACGGGGACAGCGCCGCGCACCGGGACCGCGCCGCGCACCGGCACCACGCAGCCCGTCGCGCCCGCCGGCCGGGTGCCGGTGCGTGAGCGCTTCCCGGAGCTCACCCCGCGCGAGGCCGACGTGCTCGAGCGGATCGCCCACGGCCGGACGAACCCGGAGATCGCCGCGGAGCTGTTCCTCACCGTCCCGACCGTGAAGTCCTACGTGAACCAGCTGTTCCAGAAGCTCGGGGTCCGCACCCGGGCGGAGGCCGTCGCCCTCGTCCTCCGCTGAGCCGGACGCGGCAGCGCCGAGGGCCGAGCGCCGCGCGCGGGAACGCCTGCCGAGCAGTCGCGCACCGTGCCGGGTCGTGCATTCGCGCAGTCGCGCACCGTGCCGGGTCGTGCATTCGCGCAGTCGCGCACCCTGCCGGGTCGTGCATTCGCGCAATCGCGCACCCCGGGCCCAGATGTATGCGTCCACATGAACGGACAGTGAACGCCAAGCGTCGGCGCGTACCGTCGGTCGCTGTCGTCGTGCCGACGGCGTCGACCCGGACGAGCCCCCACCTCGTCGCGGGTCCGCAGGCGGCCGACCGTGACGCGCGTCCCGACCACCGCGGTCACCCGCAGCCGCGCTGCGCCCGTCGACCAGTGTCGACCGTTGAACACATCGCACTCGTTATGTAAAATACAGAGTGCCGGCACCCGCACACCCAGGAGCACCACCATGTCCGTCGACACCACGAGCATCCCCACGCACCACGTCGTCAACGTGCCCGTCGCGCCGGCGGCGACCCGTGCCTCCCGTCCGTTCCACGCGGACCGCGAACCGGCACCCGTCTGGATGCGCACGGTCGGCGCCGCACTGCTCGCTGCCGGGACGGCGCTCACCGCAGCGGTCCTCGGCTGGCCCGGCGAGGCGCCGGAAGCCGCGCTGGTCGTGCCGGGAGTCGTCGGGATCGTCGTCGGACTCCTCCTCCTGCTGGCCCGTGCCGGCTTCACGGTCACCGACACCCACGTCACCCTGCACTTCCGCCCGCTCCCACCGCGCCGCATCGCGCGCCGGCGGATCGTGGACGCCCGGCTCGTCGAGGCGGACGCCCGTACCTACGGCGGCATCGGACTGCGGCTCGGCCGCGGCGTCCGGGCGCTCCTCCTCACCCCGGGACTCGGCATCGAGCTCACCGACGAGCGTGGTCGCGTCACCTTCGTGCGGACCCGACGTCCCGAGGACGCGTTCCGTGCGCTCGCCGGACTGACGGGAGGCACGGCTGGGGTGGAGCGCGAACGCCTGCGCTGACGAGACGGCCGGCCTCGGCCCCGGTGGCATGCGGATCCGGCGGGAATGTGGATGGGTCCGTGCCGCTTATACACGGCATCGCGGAACTTGGTCAAGCGAGGACTGGACAGCCTGACCGGACGCTGCCTATGATGGCAGTTCGCGCTCCCTGGCATCCCGTGTCGTCATATTGCGGTCGACGCAGCGTTCATTCCGAACATGCCCTGGTGTAGTCGGTCCCGTATATGTCGGCGGGCTCCGCTCGCCCAGATCATCGCACACGTGCTCTCGCTCCGCCGTCGAGCACGTGACCGCGTTTCCTCGAGGGTGCGCTCACGCGTCAATCCACTCACCTACATGCTGCCCGTCAGTATCGGCCCGACGGGGCCAACCGGAGGTCACACCCTTGGCTGCTGCGCCCAACGCATCCACCAACCCCAAGAACGGTCGCAACCACTCGCGACTCTCGTTCGCCAAGATCACGGACACCCTCACGGTTCCTGATCTGCTCGCTCTCCAGACGGAGAGCTTCGACTGGCTCGTCGGCAACGACGTCTGGAAGGCCCGACTGGCCGAGGGGCAGGAGCAGGGTCGTACCGACCTCGCGCTGCACTCCGGCCTCGAGGAGATCTTCGAGGAGATCTCCCCGATCGAGGACCTCGGCGAGACCATGCAGCTCTCGTTCACGTCCCCGGAGCTCGAGGACCCGAAGTACTCCATCGACGACTGCAAGGAGCGCGGCAAGACCTACGCCGCACCGCTGTACGTCAACGCCGAGTTCATGAACCACATGACCGGTGAGATCAAGACGCAGACGGTCTTCATGGGTGACTTCCCGCTCATGACCGAGCGCGGCACCTTCATCATCAACGGCACCGAGCGTGTCGTCGTCTCGCAGCTCGTCCGCTCGCCGGGTGTGTACTTCGAGCGTCAGCAGGAGAAGACGTCCGACAAGGACATCTACTCGGCTCGCGTGATCCCGTCGCGTGGTGCATGGCTCGAGTTCGAGATCGACAAGCGCGACCAGGTGGGCGTGCGCATCGACCGCAAGCGCAAGCAGTCCGTCACGGTCTTCCTCAAGGCCCTCGGGCTGACGAGCGAGGAGATCCTCGAGGAGTTCCAGGGCTTCGCCTCGATCGAGTCGACCCTCGAGAAGGACGCCATCCTCACCAAGGAAGAGGCGCTCAAGGACATCTACCGCAAGCTGCGTCCGGGCGAGCAGGTCGCTGCCGAGGCCGCGCGTGCGCTCCTCGACAACTTCTACTTCAACCCGAAGCGCTACGACCTCGCGAAGGTCGGCCGCTACAAGCTCAACCGCAAGCTCGGCATCGACGCGCAGCTGAGCGACTCGGTCCTGACCGTGCAGGACATCGTCCGCACGATCAAGTACCTGGTCTCCCTGCACGCCGAGAAGACCACGCTGGACGGCGTCCGCGACGGCGAGCCGGTGCAGCTGCGCCTCGACGTGGACGACATCGACCACTTCGGCAACCGTCGCATCCGCGCCGTCGGCGAGCTCATCCAGAACCAGGTCCGCACGGGTCTGTCCCGCATGGAGCGCGTCGTCCGCGAGCGCATGACCACGCAGGACATCGAGGCGATCACGCCGCAGACGCTCATCAACGTGCGTCCGGTCGTCGCCGCGATCAAGGAGTTCTTCGGGACCTCCCAGCTGTCGCAGTTCATGGACCAGAACAACCCGCTCGCCGGTCTGACGCACAAGCGTCGTCTCTCGGCGCTCGGCCCGGGTGGTCTGTCCCGTGAGCGTGCCGGCGTCGAGGTCCGTGACGTCCACCCGTCGCACTACGGCCGCATGTGCCCGATCGAGACCCCGGAAGGCCCGAACATCGGCCTGATCGGTTCGCTCGCGTCGTTCGGTCGGATCAACTCGTTCGGGTTCATCGAGACCCCGTACCGTCGCGTCGTCGACGGCCAGGTCACGACGACCATCGACTACCTCACCGCCAGTGAAGAGGACGACTTCGTCGTCGCGCAGGCCAACGCCCCGCTGACCGACTCGTTCCACTTCGCCGACGACAAGGTGCTCGTCCGCAAGAAGGGCGGCGAGGTCGAGCTCGTCGCCAAGGGCGAGGTCGACTACATGGACGTCTCCCCGCGCCAGATGGTGTCGGTCGCGACGTCGCTCATCCCGTTCCTCGAGCACGACGACGCGAACCGCGCCCTCATGGGTGCGAACATGCAGCGCCAGGCCGTGCCGCTCCTCCGCTCCGAGTCGCCGCTCGTCGGCACCGGCATGGAGGGCTACACCGCCATCGACGCCGGCGACGTCGTCACCGCCGACAAGGCCGGTGTCGTCTCCGAGGTCTCGGCCGACACCGTGACCCTGCAGCTCGACGAGGGTGGGACGCAGACGTACTACCTCCGCAAGTTCGACCGCTCGAACCAGGGCACGAGCTACAACCACCGCGTGATCGTCAGCGCCGGTGAGCGGATCGAGCAGGGCGAGGTCATCGCCGACGGCCCCGCGACGGAGAACGGCGAGCTCGCGCTCGGCAAGAACCTCCTCGTCGCGTTCATGCCGTGGGAGGGCTACAACTACGAGGACGCGATGATCCTGTCGCAGAACCTCGTGAAGGACGACACGCTCTCCTCGATCCACATCGAGGAGTACGAGGTCGACGCCCGCGACACCAAGCTCGGCAAGGAGGAGATCACCCGCGACCTCCCGAACGTCAGCCCGGACCTGCTGGCCGACCTCGACGAGCGCGGCATCATCCGCATCGGTGCCGAGGTCCGCCCCGGCGACATCCTGGTCGGCAAGGTCACGCCGAAGGGCGAGACCGAGCTCAGCGCCGAGGAGCGCCTGCTCCGCGCCATCTTCAACGAGAAGTCGCGCGAAGTCCGCGACACCTCGCTCAAGGTGCCGCACGGTGAAGAGGGCACGATCATCGGCGTCAAGGTGTTCGACGCGCAGGACGGTGACGACGAGCTCGGCTCCGGTGTCAACCAGCGTGTGGTCGTGTACATCGCCCAGAAGCGCAAGATCACCGCTGGCGACAAGCTCGCCGGTCGTCACGGCAACAAGGGCGTCATCTCGACGATCCTGCCGGTCGAGGACATGCCGTTCCTCGCGGACGGCACCCCGGTCGACATCGTGCTGAACCCGCTCGGCGTCCCCGGCCGCATGAACTTCGGCCAGGTGCTCGAGATCCACCTCGGGTGGCTCGCGAAGCAGGGCTGGAACGTCGAGGGCATCCAGGAGTGGGCGTCCGCCCTCCCCGAGGCCGCCCACAGCGCGGAGCCCGGCACCAAGGTCGCGACCCCGGTGTTCGACGGCGCATACGAGCGTGAGATCGAGGGCCTCCTCGACTCGACGCTCCCGAACCGCGACGGCGAGCGCCTGATCGGTTCCTCCGGCAAGGCCCAGCTCTTCGACGGCCGCTCCGGTGAGCCGTTCCCGGAGCCGGTCTCGGTCGGGTACATGTACATCCTGAAGCTCCACCACCTGGTCGACGACAAGATCCACGCGCGTTCGACCGGCCCGTACTCGATGATCACGCAGCAGCCGCTGGGTGGTAAGGCGCAGTTCGGTGGACAGCGTTTCGGCGAGATGGAGGTGTGGGCGCTCGAGGCGTACGGCGCCGCGTACGCCCTCCAGGAGCTCCTGACGATCAAGTCCGACGACATCCTCGGCCGTGTGAAGGTCTACGAGGCGATCGTCAAGGGCGAGAACATCCAGGAGCCCGGCATCCCGGAGAGCTTCAAGGTCCTCATGAAGGAGATGCAGTCGCTCTGCCTGAACGTCGAGGTCCTCTCGGCCGACGGCCAGGCGGTCAGCCTCCGCGACACGGACGACGAGGTCTTCCGTGCCGCTGAAGAGCTCGGCATCAACATCTCCTCGCGGTTCGAGTCGTCCTCCGTCGACGACATCTGATCCCGCCCCGCCCGTCACGTCTCGAATTCAGCAAGAGAGAAGAACATTGCTCGAAGCAACTTCCTTTGACGCACTGCGGATCGGCCTCGCCACGGCCGAGGACATCCGCCAGTGGTCGTACGGCGAGGTCAAGAAGCCGGAGACCATCAACTACCGCACCCTCAAGCCCGAGAAGGACGGTCTGTTCGGCGAGCAGATCTTCGGTCCGTCCCGCGACTGGGAGTGCGCCTGCGGCAAGTACAAGCGTGTCCGGTTCAAGGGCATCGTCTGCGAGCGCTGCGGCGTCGAGGTCACCAAGTCCTCGGTCCGTCGTGAGCGCATGGGCCACATCGAGCTCGCCGCACCCGTCACGCACATCTGGTACTTCAAGGGCGTCCCGTCGCGCCTCGGGTACCTCCTCGACATGGCGCCGAAGGACCTCGAGAAGGTCATCTACTTCGCGGCGTACATGATCATCGACATCGATGACGAGGGCCGTCACGCCGACATGCCCGGTCTCGAGAACGAGATGCGCCTCGAGATCAAGAACCTCGAGAACCAGCGCGACTCGATCATCGCCGACCGCCTCAAGAAGCTCGAGGACGACCTCGCAGCGCTCGAGGAAGAGGGTGCCAAGGCCGACGTCAAGCGTCGGACCAAGGACACCGCCGAGAAGGAGATGGGGCAGGTCCGCAAGTCCTTCGACGAGGACATCACCCGCCTCGAGCGCGTGTGGGAGGACTTCCGCAACCTCAAGGTCGGCGACCTCAAGCCCGAGGACGCCGTGTTCCACGAGCTCCAGGACCGGTTCGGGATCTACTTCGACGCCTACATGGGCGCCGAGGCGATCAAGCTCCGTCTCGAGGCCTTCGACCTGACCGCCGAGGCCGAGGCGCTGCGCCTGCAGATCGCCGAGGGCAAGGGCCAGAAGAAGATCCGCGCGATCAAGCGTCTGCGCGTCGTCTCCTCCTTCCTCGCCACCGGCAACTCGCCGGCCGCGATGGTGCTCGACGTCGTCCCGGTCATCCCGCCGGAGCTGCGCCCGATGGTGCAGCTCGACGGTGGCCGCTTCGCCACGAGTGACCTCAACGACCTCTACCGTCGTGTGATCAACCGCAACAACCGTCTCCGCCGCCTGCTCGACCTCGGTGCCCCCGAGATCATCGTGAACAACGAGAAGCGCATGCTGCAGGAAGCGGTGGACGCGCTGTTCGACAACGGTCGTCGTGGTCGCCCCGTCACCGGTACCGGCAACCGTGCCCTGAAGTCCCTGAGCGACATGCTCAAGGGCAAGCAGGGTCGTTTCCGCCAGAACCTGCTCGGCAAGCGCGTCGACTACTCGGGTCGTTCGGTCATCATCGTCGGCCCGCAGCTCAAGCTCCACCAGTGCGGTCTGCCCAAGCAGATGGCCCTCGAGCTGTTCAAGCCGTTCGTGATCAAGCGCCTCATCGACCTGTCGCACGCGCAGAACATCAAGTCGGCCAAGCGCATGGTCGAGCGTTCGCGCCCGCAGGTGTGGGACGTCCTCGAGGAGATCATCCGCGAGCGCCCCGTCCTGCTGAACCGTGCGCCGACGCTGCACCGCCTGGGCATCCAGGCGTTCGAGCCGCAGCTCGTCGAGGGCAAGGCCATCCAGCTCCACCCGCTCGTGTGTGCTGCGTTCAACGCGGACTTCGACGGTGACCAGATGGCCGTGCACCTGCCGCTGTCGGTCGAGGCCCAGGCCGAGGCCCGCATCCTGATGCTCGCCTCGAACAACATCCTCAAGCCGTCCGACGGCCGCCCGGTGACCCTGCCCGCACAGGACATGATCATCGGTCTGCACCACCTGACGACCGTCCGCGAGGGCGCCGTCGGTGAGGGCCGTTCGTTCTCCTCGGTCGCCGAGGCGATCATGGCGAAGGACCAGAACACGCTCCACCTCAACGCGACGGTGAAGATCCGCATGACGGGTGTCCACTTCGCCGAGGGTGAAGCACCCGAGGGCTACGAGGTCGGTCAGCCGATCCTCCTCGAGACCACCCTCGGTCGCGCGCTCTTCAACGAGACCCTCCCGGCGGACTACCCGTTCGTGCAGAAGGTCACCGACAAGGGCACCCTCTCCGCGATCGTCAACGACCTCGCCGAGCGCTACTCCAAGACCGAGACGGCCGCCGCGCTGGACCGGATCAAGGACGCGGGCTTCTACTGGGGCACGCGCTCCGGTGTGACCGTGGCGCTCTCCGACGTCGTGACGCCTCCGCGCAAGAAGGAGATCATCGCGGGCTACGAGACGCAGGCCGCGAAGGTCCAGGGCGAGTTCGACAAGGGTCTGATCACCGACGCGGAGCGCCGCGCCGACCTGATCAAGATCTGGACCGAGGCCACCAACGAGATCGCCCAGGAGATGCGGGACAACTTCCCCATCGACAACACGATCAACCGCATGGTGTCCTCCGGTGCCCGTGGTAACTGGCTGCAGGTCCGCAACATCGCCGGTATGCGTGGTCTGGTGAACAACCCGAAGGGCGAGATCATCGCCCGCCCGATCATCAACTCGTACCGCGAGGGCCTGACCGTGGCGGAGTACTTCATCGCCACGCACGGTGCTCGTAAGGGCCTCGCCGACACCGCACTGCGCACCGCGGACTCCGGGTACCTCACCCGTCGTCTCGTGGACGTCTCGCAGGACGTCATCATCCGTGAGGACGACTGCGGCACCACGCGTGGCCTCGAGCTGCCGATCGCCACGGTCGACGCCGACGGCAAGCTCGTCCGTGACGCCCGCGTCGAGAACACCGTGTACTCGCGCACCCTCGCCACCCCGGCGACGGACGCGCAGGGCACGGTCGTCGCCGAGGCCGGCGAGGACGTCGGTGACGTCCTCATCGACAAGCTGGTCGCGGCCGGTGTCGAGAGCATCAAGGTGCGCTCGGTCCTGACCTGCGAGTCGGCCGTCGGTGTCTGCGCGAAGTGCTATGGCCGTTCCCTCGCCACGGGCAACCTCGTCGACATCGGCGAGGCGGTCGGCATCATCGCCGCCCAGTCCATCGGTGAGCCCGGTACCCAGCTGACGATGCGTACCTTCCACACGGGTGGGTCGGCCTCCGCGGACGACATCACCCAGGGTCTGCCCCGTGTCACGGAGCTCTTCGAGGCCCGCACCCCGAAGGGCGCGTCCCCGATCGCCGAGGCCCCCGGCCGCGTCGTGGTCGAGGACACGGACAAGGGTCGTCGGATCATCCTCACGCCGGACAACGGCGACGAGCCGTTCATCTACCCGGTGCTCAAGCGTGCGACCCTCCTCATCGAGGACGGCCAGCACGTCGAGCTCGGCGAGCAGTTCATCGCCGGCACGGTGGACCCGAAGGAGGTCCTCCGCGTGAAGGGCGTCCGTGAGGTCCAGAAGCACCTGGTCAACGGTGTGCAGGACGTGTACGGCTCGCAGGGTGTGCCGATCCACGACAAGCACATCGAGGTCATCGTCCGCCAGATGCTCCGCAAGGTGACGGTCGTCGACCACGCCGACACGGACCTGCTCCCGGGTGAGCTCGTCGACCGTTCGCGGTACAACGAGATCAACCGTGCGGCGCTGCAGGAGGGTCGCAAGACCGCTTCCGCTCGCCAGGAGGTCATGGGCATCACCAAGGCGTCCCTCGCGACCGAGTCGTGGCTGTCCGCCGCGTCCTTCCAGGAGACCACCCGCGTGCTCACGCAGGCGGCCATGGAGGGCAAGCAGGACCACCTCGTCGGCCTCAAGGAGAACGTCATCATCGGTAAGCTCATCCCCGCCGGGACGGGCCTCAGCCGGTACCGCGACGTGGACGTGAACGCGACGGAGGAAGCGAAGGCGGAGCGGTACCCGAACCGCATCTTCGCGGACGACTCGTCGTTCTCGGACGCCGACCTGAGCTTCGTCGACTTCGACAGCTTCTCGTCGGACGACTTCACGCCGGGCACCTACAACTGAACCGAGTGACCACCGGGAAGGGCCCCGCATCCACCAGGATGCGGGGCCCTTCCCCGTTGCTCCGTCGGGGTCAGCTGTCGGTCAGCGGTACGTCAGGGTGACGCTGCCGAGCGGACCGTCGTCACCGGTGGCGGACACGGTCACGGTCCCGCCGGTCATCCGGCGCGGGTCGAGCGTGACCCGCCACTCCGACGAGCCCGGCACGGACGGCTCCACGGCGTTGCCGTCGTCGTCCGTGACGGGAGAGCCGTCGGCATCGGTGAACGACAGGCGGGCGCCCGGCTCGGCGCTGCCGGTGAGGACGAGCTGCTTCGGCGTCGACTTCGCCACGGTCGCGGTCACCGGGAACGGGATCGTGGCCCCGGTGGTGGTGGAGCCGACGAAACGTGGAGTCTCGTACATGGCGTCGTAGACCTGGGCGATGATCCCCATGAACCGCACACCGGGGGCCGGGTAGGCGAGGTCGGCGCTCCACGTGCCGTCCGTGTTCGTCACCCAGTCCTGTCCGTCGGTCAGCGACCACGGTGCTCCGGACTCGTCGACGAACCGCATCTCGGTGGTGATCGGACCAGTGCCCTGGAGGTGGACCACCCGGGCGATCGGATCCACTCGGACCTCGTCGACGATCGTGTAGGGCTCGAAGGGGAAGTTCACGTTCCGGCGGAACTGTTCTGCTCCGTCGAACCGCTCCGTGACCGTGACGCGGTGCGTGCCGAAGGGCACCCCGTTGATCCGGTGGGCGAACGCGCCGTCGCGGTCGGTGGCGGTCGTCGTCATGAGCACGCCGTCGAGTTCGACGTCGATGCGAGCGCGGGGTTCGAGCCCGGTGCCGTTGACCGTCGCCCACCGCTGGCGTTCGTCGCGGACGACACCGACGATCCCCTCGGCGACCCGCCGCGTCGTGGCGTGGAGTGTCGTCGGCCGAGACGCCCCGGAGGCGGCCACCTCGAAGGTGTGATCGCCGAACCCGTCGACGTGCGCCTTCACCCGCCACGAGCCGTCCGGCTTCACCCGGGTGTCGACGGGCTCGCCGTCGGACGGGCTGATCGACACGAGGTCGCCGGCGTCGCCCGTACCGGTGATCGTCACCTCGCCGGCGTTGTGCACGATGGCTCCGACACGTGCCGAGAACGACGCGGCCTGTGCCGGGGCCGCGGTCGCGAGCGACCCGAGGACCACCGCCAGCGCGACCACACCGCCGAGCCACGTCCGCTGATTCAGATCTGATATGCGTGTGTTCTGCATGGCGGCCATCGTTGCACTGGTCCGCGCGGCTGTCCAGAGGCGGATCGCGTCGCGACGAACGCACGGACGGGAGGCGTGGTGCCGGCGGGCGCCGCGCCTCCCGTCCGGAGCGTGGTGGCGTCTAGATCCGGCGGCCGGCGTCGCTGCCGCGACCACCGGATCCGCGGCCCCTCTCGTCGGCGAGGGAGTAGAGGCTCAGTACGTTGCCGTCGGGGTCGCGGACGTCGAACCAGTCGACGGCGCCGTCGACGCACTCGACCGGACCGACGTCGATGCCGAGTGCTGCGATCCTGGCGTGCTGCGCAGTGACGTCGTCGACGCCGAAACGGACGACCACCGCGTTCTCCTCGGCCTCGTCGTCCTCGAACAGCTGGATCCAGATGCCGCCGATCTCGTACTCGGCGATGCCCTCGTCCGGCTCGAGGTCCGGCTCGACGCGTTCGAACACCGCGCCGTACCAGAGGCAGGACGCTTCGATGTCGGTGACGGGCAGCCCCACGGTCACGCTCGTGATGTCCATGACTCATCATGTCCCGGCGGCAGGCCGCTCGTCGAGGGATCTCGGCATTCCTCCACACGGGTTCGTCAGCGGCCGGTTGTCCACCGTCCCCTGTTCTGGGTGCGCGTGAGACCCCTCGCCCCCTCATTCTGGGACTGCGTCGGCGGGAGGTGCCGACCGTAGCGTGGTCAGGCGCCGAACCCTGTCGACGCGACCCGACGTCCTCGACCCGAAGGAGGCAGCGAGACTGATGGCGACGCTCTCCGAGATCCTGATCCTCAACGGAGCACTCCCGATCGAACACCTCGACTCGCTCACCGGCGACGAGGAGATCGACGAACGGTCGATCCGGTCGCTCGTCGACCGCGGTGTCGTCAGCGAAGCCCAGTTCATCACCGCTCGCGCGGCCTCGAGCAACTCCAAGACGGTGCCGCTGACGGACTACCCGGTCGACGGCACGGCGGTGTCGATCCTGCCGGCCGCGCTCTGCCGACGGCACGGCGTGCTCGGCGTCGGGTTCGAGGGCGACGTCCTGGTGCTCGCCATGGTGAACCCGACGAACGTGCTCGCGATCGACGACGCCCGGGCGGCCTCCGGACGGGCGATCAAGCCCCTCCAGGTCGAGGAGCGCGACCTCGCCGCCGCGCTCGACCGCTACCTGCGCGCCGACGACGAGCTCAACGACCTGACCTCGTCCCTCGAGGAAGAGGCGACCGCAACCGCCCAGCAGCAGGCCGACATCTCCGAGGGTTCGCTCGACGACGTCCCCATCGTCCGCTTCGTGAACCTGCTCGTCTCGCAGGCCATCCAGGACCACGCGTCCGACATCCACATCGAGCCGGGCGAGCACGAGGTCCGCGTGCGCTACCGCATCGACGGCGTGCTGCACGAGATGGCCCCGGCGCCGAAGAACATCCAGAACGGCGTGATCAGCCGGCTGAAGATCATGAGCGACATCGACATCGCCGAGCGTCGGAAGCCGCAGGACGGCCGCATGTCCGTGCGCCACGGTGGACGACAGATCGACCTCCGCGTGGCGACGCTGCCCACGGTGTGGGGCGAGAAGGTCGTCATGCGGATCCTCGACAACTCGAACACGTCGATGTCCCTGCACGACCTCAACCTGCTCGAACAGAACGCCGTCGCCTACCGGCGGTCGTACTCGAAGCCGTACGGCATGATCCTCGTCACCGGACCGACCGGTTCGGGCAAGTCGACGACGCTGTACACGACCCTCAACGCGGTCGCCCGTCCCGAGATCAACGTCATCACCGTCGAGGACCCGGTCGAGTACCGGATGGCGGGGATCAACCAGGTGCAGGTCAACCCGAAGGCCGGACTCACCTTCGCGTCGGCGCTCCGCAGCATCCTGCGCTCCGACCCCGACGTGGTGCTCCTCGGCGAGATCCGCGACCACGAGACCGCGCAGATCGCCATCGAGGCGTCGCTCACCGGGCACCTCGTGCTGTCCACGCTGCACACGAACGACGCCCCGTCGGCGGTGACCCGGTTGACCGAGATGGACATCGAGCCGTTCCTGGTCGGCTCGGCCCTGGACTGCGTCGTCGCCCAGCGACTCGCCCGCAAGCTCTGCGACCGTTGCAAGGCGCCGGCGGAGTACACGTTCGAGCAGCTCCGGGTCCTCGGCTTCGTCGGCGAGGGCGACAGCGGCGTGCCGGCGTTCTTCGCGCCCGTCGGCTGCACCGTGTGCTCGAACACCGGGTACCGCGGACGCATCGCCCTGCACGAGGTCATGACCGTCTCCGAGGAGATCGAGCGTCTGGCCGTGGCACGAGCGTCCAGCGCGGAGATCGGCCGCGTCGCGCAGGAGCAGGGCATGCTCACGCTGCGACAGGACGGCTGGGAGAAGGTGAAGCTCGGCCTGACGAGCGTCGACGAGATCCTGCGCGTGGTGGCGTAGGCGAAGGGCCACGAGCATGACTGACTCCGTGTACGACATCCCCGACGTCAACGAGCCCATCGACGGCTGGCACCCCGGCCGACCCGGTGCCGAGGTCGGCTCCCGGCGCGCGGCACGGCTGGCGGAGACCGGGCAGCAGCCGGCCGTCACCGTCCCGGCGACGCCGGCCCCAGCCGCCTCCGTCTACGACCTCTCCGACGACCTCGCCGGGTGGCCTGCGCCGTCGGGAGCGCCCGTCGCCGTGCCCGTGGCGCAGCCCTACGCTGCGCCGGCGACGCCGCCGGCTGCGGTCCCCGCGTCCACTGCGAGCTACGGGTACGACCTGGATGCAGCCGGCCCGGGTGCCGTCGACCACCGTGCCGTCGACCACGGTGCCGTCGACCACGGTGCCGTCGACCAGGCGACCCGGTCCCTGCCGGTCGTGCAAGCCGAGCCGACCACCGTCCTCCCCGCCGTCGGCGTGACCGAGTCAGCCACCACCGTCCTCCCGACCGTCGGTGGGTGGGCACCCCCCGCAGACGCAACGCCGGCGGTCGACCCGTCGGCTCCGGAGATCGGCTTCACGCGGCACGCCCGCGAGGTCGCCGACGCCGACCTGATCACCGCCCTCGCGCAGGTCGTCTACCAGGGTGCGTCCGACCTGCACGTCACGGCGGACGCCCCGCCGACCGTGCGCGTGGACGGTTCGCTCCGCCCCGCGGTGCCCGGCGGCCCGTGGGCGCGGAACAAGGTCATCGCGGCGCTCAAGACGCTGTTGTCCGTCGAGCAGGCCGGGCAGTTCGACCACGAGCAGGAGCTCGACTTCGCGTACTCGCTGTCGCCGGAGTACCGCTTCCGCGTGAACTACTACCAGCAGCGCGGCAACTGGGGCGCGGCGTTCCGCATCATCCCCACGAAGATCAAGACGCTCAAGCAGCTCGGCATCCCCCAGCACGTCGGTGACTTCGCCAAGCTGCCCCGCGGCCTCGTCCTCGTCACCGGTCCGACCGGTTCGGGCAAGTCGACCACCCTCGCCGCGCTCATCGACCTGGTCAACGAGACCCGCGCCGACCACATCGTGACGGTCGAGGACCCGATCGAGTTCATGCACGAGCACAAGAAGGCGATCATCAACCAGCGCGAGGTCGGTGCGGACACCCATTCGTTCGCGAAGGCGCTGAAGCACGTCCTGCGGCAGGACCCCGACGTCATCCTCATCGGCGAGCTCCGTGACCTCGAGACCATCTCCGTCGCGCTCACCGCGGCCGAGACCGGTCACCTGGTGTTCGCGACGCTGCACACGCAGAGTGCCCCCGGCACCATCGACCGTGTCATCGACGTCTTCCCGCCGCACCAGCAGGGGCAGATCCGCACGCAGCTCGCCGCCACGCTCGAAGGCGTCGTCTGCCAGACCCTCGTGCCGAAGGCCAGCGGCGTCGGCCGGGTCGTCGCGACCGAGATCATGACCACGACGCCCGCGATCGGGAACCTCATCCGCGAGGGCAAGACCTACCAGATCACGTCGGCCATGCAGGCCGGCCGTGACTCCGGCATGCACACCATGGACCAGGACCTCGCCGAGCTCGTCAACGTCGGCACGATCACGCGGCGTGCGGCGATGGAGAAGGTCCACGACCTCGACGGGTTCGACCGTCTCGTGCAGCGCGTCGAGTCCCCGTCCGACTCGTCCGCCGCGGCCATCGCCGCCAGCGGGATCGACTTCGGCGACAAGTTCTCCGGAGGCCACTGATGTCACTCGCGTTCGACTACCGGGGCCGTGACGGCGGCGGCAAGCTCGTCAAGGGGCGGCTCGACGCGGCGTCCGAAGGCGCCGTCGTCCAGCGGCTGCGGTCGATGGGGGTCTCGCCGATCGCCATCACCGAGGCGAAGGCCGGCACGGGGCTGCAGACCGAGATCAAGATCCCGGGGTTCGAGAAGGGTGTGGGGCTCAAGGACCTGGCGATCATGTCGCGGCAGGCGTCCACGATGCTCGCGTCGGGGTTGTCGCTCCTCAAGGCGCTCTCGATCCTCGCGGACCAGACCGAGAACAAGAAGCTCAAGGGCATCCTGGGTGGGGTGCGCGACGACGTCGAGCGCGGCGTCGGGTTCTCCGACGCGGTCGCGAAGCACCCTGTCGACTTCCCGCCCATCATGATCAACATGGTCCGCGCGGGTGAGACCGGCGGGTTCCTCGACCAGGCGATGGACTCCATCGCGACGAACTTCGAGAAGGAGCACAAGCTCCGGTCGACCATCAAGTCCGCGATGACCTACCCGGTCGTCGTGCTCGTCATGTCGCTCGTCGCCGTGGTGATCATGCTCATCTTCATCGTCCCGATCTTCCAGAAGATGTTCGCCTCGCTCGGTGGGCAGCTGCCGCTCCCGACGATGCTGCTCGTGTACGCCTCACACGCGATGGTGTACGTCGGGCCGGTCCTCGTCGTCGCAGCCGTGCTGTCGTGGCTCTGGTGGCGGGCGAACAAGAACACCGAGCGGGTGCGGTCCTTCGTGGACCCGATCCTGCTCAGACTGCCGGTGTTCGGGCAGTTGAACCGCAAGATCGTCATCGCGCGGTTCACGCGGAACCTCTCCGACATGATCGGCGCCGGCGTGCCCATTCTGCAGGCGTTGCAGATCGCCGGAGAGGTGTCGAACAACCACGTCGTCGAAAAGGCCCTCGGGCGGGTTGCGGAATCGGTTCGGAAAGGCGAATCGATAGCCGGTCCGATGGAGAAAGAATCGGTGTTCCCGCAGATGGTCTCGCAGATGGTCTCCGTCGGCGAGGATGCGGGATCGCTCGAGATCATGCTCGAGAAGATCTCTGATTTCTACGACAGCGAGGTCGAATCGACCACCGAGGCCCTGACGTCGCTGATCGAACCGCTGCTCATCGCGTTCCTCGGTGTCGTCGTGGGCGGCATGATCGTGGCGCTGTACCTGCCGATCTTCCAGATCGCCACGCTGGTCAAGTAGTCGCCCGTCGACTGTTCCGGCACCCGGACAGGGGTGGTCGAGATCGTCTGCGCCCCGGTTCTGGGGGTGCGCCGTGGGGTTTTCCACCCCGGTTCTGGGGGCATTTCGTGTCGCAGTGACCCCCGTTCTCGGGATTACCGCGGGAAAATGCCACGAATACGCTGTCCATCGGCGGCGAGCACCGCCCGAATTCCCCTCTCCCGACATTCCTGAAAGAATGGAAACCACAATGTACTTCGCTCTCATGGGCAAGCTCGAAGCTCGCCGCAAGGGCCTCCTCGCCGAGGAGGAGAAGGGCTTCACGCTCATCGAACTCCTCGTCGTCGTCATCATCATCGGCATCCTCGCGGCGATCGCCATCCCGGTCTACCTCAACGTGCAGAACAACGCGAAGGACTCGGCCGCGAAGTCCGACCTGCAGAGCGCCAAGACCGCCCTCGTCGCGAACTTCACCCAGACGAACACGTTCCCGGCCAACGGGACCCTCACCGGTCTGAACGGCTACGGCGGGAACACGTACGACGCGCCCGGCGTCGCTCCCGCCCTGCGGAGCTCGAACGCAACCGCCGGGACGTTCTGCATCGACGCGACGAGCACTGCGTCGAATCCCTTCCACGTGAACGCCGACGGGGCGGTCAAGGCCGGGGGCTGCTGACCACGACCCGACCAGGGGCGGATCGCGACTCGGACCGAGTCCTGGTCCGCCCCTGGCGTCTGACCACGACCACGACCACGAACCGGAGGTGACCATGCTGCGGATCACGACCCTCCTCCGCGATGCCCGAGAGCACGACGAGGGCTTCTCGATCGTCGAGGTGCTCGTGGCCATGACGGTGTTCGCGTTGATCGCGGCGGGCGTGGCGACCGGGATCGTGGGATCGCTGTACCTCGCGCAGGGGTCGCGATCGCGGGAGGTCGCGATCGGCCTGGCCCAGGACGCGATCGACCAGGCGCGGACGAGCACGAACCTCTTCGGGGTCGTCGACAAGACGTCACAGACGACGATCGGGAACATGACCTACACGGTCACCCAGGTGGCGCGGTGGATCCCGACCGCCGGTACCGGGAACGCCTGCGGCGCCGGCGGCGGCCCGCTCGCGTACAAGCGGGTGTCGATGACCGTCAGCTGGACCGCCAGCGGCCGTGGGGCGACGCAGTCCATCGCCATGAACAGCATGGTCGCGCCCTCGACCTCGGTCACGGCAGCGAACCTCGGCACCGTCATCGTCTCCGTCACGCGTGCCGCGAACGGAGCGGGCAACCAGGGGGTGTCGGTCTCCATCACGCCGAACGCGAGCAACCCGAGCGGCGCAACCGCCATCACCTCGGCCGTCCCGCAGACGGACGCCACCGGCTGCAGCTACGCCCTCAACGTCAAACCGGGCCGGTACGACGTGACCCTGACGAAGTCGGGCAACATCGACGACGGCACCTCCGCGAACTCCCTCGGCACGCAGACCACAGCCCCGTCGGCGACGGTGACCGTCGGGGCCAACCAGACGTCGGCGGCGAACTTCAACTACGACAGCGCGTCGACCTACACGCTGAAGTGGCAGGACCCCACGAACACGACCGCGGCGATGACCCTGCCGACGAGCGCACCGGTGACCCTCCGCCGCAAGACCACCGACATCGGTCCGCTGACGACGACCACCACACAGGCCTTCCCCTTCACCGATGGGTACCGTGCGGTCGCCGGCAGCCCGTCGAAGTGTCTCAGCACCGACCCGGTCAACTGGCCGGCCAACGGTGCGGCGGTCGTGCCTCCCGTCGCGGCGGTCGCGCCGGCGAACGCCGGTGACCCGGTGACGGCGTACGCGCCGGTGCAGGCGGTCCAGGTGACCCTCGCCGACCCGAACGACAACGTGCTCACCGCGACGACGACGACGCCCGTTGCGAACTCCGGCGATCCCGGGTGCGCGACGACCACCACGTACACCTTCACCGGAGTGTCGAAGAACCCGACCGTTGCGCTCCCGTACGGCACGTACACGTTCTCGTCCGGCAAGGTGCTCAAGATCCTCGGCGGCATCATCCAGATCTCCTTCTCACCCGGCACTGCGAACGCGACACCGGCGAACGGTGTGACGATCACCCCCGGGAAGACCATGCTCGACCCACGACGGGTGCCGACCCCGTGATCCGCCTCCTCCACCGCATCCGTCGAGAGGATCGCGGTGTCTCCCTCGCCGAGCTCCTGGTCGCGATGAGCGTCGGCGTCCTCGTCCTCGCGATGGCGGGCGCCTTCTTCGTCTCGGTCGCGAGGGCCTCCGCGACGGGAACCGGCGTCGACGCCAACACCCGGGTGTCCACGACCGTCATGCGGGAGGTGCAGCGCATGCTCCGGGTCGCCTCGAACAACCCCGTGCAGAGCGGCACCGACACGCAGTACGCCTTCCAGTACGCGTCCGCGACGTCCGTCCGGTTCTTCGCCTACATCAACCTGAACTCCGCGGTCGAGGTGCAACCCGTCGAGGTCCAGTTCACGCTCGACCCGACGAAGGGCACGATCACCGAGACGAAGTGGTCGGGCACGCCGACCGATCCCACGAAGACCTACTTCGACTTCCCCCGGTCGGCGACCGCGGCGCTCTCCGACACCCCGACCTCCACCATCATCCTCGGGACGAACGTCGTCCCCGGGACGCTCTTCACCTACCGGGACGCCGGCAACAACCCGCTCACGCCGACGGCAGCCGGGCTGAGCGATGCGGACCTCCAGGCCGTGCGATCGGTGACGTTCTCGGTCACGGTCGGCGAGAAGGACCTGACGCGGCTCGCCGCCGCCGACAACGTGACGCTCACGAGCACCGTGAGCATGCCCAACCTGCAGTTCGGACCCTGACCATGCGACGCATCCTGCACCTCATCCGGTCCCACGACGACGACCGTGGCATCGCCCTCGCAGCCGTGCTCGGCATCGGGATGGTCGTGATGATCCTGGCGGCCACGCTGGTCGGCGTCGCCTCGTCAGGCGCGGCCAAGACGACCTCGGACCGCGACTACGCGAACGCGATGGCAGCGGCGTACGCCGGGCTCGCCGACTACCAGTCGCGGGTGAACGGTGACAACGCCTACGCGACGAAGTACGGCGACGAGACGGCTCCGTTCAGTTCCGGCGACCGGTTCGTGAACGGCAAGGGTGGGAACGCGGCGTTCGACAGCTGGGTCGCTGTGCCCGACTCGACGGGCGCCACCGGGACGACGTCGTACCGGTACGCGGTGGACAACAGCATCTACGGACAGCAGGGCATCGTCAGGGTGCAGGTCACCGGCAGGGCCGGTACGACCACACGGACCCTGGTCGCGAACGTCAAGCCGGACGGGTTCTCGAACTACCTGTACTGGACCGACTACGAGTCCGGCGACCCGGACGTGACCGGCGAGAGCTGCACGAACGTCTACCAGAACGCCGCGTACACCGTGACGCCGACGACCGGCAAGCCGGCCTGCACGAGGATCCAGTTCCAGGACGGTGACTCCCTGAACGGACCGATCCGGTCGAACGACATGATGCTCATCTGTGGTGGCACGTTCAAGAGCACCGTGCAGTCGGCCATCGGATGGAGCGACCAGAAGTGCTCGCCGAAGAAGACCCCGAACTTCTCCTACTACACGGGGTACCAACCCGAGGTCGTCGGCTCCTACACGCCCCCGTCCACGATCAGCGCCGGACTCGACCGGATGTACTCCGACAACAGTGCGATCACGGGAACCAAGCCGGGGACCGGCTGCCTGTACACCGGGCCCACGCAGATCACGTTCCTCGGCAACGGGACCATGAAGATCCGTTCCCCGCTGACGATAGCCACCAATCTGCAGAAGGCGTCCCCCTACGGGTCCGCCCCCGCGAAGTGCGGCTCGATCTCCGACCTGCAGGGTTCCGGAGCGACGGTCAGCACGAAGCTCCTCGCCGACGACCTCCTCTACGTGCAGGACGAGCCCGCTTCCGCTGGCACCGGAGCGACGACCAACCCGAACTACTACTGGAACGCGTTCACCGCGAAGACCGCGACCTCGGCGTGCATGAAGAGCCCGAGCACGGTCGACAACGGGCTCGGGTTCCCCGCCACCGGGACCATGAAGCAGACGACATGGTGGGGCGGGACGACGACCGTGAACTACACGGAGTCCAAGCCCGTGAAGGCCAGCGGCGGCAGCTTCGACTACGCCACCGCCTACGGGTGCGGGAACGGCGACCTCTTCGTGTCGGGCAAGGTCGACCAGTCGGTGTCCCTCGTCGCTGAGAACTACGTCTACATCACGGACGACCTGGTCTACGCGACGCCCCGAGCGGCATCGACGGTGCTCGGGCTCGTCGGGCAGGAGGCGGTGATGGTCTGGAACCCGATGGTCGGCAGCACGCCGATCCTCGACGCCGACCGCAGGATCGAGGCCGCGATCCTGTCGAACCAGGGGACCTTCACGGTGCAGAACTACTCGGTCGGCGGTGCGCGGGGCACCCTGACCGTCAACGGGGCGATCGCGCAGCGCTACCGCGGCGCAGTCGGTCAGGGCTCGAACGGGTACCTGAAGGCGTACGGCTACGACAGCAGCCTGGGGAGTTACACCCCGCCCTTCTTCCCGCAGCCGGTCGTGACGACGTACAAGGTGACGTCTCAGATCGAGGTCAGGTCGGCCTACGACGCGAGCGGCGCTCCACGATGACCGGGGCGCTCATGATCGTCGGCTTCACGGCGTTGGTCGGCCTGGCGGTCGGGTCCTTCCTCAACGTCGTCGTGTACCGCGTCCCAGCGGGTCTGTCGGTCGTCTCGCCGGCGAGTGCCTGCCCACGATGTGGACACGAGATCCGTGCGCGCGACAACGTCCCCGTGCTGTCGTGGCTCGTCCTCCGCGGCCGGTGCCGGGACTGCGCGACACCGATCTCGGCCCGGTACCCCCTGGTGGAGCTCGCGACGGGTGCCGCCTTCACGGTCGTGGTGGCGCGGTTCGGGCCCTCCCTCCTGCAGTCGACCGATGCACGCAGCGCCCTGGTGTCGACCTGCGTGCTCGTGGCGATGCTGTACTTCGTCGCGGTCTCGGTGTCCCTGGCACTCATCGACCTCGACGTCCGTCGGCTGCCGAACGCGATCGTGCTGCCCGCGTACCCCGTCCTCGTCGTCCTGCTCGGCGCAGCTGCCGTGCTCGAGGGGGACTGGTGGGCGTTGCTCCGCGGTGCCGCCGGGTTGGTCGTGCTCGGTGGCGCGTACCTCGCGCTCGCGCTCGCCGTGCCCGGGGGGATGGGCCTCGGTGACGTGAAGCTCGCCGGTGTGCTCGGCTTCGTGCTCGCGTACCTCGGATGGGGACCCCTCGCAGTGGGAGCTTTCGCGGCGTTCGTCCTCGGCGGTACCTTCGCGATCGGCCTCATCGCCATCGGACGTGCGAAGCGCGGCGGCGGGATCCCGTTCGGCCCCTGGATGCTCGGGGGTGCGTGGGTCGGCATCTTCTTCGGTCCGGAGGTACTCGACGAGTACCTCCGGATCATCGGTCTGGCCTGAGGGCGAAAGGAATCCCATGGCGAAGAGCGTGGTCGGGATCGACATCGGTGGCGAGTTCATCCGCGGTGTCGAGGTGACGAACCCGGACAAGCCGGAACCGGTGATCTCCCGCATCGCCGAGGTCCCGCTGCCCCCGCTGTCGACGAGCCGGGGTGAGGTGCTCGAACCGAACACCATCGCCGGCAGCCTCCGCGAGCTGTGGCGCGTCGGCAGGTTCCGGTCGAAGAACGTGGTGCTCGGCATCGGGAACCAGCGGGTGCTCTCCCGCGACCTCACCGTGCCCCGCGCTCCACTCGCGCAGATCCGCGAGTCCCTGCCGTTCCAGGTGCAGGACATGCTCCCGGTGCCGGTCGGCGACGCCATCCTCGACTTCTACCCGATCTCCGAGTCCGACGCTCCGGAGGGCCCAGTCGTGCACGGTCTGCTCATCGCCGCGGTCAAGGACGCGGTCCTGGCGAACGTCCGCGCCGTGCAGCTGGCCGGGCTCAACCCCGTGGCCGTTGACCTCATCCCGTTCGCCCTGACCCGGGTGTACCTCCCGTCGTCCCGGTTCCCCGGAACCCACGCCCTGGTCGAGGTCGGTGCGAACACGACCACGGTCGTCATCGCTCATGACGGTGTCCCGCAGTTCGTCCGCATCGTGCCGACGGGCGGCGACGAGGTGACCAAGTCGCTCGCAGCGTCCCTCGAGATCCCGACCGACCAGGCGGAAGCCGTGAAGCGCTGGGTCGGACTGGGGACGAGAGCGCAGACACCGGACGACGTGCGCGCCGCGCTGAAGCTCCGTGACGTCACCGGTGAACTGCTCAGCAGCCTCCGCAACACGGTCAACTACTACGTGAGCACCCGACCCGGTTCGACGGTGTCGAGCATCGTGCTCGCGGGCGGCGGCTCACAGCTGCCGGGCTTCGCTCAGGCGTTGCAGGACCAGGCTCGCCTCCCCGTCGTCGCCGGTGACGCGTTCGCTGACGCGGCGACCACCCGTTCCATCACCAAGGAGCACCTCGCCGACCGTGGCCTCGCCGCTGCCGTCGCGTGGGGGCTCGCCTCCGGGAGCGCAGCAGCATGACGAAGGTCCTCGAACCGAAGCGGTCGTCCAGGTCCTCTCGTCCTCGCGGTGCAGACGCACAGGCGGCGAAGGTCGCGGCCGAGAGCGCACAACGCGCGAAGCGCCAGGGGCGCTCCGCACAGTCGCTCGTCCTCGGCGGGGTGCCCCGCGTCGACCTGCTGCCGACCGAGGTGCTCGTCGACCGTCGGCAGCGCGCGGTCGTACGGCGAGCATGGCTCGGAGTCGTCGTCGTCGCGGTCGCGGTCGGGATGGCCGTGGTCGTCTCCTCCGCAGCGGCGGTCCAAGCCGAGGACCGCCTCGCTGCCGAGCGCGGTCAGACCGACTCGCTCCTGCTCGAACAGCAGCGCTACCGCGACGTCCGCAGCGTGGAGACGCAGTCCGACCTGCTCCGCGCCGCGCAGGCCGTGGGCGGGTCGACGGAGGTCGACTGGCAGTCGACGTTGCAGGGTGTCCAGGACTCGCTGCCCGCCGGGGTGACGATCGCCGGTGTCCAGGTCGACTCCGCATCCCCACTCGAGGCGTACGCCCAAGCCGACGGGCCGTTGCAGGGGCAGCGGATCGCGACGCTGACCATCGACGCCCAGAGCCGGACACTGCCTTCGGTCCCGGCATGGCTCGAGTCCGTCAAGGGCATCAACGGCTTCGTCGATGCGAACGCCAATGCCGTGACGCTCGACACCTCGTCGAACGTGTACACGGTCGACATGACCATCCACCTCGACCAACGCGTGTTCGACGGCAAGTACGACCTGAAGGGCAAGTGATGAGCCGCAACCGGATGATGCTCCTGATCGCGGGCGTCGCAGCCGTCGTCGTCGTCCTGGGCGGCTACTTCCTCGGCGTGCAGCCGCAGCTCGCCCGCGCATCCGTTGCCCGGAGCGACACCGCGGACACGGCGAGCAGCAACGCCACGACCCGTGCCGAGATCGACCGGCTGCGGGAACAGGCGAAGTCCCTCCCGCAGATGCAGGCGTCCCTCGCAGCGCTCCGCACGTCGGTCCCGTCGGTACCGAACACGTCCGGACTGCTGACGGAGTTGAACTCGACGGCCGACGCCGCTGGCGTGACGGTCGCGACCGTCACGATCGGTGATCCGCAGGCGTACTCACCGCCGGCTGCGACCAGCCCGACGGGGTCCGCCGCCGCGGCCACGGGGGGCAGTACCCCGAGCCCGAGCCCGTCGGCGACGTCGGAACCGACAGCGTCCCCCACCGCGAGCACTCCCGCGGTCCCCAGAGCCACCACGAACAGTGCGATCACGTCGCAGAACTTCTCGGTGATCCCCGTGGCGGTGTCGGTCAACGGGTCGTTCTCGCAGGCGCTGGCCTTCGTGAAGGGCATGCAGTCGGACGGACGGCTCTACCTCATCGACTCCATCTCGTCCGCGACCGAGAACGGCAGCGCATCGACGGGTTCCTCCGATTCGGCCGCGGCCACCCCGAGCTGGACCTTCAGCGGGTACGTCTACGTGCTCAGTGACGAAGCCGGAGCTCCCCAGACCAAGGGCTGACGGTCCACCGCTCCAGCACCCCCACCAACTGGGGGACCCGCCGCCACGCCGGGCCGACTTCCGTGGCGGCTCCCGCTGTGCCTACGATGCTCCCGATGCCGTGTCCCGCGGCTCGTCCCACCCTCTCGAACGGCCAGCTCGAATCGGTCGTTCCTCGTCGTGCCCGGAGTCGCGCGTGTTGTCTGGAATCGTGGAGTTCCTCGGCTGGTTCGGAGCAGTAACTGTCTTGGCGGGATACATCCTGTTCTCGACCGGCAAGCTCCCGAACGGCCCGGTGTACCAGCTCTTCAACCTGGTCGGCGGTCTGGCCGTGGCGGTCAACGTCGCCGCTCACGGGGCCGTCCCCTCCACGATCGTCAACGGCATCTGGGCGATCGTCGCCGTCGTCGTCCTGGTGCGGATGGCGAAGGCGCGCCGGGGTGCCGAGCGGGCAGGACTCGAGACGGCCGCCGAGCTCTCCCCGGAGCCGCTGGCGACGACCGCCGTGCTGCCCGTGGTCGGGCCAGCGCTCCGCCAGCACGAGGCGGATCCGGGTGCGCCCGTCCTGGTGGCGACCGCGACCGGGACCGACGTGCCGGACCCCGCCCCGAGCCTCCAGGCCGGCGTTGCCGACGCGACGGGCGGGACGGGCACGACCGACGTGGCTCGCCGGGCCGACGCGGCTCGCCCGGCGGACACGACCGATGCGGCTCGCCCGACCGGCGCGTCCGTGGCGCCCGAGCCGGTGGCCCCGATCACCGCGAGCGTCCCCGTCATCACGGCGACCATCGCGATCGCGCTCGTCGGCGCGGCACAGGAACAGCGCCGTGCCGAGCGCGATGCGCAGGAGCAGCAGGCGCAGCAGGCGCGCTGACGTCCTCCGGGAACCGCGGAGCGGACACAGCGCCGCGGATCTCCACGGTGCTGTGTCCGGATCCCGGTCCGCAGCGGACGAGCACTCGCCGCGGACGAGCGGCACCCGCCCGGACGCGCACCCACCCGCACCAGCGGGCCCGGCGGCGATACGATCGCACCATGTCCCGGTGGTTGGTGGCGACGATGACGTCGGTCCTCTTCATCGCGCTCGTCATCGCCGTGAGTGGGTTCGAGGCGCTCCTGGCGAACGTCGAGGTCATCACGCAGCCCGACGCCACTCCGTACCTCGGCCCGGCGATGGTGGTGGGCGGAGCGGTGGTCGTCTTCCTCGCGACGGCGTTCGGGATCCCGGACGGCAACCCCGGCGTCACCGGGCTGGTGGCGGCGGCGACGGCGTACCTGGTCATGCTCGGCGTCGGGTCGGTCGGCTACGCGCTGATCCGGCAGGACGTCACCGAGCTGCTGGTGTTCCCGGCCGGCTACGCCCTCGGGCCGTTCGTGGTCGGGTCGGTCGTCGTCGCGCTGCTCTGCGTGATCGGTGGGATCTGGGCGGCTCGGCACCAGACGACACGGTCCCGCTGACGGGCGGCATGTGGCGAGCGGCTCGGTACCGGACGACCGGTCCTGGGGACGGCGACGAGCACCTCAGCGACGGCGACCGCCGGTAGGATCCCACGTGCCGACGGACGAGCGCGGCAGTGACACCACGGGGGATCCATGCAGACGGAGCCGAGCACGACCCAGCCGGAGGGCTGGGGATCCGTACCGCACGTCGCCGACATCAGCGGCACGCGGGAAGCACCGGCGCCGCAGGCCGCACCCGCACACGTCCCCGCATCGGGTCGGCGCAGGCGCATGCGCCGCGGCGCCCTGGTCGGGCTCGTCGCCGGCGGAGCAGCGGTGGTGCTCCTCGCCGTGGCCGGGGGCGTCGGGTACGCCGTCGGCACGAGCAGTCATGCGCCCGAGCACCAGGTGGAGGCGTTCCTCGACGACCTGCAGGCCGGCAAGGTCGACCGCGCCCTGCGTGACGCCGGGATCGAGCACGGGAAGGACGACGTCCTGCTGACCGACGCCGCCTACGCGAAGGCGACGTCCCGCATCACCGGGTACCGCATCGCCGCGACGGAGACCACTGACGACTCCGCGACGGTCGGCGCCTACCTCACGCAGGGTGGGCGGCAGGTCCCCGCGACGTTCACCCTGGAGCGCACGGGCACCGACTGGGGCGTGTTCCCGGAGTGGGAGCTCGAGGCACCAGACCTCGGCGCGGTCGACGTGGTGGTGCAGGCTCCGGCCGGCACCACCGTCACGGTCGCGGGGCAGCGCGTGACGACGGGCAAGGGCGGCGACGTCACGCTCCGCGCGCTGCCGGGCTCGTACGACGTGGGCGTCGACGGCGGGAAGTGGTTCACCGCCGACACGCAGCGCGCCGAGGTGCAGGGCTTCCGCACGGGCGACAGCACGCCGGTCACGATGACGACGACGCTCACGGCGGACGGCACGACGGCGGCGACCAACGCGGTGAACGCCTGGGTGGACGGCTGCGTCGCGTCGACCTCCACCGCGCCGGACGGCTGCAGCTTCTACGCCTACGGCGAGAACCCGGCGAACACGTACACCAACCAGAAGTGGACGCTCGACGCACGTCCGACCGTGCGGGTCGACGGCTGGCTGTCGGACGGCTGGATGGTCACGACGTCGTCGCTCGGATCGGCGACGTTCACGGCCGACTTCACGGGCCCGGCCGGGAGCGGCCGCGCCACGGCCGGTCCGATCAACGTGAACGCCACCGGCATCATCACGGGCTTCTCGGACGCCGGAGCGACGTTCCGGTCGGCGGTGGGGAACGGGTCGTCGGACACCGGTTCCTGACCACCGAGACACCGCACCGGACTGGAGGCCCGACCCGCCGCCGACGTCGTCGGTGCGGCGATCGCGGGCTCGCCTCGGCTCGGCCGAGACCGCGGTCGCCGTCGTGTTCGCTGCGGGCCGATCCCACGGGCCCGGTGACGACGCGCCCGGATTGATTTCCCCCGGTCGCCCAGGTAGCCTCTTCTGGGTGTGCGCCCATGGGCGCGCCTGAAAAGTCCGGCGGGTCTCCGACCCGCTCCGGACAGTCCGCCCCCCGAATCCACGTCCGCCTGAACGGCGGTCGTTCGCGTGGGCGAGGATGCCGACGGACCGCGTCGGTCAGAGAACACGAGCGAAGAACCAGGAGAACAGTTGCCTACTATTCAGCAGCTGGTTCGCAAGGGTCGTACGCCGAAGGTCGTCAAGACCAAGGCACCGGCCCTCAAGGCGAACCCCCAGCAGCGTGGTGTGTGCACCCGCGTCTACACCACCACCCCCAAGAAGCCGAACTCGGCACTGCGCAAGGTCGCTCGTGTGAAGCTCTCGAACGGTACCGAGGTCACGGCCTACATCCCCGGTGAGGGCCACAACCTGCAGGAGCACTCGATGGTGCTCGTCCGCGGCGGTCGTGTGAAGGACCTCCCCGGCGTGCGCTACAAGATCATCCGCGGCGCGCTCGACACGCAGGCCGTCAAGAACCGTAAGCAGGCTCGTAGCCGCTACGGCGCGAAGAAGGGTTGAGCCAATGCCTCGTAAGGGTCCCGCCCCCAAGCGTCCCGTCGTCGCAGACCCGGTCTACGGCGCACCGATCGTCAGCCAGCTCGTCAACAAGATCCTGCTCGACGGCAAGAAGGGCCTCGCCGAGCGCATCGTGTACGACGCACTCGAAGGCGTTTCGTCCAAGAACGGCCAGGACGCCGTCGTCACGCTGAAGAAGGCGCTCGACAACGTCCGACCGACCCTCGAGGTCCGCAGCCGCCGCGTCGGTGGCTCGACCTACCAGGTCCCGGTCGAGGTCAAGCCGCACCGTGCGAACACGCTGGCCCTGCGCTGGCTGACCTCGTACGCCAAGGCCCGCCGCGAGAAGACGATGACCGAGCGTCTCATGAACGAGATCCTCGACGCGTCCAACGGTCTCGGCGCCGCTGTCAAGCGTCGCGAGGACACCCACAAGATGGCCGAGTCGAACAAGGCCTTCGCGCACTACCGCTGGTAGTCCAGGCACTGTCCGGGCGTCGGCGGTCAAGAACCTCGGCGCCCGGACGGACGCCATCTCTCCTACAAACTCTTCCGGAGGAACCCTGTGGCACAGGACGTGCTCACCGACCTGAACAAGGTCCGCAACATCGGCATCATGGCGCACATCGACGCCGGCAAGACCACGACCACCGAGCGCATCCTGTTCTACACGGGCATCACGCACAAGATCGGTGAGGTCCACGACGGCGCCGCCACGATGGACTGGATGGCGCAGGAGCAGGAACGCGGCATCACGATCACGTCGGCCGCGACGACCTGCTTCTGGGACAACAACCAGATCAACATCATCGACACCCCCGGTCACGTGGACTTCACGGTCGAGGTGGAGCGCTCGCTCCGCGTGCTCGACGGTGCCGTCGCCGTCTTCGACGGCAAGGAGGGCGTCGAGCCCCAGTCCGAGACCGTGTGGCGTCAGGCGGACAAGTACAACGTCCCGCGCATCTGCTTCGTCAACAAGATGGACAAGCTCGGTGCGGACTTCTACTTCACCGTCGACACCATCGTGAAGCGCCTCGGCGCCGAGCCCCTGGTGCTGCAGCTCCCGATCGGTGCGGAGTCCTCCTTCGAGGGCGTCGTCGACCTGGTCGAGATGCGTGCGCTGACCTGGCGCGGCGACGCCAAGGGCGACGTCCAGATGGGTGCCAAGTACGAGATCGAAGAGATCCCGGCCGACCTGGCAGACCGCGCCGCCGAGTACCGCGAGAAGCTCATCGAGCGCGTGGCTGAGGCGGACGACGAGCTCATGGAGCGCTACCTCGAGGGCGACACCGACTTCTCGGTGGCCGAGATCAAGGCTGCGATCCGCAAGCTCACCGTCAACAGCGAGCTCTACCCGGTGCTCTGCGGTTCCGCGTTCAAGAACCGTGGCGTCCAGCCGATGCTCGACGCGGTCATCGACTACCTGCCGTCGCCGCTCGACGTCCCGCCGATGATCGGCCACGACGTCAAGGACGAGGACAAGGAGATCATCCGCAAGCCGGACGCCTCCGAGCCCTTCTCGGCGCTCGCCTTCAAGGTCGCCGTGCACCCGTTCTTCGGTCGTCTCACCTACGTCCGCGTGTACTCCGGCCACATCGAGTCCGGCGCACAGGTCGTCAACTCGACCAAGGGCAAGAAGGAGCGCATCGGCAAGATCTTCCAGATGCACTCCAACAAGGAGAACCCGGTCGACGCGGTGACCGCTGGTCACATCTACGCGGTCATCGGCCTCAAGGACACCACCACCGGTGACACCCTGTGCGACCCGCAGGACCAGGTCGTCCTCGAGTCGATGACCTTCCCGGAGCCCGTCATCGAGGTGGCGATCGAGCCGAAGACCAAGGCTGACCAGGAGAAGCTCTCCACGGCCATCCAGAAGCTCGCCGAAGAGGACCCGACGTTCCGCGTCGAGCTCAACGCCGAGACCGGTCAGACCACGATCAAGGGCATGGGCGAGCTCCACCTCGACATCCTGGTCGACCGCATGAAGCGCGAGTTCAAGGTCGAGGCGAACGTCGGCAAGCCGCAGGTGGCCTACCGCGAGACCCTCACCAAGACCGTCGAGCGCTACGACTACACCCACAAGAAGCAGACCGGTGGTTCCGGTCAGTTCGCGAAGGTGCAGATCGCGCTCGAGCCGATGGAGGTCACGGCGGAGAAGGTCTACGAGTTCGAGAACGCCGTCACCGGTGGTCGCGTGCCTCGTGAGTACATCCCGTCGGTCGACGCCGGTATCCAGGACGCCATGCAGGTCGGCATCCTCGCCGGGTACCCGACCGTCGGTGTGAAGGCCATCCTCAAGGACGGCCAGTCGCACGACGTCGACTCGTCCGAGATGGCGTTCAAGATCGCCGGCTCGATGGCCTACAAGGAAGCGGCCCGCAAGGCCGGTCCGGTCATCCTCGAGCCGATCATGGCCGTCGAGGTCCGTACGCCCGAGGAGTACATGGGCGACGTCATCGGCGACCTGAGCTCGCGTCGTGGCAACATCGCCGCGATGGAGGACGCTTCCGGCGTCAAGGTGGTCCGCGCGAGCGTGCCGCTGTCCGAGATGTTCGGCTACGTCGGAGACCTTCGGTCGAAGACCTCCGGCCGTGCCGTCTACTCGATGACGTTCGAGACCTACAACCAGGTCCCGGCCAACGTCGCCGAGGAGATCGTCGCGAAGTCCAAGGGCGAGTAACGCTCCACAGCGTGCTCTCCACAGGCGGGGGTGCCCGGCGACGGGCCCCTCGCCACCAAGTAAAGTAACAACACACACACCGCGAGCCAACGGTTCGGCATCCCACACCGGGGTGCTCCCGGGGGGCCCGCATCCGAGTCCTGAGGAGGACCCACAGTGGCCAAGGCCAAGTTCGAGCGCACCAAGCCGCACGTCAACATCGGAACCATCGGTCACGTCGACCACGGCAAGACCACGCTCACGGCGGCGATCACCAAGGTTCTGCACGACCAGTACCCGGACCTCAACGAGGCCCGTGACTTCGCTCAGATCGACAACGCTCCCGAAGAGCGCCAGCGCGGCATCACGATCAACATCTCCCACGTCGAGTACCAGACCGACAAGCGCCACTACGCGCACGTCGACGCTCCTGGTCACGCCGACTACGTGAAGAACATGATCACCGGTGCGGCCCAGATGGACGGCGCGATCCTCGTGGTCGCCGCCACCGACGGCCCGATGCCCCAGACGCGTGAGCACGTGCTGCTCGCCCGCCAGGTCGGCGTGCCGTACATCGTCGTCGCGCTGAACAAGTCCGACATGGTCGACGACGAGGAGATCCTGGAGCTCGTCGAGCTCGAGGTCCGCGAGCTCCTCGGCTCGCAGGAGTTCGACGAGGACGCCCCCGTCGTGCAGGTCTCGGCGCTCAAGGCGCTCGAGGGCGACGAGAAGTGGGTCAAGTCCGTCCAGGACCTGATGGCCGCTGTCGACGAGAGCGTGCCGGACCCGGTGCGCGCCACCGACCAGCCCTTCCTGATGCCGATCGAGGACGTCTTCACGATCACCGGTCGTGGCACCGTCGTCACCGGTCGTGTCGAGCGTGGCGAGCTGAACGTCAACGCCGAGGTCGAGATCGTCGGCATCCGCGCGACGCAGAAGACCACCGTCACGGGCATCGAGATGTTCCGCAAGCTGCTCGACTCCGCGGTCGCCGGTGACAACACCGGTCTGCTCCTCCGTGGCCTCAAGCGCGAGGACGTCGAGCGCGGCCAGGTCGTCGTGAAGCCGGGTTCGGTCACGCCGCACACCGAGTTCACCGCGAACGCGTACATCCTGAACAAGGAAGAGGGCGGCCGTCACAACCCGTTCTACGCGAACTACCGTCCGCAGTTCTACTTCCGCACCACGGACGTCACCGGCGTCATCACGCTGCCCGAGGGCACCGAGATGGTCATGCCCGGCGACACCGTCTCGATGACGGTCGAGCTGATCCAGCCGATCGCCATGGAGGAGGGCCTCCGCTTCGCCATCCGTGAGGGTGGTCGTACGGTCGGCGCCGGCACGGTCGAGAAGATCATCAAGTAACTCCGGTCACCTGCGTCAGTGGGGTCGGGCCTTCGGGCCCGGCCCCGCTTTCGTCATCTCGGGGCAGACAGGTCGGTGCGCCCCCGCTCGGGGTCTTCTGGGCCGTTCCAGTCTGCCGATACGGTCGATACCGAGGGGTACCCGACCCCTCCTGACACCATCGGAGCAGACCACAGCACGGGTCCGCTCGACAGCACGACGTGCGCGCACTGGGTCAGCGAACCCGAACCGTTGGACCCTGATGCGCTTCACCCTGCTCACCGCCCGTTCCCGAGCACTCGCGATGACCGTCGTCGTGGCCCTCGTCACCGCCCTGCTGGCGGTCGTCGTGATCGTCCAGCCCGCTGCGGCCGCATCGACGATCAGCGTCACGGCGAAGGCCGACGCGTCGGTGCTCAGTGGTGCTCCGGCGTCCGTGACGCTCACCGCGAAGAACACCGCGGACGCATCCGGCGGGACCGACCTCTACAACCTCGGGTACTCGTACACGCTCCCGGCTGGTGTGTCCTACGTGGCGGCCTCGGGCAAGGCAGATGGTTCGGTACTGCCCGATCCGGTGCAGACACCGCTCGCGGACGGGGCGGGCACGCTGCTCGTGTTCTCGAACGTCTCCGACCTGGTCACGGGCGACCAGAAGTCGGTGACGTTCCAGGTGCAGGCGGCGGCCTCGACGTTCCCGGTCGGTACGTCGTTCTCGGGCAGCGTGCAGGCCGCGGCGAACAGCGACGCGCGGAACGTCCCCACGTTCGACGCGACGGGCAAGCCCGCGACGGACGCCTCGGACACCGCCACGGCGACGTCGAACGCGACGACGATCTCGGCGATCACCGTGGCCAAGGCCGAGGGGAGCCCGGAGAACGAACTCGTCCGTGGCGTGCACGACCACCCAACCGTCTACACGCTCACGGTGCAGAACACGGCGACGGCGCCGAGCACCGGCGTCACCGTGACGGACTACCTGCCGGCGGGGCTCGAGTTCCTGCAGTGTGGCGCGATCGACAACACCACGTCGGGCCCGGAGTACCCGGGCGCACCGTCCGTCCAGGTGGCGACGCCCGCGAACGCGACCGGCGACTGGGACGCCGCGGACTGCATGACGCCGCAGAGCGTCACCACGGTCGACGACGTCCCCGGCAAGGGCTCCGCCGTGTTCACGAAGGTCGTCTGGTCGATCCCGACCCTGACGAACGACGCGGTGACGATCAAGTACCTCGCGGCCGTCCCGCTGTTCGAGAACACGATGTCCTTCTCGGGCCAGGGTGCCGCCGCGCCGGTGGGCACGGTCGCCGCTCCGGCTGCCACGGCCTTCCACGACGAGGCGAACCTCGACAACAACAACGGCCCGTCGACGCGTCAGGACACGTCCGACACCACGTCGAACGGACACGGTCAGCAGAACACCGTCATCGCGTCCGGCACCTACACCGGCGCCGTCGGTGGGGGAGCGACGACGACGCAGACCGCGACCACCTCCCTGACCGTCGAAGCGATGGACCTCGCCGTGCGGAAGTCCGTCAGCACGCCGGTCGCCGACGACCACTTCGGGGCAGGGCAGCTCGCGACGTACTCGCTCCTGGTCCGTACGAGCGAGTACGAGTCCTCCGCCGGCATCACGTTCACCGACACGCTCGACGACGGCCTGTGCCCCGCGTTCCCGGTCGGTACCCCGACGTCGGGGACGTTCCCGGCGGACTGCGTCCCGACCGCAGGGGGCCGGCTCGACCAGCCGATGACGAACGGCACCGTCGACCGCGTCTCCTACGACGCCGCGGCCGGGACCTTCACGATCGCGTTCCACATCGCCGACATGGCGACGGACGGCTCGACCACGGTGTCGTACCGGGCCCTGATGCGCGACGCGTACTCCGTGACCGGGTCCGGCGGTCCCACCGCCGCCGGCGACTCCTTCGACAACCACGTCCGGATGACCGGCACGTCGACCGGCGTGCACGGGGACGCCGGCACGCAGCGGGTCGTCGACGACTCGAAGGCATCGATCGCGTCGAACGCGCCGTCGATCACGAAGGCCGTGCTGCCCGCCGGCAAGAGCGGCGGCGTGACGAGCTCGGCGGACTGTGCCGCGACGAGCCGCACGGGGTCCTACGTGACCACCACCCCGAGCGACGCCTTCGGCCTCGGCGACCTCGTGTGCTTCCAGCTCCGGGTCGACTTCCCCGCCGGGGTGCAGAGCCGCAACGCGACCGTCACGGACATGCTGCCCGTCGGCACCACCGCGTCGGGGTCGCCGTGGCAGCGGGACACCGACTGGACCTACGGCACCGAGAGCACGGTCGTACCCGGTGACGTCAGCCTGAAGACGTCGTCCTCGACGATGGCGGTCTTCACGGTCGGCCACACGGTGTCGGGTGCGAACGGCACGTACGTCGACGGTGACACCGACGGTGCCTCCCTCGTGCTGTACGTGGCAGCGCGGATCGGCACGCAGGGGTCCTCGGCCGCGAAGCCGGACCTCGTCGACAACCTCATGAAGTTCGCGCAGCAGAACACCGCCGGCGCGGTGTCCAGCCTCCGGGCATCGGTGGGGTACCCGGTCGCGGGCACGCCGACGGCGACGTTGGCGAAGGACATCGTCGACGGCCAGGGCACGGTCACGAACCCGGCGACGACGACCGAGGGGCAGGTCCTCCACCAGCGCCTGACGGTCGGCAACCGGGCCGCGTCCGGCTCGACCGCGGCGATCGGTTCGGTGACCGTGTGGGACGCCCTCCCGGCCGGCGTGACGTGCGGGATGGTCACCGCGATCTCCGACGGCGGGAAGTGCGACAGCGCACCCGCCGGCGCCGCGTCGCAGTTCAGCGGCCGGCAGTACCTGCAGTGGACGATCCCGGCCATCGCCGCCGGCGCGACGGAGCAGCTCACCTACGACGTCACCGTGCCCACGCCCGGGTACGTCGGGACCACCTTCACGAACACGGCGTCGGTGACGAGCTTCACGACCGCGACCGACAGCGGCACCACGACCACGTGGATCCCGACGACGGGTGCCAACAGCACGTTCTCCGCGAAGCCGACCGCCGGGCAGGGCACGGCGCCGAACGCCGACGCCGTCCGGACGGTGACGATCCCGCGGCCGACCGTCACGAAGACCGGCGGTGCGGTCGCCTCGTCGGCGACGAACCTGACGGGAGGCACGGCCGCGCCCGGTCAGCAGCTCACGTACACGTACGGGGTCACCGTCCCCGCCGGGACGAGCGTCGGCAGGGCGACGCTCGTCGATCCGCTGCCCGCCGGCGTCGCCATCACGTCGGCGACGACGTGGACACTCACCTTCCCGGACGGCAGCACCACGACGGTGCCGGCGACGGCGCAGGGCGCCGACGTCACCGCGACGTACGGCGGCCAGCAGTTCACGCTGACCGGGACCGGCAACTCGGCGAAGGCCGGAGCGGTGCTGTTCCCGACGACGTTCGACAACACGGGCGCGACGCCGGCCTCGTTCACGGTCACCGTCACGGGCCTCGGCGTCACCACCGGGGTCGGTGCACACGGACCGACGGGCACCCCGTTCGCGAACGGCTCCGTGCAGAACGTCGCGACGTTCACCTCGCAGCCGCAGGGCGGGACCACGACGACCGTCCCCTCGGCGCCCGTGACCACCGCGGTCCAGGCCCCGCAGCTGAGCATCACGAAGAAGAACGACCTCGGCAACCGGACGATCGCCGGCGGGGACACGGTGACGTGGACCCTGACCGCGACGAACGGCGCCGCCGCCGCGGACGCCCGCTCGACCGTGATCGCGGACTGCTTCCCGGACACGCTCGACCTGACCCGGAGCTCGGTCGCGGAGAGCACGCCGACCGACCCCCAGCAGGCGGCGCTCGGCACCTGCCCGACCGGCACCACCCTGCACACCTGGAACGTCGGCACCCTCGCCGCCGGTGCGAGCAGCACGGTCACGGTGACGGGCACGGTGCGCCAGAACGCACCCGCGGGGCAGACCTACCGGAACACCGCGCGCGTCCTCGCCTCGAGCCTCGACACCGACTACGTGACGCCGAACACGTCCTACGTTCAGGTCGCACAGGCCACGAACGACGTCACGGTCACCGGTCCGACGATCGCGAAGTCGCTCACCGCGCCGACGTGGAACGCGGTCGACGGGACGGGCACCGGGACGACCACGACGACGTCCGCGACCGCACGGTCGGTGCGCGTCGGTGACGCCGCGTCGTACACGGTCACCGCGACGATCCCGGCGAAGGTCGCGATCTACGACGGTCGGGTCACCGACCAGGTCCCGGCGGGGCTCGACGTGACCGGCCCCCCGACCGTGACGTCGTCCGACGCCTCGGTCACCACGTCCGCGAGCGTCGCAGCCCGCGCGGTGGTCGTCGAACTCGGCGACGTGTCCTCTGGTCTCGCCGCGCCTGCGACGATCACGATCACCGTGCCGGTCCGTGTCGACAGCGAGCAGGCCGCCGGCGTCACCTACCGGAACACGGCGACCTTCGCCTACGACCGCAGTGCGAAGGGCGGCACGCCGACCGACGCGTCGGTGACGTCGAACGCGGTGAACGCACGCTCGGTCGCCCCCGCGCTCACGATGACGAAGACCGCGACGGTCGCCGGCCAGACCATGACGACCGCGAAGGCCGAGCCGGGCCAGCAGGTCACGTACACCGTCAGCGTGAAGAACACCGGCTCCCCGGCGTACGGCACCACCGTGACCGACTGCGTGCCGGACGGCATCGTCGTCGACGCGACGAGCATCTCGGACGGCGGCACCATCCGGTCCGGCGCCGCCGCGTGCCCGGGTGGCGTGATCACCTGGCCCGTCACGACCGTGGGGACGAACCCCGTCACGCACACCTACTCCGCGACCCTCGCCGAGGACAGCGAGCTGTCCGGCGCCGCGCTCGTGAACACCGCGTCGACGGGCTCGTACACGTCGCTGCCGGACGGCGCCGGTGCGAGCTACGGACCGGCGACCGCGTCGGCCAGCGTGACGCCGGCGTTCCCGGACGTGGCCGTCGCGAAGACGAACACGACCGCGGGCGGCCTGAGCTACGTCGGCGTGCCGTCGGACTTCTCCGTGACGTTCACCAACTCCGGCAGCGCGGCCACGCACGTCTCGGCGCGTGACGTCCTGCCCGCGGGCTGGACCTTCACCGCCGGGAGCGCGACGGCCTCCGTCGGGGGAGCCGCCGCGGTGTCGATCGCCGACCCGACCGTCGACGGCCGGACCCTCACCTGGGCCGACCTCGGCGCGCTCGGCGCCGGGCAGACCCTGACGCTGCACTACCAGGCCGCCCCCACGACGGACGCGGCCAGCGCGGCCGGGTCGAGCGTGCAGCACGTCAACCACGTGACCGCGACGGTGACCGACGCGACCGGGGGCACGAGCTACGACGGCGGGGACGGCTCCTTCGTGTCCTACCCGAAGGGCGGCTCCGACGCGACCGCCGTCGCCACGATCGGCGCGGCGGACCTGTCCGTCACCAAGACCGCGACGACCACCCGTGTCGTCGCCGGCGCGACCACCGCGAAGGCGTGGACGATCGCCGTGACGAACACCGGCACGGACGACGCGCACGGCACCACCGTCGTGGAGTCGCCGGCCCTGCCTGCTGGTGCCACGGTGGCGTTCAGCGGGTCCGGGTGGACCTGCACGCCGCAGCCCTCCACCTCGGGCCCGACCACGTACCGCTGCGTGAACGGGGCCGTCGTCGCGGCGGGTGACGGCTTCCCGGAGCTCGACGTGGCGCTGACCCTGCCCGCCGACGCATCGCTCACCGCGATCCGCAACACCGCGACGATCGAGCAGGGCGTCGGGCAGACGTTCGACCCGAACGGTGCGGACGACTCCGACACCGCGAGCGTGACGCCGGTCGCGGTCGCCGACCTCGCGATCACGAAGACCGCCGGCGGGTCGACGTTCGCGGCCGGACGCGTCGCCACCTGGACGCTGTCCGTCGCGAACCTCCGCGACGCGTCCGAGCAGAGCGTCTCCGACGCCCGCGGGACCGTCACGGTGACCGACACGCTGCCGGACACCGTGCGGCTGCAGAGCGCAACGGCCTCGGCGGACAGCGGCTGGACGTGCGACACCGACGGCGACACGGTCACCTGCACGCGGGACGGTCTGGCGAGCGGGACGACCGCCCCGACGATCACGGTGACCGCCCTCGTGCTGGCCGACACCACGGCGGCGCAGACCGTCGACAACACCGCATCGGTCCGCATCGCGCCGAGCTCCGACCCGACGCGCACGACGACGGACCCGTCGCGCGGGAACGACAGCTCCGGCACGACGACGCCCGTCGACGACACGACGAGCCTGACGATCGCGAAGGCGTTCACCAGCGGCGCACTCGTTGCAGGGTCGCCGGCGACCTGGACCGTCACGGTGACCAACACCGGCGCGGCCGACGCGCGGAACGTCCGGGTGACCGACGCGCTCGAGTCGGGGACGAGCCTCCAGGGCGCGTCGCAGCGGGACGGCGACTGGACCTGCGCGGCCGGATCACCGGTGCAGTGCACGCTCGACGGCACCCTCGCCGCGGGCGCGACCACCTCGTTCACCTTCACCGTCACCACGCCGTCGTCCCTCACCGGCACGCTCGGCAACACCGCGACGGTGCAGGCGGACAACGCGCAGCCGCAGTCCGCCCGGACCTCGAGCGCCGCGACCCAGACCGTCGGGCTCGCCGTCACGAAGACGGCGGACGTGGCGTCCGTCGACGCCGGTCGTGACGTGACGTACACGATCCGCGTCGGCAACCCGGACGGTCCCTCGGACCTGCCGGCCGGCACCGCGGACACCCCGAGCGTGCAGGTGCAGGACACCCTGCCCGCCGGCCTCGAGTACGTCGGCCTGACGCCCGGCACCGCCGCACACTGGCGCGTGGCGTCGCTCGAGGGACGGGTCCTGACCCTGACCAGCACCGACGGGATCGCCGCCGGGACGGACGACCCGCACACGATCGGGGTCGTCGTGCACGTCCCGTCGTCGTTCACCGGCTCATCGGTGGACAACGTCGCGACGGCCGCCCCGGTCACGGCGAAGGGCACCACCGCGCACGACGACGTCACCGTCGGCGTGACCACCAGCGCGGACCTGTCGATCACCAAGGTGCGCACGAGCCCGGCCGCTGCCGACGCCGGGACGGACGTGACGTACGACGTGACGGTGACGAACGCCGGTCCCTCGGACGCACAGCGCCCGACGTGGACGGACACGCCGCCGGCCGGGATGACGCTGCGCTCCGTCACCACGGACGCCGACGGGTGGACGCAGGGCGACCTCGGCACCTGGACCGCCGACACGATGGCGTCCGGCGCCTCGGCGACGTTCCACGTGACCGCCACGGTGGCCTCGTCGACGCCGGCCGGGACGCTCCGGAACACGGCGACGGTGTCCTCGGCGACGACCGACCCGGACCCGGGGGGCGACACCGCCGGCGACGACGTGACGGTGACCACACACGCCGCGTTGACGCTCGCGAAGACCCCGGTGACGGAGGTCGGCGGCACGGACCGTGCGATCTCGGTCACGGCCGGTGGACAGCAGGTCTGGTACCTGCAGGTCCACTCGACGGGACCGTCCGACGCGCAGCCGGACACCGTCGTCACCGACCGGCTGCCCGCGGGGCTGACGTTCGTGTCGGCCGCGTCCGACGGTTCGGTGTGGCGATGCGACGGCACGACCGACCCGACGCTGGTCACCTGCACGCTGCCGACGACGGTCGTCGCGGGCACGGACGCTCCCGGGCTCTGGCTGACGACGCAGGTCGCCTCCGCCGTGACCGCGGACAGCATCGAGAACACGGCGGCGATCACCGCGCAGGGCACCCCCGCCCTGCCCGGCACCACCGGAGGCTCCGCGGACGCGGCGCTGCCCGTGGACCGGATCGCGAACGTGCAGATCGCCCTGGCGCACGACGGCACCGCCGTGATCGGCAAGGACCTGCCGGAGACCGTGCAGGTCCGGAACGCCGGGATCTCCGACGCGGCCGAGGTCACCGCGACCTTCACGCTGCCGGCCGGGCTGACGTACGTCTCGACCGAGGCCGATCCCGCCTGGACGGTCACCGGTGTGGTGACGAACGCCGACGGCAGCACCACGGTGTCGTTCGCCCTCGCCGGCACCCTGCCGGCCGGGGCACTCGCCCCGGTGATCACGGTGCACCAGACGCCGACGGCAGCTGCCTACCCCGGGACCACGCCGTCGGCGGCGGTGGCGACGAGCACGACCGAGTCGACGACGGCCGACAACACCGCCGACGACCGGATCGTCGTCGCCGCCGCGTCGAGCCTGTCGGTGACGAAGACCCACCTCGGTCAGGTCGTCCGCGGGGCGACGGTCGGCTACACGATCACGGTCCGGAACGACGGCCCGACCGAGGACCCGGGGCCCGTCACGGTGACCGACGCGCTCCCGACGGGGCTGTCCTTCGTGAGCGTCGACGACCGTGCCGGCACGTGCACGACCGGTTCGACGGTGGCGTGCACGATCGGCCAGCCGCTCGCGGCCGGGGCGCAGGTCGCGTTCCAGCTGACCGTGCGGGTCGCCGCGGACGCGCCGGACCGGATCACGAACACCGCGACGGTCACCACCCCGACGGCGCAGGTGGCGCCGACCGACCCGACGACGGTCCGGCCCGGTGACCCGTTGCGGGCGTCCGACCCGGCCGCCGTGGAGGCTGCGCCGCGTCCGTCGGGTGACCTCGCCTTCACCGGCGTGGTCGGTCTGGGCGTCGCGGGCTCGCTGGCGCTCGCGTCGGTCCTGGCCGGCCTGGTGGTCATGCTGCTGCGTCGGCGGCAGCCCACGGTCCGCCGACGGTCGGACGGCTGACGGGCTGCTCGGCTGACGGGCCAGCGGGCTGACGGGCTGACCGGCCGAACGGCTGCCGGGCGTGGGGCGTGGTGCGGACCTGCACCACGCCCCGCGCCGGCGTCGCCGTGGTCACGTCCAGGCCCCGTCGTGTTGCATCGATCCGTGACCCGTCTCCGCAGATCCAAGACCAACGGCCGTGGGTACCACCGTGTCCGAAGCGGACGGGGCTTCAGCTACCGCGACCCGGACGGGCAGACCGTCCAGGACGAGGACGTCCGTGACCGCCTCGAGGAGCTCGTCATCCCGCCGGCGTGGGACGACGTCTGGATCTCGCCGTACGACAACGGGCACATCCTGGCGACGGGCATCGACGGTGCCGGCCGGCGGCAGTACATGTACCACCCGTCCTGGCGTGACCGGATGGACAAGATCAAGTACGACCGCGCCCTCGCCCTGGCCGAGTCGCTCCCGGTGGCGCGTCGGATGGTGACGCAGGACCTCCGCCGTCCGGAGCCGGACCAGCGACGGTCCCTCGCGGCCGCGTTCCGGATGCTCGACCAGGGCTCGCTCCGGGTCGGGTCCGAGCGGTACGCGACCGAGCACGGCAGCCGCGGTCTGTCGACGCTGCTCTGCGCCCACGCGAAGGTGTCCGGCGACGACATCGAGCTGTCGTTCCCCGGCAAGAGCCACCAGGAGTGGTCGTCCTCGATCCACGACCACGACCTGGCGAAGGTGATCAGCGGCATGAAGCGCCGGGGTCCGAACGCGCGCCTGCTGTCCTACCGGGTCGCCCGCGGCGCCGAGTGGGAGCCGCTCAGCGCCGAGGACATCAACGCCTACGTCAAGGAGCGAGCGGGCGACGAGTTCACGGCGAAGGACTTCCGGACGCTGCACGGCACCGTGGCGGCCGCGGTCGACCTGGCCGAGACCGGTCCCGAGCCGACGGTGGCCAAGCGGAAGAAGGCGATCTCGCACGCGGTGAAGGCCGCGAGCGAGGTGCTCGGCAACACCCCGACGGTCGCCCGCGCGAGCTACATCGACCCGCGGCTGCTCGACGCGTACGAGCACGGCGAGACGATCGACCCCGCGCGTCTGCACGCCGCGGAGGCCGAGGTTCGGGCACTGCTCTACCGCCAGTGAGGGCAGCGGGTGTCCGGTCGGGCCCGCGATGACGTACCGTTGACCCTCGTGCCGTCCACCCCCACGCGGCACGGAAGGACCCTCATCAGTCGTGACCGACGAGTGCATCCACGGATTCCCCACCGAACTCTGCGACATCTGCGCGCCGCGCCAGCGCGAGGTGCCCGACGTCCCCAAGGTGCCGGCACCCCGCCGCACCCGCGTCAGCACCTCGCTCCGGTCGACGCCCGGTGGCTCGCCTGCCCGGGCGAAGGCGACCGCGCTCCGCACCGTCGAGCCGGAGATGCCGGCACCGCGCCGGTTCGGCACGCTGCGCGCCCACCACGTGACGCACATCGACAACTTCGACGGCATCGTCGCGGACGGTGCGATCCTCGCGTCCGACGCCGTGACGCCGTCCTACGACATCAGCGCGCCGACGACCAGGCAGGCGCGCGCAGCGGCGACCGCTCCTGACGGGTCGAGCGTCGCGGGCCACGTGCCCTTCTCGCTCTCCCCGGACAGCGCCCGCTGGGACGAGGTCCGTCGTGGTGCCCTCGACACCGAGCGCTGGTCGGACGCCGCGCGGCAGGCCCGCGCGACCGACTACGTCGTGCTCGTCATCCCGACGGCGGCCTTCGGTGCCTCGGTGATCCTCGCCGACAAGGACGCCGACGCCGAGGACGTCCGCTTCGCCGTCGGGCCGGAGGCCGCCGCGAACCTGCTCCGCCGCACGGACCTCACCGATCCGGAGATGCACGGTCTCGAGGTCCTCGCCGGGCCGAGCGTGCCGTTCTCCTCGGTCGCGGTCATCGGCGTGCCGAACGACCGTGCCCGGCACGCGGTCAAGGACATCCTCGCCGAGCACGGCGGGCACGTGCCCCGCGTCGCGGTGTTCCCGCCGTGGTTCGTGCCGCCCGTCGTCCCGGACGAGGACTGACCTCCAGCTCCGCGACGCGCCCTCGCACGTCGATCGCGCCCCGTCACGGCGGGGCGCGGTCCTCGTGCGGGGGCGCGGTGCGTCGCGTCGGGCGTGGGCCCGGAGCACGTCCGCGCGGGGACGAACGTGCCGGAGCCGAGCCGAGCCTCCAGGCCGGTGGATCCGCGGCGGGACGGGGGAGGAGCACCGCGGCGACACGCCCGACAAAGCGCGACACGCCCGGGTTGCACGTATCCCCGGGCTATGGGAGACTTGTCCGGTTCCGGAATTCCGCAGGGCTCGCGCTCTGTCGGATCACTGCTCTGGCAGTGCACAACCCCCCTGTCCAGCAGGGCTGGGTTGGGCCGCAGGCAGCAGAACAGCTCGACGCTCCACCACGTGACGGACACCCGTGTCCGGCAGCGGGAGCGGCGACACGTCCACGCGGGCCGTCGTGTGCACCACGGCATGACCGTCCGCGCGGTTGACAGGAGAACAGCGGTCATCCCCCAGCGGATGCGTCCGGTGATCCACGTAAACAGCCAGGTCCGCACAGGGCGGAACCCGGCGGCGTCAGGCGGCCCGAGGGTGCGCGGCGCAGAGAGGACAGAGAAGACATGGCGGGACAGAAGATCCGCATCCGGCTCAAGTCGTACGACCACGAGGTCATCGACACGTCGGCCCGGAAGATCGTCGACACGGTGACCCGTGCCGGTGCGACCGTGGTCGGCCCGGTGCCGCTCCCCACCGAGAAGAACGTGATCGCCGTGATCCGTTCGCCCCACAAGTACAAGGACTCGCGCGAGCACTTCGAGAAGCGCACGCACAAGCGGGTCATCGACATCGTCGACCCGACGCCGAAGGCCGTCGACTCGCTCATGCGTCTCGACCTCCCGGCCGACGTCAACATCGAGATCAAGCTGTAAGGGGGCTGGACTGATGGCGAACGCAACCAAGACCGTCAAGGGCCTCCTCGGCAAGAAGCTCGGGATGACCCAGGTGTGGGACGAGAACAACAAGTTCATCCCCGTCACCGTGATCGAGGTCGGCCCGAACGTGGTCACCCAGATCCGCAACGTCGAGCGCGACGGCTACGAGGCGATCCAGATCGCCGCGGGCCAGATCGACCCCCGCAAGGTGAACAAGCCGGCCGCTGGCCACTTCGAGGCCGCCGGGGTCACCCCGCGCCGCACCCTCACCGAGATCCGCACCGCGGACGCGAGCGAGTACACGCTGGGCCAGGAGCTCACCGTCGACGCCACGTTCGCAGCCGGCGCGAAGGTCGACGTCGTCGGCACGAGCAAGGGCAAGGGCTTCGCGGGTGTCATGAAGCGCCACGGCTTCGCCGGCGTCTCCGCCTCGCACGGTGCGCACCGCAACCACCGCAAGCCCGGCTCGATCGGTGCTTCCTCGACCCCGTCGCGTGTCTTCAAGGGCATGCGCATGGCCGGTCGCATGGGTGGCGAGCGTGTGACCGTCCTCAACCTCACGGTGCACGCCGTCGACGCCGAGAAGGGTCTGCTGCTCGTCAAGGGCGCCGTCCCCGGTGCTCGCGGTCGCTCCGTCTTCGTCCGCACCGCCGTGAAGGGTAAGTGATCATGGCCACCACGACTGCAACCACGATCGACGTCCTCGATGCTTCGGGCGCCAAGTCCGGCACCGTCGAGCTCCCCGCCGAGCTCTTCGACGTCGAGACCAACGTCCCGCTGATCCACCAGGTCGTCACGGCGCAGCGCGCCGCGTCGCGTCAGGGCACGCACAAGACCAAGAACCGCGGCGAGGTCCGCGGTGCCGGTCGCAAGCCGTTCAAGCAGAAGGGCACCGGCCGCTCCCGTCAGGGTTCGGTCCGCGCTCCGGAGCACACCGGCGGTGGCGTCGTCCACGGACCGACCCCGCGTGACTACTCGCAGCGCACCCCGAAGAAGATGATCGCCGCAGCCCTGCTCGGCTCGCTCTCGGACCGCGCCCGCGGTGGCCGCATCTCCGCTGTGGAGGGCTTCGTCGCGGCCGAGGTGCCGTCGACCAAGACCGCCCGCACGCTCCTCGAGAAGGTCGCGCCCGTCAAGAACGTGCTCGTCGTGCTCGAGTCGGACGACGAGCTGACGCTCAAGTCGATCCGCAACCTGCCGAACGTCCACGCGCTCTCGTACGGCCAGCTGAACGCCTACGACGTCCTCGTCTCGGACGCCGTCGTCTTCAGCAAGAGCGCCCTCGACGCCTTCATCGCGTCGAAGACCGCGAAGGAGATCTCCGCATGAGCGGCTTCAACAAGGACCCCCGCGACATCATCATCGCGCCGGTCGTGTCGGAGAAGAGCTACGGCCTCATCGACCAGGGCAAGTACACGTTCCTCGTGGACCCCCGCGCGAACAAGACCGAGATCAAGCTCGCCATCGAGAAGATCTTCGACGTCAAGGTCGCCGGCATCAACACGCTGAACCGTCCTGGCAAGACCCGTCGTACGCGTTTCGGCATCGGCAAGCGCAAGGACACCAAGCGCGCCATCGTGACGCTCAAGTCCGGTTCGATCGACATCTTCACGGCTGTCGGCTGAGGACCAGAGGGAAAACATCATGGCTATTCGTAACTACAAGCCCACGACCCCGGGTCGTCGCGGCTCGTCGGTCGCCGACTTCGCCGAGATCACCCGTTCGACGCCGGAGAAGTCGCTGCTTCGCCCGCTGCCGAAGACCGGTGGCCGGAACAGCTCGGGCCGGATCACGACCCGTCACATCGGTGGTGGCCACAAGCGCCAGTACCGCGTGATCGACTTCCGTCGTCACGACAAGGACGGCGTCGACGCCAAGGTCGCGCACATCGAGTACGACCCGAACCGCACGGCGCGCATCGCGCTCCTGCACTTCGTGGACGGCACCAAGCGCTACATCCTCGCGCCGAACAAGCTCAAGCAGGGCGACGTCATCGAGCAGGGCCCCGGCGCCGACATCAAGCCCGGCAACAACCTGCCGCTGCGCAACATCCCCGTGGGTACGGTCATCCACGCGATCGAGCTCCGCCCCGGTGGCGGCGCCAAGCTCGCGCGTTCGGCCGGCGCCTCGGTGCGTCTCGTCGCCAAGGACGGCCCCTACGCGCAGCTCCGTCTGCCGTCGGGTGAGGTCCGCAACGTCGACGCACGCTGCCGCGCCACGATCGGCGAGGTCGGCAACGCCGAGCAGTCGAACATCAACTGGGGCAAGGCCGGCCGCATGCGCTGGAAGGGCGTCCGCCCGACCGTGCGTGGTGTCGCGATGAACCCGATCGACCACCCGCACGGTGGTGGTGAGGGCAAGACGTCCGGTGGTCGTCACCCGGTCAGCCCCTGGGGCCAGTCCGAGGGTCGCACGCGCAAGCCGAACAAGCCGAGCGACAAGCTCATCGTCCGTCGCCGTAACGCCGGCAAGAAGCGCAAGTAGGAGTTCAGAAGATGCCACGCAGTCTGAAGAAGGGCCCCTTCGTCGACGAGCACCTGCTTCGCAAGGTCGTCACGCAGAACGAGGCCAACACGAAGAACGTGATCCGCACGTGGTCGCGCCGCTCGATGATCGTCCCGAACATGCTCGGGCACACCATCGCGGTGCACGACGGGCGCAAGCACATCCCGGTGTTCGTCACCGAATCGATGGTCGGTCACAAGCTCGGCGAGTTCGCGCCGACCCGTACCTTCCGCGGTCACGTGAAGGACGACAAGAAGGGCCGTCGCCGCTAGCGCGGCGACGCTGAAGGAGGAACGAAATGGTGGAGTCGATCGCACGCGTGCGACACATCCGCGTCACGCCTCAGAAGGCCCGTCGCGTCATCGAGCTGATCCGCGGCAAGCAGGCCCACGAGGCGCTCGCCATCCTGAAGTTCGCCCCCCAGGGCGCTTCGGAGCCCGTGTACAAGCTGGTCGCCTCGGCGATCGCCAACGCACGTGTCAAGGCGGACTCGACGAACAGCTTCCTGGACGAGCGCGACCTCTACGTGAGCCGCGTCTTCGTCGACGAAGGCACGACCCTCAAGCGGTTCCAGCCGCGTGCACAGGGCCGCGCCTTCCGGATCAACAAGCGCACCAGCCACATCACGGTGGTCCTCGCGACCCCGGACGAGGCCGAGGCAGCTGCCGCGACGAGCAAGAAGGCGAGCAAGTAATGGGCCAGAAGGTCAACCCGTACGGCTTCCGTCTCGGGATCACGACGGACCACGTCTCGCACTGGTTCACCGACAGCACGAAGCCGGGTCAGCGCTACGCCGACTACGTCGCCGAGGACATCAAGGTGCGTCAGTACCTGAAGAAGACCCTCGACCGCGCCGGCGTCGCCCGCATCGAGCTCGAGCGCACCCGTGACCGTGTCCGCGTGGACATCCACACGGCGCGCCCCGGCATCGTCATCGGTCGCCGCGGTGCCGAGGCGGAGCGCATCCGTGGCGAGCTCGAGAAGCTCACCAAGAAGCAGATCCAGCTCAACATCCTCGAGGTCAAGAACCCCGAGACCGAGGCCCAGCTCGTCGCGCAGGGCATCGCGGAGCAGCTCTCCGCTCGTGTCGCGTTCCGTCGCGCCATGCGCAAGGGCCTCCAGGGTGCACAGCGCGCCGGTGCCAAGGGTGTCCGCATCCAGGTCGCCGGTCGTCTCGGCGGCGCCGAGATGTCGCGCTCGGAGTTCTACCGCGAGGGCCGCGTGCCCCTGCACACGCTCCGCGCCAACATCGACTACGGCTTCTACGAGGCCCGGACGACGTTCGGTCGCATCGGCGTGAAGGTGTGGATCTACAAGGGCGACATCACGAACAAGGAGCTCGCTCGCGAGCAGGCGAACCAGCGTTCGTCGCGCCCGGAGCGTCGTGGAGGCCCGCGCGGCGACCGCGGTGACCGCCGTGGCGGCGACCGCGGCGACCGTGGCGGCCGCGAGCAGCAGGCCCCGCAGGACGCGCCGGCCGGCGCAGGAGTTGAGGCGTAACCATGCTTATCCCCCGTCGAGTCAAGCACCGCAAGCAGCACCACCCGAAGCGTTCGGGTCAGGCGACCGGTGGCACCAAGGTCTCCTTCGGTGACTACGGCATCCAGGCCCTGACCCCCGCCTACGTGACCAACCGTCAGATCGAGTCCGCTCGTATCGCGATGACGCGTCACATCAAGCGTGGCGGCAAGGTGTGGATCAACATCTACCCGGACCGTCCGCTCACCAAGAAGCCGGCCGAGACCCGTATGGGTTCCGGTAAGGGTTCGCCCGAGTGGTGGATCGCCAACGTCAAGCCGGGCCGTGTGCTCTTCGAGCTCTCCGGCGTCAGCGAGGACATCGCCCGTGAGGCGTTGACCCGTGCAATTCACAAGCTGCCCCTCAAGGCACGCATCATCAAGCGCGAGGAGGGCGACGCATAATGGCGATCGGTTCCAAGGAGCTCCGTCCGACGGAGCTCGACACGTTCGAGAACGAGCGTCTTGCTGACGAGCTGAAGAAGGCCAAGGAGGAGCTCTTCAACCTCCGCTTCCAGTCGGCCACCGGCCAGCTGGAGAGCCACGGTCGTCTCCGCGCCGTCAAGCGCGACATCGCCCGGATCTACACCGTCCTCCGCGAGCGCGAGCTCGGCATCCGTGCCACCCCCGCGCCCGTCGAGACCGCAACCAAGGCCAAGAAGTCGACGAAGAAGGCTGACAAGCCGGCCGAGTCGACCGAGGCCGAGACCGCCGAGGAGAACTGATGGCGAACGAAGAGAAGGACTCCGCCGCCCTCACCCGCGGCTACCGCAAGACGCGCCGCGGTTACGTGACCAGCGACAAGATGGACAAGACCATCGTCGTCGAGGTCGAGGACCGCGTGAAGCACGCCCTCTACGGCAAGGTCATCCGCCGCACCTCCAAGGTGAAGGCGCACGACGAGGCCGGTTCGGCCGGTGTCGGCGACCTCGTCGTGATCAGCGAGACCCGTCCCCTCAGCGCTTCCAAGCGCTGGCGCCTGGTCGAGATCCTCGAGAAGGCCAAGTAGGCCTCGCGGCCCGCTTGCGGAAATAGGAGACAGCAGTGATTCAGCAGGAATCCCGCCTGAAGGTCGCCGACAACACGGGTGCCAAGGAGATCTTGACCATCCGCGTGCTCGGTGGCTCGGGTCGTCGCTACGCCGGTCTCGGTGACGTCATCGTCGCCACGGTGAAGGACGCCATCCCCGGCGGCAACGTGAAGAAGGGTGACGTCGTCAAGGCGGTCATCGTTCGCACCAAGAAGGAGACGCGTCGCAACGACGGCTCCTACATCAAGTTCGACGAGAACGCGGCAGTGATCCTCAAGGCCGACGGCGACCCGCGCGGAACGCGCATCTTCGGTCCGGTCGGTCGCGAGCTCCGTGACAAGAAGTTCATGAAGATCATCTCGCTCGCGCCGGAGGTGCTGTAAGCCATGGCGAACATCAAGAAGGGTGACCTGGTCCAGGTCATCACGGGCGCCACGCAGGAGCGTGGCGGCGACCGTGGCAAGCAGGGCAAGGTCATCGAGGTCCTCACGGACAAGAACCGCGTCGTCGTCGAGGGCGTGAACTTCGTCACGAAGCACGTCCGCGTCGGCCAGACGCAGCGCGGCTCGAAGACCGGTGGCATCGAGCAGCACGAGGCTCCGATCCACGTGTCCAACGTCGCCATCGTCGACCCCAAGACGAAGAAGCCGACCCGCGTCGGCTTCCGCACCGAAGAGGTGGAGAAGGACGGCGTCAAGAAGACCGTCCGCGTCCGCTACGCCAAGAAGTCTGGTGAGAAGCTCTGATGACTGACACGACTGCCGCGACGACTGAGAAAGTTCAGCCGCGCCTGAAGCAGAAGTACAAGGACGAGATCAAGGCGGCGCTGACCGAGCAGTTCGGCTACGGCAACGTCAACCAGGTCCCCGGCCTGGTCAAGGTCGTCGTGAACACCGGTGTCGGCGAGGCCGCTCGCGACTCGAAGATCATGGACGGGGCCATCAAGGACCTCACCGCGATCACGGGTCAGAAGCCGCAGGTCACGATGGCCCGCAAGTCCATCGCGCAGTTCAAGCTGCGTGAGGGCCAGGCCATCGGCGCGCACGTCACCCTCCGCGGTGACCGCGCGTGGGAGTTCCTGGACCGCCTGCTCTCCCTGGCGCTTCCCCGTATCCGCGACTTCCGTGGTCTCTCCGACCGCCAGTTCGACGGCAACGGCAACTACACCTTCGGTCTCACGGAGCAGAGCGTGTTCCACGAGATCGACCAGGACCGCATCGACCGTGTCCGCGGCTTCGACATCACCGTCGTGACCACCGCGAAGACGGACGACGAGGGACGCGCACTGCTCAAGCAGCTGGGCTTCCCGTTCCGCTCTGCCGAGCAGACGGTCTAAACTACTTCGGGCGCTGCGGGCCGAAGGACTCTCGAGTCCTCCGGCCCGCACGCACGAACACCAGACTCCGGGGAATCGCCCTGGAGTCACTCGATCGCTCAGGTCGGCATTCGTGGAACGGGTGTCGAAACCAGGCGAAGAACGGACAACATCATGACGATGACCGATCCGGTCGCAGACATGCTGACCAGATTGCGGAACGCGAACTCGGCGCACCACGACGCCGTCTCGCTCCCGAGCAGCAAGCTCAAGACCACCATCGCCGACATCCTCAAGCGTGAGGGCTACATCAGCGAGTGGAAGGTCGAGGACGCCCGCGTGGGCAAGACCCTCACCATCGAGCTGAAGTACGGCCCCGAGCGCGAGCGTTCGATCGCCGGCATCAAGCGCGTGTCCAAGCCCGGTCTCCGGGTCTACGCGAAGTCGACGGAGATCCCCCAGGTCCTCGGTGGCCTCGGCGTGGCGATCCTGTCGACCTCCTCGGGTCTCCTGACCGACCGCGAAGCCGAGCAGAAGGGCGTGGGTGGGGAAGTCCTCGCCTACGTTTGGTGATCGAACATGTCACGAATCGGACGTCTCCCCATCGACATCCCCGCAGGCGTGACCGTCTCCATCGACGGTCAGAACGTCGCGGTCAAGGGCCCGAAGGGCGAGCTCGCGCTCGTCATCGCTGAGCCCATCCAGGCCAGCGTCGAGGAGAACCAGGTCCTCGTCACGCGTCCCGACGACGAGCGCACCTCGCGCTCGCTCCACGGCCTGACCCGCACCCTCATCGCGAACCAGATCACCGGCGTCACCCAGGGCTACTCCAAGGGCCTGGAGGTCGTCGGCACCGGGTACCGCGTCCAGGCGAAGGGCTCGGACCTCGAGTTCGCGCTCGGCTACTCGCACTCGATCACGGTCGAGCCGCCGGCAGGCATCAGCTTCACCGTCGAGGGCAACAACAGGGTCACCGTCAACGGCATCGACAAGCAGGCCGTCGGCGAGGTCGCTGCGAACATCCGCAAGCTGCGGAAGCCCGAGCCCTACAAGGGCAAGGGTGTCCGTTACGCGGGCGAGAACGTGCGCCGCAAGGCCGGAAAGTCAGGTAAGTGATCATGGCCATCGGAACTCGAGGCAAGAGCAAGGCGGCCGCGAAGGCCCGCCGTCACAACCGTCTCCGCAAGAAGATCACCGGCACCGAGGCACGTCCCCGTCTCGCCGTCACCCGCTCGGCACGTCACGTGTTCGTGCAGGTCATCGACGACTCGAAGGGCCACACCCTCGCCAGCGCGTCGACGATGGAGGCCGACCTCCGCTCGTTCGACGGCGACAAGACCGCCAAGGCGCGTCGCGTCGGCGAGCTCCTCGCCGAGCGTGCGAAGTCCGCCGGTGTCGAGGCCGTCGTGTTCGACCGCGGTGGTAGCAAGTACGCCGGTCGCGTCGCCGCGATCGCCGATGGTGCCCGTGAAGGAGGGCTGAACCTGTGAGCGACATCGCGAACAACAGCAGTGCCGAGGAGACCCCGGCCGTCGAGCAGACGACCGAGGCCACCGAGACCAAGGCCACCGACGCCAAGGCGGAGGCTGCTGCCCCCGTCGCCGAGCGTCCGGTCGAGACCGCCGCGGGCTCCGCGTCCAACAACCGCGACTCGGCCGACAACCGTGGCCGTCGTGGTGGCGGACGCGACCGTCAGCAGGGCCGCGACCGCAACAACCGCGGTGGCGACAGCCAGTTCCTCGAGCGCGTGGTGACCATCAACCGCGTCTCGAAGGTCGTCAAGGGTGGTCGTCGCTTCAGCTTCACGGCGCTCGTCGTCGTGGGTGACGGCAACGGCCTCGTCGGCGTCGGCTACGGCAAGGCCAAGGAGGTCCCCACGGCGATCTCCAAGGGCGTCGAGGAGGCGAAGAAGAACTTCTTCCGCGTCCCGCGCGTCGGCAACACCATCCCGCACCCCGTGCAGGGTGAGGCTGCTGCCGGTGTCGTCCTGCTCCGCCCGGCCGCTGCGGGTACCGGTGTCATCGCCGGTGGTCCGGTCCGCGCCGTGCTCGAGTGCGCCGGCATCCACGACGTCCTGAGCAAGTCGCTCGGGTCGTCCAACACCATCAACATCGTGCACGCCACGGTCGAGGCCCTCAAGCAGCTCGAGGAGCCCCGCGCCGTCGCCGCACGTCGTGGCCTCGACGTGGACCACGTCGTGCCGGCTCGCCTCCTGAAGGCCGAGGCGGCAGCACGTGCCGCAGCGACCGAGAAGGCAGGTGCCTGATGGCCATGCTGAAGATCACGCAGACGAAGTCCGTCATCAGCGAGAAGCAGTACCAGCGCGACACGCTCCGCAGCCTGGGTCTCAAGCGCATCGGCCGTACGGTCCTGCGCGAGGACAACTCCCAGAACCGCGGGTACATCGCGACGGTGGCGCACCTCGTGAAGGTCGAGGAGGTCGACGCATGAGCGACGAGAAGAACGAGCGCGTCCAGATCCTGAAGGTGCACCACCTTCGTCCGGCCGCCGGCTCGAAGAAGGACCGCACCCGCGTCGGTCGTGGTGAGGGTTCGAAGGGCAAGACGGCCGGTCGTGGCACCAAGGGCACGAAGGCCCGGTACCAGGTCCGCGTCGGCTTCGAGGGTGGGCAGATGCCGCTGCACATGCGCACCCCGAAGCTCCGCGGGTTCAAGAACCCGTTCCGCGTCGAGTACCAGGTCGTGAACCTGGACAAGCTCGCGGAGCTCTACCCGAACGGTGGCGACGTCACCGTTGCCGACCTCGTCGCCAAGGGCGCGGTCCGCAAGAACGAGAAGGTCAAGGTTCTCGGTCAGGGTGACATCAGCGTGGCGCTCACGGTCACGGTCGACAAGGTCTCGGGCTCGGCCCAGGACAAGATCGTGGCTGCGGGCGGCACCGTCTCCCAGTAGTCCCGTCGGGCGGGCGGGGCGGGTTGGGCGGGGGGGCCCGCGGGTGTGC
>NZ_VEAF01000002.1:0-284595 GCF_007673775.1 Curtobacterium sp. 9128 | reverse complement strand
CCCGCCCGGCCTCTCGCCCGGCGCCACCTCGCCTCGCCCCCCGCCGCCCCCGCCGTTGCGGTTTCCTTGATGGCAGGCCCGGTGTCCTCCGTCACCTCGGTGGCGACACCGGGTCGCGCGGTCGGCGTACCGGCCTCGGGCAGTCACGCCCGGCTCGATCGGCAAGTCCGGTCCCACTAGTTCGGAGAGTCCTCGTGTTCAGAGCGGTCGCGCGCATCATGCGCACCCCCGACCTTCGCAAGAAGATCGGCTTCACCCTCGCGATCATCGCGCTGTTCCGCCTCGGGTCGTACATCCCGGCACCGTACGTCGACTACGCCGCGGTCCAGACCTGCCTGGCGAGCGCGTCCTCCTCCGGCGGGCTCTACGACCTCATCAACCTCTTCTCCGGCGGCGCGCTGCTGAAGCTCTCGGTCTTCGCGCTCGGCATCATGCCGTACATCACGTCGTCGATCATCGTGCAGCTGCTGCGTGTGGTCATCCCGCACTTCGACGCCCTCTACAAGGAGGGCCAGACGGGTCAGGCGAAGCTGACCCAGTACACGCGCTACCTCACGATCGCGCTCGGTGTGCTCCAGTCCACGACGTTGATCACGGTCGCCCGCTCCGGGCAGCTCTTCGGCACGAACGCCAGCCCCTCCTGCTCGTCGATCATCTCGAACGACAGCTGGTACGCGATCATGCTCATGGTCGTCACGCTGACCGCCGGCACCGGCCTGATCATGTGGATGGGTGAGCTCGTCACCGAGCGCGGCATCGGCAACGGCATGTCGCTGCTCATCTTCACGTCCATCGCAGCGCAGTTCCCCTCCGCGCTCTGGGCGATCGAGCAGTCGCAGTCCTTCGAGCTGTTCCTCTTCGTCATCCTCGTCGGCCTCGTGATCATGATGGCCGTGGTATTCGTCGAGCAGTCGCAGCGACGGATCCCGGTGCAGTACGCCAAGCGCATGGTCGGCCGTCGGACCTACGGCGGCAACAACACCTACATCCCGATCAAGGTGAACATGGCCGGCGTCGTGCCCGTCATCTTCGCCTCGTCGCTGCTGTACCTGCCGGCACTCGTCGCGCAGTTCAACCAGCCCTCCGACGGCTCCGCGCCGGCCGCGTGGGTCACGTGGATCCAGAGCAACCTGACCTCGGGTGACAACTGGTTCTACATGGTGCTGTACTTCCTGCTCATCGTCGGGTTCACCTACTTCTACGTCGCGATCACCTTCAACCCCGAAGAGGTCGCCGACAACATGAAGAAGTACGGCGGGTTCATCCCCGGCATCCGTGCCGGTCGACCCACCGCTGAGTACCTCGACTACGTCCTGACCCGGGTGACGTTGCCCGGCTCGCTCTACCTCGGTCTCATCGCGCTCATCCCGCTGGCAGCACTGGCGCTGTTCGGCGCGAACCAGAACTTCCCGTTCGGTGGCGCGAGCATCCTCATCATCGTGGGTGTCGGTCTCGAGACCGTGAAGCAGATCGACTCGCAGCTGCAGCAACGTCACTACGAAGGGCTTCTCCGTTGAGCGCACGTCTCATCATCGTCGGACCTCCCGGAGCCGGGAAGGGAACGCAGGCCGGCCGCATCGCCGAGACCTTCGGGATCCCCGCCGTCTCCACGGGTGACATCTTCCGGAAGAACGTGTCCGAGGGCACGCCGCTCGGGGTGCAGGCGAAGGCGATCATGGACGCGGGTGACTACGTGCCCGACTCGTTGACGAACGAGCTCGTGAAGTCCCGACTGGCAGAGCCCGACGCCGAGCACGGCTTCCTGCTCGACGGGTACCCCCGCACGGTGGGTCAGGTCGAGTACCTCGACGCCCTCCTCGCCGAGCAGGGCACCGGTCTCGACGCCGTCGTGCGGCTCGTCGCCGACCAGGACGCGCTCGTCGGGCGTCTGCTGAAGCGGTCCGGTGAGCAGGGACGCAGCGACGACAACGAGGAGACGATCCGTCGTCGCCAGGCCGTGTACGTCGAGCAGACCGCGCCGATCGTGGACGCGTACCAGCAGCGCGGTCTCGTGGTCGACGTCGACGGACTGGGCGGGGTCGACGAGGTCGGCGACCGCATCCAGGCGGCGCTCGCGTCGCGCGGGCTCACCGCCGGCGTCTGACGCCCGTGGTGCGGTTCCGCAAGCCCTCGATCTACAAGACGCCGGAGGAGCTCCGGGCCATGGTGCGCCCAGGACTGCTCACCGAGGAAGCGCTCGTGGCCGTCCGTGCGGCTGTCCGTCCCGGTGTCACCACGGGTGCGCTCGACGCGATCGCGGAGCGCACCATCCGGGACGGCGGCGGGATCCCGAACTTCCAGCTCGTGCCGGGGTACCGGCACACGCTCTGTGTCTCCGTGAACGACGAGATCGTGCACGGCATCCCCGGTGACCGCGTCCTGGAGCCGGGCGACATCGTCTCGGTGGACGCCGGCGCCGAGGTCGACGGGTGGAACGGCGACAGCGCGTTCACCATGGTGGTCCCCGGCGGCGACGCTGCGGTCACGACGGCGCGGCAGACGCTCTGCGACACGACCGAGCGGTCGCTCTGGCACGGCATCGCCGCGCTGGCGCATGCGAGGAACCTCCACGAGGTCGGTGCCGCCGTCGAGGACGCCATCGACGAGACGGGTGCCTGGGGCATCGTCGAGGACTTCACCGGGCACGGCATCGGCCGGTCCATGCACGAAGAACCGCCGGTGTACAACCACCGTGTCCGCGGTGCCGGTCCGGCGGTCCGGCCCGGACTGGTCGTCGCCATCGAACCGATGGTCACGGCCGGCACGATCGACAGCTCGACCGACGACGACGAGTGGACCGTCCGCACCCTGGACGGCTCCGACGCGGCGCACTGGGAGCACAGCGTCGCCGTCCACGCCGACGGGATCTGGGTGCTCACGGCCGCCGACGGCGGCGCATCCGGGCTGGCCCCGCTGGGAGTGACGCCGGTCCCGATCGCGTAGGGCCGGCCTCCCGTCCGGTCCCGCACTGCGGACGGCGCGAGCCGGACGGGAGGCGCGGTGTGCGCCCGCCCCGTCGGCGTCAGTTGCCGACGGAGCAGGTCTGCTCCGCCGCGCTCTGCCCGGTGATCGACGACGGCAGCGGCGTGGCGCTCTGGCTCGGCGCGCTGGTGCTCGCGCCGCCCGTCGGCGCCGTCGGCGCCGGAGTCGTCGGGGCCGCCGGCGTGCTGGGTGCGTCGCTCTGCTCCTCGGATGCGCGCCCCGTGGTCGAGTCGCCGAGCGTCGTCTTCTGGTCGGTCTGCAGGGCCACGTTCAGCGTGTGTGCCGCCGTCTCGTCGACGACCACCCGTGCCGAGTCGTCCGGGTCGTCCGCGACCGGGTACTGCACGAAGAGCATGTCGGACGTGCTCATCCCGCGCAGCATGCCGGCGAGGCCGACCAGGGTCCGCGGTTGGTTCAGCCCGTCGGAGAGCACCATGTTGTGCAGGGCCGCTCCGGCGAGCTTGTAGAGCGTGATCGGGTTGGAGAGCGTGCCGTCGGAGGTCACCTTCCGCAGGAGCGCGGAGAGGAAGACCTGCTGCGAGCTGATCCGGGCGAGGTCGCTGCCGTCGCCGACGCCGTGCCGGGTGCGGAGGAAGGCGAGGGCGTCCGACCCCTCGAGCGAGTGCGACCCGGCGTCCAGGTGCAACCCCGTGTACGAGTCGTCGATGGCCTTCGCGACGCAGACGTCGACGCCGCCGAGCGCGTTCGACATCTCGATGACGCCGTCGAACGTGATCATCCCGGCGTACGGGATGGTCAGCCCGGTGAGGTTCTCGACGGTGTCCACGACGCACGAGACGCCGCCGTTGCCGAGCGCGGTGTTGAACTGTGCGGACCGTGCCGCCGGGTAGCTCGTGCCCGTCTCCGGGTTCGAACATGCGGGGATCGGCACCATCAGGTCGCGCGGGAAGCTCACCGCGGTCAGCTGGGTGTGGTCCTGGGATACGTGGATGAGCATGGTGACGTCGTTGCGGGCGCCCTCGACGTCATCGCTCGCGTCGAACTGCCCGACGCGGGTGTCGCTGCCGATCAGGAGGATGTTCGCGCCGCCCGGGATCGCGGTGATGTCGGCGGACGCCGCGGTGTTCTGGTCGTCCTTGCTCAGCTTGACCGACTTCGGGGCGCTGGCGAGCTGGGCACCGGCGATGGCCGCGACGCTCGTCCCGCTGACGAGGACCACGGCGAGCGTCGAGGCGACGACCATCACGAGCGTCGCCCAGCCGCGCCGGCGGGGGAGTCGTCCGTGACGAGCGAAGGGCCTGGTGGCGTCGGGCACGTGGTCTCCGTTCAGGTGGCTGCATCGTCACCGTAGGGCTGGACTCCTCGTCCTCCCCCGCGAACGCGCCGTGGAACCACTGTGGAACGGCGGCCACGCCCTCAGGAACACCCCAACTCGGGGGAGGCGCCGCCCACACTTGGCAATCCGACCACTTTCCCATAAGATCGATCTTTGGTGTGTCATGCCGTCTCGGCGTGGCGCCCGACCCGCAGACCGGTTCGGGGATCACACCGTAATCCAACCAAGCGACAGTGAGGCTATGGCCAAGAAAGACGGCGTCATCGAGATCGAAGGCTCGGTGCTCGAAGCTCTGCCCAACGCGATGTTCCGCGTTGAGCTGACCAATGGGCACAAGGTCCTCGCGCACATCTCCGGGAAGATGCGCCAGCACTACATCCGCATCCTCCCCGAGGACCGCGTGATCGTGGAGCTGAGCCCGTACGACCTGACCCGCGGCCGGATCGTCTACCGCTACAAGTGATCCGCGAGCTGGAAAGGAACGGCCCGGCGAACCCGCCGAGCACGAAGCCAGCGAGCACGAGGAAACAGCAATGAAGGTCAACCCCAGCGTCAAGCCCATCTGCGAGCACTGCCGTGTCATCCGCCGCAAGGGCCGCGTCATGGTGATCTGCAAGAGCAACCCGCGTCACAAGCAGCGCCAGGGCTAGTCCCCGGGTCTGCCTGACCGGACGCCGACCGGCGGCCTGCGCAGGAACCACAACTGAACACCGAACACGCAGTACCAGAACTCCGCTCGCGGCTCCGGCCGGGACGGGGGGACACCTCGGGGCGGAGGCCCGAGCACCGGTACTGCGCCACACCTCCATCGACAACAGGAGCAGCCAGCACATGGCACGTCTAGCAGGCGTCGACATCCCGCGCGAGAAGCGCGTGGAGATCGCACTCACGTACATCTACGGCGTCGGCCGCACCCGCGCGGTCAAGACGCTCGCGGACACCGGTATCTCCGGTGACATCCGCGTCAAGGACCTCACCGACGACCAGCTCGTCGCCCTCCGCGACTACATCGAGGGCAACTTCAAGGTCGAGGGTGACCTCCGCCGCGAGGTGGCCGCCGACATCCGCCGCAAGGTCGAGATCGGCAGCTACGAGGGTCTCCGCCACCGTCGTGGTCTCCCCGTGCGCGGTCAGCGCACCAAGACCAACGCGCGTACCCGCAAGGGCCCGAAGCGCACCGTGGCAGGCAAGAAGAAGGCCCGATAGGAGATCACCATGGCTACCCCCAAGACTGCCGCGCGCAAGCCGCGCCGCAAGGAGAAGAAGAACGTCGCAGTGGGCCAGGCCCACATCAAGAGCACGTTCAACAACACCATCGTCAGCATCACCGACCCGTCGGGCGCCGTCCTCAGCTGGGCGTCCTCCGGTGCCGTCGGCTTCAAGGGCTCGCGCAAGTCGACGCCGTTCGCGGCGCAGCTCGCCGCCGAGTCCGCTGCGCGTCAGGCGCAGGAGCACGGCGTCAAGAAGGTCGACGTGTTCGTGAAGGGCCCGGGTTCCGGTCGCGAGACCGCGATCCGCTCCCTCCAGGCCGCTGGCCTCGAGGTCGGCTCGATCAACGACGTCACGCCGCAGGCGCACAACGGGTGCCGCCCGCCCAAGCGCCGTCGCGTCTGACGCGAGGAGCAACCGGCCGTCCCCTACTCGGTCCCTGACGGAGATCCGTCTCCCGGAGGGCCCGAGCGGGGACGGCCATTCCTGGTCGTTCGATCGCGTACGTCAGTGCGCGTGATCACAACTCAACAGACCCGTCGGGGCCTCGCCGGCCCCGTCGTACCGCCAAGTGTCATATAGCGGACACTTCGCCGAAAGGAATCCCACAGTGCTCATTGCACAGCGCCCCACCCTCACTGAGGAGTCGATCTCCGAGCACCGCTCGCGCTTCGTCATCGAGCCGCTCGAGCCGGGCTTCGGCTACACCCTCGGGAACTCGCTGCGCCGCACGCTCCTCTCCTCGATCCCCGGTGCTGCGGTCACGAGCATCCGCATCGACGGCGTCCTCCACGAGTTCAGCACCGTTCCCGGTGTCAAGGAAGACGTCACGGAGATCATCCTCAACATCAAGAGCCTGGTCGTCTCCAGCGAGCACGACGAGCCCATCACGGCGTACCTGCGCAAGCAGGGTGCCGGTCAGGTCACCGCCGCGGACATCTCCGCGCCGGCCGGCGTCGAGATCCACAACCCGGACCTCGTCATCGCGACCCTGAACGACACCGCGCGCTTCGAGCTCGAGCTCACCATCGAGCGTGGCCGCGGCTACGTCTCGGCGACGCAGAACCGTTCGGAGTTCAGCGAGGCCGGTCAGATCCCGATCGACTCGATCTACTCGCCGGTCCTCAAGGTCACCTACCGCGTCGAGGCGACGCGTGCCGGTGAGCGCACGGACTTCGACCGTCTGGTCGTCGACGTCGAGTCGAAGCCGGCCATCACGCCGCGCGACGCCATCGCGTCGGCCGGTCGGACGCTCGTCGAGCTGTTCGGTCTCGCCCGCGAGCTGAACACGGCGGCTGAGGGCATCGAGATCGGCCCGGCGCCGGTCGACGCCGTGCTCTCGAACGAGCTGCAGACCCCGATCGAGGACCTCGACCTGTCGGTCCGCAGCTACAACTGCCTCAAGCGGGAGGGCATCAACACGGTGTCCGAGCTCGTCGCCCTGTCGGAGACGCAGCTCATGAACATCCGCAACTTCGGTCAGAAGTCGGTGGACGAGGTCAAGGACAAGCTCACCGAGCTCGGCCTGTCCCTCAAGGACACCGTCCCCGGATTCGACGGCGCCCACTTCTACAGCGGGTACGACGAGGACGAGTCCAGCAACTGACCTCGCGCTGATGCGCACGCGCGTCGTCACGGCGCGCACCACTCTTTCACCACTGGAGAACTGACATGCCGAAGCCCACCAAGGGCCCCCGCCTCGGTGGCGGTCCCGCCCACGAGCGCCTGCTCCTGAGCAACCTCGCCAACGCCCTCTTCACGCACGGTCGCATCACGACCACCGAGACGAAGGCCAAGCGCCTCCGTCCGGTCGCCGAGCGGCTCATCACGTTCGCGAAGCGCGGCGACCTGCACGCCCGTCGTCGGGTCATCGCGGCCCTCCGCGACAAGACCGTCGTGCACACGCTGTTCACGGAGATCGCGCCGCAGGTGGCCGACCGCCAGGGCGGCTACACCCGCATCACGAAGCTCGGTTTCCGCAAGGGCGACAACGCGCCCCTCGCGTCGATCGAGCTCGTGCTCGAGCCCGTCTCCGGCACGCCGGCCCCCGTGACGCGCAGCTCCGCGGCCCCGGCCGCCGCAGCGCCGGTCGAGGAGCCGACCGCCGAGGAGACCAGCACCGAGGAGACGAGCACCGAAGAGGCCCCGGTCGAGGAGACCGAGACCACCGAGGAGTCCGCTCCCGTCGAGTCGGAGACCGAGACCCCGGCTGCCGCCGAGGTCGAGGCCGACGCCGCCGAGAAGGCCGACGACAAGTAGGTCCGCTCGCACACGAGCACGAACGGCCCCCGCAGCACGCCGCTGCGGGGGCCGTTCCGCATCCGGCGGGTCCGCGCCTGACGGGTCCGCGCCCGGCAGATCCGCGTCCGGCATGTCCGCGTCGGGCAGGTCCGCATCGGCAGCCGCGAGGCCCGGGGCGGTCGGGCTCACAGCCGCCGGCCGGTACGGTGACCGGTCGGGCCCGCCGAGGTCCGCATCGAGAGGGACGCATGGGATTCGAACACGTCGCGGGGGCGGGGACGCGGGTCTGGCGCTGGAGCCGGACGTCGGGCACACAGCCGCGGCTGTTGCACGCCGCGAAGGCCGCGTTCGCCGCGTGCCTGGCGTGGTTCGTCGCGCAGCACGTCCCCGGCGTCGCGTCGGAGTACCCGTACTACGCCCCGCTCGGCGCGGTGGTGGCGATGCAGACGACGGTGTTCGCCGGGCTCCGCAGCGGGATCCAGACACTCGTCGGCATCGGCCTGGGGATCGTCATCGCCGGCTTCACGATGTGGATCGGCGACCCGGGCTTCATCGCGATCGCCCTCGCCGTCGGCATCGGCGTGCTCGTCGGCGGGTTCCGGATCCTCGGTGAGGGGAGTTCGTGGGTCTCCACGGCGGCCCTGTTCGTCCTGCTCGTCGGTGGCGCGCACGCCGAGGGGTACTCGCTCGGGTACCTCGTGCAGATGGCGGTCGGCGTGGTGATCGGTCTGCTCGTGAACTTCCTCATCTTCCCGCCGCTGCGCTTCTGGGACGCCGAACACCGCATCGACGCGGTGAACGGGGTGCTCGCGGACCACATCGACGGCCTCGCCGAGGTCCTCGAGACCGGCGAGCGTGACGAGCGTGCCTGGGACCAGCAGCAGGACCGGCTGGACCGCGCGATCGCCGACGTCCGGTCTCGCGTCTCGATCGCCCACGAGAGCCGCAAGTTGAACCCGCGCGGGGCCCTGCGGGGATCGCGGGCTCGTCTGCAGCAGGACGGCGCACGCTTCCGTGCGCTGGAGCGGGTCGCCTGGTACACGACCGACCTCACCGAGCTCGTCGCCCGGACCGGTCCGGTCTCCGCCGGGCTCGGACGCCCGGACCCGGCCTTCGCGGGACCGCTCGCGAAGGCACTCCGCGACCTCGCGTGCATGATCCGGGGCGAGTGCCCGGCGAGCGCCGGCGACGAGGCGATCGCCGAGGTGGAGCGTGCCCTCGACGCGAGCCGCGAGAACCCGTCGGACGTGGCGGTGACGTCCGCGGCGCTCGTGGCGCTGCGGGGCATCGTCGAGTCGGAGCGCCGCGCGACGGAGTCCCTCGACACGAAGACCGGACCGTTCGGCTCCGAGGTCGGTCAGCCGCGGAGCTGAAGGACGACTCCGCCCACCGCTGGACGGCGGAACCGGTGTCCGGCGCGACCCGCTTCGTGAGGAAGTACCGCGTCCACGTGCCGTCGTGGACGACGTCGACCGTGCAAGCCGTGTCGTCGCACGTGCGCCAGGCCGCACCCGGCGTGGACGAGAAGACCGCGTCCGCCGTCCCCGACCTAGACTCGCTCTGTGGCAGCGCACCCCCGCATCGCCGTCCTCGGACCGGTCCTGGTCGAGGACCCGACGGGCGTCCCCGCACCGGTGCCCGGAGCACTCGCGCGGGCCTTCGTGACCGCGCTGGTCCTCGCTCGGGGGCACGCCATGACGACGGACGCGCTCATCGACCAGCTCTGGGGCGACACCCCGCCGAAGGGCGCTCGGGCAGCGCTCCAGACCCTCGTCTCACGGCTCCGACGGACCACCACCGACGGGCTGGTCGTCTCGACGGCGACCGGGTACGCGCTCGGCGTCCGCCCCGAGGACGTCGACCTCGCCTGCGCCGAGCAGCTGGCCGCCGAGGGCACCCGGGCGGACGCCGGACTCCGGGCGGCGCTCGCGACCTGGCGTGGCGAGCCGGGCGACGACGTCGAGGGTGACCTCGGGCAAGCGCTCGCCCACCGAGCGGACGTGGCTCGCCGTGCACTCCGCCGCGCACTCGGCTCGGCCCTGCTCGACGCCGGGGACGCGGACGGCGCCGTGGCCGTCTGGCGAGAGCAGGCCGATGCCGACCCGTTCGACGAGGCCGCCGTCGCCGGCTCGATGCGCGCGCTCGACGCGGCCGGACGCACCGCCGAGGCGCTCGCCGCCTTCGCCGCCCACCGGGAACGCCTGGCCGACGGCCTCGGTGCCGACCCGTCCGCAGAGCTCGTGCGGCTGAACGCCGAGATGCTCCGCCGAGCGCCCGCCGGTCCCGGTGCCGTCCGCCGCGTCGGCCTGCGGGCAGCGCCCAACACGCTGGTCGGACGGGAGGCCGACCTCGCGGCCGTCACGGACCTGCTGTCCGAGGGGCGGCTGGTGACGATCCTCGGGGCGGGTGGGCTCGGCAAGACACGGCTGGCGCAGGCGGTCGCGGCCACGGTCGCCGAGGACCGCGGTGTGGTCGTGCTCGAACTCGCGCCGCTCACCGTCGGCGAGGACATCGTGCCCGCGCTCGGGGCGCTGCTCGGGATCGCTGAGGTGCGGGGCGCTCGATCGCTCCGGGATGCGGTCGTCTCCGACCTGTGGGGACGGGTGGTCCGGGCACTCGCCGAGGAACCGACCATGCTCGTGCTCGACAACTGCGAGCACCTGGTCGAGGCCGCCGCCGCGTTCACCGCCGACCTGCTCGCCGTGCTGCCGTCGCTCCGCGTGCTGACGACGTCCAGGGCACCCCTCGCCATCGCCGGCGAGGTCGTCGCAGCCCTCGCACCGCTGCCCGTCGAGGCCGACGGGTCCGCGGTCCGGCTGTTCACCGAACGAGCACGGGCCGCACGCCCCGGTGCCGTGCTCCCCGTCGACACCGTCCGGAGCATCTGCACGCGACTCGACGGGTCACCGCTCGCGATCGAGCTCGCGGCAGCACGCATCCGGGGGATGAGCGCCGAGGAGATCGAAGGGCGGCTCGACGACCGGTTCGCCCTGCTCCGCGGCGGCGACCGCAGTGCGCCCGAGCGACACCGGACGCTCCTCGCCGTGATCGAGTGGAGCTGGCGGCTGCTCGACGACGGAGCCCGCGACCTGCTCACCCGGCTCGCGCTCTTCCCGGACGGGCTGGCGGTCGACGCGGTCGAAGCCGTTGCCGACCCGGCCCGGCACGAGGACGCCCTCGACGACCTGGCGGAGCTCGTCGAGCAGTCCCTCGTGCAGCTCGTCGAGCACGAGGGTGAGCCGGTGCGGTACCGCCTGCTCGAGACCGTGCGCGAGTTCGGTGCGGCCCGGCTCGCCGAGCGTGGCGCCACGGATGCCGTCCGTGCGGCCATGCTCCGCTGGGGACGGGACTTCTCGGCGGAACGCAACATGTTCACGGCGACGGGGGAGCGGCAGCGCCGGTGGTTCCGCGAGGTCGGGCACGAGGCCGACAACCTCGTCACGCTGCTCCGGTGGGGGCTCCACGACGGGGACCACCGCACGGTCGCCCAGGTCTTCGCCGCGCTCGGCGGGTACTGGACGCTCCGTGGTGCGCACGGTGAGGTGGTCACGATCGCCCCGGACCTGCTGCCGATGCTCCGCCGGACCCCGCCGCTGCCGGAGGACCGCGCCGCCGTGACGCTCGGGCTGGTCCTGATCGGGGCGTCGTCCGTCTTCACCGACCGTCGGACCGCCGCGTGGGCCATCTCCGCGCTCCGCCGGGTGGTGCGTCTCGGGCCCACCGGCGCGGCGACACTCGACGCCCAGGCGGCCCTGCTCCTCACCCTCGGGCGCCCCGACGACGGCATGGCTCTGCTCGCGCGCTACCGGGACGGCGACGACGAGGGCGTGGCCTGTCTCGCGTTCCTGCTCAGCGCACCCCTGGCCGAGAACGACGGCGAGCACGCGGACGCGCTGCGCTTCGCCCATCGCGCCGGGGAGCTCGCCGAACGGGTCGACGACGCGTGGGCGCTGGGCTCCGTCGCCGTCACGCTGGCACAGCTCCTCGCACAGGACGGGCAGCACGCCGAGGCGCTCGCCGCGGCGGCCGTCGCGCGGGAACGGCTCGAGGTGTTCGGCGCCGAGGACGACCTGTACGAGATCGGATGGACCGTCGGACTCTGTGCCGCGGCCACCGGGGACGTCGACCTCGCCAGGTCGATCGCCGCCGACCTCGGCGACCAGCCGGTGGCGAACCGCGGCGGCTTCGAGGACGACGCCGTGCAGGTCGGGGTGATCGCGATCGCCATCGACGCCGAGTGCAGCCGCGCGGACGGCGACCTCGACGGCGCCGCCGAGCACTGGCGCCGCGCGTGGGACTTCGTGGTGCCCCGACGCAAGCGCACGCAGAACTGGTGGCTGATGGCCGGGGCCGCGCGCATCGTGGCGGAGGACGAGGCGGCGGCGAGCCGGTCCGGCGGGACCGAGCCGGGCCTCCAGGCCGAGCAGCGGGCCATCGCGCGCCACCTGCGGATCGGGGCCCTGGTGATGTTGCGTCTGCACCCGTGGTGGCTGGACCTGCCGGTCATCGGCACCACGCTCATCGGGATCGCGCTCGTCGCGCTGCGCCGGGGGATGCCCGCTGAGGCTGCCAGGTGCTGGGGCCTGGCGACACGGTTCGGCTCGCGGCAGGACTTCGCGGTGCTCGCCCACCGCCGGCTGCGTCCGCTGCTGGTCGACGTGGTCGGAGCGGATGCGGTCGTGGACGCCGAGACGGCCTCGGCCGGATGGGACCGGACCGAGGCCGTGACGGCGTTGCGGGCACTGCTCGAGGAGCTGTGCACCGTCGCCTGAACCCGGAGGTGTCAGGCCTTCCGCATGTAGGCGCGCACCGTGAGCGGTGCGAACACGGCAACGACGACCGCGGCGCCGACGAGCGAGAACACCAGGTCCCCGCCGACCTGGCCGTGGTTGACGAGGTCGCGGACCGCCGTGATGAGGTGCGAGATCGGGTTGACCTCGGAGAACCAGCGCAGCCAGTCCGGCAGCGTGTCGGCCGGCACGAACGCGTTCGACAGGAAGGTCAGCGGGAACAGCACCAGGTTGGAGATGCCGGAGACGCTCGACGCGGTGCGTGCCACGACGCCGAAGTAGGCGAAGATCCAGCTGATCGCCCACGCGACCACGATGACGAGCACTGCGGCCAGCACGACCGCACCGAGGCCACCGGCCGGACGCAGTCCCATCGCGAAGCCGGTGATGAACGTGATGGTCGTCGCGATCGCGTACCGGACCGTGTCGGCGAGCAGCGCCCCGGCGAGCGGGGCGATGCGGGCGATCGGGAGCGACTTGAAGCGGTCGAAGACACCCTTGTCCATGTCCTCGCGGAGCTGCACACCGGTGACGATCGACGACGTGATGTTCGTCTGCACGAGGATGCCGGGGATGATGATCGGCAGGTAGGCCGCCACGTTGCCGGAGATCGCGCCGCCGAAGATGTACGTGAACATCACCGTGAAGACGATCGGCATGAGCGTCACGTCGAACAGCTGTTCCGGCGTGCGACGGACCTTGACCAGGCCGCGGTACGCCATCGTGAAGGACTGCCGGACCGTGGCACCGAGTCCGGTGCCGCCGACTCCGGGCCGCGGGGTGATGCGGGGCGTGGTGGGGGCCGACGGGGTCAGCGTGGTCATGCGATGCTCCCTTCGAGCTCGCGCTGGGTGTCCTCGTCGGCCGTGGCCGGGGCACCCGTGATGGTCAGGAAGACCTCGTCGAGCGTGGGCTTCTGCACGCTCATCTCGGCGAGGGAGATGCCGGCGTCGCGGAACGACACGAGCAGGTCGGTGACCCGGTCCGGCTCGGCCATCGGCGCGGTCAGGCGGGAGCCCTCTGGGCTCACCACCGCCTCCACGCCGAGGGTCGTCCGGACGATGCTCCTCGCGGCGTCGAGCCGGAGGGCGTCGGCGAGTCGGAGCTGCAGCGACGCGGTGCCGATCGACGCCTTGAGCTCGTCGCCGGTCCCCTCGGCGACGACACGACCGTGGTCGATCACCGCGATCCGGTCGGCCAGCTGGTCGGCCTCGTCGAGGTACTGCGTCGTCAGCAGCACCGTGGAGCCCGTCTGCACGAGCTCCCGGATCGTGTCCCACATCTGCGCGCGGGTCCGCGGGTCGAGGCCGGTCGTCGGCTCGTCGAGGAAGATCAGCGGCGGCTGCGCGATCAGGCTCGCCGCCAGGTCGAGACGCCGTCGCATGCCGCCGGAGAAGGCCTTGAGCGGGCGCCTGGCGGCCTCGGTCAGGCCGAACCGCTCGAGGAGCTCGGCCGACTTCCGCTTCGACTCGGCGCGGGACAGACCGAGCAGCCGCGAGAAGACGACGAGGTTCTCGGTCGCGCTGAGCGTCTCGTCGACGCTCGCGTACTGGCCGGTGACGCCGATGAGCCGGCGGACCTGCTGGGGCTCCCGACGGACGTCGTGGCCGAAGACGCGGGCCTCGCCGGCGTCGGGCTTCAGCAGGGTCGCGAGCATGCTGATCGTGGTGGTCTTGCCGGCGCCGTTCGGGCCGAGCACGCCGTACACGGTCCCGGCCTCCACGCGGAGGTCGACCCCGTCCACGGCGCGGTTCTGGCCGAACGTCTTGACCAGGCCGATGGCCTCCACGGCGGGTGGTGTCGTCGTCATCGCTGTTCCTCTCGTCGATGTCGTGACCGATGCTGCCGCCCGGCACTCACGTGGCGCTGACGCGGCGCTGACATCGGTACCGTGGGGGTGTGAGCGAGACCGGGCTGCAGGAGGACGGGGTGCGGCTGCGGCTCGACGTCGCGTACGACGGGGCGGCGTTCTCCGGGTGGGCCCGGCAGCCGGGGCTGCGGACCGTGCAGGGGGCGCTCGAGGCGGCGCTGGCCACCGTGTTCACGCGCTGGGGGGACGCCCCGCAGCTCACCGTCGCCGGGCGCACCGACGCCGGGGTGCACGCGTCCGGGCAGGTCGCGCACCTGGACCTCACGGCCGAGCAGTGGGCGGCGCTCGTGGCGAAGCGCGGCTCGCCAGCGGCGTCGCTCGACGGGCTGGTGCGGCGGCTCAACGGCCTGGCCGGACCGGAGGGGGACGTCGTCGTCGCGCGGGCCTCGGTCGCACCTGCCGGGTTCGACGCCCGGTTCTCCCCGCTCTGGCGGCGCTACGCCTACCGGGTCGCCGACCTCGACGCCCCCCGCGATCCACGGCGTCGTGGGCACACGCTCTGGCACCCGGCGCGGCTCGACGCGGCAGCGATGGAGCGAGGTGCGCTGACGCTGTTGGGGTTGCACGACTTCGCGGCCTTCTGCAAGCCGCGCGAGGGCGCGACGACCATCAGGACGCTCCAGGAGTTCCGCTGGGACCGCGAGCCGGATGGCGTGCTGGTGGCGAGCCTCCAGGCCGACGCGTTCTGTCACTCCATGGTGCGTGCGATGGTGGGGGCCACCATCGCCGTGGGCGAGGGCCGCTTCGGGCCGGAGCGGCTCGAGGAGCTGCGGGTGGCGGGGGAGCGGACCAGCGCGTTCAAGGTCGCACCCGCGAAGGGGCTGACGCTCACCGAGGTCGGCTACCCGGCCGACGACGAGCTGGCCGCCCGCGCCGTGCAGACGCGCGCGAAGCGATCGGCCGACGACGGCTCCGATAGCGTCGGTGGATGACCGCTCGCGAACCCCGCTCCGTCGTCTCCGTCGCACCCGGGGTGGTGTTCGTCGAGGGACCGGTGTCGAACTGGGTGGTCCTGGCCGAGGAGGACGGGGTCGCCCTGATCGACGCCGGCTACCCGGCCGACACCGAGCTCGTGCTCGACACCGTCCGGTACGCCGGACACGACCTCGACGACCTCCGCCGGGTCTACGTGACGCACGGGCACGTCGACCACGTCGGCGGCATCCCGGGGATCCTCGAGCGGCACCCGCACGTCGAGGTGCTCGCGCACGCGGACGAGGTCGCGAACGTCCGCGGACCGTCGCGCCAGCAGGTCACGCCCGCCGAGCTCGGCGGCCGGCTCGCCGCGCCGCGGGTCCTGCGCTGGCTCGCCAGCGCGGTGCGGTCCGACGCACTCCGGCGCACCGAGGTGCCGAGCGTGCGCGCGTTCACCGCGGCGGACTTCGACGGTCGGGCGATCACGCCGTTCCCCGCCACCGGGCACACCGACGGGTCCACCGCGTACCTGCTGCCCGCGGCTGATGCGATCGTCACCGGGGACGCCGTCGTCTCCCGCCACGACACGCAGCCGGCGTCGTGGGCACCGAGGCCGCGGATGATCACGCCGTTCTTCACGGCGGACCAGGCGGTCGCGCTCGAGTCCGCGCGGGCGCTGCCGATCCCGGAGATCGTGCTGCCGGGGCACGGGCCCGCGGTGCACCGGGTGGGGCGGGAGTGGGTGCCGGTGGGGTCCTGACAATCCGGACCCGATGCCTTGTTCCCATCTCCACCATCGCCGAGCCACTGGAATATGAGACGAGATGTATGACATGGTGGTTCTGCGGCAGAGAAGCCGCTGAACGATTGGGGAATCACCATGAAGAACATCCGTGTCGCTGGTGTCGTCGGGGTCATCGTCGCGGGAGCGATGCTCGGTTCTGTCGGGGTCACTGCTGCCTCAGCGCAGCCGGCGAGCATCAGCCCAACGAGCATCGGCGGGACCGCGACCAATTCAAGGGCCATGCCCGTCACGGTCACCAATGGGTCGGTGGCCGGGACGAACGCGCCGGCGGGTGAGCCTTCGACCGATCGCGTCCCGATCGGACCGATCGTCGACTGGATCAAGCGCAACGCGTCGTCCGTCATCCCAGCGATGAAGACGGCACTGCGGAACGGCGTCAATGCGTTCAAGAGCTGGTGGAACGGGCTCGCAGCGTGGATCCGAGCAGGCATCAACGCGATCGCGCAGATGAGCCTCCAGGAGCTGTTCAGTGCTCTCTGGGACTACTTCTTCGGATGATCTGAGTCGTGGTGTGGGCGGCCGGGCGATCTGGTCGCCCACACCGTTGAAGGGGACGAAAGATGATCCAAATCAGCAACGTCAGTCTCCGGGGGCGCGGGAGGCCTCGTCTCAGCGAGGCCTCGATACAGCTGCAACCGGGACGGGTCTACGGTCTGATCGGTCCCAATGGTGCGGGGAAGTCCACACTGCTGTCTGTTCTCGCGGGCCTCGTGTTGCCCGACCGGGGTTCGCTCGAAGGGGTGCCGTGGCAACACGGGGCAGCAGTTGGTGCCGTGTTCGGTGACGCGGACCTGCATCGTGGCCGATCGGTCAGGGAGGTGCTGCTCCTCCGCGCTCGACTCGTGGGCGCCGGTCCTGCCGCTGCTGCCGCGATGGCCGACCAGGTCGGCCTCGGAGCCGTACTGAAGCGCCGTGTGGGAGCGCTGTCGCTGGGGATGAAGATGCGGCTCTCGATCGGGGTTGCACTCCTCGGGTCGCCGGACCTCGTTCTCCTCGACGAACCGATGAACGGTCTCGACCCGAACGGCATCACCTGGGTGCGGGGGGTCGTAGCGAGCCTGCGCCGCGCCGACGCGACAGTGATCGTGTCGAGTCATCTGCTCGGCGAGTTGGAGACGATGATCGACGACGCAGTGTTCGTCAGCAAGGGGGAGATCGTGCGCGTCGAGCGCATGAGCGCTTCGAAGGCTGTTGCGTGCGAGCTCGAGGTCGACCATCCCGCCGTTCTGGTGGCGGCGGCCAGCGAGCGTGGTGTGCCTGCGACGTTGCACCGCAGCGCGGTGCGACTCGGAACGACTACAGCCGAGGCAGTCCGGATCGCCACCGCCATCGGCGTCGACGTGCTGTCTGCGGCGCCCGTGGCGCGGTCGCTGGAATCGCTGTACGAGGAGATCACCTCGGCTGAGTTCGAAGCGGAGGGAGTGCAGTGATCACCTTCGTCGAGCTGACGAAGATCGAGGTGCTGAAGCGCCTCGACACCGCGGGTGCGGCCGCGGGTTTCGGAGTCCTCGCGCTGCTCATCGTCGTGTGCGGTGGATTCAGTGTTTCGCTGATCACGAAGACGTCGAGCTTCAACGCGGGCGAGGTCATCGTGACGGCGGGCCTTCCCGCGGCGTTGGCTGCGTCGATCGTCGGCGTCGTGGTCGGCGTTGGCGATGCGTCACGCGGAGGCGAACGTGATGGCCTGCTCGCCGGCCTCACCCGTGACGCGATCTACTGGGGGAGGTTCGTTGCATGTGGTGCGATCATCGCGGGCGTGATCGTGTTCACGGCCCTGGTGGGCTCAGCAGGAGCGCTCGTGGGCGTCGCACTCGGGGGCCACCTCTCCTCGTGGTCCATCGGAGCGTCCGTCCTGCAGGTTGCCGCTCTCTGCTTCTCCTCAGCGGCTTTCGGGTTCGGCATCGGCGCGAGTCTTCGCTCCCTGGCACTCGGCCTCGTGACTGTTCTCGGAGTGATGCTCGTGCTCGACGTCGTCCTCGCGTTCCTCGGGTCCTGGACCGCCTACATCCGCTTCGGATCGGTGCAGAACGGCATGACGGGGGAGGGTGAGATCCTCGCGACGATCACCTCAGGCCTGATCTGGATCGTGCTTCCGGTCCTTGCTGGTTGGCTGCGGACCAGGACGGTGGCGCCGTGAGCGAACAAACTTCGTTGGGCACAGGCACTCCCCGACGGAGGCGATTCACCGCACTACTGGTCGTCCTCGCGACGCTCGCCTGCTGCGTGGTCGGCGTCGACCACCAGAGCCCGGCCATCCGGCTCCTCGCAGCCGCCGTGGCGCTCGCCGCGATGGCGGGCTCGCTGGCACTCGCCACGAGGCGCGGGAACATGGTCGGCTGGTACGTCATCGCGATCGGTGTGACGCTCTTGCGCGTGCTGAGCGAGGGCTGACGGGATCGATCGCAAGGGTTTACCGGAGCGCAACCTGAGGGACTCCGCAGGTCGGTACGGTCGGACGATCCCCGTCTCCGACCGAAGGTCAGCATGCCCAAGATCGTCGGGCGCACCCTGCTGTGCGCCACCGTGGCCGCGACGCTCCTCGCAGCGCCACTCGCCTCCGTCTCCGCCGCCAGCGCGGACACCGCCGGGACCGGCCTCGTCATCGCGGAGGCTTTCCTCAAGGGCGGCAGCGCGAACCAGCCGTTCACGAACCGGTTCGTCGAGCTCCGGAACCCCACCGACGCCCCCGTGTCGGTCGCGGGCTGGTCGCTGCAGTACCGCGCCGCGACGAGCACCGGGAAGTCGTCGACCGTGGTCCCGCTCACGGGGACGGTCCCGGCGAAGGGCACGTTCCTCGTGTCGGGCGGGTCGAACGGGAAGAACGGTGCGGCGCTGCCGACGCCCGACGTGACGTCGTCCTTGAACACCTCCGGCGCCAGCGGGACGCTCGTCCTCGCCGACCAGGCAACGGCGCTGACGCTGCCGGCCGGTCCGGTCGCAGCAGGAACGGCCGGCGTCGTCGACGTCCTCGGGTACGGCACGTCGAACACGTTCGAGACGGCCCCCGCCACGAACCCGGCGAGCGCGAACGACGTCCCGGACGCACTCGTCCGGAACGCCGCGGGCACGGACACCGACGACAACGCGGCCGACTTCACGCTCACGTCGACGATCACGCCGACGAACTCCAAGGGCGAGACGTCGGCACCCACCACGCCGACCGAGCCCACCGACCCCGGCACGCCGACGGACCCGGGCACGCCGGCCGAGACCGTGACCATCGCCCAGGTCCAGGGCACCACCGACACCTCCCCCTACGTCGGGAAGAACGTCGTCACCACGGGCGTCGTGACGGCCGTGTACGCGACGGGCGGCTTCAACGGCTACACCGTGCAGACCCCGGGCACCGGTGGCGCGCTCGACCTCGCGACGCACACCGCGTCCGACGGCCTCTTCGTCTTCTCGGCCGCCACGGCACCGCAGGTCGCCGAGGGCGACCACGTGCGGGTCACCGGCTCGGTCGCGGAGTACAACGGCCTCACCGAGCTGAACGTCGCCGCCGGCGGCATGACGAAGCTCACCGACACCGTCGCGGCACCGCAGCCCGCCGCCGTGGCGTTCCCGGCGACCGACGCGCAGCGCGAGTCCCTCGAGAGCATGCTCGTCGCGCCGCAGGGCGACTACACCGTCGCCGACAACTACACGACGAACCAGTACGGCGAGATCGTCCTGGCGTCCGGTACGGAGCGCCTCATCCAGCCGACCGAGGTCGCTCGCCCCGGTTCGGCCGCCGCGAAGGCCGTCGAGGCCGACAACGCCGCGCGTCGGGTCACGCTCGACGACGGCGGCAGCACGAACTTCCTGACGAAGGCGAACACCAGCATCCCGGTGTCGTGGCTGTCGAACGACGGCCCCGTCACGGTCGGTGCCGCGGCGACGTTCACCAAGCCGGTCGTGCTCGACTACCGCAACGACGCGTGGAAGTTCCAGCCGACGTCGCCGATCACGGGTGCCACCCCGAAGGCCGACCTCCCCACGACGTTCTCGAACGTCCGCACCGCGAAGCCCGCTGACGTCGGCGGCGATCTCAAGCTCGCCGGGTTCAACGTCCTGAACTACTTCCCGACGACCGGTGACGAACTCCCGGGCTGCACGTACTACACCGACCGCGACGGCGACCCCGTCACGGTGAACTCCGGCTGCGACGCCCGCGGCGCCGCCGAGCAGGAGGACCTCCAGCGCCAGCAGGTCAAGATCGTCACGGCGATCAACGGCCTGGGTGCCGACGTCGTCTCGCTCGAGGAGATCGAGAACTCCGCTCGGTTCGGCGAGGACCGCGACGCGGCCGTGAAGACCCTCGTCGCCGCCCTCAACGCCGCGACCGGCTCCGACACCTGGGACTACGTGCGGTCCCCGGCGGTCCTGCCGGCGAGCGAGGACGTCATCCGACTGGCGCTCGTCTACAAGAAGGCCCGCGTCCAGCCGACCGGCGGATCGACGATCCTGCTCGACTCCGCGTTCACCAACGCCCGCCAGCCCGTCGCGGACGCGTTCCGCCCGGTCGGTGGGACCGCGGACGACGACTTCCTCGTCATCGCGAACCACTTCAAGTCCAAGGGCTCCGGCTCCGGCGAGAACGCCGACCAGGGCGACGGCCAGGGGGCGTCGAACGCCGACCGCGTCCGCCAGGCGACGGCGCTCGCCACGTTCTCCACGGCGATGCAGACGCAGTACGGCACCGACAAGGTGTTCATGCTCGGCGACTTCAACGCGTACAGCCAGGAGGACCCGATGGTCGTCCTGCACGACGCCGGCTACACGGACCTCGGCCCGGCGCTCGACCCATCGGAGTACTCGTACGTGTTCAGCGGTCTCAGCGGGTCGCTCGACCACGTGCTCGCCTCGCCCGCCGCGCTCGCGACGGTCACCGGCGTGGACATCTGGAACATCAACTCCGTCGAGTCCGTCGCCCTGGAGTACAGCCGCTACAACTCCAACACGACGATCCTCTACTCGGACGACGTCTACCGGGCGAGCGACCACGACCCGATCCTGGTCGGCTTCGACCTGGCCGGCGACACGGAGCCCGCCGACCCCGGCACGGGGCCGACGGGCCCGGGAACGAGCCCCGGTCCGGGCACTGGCGGCGGCACCGGCGCCGCTCCGGCCGCTCCGGCGGGGACGTCGCTGACGGCGGCGAACCGCGGCTCGGTGACGGCACCGGCGTCGGCCCGCCCAGGGGAGACGATCACGGTCGGCGTCGGCCGCGAGCACGCCGGTGAGCGGATCAGCGTGTTCCTGTACTCCACGCCGACGCTGCTCGGCACGGTGGTGGTGGCTGCCGACGGCACGGTTCGGGTCACGATCCCGACCGGCACGACCGCGGGGGAGCACCGGCTCGCGGTGACCGCCGCGGACGGCTCGCTGATCGGGTGGACCACGATCCGCATCGACCCGGTGACGGGCCAGCTGGCCTTCACGGGTGCCGAGCTGACCGGCGGCGTCGCCGCGGCGCTGCTGCTGCTCGCAGCGGGAGCCGGCGTGCTCGTCGCGCGTCGCCGCCGCCCCAGCGCCGCGTAGGGACCGCCAGACGGGAGGCTCCCCACCGGTCACGGCCGACCCGCCGCTGGCGCGTCGGTCCGGAACCGGCCGGCGTGGGCCCAGGTGCCGGCTGGCACCGAGCCTCCCGTCCATCGTGCCCGCGTTTGACCGGGTCGACCGGCGTCCGGTAGGCTCTCACCTTGGTCTGCGCACCGCCGTGTGCCAGACAGTCAGATGAGCCCTCCACCGGGGCGTTCAGCGGGTGTCACCCGCCGGAACACCCCACCGGAGCGGGATTCACGGACTCCTCACCTCGACACGAAAGCAGCACTCCTGTGACTCGCACGTTCTCACCGAAGCCGGCAGACGTCCAGCACGACTGGATCGTCATCGACGCCACCGACGTCGTCCTCGGCCGCCTCGCCTCCCACGCCGCGGCGATCCTCCGCGGCAAGCACAAGGCCACCTTCGCCCAGCACATGGACATGGGTGACTACGTCATCATCATCAACGCGGACAAGGTCGCCCTCACCGGCTCCAAGCTCGCGAAGAAGGTCTACTACCGTCACTCGGGCTACCCGGGCGGCCTCACGGCGACCTCGTACCCGGAGATGCTCGAGAAGCACCCGACCCGCGCCGTCGAGAAGGCGATCCGCGGCATGCTCCCGAAGAACACGCTGGGCCGCGAGCAGCTGAAGAAGCTCAAGGTGTACGCGGGCGCCGAGCACCCCCACGCGGCGCAGCAGCCCACGACGTACACCTTCGACCAGGTCTCGCAGTAGCGCACGGCCACGACGACTTCCAAGGACTAGAGAAAACTCATGGCTCAGATCGCTGACTCCCTCGACCAGACCCCGGAGAGCTTCACCACGGAGAGCGCACCCGCCGCTGCCGAGGCCGCTCCCCGTCAGATCCTCAACGTCTCCGGCGGTGCCGTCGGGCGCCGCAAGGAGGCCATCGCCCGCGTGCGCCTCGTCCCGGGCTCCGGCACCTTCACGGTGAACGGTCGCTCGCTCGAGGACTACTTCCCGAACAAGCTGCACCAGCAGCTCATCAACGACCCGTTCAAGGTGCTCGAGCTCCTCGGCGCCTACGACGTGACCGCCCGCATCACGGGTGGTGGCCCCTCGGGTCAGGCCGGTGCCCTCCGCCTCGCGATCGCCCGGACGCTGAACGAGATCGACCGCGAGAACAACCGCGCCACCCTCAAGAAGGCCGGCTTCCTCACCCGTGACGCCCGCGTCATCGAGCGCAAGAAGGCCGGTCTCAAGAAGGCCCGCAAGGCGTCGCAGTTCTCGAAGCGCTGATCAACCGACGGCGGAGGATGCAATGCCGCGTCTGTTCGGTACCGACGGCGTTCGTGGCCTCGCCAACGGCGAGTTGACGGCCGCGCTCGCACTGGGTCTTGCCCAGGCGAGCGCGGCCGTGCTCACACACGGACACCATGCGGACGCCCGCCGGGCGTCCGGCCGACCGCGCCCCCGCGCGGTCCTGGCGCGCGACCCGCGCGTCTCCGGCGAGTTCCTGGGTGCCGCGGTGGCGGCCGGGCTCGCCTCCGCCGGCGTCGACGTGCTCGACGCCGGGGTCATCCCGACCCCCGCTGCCGCGTTCCTCGTCGCGGACATCGACGCCGACTTCGGCGTGATGATCTCCGCATCGCACAACCCGGCGCCCGACAACGGGATCAAGTTCTTCGCCGCCGGTGGGCGCAAGCTCCCCGACGAGGTCGAGGACCGCATCGAGGCGGCCATGCACGACCAGTCCGCACCGACCCCCACCGGTGCCGACGTCGGCCGGATCACCCGGTTCGCCGACGCCGAGGACCGCTACGTGGTCCACCTGCTCGGCACGCTGCCCCACCGGCTCGACGGGGTGCACGTCGTGCTCGACTGCGCGAACGGTGCCGCGGCCGGCGTCTCGCCCGAGGTGTTCGTGAACGCCGGTGCCCGGGTGACGCTCATCGGGGCCGACCCGGACGGCATGAACATCAACGACGGTGTCGGCTCCACCCACATCGACAACCTCGCCCGCGCGGTGCTCGAGCACGGCGCCGACGTCGGCATCGCGCACGACGGCGACGCCGATCGCTGCCTGGCGGTCGACGCCGCGGGCAACGCCGTCGACGGTGACCAGATCATGGCCATCCTCGCGCTGTCGCTGCAGGAGCGCGGTCGGCTGCACGACGACACCCTCGTCGCGACCGTCATGTCGAACCTCGGGCTCAAGCGGGCGATGGCCGATGCGGGCATCACGATGCTCGAGACCGGTGTGGGCGACCGCTACGTGCTCGAGAAGATGACCGAGGGCGGGTACTCGCTCGGTGGCGAGCAGTCCGGCCACATCATCTTCAACGAGTACGCCACGACGGGCGACGGCATCCTCACCGGCCTGCACCTCGTCGCCGAGATGGCCAGGACGGGCAAGACCCTGGCGGAGCTCGCGTCGTGCATGACGGTCTTCCCGCAGGTGCTCCTCAACGTGAAGGGCGTCGACAGACACGGCCTCGCGGACCAGGGTGTGCAGGACGCCGTCGCTGCCGCCACCGCGTCGCTCGGGGACACCGGGCGTGTGCTGCTCCGGCCGTCGGGCACCGAGCCGGTCGTCCGCGTGATGGTCGAGGCCGCGTCCCAGGACGTCGCCCAGCGTGTCGCGGAGGAGCTCGCCGCGGTGGTCCAGGACCGCCTGGCGCTGCACGCGGCGTAGGGGCGACCCACCCCGGGTGCGCTTCGCACCCCGCTACGAACATCGCACCCCGTCACGACGGGGTGCGATGTTCGTGTTGGGGTGCGAAGACCCGCGCACCCTCAGATCTTGCGGAGCAGCACCGAGTTCACCTTGTGGTTCGCGCCCTTCTTGAGCACGAGCGTCGCCCGGGAGCGCGTGGGCAGCACGTTCTCGACGAGGTTCGGCTCGTTGATCGCGCGCCAGACCTCGGTCGCGGTGCGGATCGCGTCCTCCCGCGACAGGCTCGCGAACCGGTGGAAGAACGAGTCGGGGCTCGCGAACGCCTCCTCCTGCAGGGCGAGGAACCGGTCGACGTACCAGGACTCGATGTCCTTCGTCTTCGCGTCGACGTAGATGGTGAAGTCGAACAGGTCGGAGAGCGCCAGCCGCCCGTGCACCGGCGGCGCGAGCACGTTGAGGCCCTCGACGATGAGGACGTCCGGCTGCCGCACGACGATCTCGGCGTCTGGGACGATGTCGTAGACCAGGTGCGAGTAGTACGGCGCCCGGACCTCGGTCGCGCCGCTCTTCACCTGGCTGACGAAGCGCAGCAGGGAGCGGCGGTCGTACGACTCCGGGAAGCCCTTGCGGTCCATGATCCCGCGGCGCTCGAGCTCGGCGTTCGGGTACAGGAAGCCGTCGGTCGTGACGAGTTCGACGCGGGGGGTGTCCGGCCAGCGCTTGGTCAGCTCGCGGAGCAGGCGGGCGACGGTGCTCTTGCCCACGGCGACGGACCCGGCGACACCGATCACGAACGGCGTCCGTCCGGCCCGCTCGCCGAGGAAGCGGCTGGTCTCCGCGTGCAGGTCGCGTGCCCCCGCCGCGTACAGGGTGAGCAGCCGGGAGAGCGGGAGGTAGACCTCCTGTACCTCCTGCATGTCGAGGCGGTCACCGAGGCCCCGCAGCTGCACGATCTCCGTCTCGCTCAGGGAGAGGTGCTCCTTCGGCGCGAGCTGCGCCCAGTCGTCGCGGGGGATCTCCACGAAGGGGGTGGGGTGCGCGACGGTGGCTTCCGGGATCGGCATGCGTCCGAGCGTAGACGGGAGGCGCGGCGCAGGCGGGCGACGCGGCGGACCTCCGCCGAGCCTCTCCCCACCGGCACGGCCGACCCGCCGCTGGCGCGTCGGTCCGGAACCGGCGGCGTGGGCCCAGTCCGGAGCCCGCTCAGGCGGGCAGGGCCGCCTCGATGGCCGCGATGACCTCCGGGGCGTCCGGCTTGGTCGTCGGACGGAACCGGCTGACGGTGCCGTCCGGTGCCACCAGGAACTTCTCGAAGTTCCAGATCACCCGTCCGGCCTTGCCGGAGGCGTCCGGCGTCTGCTTGAGCTCCTTGTAGAGCGGGTGCGCGTTCCCGCCGTTCACCTTGACCTTCTCGGACATCGGGAAGGTCACGCCCCAGGTGGTGGAGCAGTACTCGTCGATCGCCTCGGACGAGCCGAGCTCCTGCAGGAACTGGTTGCTCGGGAAGCCGAGCACCGTGAAGCCGCGCGGACCGTACGTCTTCTGCAGCTCCTCGAGCTGTTCGTACTGCGGAGCGAGGCCGCAGCGCGACGCCACGTTCACCACGAGCACCGCCCTGTCCGCGAAGGCGCCGAAGGTGGTGTGCTCACCGTGCAGCGTCGTGATGTCGATGTCGTCGAAGCGTCCCATGGTGCTCACGGTATCCCGCACGATCCGGACCCTCGCAGGGAGCGACCCCGGCCAGACCGTAGGATCGGGAACATGTGTGGAATCGTGGGTTACGTCGGGACCAACAGCAGCACGGACGTGCTCCTCGGCGGCCTCCGTCGGCTCGAGTACCGCGGGTACGACTCGGCCGGGATCGCCGTCATCGACCCGTCGGGTGCGCTGTCCTCGGCGAAGAAGGCCGGCAAGCTCCAGGCCCTCGTCGACGAGCTCGAGTCGCACCCGATCCCCGACGGCGGCACCGGCATCGGGCACACCCGCTGGGCGACGCACGGCGGCCCGACGGACGAGAACGCGCACCCGCACCTGGCGGACGGCGGCAAGCTCGCGCTCATCCACAACGGCATCATCGAGAACTTCGCGGAGCTCCGCGCGGAGCTGGTCGCCGATGGCGTGCAGTTCCTCAGCGAGACCGACTCCGAGGTCGCGGCGCACCTCGTGGCCCGCGCGTTCCGGGAGACCGGTGACCTGACCCGGGCCATGCAGCAGACCGTGCAGCGGCTCGAAGGGGCCTTCACGCTCCTCGTCGTGCACGCCGACCAGCCCGGCGTCGTGGTCGGTGCCCGCCGCAACTCGCCCCTGGTGGTCGGGCTCGGCGACGGCGAGAACTTCATGGGCTCCGACGTCGCCGCCTTCGTGGCGTACACGCAGCGCGCGCTGTCCATCGGGCAGGACGAGATCGCGACGATCCGCCCCGACGGTGTCGACGTCATCCGCTTCGACGGCACCCCGGCCGACCGCACCGAGTTCGAGGTGAACTGGGACGCATCGGCGGCGGACAAGGGCGGCTGGTCGTCGTTCATGGCCAAGGAGATCAGCGAGGAGCCGGAGGCCGTCGCGAAGACGATCCTCGGCCGCGTGCACGACGGTGCCGTCACCCTGACCGACCTCGACCCGATCGCCGAGCGCCTGCAGCAGGTCGACCGCGTGATCGTCATCGCCTGCGGCACCGCCGCCTACGCCGGGATCCTCGGCAAGTACGCCATCGAGCAGTGGGCCCGGGTGCCCGTCGAGGTCGAGCTGGCGCACGAGTTCCGCTACCGCGACCCGGTCCTGGACGACCGCACCCTGGTCGTCTCGATCAGCCAGTCCGGCGAGACGATGGACACGCTCATGGCCGTCAAGTACGCCCGCGAGCAGGGGGCGCAGGTCCTCTCGATCTGCAACACCCAGGGCGCGACCATCCCGCGCGAGTCCGACGCGGTGATCTACACGCACGCCGGGCCGGAGGTCGCGGTCGCCTCGACGAAGGCGTTCCTCGCGCAGGGCGTCGCGCTCTACCTGCTCGGGCTGCACCTCGCGACGCTCCGCGGGACGATGACGGCCGAGCAGATCGCCGAGCAGGTCACTGAGCTGGAGTCCCTGGCGCCGAAGCTGCAGCAGACCATCGACGACGCGTCCGGTGTCGCCGAGCTGGCGAAGTGGATGGCGGACACCCGCAGCGTGCTGTTCCTCGGGCGCCACGTCGGGTACCCCATCGCGCTCGAGGGGGCGCTCAAGCTCAAGGAGCTCGCGTACATCCACGCCGAGGGCTTCGCCGCGGGCGAGCTGAAGCACGGTCCGATCGCGCTCATCGAGCCAGGGCAGATCGTGTTCGTCATCGTCCCGTCGCCGCGCGACGCCCGGTCGCTGCACCCGAAGGTCGTGTCGAACATCCAGGAGATCCGCGCCCGCGGCGCCCGGGTGATCGCCATCGCCGAAGAGGGCGACGCCGCCGTGCTGCCGTTCGCCGACGAGGTCCTGCGCATCCCGCTCGCGACGCCGCTGTTCGAGCCGCTGCTCGCCGTCGCACCGCTGCACATGTTCGGCATGGAGCTCGCCGCGGCCAAGGGCCTCGACGTCGACCAGCCGCGCAACCTCGCGAAGTCGGTCACCGTCGAGTAGTCGTCGTGATCATCGGGATCGGGGTCGACGTGGTCGACCTGGAGCGGTTCGAGCGGGTGCTGACGCGGACACCGGCGATGCGGACGCGGTTGTTCACCAGCTCCGAGCAGCTCCGTGACGGCGAGCCGCGGCCGCTGGCGTCCCTGGCTGCGCGGTTCGCCGCGAAGGAGGCGCTGATCAAGGCCTTCGGGTCGAGCGCCGGACTGAGTTGGCAGGACCTCGAGGTCGTCTCCGACGACCAGCGGAACCCGTCGCTGACGCTCCACGAACAGGCGCGGCAGGTGGCGGATGCGCGTGGCGTGACCAGCGTGCACCTGTCGCTCTCCCATGATGGGGGGATCGCCACGGCCTTCGTGGTGCTGGAAGGAACAGGGGAACCGGTGTGAGTGCGTTCACGGGGATCACGGTCGACCGCCGGTCGACGGTTCTGTCGTTGATCGCCGACAGGAGTGTCAGGTGAGTGCGTTCACGGGGATCACGGTCGACCGCCGGTCGACGGTTCTGTCGTTGATCGCCGACAGGAGTGTCAGGTGAGTGCGTTCACGGGGATCACGGTCGACCGGGAGGCATTGATCGCCAACTACGCGACCCTCGCCGACCAGGTGGCCCCGTCCGGCGTCATCGCGGTCGTGAAGGCGAACGCGTACGGGCACGGCGCGGCCGACGCCGCGCAGGCCTTCGTGGACGCCGGCGCGGAGTGGCTCGGCGTCGCCGACATCGACGAGGGCATCGCGCTCCGGCAGGCGGGCATCGACGAGGGGGTCAGGATCCTCGCGTGGCTGCACGCCCCCGACGAGGACTTCCGCCGGGCCGCCCAGTACGGGATCACCCCGGCGGTGTCGAGCGTCTCGCAGCTGGCCGCCGCGGCGGACTCCGAGGTGCCGGCCGTGCACATCTGCGTCGACACCGGCCTCAGCCGGAACGGCGCCGTCGAGTCCGAGTGGCCCGAGCTCTTCGCGACCGCGGGTCGTCTCCTGCAGAACGGTGCCAGGACCCGCGTCGAGGGACTCATGTCGCACCTGTCGAACGCCTCGCGCACCGACGACCTCGACCAGGACGCCGCGCTCCAGCGGGCACTCGACGGCCTCGCCGCGGTCGGGGTCGTGCCCGGCGTGGTCCACCTCGCCGCCAGTGCCGCGAGCATCGCGGTGCCGGAGACCCGCCGCGACCTCGCCCGCGTCGGCATCGCGCTCTACGGGCTGAGCCCCTTCGCGGACCGGACGTCGGCCGAGCTCGGGCTCCGGCCGGCGATGCGTCTGACCGCGTCGGTGCTCCGCACGGTCGTCGTGCCGGCGGGCGACGGCGTGAGCTACGGGTACACGTGGCGCGCCGGTTCGGACACGCGGCTCGCGGTCATCGGCCTCGGGTACGCGGACGGACTCGACCGGGCCTTCGGCAACCACGTCTCGGTGCGGATCGGAGACCGGACGTTCCCGGTGGTCGGCCGCGTGGCCATGAACGCGATGCACATCGACATCGGCGACGCCGAGGTGGCGGTCGGGGACGAGGTCGTGCTCTGGGGCGACCCGGCGAACGGCGACCCGGCCGTGGAGGACTGGGCGGCAGCCGTCGGCACGATCAACTACGAGGTGGTGGCCCGGCTCGGCCGGAGCATCGAACGGAGGACGACGTGACCGCGTCGCTGCGTCGGGCGGAGATCGACCTCGACGCCTACCGCGCCAACCTCGACCTGGTCCGGGAGTGGATGGACCCCGTCGAGGTGATGGCGATCATGAAGGCCGACGCCTACGGCCACGGCCTCGAGCCCGTCGCGCTCGCCGCCGTCGACGCCGGTGTGCGCTGGATCGGCGTCCTCACGGTGCCCGCGGCGCTGCGACTCCGGTCGATCGGGGTCGGCGAGGACGTCCACCTGTTCACCTGGCAGCACGACCCGGCGCTCGACTTCCGGGACGCCATCGACTCCGCGGTCGACCTCGGGGTGTCGAACGTCGCCGAGCTGCAGCGCGTGGTGGACGCCGTCGACCAGCGACCGGCCAGGGTGCACCTCGGCGTGGACACCGGCCTGCACCGCGACGGGTCCTCGGTCGACGACTGGCCGGCGCTGGTCGAGGCCGCTCGGGACGCCCAGCGCGCGGGCCGCATCGAGGTCGTCGCGGCCTACACGCACCTCGCCGAGTCGTCGGACGAGGACGACAGCGCGGCCGTCGGGCTCTTCGACGCCGCGGTCGAGCGTGCGGAGGACCTCGGCCTCGACATCCCCGTCGAACACGTCGCCGCGTCGCTCGCCGGGCTCGAGCGCAAGGAGTTCCGGAAGGACATGGTCCGGATGGGTGCGAACCTGTTCGGCATCCCCGGGGCGGACGGCGTCTCCGCGGCGGACCTCGGGCTCGAACCCGTGATGACGCTCACCGCCTCGGTCGCCAAGACCAAGCGCGTGCCCGTCGACACCGGGGTCTCCTACGACTACACCTACCGCACCACCGCGGAGACGACACTGGCGCTCGTGCCCGTCGGGTACGCCGACGGGGTGCCGCGGTCGGCGCAGGGACGGCTCGAGGTGACGATCGGCGGCAGGCGCTACCCGATCGCGGGTCGCGTCGCGATGGACCAGTTCCTGGTCGACGTCGGGGACGACGACGTCCGCGTCGGTGACACCGTCGTGCTCTTCGGCACGGGCGAACGCGACGAGATGACCGTGCTCGAGTGGGGCGCGGCGCTCGGGACGATCGGTGAGGAGGTCGTCTGCCGGATCGGGTCGCGCGTGCAGCGCGTGTACCAGGGCCACTCGGTCGAGGGTCGGGTCGGCGAGTACCTCCGGGGCGAGCACGCGTGAGCGTCCTGCTCGACACCACGGTGGACGGCACGGACGCGATGGGCGCGCTCGGCGCCCGGCTCGCCGCGGTCCTCCGCGCGGGGGACCTCGTCGTGCTGACGGGGCCGCTCGGCGCCGGCAAGACGACGCTGACGCGCGGCCTCGGCGCCGCGCTCGGTGCTCGGGGACAGGTGTCGAGCCCGACCTTCGTCCTGGCGCGCACGCACCCGACGACCGCCGGACCGGACCTGGTGCACGTCGACGCGTACCGGCTCTCGGACCCCGTCGAGCTCGACGACCTCGACCTCGACTGGGACGGCGCGATCGTCGTCGTGGAGTGGGGCCGCGGGTTCGTCGACGGTGTGTCCGACAGCGTGCTCGACGTCGAGATCGTCCGCGCCACCGGAGCGGACACGACCGCCCCGGGCGCCGACCTCGACCCTGACGACGTCCCCGACGAGCCGCGCCGGGTCGTCGTCACCGGCACCGGACCACGGTGGGCGGACGTCACGATCTGATCGACCGGTGATGAAGCTCCTGGGTGTTCCGCCGTCCGGGAGGTCACGATCCGGTCACGGCCGCTACCGTGGGGCCATGCGAGCACGCCGGGTCCTCTTCGTCGCCGCGGGAGTGGCCGCCGTGGTCGCCCTCGTCGCCGGCGTCAGCGCCTTCCGGACCGGTTCCGCCACCGCGACCACGACCGCCGCCGAGCCGCGTGTGGTGACCATCGGCGACTCCATCATGGCCGGGTACGGCCTGTCCGGCACCGCGGACGCGTGGCCGGCACTGTTGGCGAGCGCTGAGCACGTCCGGCTGACGAACGTCGCCTGCAGCGGTGCGGGGTTCGTCGCGGACGGGCAGTGCGGTACCGACTACGACGGTCTGGTCGCACAGGCGGTCGCCGCGAAGCCGAGCGTCGTGATCGTGCAGTCGTCCGACAACGACGAGGGGCAGGACACCACGACGCTCCGGCAGGCGACGACCCAGACGATCGACCACCTGCACGCCGTCCTGCCGCACGCACGGCTGGTCGGCCTGAGCACCCTGTGGGACCAGCCGGGAGCCGTGCCGGACGAGGTGGCGGCGAGTTCCGACGCCCTCCGGTCCGCCGTTTCGGCCGTCGGCGGGACGTTCGTCGACGTCGGGCAACCCATCGCCGGCAAGGCCGGCATGCTGCAGTCCGACAGCGAGCACCCGACGGCCGCCGGGCAGCGGGTGCTGGCCGAGGCGTTCGCGGAGGACCTGCGCCGCGCAGGCGTCCGACTCTGAGAGCCCGCCCGTCGAGCTTCCGAGACTCTCAGGCTGCCGTCGTCCTTCCCAGGTTCGAGGACCGCTCAGGACGGGTTCGAGGTCCAGCCTGATCCCATGACACCAGGGGAGGCGTCGGTCCACCGGCGCAAGCGGTTCTCGTTCTTCAGGCTCATGGGCGGCGTCGCCGTCGGAGCACTGGTCATGGCAGGGGTTGCCGTGACCAGCACCACGTCCGCATCGGCGGCATCGGGCGGCAGCGGGGCACTGTCGTACACGGCGATCGAGGGGTTCTGGGTCGACGCCGGTGGCACTCCCGCGTCCGCGAAGACCGCTGCGGCGATCGCCATCGCGGAGAGCGGCGGCAACCCCGGTGCGATCCAGCAGGGGGTCGGCTACTGCGGCGCCGGGAGCGACCGGGCCGGGTGGGGGCTGTGGCAGATCACCTGTGGCAACTCCGTGCCGAAGTACGGCCAGGACTTCCAGATGCTCGACCCGTGGAACAACGCGGAGGCGGCGTTCGCGAAGTACGCCGCCGCGGGCGAGAGCTTCTCGCCGTGGACGACCTACACGAACGGGTCCTACGCGTCGTACCTGCAGTCCGTCGCACCCGCGTACATCGCCGACCCGGGCCAGTGGACGCCGCGCGGGTCCGCCCCGTCCGGGACGCACAACTCCTCCCAGCCCGGTGCCACCTACGGCCCCGGGATCCCGAACACGCCGACGCCGCCGTCGTCGTCGTCGTACGTCACCGCGGCCCACGTGCAGACCACCGGTCTGTGGAGCATCACGTCGAGCAAGGCGGCGACGTCCTTCCCGGTCGGCGTCGCGGCCGGCACCAGTCCGGCGATCGCCGCGCAGGGCAGCGGCTACGTCATCGCGTTCCAGGCGTCCGGTGGTGACCTCTGGTCGATCACGTCGGGCGGTGCGGCGACGCACTTCCCGGTCGGCATGAAGGCCGGCACGAGCCCGTCGATCATCGCGACGTCCGGCGGTGGCTACGTCATCGCCGTCCAGACCAACTCCGGGGCGCTCTGGACGATCACGAACACGCAGGCGGCGACGGCGTTCGACGTGGGGATGGCCGCGGGCACGAGCCCGTCGATCGTCGCCACCCCGGGCGGCTACACCGTCGCGGTGCAGGCGAACACCGGCAAGCTGTGGACGATCACGAACACGAAGGCCGCGACCGCGTTCGACGTCGGCATGGCCGCCGGGACCAGTCCGTCGATCGCCGCGACCTCCGGCGGGTACACCGTGGCCGTGCAGACGAACACGAACGTCCTGTGGACGATCACGAACGCGAACGCCGCGACCGCCTTCCACATCGGGATGCAGGCGGGCACGAGTCCCGCGATCCTCGCGACGTCCGGCGGCTACGTCGTCGCGGCCGAGGCGAACAACGGCGACCTGTGGAGCGTGACGAACGCGAACGCCGCGACGCACTTCTCGATCGGGATGGCAGCGGGGACGAGCCCGTCGATCGCCGCCGTGGGGAGTGGGTACGTCGTCGCGGTGCAGACGAACTCGAGTGACCTCTGGACCGTCACGAACACGAACGCCGCCACCTCCTTCGGTGTCGGAATGGCAGCGGGGACGAGCCCGGCGATCCTGCCGCGCTGACCGCCACCACCACGACGGGGCTGCCGGACACGACCAGTGCGTGTCCGGCAGCCCCGGCGTCGTCCAGGGGTCCCGCCGGTCAGGGACGGAGGTCGGCGGTGCTGACCCAGTCGATCTCGAGGTGTCCGGGGGCGCCCCAGTTCCCCACCTGGAACATGAAGCGGTGCGGCGTGGACGGGACGTCCCTCGTGACCCGCTGCACCACCCGCCCGTCGACCAGGTAGGTCACCGACTTCCTCGGCACCCACTCGACGGAGTAGATGTGCCAGTCCCGCCACGACACGCGTGTCGACGCACTCGTGGCGTTCCACTCGCTGCCGGGGACCATGGCGTGCTGGTGGGCCATCGGGGTGTCCTCGAAGTTGCTCTCCGGGAAGTCGACCTCGCCGTCGGACCAGACGTTCGACGTCGGCCACAGCATGAACGCCGCCCCGTTGCCGGTGCCGCCGGTCGCCCGCGCGCGGACGCTGAACGTGCCGCCGACGTGCGACCACGCCCCGGTCGGGGTGCCGAACGTGCCCGCGGCACCGTGCTTGCCGTCGAGGGCGACGTCCATCACGCCGCCGTGCGCGCTGATCTGCGTCCCCGACCAGTACTTGCCGTCCCCCATGCCGTCCGGGTACGGCTGCCAGGACCGCGCGTACGTCCTCGCGAACTGCCCCTTCGCCGCCGCCGGCGTGCTGAAGTCCTCGCGGAAGGACTGCGCGGCCGCGGTCTTCCCGGTCGGCGCCGCGGCCTGCGCGGCGGACCCGCCGCCGACGGACACCGCGACGAGGGCCGCGCTGAGGAACACGGCCGAGGCCACCGACCGGATCGTGCGTTGCTGCATGCGCTCTGGCTCCCTGCGTCGAGGCGGACCACGGTGGCCCGCGCGGAGCACGTCGACCCGGTCACGGAACCCGACGCGGATCGGCCTGCACCCGCCACTGTCGGACGAGGCGGGCCGCCCGACAGCCCGGTGCTCCCCCCAGTCGGAGGGCCTGGTCCGCTCCGGACACCGGCGCTAGGCTCGTCCTCCTGCCCGCTCCGCCGGGCCGTCGGCGGACACCCGCCGGATGCGTCGCCCGAGCCCGAGAGGCAGCCCCAGTGATCCTCACCCTGTCGACACGGGGCGTCGCCGCACCCGACCTGTCGTTCCTGCTGCACAAGCACCCGGGCCGGGCGCAGGAGTTCGACCTCACCGTCGGCACCGCGCACGTGTTCTACCCGGAGGACGACGGCGAGGTCTGCACCGTCGCGCTGCTGCTCGAGGTCGACGCCGTCGCGCTCGCACGGAGCAAGCGCTACGGTGCCGACGCGCAGGCCCTGTCCCGCTACGTCAACGACCGTCCCTACGCGTCGACCTCGATGCTGGCGGTCGCGATCGGGCAGGTCTTCCGCAGTGCGATGGCCGGACGGAGCGAGTCCCGACCGGAGCGCGCCGCGGCGCCGATCGACCTCGAGATCACCCTGACGTCGGTGCCGAGCGAGCCCGACGGCACGGGGACCGGCCTCGCCACACGGCTCTTCGCGCCGCTGGGGTGGGACGTCGAGGAGTCCCGGCCGCCGCTCGACACGACGCGTCCGGAGTGGGGCGGGGCAGCGACGGTCGGGCTGCGCCTCCGCGGCTCGGTCCGCCTCGGTGACGCCCTGCGGCAGCTCACGGTGCTGCTCCCCGTGCTCGACGACGCGAAGCACTACTGGGTCGGCGACGACGAGGTCGGCAAGCTGCTGCGGCGCGGCGCCGGGTGGCTGCACGAGCACCCGCTCCGCGAGCTCATCACCACCAGGTCGCTCGCGCACCAGCGCGAGTTGATCGAGGACGCGACCGCGCGCATCACCGCAGCCGAGCCGCAGGAGACGACCCGAGCCTCCAGTCCGGACGGAAGCCCGGCCGGAAGCCCGGCCGGAAGCCCGGCCGGAAGCCCGGACGGCGCCGCGGCCGCAGCTGCCGCCACGCCGACCCCCACGCCGCTGTACCGCCGTCGCGCCGACGCGGTCCTCACCGCCCTGCGCGACGTCGACGCCCGCACGGTCGCCGACGTCGGATGCGGCGAAGGGGCACTGCTCGCGCGCCTGCTCGTCGACGAGCGGTACACGACGGTCATCGGCACGGACGTCGCCCCCCGCGAACTCGAACGCGCCGAGCGGCGCCTGCACCTCGACGAGGCCAGCGACGCCAAGCGCGCCAGGGTGCAGCTGCTGCAGTCCTCGGTGACCTACTCCGACGACCGGATCGCCGGGCTCGACGCGGTGGTCCTCATGGAGGTCGTCGAACACGTCGACCCGGAGCGGCTCCCGTCGCTCGAGGCGTCGGTGTTCCAGGCCGCACGACCACGAGCAGCCGTCGTGACGACCCCGAACGCCGAGCACAACGTGCGCTTCGAGCACCTCCCGGCCGGCCGCTTCCGCCACCAGGACCACCGCTTCGAGTGGACGCGCGCGGAGTTCCGCACATGGGCGACGGCCGTCGGCGACCGGCACGGCTACACCGTCGAGTTCCGCCCGGTGGGGGACGACGACCCCGAGGTCGGTCCGCCCACCCAGCTCGCCCTGTTCCGCCGGACCGCCGTCGCCCCGACCCGAGAGGCCTCCGCATGAGCGTCCTGCGCATCGCCGACATGTCCCTGGTGCTCCTCGTCGGCGTCAGCGGATCCGGCAAGTCGACGTTCGCGGCGCAGCACTTCGCGCCGTTCGAGACGCTGTCGAGCGACTTCTTCCGTGGGCTGGTGTCGAACGACGAGGAGGACCAGTCCGCGACGCCGGCGGCCTTCGACGCGCTGCGGTACGTCGTCGAGAAGCGGCTGCGCGCCGGACTCCTGACGGTGGTCGACGCCACGAACGTCCAGCCCGACGCCCGACGAGCCTGGGTCAGGACGGCGCGGGACCACGACGTCCTGCCGGTCGCCGTCGTGTTCGACCTGCCCGAGGACGTCTGCATCGCGCGCAACGCGGTCCGCGAGCGCCGTGACGTGGGCGCCGCGGTCGTCCGGCGGCAGCACGGGCAGCTCCGTCGCTCGCTGCGGGCCCTCGGCAAGGAGGGCTTCCGGCGCGTGCACGTCCTCCGGGGCGAGGACGAGGTCGCCGCGGCGACGGTCGTCCGCGAGCCGCTCCTGAACGACCGTCGCGACGAGCTCGGGCCGTTCGACGTGATCGGCGACGTCCACGGCTGCCGTTCCGAGCTCGAGTCCCTGCTCGGTCGGCTCGGCTGGGACGTCGTCCGTGACGACCTCGGACGACCGGTCGACGCCACCCACCCGGACGGTCGTCGGGCGGTCTTCCTCGGCGACCTGGTGGATCGGGGGCCGGACACCCCGGGCGTCCTCCGGCTCGTGATGGGCATGGTGCGCGCGGGCCACGCACTCGCCGTGCCCGGGAACCACGAGGACAAGCTCGTGCGTGCGCTGGACGGGCGGAAGGTGCAGACGTCGCATGGGCTCGCCGAGACGCTGACCCAGCTCGCGGCGGAGTCCGACGACTTCCGTGCGGAGGTGCGCGAGTTCTGCCGCGGGCTCGTCGGCCACCTCGTCCTGGACGGCGGCGCACTCGTCGTCGCGCACGCCGGCATGCTCGAGGCCTACCAGGGGCGGGCGTCGGGCCGCGTGCGCTCGTTCGCGCTCTACGGCGAGACCACCGGTGAGAGCGACGAGTACGGGCTGCCGGTGCGCCTGCCGTGGGCCGACTCGTACCGGGGTTCCGCGACGGTGCTCTACGGCCACACGCCGACCGTCGACACCGAGTGGATCAACGACACCATGTGCCTCGACACCGGATGCGTGTTCGGGGGCAAGCTCTCCGCACTGCGCTGGCCGGAGCGCGAGGTCGTCCAGGTGCCCGCGGAGCGCGAGCACTACGCACCGGCGAAGCCGCTGGAGCCGCTCCGGGCGGAGCGCGTTGCCGCGTCCGACGGTCCGGCTGCCGCGCCGGCGATGGCGGACGGGAGGCCCGTGGCCGGCACCGCCACGCCCCGTCGCGTCCCCGGGCTGCTCGCGGTCTCGGACGTGACCGGCCGACAGGTCGTCGAGACCCGGCACCACGGCCGCGTCGCCGTCCGCAGCGAGAACGCCGCTGGCGCCCTCGAGGTGATGAGCCGCTTCGCCATCGACCCCCGCTGGCTGCCGTACCTGCCGCCGACCATGAGCCCGGTGTCGTCGTCGTCGCGCCCGGACCACCTCGAACACCCGGAGGACGCCTTCGCCGCCTACCGGAAGGCAGGCGTCGACCGGGTGCGGATGGAGGAGAAGCACATGGGCTCCCGCGGCACCGTGCTGCTCGCCCGCGACCCCGAGCGCTTCGGTGCGCCCGCCGGGTGGCGTGGCGTCCTGTACACGCGCACGGGTCGGTCGTTCTTCGACACCGCCGACACCGCGACGTTCCTCGGTGCCCTCGACGGTGCGCTCGAGCGTGCCGGCGTCTGGGCCGAGCTCGACTCCGACTGGGTGCTGCTCGACGGCGAGGTCCTGCCGTGGGCGGTCAAGGCCGAGTCGATGATCCGCGACTGGTACGCCGAGGTCGGAGCCGCCGCAGCCGGGGCGTTCCCCAACGCCCTCGACGCCCTCGCCCGCGCTCGCGGCCGCGGTGTGGACGTCGGGGCGCTGCTCGAGCGCACCGAGCGTCGTGCGGCGGACGCGGACGCCTACGTGGCGTCGTACCGCCGCTACGCGACACCGGCGGCGAGCATCGCCGACGTCCGGTTCGCACCGTTCCAGGTGCTCGCCGCCGAGGGCCGGACGTTCACCGCCGAGCCGCACGCCTGGCACATGGACGTCGCCGCACGGCTCGCCGCCGCCAGCCCGGACGTCGTCCACCCGACCCGCTCGCTCCTCGTCGACGTGCGGGACGAGGAGTCCGTCGCCGCCGGGACCGCGTGGTGGCAGGACCTCACCGCGGCCGGCGGGGAGGGCGCCGTCGTCAAGCCCGAGGCGGGGCTCGTGCGCGGCCCGGCCGGACTGGCCCAGCCCGGGGTGAAGGTCCGCGGCCGCGAGTACCTCCGCATCATCTACGGCCCCGAGTACACCGAGCCCGCGAACCTGGCGCGGCTCAAGGACCGGCAGCTCGGTCACAAGCGCTCCATGGCGCTGCGGGAGTACGCCCTCGGCCTGGAGTCCCTCGAGCGTTTCGTCGCCCGTGAGCCGCTCTGGCGCGTGCACCAGCCGGTGTTCGCCGTGCTCGCGATGGAGTCGGAGCCGGTCGACCCGCGGCTCTGAGGCCGCGCACCGCGGCGCACCAGGACACCTACGATGGACGGGTGCTCCTCGCCATCGACACGTCCGCCGGAACGAGCGTCGCCGTCGTCGACCCGGCGACGCGGCAGTTGCTCGCCGACCGTTCCACCGAGGACACCCGACGGCACGCCGAGGTCATCGGACCCTTCCTGCAGGGCGTCCTCGACGAGGCCGGCATCACCGCGTCCGAGGTCACGGGCGTCGTCGCCGGCATGGGGCCGGGACCGTTCACCGGCCTCCGCGTCGGCATCGCCGCCGCGCGCACGTTCGCCGCGGCACGTGGCGTGCCGTTCCTGCCGCTCGTCAGCCACGACGCCGTCGCCGCCGGTGAGACCGGCGGTGTCGTCGTCCTGACCGACGCGCGCCGCCGCGAGGTCTACTGGACCGTGTACGACGAGACCGGCGCGCGCACCGCGGGCCCCGGACTCGCGAAGCCGGCGGACCTCGACGAGGTGCTCGGAGCCTCCCGTGCCGAACGGCGGGTCACGGCCGCCACGATCCCGGCCCGGAGGCTCGGCGCGCTCGCCGCGGACCGGCTCGCCTCCGGCGCGCCCTTCGCCGACGACACCCCCCTCTACCTCCGCGACCCCGACGTCACCGTGCCCGGCGCGCCGAAGCGGGTGGCGCGGTGACCCTGCCCGACGGGCTGCGCCTGCGGCGCGCGGTCCCGCAGGACCTCGACGACGTGATGTGGCTCGAGCACGCCTCGTTCCCGACCGACGCGTGGTCGGCGTCGCAGATGGCCGGCGAGCTGTACTCGCCGCACGGGTACTACGTGGTCGTGGAGACCACCGAGCACGGTGCGCCGACGGTCGTCGGGTACGCGGGGCTCTCCTCGCTGCCGGGCAACCCGGTCGCCGACGTACAGACGATCGCGGTCGCGGCCGACCACCGCGGGCAGGGGATCGGGCGGGTGCTCTTCACCGAGCTGCTCGACGAGGCCCGCCGCCGCGCGGTGGACGAGGTGTTCCTCGAGGTCCGCGCCGACAACCCCGTCGCCCAGGCGATGTACACCGCCGCGGGCTTCGAGCAGATCGCGGTCCGTCCGCGGTACTACCAGCCGGACGGTGTCGACGCGTGGGTGATGCGCCTGCCGCTCGCGCCCTCGACACCGGGACCAGGACCGATCGGGCAGGAGGCCGTCGATGACCGCAGCTGAACCGCTGGTGCTCGGCATCGAGACCAGCTGTGACGAGACCGGCGTGGGCATCGTGCGGGGGACCACGCTGCTCGCCAACGTCATCGCGTCGAGCATGGACGAGCACGCGCGCTACGGCGGCGTCGTCCCCGAGGTCGCCGCGCGCGCCCACCTCGAGGCGATGACCCCGACGCTGACCCGGGCACTCGACGAGGCCGGGGTGACCCTCGACGAGCTCGACGCCGTCGCCGTGACCGCCGGACCCGGGCTCGCCGGAGCGCTCATGGTCGGCGTCGGGGCCGCGAAGGCACTCGCCGTCGCGACCGGCAAGCCGCTCTACGGCGTCAACCACCTCGTCGGCCACGTCGGCGCGGACGTCCTGCGCGCGGACGGCACTGCGATCGCGCTGCCGACCGTGGCGCTCCTGGTCTCCGGCGGCCACACGTCGCTGCTCCTCGTCCGTGACCTGGTGGGGGACGTCGAGCTCCTCGGCGAGACGATCGACGACGCCGCCGGCGAGGCGTTCGACAAGGTCGCACGGCTGCTCGGGCTGCCGTACCCGGGCGGACCGCAGATCGACCGAGCCGCGGCCGAGGGCGACCCGACCGCGATCCGGTTCCCGCGCGGCCTGACCCTGCCCAAGGACATGGCAGCGCACCGCTACGACTTCTCGTTCTCCGGCCTGAAGACCTCCGTGGCGCGCTGGGTCGAGCGCTGCCGTGACGAGGGGCGCGAGGTCCCGGTCGCCGACGTCGCCGCCTCGTTCCGCGAGGCCGTCGTGGACGTGCTGCTGACGAAGGCGCTGGCCGCCTGTCGGGACACCGGCGTCGACCGGCTGCTGCTCGGCGGCGGCGTCGTGGCCAACGCCCGGCTCCGCGCGGTCGCCACCGAGCACTGCGCCGCAGCCGGGGTGGAACTCCGGATCCCGCCGTTCGACCTCTGCACCGACAACGGGGCGATGATCGCCGCGGTCGGTGCGCGACTCGTCGCCGAGGGACACGCCCCGAGCGACCTCGGCATCGCCGCGGACTCGACCCTGCCGGTGACGACCGTCCAGGTCTGAACCCGGGTTCCCGCGCTTGTGGGAGGATCGATCCCGACGGCCGCACGGGTCGTCGGGAGGGGTGCACCGTGTCCGATCAGAACCAGTGGCAGAAGCCGGGCGAGCAGCAGCCGGACTCGCACGAGCCGATCGCGTCGACGCCCGCTCCCGCTCCCGGGTCCGTCGCGGAGCCGGGCGGGTACGGGCAGGACACCCCGCAGCAGCCGAACCCGTACGGGCAGCCGAATCCGTACGGTGCGCAGCAGTCCGGTGCGCAGCAGTCCGGCGGGCAGCAGTCCGGCGGGCAGCAGCCGAACCCGTACGGGGCGTCGCAGCCCGGTGGGCAGCCGCAGTACGGCCAGCAGCCGCAGTACGGCGGGCAGGCGCAGTACGGGCAGCAGTACGGCCAGCAGGCCCAGTACGGGCAGCAGCAGCAGTACGGCCAGCAGCCGCAGTACGGCGGGCAGACCCAGTACGGGCAGCAGCCGCAGTACGGCGCGCCTCAGAACTCATACGCCGCGCCCTCCGCGAACCCCTACGCAGCGCCCGGGGCGTACGGCTCGGGGTACCAGCCGTACGCGCAGCGCCCGAAGACCAACCTCCTCGCGATCCTGTCGATCGTGTTCGGCCTCGGCGCCGTCCCGCTGTTCTTCATGGCGATCCTGCTCGGCCCTGCCGGCGCGGTCCTCGGCCACCTGGCGCTCGGCAGGATCAAGCGCAGCGGTGAGCAGGGCCGTGGGCTCGCCCTGACCGGCATCATCGCCGGGTGGGTCATGACGGCGGTGTGGATCGCCTGGATCGTGCTCCTCGTCGCCGTCGTCGGGCACGCCGGCGACGGCTACTACGACGACGGGTCGTACGACTCCGGCAACACGGGGGCGTTCATCGGCTGAGCGCCGTCAGCAGGTCCGGCGCCGCGGCCGCCACGTTCCTCGTGGCGGCCGCGGCGCTTCCGCGTGTGCGGCTCGGCGAGGGCGCGGTCGGCGGGTGTTCGGCGTCAGACGAGGGCACGGTCCGGCGGTTGATGGGCGTCAGACGAGCCGCTCGCAGAGGACGGCCGTGTGCCGCCCCTCGAGCCGCGTGAGCACGAGCGTCATGCGGCCGGTCCCGCCCCGGAGTCGCAGGCGCTTCCGGAACTGCGCGGGGTCGACGTCGACCCCGCGCTTCTTGATCTCCACGGTGCCGACGCCGTCCGAGGCCAGGCGTGCCGCGATCTGCTTCACGTCGAGCGGCATCGTGTCGAGCACCCGGAAGCCCTGCGCGAACGGCGTGGTCACCGCCCGCGCGGACGTCACGTAGGCGATGCCGTCGGAGAGCATGTGGCCGCCGATCGACCGCGCGAGGTCGCCGATCAACCGTGCACGGATGACGGCGCCGTCCGGCTCGTAGAGGTACTCGTCGATCGGCCCGACGGGTTCGTCCTCGGTGTCGCCGGGGGCGGTCAGCTCGGCGATGCCGTGTGCACCGATGACGGTCGCCGCGCGGGTGACGCCGGGACGCGCGAGCGGGCCGAACCAGAGGGCGAGCTCCACGACCTCGCGGTCGACTGAGGTCCACTGCGCCTCCGCGGTGTCCGGGATCAGGTCGCGGTCGATCCCCGGACCGAGCTTCACCCCGGTCGGCGTCGTCGTCGCGGCGGCGAACACGGTGTCGAGCGACGGTGACCAGTCGTCGGGGTCGGACAGACGACGCGTGTTCGCGTGACCCGCCGTCCGCCGCGCCGGGTCCATCCAGACGCCGTCGACACGGGAGAGGTCGAACGTCGCTGCATCGCCGAGCTCCACGCGCGCGTCCGGCCACGGTGCGAGGTTGTGGGTCGCGACCGCCGCTGTCACCTCGTCGCGGTCCACCGCCGTCACGTCGAGGTCGAGCGCCGCCATCGCCATCGCGTCCCCGCCGATCCCGCAGCCGAGGTCCGCGACGCGGTGCAACCCGGCCGCGGCGAACCGACCCGCGTGCTGTGCGGCCACCGACAGGCGCGTCGCCTGCTCCAGGCCGGCCTCGGTGAAGAGCATCCGCCCGGCGAAGTCGCCGAACTTCGCGCGGGCCTTCTGCCGGAGCCTCGCCTGCGTCAGCACGGCGGCGACGAGCCCGGGTGCGTGTCCCTCGGCGCGGAGCCGGGACACCACGCGGACGATCTCGCCGTCGTCGGAGACGCCCGGTGTGCGATCGAGCAGCGCCATGCCGTCCGGGGTCAAGAGCTCGGCGAGATCGGCTGCGTCCATGAGACGATCCTGGCATCATCGGACGTGCTGGCACTCGGATTGACCGAGTGCCAGCAGCGCCCTACAGTTGGACCTGGCACTCTCGTGTGCGTAGTGCCAACCGGTTTTCATCTGTACCGAGTCAGTACCGAGAAAGAAGAGGTCACCGTGGCCGTCACCATCAAGCCGCTCGAAGATCGCATCGTCATCCGTCAGGTCGAAGCGGAGCAGACCACCGCTTCCGGTCTCGTCATCCCGGACACCGCGAAGGAGAAGCCGCAGGAGGGCGAGGTCGTGGCCGTGGGTCCGGGTCGCATCGACGACAACGGCAACCGCGTCCCGCTCGACGTCGCCGTCGGCGACAAGGTCATCTACTCGAAGTACGGCGGCACCGAGGTCAAGTACTCGGGCGAGGACCTGCTGGTCCTCTCGGCTCGCGACGTCCTCGCGGTCATCGAGCACTGAACCCAGTTCCACCGTCGAACGCCCCGCCAGCTTCCGCTGGCGGGGCGTTCGTCGTTCCCGACACGGTGGCGCACCGCCGGGGAGTCTCGCGGCGCGGGCTCTCGCGTCCAGTGCGTCCGTAGCATTGGTTCGTGAGCGAGCGCGAGGCCAGGAGCGAAGCATCCGTCGGGGTCCTGCAGGCGGTCGTCGCCTACGGGCTCTGGGGCCTCATGCCGTTGCTCTTCACGGCGATGGCGCCCGCCGGCGCGTTCGAGATCGTCGCCTGGCGGATCGTCTTCGGGCTGGGCTTCTGCGCGATCGCGATCGCCGTGACCCGGTCGTGGCTCCGGACCCGCGCCCTGCTCGTCCGACGGCGGGTGATGGGGGTGATGGCGGTCGCCGCGGTGCTCATCCTCGTGAACTGGACCGTGTACGTGCTCGCCACGACGACCGGTCACACGGTGGAGGCCGCACTCGGCTACTTCATCAACCCGCTCGTCACGATCGCGCTCGGCGTGGTGCTCCTCCGGGAGCGACTCCGTCCGGCGCAGTGGGCAGCGGTCGGCATCAGCATCGTCGCCGTCGTCGTGATCGCCGTCGGTTACGGGCAGATGCCGTGGATCTCGCTCGTGCTGGCGTTCTCGTTCGGACTGTACGGCCTCGTGAAGAAGCGCGTCGGGGGCACCGTCGACGCCCTGTCCGGGCTGACGGTCGAGACGATGTGGCTCACCCCGCTCGCCGTCGCCGCGCTCGTGGTGCTCGGCGTCACCGGCCTCGGCGGCGGGGTCACCTTCGGGGCCGAGGGGTGGGCGCACGCGCTCCTCATGATCGGTGCCGGTCCCGCGACGGCCGTGCCGCTGCTCCTCTTCGCGTCCTCGGCTCGACGGCTGTCGTTGTCCACACTGGGGCTCACGCAGTACCTGACGCCCGTGATGCAGCTCGTGGTGGGCGTGACGGTCCAGCACGAGGCGATGAGCACCTCGCGGTGGATCGGCTTCGCGATCGTCTGGCTCGCCCTCGTGGTCCTGACCACGGACTCCTTCGTGGCAGCGCGCCGCGCCCGCGCGCTCGCCGTGGTTCCGCGCTGACCGAGGCGTGACGGAGCGTTGCCCTCCGCACGCAGAACGGCCCCGGCAGCAGTGCTGCCGGGGCCGTTCGTGGTGGTGTGGTTACTTCGCGACCGAGCCCTGGATGGCGCTCTGGTACACGGGCTTGTTGTCACCGTCGAACTTGTAGATGCCGATGTAGGCGGTCGACGGGTCGTTGTTCTCGTCGAACGGGCCGATGCCCGACGGGCCGGTGTAGTGGATGTCCTTGCCGTCGTCCAGGAGCGCCTTGCAGTCCTTGAACGTCGAGCACTCGGTCCCACCGTCGGCGCCGGAGACCTTGGCCATGTTCGCCTGGATCGTGCCGGAGTCGGTGCCCTTGCCCTTCACGGCGGCGAGGGCGGCGAGCGTCGTGGCGTCGTAGGACTCAGCGGCGTACGAGAAGTCCGCCAGGTCCTTGCCCGAGGACTGCTTGTAGTAGTCGACCAGGCGCTGCTTGAGCTCGTCCTTCGGCGAGGCACCGGGGATCGTGCCCTGCGCGCCGTTCAGCGTGCCCGGGTCGAAGTCCTTCGAGTAGTCGGCCGTGTTGCCGTCGGACATGTAGATCTTCGCCATGTCCGCGTTCTGCGACTTCAGCTCGGGGATGATCGACTTCGTCTCGTCGAACGCCAGGACGACGATCGCGTCCGGCTTCGTGGCGAGCGCGGCCGTCACCTCGGACGAGAACGTGGTCTGACCAGGGGGGAACTCCTGGCCCTTGCCCTTGCCGCCGTAGACGACCTGGCCACCGGAGGCCTCGACGGCCTTCTGCACCGAGTTGCGGAGGCCCGTGCCGTACGTGTCGTTGAAGACGAGGAACGCGACCTTGGCGTTGCCGTCACCCGTGACGAGCTGGCCGAGCGCCGACCCCTGCACCGAGTCCGGCGGAGCGGTCCGGTAGTAGTACGACGAGTAGCCCGACAGGTCGGTGGCCGTGTTCGCCGGCGAGATCTCCACGATGCAGTTGCTGGTCAGCTGGTCGATGACGTTGAGCGTGACCGAGGACGACTCGGCGCCGATCGCGACCGGGACCTTCGCGTTCACGAGCTTCGTCGCGGCGGAGCTCGAGACGGTCATGTCCGTGCTGTCGCCGGAGTCCGTCTGCGGGTCGATCGACACGTCCTTGTCGAGCACACCGCCCGCGGCGTTGATGTCCTCGACCGCGAGGCCCACACCGGACTCGGCGGGCGGGTTGAGGTACGCGAGCGAACCGGTGAGCGGCAGGATGGTGCCGATCTTCAGCGCGTCGGTACCAGGCGACGACGGCGCCTTGCAGCTCGACGCCGGGTCCTTCTTCGCCCCGGACGCGGACGACGACGGGTCGCTGCTGCTGCTGGTGGTCGAGCACGCGGCGAGCAGGACCGCTGCCGCTCCCGCCAGTGCCAGCGCCGTGGTGACGCGGGTGGTTCTGATCATCCGTGGAACCCTTTCTCGGCACGGAGGCGGAATCGCATCGGGTCGAGTGCGACGCCTCCGTGTGGGATGCGAGCAAAAGTAGGGTCATTGTGTTTCGCCCGTGTGACGAAATCAGAACCTGGACGTTTCGTTACCGAGCCGTGACGAAGCTGTGCAACCGTTCGGGAACGTCGGCAGTGCAGCGGCCGTCGCGGCCGGCGGATGGTCCGGCTGCGCGCCCGGGAGGCACGGCGTCCGTTCCCGACGCATGCATCGGGTCGAGGGGGCCGGCCCACGGTCCCGTCGACACAGCAGCGCCGGCCCACACGGGGCCGGCGCTGCTGTGTCGGTGGAGGTGCTGTGGGTCAGCGCGTGTAGTTCGGCGCCTCGACGACCATCTGCACGTCGTGCGGGTGCGACTCCTTGAGTCCCGCCGCGGTGATGCGGACGAACTTGCCGCGGGCCTTGAGCTCGGGGACCGTGCGGCCGCCGACGTAGAACATCGACTGCCGGAGCCCACCGGTGAGCTGGTACACGACGTTGCCGACCGACCCGCGGTACGGCACCTGGCCCTCGATGCCCTCGGGGATCAGCTTGTCGTCCGAGGGGACGTCGGCCTGGAAGTAGCGGTCCTTCGAGTACGAGGTCTTCTTGCCGCGCGTCTGCAGTGCGCCGAGCGAGCCCATTCCGCGGTAGGCCTTGAACTGCTTGCCGTTGACGAACACGAGGTCGCCGGGGGACTCGTCGGTGCCGGCGAGCAGGGAGCCGAGCATCACGGTGTCGGCACCGGCCACCAGGGCCTTCGCGATGTCGCCCGAGTACTGCAGACCACCGTCGGCGATGACCGGGACACCGGCTTCGCGCGCGGCGAGCGAGGCCTCGTAGACCGCGGTCACCTGCGGGACGCCGACCCCGGCGACGACGCGGGTGGTGCAGATCGAGCCGGGTCCGACGCCGACCTTGACCGCGTCGACACCGGCGTCGATGAGCGCCTGCGCACCGGCACGGGTCGCGACGTTGCCGCCGATGACGTCGATGGCGGCGAAGCTCGCGTCGGCCTTCAGGCGGCGGACCATGTCCAGCACGCCCTCGCTCTCGCCGTTCGCCGTGTCGACGACGAGCACGTCGACCCCGGCGTCGCGCAGGGCGACCGCGCGCTCCCAGGCGTCACCGAAGAACCCGATCGCAGCGCCGACACGCAGGCGGCCCTCGTCGTCCTTGGTGGCGTCCGGGTACTGCTCGCTCTTGTCGAAGTCCTTGACGGTGATCAGCCCGCGGAGCTTGCCGTCGGCGTCGACCAGGGGCAGCTTCTCGATCTTGTGCTGCGCGAAGATCGCGACCGCTTCCTCCGGGTCGATGCCCTCGGCCGCGGTGATCAGCGGGGCCTTCGTCATGACGTCGCGGACGAGCGTGGTCTGCTGCTCGAACGCGGCCACGAAGCGCATGTCGCGGTTCGTGATGATGCCGACGAGCGTACCGTCGGGCTCGACCACGGGCAGGCCCGACACCCGGAACTGGCCGCAGATGGCGTCCACCTCGGCCACGGTCGCGTCCGGCGTGGTGGTGACCGGGTTGGTGATCATGCCCGACTCCGAGCGCTTGACCTTGTCGACGTAGGCGGCCTGGTCCTCGATCGAGAGGTTGCGGTGCAGGATCCCGATGCCGCCCTGCCGCGCCATGGCGATGGCCATGCGGGCTTCGGTGACGGTGTCCATCGCTGCGGAGAGCAGTGGCACGTTGACGGAGATCCGCTTGGTGAGCCGGGACGCGGTGGACGCCTCGCTCGGGATGACGTCGGTGTGCCCCGGCAGGAGCATGACGTCGTCGTACGTGAGTCCGATGAATCCGAACGGATCCGGCTGGTCCATGGGTCCCCTTCGTGGGCGAGGTGAAGTGGTCGGCAACACCGGACGCAGCGTCGGTTCCGGATGGACCATGCTAACGCGCGCGACCGACCGCCCATTCCGACCGGCACAGCCCGGCTCGACGGCCCGCCGGTCTCGTCCCCGTCCTCGGTGCTCGTTCCTCCACAGGGTCACAGTTTTGGAACGAATCACACAGGGAACGTTTCGGAAACACCCGCGACACAAATGCGCCATAGGTTCCTCGGCATCCGAACGAGAGGCTCTTCCGTGGGATCCATCACTCCTGCGGGGTCTGCGCTCCTGCGCCGATTCCGCCCCGGTGCGCCAGGTCGTCGCCGACTGGTGCTCGTCGTCGTGCTCGTCGCGGCCTTCCTGGCGACCTTCCTGATCGACTGGGCCGTCACGCTCCCCGCCCAGGGAGCCACCGCCGCACCCAGTGCGAGTGCGAGTGCGAGCGCGACCACCGGCACCGCGCCGTCCAGCACCCAGCCCTGCACCGTCAGCCCGACGAACGGCTGCATCCAGGGCACGATCCTCGACTCCGACCGGAAGCCGGCCTCCGGCATCGACGTCGACGTCGCCGGCCCCGGCGGCTTCACCGCGACGTCGACCACCACGTCGGCCGGGCGGTGGTCGGTCAGCGTCCCGGCCGCCGGGCAGTACTCGGTCACCGTCGACCAGGACACCCTGCCGAAGGGCCAGTTCCTGACGAACGCGGCGGACGCCAAACGCACGGTGCAGGCGAACCTCAACGCCAACGCCGGACAGATCTTCCAGCTGTCCGACCAGCAGGGCGTCACCACGAGCGACGACACCACGAGCGTGACGGCCGCGCGGGCGTGGCAACAGTTCGTGTCCGGGATCCGGCTCGGCCTGCTCATCGCGCTCGCGTCGATCGGCCTGTCGCTGATCTACGGCACGACCGGGCTCTCCAGCTTCTCCCACGGCGAGCAGGTGACCCTCGGCGGTCTGCTGGCGTACGTGTTCGCCAACCAGCTCGGCTGGAACATCTGGCTGTCCGGGATCGTCGTGGTGGTGCTCTGCGCGGCGACAGGGTACTTCCAGGACATGCTCATCTGGCGGCCCCTCCGACGACGACGGATCAGCCTCACGCAGCTGATGATCGTCACGATCGGGCTCTCCATCGCGGCGCAGTACGCGTTCCAGTACTTCTTCGGCGCCTCGACCGTCCGCATCCAGCAGAGCAACCCGTCGACCGTCACGTTCGCCGGGGTCACATTGACGGTGCAGTCCTACGTGGCGATGGGCATCGCGCTCGTCGTGCTCGTCGCGACGGGGCTGTTCCTCGCGAAGACCCGGTTCGGTCGGGCCACCCGGGCGGTGTCGGACAACCCGGCGCTGGCCGCCGCGTCCGGCATCGACGTCGACCGGGTGATCCGGTTCGTCTGGACGCTCGCCGCCGGCCTCGCCGGACTGTCCGGCGTGATGCTCGGGCTCGTGCTCAACGGCGTCAACTGGCAGACCGGGTTGCAGCTGCTCCTGCTCATGTTCGCCGCGGTGACCCTCGGCGGTCTCGGCACGGCGTACGGCGCCCTCGTCGGGTCGATGATCATCGGCGTCGTCGTCGAGCTCACGAACCTCGTGCTGCCCGGTGACTTCAAGTACGCCACCGCACTCGTCATCCTCATCCTCATCCTGCTGTTCCGGCCGCAGGGCATCTTCGGTCGCGCCGAGCGGATCGGTTAAGGGAGCGCCGTCATGGACTACATCGTCAACCTCCTCAGCGCACTGACGCAGGAGGCCCTCGCGCCCACCACGGCGGCGTTCGCGCTCGCCGCGATCGGGCTGAACGTGCACTTCGGGCTCACCGGCCTGGTCAACATGGGCCAGGCCGCGTTCCTGCTGCTCGGTGCCTACGGGTTCGCGATCTCGATCTCGAACGGGCTGCCCCTCGGGATGGCGGTGCTCGTCGCGCTGCTCGTGGCGATGGTCTTCGCCGTGATCCTCGGCATCCCGACGCTCCGGCTCCGCGGCGACTACCTGGCCATCGTGACGATCTCCGGCGCGGAGATCATCCGCATGGTCGGCAGGTCGAGCCTGCTGACCACCACCACCGGCGGATCGAACGGCATCACCGGCTCGAGCTACCGCGACCCGTTCAACGCGCTGAGCTTCCTGCCGGACGGCACGACCACGATCCTGTGGTTCACGTACTCGAACAACGGCGTCAACGGCTGGTGGATCCGGATCGTCGGATGGGGCCTGGTGGCCCTGTTCACCCTCGTCCTCTTCCTGCTCATGCGGAGCCCGTGGGGTCGCGTGGTGAAGGCCATCCGCGAGGACGAGGACGCCGTGCGCTCCCTCGGAAAGAGCGTCTACTCGTACAAGATGCAGGCGCTCGTCTTCGGTGGTGCCCTCGGTGCGCTCGCCGGGGTCATCTACGTCCTGCCGAGCTCGGTGCAGCCCGATGCGATGGGCCGCTCGATGACCTTCTTCATCTGGACGGCGCTCATCCTCGGCGGCGCGGCCACCGTCTTCGGGCCGGTGCTCGGGGCCGTGCTGTTCTTCGTGCTGCGGCTCGCGATCCGGACCCTCGCCGGGGACTTCATCCCCAACTCGATCATGAACGCGCAGCAGGCGGAGCAGTTCTCCTACGTGCTCGTCGGCGTCGCGCTCATGCTGCTCATCGTCTTCCGTCCACAGGGACTCCTCGGGAACAAGAAGGAGCTGACCTTCAGTGTCTGAACCACAGGCCACCCCGGTGGCGCACACGCCCGGGGCTGCGAAGCCCGACGCCATCCTCACCGTCGACAACATCACCAGGCGCTTCGGCGGCATGACCGCGGTCGACGTCGACCACCTCGAGGTCCAGCGTGGGTCGATCACGGCCCTGATCGGCCCGAACGGTGCCGGCAAGACGACGTTCTTCAACCTGCTCACCGGCTTCGACAAGCCCTCGAGCGGCAAGGACGCCAGCTGGGTCTTCAACGGCGCGACACTCGGCAACACCGGCGCGGCCAAGGTCGCACGTGCCGGGATGGTCCGCACGTTCCAGCTCACCAAGGCGCTCTCGCGGCTCACCGTGATGCAGAACATGCTGCTCGGCGCGAAGGACCAGCCGGGGGAGAACTTCTTCGCCGCGCTGATCGCCCCCGTCTGGCGGAAGCGGGAGCGGGAGATCACCGCGAAGGCCGAGGACCTGCTCGCCCGCTTCAAGCTCCTCGAGAAGAAGGACGACTACGCCGGTTCGCTCTCCGGCGGCCAGCGGAAGCTCCTCGAGATGGCCAGGGCGCTGATGTCGGACCCGACGATGATCATGCTCGACGAGCCGATGGCCGGCGTGAACCCGGCGCTGACGCAGTCACTCCTCGGGCACATCCAGTCCCTCCGCGACGACGGCATGACCGTGCTCTTCGTCGAGCACGACATGCACATGGTCCGGCACATCTCCGACTGGGTGGTCGTGATGGCCGAGGGCCGCGTCGTCGCCGAGGGTCCGGCGAGCACGGTGATGGACGACCAGGCGGTCATCGACGCGTACCTCGGCGCACACCACGACACCGACCTCGGCGACGACTCGCTCCTCACCGAGGAGACGTACGAGGAGCTCGCCGACGAGGTGGCCGAGGAAGAGCAGCCACACGAGCACGAGCAGCAGGCACACGAACAGCGAGCAGACGGCGGCGCTGAGAGCGCTGCCGCCGACGACGGGAAGGCGACCCGATGACCGACGCGACGAACCCGGCGGAGCCGAGCCGGGCCTCCAGTCCGGGCACGACGGCGGGCGGCACCGCCACGCTCGAGCCGGTGATGCGGGCGAGCGGGCTGGTGGCTGGGTACCTGCCGGGCGTGAACATCCTGAACGGCTGCGACCTGGACTGCTACCCGGGCGAGCTCATCGGGATCATCGGCCCGAACGGTGCGGGGAAGTCCACGCTCCTCAAGGCGCTCTTCGGCCTGGTGTCGGTCCGCGAGGGGTCGGTGACGCTGCAGGGCGAGGACATCACCAACATGAAGGCGAACAAGCTCGTGCAGGCGGGCGTGGGGTTCGTGCCGCAGACGAACAACGTGTTCCCGTCGCTCTCCATCGAGGAGAACCTGCAGATGGGCCTCTACCTGCGGCCGAAGAAGTTCGCCGAGCGCCTCGAGGTGATCTACGACCTGTTCCCGGTGCTCGGGCAGCGTCGCGGCCAGCGGGCTGGGTCGCTCTCCGGTGGTGAGCGGCAGTCGGTGGCGATGGCGCGGGCGCTGATGATGGACCCGAAGGTACTGCTGCTCGACGAGCCCTCCGCCGGACTGTCGCCGGTACGCCAGGACGAGACCTTCATCCGGACCCGCCGGATCAACAAGGCCGGTGTGTCGATCATCATGGTGGAGCAGAACGCGCGACGCTGTCTCCAGATCTGCGATCGTGGGTACGTGCTCGACCAGGGGAAGAACGCGTACTCGGGCACCGGGCGTGAGCTCGCCGACGACCCGAAGGTCATCGAGCTCTACCTGGGGACGCTCGCGAAGGACGTCGACGCCGCTCGTTGAACGGAGTGGGGTTTGATGGTCACTGTGCGGTCTCCGCGCAAGGACGTCGACGCCGCTCGTTGAACGGAGTGGGGTTCGATGGTCACTGTGCGGTCTCCGCGCAAGGACGTCGACGCCGCTCGTTGAACGGAGTGGGGTTCGATGGTCACTGTGCGGTCTCCGCGCAAGGACGCCGACGCCGCTCGCTGAGCGGTGTCGGCCGTCGGTACCGCTGTGGGGGCGGTACCGGCACCGAGAGGGGTCGTGCGAAGTCGCTGATGCGCCGCACGGCCCCTCGCTCACGCTCGGTCGCGTCGCACCCGGACGGGAGGCTCGGCTCGGCCCCGCCGTGCGGGTAGCGTTCGAGACGTGGACAGGTTCGCTGCGGTCGCCATGGACGTGCTCGTCTGGGTCGTCTTCGTCGTGCTCTTCGTGGGTGCCGCGCTCCTGGTGAAGGTCGCCGCCGCGCTGCTCGTGGTGCTCGTCGTGCTGGCGCTCGCGCTCGGCCTGACGCTCCGTCTACTCCGCCGACGACGCACGCGGTAGCCCACCGCTAGGCTTGCCGGGTGAGTGAAGTCGAGATCGGTGCTGGCAAGCGCGGACGCCGCGCGTACGCGTTCGACGACATCGCGGTGGTCCCCTCGCGCCGCACGCGTGACCCGCAGGACGTCAACGTCCAGTGGTCGATCGACGCGTTCACCTTCGAAGCGCCGATCCTCGCCGCACCGATGGACTCCGTCGCGTCCCCGTCGACCGTGATCCAGATGGGCAAGGCCGGCGTCCTCGGCGTCCTCGACCTCGAGGGACTCTGGACCCGGTACGAGGACCCGGAGCCCTACTACGCCGAGATCCGGGCGCTCACCGACGGCAACGTCACCAAGCGCATGCAGGAGATCTACGCGGAGCCCGTCAAGGCCGAGCTGATCACGGCACGCCTGGCGGAGATCCGCGCAGCCGGGGTGCCCGTAGCCGGCTCGCTCAGCCCGCAGCGCACCCAGGAGTTCTCGCAGACGGTCGTCGACGCCGGTGTCGACCTGTTCGTCATCCGCGGCACCACCGTGTCGGCGGAGCACGTGTCGCAGAACACCGAGCCGCTCAACCTCAAGAAGTTCATCTACGAGCTCGACGTCCCCGTGATCGTCGGGGGCGCCTCGACCTACACGGCGGCGCTGCACCTCATGCGCACGGGCGCGGCCGGCGTGCTCGTCGGCTTCGGCGGCGGAGCTGCGTCCACCACCCGTGCCGCGCTCGGCATCCACGCGCCGATGGCCACCGCGGTCGCCGACGTCGCCGGTGCCCGTCGCGACTACATGGACGAGTCGGGCGGACGGTACGTGCACGTCATCGCCGACGGCGGCCTCGACACCGCCGGTGACGTCGTCAAGGCGATCGCCATGGGCGCGGACGCGGTCATGCTCGGGACCGTGCTGGCGCGTGCGAGCGAGGCCCCTGGTGGCGGGTTCCACTGGGGTGCGGAGGCACACCACCCGGAGCTGCCCCGCGGCCGCCGGGTCGAGGTCGGCACGATCGGCCCGCTCGAGACGATCCTGAACGGCCCGACCCCGACGTGGGACGGCCGCGCGAACATCGTCGGCGCACTCCGCCGCTCGATGGCGACGACCGGGTACTCCGACGCCAAGGAGTTCCAGCGAGTAGAAGTGGTCGTGGCGCCGTACCACCAGCAGTGACGGTGGCACCCGCACTGGTCGGGTGACCCTCCGGCGCCGCTCGCAACGGCAGCGGAGGCGATGATGGCAACGACGGTCTCGGGCAAGAAGGCACCGGAGGGTGCGTTCGGCACGGCGGGGTTCGACCCCCGGGCGAAGCTCGGACCGGACGAACGCGCTGCCGCGATCGAGGCGATGAAGACCCGGGAGCTCGACGTCCTCGTGGTCGGCGGCGGCATCGTCGGCGGCGGCAGCGCGCTCGACGCCGTGACCCGCGGCCTGAGCGTCGGCATCGTCGAGGCGCGGGACTGGGGTTCCGGGACCTCGAGCCGCTCGTCGAAGCTCGTGCACGGTGGCATCCGGTACCTCGAGCAGCTCAACTTCGCGCTCGTGCGTGAGGCCCTCATCGAACGCGGGCTGCTGCTCCAGCGGATCGCCCCGCACCTGGTCAAGCCAGTCCGCTTCCTGTACCCGCTCAACCACCGCGTGTGGGAGCGGTTCTACATCGGCATCGGCATGGCGATGTACGACGCGTTCAGCTGGTCCGGTGGTCGTCCGCCCGGCGTCCCGCACCACCGGCACCTCAGTCGCACGCAGGTGCTGAAGTCCATGCCGTCGTTGAAGAAGGACGCGTTCGTCGGCGGGATGACCTACTACGACGCCCAGGTCGACGACGCCCGCTACGTCTCGTCGCTCGTCCGCACCGCCGTCTCCTACGGCGCACACGCCGCGTCGCGGATCCGCATCGAGGGCTTCATCAAGGTCGGCGAGCGGGTCGTCGGCGCGCACGCGCACGACATCCAGACCGGGGAGCGCTTCGACATCCGCGCGAAGCAGGTCGTCAACGCGACCGGCGTCTGGACCGACGACACGCAGGCGATGGTCGGCACCAGGGGGCAGTTCAAGGTGCGGGCGTCGAAGGGCGTGCACCTCGTGATCCCGCGCGACCGCTTCCAGTCGAACATGGGCATGATCCTCCGCACCGAGAAGAGCGTGCTGTTCGTGATCCCGTGGGGGCGGCACTGGCTGGTCGGCACGACGGACACCGACTGGTACCTCGACAAGGCGCACCCGGCGGCGACCGCGGCCGACATCGACTACATCCTCGAGCACGTCAACCAGGTCCTCCGCGTCCCGCTCACCCGCGAGGACGTCGAGGGTGTCTACGCCGGACTCCGTCCGCTGCTGGCGGGGGAGTCCGACCAGACGTCGAAGCTCAGCCGTGAGCACGTCGTCGCGCACACCGCTCCCGGGCTCGTCGTCGTCGCCGGCGGCAAATGGACCACCTACCGCGTGATGGGCAAGGACGCCATCGACGAGGCCGTGGCCGCGATGGACGGTAAGATCGCCGAGTCCACGACCGAGGACATCCCCCTCCTCGGCGCCGAAGGCTACCCGGCGGCCTGGAACAAGCGCGGGCGCACCGCGCGCACGTTCGGCCTGCACAAGGTGCGCATCGAGCACCTGCTGAACCGCTACGGCACGCTCAGCACCGAGGTGCTCCAGCTCGTCAAGGAGGACCCGGCGCTCGCCGAGGCGCTGCCCGGAGCCGACGACTACATCGGGGCCGAGGTGGTCTACGCGGCCTCGCACGAGGGCGCCCTGCACCTCGAGGACGTGCTCGCCCGACGGACCCGCATCTCGATCGAGGCGTGGGACCGCGGCGAGTCCGCAGCACCGGTTGCGGCGAGGCTGATGGCCGGTGTGCTCGGGTGGGACCAGGAGCAGACCGAGGCCGAGGTCGCCAACTACCGCAAGCGCGTGGCCGCCGAGCGGGCGTCGCAGCTCCAGCCCGACGACGAGTCCGCCGACCGCGTCCGACTCGAGGCTCCCGACATCGCGTTCGGCTTCGACGAGGACGACGTGGTCGTCGGCGGCGGTCGCAGCGACGGCGCCGAGGGTGCGTCCGCCAGTGACGAGCAGGTCGTGGGGGAGAAGACGACCGAACCGGAGTAGGACTCATCCACAGGGGGAATGGCCCGGCTGCTGCGATGGTTAGCATGGGCGTACTCGAAAAGGGAGCCATCATGGTCGACGTTCACCGCGTCAAACTCCCCGGAGTCGGCGTGCTGCACAGCTTCTACACCGACGACGGTGGCAAGTGTGGTGTCATCACGCACCGGTCGGGCCACTCCGACCTCATCTCCTTCGCGGACGTCTCGGACGGCGCCGACAAGTCGGAGAAGGTGTCGCTGCGCCTCAGTGAGGACGAAGCACACACCCTCGCCGAGCTGCTCGGCGGCACCCGCATCACCGAGGGGCTCGACAAGCTCGACGAGATCCCCGGCCTGTCGATCGACTGGTTCTCGGTCGACTACGACGACGCGATCGCCGGCAAGCCCCTGGGCGACCTGCACGACTCCGGCTTCATCGGCCTGACTGTCGTGGCGGTCGTCCGCGGCGACAGCGCCAACCCGGCACCCTCCCCGGACTTCGTCGTCTTCCCCGGCGACACCATCGTCGTCGCCGGTGCTCCCGAGAAGGTCGCGAAGGCGTTCTCGTTCTACCGCAGCGGAGAGCTCGCGGCGGCTGCTGCTGCCGAGGCCCCGCCCGGAAGGTAGTCCGGGATGCACCTGGGTGGTGAGCTGCTCACCATCGGCGGCCTGTTCCTCATCGCCTACGTCCTCGGACGGCTCGGCAAGCTGATCGGCCTGCCCGCCATCCCGATCTACATGATCGTCGGGCTCATCGCGAGCCCGCACACGCCGTGGATCGGGCTGAGCGTCGAGTCCCACACCATCGAGCTCATCGCCACCTTCGGGCTGATCCTGCTGCTGTTCAACCTCGGGTTGGAGTTCGACCAGGAGGAGTTCTACGGCAACGCCGGCAAGCTCCTGGTCTCCGGTGGCACCTACGTCGCGATCAACATGGGCGTGGGGTTCGCCTTCGGGTTCTCGCTCGGCTGGGGCACCCGGGAAGCCCTGATCATCGCGGGGATGACGGCGACGTCGTCGAGTGCGATCGTGACGAAGCTCCTCATCGAGCTCCGGCGGCTCGCCAACGACGAGACCCCGATGATCCTCGGCGTCACCGTCATCGAGGACGTCTTCATCGCGATCTACCTGGCGATCGTCTCGGTGGTGCTCTCCGGCGACACGAACCTCTGGGGCGTGATCGGGAAGCTCGCGCTGGCGTTCGGGTTCCTCGTCGTCATGTTCAGCCTGGCGCGCTGGGGCGGCAAGCAGGTCTCCAGGATCTTCGCCACCCGCGACGACGAGCTGTTCACGATCCTGTTCTTCGGGCTCGCCGTGATGTTCGGCGGCATCGGCGACCTGCTCGGTGTCACCGACGCGATCGGTGCGTTCGTCATCGGCCTGCTCTGCGGCGCCACGCGCTACCGCGACCGGATCGAGCAGCTCGCGCTCCCCATGCGTGACGTCTTCGCCGCCTTCTTCTTCGTGAACTTCGGCCTGGGCCTCGACATCTCGACCTTCGGCGAGGTCCTCTGGCCCGTGCTCGGTGCCATCGGCATGACCGTCGTGCTGAACGCCGTCGCAGGGCAGCTCGTCGCCCGCATGAACGGCTTCAACGTCCAGCAGGGCATCAACACCGCCGTGATCCTGGTGAACCGTGGCGAGTTCGCGCTGATCCTCGCGACGCTCTCGGCTGCCGCCGGACTGGAGGCCCGGATCACCGCGTTCGCGGGCCTGTACGTCCTCGTGATGGCGATCCTCGGGCCGCTGCTCGCGGTGAACTCGGACCGGATCGGCCGCCTCGTGGAGCGGCCCGGTCGGGTCAGGCGGTTGCGCGGGCGCGAGCGGGCCGCTGCCGAGGCGGCAGCCGCCCGCAAGGCCGAGCGGGACGCCCGGTTCGCGGAGGAGATCGCCCTCGTGGAGGCAGCTGGCAGCCAGGAGCGAGAGAATGGGCGACCGGAGACGACCACCGAGCGCGAACCGGAGACGGTGAGCACCGGGACGTCGTCGGTCGAGATCCCCGCCGAGCGTCCCGAACGCCCGGCACGCCAGCGCGATCCGGAGTACTGATACGCATGTGGGCCGTAGCCCGACGACCGAGGTGGATCGCGCTGCTGCTGCTCGCGCTGGTCCTCGCAGCGGTGTTCGCCTTCCTCGGCAAGTGGCAGCTCGAGCGGAGCATCGAGAACGGCAAGCCGCTGCCGGCCACCACCGAGACCCGACACGTGCTGTCCGACGTCGCGAAGCCCGAGCGCGGGGTGGGCGACAGCCTCGCCGGTCAGAAGGTGACCGTCACGGGGCGGTTCGTGCCGGGCGACACCACCCTGCTCACCGGACGCAGCGGGGGTGGACGCTGGCAGACCGTCGGACACATGGTCGACACGACCACCGGTGCGAGCCTCCCGGTCGTCATCGGGTGGTCCGACCAGAAGGCGACCGCCGCTGCCGGCGGTGACCGGATGGCGGACGGCGCGACCGTCACGGTCGAGGGCCGGTACTACCCGGCGGAGTCGCCGGACCAGGACGCCTTCCAGAAGGGCGAGTACTCGGCCGTCGCGCCGGCGCGCTTCGTGAACACCTGGAAAGCCTTCGACGACCGCATGTACGGCGGGTACGTCGTCGCGGACGGCACCACCGCGAAGGCCGCCGATCTCGGCACCGTCGCCGATCGCGCACCGACGCGCGAGGTCCAGTTCGACTGGCTGAACCTCTTCTACGCGGTCGAGTGGGTCGTCTTCGCCGGGTTCGCCGTGTTCCTGTGGTGGCGCTTCGTGAAGGACGCCTGGGAACGTGAGAACGAGGACGAAGAGGTCCTCCTCGCTCGACGGTAGGATGGCCGATATGGCTCTGACCGTCCGACCTCGCGACGTCCCGAAGATCCCGGGCGCGGTGAAGTGGTACCGCGTGTCGGCCTACATCACCGGTGTGCTGCTGCTCGCCCTCGTGCTCGAGATGGCCATCAAGTACACACCGCTGCACCTCGAGATGCAGCTCGGTGGCGGGGCGTTCTTCGTGCCGGAGGGCACGGCGGGCAAGGAGCCGGGCACGTTCAACCTGTCGATCGGCATCCTGATCGCCCACGGCTGGCTCTACGTGCTGTACCTCTTCACCGACTTCCGCCTGTGGAGCATCATGCGCTGGAAGCCGATCCGCTTCCTGCTCATCGCGCTCGGCGGCATCATCCCGTTCATGTCGTTCGTGGTCGAGCACCGCATGCAGAAGATCGCCATGGACACCTACCACGAGCTGAACGCGCAGCAGGCGCGTGAGAAGGAGGCCGCTCGGTGAGCGAGACCGACCAGCGTCCCGTCCTCGTCGTCGACTTCGGAGCCCAGTACGCGCAGCTCATCGCTCGTCGCGTGCGTGAGGCCAACGTCTACAGCGAGATCGTCCCGCACTCGATGAGTGCCGCAGAGATCCGTGCGAAGGACCCGGCAGCGATCGTGCTGTCCGGAGGCCCGTCGTCCGTGTACGAAGACGGTGCCCCCGCACTCGACGGCGCGATCCTCGAGCTCGGCGTCCCCGTGCTCGGCATCTGCTACGGCTTCCAGGCGATGGCATCCGCGCTCGGCGGCACCGTCGCGAACACCGGCCTGCGCGAGTACGGCGCCACCGACGTCGCGGTGACCGGCACGGACAGTGTCCTGCTCGGCGGTCAGCCGGCGTCGCAGACCACCTGGATGTCGCACGGCGACTCGGTGTCCGCTGCGCCGGAGGGCTTCGAGGTCCTCGCATCGAGCTCCTCGACGCCCGTCGCGGCCTTCGCGTCGGACGAGCGCAAGCTCTACGGCGTGCAGTGGCACCCCGAGGTCAAGCACTCCGCGTTCGGCCAGGCCGTGCTGGAGAACTTCCTGCACCGCGCTGCCGGCCTCCCGGGTGACTGGAACTCGAACAACGTCATCGAGGAGCAGGTCGCCCGCATCCGCGAGCAGGTCGGCTCCTCCCGCGTCATCGCCGGGCTCTCCGGCGGCGTCGACTCCGCCGTCGCCGCTGCCCTGGTGCACCGTGCCGTCGGCGACCAGCTCACGTGCGTGTTCGTCGACCACGGGCTCCTGCGTGCCGACGAGCGCAAGCAGGTCGAGGAGGACTACGTCGCCTCGACCGGTGTCCGCCTGATCACGGTGGACGCCGAGGAGCAGTTCCTCGACGCCCTCGCCGGTGTGAGCGACCCGGAGCAGAAGCGCAAGATCATCGGTCGCGAGTTCATCCGGACGTTCGAGCAGGCGGCGGAGGCCCTCGTGCTCGAGGCCCGCGCGGCGGACGGCGACGCCGAGGTGAAGTTCCTCGTGCAGGGCACCCTCTACCCGGACGTCGTCGAGTCCGGCGGCGGATCCGGCACCGCGAACATCAAGTCGCACCACAACGTCGGCGGACTGCCGGAGGACATGACCTTCGAACTCGTCGAGCCGCTGCGCACCCTCTTCAAGGACGAGGTCCGCGCCGTCGGCCGCGAGCTCGGGCTGCCCGAGGTCATCGTCGGACGCCAGCCGTTCCCGGGCCCCGGCCTCGGCATCCGCATCGTGGGGTCCGTCGACAAGGACCGACTCGAGATCCTCCGCGCCGCAGACGCGATCGCGCGCGAGGAACTGACCGCAGCCGGTCTGGACGACGAGATCTGGCAGTGCCCGGTCGTGCTCCTCGCCGACGTCCGCTCCGTCGGCGTGCAGGGCGACGGGCGAACCTACGGGCACCCCATCGTGCTCCGTCCGGTCTCGTCCGAGGACGCCATGACGGCCGACTGGACGCGTCTGCCGTACGACGTGCTCGCGAAGATCTCCAACCGCATCACGAACGAGGTTCGCGACGTCAACCGCGTCGTGCTCGACGTCACGTCGAAGCCGCCGGGGACGATCGAGTGGGAGTGACCCTCCCGTCCTGAAGGGGTCCGGCGCTGGCGCGCCGGGCCCCTTCTGCGTGCGGGGGGCGGGGGGAGCAGAGCTCGGCGGGGCTCGGCGGGGCTCGAGGTTCCGCAATTGCGGCATCTCGGCGTGCTCCACGGGTGAGTCGTGGAACCCCCACGTGTGGGGAGCGGCGAGTCGTGGAACCTCGTCCGGCGCGGGCCCGGTGCGTGCCCTTGCCGTGCTCTCGCCGTGTTCTCGCCGTGTTCTCGCCGTGTTCTCGCACAGCTCTCGCCGTGCTCTCGCACTCATCGCGCGGTCACGTCACCCCGTCGGCCGACGCCGAGCGGTCGAGAGCTGTCGCTCGGCATGGGACATGACGACCGATCCTGCCCTGTCAGCGATCGTGAGCGGGGCTTCGTGACCGCTCGGCGGCGATCGTCGATCGAGCGCGACGGACGCGGCGGGTCCGGGAACGACGAAGGACCCCGGCGCGTGCCGGGGCCCTTCGCGTGTGCGCTGCCGCTAGTTGCGGGAGCTGCTCGCGATGATGGCGAGGATGCGCAGGATCTCGAGGTAGAGCCAGACCAGCGTCACGATGAGCCCGAACGCTGCCGTCCAGCCGTAGACCCGCGGAGCACCACGCTGCACGCCCGTCTTGATCTGGTCGAAGTCGAGGATCAGTGAGTACGCGGCCATGACCACCACGAAGATGCCGATCACGACGCCCAGCGGGATGCCGAACACGGTCACGCCGAGGAGGCCGAAGGCGGTGTTCGTCACGCCGGTCCACATGAGGACGAGGTTGACGAGCGAGAAGGCCATGTAGCCCACGATCGCGACGAGGAAGAAGCGCGTAGCCTTGGGCGTCGCGCGGACCTTGCCGGAGCGGAAGAGCAGGAGCGTCACGAAGAAGACGCCGAGCGTGCCGAACACGGCCTGCGTGACGATGCCGTCCCACATGGTGTTGTACGCGCTGGAGATCCCGCCGACGAACAGACCCTCGAAGAACGCGTACGCCAGCACGAGACCCGCGGACGGCTTCTTCTTGAACGTGTTGACGAGCGCCAGGACGAACCCGACGATCGCGCCGACGATCCACACGACCGGTGGCAGGTTCCAGCCGGCCACGGCGCCGACGATGAGCACGCCGAACGCCATGAGGGTCTTCACGATGGTGTCTTCGTACGACATCCGGTCGGTGTCGACGGTGCTCGCCGACGGGCGGTCGTACATGTACTGCAGCTGCTCAGGCGTCATGCCCGCGGTCGGCTGCGGGGTCTGACCCCATCCGCCCTGCTTCGAGCCGGCGCCGGCACCCCAGGCGTTCCGGCCCGCGTCGTTGAAGGCGGGGGACTGGTCGAAACCGGGCTTGAAGGCCATGGTGTCCTCGTCATTCCTCTGTGTTCGGGTCGTGATGAACGACTGACCGTTCCTTCACGTCCTCTCAGCCTAGGTGTGCGTCGCGCCGAAAGGCTGAGGATTCGCGGCGAGCGGACGGCTCTGCTGCCGTCTGTGGGAGCACTCTACGGGCGCCGGCTGCGGGATGGTTCGGTGCATGTCGGGAGTTCGCCGAGCACCCGTCGGGTGGACGCGCCGGGTACAGCCAGGTGACGAGCGCAACGGAGATCGTCATGAGCAGCAGCCAGGCCGTGATCTTCGTGGGAGCGACCGGCGTCCAAGCAGCTGCCTGCGCCGGGTATGCCCACGCGTCGGCCCAGGTCGCGAGGTTCTCCGCCATCCAGATGACGACAGCGACCAGACCCATGGCGACGAGGACCGGCATCCGCATCGTCGCGCAGTGCACTCGGACGTGCACGGTCGTGCGGGCGAAGAGCAGGACGACGAGTCCGAGCAGCACGACCCGTGCGTCCCAGACCACGTGGTGCGTGAAGAAGTTGCCGTACACACCTGCTGCGAGCACCACGATGCACCACTGCCGGGGCCACCGCGAGAAGCGCAGGTCGAACAGTCGGTACACGCGGACCATGTACGACCCGACGGCGCCGTACATGAAGCCGGAGAACAGCGGGACGGCTGCGATGCGCAGGACTCCTCCGGTGTCGTAGCTCCACGAGCCGACATCGGTCTTGAACACCTTCATGACGGTGCCGACGACGTGGAAGAGCAGGACGACCCGGAGTTCCCGCACCGTCTCGAGTCCGAACACGAGCATCGCGACCTGGACGAGGACCGCCGCGATCGTGACGGCGTCGTTCCTGGCCAGCGGAGCCTCCGGTGGCCACACTGCTCGCGCCAGCACGATCGTGCCGAGGAGCGCGACCCCGAATGTGCAGGCCCACGCCTGCTTCGCGCCGAAGACGAGGAACTCGGTCACGAACTGTCGTGTCGGTGTCCTGGGCTGCCGCCCCGCATCGAGCATCCGGCGTGCGGCACGGTCGATGCGGGACTCGACGACGGTGGCCAGGGAGCGTTCGGTCATGGCGGGATGGTGACTCCGCCGCCTGGGGTCCGAGGTTGTCGTTCCTCCACATGTGCCCCTGGGTACATCGCTGTCCCCGTCCGAGCTCGGGCGTTGACACGAGTAAACCCGAGTCAGCAGAATGGACGGGCAACGACGCGCAACCACCCAAGGAGCCAGCATGACGTTCACCCTCGGCATGGTCGGAGCCGGCCAGTTCGCCAGCCACTTCGCGACCCTCTTCGCCAAGCACCCGGGCATCTCCGACGTGTACGCCACCGATGTCGTCCCGGAACGCGCGGAGCAGCTCGTCGCCGAGCTCGACCTCGCCGGGACGTTCCCGAGCTTCGAGGCGATGCTCGACAGCGCCGACGTCGACGCGGTCGCGATCTTCACCCAGCGCTGGACGCACGGCCCGCTCGTGCTGCAGGCCCTGCGCGCGGGCAAACACGTGTACTCCGCCGTGCCGATGGCGACCAGCGTCACCGAGATCGAGTCGATCATCACCGCGGTGCGCGAGACCGGCCTCACGTACATGATGGGCGAGACGAGCCAGTACAACCCCGCCACGGTCTTCGCGCGCCAGAAGGCCGAGCAGGGTGCGTTCGGCCGGGTCTTCTACGCCGAGGGTGACTACGTCCACGACATGGACCTCGGCTTCTACGACGCCTACCGGTACAGCGGTGGCGAGGACTGGAAGGCCACCGCGAGCTACCCGCCCATGTGGTACCCGACTCACGCGATCGGTGGCGTCCTCGGCGCGGTGCCTCGGCACGCCACGAGCGTCAGCTGCCTCGGGGTCCACGACGACCGCGGTGACGGTGTGTTCGACACCGAGGTGAGCATGTTCGACAACGACTTCTCGAACATGACCGCGCTGTTCGAGCTCGACGGTGGCGGGTCGATGCGCATCAACGAGTTCCGCCGGGTCGGGTTCCCGTCCTTCATCCGTGAGAGCCGCTTCCGCTGGTTCGGCACGGACGGCAGCTTCGAGCAGCTCGTCACCACCTCCGTGTGGCAGGACCGAGAGGGTGTCACCGACGTATCGGACCAGATCGCGACCCGGCCCACCATGTCCGAGGACGACCCGCGTCTGGCGGACGTCTCGCCGGCACTGCGGAGCTCCTTCGTCTCCGGGCACGCTCCGGTGCACGACGGGCTGACGGACCGGCTCCCCGAGGAGTTCGCCTTCGCGCCGAACGGCCACGAAGGGTCCCACCAGCTCCTGGCCGACGACTTCGTCCGGGCTGTGAACGACGGAGTGCTGCCGCCGGTCAACGCGTGGCAGGCGGCTCGGTACACGCTGCCGGGGCTGATCGCGCTCGAGTCTGCTCGGCGTGACGGCGAACGCCTGCCGATCCCGGACCAGGGTGACGCCCCCGTCCCGGTCGGCGAGTCGCTGCCCACGGCCGACCGGGTGTCATGATCGACCGGTGACAACGGGTTCGCAGGACGAGCGTCCACGCAAGGCGACGCGGCGCGACGTCGCCCGGCTCGCCGGGGTGTCGGACGCTCTGGTGAGCTACGCGCTCAACGGCGGCGCGCCGGTCGCCCCGGGGACTCGTCGTCGCATCCTCGAGGCGGTGGCCGAGCTCGGGTACCGGCCGAACCAGGCGGCTCGGGCACTCCGGTCCGGCTCTGCCCGCACGCTCGTGCTGGCGGTGCCGGACCGGGACGACCCCGTCTTCGCCAACCCGTTCTTCGCCGAGTACGCAGCGGCGATCGAGTCCGCAGCCTGGGAGCGGGGCTACGCGCTCTACACGACCGCGACGAGCTTCGAACCGGAGCGGCTCCGCACACGGTTCGAGGAGTTCGCTGCCCGCATGGTCGACGGCGTCCTCGTGCTCTCGAGCGGAGCCGCCGACCCCACGACGATCGACCCGGTCGGCCTGCCCTGGGTCGAGTTGAACGTGTCGTCTCCGCGTGCCGGTGTCGCGAGTGTCGGGACGGACCTCCGCGGTGGGGCTGAACGGGCCACCGAGCACCTCCTCGAGCACGGCGCTCGGACGGTGGCCTTCGTCGGCGAGCTCGACGGCCAGGAAGCCCGCCACCGCGGATGGCGGGATGCGTGCGAGCGGTGGGGCGTGCCTCCAGGGCCGGTCTTGGACGGCGGGTACACCCGCGAAGGCGGGTTCGTGTCGGGACTCGTGATCGCCGACTCCGAGGACCGTCCCGATGCGGTGTTCGCCGCGTCGGACCGCACGGCGGTCGGGGTGCTCCGGGCATTCCACGAGGTCGGGGTCCGGGTGCCCGAGGACGTCGCACTGGTCGGGTTCGACGGCTCGTGGGAAGCCGAGTACACCTGGCCGCCCCTCACCACCGTCCGGCAGCCCGTCGTGGCGATGGCCGAGGCCGCCGTCGCGCGTCTGGTGGGGGAGCCCGGTGGCGAGCACCGGGAGTTCGCGCCGGAGCTGGTCATCCGAGCCTCCTGCGGCGAGCACGGAGCCGACGGCACTGCCCGAGAGGATCCTCACGACGGCGCCCCTGACGCCCACGAACCCGTCGCACACGAGCAGTAGGGTCGGCCGCATGACGCTCGTGATCGCCCACCGCGGAGCCTCCGGGTACCGTCCGGAGCACTCCCGCAGTGCCTACGAACGTGCCATCGCCCTCGGCGCGGACGCGATCGAACCGGACCTGGTGCCGACCAAGGACGGCGTCCTGGTCCTGCGCCACGAGAACGAGATCTCCGGGACGACCGACGTGGCCGACCACGCCGAGTACGCCGACAGGCGCACGACGAAGACGGTGGACGGGCAGCAGCTCACCGGCTGGTTCACCGAGGACTTCACGTGGGACGAGCTCGCGACGCTCCGCACCCGCGAGCGACTGCCCGCCCTGCGCCCGCAGTCGGCCGAGCACGACGGGACGGATCCGATCCTGCGGTTGGAGGACCTGCTCGCCGTCCTCGACGCCGCCCCGCGGCCGGTCGGTCTCGTCGCCGAGGTCAAGCACGCCGCCTTCTTCGACCGCGCGGGCTTCCCCATGGGGGCGCTCGTGGACGACGCACTCGGCGCAGCGGGGTGGCGCGGGGACGAGCGCCTCACGATCGAGAGCTTCGAGAAGGGCGTGCTGCGCGACCTCGGCTCGCGGGGCACGGGTGGCCGGCTCGTGTACCTCCAGGAGGCCCGTGGCAGCGCCGCGGACGAGGTCGCCGTCCACGGGTCCTCCGCTCCCACCTACGCGCAGGAGCGCACCGACGGTGCGCTCGCGTCGCTGGCCGAGGAGTTCGACGGCATCAGCGTCGCCCTGAAGACGCTGATGGCGGGGACCGATCCCGTGCCCGTCGACGACCCGCGTCAGGTCCGCTCCGCGATCGTGGACCGAGCGCACGCGGCCGGGCTCCTGGTGTTCACCTGGACGCTGCGTCCGGAGAACCGGTTCCTGCCGGCTCCGCTCCGCCGCGGCGGCGACGTCGCGGCGCACGGCGACTGGCGGCAGTGGTTCACGTCGGTGATCCGCACGGGGGTCGACGGCGTCTTCGCCGACCATGCCGACCTCGCGGTGCAGGCGCGTTCGCTCGTCGAGGACCTCGCCTCCGGTGTCGGGGGCCCGGCCTAGACTGTTCGGACATGACGATCGTGCTCGACCCATTCGACTCGACGCCCGAGCCGGGTGCCGGGGACCGTCCCTACGAAGACCCATTCACCGCGGGTCTGAACCCCCAGCAGAAGGAAGCGGTCGAGTACCGCGGCGAATCCCTGCTCATCGTCGCCGGCGCGGGGTCCGGCAAGACCAGCGTGCTCACCCGGCGCATCGCCCTGCTCCTGGCCAACCGTGAGGCCTGGCCGTCGCAGATCCTGGCGATCACGTTCACGAACAAGGCCGCGGCCGAGATGCGCGAGCGGGTACGGGCGCTCGTCGGGCAGGCGTCCGAGGGCATGTGGATCTCGACGTTCCACTCGGCCTGCGTGCGCATCCTCCGTCGCGAGGCCGAGCGCTTCGGGTTCCCGCAGTCGTTCACGATCTACGACTCCGCCGACTCCCGTGCGCTGCTGAAGCGGATCATCAAGGACCTCGAAGCGGACTCGCTCGGTCTGACCGTCGGGGCAGCGGCCTCGAAGATCTCCAAGCTCAAGAACGAGCTGCAGGACATCGACTCGTACGCCAGGAACATCAACGCGAACGACCCGCAGGAGGTCATGTTCACGGAGGTCTTCCGGCGGTACACGAACGACCTCCGCCGCGCGAACGCGTTCGACTTCGACGACCTCATCGGTCAGACGGTGTTCCTGTTCCGCGCCTTCCCCGAGGTCGCTGCGCTCTACCAGCGGCGGTTCCGGTTCATCCTCGTCGACGAGTACCAGGACACCAACCACGCGCAGTACTCCCTGATCCGCGAGCTCACGCGTCCGGTGCCGGTGGAGCAGGTCGACCGGCTCGAGGACGAGGGGCAGCACGTCGCCCGCATGCGGGAGGCGGACGGGTCGATCGCCGGGGCGTCGCTGACCGTCGTCGGTGACTCCGACCAGTCGATCTACGCCTTCCGCGGCGCCGACATCCGCAACATCGTGGAGTTCGAGCGGGACTTCCCGAACTCGAAGGTGATCCTGCTCGAACAGAACTACCGCTCCACGCAGAACATCCTCGACGCCGCGAACGCCGTCATCGCGAACAACTTCGACCGCCAGGTGAAGAACCTGTTCACCGAGGTCGGCGCGGGCGACAAGATCGTCGGGTTCACCGGCTACACCGGCCACGACGAGGCCCAGTTCGTCGCCGACGAGATCCAGCGGCTCCACGAGGACGGAACGGACTACCGCGACATGGCGGTGTTCTACCGCACGAACTCGCAGACCCGTGCGCTGGAGGAGATCTTCATCCGCGCGGCGATCCCCTACCGGGTGCTCGGTGGGACGAAGTTCTACGAGCGGGCCGAGATCAAGGACGCGATGGCGTACCTGATCACGGTCGCGAACCCCGCGGACCCGATGGCGCTGCGTCGCGTGCTCAACGTCCCGAAGCGCGGCATCGGTGCCGTGACCGAGACCACCCTGCAGCGGTACGCCGACGACCACGACGTCACCATGCGCGAAGCCCTGCGGCACGCGGACGAGCTCGGGTTCGGCCCGAAGGTCCGGAACGCGATCACCGCGTTCGCGGCGCTCCTGGACGAGGTGTCCGCCAAGGCGCCGGACCAGCCCGTCGTCGACACCCTGACGCAGCTGCTCGACGGGTCCGGGCTGCTCGAACAGCTCCGGAAGTCCCCGGACGCGCAGGACTCCGCGCGCGCGGACAACATCGACGAGCTCGTGGCGGTGACACGGGAGTTCCAGAAGAACAACCCCGACGGCACGCTCAGCGACTTCCTGACCGAGGTGTCGCTCGTGGCCGCGGCGGACGAACTCGACGACTCATCGGGCACGGTGTCGCTCATGACGCTGCACACCGCCAAGGGCCTCGAGTACGATGCGGTGTTCCTGACCGGCGTCGAGGAGGACCTCCTGCCGCACCGGATGTCCGCGAACGAACCGGGCGGCCCCTCCGAGGAGCGTCGTCTGTTCTACGTGGGCATCACCCGCGCGAAGAAGTCGCTGTTCCTGTCGCTGGCGATGACCCGCGCGCAGTTCGGCGACGTCAACGTGGCGATGCCCTCGCGCTTCCTCCAGGAGATCCCCGCCGACCTCATCGACTGGAAGCAGTCGCCGGGCATGGCGAACAGTCGCGGGGGCACCGAGCCCAGGGCACTCAACGCGAAGCGCGACGGTGGCGGCTTCGGTGGTGGCGGTGGCGGTGGCGGCTACCGCGGCGGAGGCGGCTGGGGCGGCGGGTCCTACGACCGTGCGGCTGCGGCGGCGAAGACCCGTCCGAAGACCGAATGGGCGAACCGGGTGTCCGGGCAGGTCCGCGACAACGGCGACATGGAGCTCGCCTCGGGCGACCGCATCAAGCACGTCGACTTCGGCGAGGGCACGGTCTCGGCGGTCACCGGGCAGGGGGCGAAGCGCATCGCGGAGATCGCGTTCGACAGTGCCGGCCGCAAGAAGCTCCTGATCAAGATCGCGCCGATCGAGAAACTTTGACCGAGTCGGACCGCGCCGTGCCTCAGCGCACCATGCGGACCGTGTCGATCGCGTGCGGGCCGAGCTGCTGCTCCTTCGCGGCTCCGTCCCGGGTGAACCCGTTGCGCCGGTAGAACGCCTCGGCGCGCGGGTTGTCCGCCGCCATCCACAGGTAGGCGGGCGCGTCGCCGACGGCCTCGTCGAGGAGCGCCTGCCCGGCACCCGAACCGTACGCCGAGGCCACCACGTAGATGCCCTCGAGCTCGCGCTCGCGGGGCGCGCCGGCCTCGCGCCCGGGCCCCGCGGACGCCCACCCCACGACGACGTCGTCGATCGTGGCGAGGACCACGTCGGTCTGGGGGTCGGCGATGATGCGACGCCACCGATCGGCCCGTGCGTCGACGTCGAGGGACGCCAGGAACGACGCCGGGAGCAGATGGGCGTACGCCTCCCGCCAGGCCTGCACGTGCACCTGTGCGATGCGGTCGGCGTCCGGGACGCTCGCGGGACGGATCACGGGGTCGTTCATCTGACGATGATCCCGCATCCCGCATCCCGCATCCCGCGTCCCGCATCCCGCGTCCCGCATCCCGCATCCCGCGGCCCGGACGGCCTCGTGCCCCCAAGAGTCGTGTGCTCGAGCTCCCCGTCCTGCGCCGTCGCGGACGCTGTGCGCCACGCCCGGCCCCCTTTTCGGGTGACACGGCAGACGAGTGAGGTTAGCCTTACCTAACGTGACACCACTGATCGAAACGCTGACCAACACCACCGCTGCCCGGTACCGCGACCTCGTGGGATCGACCGTGGACCGGCTCGCCGAGCGCGTCGCCGGAGTGACGGCACCGACGACGAGCACGCCGGCCGCCGACCTCCACGACCGTGTCACCGGGATCGACCTCGACGGGGCGCCGCTCGGGACGGAACAGGCCCTCGCCGAACTCGACGAGTTGTTCGTCCGGGAGGCGGTGTGGTTCCACCATCCGGGCTCGCTCGCACATCTGAACTGTCCGGTGGCGCTGCCCGCCGTGGCCGCGGAGGCCGTCCTCGCGGCGGTGAACCCGTCCGTCGACACGTGGGATCAGTCCCGGATCGGCACCGAGATCGAACGACACGTCGTCGACTGGCTCGCGGGCCGGATCGGCTTCGCGGCGGGGGACGGCATCTTCACGTCGGGGGGCTCGCAGTCGAACCTGCAGGCGCTCCTCATCGCGCGGGAGCGACTCGAGCGACCCGGACAGCAGGAGCACCCCGGGCAGCGAGCCCACCCCGAGCATCGAGACCGCCCTGGACAGCGAGACCGCTCCGACCAGCGAGACCGCTCCGACCAGCGCGAACGGCGAGCGCCGACCACGGTCTTCACCACCGCCGAGACGCACTTCAGCGTCGCGAAGTCCGCACGCCTGCTGGGGATCGGCGAGGTGCGCATCGTCCCCACCGACGCCATCGGCCGCATGGTCCCCGCAGCCCTGGCCGAAGCCGTCGCCGAGAGCCGCGCCGCCGGCCGCGTCCCGCTGGCCGTCGTCGCGACGGCCGGCACGACCGACCGCGGCGTCATCGACCCGCTCGAACCCATCGCCGACGTCTGCGACCTCGAGGACGTCTGGCTCCACGTCGACGCCGCGTACGGGTGCGGCCTGCTCGTGTCGCCGACCCGCAGGCACCTGCTGGACGGCATCCACCGTGCGCGGAGCGTGACCACGGACCTCCACAAGTCGTTCTTCCAACCGGTCTCCTCGAGCGCCCTGCTGGTCCGCGACCCCGACGACCTCCGCAGGATCGCCTGGCACGCCGACTACCTGAACCCCGAGGACGCGGCGGAACCGAACCAGGTCGACAAGTCCCTGCAGACGACGAGGCGCTTCGACGCCCTGAAGCTGTGGGCGACGCTCCGAGCCACCGGTGCGGACGCGATCGGCGCGGCGTTCGACGCGGTGATCGACCTCGCGGCGGCGACACACACCATCGTCGCCGAGCACGACGACCTCCAGCTCGTGGCACCGACGGAGCTCAGCACGGTGCTGTTCCGCTGGCAGCCGGCGGGGATGGCCGACGACGAGGCCGATGCCCTGGTCGCACCGATCCGCGCCGCGCTCCTCGCTGAGGGGCGGGTCCTCGTCGCCAAGACCGTGATCGACGGGCGGCCGTGCAACAAGCTCACGCTGCTCAACCCGGAGACGACGCCGGACCAGATGCGCGCGTCCCTCGACCACGTGGCGCGGACGGCGGCAGCAACGGCGGCCGCGAGAGCGACGCCCGGCGCCCCCGGCGCCCCCAGCGACACCGGCGCCCCCAGCGGTACCCCCAGCGGTACCCCCAGCGCCACCCCCAGAGCAGCCGCCGGAGCGTCACGATGAGCACACCAACGCACGCACCCCACACACCCGCATCCGCACCCGCCCCCGCATCCGCACCAACGTCCGCCGCACCACGCGGACCCCGAGCGCCCCACGACCTCGTCGCCGTCGGCATCGGCCCCTTCAACCTCGGCCTCGCCTGCCTGACCGATCCGCTGGAGGACCTCGATGCGGTGTTCCTCGACGCCGCCGACGGCTTCGCCTGGCACCACGGCATGATGCTCGACGACGCCACGATCCAGGTGCCGTTCATGGCCGACCTCGTGACGATGGCCGACCCGACGTCCCCGTTCTCGTTCCTGGCGTGGCTCAAGGAGACGAACCGGCTCTACCCGTTCTACATCCGCGAGGACTTCCACCCCCTCCGCAGCGAGTACGACGCGTACTGCCGCTGGGCCGCCGAGCGCCTCGACACCCTCCGGTGGGGCCGCACGGTCACGGCGGTCGAACACGACGAGGCGACGGACCTGTTCACCGTGCACGCCGACACCGACCACGGCCCGGAGACGTACCGCGCGCGCCACGTCGTCATCGGCGTCGGCACCGAGCCGTCCGTCCCGGCGGCGCTCCGCGACCTCCCCGGCCCGGTGATCCACTCCGCCGAGTACGTGCCGAACCGGGATGCCCTCCGGAGCGCCGGCAGCATCGCGGTGATCGGCAGCGGGCAGTCCGCCGCCGAGGTCTACCGCGACCTGCTCGAGGACGTCCGGGCGCACGGCTACGAGCTCGACTGGATCACCCGGTCGCCACGGTTCTTCCCGATGGAGGACACCAAGCTCACGCTCGAGATGACGAGCCCCGAGTACACGGACCACTTCCACGGGTTGCCCGAGGACCTCCGCGACCGCCTGGGTCGCGAACAGCGGGGACTGTACAAGGGCATCAGTGCCGACCTGGTCGACGACCTCTACGACGCGCTGTACCGGATCAGCGCCGCGGGCCCGGTGCCGACGTCGCTCCGGACCGAGACGAGCGTCGTGGACGCGACCTGGCTCGCCGACCGCGGCACGTACCGACTGACGCTCCGACACGAACAGCTCGGCGAGACGTACGAGCACGAGGTGGAGCGGCTGGTCCTCGCGACCGGCTACGCACCGCGCTCGACGCGGTTCCTCGATCCGGTCGAGCACCTGGTCGCGCGCGACTCCCGTGGGCGGTTCGCCGTCGCTCGCGACCACCACGTGGACACCATCGGCGGCCGGATCTGGGTGCAGAACGCCGAGGAGCACACGCACGGGGTGACCGCCCCGGACCTCGGCATGGGTGCCTGGCGGAACGCATCGATCATCCGGTCCGTCACGGGTCGCCCCGTCCACGGACTGGAGGACCGGATCGCCTTCCAGGAGTTCGGCCTGCCCGCCACACGACGGTCCGGAGCGCCCGGTGCCGCCCCGGACCGGCGCGGCACCGAGCGAGGGGCGGTGCGCGCATGACCGGGGACGGCACCACCCGGCTCGGCGAGCCCGGCGCGGCGGGCGTCACCCCGGGCGTGGTGTCCATCGAACCCGTGGACCCCGATCGCGACGCCGCCGTCGTGCAGGCGTGGCTCGCCCACCCGGCGTCCTCGTGGTGGGAGATGGGCCACCTCGACGTCGACGCCGTACGCGCCTACCTGGCCGGCGTGCAGGCGGACCCGGCGCAGGCGGCGTGGCTGGGGCGCCGTGACGGCGAAGCCTGCTTCCTCGCCGAGACGTACGACCCGGCCACCGTGCTGCTGACCGACGTCTGGCCCGCCGTCCCGGGGGACGTCGGCATGCACCTGCTCGTCGCGCCGCCACCGGCCGAGGGTCGCGTGCACGGGCTCACCAGCGCCGTGATGCGCGCCGTGGTGGAGCACTGCCGGGACGCCCTCGGTGCGCGCCGCGTCGTCGTCGAACCCGACGTCCGGAACACCGCGGTGCACGTCAAGAACGCCGAGGTCGGCTTCCGGGTGCTCCGCGAGGTCGACGTCGACGGCAAGCGCGCACTGCTGTCGGTGCTCGACACCGACCGGATCGGCGTGCCGGACGACGACGGCCCTGCGGCCCACCTGCGGCCGGAGCACCTCGACGTCGCGGAGCGGCACCTCGTGGCGAAGGCGCTCGCCGAGTTCACGCACGAGCGGTTGATCACCCCGGAGACCGACGGTGACGGGTGGTGCGTCCCCGCGGGGCGGTCCACGTACCGGTTCGCCGCACGGTTGCACGCGCTCGAGCACTGGTCGATCGAGGAGCACTCGCTCACCCGGACCCGCGACGGTGTACCCGCGCCGCTCAGCGCGCAGGACCTCGTCCTCGAGCTCCGGGACGTCCTCGGGATCCCCGACGACCTGCTCGGCACCTACCTCGAGGAGATCGCCTCGACCCTCGCCAGCGCCGCGGCGAAGCACCGGCGCGGCGGCCCGTCCGCAGCGCAGCTCGCGCGGGGACGGGCGGACGTGGTCGCGGCGTTCCAGGCGACCGAGGCGGCGATGACCGAGGGGCACCCGGCGTTCGTGGCCTCGAACGGCCGGATCGGGTTCGGACTCGACGAGTACCGGTCCTACGCGCCCGAGTCGGGACGCACGTTCCGGTACCGCTGGCTCGCGGCCCGCCGGGAACACACGCACCTGGCACTCGCCGCCGACCGGACCGAGGAAGCGCACTGGGCGGCAGAACTGCCCGCCGCGACGGTCGCGGGCTTCCGGCGGACGCTGGAGCGGCGCGGGCTCGACCCGGACGACCACGTGTGGCTGCCCGTGCACCCCTGGCAGTGGCAGCACCGGATCGCCGTGACGTTCGCACCGGACCTCGGGCGGCAGGACCTCGTCGACCTCGGCGAGGGGCCGGATGCGTTCCAGCCGCAGCAGTCGATCCGGACGGCCTTCGACCGGACGGACCCGACCCGGTCGTACGTCAAGACGGCGTTGGCGGTGCAGAACATGGGGTTCCTCCGCGGGATGTCGCCCGCGTACATGCGGACCACCCCGGCGGTCAACGACTGGGTCGCCGGGATCGTCGCCGCCGATCCGACACTGCGGTCCGCTGGCTTCACGGTGCTGCGCGAGCACGCGGCGGTCGGCTACACGGGTGACGCGTACCACCGCGTCGACGTGCCCACACCGCAGCGGAAGATGCTCGCGGCGCTCTGGCGGGAGAGCCCCGTGTCGCGGCTGGCGGACGGCGAGCAGCTCATGACGATGGCGGCGCTCCTGCACCGCGACGGTGCCGGGGCCTCGGTCGTGGCCGCGCTGATCGACCGGTCGGGACTGCCGGCGGACGAGTGGGTGCGGCGCTACCTCGACGCGTACCTGCTCCCCGTGGTGCACTGCCTGACCATGCACGACCTCGCCTTCATGCCGCACGGGGAGAACGTCGTGCTGGTGCTCCGCGACGGCGTCGTGACCCGGGCGGTGATGAAGGACATCGGGGAGGAGGTCGTGGTGCTCGCTCCGGTCGCCGTCCCGGCCGGGATCGAGCGGATCGTGCATCCGGTCGGCGACGACGAGGCGGCGCTCGCCGTGTTCACCGACGTGTTCGACGGGGTGCTGCGGTTCGTCGCGGCGATCCTCGACGACGACGGGGTCCTGCCGGAGTCCCGGTTCTGGGAGCTCGTCGGCGCGTGCGTCGACCGGCACGCGGAGGCCCACCCGGACCGACGCCGCCCGCTCGACCTGCGTGCGTCGGTGTTCGAGCACTCCTGCCTGAACCGGCTGCAGCTGCGGAACACCCTGGCGATGGTCGACCTGGCGGACCAGTCGTCGTCGCTCATCCGAGCGGGGGCGATGCCGAACCCGATCGCGCGCACATGAGTCGCCGGCGCGCGTGCTCAGCTCACGGCTGCAGCACGCGCGTCGCCCACCCGTCGTCCGTCCGGCGGTACTGCAGGCGTCGGTGCATCCGGTCGCGACTGCCGTGCCAGAACTCGACCGTGACGGGTTCGAGTCGGTAGGCGACCCACGACGCCGGACGGGGGACGTCGTCGCCGAGGGCCCCGGCGGCGGAGAGCAGGTCGTCGAACGTGCCGTCGAGCGGCTCGGACTGGCGTGCGGCGGCCGTCGCGGCGCGGGACTTCGGCGACCGGTCCGCGAACAGCCCGTCGGACTCGTCGTCGGAGAGCACCGTGACGACCCCCTCGAAGCGCATCTGCTGCATCGTCTCGCGCCAGTACACCTGCAGTGCTGCAGCCGGGTTCGCCGCGAGTTGGCGTCCCTTCGGGCTCTCGGTCGACGACCCGAACACGAGCCCGTCGTCGTCGAGCCGCTTGACGTCGACGGTCCGTGCGCTGACCACCCCGTCCGCCGCTGTCGCGAGGGTCATGGACAGCGGCTCGGACACGTCATCGGCGCCCGCGAGCCACGCCCGTGCGGCGGCCATCGGTGTGGCGGGCGGGTCGGTGAACTCGGGGAACGCGAACGACGGGTCACCGGAGAGGGGTGCTGTTGGCATGCCCTCAGCCAACCCCGGTCAGTCCACCCACGTCCAGGAGACCGGGGGACGTCCGCCGCGCTGACCCGAGGACGTGGCTGCTGCCGACCGCACGAGCGACGGGTTGGTGCGCAGGGCCCGGTTCAGGTTGCCGGGGTCGGGGGTGACGCCGGTCACCGCGGTCTGCAGCCGGCTCGCGTCCGCCGTCGTGAACGACGTCCCGAGGAGCGCGCGGGTGAGCGGCAGGTCCCGCCACAACCGTGTGCGCACGTGGTCGAGTGCTGCCTGGATGATCCGGTCGTGGTCGAACGGGAGGCCCTGGTCGGCCTGGGCGGGGTCGCGCCACACCGCCGCGGGGGCGGCCCCGGTGCGTGCACCGACCCCCTGGTGTCCGCCCGCACCGGAGCCCTCTGCCGCGAGCTCGGCGTCGGCGTCGGGATCGGGACCCGTCACCACCGCGACGAACGCGATGCTGATCGCCGCCGACCGCGGGTCCCGCTCGGGCCCGTCGAACGCGCCGACCTGCGCGAGGTGCCGGACCGACTCGTCGTCGATCCCGGCCTTGGTGCGGAGCGCGCGCCGCGCCCCGTCCGCGAGGAGTTCCGCAGCGTCCAGGAGCACGCCGGGGAGGGCCTCCTGTCCGGCGTACGGGTCGTACGCCCGACGCGCGGTGGCGACCCGCAGCCCCTCGCTCGTCGTGAAGGACATCGGCACGACGTCGATCGCGATGAGCGGCTGGTCGCGGGTCGCCACGGCGCCGGTGGTCACGCCGATGCCGCCCGGCGGGCCGCGCGGTCGGCGCGCTCGCGACGGAGCGTGGCCCGGACGTCGGCGAAGGACTGGTGCACCAGGAAGCGGCCGTCCGTCCAGACCGGCTGGAGGAGGCTCGTCGCCTCGTCCTCCGCGCTCGCCTGGTCGGTCTGCCGGATCTCACCGGTCGCGTCCCGGTGCAGGGCGATGCGACCCTTCGCGCTCTTCTTGCCGCTGCCCGTCTTCGGGTCCTTCTGGATGTCCACGGGTTCGCCGTCCACGAGCGCCCACGTCGCCTTGACCGCGCTCCCGAGGTTGTCGCGGGTCATGTACTGGTACGTGTACGACCCGATGCCGAGCACGATGTTGTCGCTCGACCAGCCCTTGGCCGCGAGTCGCTCGTAGATCCGACGCGCACGGTCGAGGGTGATGCTGTCGCCGTAGATGACGCCGATGTGCTGGTCGAGGACCTTGTACCCGGCCGCGTTGACCGTGTGGCCGAACACCTCGTCCAGGAGCTCGACGACGCCCTTCTCCTCGTGGCTGCGCGCGGGATCGGTGAGCTCGGCCTCGGGGACGTCGTGGACGGTCCCCGTGACGATGTCGACCGGGTCGCCGGAGTCCGGGCGGATGACGAGCTTGCCGTCGCGGGCGGTGATCCGGTCCTTGAGTGCCGGGAGCGTCTCGGTGATCACCTTGAACAGGTCGAAGCCGTCGCTGACCGCGGACACGATCCCGGTCGGGTAGACGTCGAGGATCTGCTCGAAGGTCTTGAGCTCCCCGTCGGCACCGCGGACGCACATCACGCTGTGCTCGGTCGCCGGGACGCTCGCCGCGACCGTGCCGTTGTCACCGGGGTAGTAGCGGTCGATGAAGTCGAGCGACGGCATCGAGTCGGTGCCGAGGAACGACAGCAGGTGTCCCGCGCCGCCGGCCGCTGCGGACTCGATGCTCGACTGGCCGCGGAACGAGAAGTCGTGGGCGGCGTAGTCGATGCCCTCGGGGACGGCGCCCGTGCGCGCTGCCCAGTCCTCCATCAGGTCCCGGTACTCCAGGGCCTTCGTGGCGACGGTGGACGGGTGCCAGATCGACGCCGACAGCGCGGTCTCGATGTAGTTCGGCAGCCAGAAGAACTCGTCGACGGTGTTCTCGACGGTCAGGGTCGCGACGCCGATCGGCGCGAGCGTCCCCTCGGGCAGGGCCCTGATGGTGAGCGGGAGGTACCCGAGCCGGTGCAGCGCGCGGACGTGGTCGACGCCGATGTGGTTCGGCCCGAAGTAGCCCTCGAGCGCCTGCTCGAAGCGGTCGGCGACCTCGTCCTCCGATGCCGCGAAGAACGGCTCCCACGCCTCGACCAGCGAGCGCTGGATGAACGCCTGCAGGCCGAAGACGACGGCGTGCGTCGACTCGGGCATGTGCGCGTTCGACCGGTTCGTCCAGTTGATGAGGATCCGGGTGGTCCCGGCCGGGTACACCTGCCGGTGCGAGTGCTTGTAGCCGTCGACGGCGAGGAGCGGTGCGATCGGGCTCGGCGCGGTGTGGCGGGGCTCGATGCCGGCGGTGGTCGTGGTGGTCATCGGATCTCCTTGAGCAGGGACGGTGCGAGTTCGATCGTGCGCAGGCCCGTCGGGGGGTTCTGCGCGGGGTACGAGTCGGTGGTGACGATCTCGCCGAAGTGGTCGGCGAGCGCCGGTGCGCGGCCGGAGAAGACCCCGTGCGAGACCCAGAGGCCGAGTCGTTCCCTCGGCAGCCCCGTCGCGCTCGCGAGGCCCATGAAGGTCCCGCCGCCGTCGCAGATGTCGTCGACGACGAGCAGTCGACCGGCGTCGGGGAGTGGTTCGCACGTGAAGCCGTCGAGTTTGCCGGTGTCGGGGTTGCGGTGCTTCTCCGCGCGGAACACCGGCAGGTCGGACGCGTCGGCGACCGCGGTGGCCCTGGCGACCGCGCCCTTGTCGGGGGCGATGACGCCGACGTAGTCGGACCCGGCGACGACGGCGTCGCGGACGACCTGTTCGCTCGTGACGACGGTCAGGCGCTCGACGAGCTCGACGATGACCGGCGAGTGCGGGTCGAACGCGATGACCTGGCCGATGCCGAAGCCGTTGAGGACGTCGGCGTACACCCGCGCGCCGAACGGGAGGCCGCGGTCCTGCCGCGCGCCGGGGAGGTAGGGGACGAGCGCGACGGACCTCGAGCCGCGCTGCCGGACGGCGTCCGCCCACATGCCGAGCATGAGGAGGTCGTCGCCGCTCGCGCCGCGCAGGGTCGCGATCTCGGTGAGGCCCCCCGCGTCGGCGTCGTCGTTCGCGACCTTGACGTGCGCTTCACCAGCGGGGAACCGCATGGTGGAGAACGTCGGGGTCGCCATGGTCCCGGATGCGTCCCGGGTGCTGAGTTCGACTGCCATGGCCCGAGCGTAGCACGGTACTTGTCAGTCTGACAATAACTAGTGTCGGGTCCCCATGGTCCGCATCCGCCGGAGCAGCAGCGGCCCCGGCAGGCGGAGGAGCGGGCCGGGCACGACGGCGCGGAACCAGCGTAGCCCGGTCGTGACACGTTCGTAGCGACGTCGCTCGCGGGGGCCCCACGCGAAGCCGTACTGCGCGCGCACGGCATCGGGGAGCATCCCGACGGTGACGACGCGCACGAGCGGCATCGCGGCCCGGACCCATGCCGGCGCGAGACGCGGGTGCAGCAGGTCCCGCGCGACGCTCCTGGCGTCGTCGGTGACGCGCACCGCGGCGAGGGTGCTCGCCCAGTACTCCTCGAAGGCGGCGACGGTGGACGGCCAGCGTTCGGCTGGTACCCGGAGCGCGACCCCGAGCGGTGCGTAGGCGTCGAGCACGCGACGAGCAAACTCCGGCGGCACCGGGTCGCCGAACGCCTCGTGGGCCCGGAGCGCGGAGTCGTACAGCGTGGCGGCGACCCAGAGCTGGCGGTCGACGTCGTCCGCACCCGCGACGGGGGTGTGCGCACGGTTCACGAACGACGTGGCCGTGGACGCGTCCGAGGGCGTGCCGATGACGACCGCGTAGACGTACATGAGCGTGTGCACGAGCCGCTGTTGCGGGCGGCGGGCGAAGTCGGAGTGCCGGCGCACGCCGGCGGCGACCACCGGGTCGGCGATCTGCAGCAGGATCGCGCGACCGCCGGCCAGGACCGGCGTCGCGTCGCGGAGGAACCGGTCCAGGTCGTGGGCGCGACCAGCGGACGGACGGGAGGCCCGGTGCGCGTCCGGCACCGAGCCTCCCGTCCGTGGGCCCACCGTCGTCCCGCGACCCGGGCGGCCGCGCTGCGAGCGGATCAGAGCGGCTTCGTCCCGAGGTCGTTCCCGAGGTCGGGACGCTCGGTGTCGTCGTCGTGCTCCCACAGGTCGGGGGAGCCCTCGCGAGGCGCGCCGCCGGTGGGGCCGTCGTCGGTGCCGTCGCCCGGCTGGGGCTCGACGGTCTCGCCGGCCACGGCGTCGTTCGTGACGGTCTCCTGCGCCGCGTCGTCCTCGTCGACCTCGTACGGGCCGACGTGCTCGCGGTCGACGTCGTCGTCGCGGCGCTGCTGCGAGTCGAAGTCGTCGACGGGGCTGATGCCGGGATCGCTCATGGTGGTGCTCCTTTGTGTGGTGGGGGTCGTGGTCAGGTGCTCGACGTCAGGCGCTCGACGTCAGGCTTTCGACGTCAGGCGCTGACGAACTTCGTGTCGGGCTCGCCGAGGTGCAGCTGTTCGGCGATGCCCTGCTCGTCGGTGGCGCCCCAGCGCTCGGCGATCTTGCCGTCGCGGAACTTCGACACCTGGATGCCGCGCACCTCGAACGACCGACCGGTCGGCTCGTGCCCCTGGAACGGGCCGGTGTGCGTCCCGCGGATGGTGAAGACCGCCGTGATGAAGTCGTCCGTCACGACGAGCGGGTCCGGCGTGAGGGACAGGTCGGGGAACGCCGTCGTGAACTGCGTCCAGAAGTCGACGATGCCCGCGAGACCAGGTCCCTGGTCGGGCGCCGGGTCGTGGTCGACGACGTCCTCTGCCCAGACCTCGGAGAAGCGGTCGAAGGCCCGCGCCTCCAGGATCTCGCCGAGTCGTTCCTGTGCCTGCTGGTTCTGTTCCGCGCTCATCCGCGCTCCTTCCGTGGGGGTCCATGTGTACGCCGTCGGGCTCGGGAGCAGCCCAGCTCGTCCGCAGTCTCGTGGTGAGCCCGGTCGTCGGACGCGCACTTCGGACGTGCTGCCGATCGTGCTCTCATACGCGCTGTCGGGCGTGCTGTCAGACGCGCTCGAGGAGGTGTCGCTGCTCGACGTCGGCGATCGCGAGCGTGCGGTAGCCGGCGGACTCGAAGAACACGGTCATCCGGTCGTCCTCGGTGCTCATCACCGTGCCGCGGCCCCACTCGGCGTGCTCGACGTCGGCGTTCGGCGGCCACTCCTCGTCGCGAGCGCCGTCGACGGTGTGCGTCTGCTCCGCGGTGCCCGCGGTGCACGTGTCGCAGTTGCCGCACGGCTCCGGCATCTCGTCGCCGAAGTACCCGAGCAGGAACTGCCGACGGCACCCACCGGTCTCGGCGAGCTGTCGCATCATCGCGATCCGGGACTCCTCGACCCGCTCACGCTCGTGCGCTCGCTCCTTCGCACGGTCCACCGCTGCCGCGGCGTCGTCGGGGACCCCGGGCGCGCGGGCCACGCCGTCCCGCCCGTCCACCAGGACGCCGGCCTCGATGAGCGCGTTCGTGGCGCGTCCGGCGGTCCGACCGGCCAGTTGCGATGCCGACGCGAGTTCGGCGCGGTCGATGCTGCCCGTCGCGGGGACGGCCCCGAAGACGGCACGCAGCGATGCCGGGCGCGGGGACCCGGAGGCGAAGAACCGGCGGAGGCCGAGGTCCTCCGCCCGGTAGTGCAGCGTCGCGAGCGCGGCGTCGCCGTCACGGCCGGCGCGACCGACCTCCTGGTAGTAGGCGTCGACCGACTCCGGGACGTCTGCGTGCACGACGAAACGGACGTCGGCCTTGTCGATCCCCATGCCGAACGCGCTCGTGGCGACGACCACCTCGATCGAGCCGTCGTGGAAGCCGGTGAGGACCTCCTCGCGGTCGACGACCCGGAGACCCGCGTGGTACGGCCGCGCGACGCGTCCGTTCTCGACGAGCTCGTCGGCGTAGACGAGCGTCTCGGCGCGGGTCGCGACGTAGACGATGCCGGTCCCCTCGAGCCCGGCGACCTGGGCGACGACGGCCTCCCGCTTCGCCTCGGCGTCCTCGTGGCGGCGCACCTCGAGGCGGAGCTCCGGCCGGTCGAACCCGGTCGCCAGCACGAAGGGGTCCCGCATGGCGAGGCGTTCCACGATGTCGTCCCGCACGGGTCCGGGACCCGTCGCGGTGAGCGCCAGCACCGGCGGGTGTCCGAGGCGCTCGATGGCCTCGCCGAGTGCCAGGTAGTCGGGCCGGAAGTCGTGGCCCCACGAGGAGACGCAGTGGGCCTCGTCGACGGTGACGAGTCCGACACCGACCTGCTGCAGACGCTCGAGCACGTCCGGCTTGGCGAGCTGCTCCGGGGCGAGGAAGACGTACCGCACCTCGCCGGCGTCGATCGCGTCCCACGCCTCGGTGAGGTCGCGAGCACGCTTGGTGGCGTTCACGGTGACGGCGCGCGGGGCGTCGGGGTGCTCGGCGAGCCCGACGACCTGGTCCTCCTGCAGCGCGACGAGCGGGGAGACGACGAGGACGACGGCGTCGAGCGCCAACCCGGCGACCTGGTAGATCGCAGACTTGCCCGAGCCGGTCGGCATGACGGCGACGGCGTCGCGGCCGTCGAGGACGGCGTCGATCACGGTCTGCTGGTCGGCGTGGAGCTGCCAGCCGAACACGTCGGCGGCGCGGGTGAGGAGTTCCTGGTGCACCGGACCACCGTGCCGGGCGCTCCCTGGTGAGGTGCACGGAGAGTGCGTCCCCCGGACTTCGCGGCGCTAGGCTCGGTGTCGGCCGTTGTCTCGACATCGAGCGACCCTCGATGGAGAGTGCTGCGACCGCGTGGAACCGATGCCGATCGCACGAACCGTGCGGGAAGAAGAACAGCGTGGATCTTTTCGAGTACCAGGCCAGGGACCTCTTCGAGTCCTACGGCGTCCCTGTGCTGCAGGGCATCATCGCCGACACCCCAGAGCAGGCGAAGGCAGCGGCCGAGCAGATCGGCGGCGTGGTCGTCGTCAAGGCCCAGGTGAAGGTCGGTGGCCGCGGCAAGGCCGGCGGCGTCAAGGTCGCGAAGACCCCCGACGAGGCGTTCGAGCACGCGCAGGCGATCCTCGGCCTCGACATCAAGGGCCACACGGTCCAGCGCGTCATGGTCGCGCAGGGAGCCGACATCGCCGAGGAGTTCTACTTCTCCGTGCTGCTCGACCGCGCCAACCGCTCGTACCTCTCGCTCGTCAGCGTCGAGGGCGGCATGGAGATCGAGCAGCTCGCGGTCGAGAAGCCCGAGGCGCTCGCCCGCGTCGAGGTGAACCCCCTGACCGGGATCAACCAGGAGGCCGGCGAGGCGATCGCACGGCAGGCCGGGTTCCCGGACGAGCTCGTCGAGCAGGTCGCGGGCGTGTTCGTGAAGCTCTACGACGTCTTCGCCGGCGAGGACGCCACCCTGGTCGAGGTGAACCCGCTCGTCCGCACCGGCGACGGGCAGATCCTGGCGCTCGACGGCAAGGTCTCGCTCGACGAGAACGCCGACTTCCGCCACGACGCGCACAAGCAGCTCGAGGACACCGCCAGCGAGGACCCGCTCGAGGCGAAGGCGAAGGCCCACGGCCTCAACTACGTCAAGCTCGACGGCGAGGTCGGCGTGATCGGCAACGGCGCCGGGCTCGTCATGTCGACGCTCGACGTCGTCGCGTACGCCGGTGAGCGTCACGGCGGCGTGAAGCCCGCGAACTTCCTCGACATCGGCGGTGGCGCCTCGGCCGAGGTCATGGCCAACGGCCTCGACGTCATCCTCGGCGACCCGCAGGTCAAGAGCGTGTTCGTGAACGTCTTCGGCGGGATCACCGCCTGTGACGCCGTCGCGAACGGCATCGTCGCCGCCCTCGGCATCCTCGGCGACGCGGCCACCAAGCCGCTCGTCGTGCGCCTGGACGGCAACAACGTGGACGAGGGTCGTCGGATCCTGGCGGAGGCAGCGCACCCGCTGGTCACCGTCGCCGCGACCATGGACGACGCGGCCGAGAAGGCCGCCGAACTCGCCGCTGCAGCGGCCTGAAGGGACTGACCATGTCGATCTTCCTCACCAAGGACTCCAAGGTCATCGTCCAGGGCATCACCGGCGGCGAGGGCACCAAGCACACCGCGCTCATGCTCAAGGCCGGCACCCAGGTCGTCGGCGGCGTGAACGCCCGCAAGGCCGGCACGACCGTCACCCACGGCGACGTCGAGCTCCCCGTCTTCGGCTCGGTCCGCGAGGCCATCGACACCACCGGTGCCGACGTCTCGATCGTCTTCGTGCCGCCGGCGTTCGCGAAGGACGCCGTGATGGAGGCCATCGACGCCGAGATCCCGCTCGTCGTCGTCATCACCGAGGGCATCCCGGTGCAGGACTCCGCCGCGTTCTGGGCACACGCCAAGGCGCTCGGCGGGAAGACCCGGATCATCGGGCCGAACTGCCCCGGCATCATCACCCCGGGGGAGTCGCTCGTCGGCATCACCCCCGCGACGATCACCGGCAAGGGGCCGATCGGCCTCGTGTCGAAGTCGGGCACCCTGACCTACCAGATGATGTACGAGCTGCGGGACCTCGGCTTCTCGACCGCCATCGGCATCGGCGGCGACCCGGTCATCGGCACGACGCACATCGACGCGCTCGCCGCGTTCGAGGCCGACCCCGAGACCGAGGCCATCGTCATGATCGGCGAGATCGGCGGTGACGCCGAGGAGCGTGCGGCCGACTACATCAAGGCGCACGTCACGAAGCCGGTCGTCGGGTACGTCGCCGGCTTCACCGCGCCGGAGGGCAAGACGATGGGCCACGCCGGCGCGATCGTGTCCGGTTCGGCGGGCACGGCCGAGGCCAAGAAGCAGGCGCTCGAGGCCGCCGGCGTCAAGGTCGGCAAGACGCCGTCCGAGACGGCCGCGCTGCTGCGCGAGGTGGTCGCCGCTCGCTGAGCGGCACACGGCTGACCGGACTGCCAGGAGGCTCGGCGCGGGTTCCGCGCCGAGCCTCCCGTTGTTCCCGTGGCTCGGCACGTATCCTCGCTGCGATGAACCGCCTGGGAACCGCTCTGCTCGCCGCCGTCGAGGCGATCGTGACGGTCGGCGTGGGCGTGGGGATCGCGCTCGTGCCGCTGACGCTGCTGTGGGGGTTCGAGTACGGCCTGCAGGTCGACTGGGACGTCTTCTGGAAGGCCGCGGGCAGCGTCTGGCTCGTCGGGCACGGCGTCGACGTGACCTTCGTCCTCGGCTCCGCCGCCGCGAAGGCCTCCGGTGTCAGCGGCGCCGGCGCCCCGATCGCGGTGACGCTCGCGGCGCTCGGGTTCGCGGTCGTCACGGCCTGGCTCGGCGGCCGCGCGGGACGGCGCTTCGCCGAGACCGACCACCGCGTCACGGGAGTGCTCGTCGGCACCGGGGTGGTCGCCGTCCTCGGGCTCGGACTCGCGCTGTCCTCGACCTCCGCCGCCTCGCACCCCACCGTCTGGCAGGCCGTGGTCTTCCCGGCGCTGTGGTTCGGGATCCCGGCGCTCGTCGCCGCCGAGGTCACCCGTCGACGCCGGTCGCTCGCGGCGGACCGGGTCACCGCGCGGGTCGTGGCCCTGGCCGACCGGGTGCCCGCCGTCTGGCGCGCCGTGATCGGCTTCGGGTTCCGCGCGGGCACGGCCGCGTCGGCGATGGTCGTCGCGGTGGCCGCCGTCGTCGTCGGCTTCGTCCTCCTCGGGTCCTTCGCCGAGGTCATCACGCTCTACGAACGCTCGCACGCCGGAGTCGTCGGCGGTATCTCGCTGACGATCGGGCAGCTCGCGTTCCTCCCCGACTTCATCGGCTGGGCGACCGCGTGGCTCGTCGGACCCGGGTTCTCGATCGGCACCGGTTCGAGTGTGTCCCCGATCGGCACGACCCTCGGCCCCATCCCCGCCCTCCCCGTGTTCGGCGCGCTGCCCGCGGCCGGCCACACCTTCGGACTGCTCTGGGTGCTCGTGCCGGTCCTCGCCGGGTTCGCCGCCGGCGGCCTGCTCCGGCCTCGGCTCGTCCGTGCGCTCGGGACCGCCGACAGCGCGCTGTTCCGCGCCGCCGGCGGGCTCGCGACCGGCATCGTCGCCGGCATCGCGACCGGGCTCGTCGCCTGGCTGTCCTCCGGGTCGTTCGGACCGGGGCGGCTCGCGGACGTCGGGCCGGACGCGCTCGCCGTCGGTGCCCTCGCCGCACTCGAGGTGGGTGTCCCGGCGATCGTCGCGCTCGCGGTCGGACAGGACCTCGTCCGGATGCCCGAGCGCACCTGGCAGCGGGAGCGCTGGCACGAGACCGAGGACGACACCGCCGAGTCCGTCGAGCAGGCGGGTTCGCTGCTCGACGCGCTCGACCGCGCCGGTGCCGGTCGGACGACGGACGTGCACCGCTTCGTGGTGACCGAGGCGCACGACGCCCCTGCCCGCGCCGGAGCGACGGCTGCCCCGACTCCGTCGGACGACGTGACCGAGCCGATCGCGGACGACGTGCGCGTCGTGACGGACGCGGCACGAGCCTCCCGTCCGGCGCCGTCCGCGCCGACCGGACCGGAACGCGACGCCGATGCGGACGTCGAACTGCCCGAGTGGGCGCGCACCGGAGCGGTCGGGGCTCCGATGACCGAGCCCGCGTCGCCGTCGACGACCGGACGACGCGGCGGGAGCATCCGCGACCGCCTCCGGGACGCGGCGGACGGGGTGCGCGACCGGACCGACGGACTCCGTGCGCGCGCCGGCGGCCTCCGCGACCGTGCCGGGGACCTGCGCGACCGGGTGACCGGTGCGGACGCCGAGCGGCCGGACGCTGCACGGCCGGACGCGGTGCGGTCGGACGCAGCGCGGTCGGATGCGGCACGGTCGGCCCAGCCGGGCACCGTGCGCGATGAGCGGCCCCGTGAAGCGGCCGCCGCCGGCCTCGGGGACGAACAGCCGGCGTTCCCCTGGAGCACCGAGGAGTTCGTCGCCGGACGCGACGACGAGCCGGCCGACCCGGCACCCGCCACGCCGCCGACCCGCCCACGCTGGGACGCCACCGACCAGGTCGCCGACGAGGACCTGCCCTGGTGGCGCCGGTCCGAGGACGACCGAACGTAGCGACGCACCGCCGCCGGTAGGCTTGTCGCGTGCTCGAACTGGTGGTCCTGATCTCCGGTACCGGATCGAATCTCCGGGCCCTGCTCGAAGCGACCCGGGACGCCGAGTACCCGGCCCGCGTCGTCGCCATCGGGGCCGATCGCGACGCCGACGGGCTCGGACTCGGCGAGGAGTACGCGATCCCGACCTTCACGGTCCCGTTCTCGCGCTACGCGTCCCGTGCCGAGTGGGGGCAGGCGCTCGCCGAGCAGATCCGCCCGTGGTCGCCCGACCTGCTCGTGCTGTCCGGCTTGATGCGGCTGCTGCCGCCGGCCGTGGTGTCCGAGTTCGGGCCGGCGATCATCAACACGCACCCCGCCTACCTGCCCGAGTTCCCCGGGGCGCACGGTGTCCGGGACGCCCTCGCTGCCGGCGTCGAACAGACCGGTGCCAGCGTGATCCAGGTCGACGACGGGGTCGACAGCGGGCCGATCCTCGCGCAGGAGCGGGTCCCCGTGCTGCCGGGGGACTCCGAGTCGACACTGCACGACCGCATCAAGCCGGTCGAACGCCGCCTCCTCATCCAGACCGTCCTCGACATCGCCAACGGCACCACCGACCTGAAGGGCACCACGAGCGCATGAGCGTGCACGCAGCCGACCCCAGCCTGTACCGCGACCGGGACGTCGTGCCCGTGCGCCGAGCACTCATCTCGGTGAGCGACAAGTCCGGCCTGCTCGAGCTCGCCGGGGCCCTCGCCGACGCCGGGGTCGAGATCGTCTCGACCGGCTCCACCGCGCAGGCGATCCGCGATGCCGGGTACGCCGTGACCGACGTCGCCAGCGTCACGGGCTTCCCCGAGTCGCTCGACGGCCGCGTGAAGACCCTGCACCCGTCGGTGCACGCGGGACTCCTCGCCGACCTGCGGCTGGAGTCGCACGAGCAGCAGCTCGCCGACCTCGGCATCGAGCCCTTCCAGCTCGTCGTCGTCAACCTGTACCCGTTCGTCGAGACGGTGGCGTCCGGCGCCGACACCGCCACCGTGGTCGAGAACGTCGACATCGGTGGCCCGGCGATGGTCCGAGCCTCGGCGAAGAACCACCCGAACGTCGCCATCGTCGTGTCGCCGGCGTCCTACGCCGAGGTGGTCGAGGCCGTCCGTGCGGGCGGGACGTCGCTCGAGCTCCGGAAGCGCCTCGCCGCCCAGGCCTTCGCGCACACCGCCGCGTACGACGGCGCCGTGGCCGCGTACTTCGCGTCGGACGTCGTCGCCGCGGACACCCACCGGGACATCGAGACGCCGGGGTCGTTCGAACCCTCCCTCGCGCTCAGCGCGGACCTCGCGGCGACGCTCCGCTACGGCGAGAACGCGCACCAGGCGGCGGCGCTGTACACCGCCGACGACGGCACGGGCATCGCGCAGGCGACGCAGCTGCACGGCAAGGAGATGTCGTACAACAACTACGTCGACGCGGACGCCGCCGTGCGCGCCGCGTTCGACTTCGACGAGCCGGCCGTGGCGATCATCAAGCACGCGAACCCGTGCGGCATCGCCGTGGGCGCGCCCGACGCCGCGGACCCGATCGCGTCCGCCCACGCGGCCGCGCACGCCTGCGACCCGCTGTCGGCGTTCGGTGGGGTCATCGCCGCGAACCGTCCGGTCACGCTGGCGATGGCCGAGACGGTGGCGGACATCTTCACCGAGGTGGTCGTCGCCCCCGGCTTCGAGCCCGAGGCGCTCGAGCTCCTCGCCCGCAAGAAGAACATCCGCCTGCTCACGCTCCCCGCAGACTTCGCACTCGCCGCGCGCGAGGTGAAGCAGATCTCCGGTGGGTTCCTCGTGCAGGACGCCGACCGCTTCACGGCCTTCGACCAGTCCACCTGGGACCTGGTGTCCGGCGAGCCCGCCGACGACCAGACCCTGGCGGACCTGGCGTTCGCGTGGAAGGCGTCGCGTGCGGTCAAGTCGAACGGGATCCTGCTCGCGAACGCCGGCGCCTCGGTGGGTGTCGGGATGGGGCAGGTCAACCGCGTCGACTCGTGCCACCTCGCCGTGAATCGCGCCGGGGACCGCGCTGCCGGTTCGGTCGCGGCGTCCGACGCGTTCTTCCCCTTCGCCGACGGGCTGCAGGTGCTCCTCGACGCCGGGGTCCGTGCGGTGGCGCAGCCGGGGGGCAGCGTCCGGGACGACGAGGTGATCGCCGCCGCGACGGCCGCCGGCGTGACGATGTACTTCACCGGCGAGCGGCACTTCTTCCACTGAGGCTGAGCCTGAGCCGGGGCCTGGGCCTGAGCCTGAGCCGGGGCCTGGGCCGGGGCCTGGGCCGCGTGGGGACGGGGCGGGGGTCTCTCCGAGGTTCCACAACTCGCCGCTCATGTCCGCCGAGGTTCCACGAATGCCCGGTTGCGAGCCCCGAGATGCCGCAATTACGGAACCTCGGGGTGGCAGCCCGCGGTACCTCGGGGTGGGGCCTTGCGGAACCTCGGGGTGGCACCCTGCGGAACCTCGCGGTGCGGCCTCGCGGGCGGGCACTTCGTCCAACGAACGGAAGAAATCTCGCGAACCCCATTGCGCGCTGTGAGTTGCTGCGAATAGTCTGTAAGGCTCCGCGGCAGGCACGCCGACGGCTCCCAGGAGTCGGCGGCACCGCGGACACAACGGTGACGACGACGACGACTGGAGTGACGATGGACACGACGACCGGAACAGTGGCGACGGCTGCCCGGGCAGGTCGCGTGTGGATCGTGGGGACCACTCCCGCACCGCGAACCGGCCGAGCTCGATCCGTTCGAGCACGATCCGACCGGGCCGCGGCCGCCGCCTAGCCAGGCCGCTCCCACGGCCCCGCGGCGCCGAGCAAGTCCGGCGCCCGCGAACCACCCGCTGAGAACCCGGGGGACGAGTGTCCCTCGGTGCCCTCCGGCCCGACCGACGTCACACGCGTGACGGCGGTGGCGCGCGACCACGCGCCCGGCCGACGACGACCACGCAACGCAGCACCGAGCCTCCAGGCCCGGTCCGAGCACACCACGGACCGACCTGCCGGTCTCGGCAGACGCATGAGGACGCAACGCATGTCCAAGTCGCCCACCACGGCGCGCCCGTCCACCTTCCGCGCGATCGCGCGGATCTACCCCTACGTGAAGCCCTACCAGGGCCGCCTCATCGCCGGCATGGCCGCGGCGATGGGTGCCTCCCTGGTCGCGCTCGCCATCCCGTACGTCCTGCAGTGGCTCGTCGACGGCCCGCTGTCCTCGAAGGACGACGCCCAGATCTGGCCGGCCGGCCTCGGCGTGCTCGCCCTCGGCGTGCTCGAGGCGTTCTTCATCGCCTCGCGCCGCCGCATGGTGATGCGCCCGTCGACCCGCATCGAGACGAGCATGCGCAACGCGCTGTACGCCAAGCTGCAGGACCTGCCCGTCGCCTTCCACGACCGCTGGGAGTCCGGGCAGCTGCTGTCCCGCTCGGTGTCCGACCTGTCGCTGATCCGCCGCTGGCTGGCGTTCGGCGTCGTGCTGCTCGTGGTGAACATCGTCACGATCATCGTCGGCTTCGTCGTGCTGTTCACCTTCGGGTGGCTGCTCGGCCTGATCTTCCTCGTCGCGTCGATCCCGCTCTGGATCAACGGCCTGCTGTTCGAGCGGAAGTACTCCGTCGTCGCTCGTCGCAGCCAGGACCAGGTGGGCGACCTCGCGACGAGCGTCGAGCAGTCGGTGCACGGCATCCGCGTGCTCAAGGCCTTCGGTCGCGGCGGCCACAAGCTCGCGGAGTTCAGCGAGCAGGCCGAGGCGCTCCGCGGCACCGAGATCCAGAAGGCCAAGGCCATCGCGAGCATCTGGCTGTGGCTGCTGCTCATGCCGGACGTCGCCTTCGCGCTCTGTCTGCTCGCCGGCATCTGGCTCGCCAGCCAGGGGCAGCTGAGCGTCGGGCAGCTCTTCGCGTTCTTCGCGACGGCGACGGTGCTGCGCTTCCCGATCGAGTCGATCGGGTTCTTCCTGTCGATGACGTTCGACACCCGCACGGCGGTCGACCGGTTCTTCGAGGTGATGGACTCCGAGAACACCATCACGGACCCGGAGCACCCGAAGACGATCGCCGAGCCGCACGGTGCGCTGTCGTTCAACGCGGTGCACTTCCGCTACCAGGACTCGCCGCCGCAGTACCCGGACCTCGTGAACGGGGTGGAGCTCCAGCTGCAGCCGGGCGAGACGATGGCACTGGTCGGGCTGACCGGGTCCGGCAAGACGACGCTGCTCTCGCTCGTGCCGCGCCTGTACGACGTGACCGGCGGGTCGGTGACGATCGACGGCGTCGACATCCGCGACCTCACCCGCGAGGAGCTCCGCCGCCACGTCGGTGTCGCCTTCGAGGACGCCACCCTGTTCTCGACGACCGTGCGCGAGAACGTCCTGCTCGGACGTCCGGACGTCACCGGAGCGGAGGCCGACGCCCTCATGCGCGAGGCCCTCGACATCGCCCAGGCCTCGTTCGTGGACGACCTGCCCGACGGCGTGGAGACCCGCGTCGGCGAAGAGGGACTCTCGCTGTCCGGTGGACAGCGGCAGCGCCTCGCACTCGCCCGCGCGATCGCGGCGCGGCCGTCGGTCCTCGTGCTCGACGACCCGCTGTCCGCGCTCGACGTCGACACCGAGGCGCGGGTCGAGGCCGGCCTCCGCCGGGTCCTCGCCGACACCACGTCGCTCATCGTCGCGCACCGTCCGTCCACCGTCACGCTGGCCGACCGGGTCGCGCTCATGGAGAACGGCGTCATCACCGCCGTCGGCACCCACTCGGAGCTGATGGCCACCAACGAGCACTACCGCTACGTCATCTCGTCGCTCGACGACGACGACGTCACCGCCCGAGAGGAGGCGATGGCATGAGCCAGCAGGGAGAGACCGACCGCCTGGTCGAGACGACGGACCGGCCTGGAGGCCCGGATCCCGAGATGCAGGACCCCGCGGCTGCGCAGGCTGCCGCACCCGTCACCGCGTCGATCACCACCCTCGGCGTGCGCGGCGAGGAGCGCGAGGACTTCACCAAGGCCGAGAGCAAGCGCCTGCGGCGCCGGTCCCTCGCCCTCCTCGGGTCGCTCGCGGCGCCGCTGAAGCTGCGCCTCGTGCTGCTCGGGTTCGTCGTGGTGGTCTCGACCGGCGGACAGGTCGCAGGTCCGGCGCTCATCGCGTGGGGCATCGACAACGCCCTGCCCGACGTCCTCGACCGGAACGACTGGATGCCGGCGTTCGCCGTCGTCGCGACGTACGTCGTCGTGGCGATCGCGGGCGCGGTCCTCACCGCCTGGTACACGGTGCTGGCGGCTCGGATCAGCCAGGCGATCCTGTTCGACCTCCGCAAGCGCGTGTTCCTGCACACGCAGCGGCTCTCGCTCGAGTTCCACGAGACGTACACGTCCGGCCGGATCATCTCCCGCCAGACGAGTGACCTCGACTCGATCCGTGAGCTGCTCGACTCCGGGCTGAACCAGCTCATCCAGGGCGTGCTGTACATGGCGTTCACGGCGATCGCGCTCGTGTCGCTCGACCCGACCTCCGGGCTCGTGCTCGCGGTGTCGCTCGTGCCGCTGTGGTTCCTGATCCGCTGGTTCCAGACGAACTCGCAGACCCTGTTCCGCTCCACCCGTGTCACCTCGGCCCGGGTGATCGTGCACTTCGTCGAGACGATGACGGGCATCAGGGCCGTGCAGGCCTTCCGCAAGGAGTCCCGCAACCGGGACGAGTACGGCGGGTACGTCGAGGACTACCGCGTGGCGAACACGAAGGTGTTCAACCTGTTCGGGACGTTCGACCCGGTGCTCGTGCTGATCGGCAACGCGACGCTCGCCGCCGTGGTCATCGTCGGTGGGTTCCGGGTCGTCGGGGGGACGCTCGAGGTCGGCGCGCTGCTCGCGGTCGCGCTGTACGCCAAGCGGTTCTTCGACCCGGCGCAGGAACTCGCGATGTTCTACAACGGGTACCAGTCGGCGTCGGCGGCGATGGAGAAGATCTCCGGCGTCCTCGAGGAACGGCCGAGCGTGCCGGAGCCGGCGAAGCCCACCCGACTCGCGGACGCCCACGGGAAGATGGACTTCGACGGCGTCGAGTTCGCCTACAACAAGGGCAAGGTCGTCCTGCCCGAGTTCGACCTGCACATCCCGGCCGGACAGACGATCGCCCTCGTCGGGTCCACCGGTGCGGGGAAGTCGACGCTCGCCAAGCTCATGGCGCGCTTCTACGACCCCACGCGGGGTTCCGTGCGGCTCGACGGCGTGGACCTCCGTGACCTCGACCCGCGGGACATGCGCCGTGCGATCGTCATGGTCACGCAGGAGGCGTACCTGTTCTCCGGCACGGTCGCGGACAACATCGCCCTCGGCAAGCCCGGGGCGGAGCGTCACGAGATCGAGGCGGCGGCGAAGGCCGTCGGCGCGCACGAGTTCATCATGGCGCTGCCCGACGGGTACGACACCGACGTGAACAAGCGCGGTGGCCGCGTGTCGGCGGGGCAGCGACAGCTGCTCTCGTTCGCGCGGGCGTTCATCGCGGACCCGAAGGTGCTCATCCTCGACGAGGCGACGGCGTCGCTCGACATCCCGTCCGAGCGGCTCGTGCAGGAGGGCCTCGAGACCCTGCTCGCCGACCGCACGGCCGTGATCATCGCGCACCGGCTCTCCACCGTGGCGATCGCCCACCGGGTGCTCGTCATGGAGTACGGCCGGATCGTCGAGGACGGCACGCCGGACGACCTCATCGCCGGCACCGGGCGGTTCGCCCAGCTGCACGCGGCCTGGCGCGACTCGCTCGTCTAGCGCCCCCACCGGCATCGCACCCCGGCGACGGACATCGCGCCCCGTCCCGACGGGGCGCGATGTCCGTCTCCGGGCGCGTGTCCCGTGTCCGGCCGTGATCGGCAGGGCGCGCGTGGTTGGCTGGGCGGATGACCAACGACAGTCCGCAGCCCGGCGGTGTGGCCCTCGGCGACCCCTTCTACGGCGCACCGTTCACCGAGGCCGTCCGCCGGTTCTGGCGGAAGTACACCAGGTTCACCGGGCGGGCGTCCCGCTCCGAGTTCTGGTGGTGGTGGATCACCTCGTTCGCGATCGGGCTCGTGCTGCAGCTCGTGCCGCAGGTCTTCACGCCGGACACCCCGATGCTCGAGAACCCGGTCGGCTCGTACCTCTTCGTGCTCTGGGTCGTCGCCACGCTCGTCGGTTCCCTCGCGCTCGGCGCCCGACGGCTGCACGACGCGAACCTGTCCGGCTTCTGGCAGTTCCTGCACGTGATCCCCGGCATCGGGTCGCTCGTGCTCTTCGTGATGTTCCTGCTGTCGGCGAACCCGAAGGGCGCGCGCTTCGACGGCTAGTCCAGCGGGTCGTCCGTCTCCGGCGACCAGCGCGCCCGACGCATGTCGAGCCTCCAGGCCGTCCGGCCCCACGTCAGGGGCGTGCCCTCGGCGCGGTACTGCGCCAGTGCACGCTCCTCGTGGCCGAGCGGCGGCAGCCCACCGGACCGGACCACACGCCACCACGGCAGGTCGGCACCCTCGTGGGCCATGACCTTGCCGACCGCACGCGACGCGCGGGAGCCGAGCACGGCGGCGACGTCGCCGTACGTCATCGCGCGTCCCGGCGGGATCGACCGGACGACCTCCGCGACGGCGGCGCCGAAGTCCGCGGGGTCCGACACTACAGGGTCAGCACCGCGAAGTGGTCGCCGTACCGGGTCTCGCGCACGACGTCGAAGCCGACGGCGCGGAAGAACGCCTCCGGGCTGCCCTCACCCGGCTCGTACACGACGGTGAGGCGTTCGAAGCCGCGGCTCCGCGCCTCGTCCGCGAGCCCGTGCACGGCGAACCGGCCGACCCCGCGACCCTGCGCCGTGGCGGCGACGTTGACGCGCCAGATGCAGGCCTGCAGCTCTTCCTCCGGGTTCTCGGCGTCGAAGCTGCCGATGATGAGCCCGACCACCTCGTCCCCGTCGAGGACGACCCTCGGCCACGCCGCACTCGGCTTGACGTCGGACTCGGCGACGCCGTAGGTCGTGGGCTGCACGAACTGCTCCTGACCCGGCTTGAGCGTCAGGGAGTTGGCCGCGGCGGCGGTCGACGCGGAGAGTTCTTCGAGGCGGAGGTCCGTCATGCGGTCAGGCTAACGGTGGTACCCGTGCGGGGGCCAGTGCGCGGGGCGCCGGGGAGCGCGGGACCCGCGCGGGCATCGGGCGCGGCCGGGAGCGGTATGGTCCAGACATGGCGGATCACCGGCGCGGCGCGAACCTGCCGTCGATCGGCGGGTTCAACCGCACGGTCGTGCTCGACGCCATCCGTCGTTCCCCCGAGGGGTTGAGCCGGGTGGAGCTCGCCGGACGGACCGGACTCAGCGCACAGACGGTGTCGAACGTCACGCGGTTCCTCATCGACGCGGGCATGATCGTCGAGTCCGGCACGGTCGTGTCCGGGCGTGGGAAGCCCCGGACGATCCTGCGGCTCGAACCGGGCAGCCGGTTCGCCGTGGGCGTGCACGTCGACCCCGCCGTCGTCACCTACGTGCTGCTCGACCTCGCGGGCACGGTCGTCGCCTCGACCACCACGTCGACCCCGACCGCCGACGACCCGGAGCAGGTGGTGCGGACGATGGCATCGGCGGTCGACCGTCTCGTCGTCGACGCGGAGGTCGACCGGGACGCGGTGCTCGGCCTCGGGATCGCCAGCCCCGGCCCGATCGACATCGACGCCGGCATCGTCGTCGACCCGCCGTTCCTGCCGCGGTGGCGGGACGTGCCCCTCCGCGACGCGCTCGGTGCGGCGACCGGGCACCCGGTGCTCCTGGAGAAGGACGTCACGGCGGCCGCGGTCGGTGAGATGTTCCTGGCCGGTGAGGCGTCGACGCGGAACTTCGCGTTCGTGTACTTCGGCACCGGGTTCGGCGTCGGGCTCGTGCTCGACCACGAGCCCGTGCGCGGGACCGGTGCGAACGCGGGCGACGCGGGACACCTCATGGTCGACCAGGGGGCGCTCGCCGGCACCCGGGACGGCAGCGGGGACCGGGGCGAGGTCGGAGCCGCCGTCTCCCCGGCGCGACTCGTGCGGGTCGCCGCCGAACGGGGACTCGACCTCGGCGCAGCGGCGGACGTGGGCGCGGAGGACGTCGACCGGGCGTGGGACGCGCTCGCCGAGGCCATCGCGACCGGGGACCCGACGGCGCTCGAGCTCGCCGCGGACGCCGGCACGGTGATGGGGCGGGCCGTCGTGCTCATCGTGAACCTGCTCGACATCGACCGGGTCGTCTTCGGCGGCCCGTTCTGGTCGCGGATCTCGGACGCCGCGCTGCCGGCGGCCCGTGCGGCGATCACGGGCTCGCCGCTGCTCGTGCCGAAGCACCCCGTCACGGTGGTGGCGAGCGACCGCGGGACGGACGTGGCCGCGGTCGGTGCCGCGTGTCTCGTGCTCGACGCCGCGCTGTCACCGCGGGCGAGCGCGCTGCTCATCCGGCACTGACCCGGCGCGGGCTGCAGCGGCGCCGGGATCGGCACCGTCGTCGGCGCGGGTGGCGGAGGCGACGACACCGGTCGTTCACCGTCGCGTCACCGTGCGGACGCCGGGGTGCTGAACGATCGTGCAGGTCCGCCTCGTCCCGCTCGGAGGATCCTGCATGCCCACCCCAGTCCAGCGCATCGGTGCCGCTGCCGCGACCTGCGCCGTGCTCGTCGCCGGTGTCCTCGCCAGCGGGCCCGCCGCCGCGTCCGCCGCGCCCGACGCGGAGACCAGCGCGCCCGCCGCCACGTCCGACGTCGAGACCAGCGCGCCCGCCGCGTCCGCCGCGGAGACGAGCACTGCGCCCGCCGCCGCTGACCCGGCCGCCGTCGCCCCGACCCCGACAGCGGAACCGACCTCGACAGCGGGACCGGGGGCCGCAGCGGTGCCCGCAGCGGCCCCCGCCGCAGCCGCCCCCGCCGGGCTCGTCATCAACGAGGTCGAGTCGAACGGCGACGACGTCGACTGGGTGGAGCTGAAGAACACCTCGGCGGTCGCGATCGACATCAGCGGGTTCTCGATGCTCGACGACAGCGACGCACACACTCCGTACGTGCTGCCGACGGGCTCGGTCGTCGCACCGGGTGGGTGGTTCGTGCTGAACCAGAAGTCGACGACAGCGCCCGGGTTCGACTTCGGTCTGGGCAACCCCGACGAGGTCCGGATCTTCGACCGTTCCGGCGCACTCGTCCTCGACCACGCCTACCAGGACCACGCGGCGGTCACCGACGGCCGCTGCCCGGACGGCTCCGGCGCGTTCGTCGACACGACGCGCTCGACCAAGGGTGCCGCGAACGACTGCTCCTCGCCGGTGCGCATCAACGAGGTCGAGTCGCAGGACGGCACACCGGGCGACTGGGTCGAGCTGACGAACACCGGCACGACCGCGGTGGACCTCGGCGGCTACGTCCTGAAGGACAGCGAGGACGACCACGCCTACCGCATCCCGGCGGGCACGACCGTCGCTCCCGGCGGCTTCACCGTGCTCGACGAGTCGGCCTTCGGCTTCGGACTCGGCAAGGCCGACGCCGTCCGCCTGTTCGACCCGAACGGCACCCAGGTCGACGGGTACTCGTGGACGGCACACGCAGCCACGACCTACGGCCGCAACCCCGACGGCACCGGCGACTTCGCCGAGACCGCTGCGCCGACCAAGGGCGCCGCGAACCGCTTCGCCGGCGTCGTGACGGCCGAGGCGTGGCCGGGCAGCCCGGACGAGACCGCGCTCGACGCCGAGGACACCTTCTCCGTCGACCTCAGCGGCCTCGACTGGCAGTCCTCGTCCACCGCTCCCGGTGGGGGCGTCCTCTGGGGCGTGCAGAACGGCGACGGCCTGCTCTACCGCATCGTCTCCGACGGCAGGGGCGGCTGGGCGCCCGCGAACACCGCGGGCACCGAGCTGCACTACGCCGACGGTTCCGGCACGCCGGACGCCGAGGGGGTGACGGTGACCGGCGACGATCCCGGTGCGGTCTACGTCTCGACCGAGCGCGACAACGACGTGTCGTCGACGAGCCGACCCGCGGTCCTCCGCTTCGCCACGCAGGACGGGTCCGAGTCGGCCCTGGACGCCACCGACGAGTGGGACCTGGCTGCGGACTTCCCGGGCCTCGGCGCGAACGCCGGCCTGGAGGGCGTCACCTGGATCCCGGACTCCTGGCTCACCGCGCAGGGCTTCGTCGACGAGCACACCGGTGCCGCCTACGCGCCGTCGAGCTACCCCGGGCACGGTGCCGGTCTGTTCTTCGTCGGCGTCGAGGGCACCGCGAGCACGTACGGCTACGCCCTGATGGACGACGGCTCGTTCCAGCGCGTCGCCACGATCGCGTCGCCGTTCGCGGTCGTCGCCGAGGTGCAGTTCGACCCCACGCTCGACGCGCTCTGGGTCGTCTGCGACGACGCCTGTTCCGGCCGCACGGCGCTGTACACGATCCAGGACGGTGTCTTCACGCTCGACACCGTGTACGAGGCGCCGGCGAACGCGGACCGCGCGCTCGCCAACGAGGGCTTCGCGATCACCGACGGCAGCGTCGACGGCGTCCGCCGGACGTTCTACGCGGACGACAACGACACCGACGGCTCCTCGCTGCGTGCGGGCACCTTCCCGGGGACGGACGATGCGGGCACCGACCCGACGGAGCCGGGGACCGACCCGACCGGTCCGGCCGCCGGCACCGGTCCGCAGCAGGGTGGCGGCACCACGCCGGTCCTGCCCACCGCGGTCGGTGACCGTGGCGGTGCCACCGCGCGTCCGGGGGCGCTCGCGTACACCGGTGCAGACCTCGGCGGCGCCGTCGTCGCAGCACTGCTGCTCCTCGCAGCGGGGGCCGGTGTGCTCGTCGCACGCCGCCGCCGCGCCAGCGCCGCGTAGGCGGTCACCGGTCGGGAGGCGCGGTGTCGGCCGGCACCGCGCCTCCCGTCCCACGTCGGGAGCGGTTCCGACCCCGGCGGCGTGGGACCCTGGACGCATGCAGCCAGAGGTCCTCCGCTACACCGCGTTCGCCGCCGAGCCCGGCGGCGGCAACCCCGCCGGCATCGTGCTCGACGCCGCGGAGCTCGACGCCGTGACGATGCAGGCCGTCGCGGCCGAGGTCGGGTACCCGGAGACCGTGTTCGTCACCGGATGGACCGACGACGGTCCCCGCGTCCGCTACTTCTCCCCGGCCGCCGAGGTCCCGTTCTGCGGCCACGCGACCGTCGCCCTCGCGGTGGCGCTCGCCGAGCGGCACGGCACAGGTCCGCGGGTCTTCGCGACCGCGGCGGGGGCGATCGCGCTCGACACGGTCGTGGACGAGCACGGCGATGTCGAGGTGGCGATGACGAGCGTCGAGCCCGACGTCCGGCCCTTCGACGCGGCACCGCTGCTGCACCTGCTCGGGCTGACGACGGACGACGTCGCCGCGGGGTACCCGTTGCTGGAGTCCTTCGCCGGCAACCGGCACCCGGTCGTGGTCCTCGCCGACGCCGAGCTGTTCCACCAGTTCCGGTTCGACCCGGTCGCGCTCGCCGAGCTCAAGCGCGAGCGCGGGTGGGCGGGGACCGTCACCGTGCTCCACCCGACCTGCCCGGGGGAGTACGAGGCGCGCAACCTCTTCCCGGCCGGCCGCATCACGGAGGACCCCGCGACCGGGTCGGCGGCAGCCTCCACCGGCGCCTACCTGCGCGCGATCGGCCGTGCGGCGGCGGGGGACCGGATCGTCATCCGCCAGGGCCGGCACGTCGGACGTCCGAGCATCCTGCTCGTCGACGTGCCGGCGTCCGGCGGCATCACCGTGCGGGGCGGCGCGACTCCGATCTGAACCGCGCCCGGTCGCGACTCCTCCCCGGGCTGGCCACCTTCCGCCGTTCTCCACCGATCGGCCGACGACCCTTGACAACAAATAAGTCAATACGGTGGAGTAACCGGGGGTGTGACAACGACGACGCCCCTGGAGGAAGACCATGCACAAGGACGAACCCCTCGTCGAGGCACGCATCGCCCGCCTCGTCCGCGACCGCATCGACCCCGCGGTGTACCGGCGGACCGCGCCCGTCACGGTCGAGGCCTGGGAGGTGCCGGACGAGCCGGTCCCCGTCGACGTCGCCCTCACCCAGGACTTCACGCCGTTCACCATCGGGGACCCGTGGGGCGGCCGGCCGTGGGGCACGACGTGGTTCCGGATCACGGGCACCGTGCCCGAGGACTTCGGCACCGCCGACGGCACCACCGCCGAGCTGCACGTCGACCTCGGGTTCTCGGGCCGACACCCGGGGTTCCAGGCGGAGGGGTTGGCGTTCCGGCCGGACGGCACGACGATCAAGGCCATCCAGCCGTGGAACAACGCGGTCCCGCTGCAGGTGGCGCCCGGGGAGTCGTTCGAGCTCTACGTCGAGGCCGGCGCCAACCCGGACATCGGTGGCGACTCCTTCCAGGGTGCGACCCCGCTCGGGTCCCGGTCGACCGCGGGCGACGAGCCGATCTACCGGCTCACGGCGGTCGAGGTGGCCGAGCGCGACGACACCGTCTGGGAGCTGCAGCAGGACGTCTGGGTCCTGCGCGGGCTGATGGCCGAGCTGCCGACCGACGGCACCCGCGGCGCCGACGTCCTCCGGGCGCTCGAACGGGCAGCTGATGCCCTCGACCCCGACGACGTCGCCGGGACCGCCGCGGACGCCAGGGCGGCGCTGGCGCCGGCGCTCGCCGTGCCCGCATCCGGGGCCGCACACCGCGCGATCGCCGTCGGACACGCCCACATCGACTCCGCGTGGCTCTGGCCGGTGCGGGAGACCAAGCGCAAGTGCGCCAGGACGTTCTCGAACGTGCTCGACCTGATGGACCGCGACCCGGAGTTCACCTTCGCGTGCTCCTCCGCGCAGCAGTACGCCTGGATCCGCGACGAGTACCCCTCGATCTTCGCGCGCATCAAGGAGCGGGTCGCCGAGGGGCGGTGGATCCCCGTCGGCGGGATGTGGGTCGAGTCCGACACGAACCTCCCGGGTGGCGAGGCGCTCGCCCGGCAGTTCGTCGCGGGCAAGCGGTTCTTCCTCGAGGAGTTCGGGGTGGACACGCCGGAGGCCTGGCTGCCGGACTCGTTCGGGTACACCGGGGCACTCCCGCAGATCGTCCGCGCCGCCGGCTCGAAGTGGTTCGTCACGCAGAAGCCGTCGTGGAACGAGACCAACGTCATCCCGCACACCTCGTTCCACTGGGAGGGCATCGACGGCTCGCGCATCCTGACGCACCTGCCGCCGGCGGACACCTACAACTCCGACGTCTCGCCGGCGGACCTGCACCGCGGCGAGCGACAGAACAAGGAGCGCGGCACCGCGAACACGTCGATGCTGCTCTACGGCTTCGGGGACGGCGGCGGCGGCCCCACGCGCGAGATGCTCGCCGCGGCCCACCGCCAGCACGACCTCGACGGCTCGCCGCGGGTCGACCTCGGCACCCCGGCACAGGTCTTCGAGGAGCTCGAGCGTGCGCTCCCGGTCCCCGGCGTGTGGTCCGGTGAGATGTACCTCGAGTTCCACCGCGGGACCTACACGTCGCAGATCCGGACCAAGCAGGGCAACCGCCGGTCCGAGCACCTCCTCCGCGAGGCCGAGCTCTGGGCGGCGACGGCAGCCGTGCGACTCGGTGCGGAGTACCCGTACGCGGAACTCGAGGACGCGTGGCACACGGTGCTGCTCCAGCAGTTCCACGACATCCTGCCCGGGTCCTCCATCGCCTGGGTGTACGAGAACGCCGAGGAGAACTACGCCAGGGTCGCCGAGGTGCTCGAGGGACTGATCGGCACCGCGACGTCGGCGCTCGCCGGCGGCGCAGCCGACGGCTCCGTCGTCCAGTTCAACGCCTCGCCCGTCTCCGCGGGTAGCGCAACCGCCCTGGGTGGTTCCGTCGTCGTGTCCACGGAGGCCGTGCCTCCCGTCCGCTCGGGCGACCACCTGGTCTTCGACACCGGCGTCGTCACGGCGACCATCGATGCTGCCGGCCACGTCGTGTCGTTCGTCGAGCGGGCGACGGGCCGCGACGCCATCGCTCCGGGCGCCGCCGCCGCGGAGTACACGCTGTTCCGGGACACCCCGAACCAGTGGGAGGCGTGGGACATCGACCGCGCCTACCAGCGCAACGGCAACCCGCTCACCGCGTCGAGCGTCGAGATCGAGGGGGACACCGTCGTGGTCGTGCGGTCGGTGGGTTCGTCGACCGTGACGACCCGCTACTCGGCCGTTGCCGGACAGCCGGAGCTGACCGTCGAGACCGAGGTCGACTGGCACGAGCAGCAGAAGCTCCTCAAGCTCGCGTTCCCGCTCGACCTCAAGGCCGACCAGGCCTCGAGCGAGATCCAGTTCGGGCACATCGACCGACCGACGCACCAGAACACCTCGTGGGACTTCGCCCGCTTCGAGACGAGCGCGCACCGCTGGGTGCACGTCGCCGAGCCCGGGTTCGGCGTCGCCGTGGCGAACGACTCCACCTACGGGCACGACATCACCCGGGCGACCCGGGCCGACGGTGGCACGACGACCGTCGTCCGCGAGTCGCTCCTGCGCGGGCCGACGTTCCCCGACCCGCACGCCGACCAGGGGCACCACGTGTTCCGCACGGTGCTGCGTGTGGGGGCGTCGGTGCTCGACGCCGCCGACTCCGGCTACCGGCTCAACCTGCCGGTGCGGTCGGTCGCGGGGTCCGCGACCGTCGAGCCGCTCGTGCGGGTCTCGTCGCCGCAGGTGTTCGTCGAGGCCGTGAAGCTCGCCGAGGACCGTTCCGGTGACGTCGTCGTGCGCCTGTACGAGGCGCTCGGCGGCCGGGCGACGGACGTGGCGGTGGACTTCGGCTTCGACGTCGCCTCGGTGACCGAGGTCGACCTGCTGGAGCGCCCGCTGACGGGCTCGTGGGACGCCGGGGACCCCGTCGTCCTGACGCTCCGGCCGTTCGAGATCGTCACGCTGCGGGTGCGGCGGGCGTAGAGACCGCGACGCCGGACGGGCACGGGTGCGTCCGTCCGGCATCGTGTCGCGCGGAGTGGCAGCTCCGTGCGCAGGTCCCCGCGTGGGGCGGGTCGCCGGTTCTGGGGAGAGGGCCGGCGGCCGACCCGCGCGTCGGGGGTCGAACCGTCCGGAGGCGGTCGGGTCGCCCGACCACCTCCGGACGTTCCTGTTCGCGGCGCTCGACCCGCGCCGGACGTTCCTGTCCGCGGTGTGATCCGCCGGGGCCTACCGTGGCGGCATGGCAGTCACCGAGATCTGGCTCGTCCGCCACGGGGAGTCCACCGCGAACGTCGCCGCAGCCCGCGCCGAGGCCGCAGGCGCCGACGTCATCGAGGTCGACCACCGCGATGCCGACGTCCCGCTGAGCCCGCTGGGCGAGGAGCAGTCGCGCGCCCTCGGTCCGGAGCTCGCGGAGCGCGGGGTCGACGACGTCCCGGTCGCGCTCTGGGTGTCCCCGTACCTCCGGGCGCAGCAGACGATCGACATCGCGCTCCGCTCCGGGGGTCTCTCCGAGCCGCCGCGTCGCGTCGACGAACGGCTGCGCGACCGCGAGCTCGGGGTCCTCGACCTCCTCACCCGCACGGGCGTGCAGCACCTGCACCCGGACGAGGAACGCCGTCGGCAGTGGCTCGGGAAGTACTACCACCGGCCGGCCGGCGGCGAGTCGTGGGCGGACGTCGTGCTCCGGCTGCGCTCGGTGCTCGTCGACGTGGACCGGCTCGACGGCCCGGAGCGGCTGCTGGTCGCCGCGCACGACGCCGTCGTCATGCTCGTCGTGTCGACCTGTCTCGACCTCGACGAACACGCGCTCATGGACTTCGCCGCGACGCACACCGTCGCGAACGCCTCGCTGACCCGGCTCCGCCGCGACGCGGTCGGGGCACCGTGGACGCTCGAGGAGTTCTCCGCCGTCGAGCACCTCGCCGAGGACGCCGACGCCGAGGTCACCGAGCACAGCGGCCGGAAGGACGATGCCCGTGTCCGCTGACCCGACACCGATCACCCCGAACCTGCTCCGCTCGTGGGCGCTGCCGGAACCGGGCGGCAGCAAGTACGGCCGCGGGCAGGTCCTCGTCGTCGGCGGTGCCGCGAAGACCCCCGGCGCGGCGATGCTCTCCGCCACCGCGGCGCTGCGGGTCGGCGGTGGCCGCCTCACGCTCGCGGTCGCCCGGAGCGTGTCCGCACACGTCGCGGTGGCCCTGCCCGAGTCCGGCGTCCAGCCCCTCGACGAGGACGACGGCGGACACGTGGCCGTCGGCGCGGTCGGCGTGCTCGTCGACGACCTCGGCACTGCCGACGCGGTGCTCGTCGGCCCGGGGCTCGACGAGCCGGACGGCAGCCGTGACCTCGTCCGCGGGGTCGCCGGCTCGGTCGGCGCGGAGACCGTCGTCGTGCTCGACGCCTTCGCGCTCGGTGTCGCAGCGGACCTCCACGACGCACTCGCACCGCTCCGGGGGCGGCTCGTGATGACGCCGAACTCCGGCGAGGCCGCGCGGCTCCTCGGCCGGCAGGACGGGTCCGAGGGCGACGACCTGGCCGACGCGCTGGAGATCGCCGACCGCTACGGAGCGGTCGTGTCGCTCGGCGGGGTCGTCGCCGCACCCGACGGTCGCACGTGGTCGAAGGGCACCGGGGCCGGCGGGCTCGGGACCAGCGGGAGCGGTGACGTGCTCTCCGGGGCGATCACGGGTCTCCTCGCCCGGGGTGCCGACGTCGCGCAGGCCACGGCGTGGGCGACGCAGGTGCACGCGGCAGCCGGGGACCGGCTCGCGGTGCAGGTCGGACCGATGGGGTACCTGGCGAGCGAACTGCTCGCCGAGATCCCGCGCGTGCTGGTCGAGTTCGGCGCCTGAGGCGCGCGGGCGGGCGGGTGCAGCTGCGCGCGCGTCCCGACGTCCTCACGCGCTCACCGACAGTTCACGGCCGTGCGCGCCCGTGAGGTGTCGCTGAGCGCGAAAGGACGGCTGCCACCGTCGGAGACCTCAGCCCCGCAGCGACTCCACGGCCTTCTCGATCCGCCGTTGCCGGGTCTCCGGCGCCCTAGCCTGCACGACGGGGTCGACGAGCGCGCGCTGCCGCGAGTTCGAGAGCGTGTCGAACGCCGCCCGGACACCGGCCGAACCGAGCGCTGCCGCGAGGTCCTCGGGCAGGTCGACCGACCGGGGGAGCGTGTCGATCTCGATCGTGACCACGACCGAGTCGCCGGCTGCGACCCCGGCGGCCGCACGGTGCTCGGCGGACAGCGGGACCAGGAACTGGTCCTGCATCACACCCACCGTCGACCGGTAGGTGTAGCCGCCGTCCAGGGTGACGACCACCGGTGGGCGCTTGCCGGCGCCGAGCGCGTCGATGACCGAGGCCGGCACCGGCAGTCCGGTCGCGGTCTTCCGTGCCTGCAGCACCGTCGTCGTGAACTCCACCCGAGCCTCCAGTCCGTCACCCGCCGCGCCGCCCGCAACGCGCCGCGTGCGCCGACCGTACCGCCGCACCCGCCGTTCCGCCACCGTTCACCCTCCGAGCACGGGCCGGAAACCGGCCGGGGCCACGATCATGGCGAACCCGGTCCCCGGGCCCGATGAACCCGAAAGGCACCTCCCGTGCAGTACAAGCGCACCCTCGCCGGCCTCGCCCTGGCCGCCGCAGCCGTGGTCACCCTCGCCGGCTGCTCGGCGACGAGCTCCGCCGCCTCCGGCTCCGACTCCGACTGGAAGACCGCGACGAGCGCCGCGAGCGCCGGTGGCATGGACGCACTCGTGAAGGCCGCGAAGGCGGAGGGACAGCTGAACGTCATCGCGCTGCCGCCGTCGTGGGCCAACTACGGCAAGATCATCGACGGCTTCACGAAGAAGTACGACATCAAGGTCACCTCCGCGAACCCGAACGGGTCGAGCGCGGACGAGGTCTCCGCCGTGAAGTCCCAGAAGGGCCAGTCCACCGCACCGGACGTGCTCGACCTCGGCAACGCGGTGCTGCAGCAGAACCTCGACCTGCTGACGGACTACAAGGTGGCGAACTGGGACGACATCCCCACGGACCTCAAGGACGCGGACGGCAAGTGGACCCGCGACTACACGGGCCTGATGTCGATCGGGTACGACTCGTCGAAGATCAGGAGCGCGCCGAAGGACCTGGGCGACCTGCTCGGCTCCGAGTACAAGGGCAAGGTCTCGATCTCCGGCGACCCGACCCAGGCGAACCAGGCCGCCAGCGCCGTCTACCTCGCGGCGCTCGAGAACGGCGGCTCGGCCGACGACATCACCAAGGGCGTGGACTACTTCGGCAAGCTCAAGCAGGCCGGCAACTTCCAGAACGTGCTGCCGACGCAGGCGACGGTCGCCTCCGGGGAGACCCCGGTCGTCATCCAGTGGTCGTACAACAACCTGGCGTGGGGCCCGGCCGCGGGGTCCTCCGGCAACCAGAACTGGAAGACCGTCGTGCCGGAGGGGCAGGCGCTCGGCTCGTACTACTCGCAGGCGATCAACAAGGACGCCCCGCACCCCGCCGCCGCGCGCCTGTGGCAGGAGTACATCGCCAGCCCCGACGTGCAGAACCTGTACCTGCAGGCCGGCGCCTTCCCCTCGACCCTCGCCGCGCTGGAGAAGTCGGGCAAGGTCGACCAGGACGCCCTCGACGCCGCCGGTGGCGCGCCGAAGGACTACGTCGAGCTCTCCGACGCACAGGTGACCAAGGCCGCCGAGGTCCTCGCCGCCAAGTGGTCCGCCACGATGGGCTCCTGACCGGCATGACCACCGCATCGGCCCCAGCGCCCACCGTCGGCGCGACGCTCGTCACGAGCGAGCAGGCCGGTGCCACCGCCCGCCGCGGCGTCGGACCCCGTGTCCGGCGACGCGGCGGCGTCGCGTGGCTCGGTCTCACCCCGTTCGCCGCCTACGTCCTGCTGTTCCTCGCCGTCCCGGCGGCGATCGCGGTCGGCAGCGGGTTCTTCGACGCGTCGGGGACGCCGACGCTGGCGAACCTCGCCGCGTTCGCCGACCCCAGCGTGCTCCGGGCGTTCGGCGCCTCCGCCGGCCTGTCGGCGGTGTCGGCCGTGATCGGCGCGGTCATCGGGGCCGTCGTCTGTTGGGCGCTCTCGGCGCTCCGCCCCGACGGCGTCGTCCGGTCGATGATCGACTCGGCCGCGAGCGTCCTCGCCCAGTTCGGCGGCGTGATGCTCGCGTTCGCGTTCATCGCGACGATCGGGACCCAGGGCCTCGTGACGGCGTGGCTCGCGTCGGTCTTCCACTGGGACCTCAATGCCGGAGGTGCGTTCCTCTACACGGTCCCCGGACTCGTCATCCCCTACGTGTACTTCCAGGTGCCGCTGATGGTGCTGACCTTCATGCCGGCGTTCGAGGGCGTGAAGACGCAGTGGGGCGAGGCCGCCGCGACACTCGGAGCGTCCCGCGCCACGTACTGGCGCCGGATCGCGGTGCCCGTGCTCGCCCCGGCGTTCTGGGGGTCGCTGCTGCTCCTGTTCGCGAACGGGTTCTCGTCGTTCGCCACCGCCGCCGCGCTCATCTCGCAGGGCGGCATCGTGCCGCTGACGATCCGCGCGCAGCTCACCAGCGAGACGATCATCGGGCTGCAGAACGTCGCCGGGGTCCTGGCGCTCGGCATGGTCGTCGTGATGGCGGTCGTGATGGGCGCCTACTCGCTCCTGCAGCGCCGGGCCGCCAGGTGGCAGCGATGAGCGGGACGGGAGGCTCGGCTCGCCCCGAGCAGGTCGACGCACGTCGGTCACGTCCCACCGCGCGACGGTTCGGCGCGGCGCCGTCCCGGAGCGCCGCCGTGGTCGTCCTGGTCGTCGTCGGCGTGGTCTTCGCCGTGCCGCTGCTCGCGCTCGTGCAGTTCACGTTCCGCCAGGGCACCACCGGCGCCCTCACCGGCGCGCACTACGCCGCGATCGTCGACCCGGTGAACCAGGCGACGTACCAGCCCGTGTTCGACGGCCTCGGTGCCAGCCTCGTGATCGCCCTGATCACCGTCGCGATCGTGCTGCTCGTGCTCCTCCCCGCGCAGGTCGTCACGGCACTGCGGTACCCGCGGCTCCGTCGGGTCCTCGAGTTCGTCTGCATCGTGCCGATCACCGTCCCCGCCGTGGTGCTCGTCGTCGGCTTCGTGCCCGTCTACCAGGTCGTCTCGCAGGTCCTCGGGTCCGGGGCGTGGACGCTGTCCTTCGCCATCGGGATCGTCGCGCTGCCCTTCGCGTTCCGCCCGATCGCCGCGGCGATCACCGCGACCGACATGACGACGCTGTCCGAGGCGGCCCGGTCGCTCGGCGCCTCGTGGTGGACGGTCACCCGCCGGGTGCTGCTGCCGAACCTCCGCCGCGGCATCCTCGCCGCGTGCTTCCTCGCGATCACGGTCGTCCTCGGCGAGTACACGCTCGCCTCGTTCCTCTCCCGCACGACGTTCCAGACGGCGCTCGTGCTCGTGCAGCAGACCGACCCGTACGTCTCGGCGATCTTCTCGCTCGGCGCACTCGTGTTCGGCTTCGTGCTGCTCGTCGCCATCGGGCGGATCGGCAGTCGCCGCCCCACCAAGGAGTCCGCATGACCACCATCACCCCCGTCGCCCCGGCCTCGCTGGCCCAGACCGGCGCCGTCGTCGAGCTCGAGGCCGTGGAGAAGCGCTACGGCACGCACCTCGCGCTCGCCGGCCTGTCACTCCGCATCGAGCCGGGGGAGTTCCTGTCGCTCCTCGGCCCGTCGGGCTGCGGCAAGACGACCGCGCTCCGTGCGCTCGCCGGCCTCGAGTCCGTCGACGCGGGCGCGATCCGCATCGACGGCACCGACGTCGCGAGCACGCCGGCGAACAAGCGCGACATGGGGATGGTCTTCCAGCAGTACTCGCTGTTCCCGCACATGACCGTGCGGCAGAACGTCGCGTTCGGCCTCGAGATGCGGCGGGTCCCGGCTGCCGCGCGGCGCGAACGGGTGATCGACGCGCTCGACATGGTGCACCTGGCGGACTTCGCCGACCGGTACCCACACCAGCTCTCCGGGGGTCAGCAGCAGCGCGTGGCCCTCGCCCGTGCGCTCGTCACCCGGCCCCGGGTGCTGCTGCTCGACGAACCCCTGTCGGCACTCGACGCCAAGGTGCGGGTGTCCCTCCGCGACGAGATCCGGCGCATCCAGTCCGACCTCGGCATCACCACGGTGTTCGTCACCCACGACCAGGAAGAGGCGCTCGCCGTCTCCGACCGGATCGCGGTGATGAACGCCGGCGGCATCGAGCAGATCGGCACACCGGAGGAGCTGTACCGGGCACCGTCGTCCGCGTTCACGGCGGACTTCGTCGGGCAGTCGAACCGGCTCCGCGGCGACCTCCGGAGCGGGGACGTGTTCGTGTACGGGTTCCGCGTGCCGGCCCTCGACCCGGCGGCGACGGACGGCCCGGTCATCGCCTACGTCCGCCCGGAGGACGTCGCCTTCGCGTCGGAGGGCGTCACCGGCACGGTCGTCGCGTCGAGCTTCCTCGGGTCCATCCGCCGCACGACGGTCCGGCTCGACGACGACACCGTCGTGACCGTGCAGCACGACGTCGGGGACCGCCGCGCCACGGGCGACCCCGTCGCCGTCCGCCTGCTCGGCGCCCCGGTGGCGGTCGCTCCGATCGCGTAGCGCGCTGACGGGAGGCGCGGGGCGGGCCCGCCCCGCGCCTCCCGTCAGCGCTCGAAGCGGGTCGGGCCCTCGTCGGCCAGCGCCGCCGCCACCCGGGCACGCATGTCGGCGCCCATCTCGGGCAGGGCGTCCAGGCGGGCCCAGAACGCCTCGGTGTTCTCGCCGTCGGCGGGGAACGGGTCGCCCGACTCCCACCGGCACGCGAACACGAGGTCCATGTACTGCGACCGGTCACCGTTCGGGTAGGTCATCTCCGGCAGGACGTGCACCCACGCCAGGCGTTCGGCGACCGCGACGACGTCGGCCTCCTCGAGGACCTCGCGCTCCGCGGCGACGGCGGGTTCCTCGCCGGGATCGACGATGCCCGTGACCGGCGTGTACGCCCCCGTGTCGGCACGGCGGACGACGAGGAGCTCGCGGTCCGGCCCCTCGCCGCGGGTGACCACCGCGGTCACGCCGGTGAGCCAGAGCGGGTCGTGGCCGATCGCTCGGCGGAGGGACAGGACGAAGTCAGGCGTCGGCATGGCACCACGCTACTGATCCACCCTGTCCGGGACTGGTCATGACCAGTAGGGTGGTCGTGTGGAGATCATCATCCTGCCCACGCCTGCCGAGGTCGGTCGCGTCGCTGCGGCGAAGATCGCTTCGGTCGTGGCGAAGAAGCCGTCCGCCGTGATCGGTCTCGCGACCGGGTCGAGTCCGCAGGGCATCTACGCCGACCTGCGGCGTCGAGTGGAGGCGGGGGAGATCTCCTTCGCCGCTGCACGGGGGTTCGCCCTGGACGAGTACGTCGGGATCCCGGAGGAACACCCCGAGTCGTACGCGAGTGTCATCGCGCGGGACGTCGTCGAGCCGCTCGGCTTCGACCAGTCGCGGGTCCGCGTGCCGGACGGGCGTGCTGACGACATCGAGTTCGCGGCGAAGGAGTACGACGCGGCGATCCGTGCAGCCGGCGGGATCGACGTGCAGATCCTCGGCATCGGGGCCAACGGACACATCGGGTTCAACGAGCCGACGTCCTCGTTCGCCTCGCGGACGCGGATCAAGACGCTCGCACCGTCGACGCGCGAAGCCAACGCTCGGTTCTTCGACAGCCCGGACCAGGTGCCGACGCACTGCATGACGCAGGGGTTGGGCACGATCCTCGAGGCGGGGGAGCTGGTGCTGGTGGCGCAGGGGTCGGCGAAGGCGGACGCGGTCGCTGCGGCGGTCGAGGGGCCGTTGTCGTCGTTCGTGCCGGGGAGCGCGCTGCAGCTGCACGAGCACGCCACCGTCGTCGTCGACGAGGAGGCCGCCGCCGGGCTGCGCCTGGCCGACTACTACCGGTACACGTACGCGAACAAGCCGTCCTGGCAGCGGTTCGAGTAGCCGCGGCGCCGGTCAGGTCGGCCCGCCGCGGGGCCGACCCGTGGCTCAGCGTCGTGCGTCGTACGCGGCGTGCAGGCGGGAGAGCCCCTCGCGCAGGGTCTCCTCCGAACACCCGAAGTTGAGCCGCGCGAAGCCGCGCCCCTGCCGCCCGAAGGCCGGCCCGCTGGCGAGCGCGACCCGGGCCTCGTCGACCAGCGCTGCCGCGGGGTCGTCGCCCCACGGCAGGGCGGTCATGTCGATCCACGACAGGTACGACGCCTGCGGCTGTCGGGCTCGCGCACCGGGCAGGGCCGTGGCGAGTTCCTCGGCGAGGATCCTCCGGTTCGCGGCGAGTTCGGCCAGCAGGGACGCCAGCCAGGGGCCGCCCTCCCGGAACGCGGCGACGCTGGCCGTGTAGCCGAGGATGCTGGTGCGTTCGACGACCTCGGCCGGCAGTCCGTCGAACCACCCGCGCGCCCGGTCTGACGCGCCGACCATGAGGGCGCACTTCGTGCCGGCGGTGTTCCACGCCTTGCTCGCGCTCGTCAGGGCGACGCCGAGCGCAGCGGCCTCCGGGCACGAGTCGAGGAACGGCGTGAAGGTCGCGTCGGCGTGCACGAGCGGCGCGTGGATCTCGTCGGAGACCACCACGGCGTCGAACTCGGCGGCGAGCTGCGCCAGCGCCACGAGGGCGTCGCGGTCGTGGACGAGCCCGAGCGGGTTGTGCGGGTTGCAGAGCAGCACCGTGCGAGCACCGTCGGTGAACGCGCGCCGGATGCCGTCGAGGTCCATCCGCCACCCGGCGGTCGTGTCGAACGGATCGGGTTCCCCCTCCGGCGCGATGAGCGGGACCTCGGTCACGGAGCCGCCGGCCTCGGTGACGTAGTCCCAGAACGGCGGGTACACGGGCGGCATGACGACGACCTGGTCGCCGGGTTCGATCACCCGACGGAGGACCTCCACCGCCGCGACGGACACGTCGGTGGTCGTCCGGACCAGGTCGGGGTCGACCCGCCACCCCCACCGGTCGGCCGCGAAGTCCGCGAACGCCTCGGGCAGTGCGCGCCCGTGCCCCACGTACCCGGTGTCCCCGGCGCTGACCGCGGCCACGAGGGCATCCCGTACGGGCTCGGCGAGGGAGCTGTCCATCTCCGCGACGAACATCGGCAGCACGTCCGGTGGGTATGCCGTGTACTTCTCGCTCGTGCGGGACCGGCTGGCGTCGAACAGGGAGACCATCACGCTCATGGGGCTCATCCTCGCAGTGGTCGGAGCCCGGCGAGCAGGATGTCGACGTACCGCTCAGGATCCGGCACCGGCACGCCGCCCGCGGTGGCGGCCGTCCGCACCCCGCAGATGAGCCGACGGAGGTCGTCCGGCCCGACGTCGGCCCGGACGACCCCGGCGGCCGAGGCCCGCTCCAGCAGCGCGCGCACCTCGTCGACCAGGTCGCCGGCGAGTGCCGTCGTGTCCGCGCACGAGAAGCCGCCGTCGGTGAGGAGGTCGCCGAGGGCCGTGTCCTCGACCATCCCGTGGAACGCCGCCGTGACGACGCCGCGGAAGGCGTCCTCGGGGTCCGGCAGGACCACCGCGACGCGCACACGGTCGAGCATCGCCTCGAACCCGTCGATCGCCAGTGCCTCGAGCAGGTGCTGCTGGGTCGGGAAGTGCCGGTAGGCGGTCCCGACACCGACGCCGGCCTCGCGCGCGACGGCGTTGAGCTGCGCCGGCTCGCCTCGGTCTCGGTGCTGGCGGGCGACCTCGAGCAGGGCCGACCGGTTCCGGAGCGCGTCGGAGCGGAGGGAGTCCGGGCGGGCGAGTTCGACCATGCGGACAGTCTATCCGGTTGTGCTACCGTTCCGGATCATCCATCCGCTTTCGTCAGGAGTCACCATGCAGCCCTTCCCGTGGGAACCCGCCCAGATGCCCGACCAGCACGGCCGGACCGTCGTCGTGACCGGCGCGACCGGCGGCCTCGGTCTCGTCGTCGCCACGCGTCTCGCCGCCGCCGGTGCGCGCGTCGTCGCCGGTGTCCGGGACCTCGACAAGGCCGCTCGCGTCCTGCCCGCCCTGGACGGTCTGGAGGCACGGCTCCTCGACACCGCGTCCGTCGCCTCGGTCAGGGCGTTCGTCCACGGCCTCGACGACGACCGGGTCGTCGTCGACGCACTCGTCAACAACGCGGGCGTCTCCGTCCCACGCTTCGCCCGGAGCGTCGACGGGGTGGAGCGCACCTGGGCGACGAACGTCGTCGGGCCCGCGGTCCTCGCCGAGGCGATGCTGCCCGTCCTCGGCGGCCCGGCGCCGCGCGTCGTGCTCGTCGGGTCGAACCTGTCGCAGCGGACGTCCCGGGTGCCGGACCTCGACGCGGTCGACCGGCCGGAGCGCTACCGGCAGTTCGCGGCGTACACCGACTCGAAGACCGCGGCTGCTGCCCTCGCGGTGGACCTCGGGCTGCGGCTGCGGGCATCGGGGTCGCCGGTCCGGTCGGTCGTGGCGCACCCGGGCATCGCCGCGACGGGGATGAACGGGCAGGCCGAGACCCTCGGCGCCAGGCTCGCCGGCCGGGTCGCGCGGCTCGCAGCCCGCACCGCCGAGGACGGTGCCCGCTCCACGCTGTGGGCAGCGACGGCGGCCGACGTCCCCGAGGGCACCTTCATCGGTCCGGCACTGCGGCGCTCGGACCGTCGTCTCCACCCCGTGCCGGTCCGCGGCGCCGCGGCGGACCCGGCGTTCCGGGACCGGGTCCGGGCCTTCGTGGCGGGGGTCGTCGAGCGCGCGGCGGTCTGATCGCGGTGCGGGCTGACCGCGCGGCGGGCTGACCGCGCGGCGATCCGGTGGGACCTGCTCGCGTGGACGACGACCGCACGCGCGCCCGCACGTGCAGTCGTCGTCAGGCCGAGCGGAACGGCACGGGATCGGTCAGGGGCGGATCAGCGCAGCGCTCGTCCGTCTGCCCACACGCGCTGCACCGCGAGCTCGGGCGACAGCGCCACGAGGTCGGCGGCGAACCCCGGAGCGAGGCGCCCGAGCCGGTCGCCGAGTCCGAGCGCCCCGGCCGGGATGCTCGTGAGCGCCGCGACAGCATCGGGCAGCGGACGACCGACGAGCGTCACGGCGTTCCGCAGCGCGACGTCTTGCGTGAGCGTCGATCCCGCGATCGTGTCCGTCCCGGCGACGTGCGCCACCCCGTCGGTCACGGTCACGTCGAGCGAGCCGAGTCGGTAGGACCCGTCCGCGGCGCCGGCGGCCCCCATCGCGTCGGTGATGAGTGCCACCCGGCCCGGAGCGGCCCGCATCAGCGCCGTGGCGACGACGGGGTGCACGTGCACGCCGTCCAGGATGAGCTCGAGCGTCACGCGATCGTCGGCGACGGCCGCGCCGATCGGCCCGGGTGCGCGGTGGTGCAGCCCCGGCATGGCGTTCCACGCGTGGGTCAGGATCGTCGCGCCGGCGTCGAACGCCGCCCGGGCCTGGTCGTACGTGGCCACGGTGTGCCCGACCGCGACGGCCACACCCGCGGCGACGAGACGGTGGACCGCGTCGATCGCGCCGGGCAGCTCCGGGGCGATCGTGACCTGGCGGACGACCCCGTCGCCGGCCGACAGCAGGGCATCGACGGACGCCGGCGTCGGATCGACCAGGAACGCCTCGTTGTGGGCGCCCTTGTTGTGCGGGGAGAGGAACGGGCCCTCGAGGTGGGCGCCGAGCACGAGCGGGTCGTCGTGCATCAGGGTGCGGATCCGGGCGAGCGACGCCGCGGTGTCCGGGACCGGGTTGGCGACGAGGGAGAGCACCGAACGGGTCGTGCCGTGCGACCGGTGCATCGCGAGGGCCGCGGCGACGTCGTCGTCCTCGTAGGACTCGGTCGCGCCGCCGTGCCCGTGCAGGTCGATGAAGCCCGGGGTGAGGACCGCGTCGCCGAGGTCGAGGACCGCGTCCGCCGTCGGGGCGTCGGCACCGGAGCCGACCGCTCGGATGGTGTCACCGTCGAGGAGGACCCAGCCGTCGGCGGTGGACCCGGCCACGTCGACGACGTGGGCGGCGCGGACCAGCGCGCGTCGGGCCTCCAGGCCGGTCATCGGGTCTCCTGCCGGAACGTGACGATCCCGGAGACCGCTGCGACCACGACGAAGACCAGGCCCACCACCGGGTGCCCGATCGAGACCCAGCAGCCACCAGCCGCGATCACCAGCGCCACCTCGACGATGGTCTTGCCGACGATGTCGGTCTCGATGGGGGACCGCGGCGACCGGAAGAAGTACCAGACCAGCATCGCGAAGACCGGCGCGCCGATCATGAACAGGATGCCGGGCATCGGGAACGGCCACGCGATGTAGCCCCAGTACGCCAGCGACAGCAGGCCGAACGTGCAGACGACGACCCGGAGGACCTTCCACGCGTCGAACTCGCGCCGGGGCTTGCCGATCGCGGACGGATCCGGGGTGTCGCCCCAGTCGAGGGGTGAGCGTGGTGCGTTGCTCATGGTGGGTCCTACTTGAAGATGATCGTGCGTGCGCCGTCGAGGAGGACGCGGTCCTCCGCGATCCAGCGCACCGCCTGGGTGAGGGTGCGGGACTCCTCGTCCTGGCCGATCGACACGAGCTCGGACGGGTCCTTCGTGTGGTCGACGCGGACGACGTTCTGCTCGATGATCGGGCCCTCGTCGAGGTCGCTCGTGACGAAGTGCGCCGTCGCGCCGATCAGCTTCACCCCGCGGGCGTGCGCCTGCCGGTACGGGTTCGCACCCTTGAAGCCGGGCAGGAAGGAGTGGTGGATGTTGACGGCGCGGCCCTCGAGCGCGGCGCAGAGCTCCGGCGAGAGGATCTGCATGTACCGGGCGAGGACGACGAGCTCGATGTCGTGCTCCTGCACCGCCTGCAGGATGCGCTGTTCCATCGCCTGCTTGCTCGCCGCGTCGGTGACCGGCCGGTGTTCGAACGGCACCGAGTAGAACGACGCCAACCCGCCGAGCTCCGTGTGGTTGGACAGGACGAGGGGCACCTCGATCGGGAGCTGCCCACCCCGCTGCCGGTAGAGCAGGTCGTTCAGGCAGTGCCCCGCCTTCGAGACGAGGACCAGCGTGCGCAGCGGTCGGCCCACCACGTCGAGCTGGACCCGCGCACCGTACCGCTCGGCGACCGGGGCGAGTGCGGCTTCGAACGTGGCGCGGTCCACCGGGGCCATCACCTGCAGACGCATGAAGAACGTGTTCGTGTCGACGCTCGAGAACTGCTGCGACTCGGTGATGTTGCCGTCCGCCGCGACGACCGCTCCGGAGACGGCGTGCACGATCCCGGGCTGGTCGTCACAGACGAGTGTGAGGGTCCAGTGCGTGGGCTGCGTCGCGGTTGCGTCGGTCGGGTCGGTCACCGGTTCAGGCTACCGGCCGGGAGGCGCGGCTCGGCCTCGCGGCGGGCCTCCTGTGGACGAGTCGGTGCTGTCCGCGGGCCTGTGGGGGAGCGGCGGTGGTGCCGGCCGCATCTTCCGCGTTCGCACAACGGGAAGCCGGTCGCGCCGCGTCGTTGCGTTGCGCGTCGTGCCTCCGGTTGTGCGGATGCACCACGGACCACGGACCACGGCGACGGCCCGCCGCGCTCAGCGGGCGGCGCGGTCGCCGAGCGCCCGGTCGGACACCGTCAGCACGGTGAGCAGCACCGCGATCCCCGCGATGACCCACCCGAGCACGTGCAGGTCCGCCGTCGTCGGGGCCTGGCCGAACACCCCGCCGATGAGCGACGAGGCGGCGATCGCCCCGATGTAGATGCTGGTGCGCGAGAGGCCGGCGGCCGTCCCGATCGACTCCGGCGGCACGATCCGGTACAGCGCCGCCTGGTTCGACACCGATGCCAGGGCCTGCGGGATGCCGAACAGGGCCGGCGCCAGGGCGAGCAGCACGACGGGCGACCCGGTGTGCAGCCCGAGCAGCAGCAGCCCGCCGACGATCGGCACCGTGGCGGCGACGACGAGCGGCCCGCGGACGGCGGTCTTCCGGGCGACGACGAAGGACACGATCCCGGCGACGACCGCGGCGGGGAGCTGGATGTACCCGGCTGCGTCGCTCGAGTAGCCCGCGACGTCCTGGACCCACTGCGAGAAGCCGTACGTCATCGTGTACGCGAGCATGTAGACGAGGAACAGCCGTGCGTACGTGCGGGACAGTGCCCCGTTGTGGGCGAGCATCCGCACGTCGATGAACGGCTTCGCGGCGCGGAGCTCCCACGCCACGAGCGCGACGAGCAGCACGACGGCGACGCCGAGGAGCCACCAGAGCCCCGCCGAGACGTCGAGCAGGAACACCAGGAGCGCGGACACCGTGCCCGTCATGAGCACCATGCCGAACGGGTCGAGCGCGGTGAGCACCGGCACGTCGGCGTCGTAGCGGGGCCGGAGCCGGTCGGACGGCAGCCAGAGCCCGGCGACGACGAGGCCGAACGCCGCCAGCGGGACGTTCACCAGGAAGATCGCGTGCCACCCGAACGCCGCGATGAGCGCACCACCGAGGGGCGGTCCGGCGGCGGCGGACACGAGCGACGTGATCGACAGGGCACCGAGGACGAGCGACGGGGTCGGCTTCCCGATCCGCGCGGAGTGCTGTCGCAGCGTGGTGAGCGCCGCCGGGTACGCCGATGACGTCCCGATGCCGATGAGCACCCGGGCGAACACCGCGCCGCCGAAGCCCGTCAGGACCTCCGGTACGAGTCCGGCGACCCCCACCACCACGAGCCCGGCCATGAACACCTTCTTCGGCCCGAAGCGGTCCGCCAGCTTGCCCATGGTCGGCTGCGCGATCGCGCTGGCGAGGTAGAGCGCCGCGACGAGCCAGATCGCCTGGGACGCGCCGATGCCGAGGTCGCGCGAGATCGGCGCGAGGGCGACGGACACCATCGTGGTGTTGATCGGGTTGAGGAGCGGGCCGACCAGGACGGGGATGAGCAGCTTCGGGCCGAAGCCGGACCCGCCGGTGGTGACGCTGGCGGTGTCGGGCTGGTGCGCGGTGGGCGTGGACGTGGCGGGCTTCTTCCGGGGAGGGACGGTCAGGGTTCGGTGAGGGGCGCGAGGATCGCGATGGCACGGGCCACGGTCGCGCGGTCGTCCTCGGGGAGTGCGGCGAGGCGGTCGGCCAGCACCCCCGTGCGGGTCGCCCACGAGTCCTCGCGCGCACGGGCCCCGGTCTCGGTCGCGCGGACGAGTGTCCGTCGGCCGTCCGCGGGGTCCGGGCGCCGCTCGACCAGGCCGAGGTCGACGAGACCCTGGACGGTCGCGCCCATCGACTGCGGTCGGACGCCCTCGGCGCGCGCGAGGTCGGCCACGGTGCTCTCGCCGTACCGCAGGAGCCGGCCGAGTGCAGCCGTCTGCGATGCGGTGACCTCGTCGGCCTTGCCGGTGAGCAGGGTCCGGCGGATCCGCCCGTGCAGGGTCAGGAGGTCGCCGGCGAGCTCGACGTGCGATTCCATACCGTGACGGTACTACTTTCGCAGCAGAACTTGCAAGGCATCCTTCCGATCAGGCGACGCCGTCCGCCGCTCCGCGCAGGGTGCCCCGGCTCGTGAACGGACGGAGCGTCCGTCCCACGGCGTCGCCGTCGTCCGCGAACCACGCGTTGCTCGCCTGCACGCGCGGCCACGCCGTGGCGAGCAGGTCGCGTCCGGCGTCGGTGAGGCGCAGACGGGAGGCTCGTCCTCGGCCCGGCACAGCACCGCGCGCGACGAGTCCCCGCGCCTCGAGCGCGCCGACGACGGCGCTCATGCTCTGGGCGCGGACCCCGACCGCGCGGGCGAGTTCGGCCTGGTTCAGCTCGCCACCGGCGGCCAGCTGGACGAGGGCGCCGAAGTCCACCGGGGACAGCTCGAGCGGCGCCAGCTCCTCGGCCAGGCGACGGGCGAGCTCCCGGGCCGCGCGGACCACCGTCCAGGTCGCGATCGCGTCGACGTCGTCGTGCGTCACCGAGAAGTTGCTGGGCACGTCCCGATGCTACCGACGTAGTCTCCAGAAACAGTTAACTGATACCGAAGGAGTGGTCCATGACCGAGACGATCGCAATCACCGGCGTCACCGGGGACGTGGGAGGCAAGACCATCGACCTGCTCGAGCACGCGGAGAGCACGGTCCGTGCCGTCGTCCGCCGCCCCGAGCAGGTCGAGACGCTCCTTCGTCGTGGGATCGAGGCCCGGCTTGCCGACCTCGACGACGTCGACGCCCTCACCGCGGCGCTCGAGGGCGCGGACCGCCTGTTCCTGGTCACGCCGGTCAGCCCCCGCCAGGCGGAACACGGAGCCGCCGGGATCCGGGCGGCGCAGCGTGCCGGTGTGACCAGGGTCGTGCACCTGTCGGGCGGCGACGCTGCCGAGCACTCGCCGATGCCCTGGGCCGCCGCGGCCTGGCAGACCGATCGCCTCCTGCGCACGAGCGGACTCGGTTGGACGATCCTGCACCCCTCCGCGTTCATGACGAACCTGCTCCCCTCCGCACCGGCGATCCACCGCGGCTGGTACCCGCACACCACGGGGCGCGGCCGCGCGGGCTGGATCGACACCGCCGACATCGCCCGCACCGCCGCGACGGTCCTCACCAGCACCGACCACGACGGCACCGAACCCGTGCTCACCGGTCCGGCGGCGCTCGACGCCCGGGGGATCGCGGCGGAGCTGACCGCCGGGCTCGGTCGCCGCGTCCGGTCGCAGCAGCTGCCGAGTCGGGTCTGGCGCGCGGTGGTCCGGGCGGGCGGCGTGCCGGCGTGGCAGGCCGAGGGGCTGCGTCAGCAGTTCGGTCGGGTGCTCCGCCGGGGTCTGGACGGGGTCGACGTGATGAGCGACGACGTCACGCGGATCACCGGTGTCCCGCCCCGCACGATGCGGGCATGGGCTGCTGACCACCGACGGGAGCTGCTCGGCTGAGCCCGGCCCCCTCCGGGCGTCGTGACCGTCGTGTCAGCGGTCCTCGGTCATCGTCGTGATGAGGTGCTCCTGCACGAAGCCGAGCCAGTCGTAGACGTCGCGGAGCCCGACGCCGCCGTTCCCCGTCCGGGTCGCGTCCTCCGTCGCCTGGTCCACGATCCCGAGTCGGTCGGCGATCGTCAGGCGGAGGTCGGTGAGGCACCGGATCCACGCCTGTTCGTCCGTCGGTGCGAACGCGCCGTCCTTCGTCCCCGTCAGCCAGTCGTGCACGACCTGCGCGTTCGCGGACTTCGCCGTGCGGAGGTCGCTCTGGGTGTACCGCCGGAACTCGGCACTCGCCGCACGGTCCCCGGGGTAGGCGTCCGGGAACATCCGGAGCGTCACCGGGTCGGAGTCCATGTCCCCGTCGAGGATCTGCCGGAGCTGCTCGGTCAGGTCCGTCAGCACGGCGCGCTCGCCGGAGGCCATGTCGAGGTGGATGCCGTCACCTCGACGGACGAACGGGATCACGCCCCCGGGGCCCGGTCGACCGTGGCCTGGAGCCCGTAGCCGTGCATGGCCTCGACGTGCCGCTCCATCTCCTCGCGGTGCCCGGTGGCCACGACGGCCCGGCCCTCGGAGTCGACCTGGTGCATGAGCCGTTCGGCCTTCGCCTTCGGGAACCCGAAGTAGCTCTGGAAGACGTACGTCACGTACGTCATCAGGTTGACCGGGTCGTCCCAGACCACGGTGACCCACGGCGCATCAGCACGGGTGCCGGCGCGTTCGTCGACGTCCGGGGACAGCATGGTCATGTCTCCAGGGTGACACAGCCGAGGCTGCTCGGTACGATCGTGGGGTCGCGACTGGCGTTGGATGGGTCACCATCGGGGAGCGACACATGACACGGAGCGCTGCCGTACGCCTGGGCAGCGCCCACCGACCGTCCGAGCACGACCGCGAGGTCGTCCGCACACCGTAGGAGTCCCGTGTCCATCACCGATCTGCCCCCGTTCGTCGCCGAGACCGGACCTGCCGAGCCCGCGGCCGCGTCCGCCGGTGCCGCCCAGGCCGCCGCGCGCGCCGCCTTCAACGCCCCGCTCGCCGAGGTCGACCCCGAGATCGCCGCCGTCCTGCAGCAGGAGCTCGGACGACAGCGCGACTACCTCGAGATGATCGCCTCCGAGAACTTCGTCCCCCGCGCCGTGCTCGAGTCGCAGGGGTCCGTCCTGACGAACAAGTACGCCGAGGGCTACCCCGGCAAGCGGTACTACGGCGGCTGCGAGTTCGTCGACGTCGCCGAGTCGCTCGCCATCGAGCGGGCCAAGACACTGTTCGGCGCCGCGTACGCCAACGTCCAGCCGCACTCCGGTGCCACGGCCAACGCCGCCGTCCTGCACGCCATCGCGTCCGCCGGGGACACCATCCTCGGTCTCGAGCTCGCGCACGGTGGCCACCTGACCCACGGCATGAAGCTCAACTTCTCCGGCCGCATCTACAACGCGGTGTCGTACGGCGTCGACCCCACCACGTTCGAGGTGGACTACGACGACATCCGCGCGAAGGCCGTCGAGCACCAGCCGAAGGTCATCATCGCCGGCTGGTCGGCGTACCCGCGCCAGCTCGACTTCGCGAAGTTCCGGGAGATCGCGGACGAGGTCGGCGCGAAGCTCTGGGTGGACATGGCGCACTTCGCCGGGCTCGTCGCGGCCGGTCTGCACCCGTCGCCCGTCCCGCACGCGCACGTCGTCTCCTCGACCGTGCACAAGACGCTCGCCGGCCCGCGCTCCGGCCTGATCCTGTCGAACGACGAGTCGCTGTTCAAGAAGCTCAACTCGGCGGTGTTCCCGGGGCAGCAGGGCGGCCCGCTCATGCACGTCATCGCCGCCAAGGCCACGGCGTTCCTGCTCGCCGGCACCCCGGAGTTCAAGGACCGCCAGGAGCGCACCATCCGCGGTGCCCAGGCCCTCGCCGCCCGTCTCACCGCGGACGACGCCAAGGCCGCTGGCATCGACGTCCTCACCGGCGGCACCGACGTGCACCTGGTGCTCGTCGACCTGCGCGAGTCCGAGGTCGACGGCAAGCAGGCCGAGGACCTCCTGCACGCCGTGGGCATCACCGTGAACCGCAACTCCGTCCCGTTCGACCCGCGCCCGCCGATGGTCACCTCGGGTGTCCGCATCGGCACGTCGGCGCTCGCGACGCGCGGGTTCAGCGACGCCGAGTTCACCGAGGTGGCGGACATCATCGCGCTGACGCTCATGCCGGACCCCGACATCGACGCGCTCTCGGCCCGGGTGAAGGCCCTCACCGACGCGTTCCCGCTGTACGCGTGACCGTGACGCTGCCGGCCCTCCCGCACACCCGGTGGGACGGCGAGGACTCCGCCGTGCGCATCGACGGCACGGCCCTCGCCGCCCGGACCCTCGACGACCTGCAGGTCCGGATCGACCGGTTGCACGACCACGGGTTCCGCCCCGGACTCGGGACGATCATGGTCGGGCAGAACCCCGGCTCGATGTCGTACGTCGCCGGCAAGCACCGCGACTCGGCGCAGATCGGGCTCGACTCGATCCGCATCGACCTGCCGGAGACGGCGAGTGCCGCCGACATCCGGGCGGCGATCCTGCAGATGAACGACGACCCGCGGGTCACCGCGTTCATCGTGCAGCTCCCGTTGCCGCAGGGCATCGACCCGATCCCGATGCTCGAGCTCATGCACCCGGCGAAGGACGCCGACGGCCTGCACCCGACGAACCTCGGTGAGCTCGTGCTCGCCGTGCCCGGTGGTGCCGGCACGATCGACGCCCCGCTGCCGTGCACACCGCGCGGCATCGTCGCCATGCTCGAGGCGTACGACATCCCGATCCGCGGGCAGCACGTCACGATCATCGGTCAGGGGCTGACGGTCGGGCGCCCGCTCGGCCTGCTGCTGACCCGGCTCGAGGCCACGGCGACCCTGACGCACTCCCTCACGGAGGACGTCGCCGCCGAGTGTCGCCGAGCGGACATCATCGTGGCCGCTGCGGGGGTCGCGGGACTCGTGCAGCCGGACTGGGTCAAGCCCGGTGCGGCGGTCATCGACGTCGGCATCACCCGTGTCGTCGACCCGGAGACCGGCAAGGCGAAGCTGCGCGGCGACGTCGACCCCGCGGTCGCCGCGGTGGCCGGCTTCATGTCGCCCACGCCGGGTGGTGTCGGGCCGATGACCCGCGCGATGCTCATGAAGAACGTCGTCGAGGCCGCCGAGCGGCACCTGCACTAGCCGACTCGACTCCTCGCGCTGAGCGACAGTCCACGGGCCCTCGGCCCCGCGGACTGTCGCTCAGCGCGTGAACCGGGCGCCGACGCGGCGGCGCCGCGCCGCGCGGCCGCGCTCAGTCGCGGCGGGCGCCCTGCGCAGCGTGCACCGTGAACACGGTCGGCTCGCGGTACCCGGCCGCGGCGAAGGCCGAGGTGACGGCCGTCGCGATCGCATCACGGGCCTCCCGGTCGACCAGGGCGATCGCGGCACCACCGAAACCACCGCCGGTCATCCGCGCGCCCACCGCACCGTGCTCCATCGCGGTCGCGACGGCGAGGTCGAGCTCGGGCACCGAGATCTCGAAGTCGTCGCGCATCGACGCGTGCGACGCCACGAGCAGGTCGCCGATCGCGCGGGGGCCCTGCTCGCGCAGGGTCCGGACCGTGTCGAGCACGCGCTGGTCCTCGGTCACGATGTGGCGCACGCGCCGGAACGTCTCGTCGTCGAGGAGCTCCGCGGCCCGCGGCAGGTCGTCCACGGTCACGTCGCGGAGGGCCCGCACGCCGAGGACCTGCGCCCCGCGCTCACACGACTCCCGCCGGGCCTTGTAGCCGCCGGTCGCGTGGGCGTGTTCGACGTGCGTGTCGACGACGAGGACCTCGAGCCCGTTCGCCTCGAGCGCCAGGTCCACCACCTCGGTGTCGAGCGTGCGGCAGTCGAGGAACACGACGGCATCGCGCTCCCCGAGGAGCGACGCCGACTGGTCCATGATCCCTGTCGGCGCGCCCACAGCGTGGTTTTCGGAGTACTGGCCGACACGGGCGAGCTGCTTGCGGTCGAGTCCCAGCTCCCACAGGTCGTTGAAGGCCAGCGCCACCCCGCACTCGATGGCCGCGCTCGAGGACAGCCCGGCGCCGACCGGTACGTCCGACTCGATGAAGACGTCGAAGCCGGTCGTGTCCGACAGGTCGGCGCCCTGCTCGCGGAGTGCCCACGCGATGCCGAGGACGTACGCGGACCAACCGTCCATCGCGTCCGGTGCGAGGTCGTCCAGGGAGAGCGTGACGACCTCACCGGGGGAGAACGCCGACGCGACCCGGAGCACGCGGTCGTCGCGCTGGGCGATCGACGCCGTCGTCCGACGGTCGATCGCGAAGGGCAGCACGTAGCCGTCGTTGTAGTCGGTGTGCTCGCCGATCAGGTTGACGCGGCCGGGGGCGGAGTACCGCACCGTGGGCTCGTACCCGAACTCCTGCTGGAACGTCATGCGCGCTCGATCCCTCCTCGGATGAACTCGGCCTGTTGCTCGGGGACGACGTCGCCGATCCAGGCCCCCATGGCGGCTTCGCTGCCGGCCAGGAACTTCAGCTTCGTCTCGGCCCGTCGCGGAGACGTGATCTGCAGCATCAGCCGCACGGTGTCCCGGGCGGTGTGCACCGGCGCCTGGTGCCACGCTGCGATGTAGGGGGTGGGGTCACCGTAGAGCTGGTCCATCCCCCGCGTCAGGCGCAGGTGCATGTGCGCGAGCTCGTCCTTCTCGGCGTCGGTCAGGCCGGCGAAGTCCGGGACGTGCCGGTGCGGGAGCATGTGGATCTCGAGGGGCCAGCGTGCGGCGAAGGGGACGAAGGCGGTGAAGTGCTCACCGGCGAGGACGACCCGCTCGGAGTCCCGCTCGTTCGCCAGGTGTCGTTCGAACAGGTCCGGCCCGAACCGCTCGATCGACTCCAGGAGGCGCTGCGTGCGCGGGGTGACGTAGGGGTAGGCGTAGATCTGCCCGTGCGGGTGGTGCAGCGTGACACCGATCGCTTCACCGCGGTTCTCGAACGGGAAGACCTGTTGGATCCCCGGCATCGCGGAGAGCGCCGCCGTGCGGTCCGCCCAGGCCTCCACCACGGTGCGCGCTCGCGACTCCGAGATCGAGGCGAACGAGCCCGAGGTCTCGGGGGAGAAGCACACGACCTCGCACCGGCCGACGGAACGGAACGTCCGGTTCAACCCGACGTCGGTCAGGGACGCGAGCGAATCCGGAGCGTCGTCCGCCTGGAGGTCCGGGCCGAAGGACGGGGACTTGTTCTCGAACACGGCGACGTCGTAGCGGCTCGGGATCTCCGAGGGGTTGGCGTCGCTCTGCGGCGCGAGCGGGTCCTGGTCGGCCGGCGGCAGGAACGCGCGGTTCTGCCGGGCGCTCGCGATCGAGACCCACTCGCCCGTGAGGACGTCCTGCCGCATGTGCGCGGTCGGCGGACGGGGGTCGAGCGTCCGCTCGTCGACCCGGCGGTCGGCGGGCAGCGTCGTGTCCGCGTCGTCGAAGTAGATGAGGTCGCGGCCGTCCGCGAGCGTCGTCGCGCGCTTGGTGATCACCCGACCGAGCGTACCCGATGAACGAAGGATTGCGAAAGCGACCGGAAGCAAGTGAAACTGGGGTGGTGAGCGACGCCGACCTCTCCTTCCTCGCCGGCGCGATGCCGGCACCGCTCCGACAGGACCGCATCGTCGCCATCGTCGACGGCGCACCCGGGATGGTCCGCACCACCGCGCTCGCCGCGGCACTCGGCACGAGCGAGGTGACGGTCCGCCAGGACCTCGCGGTCCTCGACCGGGAGGCACGGCTCCGGCGGGTGCACGGCGGTGCGCTCCGTCTCGGTGCCGGTTCCGGCGAGCGGCCCTTCGAGGAGACCGCGGTCGAACACCCGGCGGCGAAGGCCGCGATCGGCCGCGCGGCGGCCGCGCTCGTGCGCTCCGGCCAGTGCGTCGTGCTCGACGTCGGCACGACACCGGCCGCCGTCGCGGAGGCGCTCGTCGCCCGTGACGACCTGGTCGACGTCACGGTCGTCACGAACTCGCTCACCACGGCGCTCGCCCTCGAACGCGCGGTACCCCGCTTCACGGTCGTCGTGACGGGTGGGACGCTCCGCCCGCTCCAGCACTCCCTGGTGGCGCCCTTCAACACGGCCGTCCTGCCGATGATCGCGGCGGACGTGGTGTTCCTCGGCGGGACCGGGCTCGACGCCGAGCACGGACTCACGAACGTCAACCTGCCCGAGACCGAGGCGAAGCGGATGCTCGTCGCCCGGGCCGGGCGTACGGTCGTGGTGGTGGACGGCTCGAAGTTCGGGCGCGCCCACGTCGGGGTCGTCAGCGGCCTCGAGGACATCGACGTCGTCGTGACCGCGGAGGCACCCCCCGAGCTCGTCGAGCAGGTGCGTGCCGCCGGGGTCGAGGTCGTCCTCGCCGACGACGGCCGGACCGACGGCACCGGACCGGGAAGGAACCACAGCGCATGACCGCAGCACCCACCGGGGGCCAGTACCACCTCCGTCACGCCGGACCCGACGGGGTCGTCGAGGCCGTCGTGACCGAGGTCGCCGCCGGCATCCGCCAGCTGAGGGTCGCCGGCTTCGACCTGACCGAGCCGTTCCCCGCGTCCGAGGCGCCGGCAGGGGCGAACGGCATCGTGCTCGTGCCGTGGCCGAACCGCGTCGCGGGCGGCAGGTGGGTCCTCGACGGCGCCGCACAGCAGCTCGACATCTCGGAGCCCAAGTACGGCAACGCCTCGCACGGACTGCTCCGGTTCTCGCCGTACCGCGTGGTGGAGCAGTCCGAGAGCGCCCTGGTGCAGGAGGCCACGGTCCACCCGCAGCACGGCTGGCCGTTCACCCTCGAGACCCGGGTGCACCACGAACTCGTCGACGACGGCATCCGGATCACCCACGAGATCACGAACCGCTCGGACGTCCGCGCACCCTTCGCCGTCGGAGCCCACCCCTACCTGCGTGCCGGGGACACCCCTGCCGAGGACCTCGTCGTCACGCTCGACGCGGCAACGGCCTTCACCGTCGACGACCGGAAGATCCCGAACGGCACGGAGCCGGTCGAGGGTACTGACCGCGACCTCCGCCAGGGGCGTCGCGCCGGTGACTCCGACCTCGACACCGCCTACACCGACGTGACCCCCGACGCCGACGGCATCCGCCGCACCACGCTGCACGGCCCGGAGGGCGACGGCGTCCAGCTCTGGCAGGACCCGTCGTTCCCGTACGTGCAGGTGTTCACGTCGCGGACGTTCCCGCGCGGGGACGGCACGGGCCTGGCGGTCGCCGTCGAGCCGATGACCGCACCGGCCGACGCGCTCAACTCCGGCGAAGGACTCCGGTGGCTCGAGCCCGACGAGACCTGGACGGGCTCGTGGGGGATCCGCCGCGTCTGGTCCTGATCAGGAAGCGCGGCGCATCCGGAGGGCCTCGACCGCGAGCGACTCGGAGTCGTAGCGGCCGATCTCCTGCGCCCACGCGGGGTCGTCCCCGCGCAGGGCGATGAACTGCTTGCGCTGCCGGCACACGTAGCCGAGCACGCTCGACGAGGTCGCGACCTCGACGAAGTCCTTCCGGATGTGGCGGGTGCTGACCTGGGCGTTGCGGCGGAGCGTGTCGAGCAGGAGCTCGTCGCTGATGACGGTGCCGGTCGATGCTGCGAGCTCGACGATGCGGCGCGCGGCACCGGTGGTGCTGGTCTGCGTGGCGTCGATGGGCTCGGTCACGGTGTACCCCGTTCGTTCTCGTGCTGGTGCTGCTGGTGATCCACGAGGTGTGGATCCGGGAACGACCATATCGTCGCTGCCCCAGCAGTCCGCTGAACGGAGCCTGGACTGTGCAGTGGATCGGCAGAGGAGAAGCTGTGGGGTGCGTGTACCCCGGTGGTGACGGAGGTGGGCCCCGTGGGGCTCGAACCCACGACCCTCGGATGAAAAATCCGGTGGGCGGGCCGACCAGAGGTGGGCCCCGTGGGGGTCGAACCCACGACCCTCGGATGAAAAGTCCGGTGGGCGGGCCGACCAGAGGTGGGCCCCGTGGGGCTCGAACCCACGACCCTCGGATTAAAAGTCCGGTGCTCTACCAACTGAGCTAGAGGCCCTCACCCGCAAGGCTAGCGGGCAAGGGCCTCCAGGACCGAACTCGGTCGGATGGACGTCGGGTGTCAGCCGCGACGTCCGGTCAGCGTCCGCAGCAGCCACGCGATGATCGCGATGACGAGCAGCACGAGGCCGACCCAGAGCAGGAACTTCAGGCTCGCGGCGAACCCGCCGACGAACAGCAGGATCACGGCGATGACGGCCAGGATGATGAGCAGGGCGTTCATGGGGGGTCCTCTCTTCGCATGTGGGAGGAATGTCTCCCTCACGCCCGAGGACGGTACTCGTGCGCTCCCCCGGGGGGGCGGGGGGGGGGGGGGGGGGGGGGGGGGGGGCGTCACCGGCGACGCCTACACTGCTGCGGTGCCTCGCGATCACCACCGTCCCGTCCACTTCACCGACGCCGAGTTCGCCGCCATCCAGGGCGGCGAGGACCCGGCGCTGGTGAACCGCGTTGCGCACGAGACCGCCAACGCGCTGCTCCACCGTGTGCGGCAGGACCCGGACCCCGAGGTCGTCGAGCGCCTGGTGACCTACACGGACGTGCACGGCATCGAGGCCGTCGCGGAGCTGTGGGCACGGGTCGGGGCGCACACGCTGCCGGGGGCACTCTGGCGGATCTACCTCATGCGCACGGTGATCCGGCAGAACCCGGACGAGGTCGCGTTCCTCTTCACCCGCGGGACGGAGCAGATCGGGACGATCGACCAGGCCGTCGCGGGTGCCGAGCAGCCGACCGGGCCGGGGGAGATCCTCACGCTCGCGGACAGCATCCTGCACGGGCTGTACACGGGCGACTTCGCGGTGGCGCTCGATCGTGGTGCCGCGTTCTGCCGCCTCGCTGCCGCGGGAGCCACGAGCGTGGCGGACGACTCGGACCTGACCGCCGACGAGCGGGCGAGTGTCCTGACGGTCCGCGCCTTCCGGCTGTCCGAGCTCGCAGAGGACCTGTCCGCAGCCGCCGCGCTGTGGCGGCGCGACGCACTGGACTGAAGCGCCCGCGGGCGCGACTGGCGGTTCCGAGCCGACCCGAGCCTCCAGGCCGGACGGCTGCAGCCGCCCGCGCCCGGAACCGGACGAGCCCGCAACCGGACGAGCCCGCAACCGGACGAGCCCGCAACCGGACGAGCCGGCGCCGGGCATGCGAAAGCCGGGCCGCAGAAGCGCCTCTCGGCGCGAGGCCGCTCGAAGCGGCGAATTTTGGAGCCCGGGGCTTGCTGCGGCCCGGCGATATCGATTCTACGAGACACACGCTGTGTGCGCCGCTGTGTTCACTCTCGGTGGACACACCGGATCCCGGGCGCGCCACGCAACTGGTGAGGATCAGTACCGATCCGGTCCAATCCGTCGGGGCGAGGGTGCCGAATCATCTCCGTGACGATCCCCTGGTCGTCACACAGCGAGGGTCCCCGTGCGATCCGACCCGGCTCACCCGCCGGAGTAATTCCCTGCGGGCCGCACGGGGCCCTCGCTGCAAGGTCTCAGCGGATCTGCTCAGTACCAGGCAACCCGGACACCGGAAGGAGGAAAACCTGCAATGCTTGCGATCGTGGAACGCGACACTGAACGTTGGAGCTCGACCGAGCCCGTCCCGTCGTCGCCGGACTCCCTCCTCGTCCGAGTCGCCCAGGGCGACCAGCAGGCCTTCTCCGAGCTCTACGACGAGCTCTCCGGCCGTGTCCTCGGACTCATCACGCGCCTCCTCAAGGACCGCGCGCAGTCGGAAGAGGTCACGCAGGAGGTCTTCCTCGAGGTGTGGCAGCAGGCCGCCAAGTTCGACACCAACCGGGGCAGCGCCTCGAGCTGGGTGCTGACGATGGCCCACCGCCGCGCGGTCGACCGGGTGCGTGCCGCTCAGGCGTCCCGCGACCGCGACACCAAGATCGGCATCCGCGACTTCGAGTCCGGCTTCGACCAGGTCTCTGAGTCGGTCGAGATCCGGATCGAACACGAACGTGTCAGCAGGGCCCTCGGCCGGCTGACGGAGTTCCAACGCCAGGCCGTGCAGATGGCCTACTACGGCGGCTACTCGCACAGCGAGATGGCCGAGATGCTCGGGGTGCCGATCGGCACCGTGAAGACCCGTCTCCGTGACGGGATGATCAGACTGCGCGACGAGATGGGAGTGGCATCATGACCGAACGGCACGATGACCCGGCACTCCTCACCGGTGCCTACGCACTCGACGCCCTGGACGACGCCGAGCGGCACGAGGTCGAGGCTGCGATCACCGCATGGCCCGAGCTGCGCGGCGAGGTCGACTCGCTCGCCGAGACCGCACGGGCCCTGGCCTTCGCGGTCGAGCCCGTCGAGCCGCCCGCGTCGCTGAAGGCATCGCTGATGGCAGCGATCCAGACGACGCCTCAAGAGGCCCCGTCCGCAGCTCCGGCTGCGCGTCACGTCGCCGACGAGCCCGTCGAGGAGGCTCCGATCGCCTCCGTCACGGACGTCGCCTCCGCCGGTGGTGCCGCGTCCTCCGCTGCTCGCCGCCGGTGGTTCCAGCGTCCGGCCGCGATGGTGAGCGTCGCCGCCGCGTGTGGTGTGGCGTTCCTCGGTCTCGGGCTCGGCGCCGGTGGCGTCCTCTTCGGGCAGGACAGCGGCCCCGGCACGAGTGCTTCCCAGGCAGCCTCCGGCCTCGACCAGATCTACGCGGCAGCCGACTTCCGGCGCTCCACGTCGCAGGTGTCCGGCGGCGGCACGGCCACGGTCGTGTGGTCCCAGCAGCTCGGCAAGTCCGCGGTCATCCTCGACGGCGTGCAGGCTGCTCCGTCCGACAAGACCTACGAGCTCTGGTACATCAACTCCCAGGAATCCGGCGGCACGATCAAGTCGGCCGGGCTCATGAACGACGTCGACGGGGGTGTGCGCTCGGCGGTGCTGAGCGGCGCGATGACCTCCGGCGCGACGGTCGGGATCACGGTGGAGCCCGCCGGGGGATCGAAGCAGCCGACCTCGGCGCCGATCGTGGCGGTTCCCACGGCGTAGGGCGCTGGCCGGGGCTGGTGTCCGGGTCCGGCCCGGTCGACTCGGAACGACGGAGTCGCTGTCGTACGACAGCGACTCCGTCGTTCCTTGCGTGCGCCGGCAGTTGCGGCCGCAGACGACGAAAGCGTCGATGTCGTGCGACATCGACGCTGTCGTTCCGAGTCGGCACGAGGAGGCCCGACGCTGTCGTTCCGAGTCGACACGAGGAGGCCCGGCCGACCCGCGCGGTCACCCGAAGCGGCCGGAGACGTAGTCCTCGGTGGCCTGCACGGACGGGTTCGAGAACATCGTCGCCGTGTCGTCGAACTCGATGAGCTTCCCGGGCGCCCCCGTGCCGGCGATGTTGAAGAACGCCGTCTTGTCGCTGACCCGGGATGCCTGCTGCATGTTGTGGGTCACGATCACGATCGTGAACTCCTTCTTCAGCTCCTCGATGAGGTCCTCGATCGCCAGGGTCGAGATCGGGTCGAGCGCCGAGCAGGGTTCGTCCATGAGGAGCACGTCCGGTTGCACGGCGATGGCGCGCGCGATGCACAGACGCTGCTGCTGACCGCCGGAGAGGCCCATGCCGGGCTTGTCGAGGCGGTCCTTTACCTCGTTCCAGAGGTTGGCGCCCTGCAGCGACCGCTCGACGATGTCGTCGGCCTCGGAGCGGGAGACGCGCTTGTTGTTGAGCTTCACACCGGCCAGGACGTTGTCCTTGATGCTCATGGTGGGGAACGGGTTCGGACGCTGGAACACCATGCCCACCTGACGGCGGACGATGACCGGGTCGACGCCGGGCGCGTACAGGTCGTCGCCGTCGATCTTGACGGAGCCCTCGACGTAGGCGCCGGGGATCACCTCGTGCATGCGGTTCAGCGTGCGGAGGAAGGTGGACTTGCCGCAGCCGGACGGGCCGATGAACGCCGTCACCGTGCGGGGCTCGATCGTCATGTCGACGCCCTCGACGGCGCGGAACTTCGAGTAGTAGACGTTGAGGCCGTCGACCTCGATGCGCTTGGACACAGTGGACCTTCCGGAGGTTCTAGCGGGAGAGCTTGGGAGCGAAGAGGCGGGTGATGAAGCGGGCCAGCAGGTTGAGCACCATCACGATGAGGATGAGGACGAGTGCCGCGGTCCACGCCCGGTCGACGAACGGCACCGGGTTGGCGCCCTGCTGCGAGTACTGCGTGTACGCGAACACCGGCAGCGTCATCATCGGGTTGCCGAACAGGTCGTAGTTCATGCTCGTCGTGAACCCGGCCGTGACCAGCAGCGGGGCCGTCTCACCGATGACGCGGGCGATCGCGAGCATGACGCCCGTCGTGATGCCGGCGAGCGAGGTGGGCAGGACGACCTTGACGATCGTGAGCCACTTCGGGACACCGAGGGCGTAGGACGCCTCGCGGAGTTCCATCGGGACGATCTTCAGGACCTCCTCGGTGGACCGCACGACGATCGGGATCATCAGGACCGCGAGGGCGACCGAGCCGACCAGGCCGAAGCGTGCCCCCGGTCCGAGGAACAGCGCGAAGAGCGAGTAGGCGAACAGACCGGCCACGATCGACGGGATGCCCGTCATGACGTCGACGAAGAACGTGATGCCCCTGGCGAGGGGGCCGGTGCCGTACTCCACCAGGTAGATCGAGGTGAGCAGGCCGATCGGCACGCTGATCAGCGCCGCGAAGAGCGTGATCTCGATCGTGCCGATGAGGGCGTGCAGCGCGCCGCCGCCGACGGAGATGACACCGCGCATCGAGTACGAGAAGAACTGGGCGTCGAAGCGCGCGAGGCCGTCGGCGAGGACGGTGTACAGCAGCGACACGAGCGGCAGCACCGCGATGACGAAGGCGGTGACGACGAGCGACGTGACGAGCCGGTCCACCGCCTTCCGGCCGCCCTCGACGATCCGCGATACCACGACGATGAGGACGTCGAACAGGACCGTGCCGAGGAAGAGCGCGGCGACGATGTTGAAGTCCTTGAGGGAGCCGCCCGCGTTGAGGAGCGCGAACACGAGGGCCAGGGCGACCCAGCTGCCGGCGAGCAGCAGCCACGGGACGGAGGCGTGGAGCTTCCCGTTGGCGAAGACGTTGCCGGAGGACTGACGGAGTGCGAGGGACATCGGGGTGCGACCTCTCAGCTGACGCGCTTGCGGACGATGTACCGCGCGAGCATGTTGATGACCAGGGTGATGACGAACAGGATCAGGCCCGACGCGATGAGCGCGTTCAGGGCGGGCCCGGATGCCTCGGCGAACTGCAGGGCGATGTTCGCCGCAATCGTCGAGGGGTTCAGCGACGTGAGCAGCTGGAAGGTGACGTTCGTCGAGACGGAGAGCACGAGCGCGATCGCCATCGTCTCGCCGAGCGCTCGCCCGAGCCCGAGCATGATCGCGGACACGATGCCGGACTTCGCGAACGGCAGGACCGACAGGCGGATCATCTCCCAGCGCGTGGCCCCGAGGGCGAGGGCGGCCTCTTCGTTGAGCGTCGGCGCCTGCAGGAAGATCTCGCGCATGACCGCGGTCATGATCGGGATGGCCATGACGGCGAGGACGATCGACGCCGTCAGGATCGTGCGCCCGGTGCCGGACACCTGGCCGGAGAAGAGCGGGATCCAGCCGAGGTACTCGTTCAGGAAGGCGTAGAACGGCTGCACGAAGCGGGCCAGGACGACGATGCCCCACAGCCCGTAGACCACCGAGGGCACCGCGGCGAGCAGGTCGATGACGTAGCCGAGCACCGGCGCGATGCGGCGCGGTGCGAAGTGCGAGATGAAGAGCGCGATGCCGATCGACAGCGGCACGGCCATGACGAGCGCCAGGAGCGCGGACCAGACCGTCCCGAAGACGAGGGGTCCCACGTAGTCCCAGAAGTTCGTCGCCTGGTTCGGCAGCTCGCCGACCTTCGCGGAGAAGGCGGGGATGCTCTGCCACACGAGGAACGCCGCGACGAGCGCGAGCACGATCAGGATGAGGCCGCCGGAGATCACCGAGGCGGCGGAGAAGACCCGGTCGCCGACACGGACGACGGGCTTCGGCTTCGGGATGGTCGGTGACGCGGGGCGGACCGGTGCGGTCGTCATGGGGCGCAGGACTCCTGTCGGGATACGGGGAAGGGCCCGGATGCCGGTCGGTGGTGACGGACCGGCATCCGGGCTCTCAGGAGGTGTTACTTGATGGACGCGACCGCGTCAGCGGCCTTCTTCGCGAGGTCGCTCGAGAGGGCGGCCGACTTGGCCTCCGACGCGGCGGCCTTCTGGGCGTCGTCCGAGACCACGTAGGTCAGGTAGGACTTCACGAGGTCCGCCTTGGTCGAGTCCTTGTACTCCTGGCACGCGATGGCGTAGGAGACGAGGACGAGCGGCCATGCACCCTTGGCGGTGTCCTTACGGTCGATGTCGATCGCGAGGTCGTTGGTCTCACGGCCCGAGACGGTCTTCGAGTCGGCGACGACCTGGGCAGCGCCCTCGGCCGAGATCGTGGTGGCCTTGCCGCCGACCATGAGCTTCGCCTTGTCGAGCGAACCCGCGCCGGAGTCGTCGATGTAGGTGATCGCGTTCGAGGCGCCCTGCATGGCCGAGGCGACACCCGAGGTGCCCTTCGCGCTGTCACCGATCTGGTACGGGTAGGTCTGGCTCGGAGCCTGGGTCCACACGTCACCGGCGTTCGCCGAGACGTACTCGGAGAAGTTCTGCGTCGTGCCGGAGTCGTCGGAGCGGTGCACGACGGTGATGTTCGCGTCCGGGAGCTTCGCGTCCTTGTTCAGGTCCGCGATCTCCGAGTCGTTCCACTTGGTGATCTTGCCGGAGAAGATGCCGGCGATCGCCTTGGCGTCCAGCGTCAGGTCCTTGACGCCGTCGACCTTGTAGGCGATGGCGATCGGGGAGATGTAGACGGGGACGTCGATGGCCTTCGAGTCCGCGGCGCAGAGGCCGAAGGAGCCCGAGAGCTCCTCGTCGGAGAGGGCCGCGTCGGAGCCGGCGAAGTCCGCGGCACCCGAGATGAAGTTCTTGCGGCCGGCACCCGAGCCGTCGGGCGAGTAGTTCACCGTGACGCCGGAGGCCTGGTCCTGGAAGCCGGCGGCCCACGTGGCCTCGGCGGTCTGCTGGGCGGAGGAGCCCGAGCCGGTCAGGGTGCCGGAGAGCTTCGAGTAGTCGACACCCGAGGCCGAAGCCGACGCGGTGCTGCCCGAGCCGCCTTCGTTCGCCGCGCACGAGGAGAGCACGACCGCGCCGGCGATCGCGATCGCCGCGACCATGCCGATTCGCTTGATGTTCACAGGGGTCCCTTCGGGAATGAATGCAGGTGGGACCGCTGTCGGTCCCGTGGGCCGGTGCTGACCCGGGAGCGACTGTAGGGACGCGAAGTGACCGGCATCACGCCCGTTGGTGAACGGAAGGTGAACGACGTGTTGACCCGGCGCGGAATCCGCGCGCTCCCGCGGATCCGGGGGCATGCTCGGGAACAGCGTGCCTGCGTCTGGGGGTGCGGACGGGAGGCCCGGGTCGGCTCCGACGTGGTGCTCGGCCCCGGCTCCCGGCCCGGCGCCCGGGGGCCGGCCGGGGCTCGGGGGGGGGGGGCCGGGGGGCGCCCCCGACGTGGTGCCCGCCCCCGCCCCCCGGCCGGTCGCCGGAGGACCGGCCGGTTCTCGGGAGGATCGGCCGGTTCTCGGGAGGATCGGCCGGTCGTGCTACGCGGAGATCGTGTTGCGGTGGGTCTCGACGGCGACGAGGTGCCCGTCGGCGATGTGCATGACCGAGAAGTCCCCGACCGAGAGCATCGCGGCCCGGCGGAGGTCGAACCGGCCGCTGTCGTCGGCGGTGACCGTGGCGATGCGGGCGATGATGTCCGGGACCACGGGGCCGTGCGAGCACAGCACCGTGGTCTTGCCCTTCTCGAGCCGCTTCCGCACGACGCCCTTCACGTCGGCCGCGCCGTGGTCGTGGGCGTCCTGGCTGATGTCCGGCGTGCTGGCGACACCGAGCTTCGTCGCGGCGGACAGCGGTTCGACGGTCGCCAGGCACCGAGCCGCCGTGCTGCTGACGATCTTGCGCGGGCCGAACGCGGCGACGGGGGACGCGACGGCCTTCGCCTGCGATCGCCCCACGGGCAGCAGTGGACGGGTGGCGTCCGTGCCCTGCCAGTCCGAGCCGGGGACCGTCTTGGCGTGGCGCAGGGTGATGAGCGCGAACGTGCGGTGGTGTCCGACGGCGGCGCGCTCGGCGAACCGCTCCAGGATCGCGACGTCGCGGGCGTAGGTCAGCCGGGTGCGTGCCTGGTCGATCGAGACCCACTCGAGCGAGGCGACCTCGTCGTTCGGCGTGAACTCCCCGGCACGCTCGAACTCCTTCGTCCCCACCCGGGCGGACCAGTAGTGCACGACCTTGTCGCGACCGTTCGGCAGGACGTACTCGGCGGTCCCGAGCGGCGCCCCGAGGTGGACGCGGTACCCGGTCTCCTCCTCGATCTCGCGCACAGCGGTCGTCGGGACGGCCTCGCCCGGATCGACCTTGCCCTTGGGGAACGAGACGTCCTTGTGGTGCTCACGGTGGATGAGCAGCACGAGTGGGACCCCGCCCTGCTCACGCCAGACCACCGCACCCGCCGCGAGGACGGGACCCGTTGACCCGCCACTCACCGCGTGGAACGCTTCCGGGCAGAGATCTTCCGCATGAGGACATTCTGCACGTCGTCGAGCGGGTGACCGGCGTCGTCGGTCGAGTGGCGCGTCCACTCGCCGTCGGACTCCAGGTGCCACGAACTGGTCGTGTCCGCCATCGCCAGGTCGAAGATCTCCTGGACCTCGGCGACGTGTGCGGGGTCGGACAGCCGGACCAGGGCCTCGACGCGACGGTCGAGGTTGCGGTGCATCATGTCGGCGCTGCCGATGAACACGAAGGGGTCGCCGTCGTTGTGGAAGGCGAATGCCCGCGAGTGCTCGAGGTACCGGCCGACGACACTGCGGACGCGGATCGTCTCGCTGACACCTTCGATCCCGGGCTTCAGGGAGCAGATCCCACGGACCAGGACGTCGACGGGCACCCCGGCCTGGCTGGCCAGGTACAGCGCGTCGATGATCTGCTCGTCCACCATCGAGTTGACCTTGATCCGGATGCCGGAGGGCTTGCCGGCGGCGGCGTTGTCCGTCTCCACCTGGATGCGCTTGAGCAGTCCCTTGCGCAGGTGCAGCGGCGCCACGAGCAGTCGCTTGAACTTCTTCTCGATGGCGTAGCCGGAGAGCTCGTTGAACAGCCGGGTGAGGTCCTTGCCGACGGTGTCGTCGGACGTGAAGAGCCCCATGTCCTCGTAGATGCGCGAGGTCTTCGGGTTGTAGTTGCCGGTGCCGATGTGGCTGTAGTGCTTGAGCGTGCCGCCCTCCTGCCGGATGACGAGCACCAGCTTCGAGTGCGTCTTCAACCCGACCAGGCCGTACACGACGTGCACACCGGCCTTCTCGAGCTTGCGCGCCCAGGTGATGTTGTTCTGCTCGTCGAAGCGGGCCTTGATCTCGACGAGTGCCAGGACCTGCTTGCCGGCCGCGGCGGCGTCGATCAGGGCCTCGACGATGGGGCTGTCGCCGGAGGTGCGGTACAGCGTCTGCTTGATCGCGAGCACGTTCGGGTCGGCGGCGGCCTGCTCGAGGAAGGCCTGCACGCTCGTCGCGAAGGACTCGTACGGGTGGTGCACCAGGACGTCCCGTGCCGCGATGGCGCGGAAGAGGTCGGGCTTGGTGTTCGGCTCGCCCGGCTGGAACTGCACGGGCGTCGTCGGCACGTGCTTCGGGTAGTGCAGCTCCGGTCGGGCGATCTTCGCGATCTCGAACAGGCACCCGAGGTCGAGCGGCGACGGGAGTCGGTAGACCTCCTGCTCGGTGATGTCGAGTTCGCGCACGAGGAGGTCGAGGGTCACCGGGTCCATGTCCTCGGTGATCTCGAGGCGGATCGGTGGACCGAAGCGCCGACGCAGCAGCTCGCGCTCGAGGGCCTGGATGAGGTTCTCCGCCTCGTCCTCCTCGATCTCGACGTCTTCGTTGCGGGTGACCCGGAAGACGTGGTGCTCGAGCACCTCCATCCCCGGGAAGAGGTCGTCCAGGTGGTTCGCGATGAGGTCTTCGAGCGGGATGAACCGCATGCGTCCGGAGTTGTCGTCCGGCAGCGCGATCAGCCGCGAGAAGTTCTGCGGGACCTTGAGCCGGGCGAACTCCTGGCGCTGCGACTTCGGGTTGCGGACGCGCACGGCGAGGTTGAGCGAGAGCCCGGAGATGTACGGGAAGGGGTGCGCCGGGTCGACCGCGAGCGGCATGAGCACCGGGAAGATCTGCTCGGCGAAGTACTCGCGCATCCGGAGCCGGTCGGCCTCGGCCAGGTCGGACCAGTGCTCGATGTGGATGCCCGCGGCGTCGAGGTCGGGCTTCAGCGAGCCGATGAACGCCTGGGCGTGCCGGTCCTGCAGCTCGTGCGCCTTCGTCGCGATGTCGCGGAGGACGTCGCTCGGCGCCCGGCCGACGTTCGTCGGCACGGCGATCCCGGTGTCGATGCGGCGCTTGAGGCCGGCGACGCGGACCATGAAGAACTCGTCGAGGTTCGACGCGAAGATCGCCAGGAAGTTCGCGCGTTCGAGCAACGGCACCGTGCGGTCCTCGCCGAGCTCGAGCACGCGCTGGTTGAACCGGAGCCAGCTGATCTCGCGGTCGGAGTAGCGATCCGAAGGCAGCGACTCGTGTTCGATCTCGACGACCTCGTCGAAGTCGTCGAGGTCGGGCGCGACGGAGTCGCCGTCGAGCTGCGGTTCGGTGTCCATCCCCACATCCTGCCACCCGACGATCGCCGCAGCGGGGGTTGCCGGCGTGCCTGTGGACGACCCTCCTCCGATCGGGTGTCAGGACCGCGCCGATGCGTTGTCACCCGAACGGGGGGAGGAATCGTCACGATATGCGGCCGGTGACATCTGTCGACGCACGTGGGTATGGTGGCGGGGTCAGAGCCTCCGGGGGGATTCCACTGCGCGGGGGTGCAGCTACGAAACGAAAGAGGTTCACCATGTCACGTGTGCTCTCCACCGAGCAGGCCAAGTCGGCCATCCGCCAGATCCAGTCGATCGTCAACGGCGGGTTCACCGACCAGATCTCGCAGCTCGACGCCCAGGGGCGCATCCTGTCCGACTCGAACGTCTGGGACGGGCCGCTCGCCTCGACGTTCCGCGGGTCGACCTGGCCGGAGACCAAGGCGGCGCTCGACAAGGCGAAGACCGAGCTCGAGCAGCTCCGCACCCAGCTCGACAAGATCTCCCAGGACATCTTCACCGCGGGCGGCGGCGCGTAGTCAGCACGTCGACGCCCGGGCTGCCGTGACCACGGTGGCCCGGGCGTCCTCGGTCCGGGGCGGGCCGGCCAGCACGACATCCAGCAACACCTCCGGGGGGACGACCATGGCGAAGATCCACGCCAACACCGAAGCGATCGAGTTCGACGACGGCACCGCTGACGCGCTCATCACCGCGCTCAACGGCGCTGCCGAGGCGATCTCCGGACAGACGGGGTCGCGTCGCTCGTTCGTCAGCACCGCCTCGCAGGAGTTCCGCGGACGCTTCTCGCAGCTCTTCACCGAGAACGCCGCGACGGCGGCAGCCGACGCGACGGACATCTCCGAGGCGCTCCGGACCGTCGCCGGCTGGGTCGAGAAGATGAAGGCCGCGGCGAAGACCGAGCGCGAGAACCGGAAGAAGGCGCGCGAGTGGCAGGAGCGTGAGGACGAGCGGAACGGGTTCCAGGACTTCTGGAACGACACGTTCCACTACGACCCCATGCCGCAGGTCGAGAACACGGAGCCGCCGTCCTTCCCCGCACCGGCGGTCACGGCGACACCGCGGCAGACGCCGAACCCCGGCGGTGGCGGTGGCGGTGGCGGTGGGACCTCGTCCGCGCGCCCCTCGGACCTCCGGTCGTTCGCCACCGGGTCCGCCGGCTTGAACCAGCAGCTCGACGGCAAGCCGGGGCAGGTGTCCGGCAAGCTCGACGACTTCGCCAGCAGGTGCTCGTGGGCGCACATCGACGCGGGCAGCCTGGTGTCGGCCTTCCGACAGTGGCTCGCGGCGAACGACGACGACGTGACCTGGGCGAAGACGCTCGCGGACGCCTTCGCCGCTGCCGGGGGCGAGGGCGACGTCTCGACGGTGTCGGACTCGGCGCTCGCCGCGGCGCTGCAGGCCGCCGGAGTCGGTGCGAGCCGGTCGGACGTGCAGTTCGACCCGCCGACGGCGTACGGCGCGCAGCCGACCACGGGGTTCTCGATGGACCCGGTCAACACCACGACCGGCAACTTCCTCGAGCCGGAGGTCGACCTGGCGTTCGCGGGGGCGTCGGCGGCGCTGCAGGTCACCCGGATGTACAACTCCCTCGACGACCGTGTCGGGGTCTTCGGGCTCGGCTGGTCCTCGGTCCTGGAGACCCGGCTGCTCCTCGACGACGAGGGTGCGTCCTTCGTCGGTGCCGACGGCCGGCAGATCCGGTTCCCCCGCGACGGTGCGGGCTGGAGCCGGGGCATCGGCGAGAACCGCTGGCTCGCGACCGAGGACGGCCTGCTCGTCGTCCGCGACAACGCGGGCGGCCGCATCGACTTCACCCCGTCCGGGCAGTGGCTCGGGCAGCGCGGCGCACCGGGGACCGCGATCTCGGTGCAGCGCGACGCCGACGACCTCGTGACGCGCCTCGTCCACGAGCGGGGCCGGTCGGTCGACGTCGAGCACGTGGACGGTCGGGTGGCGGTGCTCCGGGGTTCCGACGGCCGCCGTGTCGAGTACGGCTACGACGACCGCGGGCGCCTCACGTCGGTGCGTGACGCGGTCGGCACCCGCACCTACGGGTGGAACGACGACGACCTGATCAGCACGGTCACCTCGGCCGCGGGCGTGGTCGAGGTGGACAACACCTACGACGCCCAGCGCCGCGTCACGCAGCAGGTCAGCCCGCACGGTCGCACGGTGCGGTTCGCGTACCTCCCGGGGCGGGTGACCGTCGTCTCGGACCCGGACGGCAGCCGGTCGAACTCGTACATCGCCGACCCGCGTGGACGACTCGTCGGGATCGTCGACTCGGACGACCACCGCCAGTCCATGAGCTACGACGCCCACGGCAACCTGGTCGCGGTGACCGAACGCGACGGCTCCGTGACGGTGCACGCGTACGACGGTCGCGGCCGGAAGACCCGCACGGTCACTCCCTCCGGCGGCGACGTCACGTACGGGTACGACGACCAGGACCGCGTGACGACGGTCGTCACGGACGCCGGAGCGGTCGTCACGTACGAGTACGTGGGCGACGACCGTGACCCGTCCGTCGTCGTCGACCCGGTCGGCGGCCGGACGGAGCTGACCTGGGACGACGGCCTGCTGCGACGTGTCGTCGACCCGACCGGCGTGACGATCACGCTCGAGCACGACGCCTTCGGCGAGGTCGTCGCGACGACGGACGCCGCCGGGAACACCGCCCGCATCGAGTACGACGCGGCCGGTCGCGTGGTCGCGGCCGTGCATCCGTCCGGCGCCCGCACGGAGTTCCGCCACGACGCCGCCGGCCTGCTCGTCGCCCGGCAGGACCCGGACGGCGCCGTCTGGCGCTTCGAACACACCGTGGGCGGCCGGACCAGCGCGGTCGTCGATCCGCTCGGTGGCCGGACGGAGTACACGTACTCGCCCGACGGCGAGCTGCACACCGTGACCGACCCGCTGGGTCGCACCACGAGGCGGACGTACGACGACCAGGCGGAGCTGGCGCGGCTCGAGACGCCGGGCGGCGCGGTCTGGACGTTCGCGCACGACGGCCTGTCGCGCCTCCTGGCCGTCACCGACCCCACCGGCGCGACGTGGCGACGCGAGTACGACGTCACCGGAGGCCTGGCCGCCACGACCGACCCGACCGGCGTCCGCCAGGAGTTCACGACGGACCCGCAGGCAGGCGTCGCGACGCTGCGCGACGCGTTCGCCGTGGCGACCGTGCGCTTCGACGCCCACGGTCGTCCGGTCGAGTCGACCAGCGACCGGACCGGATCCGAACTCGTCACGTACGACGCGGCCGGCAGGCCCGTCGAGCTGGTGGACGGGGAGGGCGGGCTCACCCGACTGGAGCGCGACCTCGCCGGTCGCGTCGTCGCGGTCGTCGCACCGTCGGGTGCTCGCACCGTGTACGAGCACGACGCATGCGGCCGGCCGGTCGCGGCGACCGACGCCGCGGGGGCACGGACGACGCTGTCCTACGACGCGGACTCCCGGGTGGTCCGGCGGACCCTCCCCACCGGCGACGTCGAGGAGATCACCCGCGACGCCCTCGGCAGGGTCGTCGCGCAGACCGCTCCCGGTTCCGGCACGGCGCGGTTCCGGTACGACCGGGCCGGGAGGCTCGTCGCCAGCACCGACGTCCGCTTCGGTCAGCGTCGGTTCCGGTACGACGCCGCCGGCCAGCTCGTCGAGGTCGTCAACGGCGTCGGCGGGGTCACCGCGTTCGCGTACGACGAGCGCGGTCGTCTGACGAGCGTCACCGACGCCGCCGGCGGCGTGACACGGCGCGTGTACGACGACGCGGACCGACTCGTCGCCGTCACGGACCCGCTCGGCCGGACCACGACCGCGACCTACGACGCGGCGGGCCGGCAGACCGGGCAGACCGACCCCGACGGCCGCACGACGACGTGGACCTTCGACGCCGCCGGCCGACAGCACCAGCTGCTGGTCGACGGGGTCCTGCAGTCCGAGATCCGACACGACCCGGTGGCCCGCACCCTCGTCGTGACGGACCACACCCGCGGCGCCGGACGTGCCGTCGACCACGAGCTCGAACTCGACCGTCGCGGGTTGCTCGTCCGACGGGCCCGAGGCAGCGCGGCGATCAGCTGGGAGTACGACGCCGACGGCCTCCGGACCGCCCGCGTCGACCCCGACGGCACCCGCACGGCGTACCGCCGCGACGCCGCCGGCCGGATCGTGGCGGTCGAACGCGACGGCCTGGGCGCCGGGACGTTCGCGTACGACGCGGCCGGGCGGATCGTGCAGTCCGCCACGGGCGACGTCGTCCAGGCGTGGTCGTACGAGCGGGGCGTGCTCGTCGCGCACACCACGACGACGCTCGACGGCGCGGAGACGACGCACATCGAGCGCGACGACGACGGCCGGATCGTCGCGGTCGTCGGGAGCGACGGGCGGGTCGAGTACGGGCACGACACCGCGGGGCAGCTCGTCCGTGCCGGGGACTCCCGCTGGGAGTACGACTCCGCGGGCCGGATGGTCGCCGAGACGGTGGGCGGGGTGACCACCGTCCACGAGTACGACATCGCGGGGGAGCTCACCGCGTCCGTCCGCGACGGCCTCCGTACCGAGTACGTCCACGACGGGCTCGGCCGACGCGTCCGCCGGACCGACGCGGACGGCTCGACGACCGAGTACGCGTGGTCGGCGCTCGGCTACCTGGCCGGCGTCGTCGTCCGGGACCGCGCCTACGCCGAGTCGGCACGCACCGAGGTCTGGGCGGACGCGCTCGGGGAGCTCGCCACGGTCAACGGCGTCCAGGCGTGGTGGGACACCGCCGCTACGGTGCCGTCCCTGGTGTCGATCGCGGGGACGAGCGTGCTCGACCTGCCCGGGGGCGTCGCCGCCGTCGGGTCGGAGTGGGCGGCACCCGGTTGGCGCGGTGCGCGTGCGACCGACGCGGCCGACCCGTGGGCGGTGCTCGCCGGCGTCGGTGGCGCCACCCTGCCGGACGGCGTCGGGCTCACCCCGAACGGCAGCGTCAGCATCGGCGGCCTCGAGTGGCTCGGGGCCCGCGTGTACGATCCGGCGGCGCGGGGGTTCCTCTCCGTGGACCCACTCGAGCCGGTGCTCGGGACCGGGTGGTCGGGGAACCCGTACTCGTACGCGGGGAACGACCCGCTGCACGCGCTGGACCCGCTGGGGCTGCGTCCCGCGACGGACGAGGACATCCAGGGCTACCGGGATGCGCACCAGGGGATGTTCGGTGACCTGCGTGACTGGGCGGACGAGCATGCGGATGCCATCTCGAAGGTGGCGATGGTCGTGGGCGTCGGGCTGACCGTGGCTTCGATGTTCACCCCCTTCGGTCCGGTCGTCGCGCTCGCTCTCGCTGCGGGTGGTGGGGCGGCCCTGGCCGGCGGCCTCTCCATCCAGGGGCACCGAGGCGACGACGGCAAGGTCGACTGGGGTGCCGTCGGAGTGGACACCGTCATCGGCGGTGTCACTGGACTGTTGGGTGGTGCCGGCGCGCGCGCAGGTGCGCTCGTGGCGAAGACGGCCTCGTCCGCCGGTCGAGTCGGGCGCGCAGTGGTCGCGAACGCCAGCGTCAACGGTGCCGTCGGCAGTGCGGGAAGCGGTGTGTCCTACGTGGCACACAACCCCGACTGGACGCCGCGGGGTCTCGTCGGGAACATGGTCGGCGGTGGCATCGCGAGCGGGATCGGCGGGATCGCGGGTCCGGCCGGCGGAACGCTCGCGAAGGTCACCGGCTCCAGTGCGACCTCGCGGGTCGCGTCCGCGTGGGGTGCGACCGTCGCCGGCGGCGGATCGATGCTCGGCGGGTACACGGGGAACACCATCGCGGGTGACCAGACCTCTGGCCTCGACCTGCTCTGGAACGGTGCCGCCGGCGCTGGCGGTACGCTGATCCCCGGCGGGCCCAAACAGGCATCGACCCTCAACCAGTTCGGACGGTTCAACCCGAGCAGCGTCGATGGGGTGTTCAGCACCGGAGCGAACGCGCTGCGCCTGTGGAGCTCGGCTGGTGTCGGTGCCGGAGTCGGGTTCGGCGTCGACGGACTGCACGAGGTGGCGAAGACGGTGGGACTGGCGTGAAGCGATCGGACGCGGGGAACGAGCGCAACCGAGGTGGGGCCCCTCTCAGCCGCGGCAGGGCGGTGTTCGCGCTGGTGATCGCGCTGGTGGGACTGTTCATCCCGCTGGTCATCGGGGCGCGCGTGGGGAACGTGCTCGGCGTCCTGCCGTACGCGGTCGCCGGTTCGCTGCTCGGCGTCGCCGTCGGGCTCCTGGCCCTCCGGCTCGCCCCGGCCTCAGCGGGCACCCCGGTCATGATCGTGGCACTCGTCATCGCCGTGGTCGTCTTCTCGACCGTCGGACGAGGCTGGCAGCTGGCGGTGCCCGGCTACCTGCTCGGGACGTTCGCCGGCTCGGCCCTCGGCTCCGGGCTGCGACATCGCGCGTGGCTCCGGTCCAGACCCCGGACAGCGCCGATCGGGAAGGACGGTGACCGCTGATGGCACTGTGGGGCAGGCGTGTGGAAGGGGCACCTGAGCCGTTCGACGCCACGTGGCGACGGGGTCCGCACGAGGCGGCGTGGGACCCGGTCATCCGACGACGGGGCCGTCAGGAGCCCGGAGTCCGCGTCGCTGCGTTCGGCCACGACGTCCAGTTCTGGGGTGCCGAGCTGCTCGAGCTGCTCGACGGGTCCATCCGCATCGCGGAGTCGAGAGGGGACGACCCCCTCGTGTACCTCTGCACGCCGGACGCGCCAACGCGCGGCTCGTCGGCGGCCGCGTCGATGGGGACCGTCCCCCAGGGGAGTCTGGTCCTGCTGAGCGAGTCCGAGGCCGAGGAGCCGATCGTGCTGCACCCCGACGAAGCCCGTTCCTTCGAGGCCTGGGTCCGCCAGCTCCCGGGAGGGTGACGAGCTCCCGGCAGTCCGCTGCCCGAGCGCCGCGCCTCGGTGCCTGCTACTTCAGTGCCGGCTGCCCCGGGGCCACCACCGCAGCTGTTCGACGTCCGCAGCCGAGAACGTGTGCACCGCCCACCCGACGTCGGGCGTGACGACGAGCGCGATCGCGTCGCTCGGTGTCTGCGTGCGCACCGGGTCGATGGCGGCTCCGATGGCTGGCCCGCCGCCGGCCACCAGGAACGCGAGGGGCTCCGAATCGGAGTCGATCTGTCGCGCCTCGCCGTCGATGAGCCGCACGAGGTCGTCGCCCCGGAACCTGCTCGTGAGCCGAGGGGCCTCCAGGGTCACGACGAGGTGGGGACGGCGCCGGAAGCGGCCGGTCTCCGCGGAAGCGGTGACCCGGACGCCGTCGACGTCCCACGTGTGCGGTTCCGGGAGGGGAGCGGGCTCTGCCATGCAGCTGATCGTAGGACGCCCGTCAGCAGCCCACGTTGAGACCGGTCCCCACGAAGCCGATGCGCCCGTCCGCCGGCGACGACCCGTGCGCGAGCATGTACTGCACGTTCGCGGTGGCCATCGCGACGGCCTCGCTGCCCTTCGCCGGGCGGTACTCCACGCAGACGGTCCCGGTGACGAAGCCCGTCGACGCTGACTCGTCCTTGATCGTCCACTTCCCGAGGTGGTGGTGTTCGGCGAGCGGGTGTGCGTCGACCCAGGCGTCACCGTCGGCCGTGAGGTCCCCGGCGCCGATCCGTTCGAGCATGCCGTTCGCGACCGTCTCCGCGTCGCGCTGCAGGTCCGGGAGCGCCGCCTTCCGCTGCGCCTGCGACATGTCGGAGCGGGTCGGGCCGTCCGATGCCGTGCTGGTGTCGGAGCCCGCGCAGCCGGCGAGGCCGACCGTGAGGGCTCCGGTGAGGACGAAGGAGCCGATTCGGCGAACGCTGGTCATGGTCGTGATCCCCCTGGTGTGGTGACCCCGCGGACGTCGGTCCGGGGTCGGACGGTCCCGGACGGCGGCGCCGTCGGGTGGACGGTGACAGCGAGACGTCGGCGCCTCCCCGAGGCGGCGCCCGCTGTGCACATGTCGCGTGCAACGTATCAGGGTGCGCTCCCGTGTGTCCGTGGCCCGAACGGGGGGTCCCGGAGTGGGTTCCGGGCCGGGCCCTCGCGGGTCGGAGCAACTAGCATCGACGGGGTCGTCCATTCTCTCGGGGGGAAAGAACGTGATCAGCAACCGTGCCGGTACGACCGGTGCACGACAGGCCGGACAGCGGATCCTGGGGGCCGCCGCCCTGACCGGCGTCGTCGCGCTGGTGCTCGCCGGCTGCACCGCCCGGGACGACACCGTCGAGGACCCGTCGCGTGTCCTGCAGACCGTCGACACCCGTCTCGCCGCGGACGGCTCGGTCCGGTCGATCCAGGACACCGCGATCTCCGTCGCGGGCAAGGAGTCCTCGAGCACCACCACCGACCACGACCCGGCGAAGGCGGCCGGTGACCTGCCGCTGCGGGTGACGACCCAGTACACGACGGCGAAGAAGACCGGCAGTGACCTCGCCGACCTCGACGGGTACTCCGGGCGGGTGGAGATCGACCTGACGATCGAGAACCTGACGGTGCGGTCGAAGAACCTCACGTACGACGTCGCCGGGTCGTCGCGCACGACGCCGGCGCTGGTGGGTGCTCCGTTCAGCGTCGCGGCGTCGACGGTGCTGCCGGGGACGAAGGCGGACGCGGTCGTCACCGACGGCGCCGACGCCCACGGGACGGCGACGGACGGTGTCGTCAGCACGAACCACGACGGCGACGCGGTCGTGCAGTGGGGGCGACTGCTCGCTCCGCCGACGTCGGGTGCGAGCAGCACGCTGCACCTCGTCGCCGACGTCCACGACTTCTCGGCCCCCACGATCGACATCGCCGCGCAGCCCGGGATCACCACGGACCTGTCCGCCGCCGGCGTGATGAACGGCGCGTTCGGGTCGGACGCGGACTCCGAGCTCGCCCTGCAACGCCGCACGATCGACCTCATCGCCCAGGTCAACGAGGTCCTCGCACGGGCGGGTGGGACGATCACCGAGGTCCGGACGAACCTCGAGTCCACGTCGCAGACCCTCGGCGTGCAGACGGCGGAGCGGCTGCAGCAGAGCAGCGCGGCGCTCGCGGGCACGATGCAGTCGCTGACCGGTGAACTGGGCTCGCTCCAGAGCGACCTCGGTTCCACGGCGAAGGCGACCCAGTCCACCGTGCTGCAGCAGCTCCAGCAGACCACGTCGAGCCTCGACGCGCTGCTCGGCGACACCTCGGCCACGGCACCGCCCGTGACGCTCGACGGCGCCGGGTGTGCGGCGACCCCGACGACCCCGACCGCCGGTTCGAGCGTCTACGGCAACCTGCTCCGGGTCTCCGCCCAGCTCGACGGGTACGCCGACGCGAGCGAGGCCTGCAAGCAGCAGGTGAGCGGCGAGCTCGCATCGGCCGTCGGTCCGACCGATCCGGACACCGCCACGTGTGCGGTCCCCGAGAACCAGGACTCGCTCACCTGCGCGCTCTTCGCGTCGTCGTCCGCCGTCTCGTCGTCCCTGATCGGGCTCGTGGCGAAGGGGCAGGCGCTCGCCGACCAGCTCGACCCGCAGCTCGCCGACAAGGCGATCGAGCAGTCCGACGCCCTCAACGGCACGCTCGGTCAGCTCGCCACCTCGCTGGACGGTGTGGGCAGCGACGGCGACGGGAACGTCGCACGGACGCTCGACGCGCTCGACGCCGCCGTGGCGCAGGCGAAGCAGGACCTCGACCCGCTGCGGGAGTCGGTGCGGACCGTGCACCGCCAGGCGATCGCCACGCGGGCGGAGCTCGGCACGGCGGGGGACCGCGTGCTCAGCTCGTCCATGCAGGCGCAGAACAGCGCCGTGGCCGACCAGCTCTGCGTGCTCGCCGCCGCGGGGGAGCTCTCGCCGGAGGAGGCGGCGTCGTTGCGGGGGTACCTCACCGCGACACCGTGCGCCGGCGCGCCGGAGGGCACGACGCTCCGTCCCGGCCTCGGCTTCAGCACGCCGATGGACGAGCGGCTCACCGCGCAGGCCGACGCATGGGACGCCGTCGTCGCCGCCACGGACCCCGACGCGCAGGTCGGTGTCGGCGGTGCGGTCCAGACCCTCGCCACGCACCTCGACGCCGTCACGACCGCGGTCGCCGACGTGCGGCGCGCGGTCAGCAGCGACGACGGCACGATCAGCGGCGAGGTCGCCCGGCTCCGTGCCCTGCTCGCTCAGGCCGGCGGCGAGAGCGCCGCGGTCCACACCCAGCTCGTCGCGGTGAGCGACCAGCAGAAGACGCTGCAGGACGCGGTCACGGCGGCGTTCCAGGACGCCTCGGACGAGTCGGCGAAGCAGGTGCAGGACATCGTCGACCAGCAGGTCCGCAAGGTCAGCGACACCGCCACGGGCAGCCGTGACGCGGTGATCCAGGCCTTCGACGCCTCCATCACCGGGCTGCGGTCCACCTCGGGCGACGTCACGAAGGACGCGAAGGGCACGATCGACACGCAGAAGGGCACGCTGCAGCGGGAGAGCGGCACGCTCGCGGGCGCCGTGGACGCGCAGACCGCCCTGAGCCTGCAGCGCATCGACGCCAGCACGAGCGCGTCCACCCGCGACGTCGAGGGTGCGCGGACGCTGCTCACCGGCGACCTCAACCGCGTGATGCTGGACCTCGGCGACCGGAAGGTGAACGGGTCGGGCATCCTCGGTGCGATGGCGACGAGCGCGGCGAAGTCCGACTCCGCCGACTACCAGCTGGCGCTGGCGTCGCAGAACGCGGCCGGGTACGCCAACGTCCGTGCCGAGGACGTCGCGGGCATCCTGCTCCAGCAGGAGCAGCTGCGGGCGTCGCTCGACGCCGCGACGAAGCTGCCGGCCTTCGCGCTCGACGTGCCGTCGACCGCCACGTCGACGACGCTCTACGCCTTCCGGATCGGGGACGACCGATGACCGACCAGCCGCAGACCGTCGACGGCGACCAGACGGTGGACGGCCAGGAGGCTCGGCCCGCCTCCCGACGTCGGCTCCTGGTGGTCGGTCTGGCCGTCCTGCTCGTGGCCGCGGTCGTCGCTGCCGTGCTGACGTTCCGTGCGCTCTCGGCCGAGCCGGCCGAGGCGGTCCCGGCGACGGTCCCCGTCCCGGTCACCGTGGCGCACGTCCCCGACCGGGTGGCGATCGGCGTCGTGGTCACCCTGGGTGACGGCGAGGGATCCGAGTGGAACCAGGCCGCCCAGGGTGCCGTCGTCGCGCAGCGGCGTCTGGCGCTCGGGGGGACCCGCGTGCAGCTCGTGACGCAGAACGACAGCGGGACGACCGACGGCGCGCGTGCCGCCGTCGAGGAGCTGGTCCGCCAGCACGTCGCCGGGATCGTCGTCGCCTCGTCCGGCGCGCACGTCGCCGCGGCCGCCGCAGCTGCCGCCGACGCCGGCATCCCGGTCGTCATGCCGTACGCCGGCGCCGTCGACGACGCCTGGTCCACCGCGCCGTCCTCGCAGTCCGTCGCCAGCGCGATGCAGCGGGCACTCGGCGGTGCCGCCTCGCCGCTGCTCGTCGACCTCGGCGGTGGGGCACCGGCCGGGCTGCGGGTCGCCCACGTCCTGCCGGCCGGCGACACCGACATGACGTCCCTCGCCACGACCGTCGCGGCCAGGACCGGCGCCGTGCCGACCTCGACGCCGGACGGCGACACGAACACCGGCGGCGACGCCCCGGCCGCCGACTCCGACGCCGTCGTGGTGAGCGGCAGCGCTGCCCGGCAGGGGGCCTTCGTCGCAGCACTGCAGGCCACGGACGTGACCGTCCCCGTCGTGCTCACCCCCGACGCCACCAGCCCCGCGTTCGGCTCGGCGCTCACCGCGGCGGGCGGCAGCGTCTCCGGGGACTTCCGCACCGCCGGGGTGGCGACCGACGACGCGACCGCACTCGACGCCGGGGCCGCCGGACGGGCCATGTCGGCGTTCCTCGGCGCGGTCCGGGTCGTCGCGAAGGACCAGGACGCGCGGAACCTGACCGGTGACCAGCCGTTCTCGGCGGTGGCCGCCGCCGCGGACGCCCGGAGCCACGACGCGGTCATCGCCCTCGTGCACGCGGTGGGTGCCGCGCGGAGCACCGACCCGGAGGCCGTCACGGATGCCCTCGCGACGACGTCGCTCGACGTCGACGACGGGCTCGCCGGTCCGGCGCTCGACTTCACCGACCCGCAGGCGCTCGGGACCGGGGCCACCGTCCTGGCCTCCTCGGCGCAGGCGCTCGGGCTGCGACCCGAGACGACCTCGGCGCCGGCGCTGGTCTGGTTCGAGGACACGACGGGTCGGTAGGACCGGCCCATCACGGGTCGCCACGACCGGACCACGACGACAGGAGCAGGCGCATGCGGGTGGTGATCGAGCTCGACGACCGTGTCGAAGCGGTCGAGGTCGACGGCTGGGCCGAGACGTCCACGCTCGGGCAGCTCGTCGCGGCGGCCGTCGGACCCGTCCTCGAGCCGGACGCCACTCTGGCGGTGGACGCCCACGTGACCAGTGCCGAGACGCCGCTGCGCGACCTGGTGCTGCTCGAGGGGTCGCGCATCGCCCGCACCCCGGAGGACCGTCCGCGGACGGTCGACGGCTGGACGGTCACCCTCGCCGGGGGACTCGACGCCGGCCGGGTCCTCGCCGTGCCGCGCTCCCGACCGCTCGTCGTCGGGCGTGCCCCGCAGGCCGACCTCGTCCTGCCCACCGAGACCGCGTCGTGGGAGCACTGCACGATCGAGCGCGAGGCCGACGGTGTCCGGATCCGCGACGCCGGCTCGACCAACGGCACCGTCGTCGCCGGGGCCCGCCTCGACGACGAGGGCGTCCTCGTCACCGGCACGACCAGCGTCATCGTCGGCGGGGCGGTGCTGCTCGTCCGACCGGCCCTGCACGAGACGACCGTGCCCGCGCCCGGCACCCTGCCGAACCTCACCCCGGCGGCGACCGCGCCCTACAACCGCCCGCCGCGTCCGGGGCGGGACACCGAGCAGGAGACCGTCGTCCCGCCGACCCGGAAGGACGTCCCGCCGGCCTCGAAGTTCAGCTGGATCACGATCGCGGCGCCGCTCGTGCTCGCCGGCGCGATGGTGCTGCTCCTCGGTGACGCCCGGTTCGCCCTGTTCGCGCTGCTGAGCCCGGTCACGGCGATCGGCATGTGGTTCGAGCAGAAGCACCGCCGGGCACGGAACCTGCGTGAGGAGGACGAGCGCTTCGCGGGGGCGGTGGAGGCGTTCCGCCAGGAGATCGCCGCCGCGGCCGGTGTCGAGGCCGCGCGGCGACAGGAACTCGTCCCGGACCCGGCGACCGTCGTCCGCCGCGCCGCCCTCCCGACGACCACGCTCTGGCAGCGCCGGTCCGCCGACGCCGACTTCCTCACCCTGCACGCCGGCACCGGTGACGCCCCCTGGCGACCGGAGGTCGACGCACGGGCGACGTCGGCGAAGCTCGACGACGAGGCGAAGGCCGCCATCGCGGACAGCAGGCTCACCGCGGCGCCGGTCGTCGCGGACCTGTCCGACGCCGGCGTGGTCGGCATCGTCGGCGACCGCGACGGCGCACTCGCCCTGGCCCGGAGCCTCCTCGCGCAGGCGGCGGTGCACTGCGGGCCCGCCGACCTGACGATCGGGGTGTTCTGCGACGACGGACGGCAGGCGGACTGGTCGTGGGCGTCCTGGCTGCCCCACACCCGGGTGGCCGGCAGCAGCACCGGCGAACGGTGGATGTCGGCGCAGCGCGACCACAGCGCCGCCGTGCTCCGGGGGCTCCGCGACTCGGTCGACGACCTCCCCACGCAGACGATGCTCGTCGTCATCGACTCCGAGGTGCTCACCGAGGGCCGCGACGCCCCGGCACGGAGCCTGCTCGGGCAGGGCCGCTCGGTCCCGGGGCGGACGCTCCGTCCGGACGAGGAGCCCCGCCGGGTCAGCGGCATCGTGATCGCGGCGAACGCCCAGCAGCTCCCGGCAGCGTGCACGACGATCATCACCGTCGAGGCCGACGCCGCGGCGACGGTGTACCGGCCGGAGGACCGCACCGAGGTGCGCGACGTCGTCCTCGCCGGGCTCTCGACGGCCGTCGCCGAGCGCTGTGCGCGGGACCTCGCGCACTTCGACGACCCGGAGCTCTCGGTCCCGGGTGCGTCCCTGCCGTCGCTCGTCCGGTTCCCGGACCTGGTGCGGGTCGACACCCCGCAGGCCGTCCGCGCCGCGTGGGACGCCCGGACCGGGATCTCCACCCCGATCGGTTCGTCCGAGTCGGGACCCCTCGAACTCGACCTGGTCCGCGACGGGCCGCACGGGCTCGTCGGCGGGACGACCGGGTCCGGCAAGAGCGAGTTCCTGCGGTCGCTCGTCGCCGGTCTCGCGGCGCGCAACGCACCGACGACGCTGAACTTCCTGCTCGTCGACTTCAAGGGCGGTGCCGCCTTCGCCGCGTGTGAGCGGCTGCCGCACACCATCGGCACGATCAGCAACCTCGACGAGCAGCTCGCCGACCGGGCGCTCCGCGCGCTCGAGGCGGAACTCGAACGCCGGCAGCGCGTGTTCGCCGAGGCCGGCGCCGACATCGACAACCTCGACGCGTACCTGGCGACCCGACCGACGGAACCGATGCCGCGGCTGCTGCTCGTGGTCGACGAGTTCGCGATGCTCGCCAAGGACTTCCCCGACGTCCTGACCTCGCTCGTGAGCATCGCCGCCGTGGGCCGGACGCTCGGCGTGCACATGGTCCTCGCGACCCAGCGACCGGCCGGCGTCGTCAGCGAGGACATCCTCGCGAACACGAACATGCGGGTCGCGCTGCGCGTGCAGAGCCGTGAGGACTCCGTCAACGTCATCGGTGTCCCCGCCGCCTCGGCCATCAGCCGGCAGCAGACCGGGCGCGCCTACGTCAAGCTCGGCCAGGACGACATCACCCCGGTGCAGACCGCCCTCGTGACGGGTCGAGCCCGCGACGCCGCCGCCGAGGCCGCCGTGGCCGTCCGGCCGACCGGGGTGTTCGGCGTCCCGGCGCCCGCGCCCTCCGCAGCGCCGACCGCCGCCGACGAGACCGACCTCGACCGGCTCATCGACGCGATCACGCAGGCGAACGCGGACGCCGGCTTCGCCCCGCCGCGGCCGATCTGGCCGGAGGCCCTCGGCGAGCGGGTCGACGTGGCCGCGCTCGACACCGGCTCGACCCGCGCCGAGGTCGTGCCGGTGGCGCTCGCCGACGACCCGGACCACCAGCGTCAGGTGACCACGGGGTGGGACCTCGCGCAGGGCAACCTCATGCTCATGGGGATCCCGGGCAGCGGCACCAGCACCGCCCTCGCCGCGATCGCCCTGCGTCTGGCCGCCGCGACGGACCCGGCCGACCTCGACCTGCTCGTGCTCGACATGGGCGCGGGGGACCTCGCACCGCTCCAACACCTCCCGCACACCACCGCGTACGTCGGCTCCGGACCGGGTGCCGGCGAGCTGCAGGCGCGGTTCCTGCGGCACCTGCGCACGGAGCTGGAACGCCGTCGGGCGGCACCGGGCGGACGTCGAGCGGTCGTGCTCCTGGACGGTCTCGCGGCGCTCCGCGACGAGTACCAGGACTTCGAGGGGCAGCAGCTGCTCGACGCCCTGTACCGCGTGTACGCGGAGGGACCGGCACTCGGCATCTCCTTCGCCGTGTCGACCACCCGCGCGAAGGCCGTCCCGAGCGCGATGGACGAGGTCACGACCCAGAAGTGGCTGTTCCGGCTCGCCGACCCGTACGACTACTCCTCCATCGGTGTGCGACCCAAGGACGTCCCGCCACCGGTGCCCGGGCGCTTCATCGACTCCGTCGCCCGCCTGCAGTCCCACGTGGCGACCCCCGACGTGCCCCTCGCCGACGCCGTGACGCACACGGCCGAGCGCTGGAGCGACGCACCGCGCAAGGCGAGCGCCGTCGGGCGGTTGCCGGACGTGGTGACCGTGACGGAGCTCGCGGTGCCCGCGTCCTTCGACACCGAGCCGTGGCGCCTGCCGATCGGTCTCGCCGAGGACGACCTCGCCACCACCGCGCTCGAGGTGTACGACGGCGAGCACGTCCTCGTCGCCGGCCCGGCCCGCTCGGGCAAGTCGAGCGTCCTGCTGGCGCTCGCCGACACCGCCCGGCGTGCCGAGGGCACGCGGCCCGCGGTGTGGGCGATCTGCGACCGCCGCTCGCCGCTCGCCTCCGGGGACTTCGACCGGCTCGCGGTCGGTCCGGACGAGGTCCCGGCCCTCGTCGCCGGGCTGCGGCTCGAGCGCGGCCCCGTGCTGCTGCTCGTGGACGACGCCGAGCGCTTCGACGACGGCGACCAGGCGTTGGCCGGGCTGCTCGCGTCGGAGCGTCCGGGGCTCTGCGTGGTGGCTGCCGGTCGTTCGGTGGACCTCCGCTCGCTGTACAGCCACTGGACGAAGGCCGTCCGCAAGAGCCGGTGCGGCGTGCTGCTGCAGCCCGACGTCGACTACGACGGGGAGCTGCTCGGGGTCCAGGTGCCCCGTCGGTCCCCGGTGGCGATGTCGGCGGGTCGCGGCTACGCCGTGTCCGGCGGTCGGGTCCGCCTCGTCCAGACGGCCAGCGCCGACCTCGCGGTCGAGCGGACGTCCTGAGACGCTCGGCGCTCAGTCGCGTGTCGTGATGCTGAACGGCGCGCTCTCGAGGTCGGAGAACGCCCCGACCGTGGCGCGCACCGTGCACGCGGGTGCCACCGACAGCGCGGTCACGACGAGGCCGTCCGAGGACACCGCCAGCGCGCCGGAGCACCCGTCGGCGAACCGCACGCCGGACTCGCCGCCGGCCACGTCCTGCAGCATCTGCGACGGTGCGCCGCTCGCGGGGCTGCGGTACAGCGGGTTCAGCTCGTCGGTCCCGCTCGGCCACACCGGGAGCAGGGTGACCGGCAGCGCCGTCTGGCTGACCGTGCGGTCCGGCGTCCGCACGACGACGTCCTGCAGCCGCTGCACCGGGTAGGCCGTCCCGCTGACGGACTGGTCGGTGACGACCCCGGTGGTCGCGGTGCCGACGGCGTCGAGCCACGTCTGCAGCGAGGCACCGTCCGTGACCGAGGGCACCCGCACCGTCGCCTGCACCGCGACGTCGGACCCCGGCTCGATTGCAGCGCCGCTGAGGGACCAGGCGCATGCGGTGTCGACCCCGGTCACGGACGGCTGGTTCCGTGTGGCGGTGACGGGGCCGTCACGCCACCGGACGGTGGGGCAGGAGCCGCCCGACCGGGCCGCCGGCAGGACCTCGACCAGCGGCCCGGAGAGCGTCGCACCCTGGGCGGTGTAGGTCGTCGTCAGCTCGACGGCGCCGGACTCGGGGTCGAGCGTCGCCTTGCGGGTGGTGGTCAGTCCGGTCGGGAGGGGCCGGTCCTGCTGGTACGCGTTGGCGGCCTGCGCGGTGGCCTGTCGTCCGGGCGTGGTGCCCCGACTGCCCGGCAGCCAGACGACGGCCCCGACCACGAGCACCACGACGAGTGCCAGGCCGAGCGCGCCGAAGCCGGCCGCGCGGTTCGTCAACCAGTCCGGGCGCCGGAACCGGGCTGTCCGCGTCGCGGGGGAGGCGGCCGGGTCCGACGCCACCGGGAGCGGCTGCCTGGCCATCGGTCGGACGACGGTCGCCGAGCCCGCCGGACCGAGCTCCGGCACCGACCCCGCTGTGCCGTCGTCCTCCGCTACGTCGTCGTCGGCCGCAGCGCCGTCCGGTCCGGCAGTCCCGGCTGTTCCGGTAGCACCGGACGCGACCGATCCGCGGACGACCGTCGCCGGGCGCTCCACCGCGGCGAACTCCTCCGGGTCGACCGTCGGCTCGAGCGCGGGCACGTCGGCGAGGGACCGTGCGAGCCGACGGAGGGTCGCGGCGGCGTCGGTCGCGGACGGCCGGGCAGCGGGGTCCTTCGCGAGCATGGTCGCCAGGGTCGACCAGAGGGCGTCGGGCACCTCGAGCACCGGGGGCGTCGACGTGACGTGCCGGTACGCGACCGCGAAGTCCGTCCCGGGGCCGGCGAACGGTGTGCGTCCGGACAGCAGCTCGTAGAGCATCACGCCGGCGCCGTAGACGTCGGCGGCCGGCCCGGAGCGCCCGTGGCTGATCGACTCCGGCGCCATGTACTGCGGGGTGCCGAGGAGGCCCGTGGTCGTGCGCTCCCGCTCGGCGACGACCGAGGCGATCCCGAAGTCGGTGACCCGGACGAGCCCCGTCGCACCGGGCGACCACTCCGCGTCGAGCAGCACGTTGTCGGGCTTCACGTCGCGGTGGACGACGTCCTGACGGTGCGCGGTGGCCAGGGCGTCGAGCGTCTCCGCCGTGATGGTCAGCGCGTCCCGGGGCGACAGCGTGCCGGCGGCCGCGAGGAGGTCGCGGGCCGACCCTCCCGGCACCAGGTCCATGACGATGGCGAGCCGGTCACCCTCGACGACGAGGTCGCGGACGCGGACGATCGACGGGTGCTGCAGGCCGAGCAGGACGGAACGTTCGCGGACGAAGCGCTCGACGATGCCCGGGTCGGCGGCGAGCTCGGCGCGGAGGAGCTTCGCCGCGGCGGCGTCACCGGTGGGACCGTGGTCGACGCGCCAGACCTCGCCGGTTGCGCCGGAGCCGAGGAGCTCGACCAGCCGCCAGGAGGCACCGAGCGGCTCCCCTTGCCCGTACTGCGCCACAGGTCCCCCGAGTCCGCCGTGGTCGGCCCCGCGCCGACCGGTCCAGGCTACCGGCCGGTGGGCGCCGCGTACTGCACGTCGACGGCGGCCTCCGTGAACCCGGACCGACGGTAGAGCGCCAGCGCCGGCTCGTTGTCGCCCTCGACGTAGAGTGCGGCCGCGGTCAGCCCGCGACCGACCAGCCGTGCGGTCCCGGCGCGCATGAGCACCCCGCCGAGGCCCCGTCCCTGCAGGTCGGGGCGCACGGCCACGGCGTAGAACTCGCCGATGCCGTCCTCGACCTTGAGCCAGCAGGACCCGGCCAGGTCGCCGGCGGCGTCGCGCAGCAGCACGAGGTCGTCACCGGAGAACCACGGCTCGGCCTCCCGGGCCCGCAGGTCCTCGAGCGTCATCGAGCCCTGCTCCGGGTGCGACGCGAACGCCGCACGGTTCAGGGTCAGCCAGTCGGTCTCGTCGGTGCCGGTCCGGAACGCGGTCACGGTGTACCCGGGCGGGAGGCTCGCATCGGGTGCAGACGTCGGCACCGGCGCGCGCAGCTGCAGCAGCGTCCTGGTCGCGGCCCACCCGTACCGGGTCGCGATCGCGCGTGCCGCCGGGGCGTCGCCGTGTGCCCAGGCGAGCCGCGGAGCGGCCCCGCCGCCCAGGGCGAGCGCCCGGTCGACCAGGCGCGTCCCGATGCCGTGCCCCCGTGCCTCCAGGCCGACCACGAGCTCCAGCTCGCCGTCGCGGACCACGGCGACCCCGTCGGGTTCCGCGGATCCGTCGGGCTCGACGAGGACCACCGCGCGACCGGCGCGGACGTCGACCAGGGTCTGGTCGGAGAACGGGGGAGCCTCGCCGGGGACGGCGAAGCGCGCGAGGTCCGGCGTCGCAGTCACTGGCCCATGAGGCGTTCGGCCTCGTCGTCGTACACGTTGAAGCGGTAGCCGACGTTGCGGACCGTGCCGATGAGGGACTCGAGGTCGCCGAGCTTGGCGCGCAGGCGCCGGACGTGCACGTCGACCGTGCGGGTGCCGCCGAAGTAGTCGTAGCCCCATACTTCGCTGAGGAGCTGCTCGCGGGTGAAGACGCGCGAGGGGTGCGTGGCGAAGAAGCGCAGGAGCTCGAACTCCTTGAAGGTCAGGTCGAGCGGCTTGCCGCGGACCTTCGCCGAGTAGCTCGCCTCGTCGATGACCACGCCGGAGGCCTGGATCTTCGAGCCGGTCTGGTTCTTCGCGGCGCGGCCGGCGCTGAGTCGGATGCGGGCGTCGACCTCGGCGGGACCGGCGGTCTCGAGCACGACGTCGTCGATGTTCCACTCGCTCGTGACCGCGGTGAGACCGCCCTCGGTGACGACGAGCACGATCGGGGTGGTCGACCCCGAGGTGGAGAGGATCTTGCACAGGGCCTTCGCGCTGACCAGGTCCGTCCTGGCGTCGACGAACATCAGGTCGCTCTGCGGCGCGTTCACGAGCTGTGCGGCCTCGGCCGGCACGTGGCGGATCCGGTGGCTCAGCAGGCCGAGGCTCGGCAGGACGTCGCCGGGCGCGGCCGAGGTGAGTACCAGGAGCTGTGCCACAGGACCTCCAGAACGGATGAGACGTCGTGCGGACATCCTAGTGATGCTCGACAAGTCCCCCCGACCGGCCTGCAATGATGGCCTCGTGACCGAGCCCGTCCCGCCCGCCGACCAGCGCCGCCTCAAGCTCACGTCCGTGCTGCCCGTCTGGCTGCTGGCGATCGTCGGCGCCGTGCTCGTGCTGACCCTCAGCGAGAAGGACTCCTTCGCCTGGCTGCTGCTCGTGTTCGTGGCGACGGTGTTCGTCAGCTTCGTGTTGCAGCTGATCACCGCGACGAAGGACGGCCTGGTCGAGCGGATCAGCATCGCGTCGTCGGGGTCGTTCGTCGTCGTGCTCGTCACGGCCGTGGTGCTCCTGGCGCGTTGAGGCAGCGCGCTCCTGAGGGGGCCGCGTAGACTCCTGGCATGGATTCGCTGCTTGCGCTCGAGCTCTTCTACGTCGGCCTGCTGGGTCTGGCGTCGCTCGCGATCGCGTTCGTCTCGGTGACCGTCGTCGTGAAGCTGTTCAAGGGTCAGCGTTGATCGAACTGCCGGAGGGCCTCGCCCCCGAACTCGTGCCCTTGTCCTGGCTGGTCGGCGTCTGGGAGGGCACCGGCGTGGTCGAGTACCCGGTCGGTGCGGCCGAGGGCGACGAGCCCGACGTCCGCACGTACGAGTTCGGCCAGCGCGTCAGCTTCAGCCACGACGGCCTGCCCTACCTCAACTACTCGTCGACGACGTGGTTGCTCGACGACGAGCACACGCCGCTGGCGGCCGAGATGGGCTACTGGCGGCTCGACCGTCCGTCGGAGCCGGGGGACCGCGGCCCTGCGATGCTGATGGGCGAGGGCGTCGTCCCGTTCACCACCACCCAGAGCGTCGAGACCCTGCGCAACGCGAACGACGGCTTCGACGTGGAGGCGGCGATCATCCACCCGACGGGCGTCAACGAGCTCTACGTCGGCCAGGTCCGGAAGGGCCGCATCGACCTCGCCACCGACGCCGTGATGCGCTCCGCGAACGCGAAGGACTACTCCGCGGCGACCCGCATGTACGGGCTCGTCGAGGGCAAGCTCTTCTGGGCGTGGGACATCGCGGCGCTCGGCCGGGAACTCACCTCGCACGCCTCGGGGCAGCTCGCGAAGGTCGACTGATGGCCGTCTTCTCGGCGCGCGCGGGCTTCGTCGCGTCCGACGGCGGTCCCGCCGCGCACTTCGGCAACCCGCTCGGTGAGCAGCGCCTGCTCGCCGGGGGCTCGGCGGTCGTCGAGCTCGGGCTCGGGGTCGTCACGGTCACCGGTCCCGACCGGCTGTCGTGGTTGAACTCGATCACGTCGCAGCTGCTGCTCGGGCTCGCGCCCGGCGTCAGCACCGAGACGCTCGTGCTCGACCAGTCGGGTCGGGTCGAGCACGCGGCACGCGTCGTCGACGACGGTGCGACGACGTGGCTGCTGACCGAGGCCGCCGACGCGGAGCCGCTCGCGGCCTGGCTGTCGTCGATGCGCTTCATGCTCCGGGTCGAGGTGGCCGACGTGTCGGCGTCGTTCGTCACCGTCGGTTCGTTCGCGGGGTCCGCACCCGTCGACGGCACGGTCGTCGAGTGGGTCGACCCGTGGAGCACCGTCACGCCGGGCGGCTGGGGCTACGCCGACCAGGAGGCCCATCCCGGCTCCGAGTGGACGCTGCGGATCGCGGTCCTCGAGTCCACCGCCGCGGTCGCCCTGGCCGCGACCGACCGGCCCGCAGCGGGGCTCCTCGCGGTCGAGGCGCTCCGCATCGCGGCGTGGCGGCCCTCGCTCGCCGACGTCGACGAGCGGACGATCCCGCACGAGCTCGACTGGCTCCGGTCCGCCGTGCACCTGAGCAAGGGGTGCTACCGCGGGCAGGAGACCGTGGCGAAGGTCCACAACCTCGGGCACCCGCCGCGCCGGGTCGTGATGCTGCACCTCGACGGGTCGGACGCCGTGCTGCCCGCACCCGGCACGACCGTGACGCTCGACGGCAAGGACGTCGGACGGCTCACCGCCTCCGCCGTGCACCACGAACTCGGGCCGGTCGGCCTCGCTGTCGTCAAGCGGTCCCTCGACCCGGCCGCCGTGCTGACGCTCACCGTGGACGACGTCGTCGTCACCGCGGCGCAGGAGACCATCGTCCCGCCGGGCGCCGGCGCGACCGCCGACGTGCCGCGGCTACCGCGGCTCGGCGCCGTCCGCCGCTCCTAGTCGCGGCCCGGTTGCGCCGAGTCCGGGTGCGGCGGCCGGTCGGTCGGCAGGTCAGGTCGGGGCGACCGACGACCACGGGACGCTGAGTTCGCCGAGGCGCCACCGCGTCGTGCCGTGCAGCACCGGCCAGCCGCGGTCGCGCATCCCGCGCACCGTCGCGAGCCACCGCTGCCGCGGGCCGTACGTCCCGAGGGGAGCGGCGACCGCCCAGGCCAGGTCGAGGTCGCGGAGGAACCCGTGCACGCGTTCACCCGGGACGTTCCGGTGGATGAGCGCCTTCGGCAGGCGCTCCGCGACGATGCTCGGCACGTCGAGGTCCGCGAGCCGGAGCGACACCGTGAACGCGACCGGTCGTTCCGGGTCGAGCGTCACCCACGACGCGACACGGCCCACCTCGTTGCACGTGCCCTCGACGAGCGCGCCGCCCGGCTGCAGACGGTCCTGCATGATCCGCCACGACGCCTCGACCTCGGACTCGTCGTACTGCCGGAGCACGTTGAACGCCCGGATCACCGCCGGTCGCCGCCCGCCCGGCGTCGGGGTCTCGAAGCCCCCGAGGCGGAAGGTCACGCCGTCGCGGGTGCCGGCGTTCGCGAGCGCGACGCGCGCCGGCTCGATCTCGATCCCGGTGACCTCGACGTCCGGACGCACGGCGGCCAGGCGGTCGCGGAGCTCCAGCGTCGTCGTCGGGCTCGCGCCGTAGCCGACGTCCGCGACGAGGGGGTCTGACGTCCGCCGGAGGGCCGGGAGCGCGGCGATCCACCGGTCCACGCGTCGGAGCCGGTTGACCCCGGTCGTGCCGCGCGTGACGTTCCCGATGGGCATCCCCCAAGGGTAGACGGAGCGTGCTGCTCGGTAGACTCCTGGGCATGACCTCCACGCTCGTCCTGCTCCGTCACGGCAACAGTGACTGGAACCAGAAGAACCTGTTCACCGGTTGGGTCGACGTCCGGCTCTCCGAGTTGGGCGAGAAGGAGGCGAAGCGGGCCGGCGAACTCATCGCCGAGTCCGGCATCGTCCCCGACGTCCTCTACACGTCGCTCCTGACCCGCGCGATCCAGACCGCCGAAATCGCCCTGCTCGAAGCCGACCTGGCGTGGCTGCCGGTCAAGCGCGACTGGCGCCTCAACGAGCGGCACTACGGCGACCTGCAAGGCAAGGACAAGGCGCAGACGCTCGAGCAGTACGGCGAGCAGCAGTTCATGGAGTGGCGTCGGTCGTTCGACGTCCCGCCGCCCCCCATCGCCGACGACGCCGAGTGGTCGCAGTTCGGCGACCGTCGGTACGCCGACCTCGGCGACCAGCTGCCCCGGACCGAGTCGCTCAAGCTCGTGATCGACCGGCTGCTGCCGTACTGGGAGTCCGACATCACGAAGGACCTCGGCGCCGGCAAGACCGTCCTCGTGACGGCGCACGGCAACTCGCTCCGCGCGCTCGTCAAGCACCTCGACGGCATCTCCGACGACGACATCGCGGGGCTCAACATCCCGACGGGCATCCCGCTCGTGTACGAGCTCGACGACGACTTCCGCCCGACGAAGCCCTCGTACTACCTCGACCCCGAGGCCGCAGCGGCCGGTGCCGCCGCCGTCGCCGCCCAGGGCGCCAAGAAGTAGCCCACCGCTCACGACGACGGTGCCCCGTGGGGAGACCCGCGGGGCACCGTCACGTCTGCCGGACGGTTCAGACGAAGTGGGACGCGATCTCCTGCACGAGCGCGCCGACGTCGTAGGGCTCCGTGGTGTCGACCCGGACGACGGGCCCGACCCCGACCGGACCCGCGTCGGGCCCGTGCTCGTCCCAGAACGCGAGGATGTCGGCCAGGTCGCCGTGCACCTCGTGCCGCACGGGAGCACCCGGGTCGTACCGGTCCGCCAGCCGCTCCCGGGCGGTGTCCGCGTCGACGTGGCACCACACCTCGACGACGCGCGGTGACCCGGCGGTGGTGAGCCCGGCCTCCAGGAAGGCGCGGTCGCGCGACGGCAGCCAGACGGCGTCGAGGACCACGCCGTTCGCCACCGCGCCGGCCATCTGCCACATCGTGTCCATGGCGATCGCACCGAGCTCCCGCGACGGGATCATCGGCCCGGCGATGTCCGCCAGGGGTTCCTTGATCCGGTCCTTCGACAGGAACGGGCAGCCGAGCACCTCGGCGAGGGCGGCACCGATGGTGCTCTTGCCCGAAGCGGGCATGCCGTTGACGACGATCGCGACCTGAGCCATGCAACGATCCTGGCAGAGACGACGGAACGGCCGACCCATCCGGGTTGGCCGTCCTCGTCGTCGTCGGTCAGACGCTCGCGCTGGAGCTCGCACCCACCCAGTCGCCGGTCGCCAGGTACTCGACCTTCTTGGCGATCGAGACCGCGTGGTCCGCGAAGCGCTCGTGGTACCGCGAGGCCAGGGTCGCGTCGACGGTGTCGATCGGCGCACCCTTCCACGTCTCGCCGAGCACGAAGTCGAACACGCTGGCGTGCAGCTCGTCGATGGCGTCGTCCTCGTCGCGGATCTCGCCGGCCAGGGCGATGTCCTCGGTCGCGAGCAGCCGCGTCAGCTTCTGCGCCATCGCGACGTCGAGCTGCCCCATCTTCTTGAACGTCCCGCGCAGGCCCTTCGGCACGACCTTCTCGGGGAAGCGCTGCCGGGTGAGCTGCGCGATGTGCTCGGCCATGTCGCCCATGCGCTCGAGCGACGAGCTGACACGGAGCGCGGTCACCACGACGCGGAGGTCACGCGCCACCGGAGCCTGGCGGGCGAGGATGTCGATCGCGATCTCGTCGAGGCTCGATGCGGCCTCGTCGATCTTCGCGTCGTCGGCGATCACCTCTTCGGCGAGGGCGACGTCCGACTCGCTGAAGGACTGCGTCGCCCGGGTGATCGCGGACTCGACGAGCCCGGCGATGTCGGTCAGACGCTCCTGGACGTCCTGGAGTTCCTGCTGGAACACTTCGCGCATGGGGGATGGCCTCTCTGATGCGTACCGGGAGAGTGTCGTCAGCGCAGGTGAACGGATGGTGACCTGTGCCTGAACGCTTCGCGATCCGACGGGCAGAGCGGGCCCGAAGCGGGTGAACGGTGCCGGAACCCCTCGTGACGACTCCTACACTGACGGCATGGACAACGCGTGGCTCGTGCCACTGTCGATGCTCCTCGGCGGGGTCTTCGGCGCGGGCGTCGTGGTGCTGATCATCACCGCCGAGCGCACGGCACGTGCAGCCGACGTCGCCGAACGCACCCTGCCGGACGGCGTCGCAGCGGTGATCGCGACGATGCACAACCCCGCCGTGGTCGTCGACCCGTCGAACACGGTGGTCGCCGCGTCGCCGCAGGCCCTCACCGTCGGGCTGGTCGTCCGACGCCGGCTCGCGCACGACGAGCTCCGCGCACTCGTGGACCGGGTGCGGGCGAGCGGGGAGATGGGCGCCGAGGACCTCGAGCTCCCGCGGGGGCACCGCGGCGAGCTCATCAGCTACCTGAGCTTCCGGGCGGCGCAGCTCGGCAACCGGTACGTGCTCGTCACGGCGGACGACCTCACCGAGTCCCGCCGCATCGACGAGGTCCGGCGTGACTTCGTCGCCAACATCTCGCACGAGCTGAAGACCCCGATCGGCGCGATCGGCCTGCTGTCCGAGACCCTCATCGCCGCCGCGGACGACCCCGTGCACGTGAAGAAGTTCGCCGCGCAGCTCGTCACCGAGTCCGAGCGGCTCGGCGCCCTGACGAAGGACATCATCGAGCTGTCCCGGCTGCAGTCCGTCGACGCGCTCGAGGCCAGCGAGGAGACGTCCATCGACAAGGTCGTCCAGGCCGCCGTCGACGCGAACGAGGTCGTCGCGCGGGCGCGCGACATCGAGCTGGTCCGGGCGAAGAAGTCCCGCCTGCGGGTGATGGGCGACCCCGGCCTGCTGCAGGTGGCGGTGTCGAACCTCATCGCGAACGCGGTCAAGTACTCCCCGGACCACACCCGCGTGGGCGTCGGCGTCCGGAGCAGCAAGGGCTTCGTCGAGATCGCGGTGACCGACCAGGGCGTCGGCATCCCGGAGGCCGACCTCGACCGGGTGTTCGAGCGGTTCTACCGCGTCGACCCCGCACGATCGCGTGCCACCGGGGGCACCGGCCTCGGCCTCGCGATCGTGAAGCACGTCGTCGGCAACCACGGCGGCGACGTGCGCGTGTGGTCCCAGCCCGGCAAGGGCTCGACCTTCACGATCCGCCTGCCCGAGGCGGACTCCGAACTGACAACAGCACTCGAAGAGCAACTGGAAGAGCAGCCATCGTGACCAAGATCCTCATCGTCGACGACGAGCCGGCCCTGAGCGAGCCCCTGGAGTTCCTCCTGCAGCGCGAGGGGTACGAGACCTCCGTCGCGGCGGACGGCGTGACCGCGCTGTCGAAGTTCGACGCGGAGAACCCGGACCTCGTCCTGCTGGACCTCATGCTGCCGGGACTGTCCGGCACCGAGGTGTGCCGGCAGATCCGCACGCGGTCGAACGCCCCGATCATCATGCTGACGGCGAAGGACTCCGAGGTGGACATCGTCGTCGGGTTGGAGCTCGGCGCCGACGACTACGTGACGAAGCCGTACTCGACCCGGGAGCTCCTGGCCCGCATCCGCGCGGTGCTTCGCCGACGCACCGAGGACGACCCCGGCGACAGCGGCGTCCTGCAGGTCGGCGGCATCAAGATGGACGTCGAGCGACACACGGTGTCCGTCGACGGCACGGAGACGCCGATGCCCCTCAAGGAGTTCGAGCTCCTCGAGCTGCTCCTCCGCAACGCCGGGCGCGTGCTCACCCGCGGACAGCTCATCGACCGGGTGTGGGGGTCCGACTACTTCGGCGACACCAAGACGCTCGACGTGCACATCAAGCGGATCCGCTCGAAGATCGAGCGGATCCCCTCGGCGCCGGAGGTGCTGGTCACCGTCCGCGGTCTCGGGTACCGCATCGAGGCGTAGCGACGGACAGGAGGCCCGGCCGCGCCGCCACGGGCTCGGCGACGCGGGCCCGGTGCGGTGCGGTGCGGTGTGGGGCTGTGCGTTCTCGGCCCGGGGCGGGCCGGAGGGGACTAGCCGGCCGGGGTGGCCGTGGTGTCGTCGCTCGGCGTCGCCGTGCCGTCGGCACCGGGCGTCGCCGTCGGGGACTCGGCCGGGAGCGTGACGCGCGAGGTCGGGGACGGCGTCGGCGCGAGGGTCTGGTACTCCTCCTGCGCGTTCGTCAGGACGGGGACGCTGGCGGAGACGCCCTCGGCGCCCGGGTACGAGAAGTACACCTTGACGAGCGAGCCAGGACGGGTCTTCACGCCGGTGAACACGACGTCGTCGGACTCGGCGGCGCGGGTGCCCTGCTCCGAGTCGCCGCTCTCGACGCTCGACTCGGCGCGCTGCGACGACGACGAGGACGGGTCGACGTGCGAGTTCGCGGGGACCACGATCGTCTGGGCCACGCTGGAGACCTCGACGGTCAGGGTGATGTCGTCGTTGCTGCTGTTCACGACCGTGCCCACGAAGCGGGCGCTCTTGCCGGTGTCGGAGATGAGCAGCGCGTTGCGGACGTCGATCTTGCCGGTCGTGACGTTGACGCCGTCGGTGATCTGCTTGATCATCGTGGTGTCCTGCGGCGTCATGAACGCGCAGCCGGTCGCACCGATCGCGATGGTTGCCGCAACGGCGACGGACACGAGTACCCGAGCTCGCAAGAGATTCCTCCGAAGATCACGATGCGCTGGCCGATCGGTCCCGCGCGCCCTCCATCCTACCGATCAGCCGGGAGTGCTCGCGGTCAGGCAAGCCTTACCCGAAATTCCCTTGTGGTAAACTGGGTGTTGCGGAACGGAGCTTGATACATGCAATTCGAGGTCGGCGAGACCGTCGTCTACCCCCATCACGGGGCGGCAACCATCTCTGAAGTCAAGACGCGAGTCATCAAGGGCGAGGAAAAGGTCTACCTGAAGCTGCGTGTCACGCAGGGTGACCTGACGATCGAGGTGCCGGCGGACAACGTCGACCTGGTCGGCGTCCGAGATGTGATCGGCAAGGAAGGCCTCGACAAGGTCTTCGAAGTGCTGCGCGCACCGTTCACGGAAGAGCCCACGAACTGGTCTCGTCGCTACAAGGCGAACCTCGAGAAGCTCGCCTCCGGTGACGTCATCAAGGTCTCCGAGGTCGTCCGCGACCTCTGGCGCCGCGACCAGGACCGCGGTCTCTCCGCCGGCGAGAAGCGCATGCTCGCCAAGGCGCGTCAGATCCTGATCTCGGAGCTGGCGCTCGCGGAGAAGACCGACGAGGACAAGGCATCGACCGTCCTCGACGAGGTCCTCGCCTCCTGACGACGCTGTGACGGAGCAGTACTCCACGACGACCGCCCGGACTGATGCAGTCCGGGCGGTCGTCGTCGTCGCGGCCGGTTCCGGCACGCGACTCGGCCTCGGTACCGCGAAGGCGTTCGTGCCGGTGGCCGGGCAGCTCATGCTCGAGCGGGCGTTGACGCCGCTGTTCAGCCTGGAGTCCCCGACGTTCGTCGTCGTGGTCGCCCCCGCGGACCTGCTGGCGCGGTGCGCCGAGGTCGTCGCCGAGGTGGCCGGTCCGGCCGTCGGGTACACCGCGGTGGTCGCGGGCGGCGCCGACCGACACGCCTCGGTGCAGGCCGGCCTCGAGGCGCTGCCGTCCTCGATCGAGACCGTGCTGGTGCACGACGCCGCACGCTGCCTGACGCCGGCCGCCCAGTTCGCGGCGGTGTTCGACGCGGTCGACGCCACCGGAGCCGGCATCGTTCCGGCGCTGCCGGTCGTCGACACGGTGAAGCGGGTGTCCGGTGCCGTCGTCGAGGCGACCGTCGACCGGTCCTCGCTCGTCGGCGTGCAGACACCGCAGGGGTTCCCCCTCGCCGGACTCCGCGCGGCGTACGCGGCGTCGGAGCGGTCCGAGACCGACGACGCCGGGGTGTTCCAAGCCGCCGGCGGGACGGTCCGGGTCGTCCCGGGCGACGCGGACGCGTTCAAGGTCACGACGCCGTGGGACCTCCGCCGGGCGACGAGCATCGTGTCGGCGCGCACGGAACCGAGTGCACCCGACGTGCGGCTCGGCCTCGGGGTCGACGTGCACGCCTTCGACGCCGATGCTCCGTGCCGCGTCGGACTCCTCGACTTCCCGGGCGAGCACGGCCTCGCCGGGCACAGCGACGGCGACGCCGTGGCGCACGCGGTCTGCGACGCCCTGCTCTCCGCCGGGGGGCTCGGTGACATCGGCGGCCGCTTCGGCACGGCGGACCCCGCGTACGCCGGTGCGACCGGGGACGTCTTCCTGCGCGGTGCGGTCGCGGCACTGCTGGACGCCGGCCTCGCCCCGACGTCGGTCACCGTGCAGGTGATCGGGAACCGTCCCCGGATCGGCGGGCGGCGCACCGAGATGGAGGCCGCGCTGTCGGCGGTGGTCGGGGCCCCGGTCGCGGTCTCCGGCACGACGACGGACGGACTCGGCTTCACCGGCCGCGGCGAGGGGCTCGCGGCGATCGCGACGGCGCTGGTCCGCGCCTCCTGAGACGGCGTGCCCGTGCCGATTAGGGTTGTGCCGTGACCGTTCGCCTCTACGACTCCCGCGCCGCAGACGTCGTCGACCTCGTTCCCCTGGTCGACGGACAGGTCAGCATGTACGTGTGCGGTCCGACGGTGCAGTCGTCGCCGCACATCGGGCACCTCCGCTCCGCGCTGGTGTACGACATCTGGCGTCGCTGGTTGACGCACCGCGGGTACCGCGTGACCCTCGTGCGGAACGTGACGGACATCGACGACAAGGTGCTCGACCTCGCGGCTCAGACGGACGAGCCCTGGTGGGCGCGGGCGTACCGCGTCGAGCTCGAGTTCACCGCCGGGTACGCCGCCCTCGGCATCCTCCCGCCGACGTACGAACCACGGGCGACCGCGAGCATCCCCGAGATGCAGGCGATCATCGCCACGCTCATCGAGCGCGGCCACGCCTACCCGGCGGCGGACGGCTCCGGGGACGTCTACTTCGACACCGCGAGCTGGGACGCGTACGGCGCGCTCACCCGACAGCGTCGCGAGGACATGGTCGAGGCCGCCGACGCCGACCCCCGTGGCAAGCGGGACGCCCGCGACTTCGCGCTCTGGAAGGGCGCGAAGGACGGCGAGCCGGCCACGGCGAGCTGGGACTCCCCGTGGGGCGCCGGCCGACCCGGGTGGCACATCGAGTGCTCTGCGATGTCCCGGCGCTACCTCGGTCCCGCGTTCGACATCCACGGCGGCGGACTCGACCTCCGGTTCCCGCACCACGAGAACGAGCTCGCCCAGTCCACCGCGGCCGGCGACCCCTTCGCCTCGTACTGGCTGCACAACGGGCTCGTCACGGTCGGTGGCCAGAAGATGTCGAAGTCGCTCGGCAACTCGATCTTCGCGGCGGACTTCCTCGGGGCGGCCAGGCCGATCGTCGTGCGGTACTTCCTCGGCGCCGCGCACTACCGCTCCACGATCGACCACCACGAGGGGTCCCTCGCCGAGGCCGAGGCTGCACTCGACCGGATCTCCGGGTTCCTCGACCGCGCCGCCGCCCGGCTGGAAGGGGTCTCGCTCGCCGACGCCCCCGGCGTCCCCGAGGCCTTCGCCAGTGCGATGGACGACGACCTCTCGGTCCCGCAGGCGCTGGCCGTCCTGCACGAGACCGTCCGTGCCGGGAACGCCGCGGCGGACGCCGACGATGCGGAAGCGCTCGGGACCGCGTACCATCAGGTGGCCGCGATGGTGGAGGTGCTCGGCATCGACCCGCGGGCGTCCCACTGGTCCGGTGCCGGACAGGACCCCTCCGCCGCACCGCTCGCCGCGCTCGTCGAACGCCTCGTCCAGGAGCGCTCCGACGCAAGGGCGTCGCGGGACTTCGCCACGGCCGACCGGGTGCGCGAGGACCTCGCGGCCGCGGGCATCACGATCGAGGACACGACGTCCGGAACACGCTGGAGCATCGCCTGACCACGGCAGTGCCGAACAGGAGAGAACCATGAAGAACGTCTCGGGCAACAAGAAGGGCCGTCCCGGTGCCGTGCGCTCCGGGCGCAAGGGCAACAAGCAGGTCGGCTCCGGCGGCCAGGGCGCCCAGGCGCTCGAGGGGCGCAAGCCCACGCCGAAGGCCGAGGACCGCCCGTACCACCCCGCCGGCAAGCGCAAGGCGGCGAAGGAGCGGTACGAGGCCGCCCGCGGACGCCACGGCGCATCGAGCTCGCCGTCGAACCGGACTGGCCGTCCGCCGCAGCGGAAGACCGACGACTCCGAACTGGTGACCGGGCGCAACTCGGTGCTCGAGGCGCTCCGAACGAAGACGCCGTCGACGACGCTCTACATCGCCGCACGGATCGAGGTGGACGACCGCGTCAAGGAGATCCTGGCGCTCGCCAACCACCGCGGTGTGCCGATCATGGAGATCATGCGCCCGGAGCTCGACCGCATCACCGGGCACGACAGTGTGCACCAGGGCGTCGCGCTCAAGGTCCCGGCGTACGAGTACGCCGTCGCCGAGGACGTCGCCGAGCGGGCGTTCTCCCGCGACCAGGTGCCGCTGATGGTCGCCCTCGACGGCATCACCGACCCGCGCAACCTCGGTGCGATCATCCGCTCCACCGCGGCGTTCGGCGGCCACGGCGTCATCGTGCCGCAGCGTCGTTCGGTCGGCGTGACCGCGTCGGCCTGGAAGACCTCGGCCGGTGCTGCCGCCAGGACCCCCGTCGCGATGGCGCCGAACCTGACGCAGACGCTCAAGTCGCTGAAGTCGATGGGCCTGTTCGTGCTCGGCCTCGACGGGGACGGGGACGTCGAACTCGACGCGCTCGAGCTCGCCGACCGTCCGATCGTGATCGTCGTGGGGTCCGAGGGCAAGGGGCTGTCCCGCCTCGTGACCGAGACGTGCGACGCGATCGTGTCGATCCCGATCTCGTCGGCCACCGAGTCCCTGAACGCGGGCATCGCCGCGAGCGTCACCCTGTGGGAGGTCGCCCGCCGCCGACGCGCGGAGTAGGCGCACCACCGCACCGCCTGGAGGCCCGGTGCCGGTCCCTGGGACCGGCACCGGGCCTCCAGGCGGTTGCGGTGCCCGTGCGCTGGCGGCGCGGTTGTGTGTGCGGTGCCGGTGCGCTGGCGGTTCCACAACTCGCCGCTCACGTCCGACGAGGTTCCACGACACGCTGTCGGAACCCGTCGAGATGCCAGAATTCTGGAACCTCGGCGGGGACGCCTCAGACCGTGGCGCGCCAGTCCTCGACGTCGTCGGACTCGGACTCGTCGTCGTCGATGACCGGGATCGGGACGGTGATCGACGAGGTCGGCGGGTTGATGAGCAGGCGCTCGTCCCGACGGTGGCGCAGGACGTCGTTGATGTACGCGGTCGTCGCCTCCGGCAGGGAGACGGAGCGCTCCTCCTGCTGCGACATGAACCAGCGGTGCTCGAGCAGCTCGTGGAAGACCTCGGCGGGCTCGAGCCGTCCGCGGAGCTCCCGCGGGATCGCCCGGACGACGGGCTCGAACACGCGGGACACCCACTCGTGCGCGACCATCTCCTCGTCGAGTTCGTCACGACCGTTCCGCGCGCGGTAGGCGTCGAGGTCGTTGAGGAGCCGCCGGGCCTGGTTCTCCCCGGCGTCGAGCCCGGTCAGGCGGAGCAGGCGGCGCTGGTGGTGCCCGGCGTCGACGACCTTCGGCTGGATACGGACCTGCGCGCCGCCGGCGGCGGTGTTGATCGAGAGTTCCTCGATGTCGAAGCCGAGCGCGTTCAGCCGCTCGACCCGGTCGTTGATCCGCCAGCGCTCCTTCGCGTCGAACTGCTCCGTGCCGGTGAGCTCCTTCCAGAGCGTCCGGTACTGCGCGACGATCCGATTCGAGACGTCCACGGCGTCGGCGTTCTCGTCGAGTCGACCGCCAGCCTCGAGGTCGAGCAACTCCCCGGCGATGTTCACGCGTGCGACCTCGAGGTCGTTCTCACGTTGCCCGTTCGACAGGCCGCCGGGGTAGAGCTTGCCGGTCTCGGCGTCGACGAGGTACGCGGCGAAGGACCCGGCGTCGCGACGGAACAGGGTGTTCGACAGCGAGACGTCGCCCCAGTAGAAGCCGAGGATGTGCAGGCGCACGAGCAGCAGGGCGAGCGCGTCGACGAGTCGGGTCGCCGTGTCCGGCCGAAGCGTCTGCGAGTAGAGCGCGCGGTAGGGAAGGGAGAAGCGGAGGTGCCGTGTGACGAGCACCGGGTGGAGCGGTTCGCCGTCCGCGCTGACGCGGTTCGTGATGACCGCCACCGGGTCCACACACGGCACGTCCATCCGCTGCAGGGTCCGCAGCATCTCGTACTCGGAGCGGGCGATCTCCTCGCCGGTCTCCTTGACGGCGACGACGTACCCGCTGAGGTGCACGAAGCGCACCAGGTGCCGTGAGATGCCCTTCGGGAGCGCGACGATCGTCTCGTCGGGCCACGCGTCGAGCGGCAGGTCCCACGGCAGGTCGAGCAGCCCGGGGTCGACGGTCGCGGCGGTGATGGAGAGGGAGTCGGGCACGGTGGTTCCTTCAGGGGTGCGGACTGGGCCCACCCCGCCGGTTCCCGGGCGACGCGCCAGCGGCGTCCGGGCCGTGTCGGGGGTGGGACGACGGGAGCCCGCCACCCGCCCTTGTGAGGCGGGCGCGGGCTCCCGGATGGTGCTGTGGATCAGGCGCTGACGACGGCCTTGTCGTCGAGGCGCTCGCCCGACTCGGCGTCGAACACGTGCACGTGGCCCTGCTTCGGGCTCACGACGATCGTGTCGCCGATCGAGGGGTGCGCGCGACCGTCGACGCGGGCGACGATGTCCGTGCGGGTGCCGTTGACGTCGGCGTGGCCGTACAGGTAGCCGTCGGCGCCGAGTTCCTCGACGACGTCGACCGTGACCGGCAGACCCTCGCCCGACTGGGCCACGATGATGTCCTCGGGGCGGACGCCGACGGTGACCTGACCGGCGCGGGCGTTGCCGAGCGTGTCGCGGTCGATCGGGTGGTTGAGCGAACCGAACGAGATGCCGCCCTCGACGACACCCGCGGGGAGCAGGTTCATCGCGGGGGAGCCGATGAAGCCGGCGACGAACACGTTGTTCGGCTTCTCGTACAGGTCGCGCGGGGTGCCGACCTGCTGCAGGATGCCGTCCTTGAGCACCGCGATGCGGTCACCCATGGTCAGCGCCTCGGTCTGGTCGTGCGTGACGTAGACCGTGGTGACGCCGAGGCGGCGCTGCAGCGAGGCGATCTGGGTGCGGGTCTGGACGCGGAGCTTCGCGTCGAGGTTCGACAGCGGCTCGTCCATGAGGAACACCTGCGGCTGACGGACGATCGCGCGGCCCATCGCGACGCGCTGACGCTGACCACCGGAGAGTGCCTTCGGCTTGCGGCCGAGGTACTGCTCGAGGTCGAGGAGCTTGGCGGCCTCCTGCACGCGGGTGGCGCGCTCCTCCTTGCCGACGCCGGCGATCTTGAGCGCGAAGCCCATGTTCTCGGCCACGGTCATGTGCGGGTACAGCGCGTAGTTCTGGAACACCATCGCGATGTCGCGGTCCTTCGGCGGCACGTCGGTGACGTCGCGGTCGCCGATGCGGATCGCGCCGGAGTTCACTTCCTCGAGCCCCGCGAGCATGCGGAGCGAGGTCGACTTGCCACAGCCGGAGGGGCCGACGAGGACGAGGAACTCGCCGTCGGCGACGTCCAGGTCGAGGGAGTCGACCGCGGGGCGGTTGCCTCCGGGGTACAGACGGGTTGCCTTGTCATAGGTGACGGACGCCATGAGCGTTCGGTCCTTTCTCCACCGGCAGGTACGTGCCGGACGATCCGAGTGAAGCGGTGTGCCCGTGAGGGCCCCGGATGGTCGCCGTCGACCATCGATGGCCATACAACACGAATCGGGGTCAGCGCGCCAGTGCCTCCCGGCACATCATGCGGTTCCCAGCACCTCGGTGTGCGCTTCCCAGAACCCGCCACTACGATCGGTCGGGTCCGTCCGCCGTGCGGGGGTGAGCGCGTGCGGACCCCGATCAGGAGGACGACCGACGCCATGACGAACCGCCCCGAGGGTGACGCCCGCGCCGAGCGGAACCAGCGCCGTGCCGCAGCACGCGAGCGCGCCCAGCGAGCCCGACGCCAGCAGAAGCGCCGCCAGCGCGGGGTCCGGATCGGCCTGCAGGTCGGACTGGGCGTCGTGCTCCTGGCGGCGGCGACCGTCGTGACGCTCGTGCTCGTCGACTCGACGCAGCCCGCCGGCCCCGGCCCCTCGTCGATGCGCGACGGCGGCATCACCATCGGGCAGGACCTGAAGGCGGTCACGGCGGGCTCCTCGTCGTCACCGGAGCCGACCGCGTCCGACGCGGCCGAACCGGTGCGCATCACGATGTACGTCGACTACCTCTGCCCGATCTGCGGTGCGTTCGAGAAGACGAACTCGCGCTACATCGAGCAGCTCGTCGACTCCGGGGTCGCCACGGTGGACATCCACCCCATCGCCATCCTGTCCAACCGGTCCCAGGGGACGAAGTACTCGCTCCGCGCCGCCAACGCCGCCGCGTGCGTGGCGCAGTCCTCGCCTGACCAGTTCTTCGCGGTGAACCGTGCGCTGTTCGCGGACCAGCCTGAGGAGGGCACCGCCGGGCTCACCGACGCCCAGTTGAAGACGCTGGTCACCGGTGTCTCCGGGGTGCAGGCCAAGTCCACGATCCGGGACTGCATCGACGACCAGCGCTACGGCAAGTGGGTCGACGAGCGCACGAGTGCCGTCACCGGCGGGGACATCCCGGGATCGGACCTGTCCGAGTTCCCGGGGACGCCGCTCGTCCTCGTGAACGGTCAGCAGTACGAGTACTCGCAGCCGTTCACCAACGAGGAGTTCCGGACGTTCGTCATCACGGCCGCCGGCTCCGGGACGCCAACACCGACCCCGGCCCCGACGCGGTCGGCGAGCCCGAGCGCGTCCGCCAGCTGAGCGGTCACGACTCCCCGCGGGCGACGCGGCGAGCGGTCGCGACTCCCCGTCGGCTACCCGGCGAGCGGTCGCGGATCGTCGCTCCGCGGCGCTCGACCCGACGTCTCGTGACCACTCGACGGACCTGAGCGGGGTGTCGTGACCAGTCGGGTCGGGATGGGTCTGGACGGGATCAGTCTGGTCGGGACCGGTCTGGTCGGGACCGGTCGGGTCGGGACAGCTCACCGCCGGTCACGAACGGCGCGACCGGTCAGAGCGAGGACCCCGGCACGGTGAGCGTGTCGCAGCTCGTCGCGCCCTGCTCGTAGCCGCGCTCGAACCAGCGCTGCCGCTGCGCGCTCGACCCGTGCGTGAACGAGTCCGGGTCCACCTGGCCGGTGCTCCGACGTTGGATGCTGTCGTCGCCGACCGCGCTCGCCGCGGAGAGGGCGTCCGCGATCTGCGCCTGCGTGATCGGCTCGAAGAAGGTCTGCCCGTTCGCGGCCGTCGTGTTCGCCGCGTCGCCGACCCACGCCCCCGCGTAGCAGTCCGCCTGGAGCTCGACGCGGACGCTGCCCGAGGACGCCCCGGTGCCGCTCCGGTCGGTGTCGGCGAAGGTGCCCTGGAGCTGCTGCACGTGGTGGCCCCACTCGTGCGCGACGACGTACATCTGCGCGAGCGGACCGCCCGACGCGCCGTACTTCGCCTGCAGGTCGTCGTAGAACGCGGTGTCGAGGTAGATCGCGCGGTCGGGCGGGCAGTAGAACGGACCGGTCGCTGCCGACGCCGTCCCGCACGCGGTGTCCGTCGACCCGTCGAACAGCCAGAAGTCGGGGGACGAGTACGTGATGCCGAGCTGCCGGCTCTCGCTCGTCCAGTAGGCGTCGAGCGACTCGGCCGCACCCTCCATGCGGCAGTCGATGCTGGCGTTCGCGTCCCGACCCGTCCGGCACTCGGCGACCGGTGAGGCCTCGTCGCCGGCCTGCTGGATCTGCGTCACCCCGCCGGAGTCGACCAGCCCACTGAGGTCGACGCCGGTGAACTGGGCGATCAGGAACACGACGACGGCGGCGATGCCGACACCGCCGCCGGCGATCGCCGTGGTGCGCCCGCGCCGCCTGACCTTGCCGCCCTGCAGTTGCGAGTCGTCGTTGAACGTCATGCCCACGAGGGTACGGATCACCGAGCCGCCGTGCACCGAACAGCGAGTACACCGGGGTGCATGCCCGTTCTCGACGAGACCCACCCCCTCTTCCTCTTCGCGATGGACCAGCGGTCGTCGCTGCTGGAGCACACCTACGACGAGTCCGACGGCGAGCCCGCCGACGAAGCCGAGGCGGAGCGCGTCCGCGCCGGCAAGCAGCTCGTCTACCGCGGTGTGCTGTCGGCGCTCGCCGCCGGAGCCGCACGCGAACACACCGGCGTCCTGGTCGACGAGCGCTACGGCGCGGACGTCGCCCGGCTCACGAAGGAGGCCGGGCTGCAGCTCGCCATGCCCGTCGAGCGGTCCGGACGCGAGTGGTTCGAGCTCGAGTACGGCGACGACTGGATGGCGCACGTCGACGCGTTCGACCCGGACTGGGTGAAGGTGCTCGTCCGCGACAACCCCGCCTTCGACGCCGATCGCCGGGCCCAGCAGGCGGCGGACCTCGCCGACGTCGCGACCGACCTGCACGACGCCGGTCGGCCGTTCCTCGTGGAGCTCCTCGTCCCCGGCACCGACGAGCAGCAGGCGTCCGTCGAGGACTACGACCGCGACCTCCGGCCCGACCTGGTCGTCCAGGTGCTCGAGTACCTGCAGGACCGCGGGGTCGAGGCCGACGTGTGGAAGCTCGAGGGCCTCGACCGTCGGGAGGACGCCGAACGGGTCGTCGCCACCGCGCGCCGTGACGGTCGCGACGGCGTGCAGTGCATCGTCCTCGGCCGCGACGCACCTCAGGACCAGCTCGACCACTGGCTGCGCACCGCGGCGTCGGTCGACGGCTTCGTCGGGTTCGCCATCGGCCGGAGCAACTGGGAGGAACCGCTCGAGGACGTCGTGCGCGAGCACCTCGACGAGGCCGCCGCGACCGACCTGATCGCCGCGAACTACCGGCACTTCGTCGACACCTGGCTCGAGGCGCGCGGGGACGTCGAGCACGGGGTGGACGCCGGCGGCATCTGACCGACCGGGCGGCGAGGTCAGCTGCGGACCAGGGGCTCCACCGCCGCCAGGTCCGCGCCGATCCCGACGTCGACCAGCTCGATCCGACCGGCAAGGGTCGCGCCGGGCCCACGGAGCAGTCCGGCCTTCACCCCGCCGAACGTCACGGTGACGTCGGCGTGCAGCACGTGGTCGTCGGCGACGGCCCCGGTGTCCACGTCGATGCCGCTCGGCACGTCGACGGCGACGACGAACGGCGCCCGCTGGTCGCGGGCCAGCTCGCGGATCGCGCGCACGACCTCGCGCGCCGGGGAGCGGAGCGCGGACGCGCCGTGCACCCCGATGCCGAGGACTGCGTCGAGCACCAGGTCGGCGCGGAGCGCCGCGTCCGTCGCCACCTGCGCGGGGTCACCGGCCAGGAGGACCGCCCCGGCTCCCAGCGCCGCTGCCAGGCCCGCCTCGTGGACACGCGAGCCGACGCGCAGGACCTCGACGTGCCTCCCGTCCGTTGCCAGGCGCGCACCGGCGAACAGGGCGTCACCGCCGTTGTCGCCGCTGCCCACCAGGAGGAGGACGGACCCTGGTCCGTCCACCGGCCGCTCGGCCGGGTCGTCGAGCAGCCCCGCGACGATCGTCGCGAGCCCGGCCGCCGCCCGCTCCATGAGCGGTTCGCCCGCGTCGAGGTGGGGCCGCTCGGCCGCCCGGATCTGATCGCCGCCGTAGCCGTCCATGCCACCACACTGCGCCGATACGCTGGGAGGTCATGTCACTCGTCCCCGCCGCACCCAGCCCCCGCTTCGTCATGTCGCCCGACGGGCGGCAGCTCGCCACGTACGACTTCGGCGACCCGGACGCCCCCGTGGTGGTCGCCGTGCACGGGTTCGCCTCGGCGGCGCTGCTCAACTGGCACGCCTCAGGCTGGACGCGGGACCTGCTCCGCGCCGGGTACCGGGTCGTCGCGCTCGACCAGCGCGGGCACGGCGCCTCGGCGAAGCCGCACGAGCCGGACGCGTACTCGATGGACCTGCTCGTCGCCGACGTCACCACCGTCATCGACACGTACCTGCTCGACGACGTGGCGTTCCTCGGGTACTCCCTCGGCGCCCGCGTGGGCTGGCACACGGCCGAGCGCATCCCGGACCGGATCTCGCGTGCGGTGTTCGGCGGGATCCCGGACGCCGACCCGATGCGCCGCGTGCAGGTCGACCAGGCGCGGGCGTTCATCACCGACGGCACCCCCGTCGAGGACCGCGTGACGGACGGGTACCTGACGATGGCCGCGAACGTCGAGGGGAACGACCTCCGGGCGCTCGTCGCGATGGTCGAGGGGATGCGGAACAGCATCGAGCCGACGCCGGCGAACGCTCCAGGGCAGCCGATCCTGGTGGCGGCGGGCAGCGAGGACGGCATCCGGGACAGCGCCGTGCGGTTGGCCGCGGCGGCGCCGGACGCGTCCTTCTTCGAGATCCCGGGGCGGAACCACTTCAATGCGCCGACGTCGCGGGCGTTCCGGGAGGCGGCGATCGCGTTCCTGGGCGGAACCACGCAGTGACACCGTTCGGCGCGCCGACGTCGCGGGCGTTCCGGGAGGCGGCGATCGCGTTCCTGGGTTCGTGACCGGGGGCGCCGCGTCCTGACCGGAGGCGCCGCGTCCTGACCGGTACCGCCAGGGCCTGGCTCGCTCGGGACTCGGCGGCGTAGCGTCCGCCGCATGGAACAGCGACTCCTCGGGAACAGCGGGACAGCGGTGTCCTCGCTGACCCTCGGCACCATGACCTTCGGCAGCGAAGCCGACGAACCCACCTCACACGCCATGCTCGACGCCTTCGTCGCGGCCGGCGGCACGCTCGTCGACACGGCGGACGTCTACTCCGGCAACGAGTCGGAACGCATCATCGGGCGCTGGCTCGCCGCGCACCCGACCGAGGCCCGGCAGGTCGTCCTCGCGACCAAGGGACGGTTCCCGCAGGGCGACGGGCCCAACGACCTCGGCCTGTCGCGGCGGCACCTGCGCATCGCACTCGACGCCTCCCTCGAGCGACTCGGCGTCGAGTACATCGACCTGTACCAGATGCACGCGTGGGACGCGCTGACGCCGATCGAGGAGACCCTGCGCTTCCTCGACGACGCCGTCACAGCGGGCAAGATCGGCTCGTACGGCTTCTCCAACTACCTCGGCTACCAGGTCACGAAGGCCGTCTACGAGGCGAAGGCGCACGGCTGGGCACCCCCGGTCACGCTGCAGCCGCAGTACAACCTGCTCGTGCGCGACATCGAGCACGAGGTCGTCTCCGCCTGCCTCGACGCCGGCATCGGACTGCTCCCGTGGTCCCCGCTCGCCGGCGGCTGGCTCTCCGGCAAGTACCAGCGCGACGAGGCCCCGACCGGCTCGACCCGCCTCGGGGAGAACCCGCAGCGTGGCATGGAGGCGTGGGAAGCCCGCAACGGCGACGAGCGCACGTGGCAGGTGCTCGACGCCGTGTCCGCGGTCGCCGACGCGCACGACGCCTCGAAGTCGCAGGTCGCCCTCGCGTGGCTGCTCGCCCGTCCGGCCGTCACGAGCGTCATCCTCGGCGCGCGGACCGTCGCGCAGCTGCAGGACAACCTCGGCGCCGCCGACCTCGTGCTCACGGACGAGGAGCTCGCGGCACTCACCGACGCCAGCGCCCCGCGGGTCGACGACTACCCCTACGGGACCGCGGGCGTGGCGCAGCGGGAGCGCCGGATCAGCGGCGGCCGCTGACCGAGACGGTGCAGCAGCCCGGGGTGCCGAGGCGCTCCGGGCTGCCGCCCCGTAAGCTCTCGGCGTGCAGAACCGGACCACCCCTGGCGTGACCCAGCGACCACGGGTACGCGTGGCCGCTCTGGTGCTGCTCGCGCTCGCCGCTGCCTACCAGTGCTTCTGGCGCATCGCGTCCGAGAACGTCGGCGGTGACGAAGCGACCTACGTCAAGGCCGGTCTGGCGTACGTGCACGGGGCGTTCGAGCTCAACCGCGAGCACCCGCCGACCGCCAAGTACCTCTTCGGCCTCGCCCAGCTCGTCGCGGGCGACGGTGCCACCGGTCCTCGCGTGCTCGTCGGCGCCATGGTCGTCATCGGCGCGGCCGTGATGTTCTGGTGGCTGCGCCGGGAGGTCTCGTTCTGGGCCGGGTACGCCGCGGCGGCGCTCTGGACGCTGACCCCGCGTGGCGGCGCCGGCGCCCGCGTCGACCGCGTCGCGCTCCTCGACCCGGTCATGACGTTCTTCGCGCTCGTCGCACTGTTCGCCATCTGGATGTGGCTCCGGACCGACCGGTGGTGGTGGCTCCCGTTGTCGGCGGTGCTGATGGCCGCATCGGTGACGTCGAAGGTCTCGACGCTCGTGCTGCTCCCGGCGTTCCTCGTCGCCCCGATGCTCTTCCGGAAGTGGCGGGCGCTCGCGATCGGTGGACCGGTCTGGCTCGGGGTCTTCGTCGTCACGGGCGTCGCGCTGTACGCGCCGATGGGGATGGTCTCGGCCATCCGGTACATGCTCGACGTCCAGGGCGGACAGAACGCCGGCGGCCACCCGGTGATCCTCGGCGGTGTCGTGCACCAGTTCGCGCCGTGGTGGGCGAACGCCCTGTTCCTGCAGGAGGGCGTCGGCACCGGGGTCGTCGTCGTGTTCGTGGTCGGCGTGCTGCTCGCCGCGGTCGTCCGCCCGGGGCGCCTCGTCGTGTTCCTCGCCGTGCCGCTGGCTCTGCTCGTGGTGTTCTACTCGTTCGTCGCGAAGGTCGCGCTCCCGACGTACTACTCGGCGTGGGTGCCGTTCATCGTGCTGCTCGCCGCGATCGGCCTCGCGCGGCTCGCAGCGCTCCCGCCCCGGCGTCTCACCGCGACGGTCTCGACCCTCCTGGTCCTGGTGGCGTTGGTCGCCAGCGCGCCGTTCGCCCGGACGGTCTGGGAGACGCGCCCGGTCGGCATCGCCCGACTCGTGCCGCTGCTCCGCCACGAGGGCGTCCGCAGCGGGAACGTCTACTTCGCCGGGATCTCGCCGAGTGCCTACGTCGAGTACGTCCCGACCGGCGCGGTGCGCGACGTGCGGGACGCCCCGTTCGCCGCGATCGTCATCGGGAACGACGAGCGCTTCCCGCCGCCGGTCGAGGTCAGGGACCTGCTCACCTCGGAGCGGTCGTCGTTCGAGCGGGTGCGGCTGGACGACATCGTCGTGTGGATCCCCGACGGCGAGGTCGTCGCGGACGGCACCGGGCTCACCGTCCGCAGGTGAGCGGCCGAGGCCGCCGCGGGACGGTCGATCAGAGGGCCGGCAGCGGGACTTGAACCCGCAACCCCCGTATTACAAGTACGGTGCGCTACCAATTGCGCCATGCCGGCTGACGCGCATCATCCTACCGGTGAGCGCGTCGGGGACTCATTCGCTCTTCTCGGAGAAGTTGAGCGAGAGCGAGTTCATGCAGTACCGGTCGCCGGTCGGCGTGCCGAAGCCGTCCGGGAACACGTGCCCGAGGTGCGAGCCGCAGTTCGCGCAGCGGACCTCGGTGCGGGACATGCCGAGCGAGTTGTCCTCGATGAGCTTGACGGCATCGGGGTCCACCGACTCGTAGAACGACGGCCAGCCGCAGCCGGAGTCGAACTTCGTGCCGCTCTTGAACAGCTCGGCGCCGCACGCGGCACAGGTGTAGATCCCGGCGCGCTCCTCGTCGAGGAGTTCGCCCGTCCAGGGGCGCTCGGTGCCCGCCTGCCGGAGGACGGCGTACTGCTCGGGGGAGAGTTCCTCACGCCACTCGGCGTCGGTCTTCTCGACGTTGTATGCCATTGATGTGCCTCCTGCTTCTGGCGCTGTGGTGCAGCCACCCTCAGTAAACTCGTCCGGGTGTCCGAGCATTCCGTGCAGCACGCCCGATGGGACCGTCTGACGACGGACGAACTGTACGGCATAGTCCGACTCCGGAACCGCGTGTTCGCGCTCGAGCAGCGCGTCTCGGACGAGGACTTCGACGGCCGCGACCGGGAGCCGGACACCGAACACTGGTGGTTCGGCGCCGACGACGAAACGGTCGGGTACCTCCGCCTGATCCGACCCGCTGCCGGCGAGGTCCACCCCGAAGGGACCGCTCCGCCGTCCTGGGTGATCGGTCGGGTCGCCACCCACCCCGAGCACCGCGGCCGCGGCATCGCCGGCCGGCTGGTCGCCGCCGTGCTCGACCGCCACGGTCACGAGCCCTTCGTCCTGCACGCCCAGGAGTACGTCGCCGCCCTCTACGAGCGCCACGGCTTCGTCCGCTTCGGTGAGCCGTACGTCGAAGCCGGCATCCGGCACGTCGGGATGCACCGCGGGTGACGACGAGGGACCGCTACGCCGCGTACGCGGAACGCATCGAGGGCGTCTCGCCGACGTACGCCGCCTGGGCGCGTTCGCTCGACGAGCACCTGGTGCGGCTCCTCGACGAGGTCCCGCCGACCCAGCGGCAGCCCGAGCTGCTGTTCGCGGTCGCGCGACGACTCGGTGCTGATCCGTCGGACCCCGGTGCGCTCCGCGCGCTCGGACGGGAGGCTCGCCCCGCCCTGGTCGCGGCCCTCACCGCCGCCACGATGCAGGCCAACGACCCGCGGCGGCTCGGCCCCGTCGTCCCGCTCCTCGCGGCCGTCGCCACCGACTCCGCGCGGCCGATCGGGCTCGTCGACGTCGGCGCGTCCGCCGGGCTCTGTTCGATCCCGGACCGGGTCACGCTCGACTACCGGGTGCCCGACGGCGACTCGACCAGGACCGTGCGGATGCACACCGCACCGACGGAGCCGTCGATCCACCTGGTCGCCGACGCCCGGGGAGCGGTGCCGGCGCCGGCCACGGCGCCGATCCGGGTCGCGGCCCGCGTCGCACTCGACCCGCACCCCGTCGACCTGGCGACTACCGGCGCCTTCGACCGTCTGGTGGAGGCGGTGCCGCCCGAGGCCCTGGAACGCACCGCCCTGATGCGCGAGGCAGCGCGCGCGACGCTCGCCGAGCCTCCCGTCCGGGTCGTCGGCCGCGTGCCGGACGACCTGGACCGGGCACTCGACCGCCTGCCGGACCACTGCGAACCCGTGGTGCTGACCACCGGGACGCTCGTCTACGTCCCGGGGCGAGAGCGTCAGCGCTTCGTCGACCGGATCCACGAGCTGGGCGTGCGGTGGATCGCCCTCGAGCGGACCGGGATCCTGTCCGGCGTGGCGGCGACACTGCCCCCGGAGGTGGACCCCGACGACCCTGCGGCGTTCGCGACACTGTCGTTGGACGGGCAGGCCGTCGCGGTGTCCGACGCCTTCGGCACCGAGATCCGCTGGTCCTGACCACGCTGAGCGTGCGTTCGGCCGATTCCGCGACAGTCCAGCACCATGCCAGGGTCGGCCTCGATCGCACCCCTACGATGTGCGGGACCCGTTCCCCGAATGCGATCGGACCGTCGTGACGACCATCCCCGCGGACGAGCTCAGTGAGCTCGCCAAGCACGTGCTCGCGTTCGAGCACGACCGCGCGCGGCACGACCGGACCAAGGAAGCGGAGATCCGGGTCGAGTTCGACATGTCCCCGGCGCGGTACTACCAGGTGCTGAACCGTGTGATCGACTCACCGGCAGCGCTCGCCTACGACCCGCAGCTGGTCGGACGGCTCCAACGACTGCGCCGTGCGCGGACGACCGCGCGGGCGAACCGCAGCTTCGTCGTGCCCGGGTCCGCGTCCCCGTCTGCCGATGCCGGCACCGGAACCGAAGAGGAACGATGACGAGATTCCCCCATGACCGCTTCGACGACGTGACCGACGGGCCACGCGTCGGCGCCCACCGTGGCTCGTACCGGCGGGGCCGCGGGTGGATCGCGTTCGCGTGGGCGGCCCTCGCCACCGGCGTGCTCGTCGGCATCGGGGTGCTCGTCCTCGCGCTCCTCAACGGCAGCTACTCCTTCAACGGGGACAGCTCGTCCCCGGCGCCCTCGGCGTCCTCGTCGGCCACCTCGACGGCGGCACCGTCCGGCGAGCCGTCGGCGGGCAGCTCGTCCGAGGCGGCCGCGGCGTCGCCGTCGGACCAGGGCAGCACCACGCTCGTCGTCCTCAACGGCACGTCGACGCGTGGTCTGGCCGCGACGGCGACGACGAAGCTGACGACCGCGGGGTGGAAGGTGACCTCGAGCGGCAACGCCGGGACGACCGGCACCCCGTCGACGATCGTCTACTACCAGCAGGAGTCGCAGGCGGCCCTCGCCAAGGGCATCGCGGCGTCCCTGGGGGTGAGTGCCGTGCAGCAGTCGTCGGCGTTCCCGAACGCCGACGTGAGCGTCGTGCTCGGGGCCGACTTCACCGGTTGAACCCGGCATTTGTGACGGCGGTGTTTCCGGCACGTTGAGTTCCGGAGGAATCGACGTGAAATGGGCTGTTGCCCTCTTGCCGAATCGCGCTTCCTGATTAGAGTCACAAGTGGTCATCCCGTGATCGGAATGTCGACGGACCTCGGTGCGCTCGCCAGGAACACCCGGGCCCGACCCGCGGCGTCTCCCGACGACGCCGTCGATCGCAACAGCAGTACCGCAGGGAGCAACAGATCATGGCCAACGGAACCGTCAAGTGGTTCAACGCTGAGAAGGGCTTCGGCTTCATCACCGTCGATGGAGGGGGCCAGGACGTGTTCGTCCACTACTCGGCCATCGACATGAGCGGCTACAAGGTCCTCGAGGAGGGGCAGGCAGTGACGTTCGACGTCGGCACGGGGTCCAAGGGACCGCAGGCCGAGTCGGTGCGTCCGGCGTAGTCGTCCGAACCACACCACGAGCGCGTCGTCCCCGATGGGGCGGCGCGCTCGTCGCGTGTCGGGGTGTGTGTCGTCCGGGTGCTCGTCGTGTGTCGGGGTGTGTGTCGTCCGGGTGCTCGTCGTGTGTCGGGGTGTGTTGCACTCTCGGGGGTCGAGTGCCAGAATCGGGGTTGGCACTCGGTGACGCTGAGTGCCAGAAGACCCCCACGACGTCCGGGAGGGACGAGAAACTCACATGGCTAAGATCATTGCTTTCGACGAGGAGGCCCGCCGTGGCCTCGAGCGCGGCCTGAACCAGCTGGCCGACGCCGTGAAGGTGACGCTCGGCCCGCGCGGCCGCAACGTCGTCCTCGAGAAGAAGTGGGGCGCCCCCACGATCACGAACGACGGTGTCTCCATCGCCAAGGAGATCGAGCTCGACGACCCGTACGAGAAGATCGGTGCGGAGCTCGTCAAGGAGGTCGCCAAGAAGACCGACGACGTCGCCGGTGACGGTACGACCACCGCGACCGTCCTCGCCCAGGCCCTCGTCCGCGAAGGCCTCCGCAACGTGGCCGCCGGTGCCGACCCCGTCTCGCTGAAGCGCGGCATCGAGAAGGCCGTCGCGGCCGTCTCCGACCAGCTGCTCGCGAACGCCAAGGACATCGAGACCAAGGACCAGATCGCCGCCACCGCGTCGATCTCCGCCGCGGACCCGACGATCGGTGCGCTCATCGCCGAGGCGATCGACAAGGTCGGCAAGGAAGGCGTCGTCACCGTCGAGGAGTCGAACACCTTCGGCACCGAGCTCGAGCTCACCGAGGGCATGCGCTTCGACAAGGGCTACCTGTCGCAGTACTTCGTGACCGACCCCGAGCGTCAGGAAGCCGTCTTCGAGGACGCCTACATCCTGATCGTCAACTCGAAGATCTCGAACATCAAGGACCTCCTGCCGGTCGTCGACAAGGTGATCCAGGCCGGCAAGCAGCTCCTGATCATCGCCGAGGACGTCGACGGTGAGGCCCTGGCCACGCTCGTCGTGAACAAGATCCGCGGCATCTTCAAGTCCGTCGCCGTCAAGGCCCCGGGCTTCGGCGACCGCCGCAAGGCCATGCTGCAGGACATCGCGATCCTCACCGGCGGCCAGGTCATCTCGGAAGAGGTCGGCCTCAAGCTCGAGAACGCGACGCTCGACCTGCTCGGCAAGGCCCGCAAGGTCATCATCACCAAGGACGAGACGACCATCGTCGAGGGTGCTGGCGACGAGGACCAGATCGCCGGGCGCGTCAAGCAGATCCGCGCGGAGATCGAGGCGACCGACTCCGACTACGACCGCGAGAAGCTCCAGGAGCGCCTCGCGAAGCTCGCCGGTGGCGTGGCCGTCATCAAGGCGGGTGCCGCGACCGAGGTCGAGCTCAAGGAGCGCAAGCACCGCATCGAGGACGCCGTCCGCAACGCGAAGGCCGCCGTCGAAGAGGGCATCGTCGCCGGTGGTGGCGTCGCCCTCATCCAGGCCGGTGCCGTGGCGCTCGACTCCCTCTCGCTCGAGGGTGACGAGGCGACCGGCGCGAACATCGTCCGCGTGGCGATCGACGCTCCGCTCAAGCAGATCGCGCTCAACGCCGGCATGGAGCCCGGTGTCGTCGCGGCCCGCGTGCGCGAGCTCGAGTCCGGCTGGGGCCTCAACGCCGCGACCGGCGAGTACGTCGACCTCATCGCCGCAGGCATCATCGACCCGGCCAAGGTGACCCGCTCGGCGCTGCAGAACGCCGCGTCGATCGCCGGTCTGTTCCTCACGACCGAGGCCGTCGTCGCCGACAAGCCCGAGAAGGCATCGGCCGCTCCGGCCGGCGACCCGACGGGTGGCATGGACTTCTGATCCAGTCCTGACACGGAAGGGCCCCCGCACGCAGTCGCGTGCGGGGGCCCTTCCGCGTGCGGGGGTGCCGGCGCCCGCCCCCCCCGCCCTCCGCCGAAGTTCCGGCCCGCCCCCGAAGTTCCGTAATTGCGGCATCTCGCGCGTTCGGCGCGGTGAGTCATGGAACTCCGTCGAACGCGGCCGGCGAGTTGTGGCACCTGGTTCCGCCGACCCGACGGCGGCTGTTCCGCACAGGAGGCTCGGGTCACCTCGTTCTCCACGGAACCATCCCAGAGCGCGGTTCACCACAGACCTACCGTTGATCCTTCTGGGATGACCGATCCGTCGTCCGTGCCGAACACCTGGCGGGGCCCGTTCCGCGTCGATGCCGCGTTGGCGAACGGACTCTCCCGATCCCGGCTCACGCGTCGTGACCTCATGGCACCACTGCACGGGGTCCGCGCACCTGCGGCGTACGAGGTCGACATCATCGAGGCCGTCGCGTTGGTACTCCGCCGAGACCAGTACGTCAGTCACGTCACCGCGGCTCGGTTGTGGGGCGCGCCACTTCCGAGTCGTCTCCAGGATGCGCTCGTCCACGTGACGTCGATCGGCCCGGCCCCGATCATGCGGCGGCCGCAGGTGACGCCGCACCGGATCCGGGTCGGCGACCCCGACGTCAGGACCCTGCACGGTATCCCGGTGAGCGGTCCGGCACGGTGCTGGTTCGAATGCGCGTCGATCCTCACCGTCGAGGAGCTCGTGGTCCTCGGTGACTTCTTCGTCGGACCATCCGCGCTGGCCACCATCGACGACCTGGCTGCGGCGATCACGAGGAACGCCCGCGCCGCAGTCACGGCGCGAGCAGCGTTGGGGCGCGTCCGGGCTGGCGCAGAGTCGCCCATGGAGACCCGGATGCGCCTGAGCGTCGTCGATGCCGGGTTCCCAGAGCCAGAAGTGAACGTGGACGTCTTCGACGATGACGGTCAGTTCCTCGGCCGCGTCGACCTGGCGTGGCCTGAGTCGCGGATCGCGCTCGAGTACGACGGGGAACACCACCGTGGTCGAGAGCAGTACCGCCGGGACCAGCGACGAGCCAACGGATTCAGCGTCAACCGCTGGATCGTGATCCACGCCACGGCGATGGACGCCGACCGGCCGAGCGTGCTGTTTGAACGGCTCCGCCAGGCATTCGTGCAGCGCCGACTCGAGCAGCGTCGCGCCGCCTGACACCGAACCGGAGCAGGAGTGCGCGCCGTTCTCTCGAGGTTCCACGACTCGCCGCCGCCTACCGCCGAGATGCCACGAAACGCCCGTGCGTCGCGTCGAGATGCCGCAATTACGGAACCTGGCCGGGGACGGAACCCGGCCTGCGACGGAACCTGGGCCGGGCCGAGCATGAGCCCCGCGCCTCAGGACAGGGTGGGGGCAGCGTGCTCGGCGGCCTGCGGCATGTAGTCGCGGGGGAGCAGGGGAAGCCAGACACGGAACGTGGCGCCACCACCGTCGGTGTCGAGGACCTCCACGGATCCCTGGTGCGCGGCGACGATGCCCGACACGATCGCCAGACCGAGCCCGGAGCCACCGGTGTCCCGCGCGCGGGACGTGTCGGCACGCCAGAAGCGCTGGAAGATCTTGTCGCGCAGCTGCGGCGGGATGCCCTCGCCGTGGTCGATCACGTCGATGTGCGCCATGCCGCGGTCGTCATCCACGCCGATGCCGATCTCGATCGGGGCGTCGTGCTCGGTGAACCGCATCGCGTTGCCCATCAGGTTCGTGATGACCTGGCGGATCTTGTTCTCCTCGGCGAGCACGATGGGCGGTCGCTTCGGCATCACGATCGTCGGCAGCGGGGTGGTCTCGTCGGTGATCGGCCCGTCGACGTTCATCGCTCGGGTCCGGCGTGCCCGCAGTCGCGCGAGGGTCTGCCGTGAGAACGCGATCGGCCCCGTGGTGTTCGCGGAGGGGGAGGCCGGAGGCGCGTCCGAGGACGAGGGAGTGGCGGCAGGGCCGAAGGCCGACGGCGCACGGACCGCCTGCGGCACGTCCTCGACGAGCACCTGGATCTCGCGGTCCGGGTTCGACGCCATGGTGTCGAGCGCCGAGTCGCGGGCGATCGCGACGAGGTCGACCGGACCGAGCTCGAGGGGCTTCGACTCGTCGATGCGCGCCAACTGCAGGAGGTCCTGCACCAGGAGACCCATGCGCTGGGCCTCCTTCTCGATGCGGTCCATCGCCTGGGCGACGTCCTCGTCCTTGCGCAGCGCCCCCATCCGGTAGAGCTCGGCGTAGCCGCGGAGGGACACCAGCGGCGTCCGGAGTTCGTGGGAGGCGTCACCGACGAAGCGGCGCATCTGGTCGATGGTGCGCTGACGGTCCTCGAAGGCGCTGTCGATCCGCTCGAGCATCGCGTTGAGCGACCGGTTGAGGCGACCGACCTCGGTGTTCGGGGTGTCGGCGTCGAGGCGCTGGTTGAAGTCGCCCGCGGCGAAGCGGGCGGCGGTGTCCTCGACGTCACGCAACGGGTCGAACGTCGCGGTGACGAGGAGCCGCGTGAGCATCGCCCCGAGCAGGATCACCGAGATGCCGAAGCCGAGGAAGATGATCGTGAAGCGGGTGATCGTCTGGTCGGTGTCCGCGCTGGACACCGCGACGAGGACGTACCCGGTCTCGGTGGACCCGGTCGCGAGGTTCTGCAGGTTCGCGGGGGAGACCTGGGCGCGCCACTCGTGGTTGTGCTGCTTGTCGTAGAGGCTGAACGGGTTGCTCGTCTTCGCGGCAGCGGCGAAGTCGACGGAAGAGATGTCCGGCTGCGAGGTCGACTGGGTGTCGCAGATCTGCTTGCGGTCGGCGGCGTAGGCGGCGACGTAGGTGCTCTTCTCGAGCACCTGCGAGATCTTGCAGTACTGCTCCCCGTCGGAGATGTTCTGCCCCTCGAGCTGCGTGGTCGTCGTCGTGACCTGGTTGTCCAGCTGCTTGAGGAGGTACGTCGACAGCACGGTCATGGTGCCGAGGCCGGCGACGAGCAGCCCGAGCGCGACGAGGAGCACCGTGATCCCGGTGATCTTCGTGCGCAGGGATATGCCGTCCCACCAGCGGTTCATTCTCGCGTGCATGCTGCCTCAACGGTAGACGGCGCCCGCCCGGTGAAACCGGACGAGCGCCGTGAGAACTCCGGCGGTCAGGACGCCTTGGACGCCTTGAGCATGTAGCCGAACCCGCGCTTGGTCTGGATGATCGGCTCGGCCGAGTACTGGTCGAGCTTCCGACGGAGGTACGAGATGTAGGACTCGACGATGCCCGCGTCCCCGTTGAAGTCGTACTCCCACACGTGGTCGAGGATCTGCGCCTTCGACAGCACGCGGTTCGGGTTGAGCATGAGGTAGCGCAGCAGCTTGAACTCGGTGGGGGAGAGCTCGATCTGCGCGTCGCCGATGGTGACCTCGTGCGTGTCCTGGTCCATCGTGAGCTCGCCGGCGCGGATGATCGCGTCCTCTTCGTCGTTCATCGTGCGGCGCAGGATCGCCTTGATGCGCGCGACGATCTCGTCGAGCGAGAACGGCTTCGTCACGTAGTCGTCGCCGCCGACGGTGAGACCGGTGATCTTGTCCTCGGTGTCGTCCTTCGCCGTGAGGAACAGGATCGGCGAGGTGTACCCGGAGGAACGGAGGCGCTTGGTGACGCCGAAGCCGTTCATGTCGGGGAGCATGACGTCGAGGATGATGAGGTCCGGCTCTTCCTCGAGCACGGCGGAGATCGCCTGTGCACCGTTCCCGACCGCACGCACGGCGAAGCCGGCGAAGCGCAGCGAGGTCGTGAGGAGGTCGCGGATGTTCGGCTCGTCGTCGACGATGAGGATCTTGGGTCCATCGGTCATGACCCAATCATCTGACTGTTGTCTAAACGTTCCCTGAGAGTGAAGGGGAAGCGTCCTGGACCTGATCGGCATCGAGGATCGTGTAGGAGTACCCCTGCTCGGCCAGGAACCGCTGCCGGTTCTGGGCGAAGTCCTGGTCCACGGTGTCCCGCGTCACGAGCGTGTAGAACGAGGCCGGCAGCCCGTCCTTGTTCGGCCGCAGGAGCCGGCCGAGCCGCTGCGCTTCCTCCTGCCGCGACCCGAATGACCCGGAGACCTGGATCGCGACGGTCGCATCGGGCAGGTCGACCGAGAAGTTCGCCACCTTCGACACCACCAGCACGTCCAGATCGCCGGAACGGAACGCCTGGAACAGTCGCTCACGCTCGTCGACGGGCGTCGCACCCGTGATCTCGGCGGCATCCAGGGAGGACGCCAGTGCGTCGAGCTGGTCGATGTACTGCCCGATGACGAGGATCTGCTCGCCACGGTGCTTCTCGATCAGCGCGCGCACCACCGGGGTCTTCGCCGGGGTCGTCGCGGCGAGTCGGTAGCGCTCGTCGTCACCGGACGCCGCGTACTCCAGCCGGTCCTCGTGCGGCAGGTCGATGCGCACCTCGTAGCAGGACGCCGGCGAGATGTAGCCCTGCGCCTCGATCTCCTTCCACGGGGCGTCGTAGCGCTTCGGCCCGATGAGGGAGAAGACGTCGCCCTCGCGGCCGTCCTCGCGCACGAGCGTCGCGGTCAGCCCGAGGCGTCGGCGGGCCTGCAGGTCGGCGGTGAGCTTGAACACCGGCGCCGGCAGCAGGTGGACCTCGTCGTAGACCACGAGGCCCCAGTCGAGGGCGTCGAGGAGCGACAGGTGCGTGTACTCGCCCTTCCGGCGGGCGGTGAGGATCTGGTAGGTCGCGATCGTGACCGGTCGGATCTCCTTGACGCTGCCGGAGTACTCGCCGATCTCGTCCTCGGTCAGGCTGGTCCGGCGCAGCAGCTCCGTCCGCCACTGCCGCGCGGAGACGGTGTTCGTCACGAGGATGAGCGTCGTCGCCTTGACGGTCGCCATCGCCCCCGCGCCGACGAGCGTCTTCCCCGCACCACAGGGCAGCACGACGACGCCGGAGCCCTGCGCGAAGAAGCTCTGCACCGCGTCCTGCTGGTACGGCCGGAGGTCCCAGTCCGTCGTCGCCAGGTCGATCGCGTGCGGTTGTCCGGGCGTGTAGCCGGCGAGGTCCTCGGCCGGCCAGCCGATCTTCACGAGCTCCTGCTTGACCTGTCCGCGCGCCCACTGCTGCAGCTCGATGGCGGTGTCGGAGCGCCGGTCGCCGAGGAGCGGCTTGATCCGCTTCGACCGGACGACCTCGGCGAGGACCAGCGGGTCGGTCGCGGTGAGGAGGAGGGTCGGCTGGCGCTCGAGCTCCTCCTCCGGCGAGTTGGCGATGACGGGCGCGTCCGCCGGGTCCTCCCGCCGGATGACCAGCCGTCCGTAGCGGGCGACGGTGTCGCGGATGTCGACCGTGACGCTCTGCGGCACGGGGAACTTCGCGTACCGCTCGAGCGTGGCGATCATGCTCTCGGCGTCGTGCCCCGCAGCTCGCGCGTTCCACAGGCCGAGCCGCGTGACGCGGTAGGTGTGGACGTGCTCTGGGGCGCGCTCGAGCTCGGCGAACACAGCGAGCTCGTGACGGGCGTCCTCGGCATCGGGGTGTGCGACCTCGAGGAGCACCGTGCGGTCGCTCTGGACGATCAGCGGTCCGTTCATGGCCTTCCAGCCTAGCCGCGAGGACCTGTGTCAGGCATCGCTGTCGACGGACAGGACGAGGGACAGCGGGAGCGTGCGCTCCACGTCGGCCGCCGTGTCCTTGCCGCGGATCCGCCCGGCGGCGACCGAGGTCGGCACGATCGAGAACGGGCGCTCGGAGCCGTCCGGCATCCGCACGACCACACGGATCGGGGTCCGCCCACGGATCGCCAGGTCGATCTGCCGACCCAGCCACTCCTGCTCCGGCTCGGCGTCGCCGCGCTGGGTGGTGAGGCGGAGCCGCTCGACGACGGCCCTCGCCGCGGCCTCCGGAGACCGGCCGGCGGGCCGGCGCCGGCCTGGAGGCTCGTGGCGCGGCTCGGGGCGTGCGCCCGGCCGCAACACGGCCGGGTAGCGCTGGTCCTCCAGCGCCGCGTGCACCACGTGCGCCGGGTAGTGGGAGACGAGCGTCTCGAGGTCGGGCCGCTCCCACGCCAGCTGACGGAGCTCGGCGTCCACCCCGATCAGGTCGAGCTGGTCGGGGGTCCCGCGGACGACGGCGCCGGCGCCGTCCTCGCCGCGGTCCACGACGATGCTGCCGTCCCGGGCCGCCACCTGGTCGATGAGGTACGCCAGGGGCTGTGGGACGCCGGTCACGCCGATCCGCTCGAACAGGGCCACGACGTGCTCGCGTGAGCTGCCCGACCGGAGGGCGCGGCGGAGCGAGTCCTCGGAGACGCGGTAGCGCGCGGCGAGCCCCGGCGCCTCGAGGTCGGCGACGGACCGGAGCTGGTCGTCGTCCGCGGGCGCGAGCGGCCCCGGCGCGATGACCGTGAGGTCGTGCTGCAGGTAGACGCCCTCGACCGTCGGGGGGAGGTCGGCTGCGGCCGCGTGCTCGGCCGTGTCGGGGTCGGCACCGAGGAGGGCCCGCCCGGTGTCCGTGACGGTGCCGTCCACCGTCACGCCGAGCGCTCCGGCCGTCCCGGCCACGTCGAGCAGGGTCGCGTCGAGCCACCTGGCACCGGCCGGGTAGGCCCAGCGCCCGAGGGCCACCAGGTCGCGCCAGTCGCCGTCGGCCGCGGCGAGGACCTCGCGCACGGCGGGGTCCAGGCCGTCCCGCCAGCGCGCAACGAGACGGACCCACCTGGTCGGCCACGGGGTGGTCAGCCACGTCCGACCGTCCTCGGTCAACGACCACGCTCCGTCCGCCGTCGTGGCGAAGTGGATGCGTTCGAGGAGGTCGAGACGACCGGGGACGACGTCCGCGTCCGCGCCGGACCGTTCGCCGAGGGCCCTGGCCATCGGCGAGCCGATCCCGCCCTTCACGAGCTCACGGACACCGCCCTCGTCCACGGCGCGGAGGAGCTCTGCGAGCATCGTCATCGTGTCGAACGCGCGCTCGGCGCCCGTGGTGCGCGCGGCCGTGGACCCGCCCACGTCGTCGACGCCAGCGGCGGGGCGGACGTGGGCCGGGCCTCCCGGGCCGAGGGCGGCCAGGTCGGGGTGAGCGGCCACGCGTGCGGCGACCGCGTCGTCGACCCGGCCGTCCTCGTCGGCCAGCGCGAGGTCGAGCGCCGGACCGAGGTCGGGTCCGGCGACGCCGTCGCGGAGGGCGAGGAGCGCTCGTCGCGGGAGGCGTTCGATCGCTGCGTCGACCGCGGCGTCCGTGCGGAACGCCTCGGCGAGGTCGAAGAAGTCGGTCACGCTCTGCGGGCCGCTGTCGCCGAGCACGGCGGTGGGGAGCCCGCGAGCGACGATGAGTCGTTCGAGGTCGTCGTCCGGCATCGCCCGGAGGCGGGCTGCCAGGTCGGCGGTGGTCGTCATCGGCCTGCGCTCGCGTCCGCGGGCGGACGTCAGCGGGCTTCCCGGTTCGCTCGTGCGCGACGGGTCCAGGTGATGGCGAGGAGGACGAGCATGAGGACCATCCCGATCGGGAAACCGATCAGCGGGATCGCCATGATGACCGGCCACGGCATGCCGCTCTGGGCCGTCGGGACCGTCAGCCACATCACGATCATGGCGATCATGCAGAGGAATCCCGCGATGAAGATGCCACCCACCATGAACGCGAGGGCGCGTTCGGTACGATTGAACGTCGCCGGGGGTTCAGCGGAGTTCCGCGTGTCCCCGGGGGATCGGGTCGGCTTGGCCATCGACCCAGGATATCCGCACCACGGCCAGCACACCCATCAAGGAGTCCACGCATGCCCACCGGCAAGGTCAAGTTCTACGACGACCAGAAGGGGTTCGGGTTCATCACCGGCGACGACGGCGACCAGGTCTTCCTGCACGCGTCCTCGCTCCCGGACGGCGTGACGACCGTGAAGGCCGGCTCGCGGCTCGAGTACGGGGTCGTGCAGGGCAAGCGCGGATCGCAGGCGCTGTCCGTCCGCCTGCTCGATCCGCAGCCGTCGCTGGCGAAGATGTCCCGCCGCTCGGCGGACGACATGGCCGTCATCGTGGAGGACCTCGTGAAGGAACTCGACCGGATCAGCGGAGACCTCCGCCACGGTCGCTACCCGAAGAACGGCACACGCCTCGCCGCGATCCTGCGGCACGTCGCAGACCAATTGGATGCATGACCATGACCGATGAGAACGAGCCCCGCGAGCTCCCCGAGCTCCGCACGCTCGCCCGCAAGGCCCTGCTCGAGGTGACCGACGAGTCGACCGTCGGGGGCGCCGTCGGCGTCACGGACGAGGGTGGCGGCGTCGTGTCGTACCTGTTCGCGAACCGGATGCCCGGCTACCCGGGGTGGCGCTGGACCGTCAGCATCGCCCAGGTCGAGGGCGACGACCCCACCGTGCTCGAGGTCGAGCTCATGCCCGGCGACGGGTCGCTCCTCGCGCCCGAGTGGGTCCCGTGGTCCGAGCGGCTGGCCGAGTACCGTGCGGCCCAGGACGGGCACGACCACGAGTCGGACGACGACGACGACGAGTCGGACGAGGATGAGTCGGACGAGGATGAGTCGGACGACGACGAGTCGGATGATGACGACGACGAGTCGGATGACGACGACGACGAGTTCGACGACGACGAGTCGGACGACGACGAGGACGATGACGACGACGCGTCGGACGTCGACGACGAGTTCGACGACGACGACTTCACCGACGCCGACGAGGGTGACCTGGCCGAGTCGGACGACGACGAGATCGAGGGCGTCGACGTCGACCAGCTCGCCGACCACCGCGAGCCGGACCACGACGAGCAGTAGCCAGCGCTCCGAACCTCGGAACGGACACAGCACCGCGGAGATCCGCGGTGCTGTGTCCGTTCCGGGGTGCTGTGCCGGCGTGCCGGAGCAGCGATCAGGACTGCAGGGCTCCGACCACGTAGGTGATGGCCCCGACGAGCTTCTGCACGTCGTCCGGGTCGATGGCCGTGAACGTCGCGACCCGGAGCTGGTTGCGTCCGAGCTTCCGGTACGGCTCCGTGTCCACGATGCCGTTCGCGCGGAGCACCGCGGCCACGGCCTTCGCGTCGATCGCGTCGTCGAGGTCGATCGTCGCGACGACCTGCGACCGGTGGTCGGGGTCGCGCACGAACGGCGCGGCGTAGTCGACCGACTCCGCCCAGTCGTAGAGCGTCGACGATGACGTCTTCGTGCGGGTGTCCGCCCAGGCCAGACCGCCGGAGGCGTTGATCCACTGCACCTGGTCGTCGAGGAGCAGGAGCGTGGAGATCGCCGGGGTGTTCAGCGTCTGGTTCAGCCGCGAGTTGTCGACCGCGTTCTTGAGCGACAGGAACTCCGGGATGTAGCGACCCGATGCGGCGATCCGCTCGACGCGCTCGATCGCGGCGGGGGAGAACAGCGCGAGCCAGATCCCGCCGTCGGAGGCGAAGTTCTTCTGCGGCGCGAAGTAGTAGACGTCGGTCGCGCTCACGTCGAACGCGGCGCCGCCGGCAGCGCTGGTGGCGTCCACGACCGTCAGGGCGCCCGGGTCGCCGGCCGCGCGGACGACGGGGGCCATGACGCCGGTCGACGTCTCGTTGTGGGGGTAGGCGTAGACGTCGACGCCCTCCACGATCTCGAGTTCGGCGCGGGAACCGCCCGGTGCCTCGACGACGTGCGGTGCCTGCAGCCACGGGGCGGCGGCGGCCTTGGCGAACTTCGAGCCGAACTCTCCGAAGGACAGGTTCTCGGCGCGCTGCTCGATCAGCCCGAACGCCGCGGCGTCCCAGAACGCGGTCGAGCCGCCGTTGCCGAGGACGACCTCGTAGCCGTCCGGCAGGTCGAACAGGTCGGCGAGGCCCTGCCGGACACTGCCGACGAGGTCCTTCACCGGCTTCTGACGGTGGGACGTCCCGAGGATCGTCGCTCCCCGGGTCACGAGCGCCTCGAGCTGCGCGCCGCGGATCTTGGACGGGCCACAGCCGAAGCGGCCGTCGGTGGGGAGGAACTCGGCGGGGATGACGATGTCTGCCATGGAGCGATCCTACCGGCGGTGGTATCCCATCCGGCCCCGCGCTGGGCGGCCAGGGGTCGGTTCCTGTCGGTCCGAACAAGTAGGGTGGGCTGCGCTGGGCCCAGTACAGGAGAGGCGGACCGTGACCGATCTCGTCGACACCACGGAGATGTACCTCCGGACGATCCTCGACCTCGAAGAAGAGGGGATCGTCCCGCTGCGTGCGCGCATCTCCGAGCGACTGGGGCACTCCGGCCCGACCGTCTCGCAGACGATCGCCCGGATGGAGCGCGACGGCCTCGTCGTCGTCTCGGGGGACCGCCACCTCGAACTCACCGGTGAGGGCCGTTCCCGCGCCACCCACGTGATGCGCAAGCACCGACTGGCCGAGCGGCTGCTGGCCGACGTCATCGGCCTCGACTGGGCATTCGTCCACGACGAGGCCTGCCGGTGGGAGCACGTGATGAGCGAGCAGGTCGAGGTCCGCCTGCTCGAGATGCTCGGCAACCCGACCGAGTCCCCGTACGGCAACCCGATCCCCGGTCTCGCCGAGATCGGTGGTCCGGACGCCGGGGGCTTCCTCGACGGCGTCCGCAACATCGTCGCCGCGACCGAGGGCACCGACGCCGTCGCGAGCGGTGTCATCCGTCGCCTGGGTGAGCCCGTGCAGTTCGAACCGGAGCTGTTGCACCAGCTGCGGTCGGCCGGCGTGATGCCCGGCCGGATGGCGAGTGTCCAGCGCGCCGGCGCCTACGTCGCCGTCCGCGTGGAGGGCGAAGACGCCGGCATCGAGCTGCCCTCCGAGGTCGCGCAGCACGTCTACATCGACGCCGCGTAGCCCGTCGGGGTACACCGTCGGGGGACGTCTGGCGACCCGCCCGACGGAATCGTGTCGAGATCAGGAAACCGGCTCTGACCTGGGCTTCGTCATCGTTCTGTTACAAAGGGCCGTTTTCGTCTCGACAAGGTAACGAAGCGCCCGTACACTCGACGAGTCCCCGGGCTGACACCGACCCGGGAACCCGTGGCAGGACGTCTCGAACCCGTCTCCTGCCTCGATCGGAAACGATGACGAACGGATGGGGTTGCGCACACTCGACGCTCGTCGGGTGTGCGATGACGAGACGCCGGAGACCCCCCACCTTGACGCAGACCGGTTCCGCCGCGGACGTGACGCCCGCGAACCCGACGAACACCGCGAACTCGACGCTCGACACGGTCGCCCCGCTCACCCGGCGGGCCGCTCGTGAAGCCGAGGCCAAGACCCCGAAGCGCTCCAGCGCCACGCGGGCGATGCGTGCCACCGGTACCCACGCCAAGCAGCCGGTCGCGACGCGCACCGCCAGTGACCCGCAGAAGCCGAGCTCCAGCTCGCGCAAGCGCCGGTTCATGGCGCCGATCGTCCTCACGATGGCTGCCGGCATGTTCGGCACCATGGCCGTCCCCGCCGCCTTCGCGACGACGCAGCAGTCCGGGGCCTCCGACACCGCGACCGCGCAGCAGGCGATCCGCACGACGCAGAGCCAGCAGCTCTCCGTCTCCGACGCCGCTGCGCTCGCCGACACGAGCCGTGACGGCTACTCCGCCACCTCGTCCGCGACCCTCGCCGCCGAGAAGCACGCAGCAGAGGTGCAGGCCGCCCGCGCAGCGACCGCCGCGCAGTACGCGTCCTACAAGGGCCCGACGGCGCAGGACTACCTGGCCTCCAAGACGACGACCTCCACGGCCAGCGCGTCCGTCGCCCCGGCCGCGAACACCCCGTTCTCGCTCCCGGCCGTCGTCGCGACCGCGAAGCAGTACATCGGCACCCCGTACGTCTTCGGCGGTGCGGACCCGTCCGGATTCGACTGCTCCGGCTACGTGATGTTCGTCTACGCGCAGTACGGCATCAAGCTCGCGCACTCGGTCCCGCTCCAGGACCAGGCCGGCACCACCATCCCCACGTCCGAGGCCCAGCCCGGCGACGTCGTCATCTTCAACAACGAGGCGCACGACGGCTTCTACATGGGCAACGGCATGATCATGGACGCCCCGAAGCCCGGCGGCTCGGTGTCGATCCGTCCGATCTGGACCAGCGACTACCACATCGTCCGGATGGGCGTCTGACGTCCCTGCTCACGCACTGCGTCCGGTGAACAACCGGAGAACCGGCTCAGCACTCCTCGTGCTGAGCCGGTTTCTGGGTTAACCTGGCGACATCGGCCCGACACGGCCCGAACAGGAGACCTCATGTCATCGTCACGCACGACCCGCACCATGGGTCGGCGCGCGTACGTCGACATACGGTCGACCACGACCTGCGTGCAACTGCACGCCCCAGCGTGACGACGAGCACTGCCCTGCGGGGTGGTGCTCTTCTTCGTTCCGGGACCGGGTCGCGATCCCCTGTTCGACGTCGTCCGGTCCGGTGTCCCGCACCGCCTGGAAGCCGTCCAGGCTCGTCGGAAGGGAACCCATGCGCACTCTCGTCCTCAACGCCGGTTACGAGCCCCTCGCGGTGATCTCGTTCCGTCGGGCCCTCGTGCTGGTCATGAACCAGAAGGCCGCCATCGTCGCCGCCGACCTCGACCACCCCATCGCCGGGTCGACGTCGAGCTACGACCGTCCGTCCGTCATCATCCTCACCCGGTACGTGCGCATCCCGCACGCGCGACTGGTGCCGGTGTCCCGCCGCGGGGTCCTCCGTCGGGACGCCAACCGCTGCGCGTACTGCGACCGGCACGCCACCACGATCGACCACGTGCAGCCGAAGTCGCGTGGGGGCGAGGACTCGTGGGAGAACCTCGTCGCCTGCTGTCTCGCGTGCAACAACAAGAAGGGTGACCGGACCCCGCGGGAGATGGGTTGGCACCTGCGGTTCCGCCCGAAGGCCCCGCACGGTGCGAGCTGGGTGGTGCGCGGTGTGGAGCGGCCCCAGCCGGACTGGGACGAGTTCCTGGTCGCCGCCTGACGGCAGGGCCGAACCTCTGCGCGTCGGAACGACGAGTGCGCCCGCGCCCGCGCGCGCACTCGTCGTCGACGCGAGCACTCGCCGCCGCGAGGGAGGCGGCGTACTCGGTCGTCTCCGCGGTCTGACGCTCGTCGGCAGCGTCCGCACGGTGGACTGCTGCTCGGCGTCGGACTGGAGGCCCGTGGCGGCACCGCCACGGGCCTCCAGTCCGACCTCCGGTCACCGCGCCGGGTCGTCCCGCTCCGGCTGACCGGCGATCTCGCGGAGCGCGTCGAGGTGCGTGCGCCACGCGTCGCGGCCGCTGCGGGTGAGCGTCAGCGACGTCCTGGGGGTCTTCCCGACGAAGGCCTTGCCGACCGACAGGTAGCCGGCGTTCTCGAGGACGGCGACCTGCTTGCTGAGCGCCGAGTCGGTGACCTCGACGGCGTCACGCACTTCGCGGAAGCCGAGCGTTCCCGCGCGGTCGAGCGCGGCGACGATCGAGAACCGCACCGGGTTCTGCAGGTGGTCGTCGAGGCGGTGTCGAGCGTGCGTGCGGTCCGTCACGGTCATCGCCGGGCCTCGAACGCCGCGCAGGCCATCGTCACGGCGAGGATCGCCCCGCTGGTCACGCCGGACCACAGCACCGAGCCGTGCACCCAGCCCACGACGGCGATGGCGGCCGCGTAGGTGACGACCCAGCTGGCGATGTACGCCGTCCACCGTCGGCTCCGAGCGAACGCCGACCGGCCGCGGATCGACACCGCGAAGAACACGATGAGCGCGAAGAACGCGGCGAGGGTGGTGACGTACACCAGCCCGAACGCGTCGCCGGTCGTCAGGCCCATCCCCAGTGCGCCGAACGCGGTGACCATGCCGAGCGCGAGGATGAACGTGACGTACGGCCACCGCGTCTGGTCGTGGGCGCGTCGGCTGAGTCGGTCTGCGTGATCGAGGAGTCGACGGGCCTCGCTCGGGCTGACGGTTTCGTGGTTGCTCATGGTTGCTCCCTTCCACGATCCACCCTGGCATGTACTTGCCAGAATGGCAAGTGGTTCCGGAAGGGGAAGTCCAGCAGCGTCGCCGTCAGCCGACCAGCTCCGTGACGAGCGTCTGGACGCGGGCGCGGATCTCGTCCCGCACCGGCCGCACGGCGTCGAGGGGGAGTCCTGCGGGGTCGGTCAGTTCCCAGTCCTCGTACCGCTTGCCGGGGAACACCGGGCACGCGTCACCACAGCCCATCGTGACGACGACGTCGGCCGTGCGCACGGCGTCGGTCGTGAGCACGCGCGGCTGTTCGCCGACGATGTCCACGCCGTCCTCGGCCATCGCCGCGACGGCGACGGGGTTGAGGCGCTCGGCGGGTTCGGAGCCGGCGGAGACGACGTCGATGCGGTCACCGGCGAGGTGCCGGAGGTAACCGGCGGCCATCTGCGACCGACCGGCGTTGTGCACGCATACGAAGAGGACGGTGGGCATCGGAGTTCCTCCTGTGGTGACGGGACCGTCCCATCCTGCCGGGTGTCGGTGGGCGTGCGTAGCGTCCCGGGCATGCCAGCGATGTGGATCGACGACGACACCATCACCGACCTCCGAGCGCGCCTGCGTGCGACCCGCTGGCCGGACGCCCCCGCGGGCGCGGGGTGGTCCCTCGGCGCCGACGTCGAGGAGCTGAGCGCCCTGGTGGCGTACTGGGCGGACGGGTTCGACTTCGAGGCGCACCGTACGGCCCTCGCCGCGCTGCCGAGCCGCACCGTCCAGGTCGACGGCCTGGGCATCAACGTCCTGCGCTCCGGCGAGGGCGGCATGCCGCTGCTGCTCGCGCACGGCTGGCCCGACTCGAACTGGCGGTACCGCAAGGTCCTGCCGCTCCTGGCGGACGCCGGGTTCGACGTCGTCGTGCCGGACATGCCCGGGTACGGGTTCTCCGCCGTCCCGCCCACGACGCTCGATGCCCGCGACGTCGCCGGACTCTGGGCGACGCTCATGACCGAGCTCGGCCACGAGCGCTTCGCCGTCGCCGGTGGGGACATCGGGACGCACGTCGCCCGGTACCTCGCGCTCGACCACCCCGACCGCGTCGTCGCCGTCCACCGTATCGACGGCGGACTGCCGTGGCCGGGGATCGACGTCGACGCGCTCTCCCCTGCCGAGCGGGAGTTCGTCCGGGCCACCGCGGCGTGGCGGGACGCCGAAGGTGCCTACGCGGCGATGCACCGCACGAAGCCGCAGACCGCCGCCGCCGGGCTCACCGACTCGCCGGCCGGACTCGCGGCCTGGATCGTCGAGAAGCTCCGGTCGTGGAGCGACTGCGACGGCGACCTCTGGTCCGTCTACACGCGCGACGAGGTCCTGGCGCTCGTGACCGAGTACTGGGCGACGGGGACCATCGGCTCCGCGATGCGGATGTACCGGGCGAACGCCGCGATCCCGCCGGAGCAGACCTCCCGACGCGTCGAGACGCCCTCGGGGTTCACGCTCTACCCGGGCGACCTCGTCCGAGCGCCTCGGGAGTGGCTCGAACGGACCACGAACCTGGTGTCGCTGACGGAGCCCGAGCGTGGTGGGCACTTCGCGCCCTTTGAGCAGCCCGAGTCGTACACGGCGGAGCTCGCGGCGTTCCTCGAGCCGTTCCGGGCGAGGGTGTAGCCGGCGCCCGCTAGAGTGGACGGGCCGGCCTCTGTAGCTCAATGGAAGAGCAGTTCCGTCCTAAGGAAAGGGTTGGGGGTTCGAGTCCCTCCAGGGGCACAGACAAGCGGAAGTGCAAGGGTCCGCAGGCTGGGGTTCCACCCAGGTCAACGTTCACCCAACGGTGACGACCACCGGTCAAGCACGAGAAGCGGCTGCATCAACGTGGATGCAGCCGCTCTTCGTCGGGGCGTCCGGTGAAGACGACGTGGACTGCGACGTCGGTCAACTACCAGCGAGTGAAGTAACGCATGATCATCCAAGAGACCAACAGCAGCATCAGCAGTGTCCTCAAGGAAACGTTCCGGCCGATGCAGGAACAGGTGAGGCACATGCTCGGTCTGCTCGACGACGACGAGCACTTCGCGTGGCGAATCTGGTGGTGCCCCGACGACGCCGACTGGATGTTCAACCCGGAGAAGGTCGAAGCAGAGTTCGACGCCGCCTATCTGCAAGCCGGCGGCACCGCGGAGAAGATGAGCATTGAACTGCGCCGCCGTGAGGACGACGGCGAGTACCGGTTCTACGTCGTCGGCCGCGACCACGACCTCGCGGAGCCGCTGACGGACGCCATCGACGTGCAGGACGCGCACGAGCCCCGGCACCCGGCAGAGCTCTTCACCGCCGACGAGGCTGCACCGGTGTTCGTGCACTACGTCGAGCAGCAGAAGATCCCAGACGGGTACGCCCTCCGGCTCATCGACAGCATGTGACTGCGCGCCCCCCGTGGGTCTCGACCCATGGACGGGTTGCGCGTGGTCACCGCCCGTCGCGGACCCGTGTCCAGAACGCCGCTGCTCTCCCCAGAACACCGGGTGGTCGCTGCGCAAGCCGGTAGCTGCGTTGTTGTCCGCGGGCGACAGCAGCGGCATCCGCTACTACGGCCGGACGGCGTGTGGCGACCGAACGCGCTCGTCATCGAGGCCGTCAACCGCTGGCGTGATGCACCGCCCGGCCCCGAGCCATCGTGTTCCCCGATGGCTCCTGCCCGGACTTCGGGCTTTCTCCGCAGCGCGGCAGCGGCCACGCTGATCGCATGCAACTCTCCTCCCGCTTCACCGCACGGAACAGCGACCGCTTCCGCTTCGTCAAGGCACCCGGCGTCGACGTCCCGCCGGCGCAGCGCGACCCCGAGGTCGTCGCCACCGTCAGCCGGATGCTCGCCGAGATCGAGCGCGACGGCATGGACGCCATCCGGCGGTACGCACAGGAGCTCGACCGGCAGGACGCCCCCGTGGAGCTCAGCGCGGCGCAGATCGCGGCGAGCGGGGACCGCCTCGCCCCGGACCTGCGGTCGGCGATCGAGCTGGGCTCGGCGCGGACGAAGCAGTTCGCCGCGATGCAGCGCGAGCACCTCGTCGACTTCGAAGCCGAACTCGTCGACGGCCTGGTCGTGGGGCAGCGCTACGTGCCGGTCGGCAGCGTCGGTGCGTACCTGCCCGCCGGCCGCTTCCCGCTGACGGCGAGCGCGTTCATGACCGTCGGCGTCGCGAAGGTCGCGGGCGTCCCCACCGTCGTGGCGTGCACCCCGCCGCAGCCCGACGGTGGCGCCAACGACGCGGTCACCTACGCCGCGTACCTGTCCGGCGTCGACCGGCTGTTCGTGCTCGGCGGCGTGCAGGCGCTCGCCGCGATGGCGTTCGGCCTGCTCGACACCGACCTGGACCCGGTCGACATGCTCGTCGGCGCGGGCAACGCCTTCGTGGCCGAAGCGAAGCGCCAGTTGTTCGGCACGGTCGCGATCGACCTGCTCGCCGGGCCGAGCGAGGTCGCCGTGATCGCCGACGACACCGCGGACGCCGAGGTCGTCGCCGCGGACCTGCTCGGGCAGGCCGAGCACGGGCCGAACTCCCCGGCTGCCCTCGTGACGACCTCCGAGCGCCTCGCCGACGAGGTCGTCGCCGCGGTCGAACGGCAGCTCCCGACCCTGTCGACGGAGCCGATCTGCGGTCCGGCCTGGCGGGATCACGGCTCGGTCGTGCTCGTCGGCTCCCGTGAGGACGCCGTGCGGGTGATGGACGAGTTCGCGCCGGAGCACCTCGAGGTGCAGACGGCCGATGACGCCTGGTACCACGACCACCTCACGAACTACGGCTCGCTGTTCCTCGGGCACTGGAGCACCGTGGCGTACTCGGACAAGGGCATGGCGGGCACGAACCACACCCTGCCGACCGCCGGTGGCGCGAAGCACAGTGCCGGACTGTCGGTGTCGCGCTACCTCAAGCCGCTCACCTACCAGCGCATCGCCCGCGAGGCGACGCCGTCGGTGGCACACGCGGTGGACGTGATCTCCGCGAGCGAGGGCATGAGCGCACACCGGGCGACCGCGACGATGCGCCTGGAGACCTACGCCCCGGTGCACGCAACCTCCGACTGACCTGTCCCCCCACCCCGACCCCCGACCGCATCGGAGCCAGCGATGACCACCGAGCACCACCCCACCCCGGCCGCCCCCGGCCTCAAGCGTGAACTCAAGGTCGCCGACGCGGCCGCCTTCTCGGTCGGGTTGATCGGACCGGTCGGCGTCATGGCGCTGCTCGGAGCCGGTGCCGCCGGGATCCTCGGACGCGGTGCCACCTGGGCGTTCGTCTTCGCCCTCGTGGCCGTGTCCCTGGTCGCCTACGGGTTCGTCAAGCTCTCGCGGCACATCGCCCACACCGGGTCGGTGTACGCCACGGTCGGCCTGACACTCGGCGCCCGCGCGGGCTTCATCGCCGGCTGGGCGCTGTTCTTCGCCTACGTCACGATCGGCGCCGGGTCCGGCATCGAGATCAGCCTCTTCGTGACGCAGCTGCTGAACGACCTGGGCCTCGACGTCGCACCCGATTGGATCTGGATCACGGTCGTCGCCCTGGCGGTGGTCGTCCTGCTCGGGCGCCGCGAGGTGCACGTCATCACCCGGTCCCTGCTGTACGCCGAACTCATCGGCGCGGTGCTCGTCACGATCCTCAACGTCGTCGTGCTGGTCCGCCTGGGCGTCGGTGCAGCTCCGGCAGGTCGACACCTCAGCTGGGACTTCCTGGCGCTGCCGAGCGGGACCGACGTCGGGCTGATCGCCGGTGCCGCGGTGTTCGGGTTCCTGGCGTTCGCCGGGTTCGAGGGCGCTGCCACGCTCGGCGAGGAGACGAGCAACCCCAAGCGGGACATCCCGAAGGCGCTGAAGATCGCGATCGTCGTCGTCGGGGCGTTCTACCTGCTCTCGATCATCGCGCAGTCGCTGGGCTACGGCACCTCGGCCGCCGGGGTGAAGCAGTTCGCCGGCTCCGCCGCGCCGTACGGCGACCTCGCGCGCACCTACGTCGGCACCTGGCTCGCCGACCTGCTCACCCTGGCCGCCGTGGTCAGCCTGTTCGCGATCTTCCTCGGCACCCTGTCCGGCGCCGCCCGGGTGCTGTTCGCGCTCTCGCGCGACACCGGTCTCGCTCGGCCGGTGTCGAAGCTGTCCGCGCAGGGTTCGCCGGTCAACGCGCTGAGCGTGGTGGCGGTCGTCGCGGTGCTCATCGTGATCGGCGAACGCTTCTCGGGCGCCGCGGTGCTCGACGCGACCTACTGGGCGCTCACCGTCGGCACGATCGCCCTGCTCGTCGCGTACGTGCTGGCGACCGTCGGCGCCGTGCGGTTCCTGTTCTTCTCGGGGCGTGCCGCGACACCGAAGTGGCAGATCGTCATCCCGGTCCTGGCGCTCGCCCTCGTGCTGTACACGATCTACAAGAACGCCGTCGGGCTCGAGGCGCCGTACAGCTGGTTCCCGTACATCGTCGCCGCCTGGCTGCTCATCGGCCTGGGCATCACGTTCCGCCGCGGGCTGGTCGAGCGGGTCCGGGCCGCCCTGGCTGCGTCCACCGGGACCGACCGGGAGGCTCCTCCCGCGGTCGCCGGGACCGGCCCGGCGCCGGCGCGGGGCGAGTCCACCCCGGACGACGTCGAGGACGTGGTCCGGTGACCCGGGTCGCGGCCGTCCAGCTCGCGCCCGTCGTCGGCGACCTCGCCGCGAACGCGGCGACCATCCGGGCGGCCCTCGACGCCCTGCCGGACGACGTCGACGTCGTGGTCCTGCCGGAGCTCGCGACCAGCGGGTACGTCTTCCGGGACGCGGCCGAGGCGAGGGCCTGTGCCGTCCCCGCGCGGGACGCGAGCGTGACCGGGTGGGCGACCACGGCCTCCCGGCTGTCCCACGGCACCGGCGGCATCGTCGTCGGTGGCTTCGCGGAGCTGGGGGAGGACGGTGCCGTCTACAACGCGGCGGCGGTCGTGGACCGCACCGGCGTCGTCGGCGTGTACCGCAAGGTGCACCTGTGGGACGGCGAGAAGGCGTGCTTCACGCCCGGCTCGGAACGCCCGCTCGTGGTGGACACCGTCCACGGCCGGATCGGGGTGTCGATCTGCTTCGACGTCGAGTTCCCCGAGTGGACCCGGATGGCGGCGCTGGACGGGGCGGAGATGCTCGCGGTGCCGACGAACTGGCCATGGGTGGACCGACCGGAGGGCGAGCGCGCGCCCGAGGTGCAGATCGCGATGGCCGCAGCCCGGGTCAACCGGATGGCGATGGTGTGCGCGGACCGCTGCGGCACGGAGCGCGGCGTCGACTGGAACGAGGGCACGTCGATCGTCGACGCCGACGGATGGGTGCGGGCCGCGACCGGCCCGGGTGCCGGGACGGCCATCGCGGACCTCGACCTGGCGGCCAACCGGGACAAGACGCTGACCCCGAACGCGGACCTGCACGGGGACCGGCGTCCCGACCTCTACGGACCGCTCAGTCGCTGAGGAGCTCCCGGGCCAGCCGGGCGAGTTCCGCGGTGGCGGCGGACAGCACCGCGCCCTCCCGCTCCACCAGTGCGACGGTGTCGTGCACCGGATCGGCGAACGGGGTCCAGTGCAGTCCGTCGGTGACGGCGGCCTCGGCGACGGCCCGCGCCACGAACGTGTCGCCGACCCCCGATGCGACGAGGGCGAGTGCCGTCTCGACCTGCTCGACCTCGACGTGCGGCTCGAGGGCGACGCCGGCGAGCCGTGCACGCTCGGCGAACTGCCGACGGGTGGGATCACGCCAGCCGTAGTGGGCGTCGTAGAGGACCAGCCGACGCGCAGCCATCTCCTGGATCGTCATCGGATGCCGGGTGACGGACGGGTCCCGGCTCACGAACACGACCTCGTCCCGTCGGAGCGGGGTGACCCGCAGCCCGTCGGTGTCGATCGGCAGGACGACGAGGCCCGCCTCGAGCCCGCCGGACGCGACCTCGTTCGCCACCTCGACCGAGTTCAGGCCGATGACCCGGAGCCGGACTGCGGGGTGTGCGGTGTGGAAGCGGGAGAGCAGCTCGTCGAGGGCGTAGTACTTCGCGTTCCGCAGCAGCCCGAACGAGGCCGTGCCGCCGACGAGCGACGTCACCGCGCGGAGCGCCCGGTCCGCCGCGTCCGCCTCGGCGACGATCCGCTCGGCGATCGGCAGCAGGACCGACCCGGCGTCCGTCAGTCCGAGCCGCCGGCCGCCGCGGACGAACAGCCGGGTCTCGTAGGCGCCCTCGAGCCGTCGGATGAACTCCGAGACGGACGACTGCGACATGAGGAGCGCGGTCGCCGCGGCGGTGAAGGAGCCCAGCCGCGCCGCCGCGACGAAGACGCGGAGCTGCACGAGGGTCATCGCGCACAGCCTACGGTCCCGTCGACCGTTCCACGGCGGGACCCACGCCGGTCGGGCGGTGTTCACGACCGCCTGCTAGACCGGGACGAGCCGCGCACCCGGACCCGTGCGGCAGAGGAGGACCCGTGCTGGATGCCGCTCCGATCGGAGACCTGCGCGAGTACATCGAGGACCTGCGCACCAAGGGCTACACGGTCGACAACGCCCACACGCCGGACCCGGAGCTCATCGACCCCGAGGGCAACCCGATCTACACCTGGCGGGAGGACTACCCGTACGACGAGCTCATGAGCCGCGAGGAGTACGAGTACGAGAAGTACCGCCTGCAGGTCGAGTTGCTCAAGTTCCAGTACTGGCTCGAGGACAACGGTCGCAAGGCGATCATCCTGTTCGAGGGACGGGACGCCGCGGGCAAGGGCGGCACGATCAAGCGCTTCACCGAGCACCTGAACCCGCGCACCTCCCGCGTCGTGGCGCTCTCGAAGCCGAGCGAGCGCGAGCAGGGGCAGTGGTACTTCCAGCGCTACGTGGAGCACCTCCCGAGCGCGGGGGAGATCGTGATGTTCGACCGCTCCTGGTACAACCGCGCCGGCGTCGAGCGGGTGATGGGGTACTGCACGGACGAGCAGTACGAGACCTTCATGACGCAGGCGCCCTCGTTCGAGCGGATGCTCGTCGACGCCGGGATCCACGTCACGAAGTTCTGGTTCTCGGTGACGCGCAAGGAGCAGCGCACCCGCTTCGCGATCCGCCAGCTCGACCCGGTGCGACGGTGGAAGCTCTCCCCGAACGACGTCGCCTCGCTCCGGGTGTGGGACGACTACACCGCGGCGAAGGAGGAGATGTTCCGGCGCACCGACAAGCGGTACGCGCCGTGGACGATCGTCCGCTCGAACGACAAGAAGCGGGCCCGCGTCAACGCGATGCGCTACTTCCTGGCGCAGTTCGACTACGACGACAAGGACCCCGCCGTCGCCCTGCCGCCGGACCCGCAGCTGGTGATGCGCGGCAAGACCCTCCAGATGGAGGAGTGACCGGCGTCGGTCAGCCGCTTCGCGCCAGCTGCACGCGCGCACGAGCAACGGTGGCAGGATGATCGCTGGCCGCTTCCCTGGCGACTGGATTCGGGAGAGATCGAGCGTGACGGACACCCACTCCGCGGCTCCTGTCGGCGAGGACACCGCACCCGGCAACGACGCCGGACACGACGACGCCGGGCACGACGACGCCGGGGGCGGTGTCCCCAGGAGTCTGATGGGCTTGGCGCTCGCGGCACTCGGCGTCGTCTTCGGCGACATCGGCACGAGCCCGCTGTACGCGCTCCGCACGGTGTTCACCATCGACGGCGGGATCGTGAAGCCGGTCCCCGAGGACGTCTACGGCGTGATCTCGATGATGTTCTGGAGCATCACGATCATCGTGTCGATCAAGTACGTGCTCGTGCTCATGCGCGCCGACAACAACGGCGAGGGCGGCGTGATGGCGCTCGCCGCACTGGCTCGGCGGCTCTACGCCAAGCGCCGCGGGGGCTCCACGATCTTCCTCATCGTCGGGATCGTCGGCGTCTCGCTGTTCTACGGCGACTCGGTGATCACCCCGGCGGTCTCGGTGCTCTCCGCGGTCGAGGGTCTCGGCACGGCGGCTCCGACGATCGGGCACCTCATCGTGCCGATCGCGGCCGTGATCCTCGTCGTGCTGTTCTTCGTGCAGCGGTTCGGCACCGGCAGGGTGGGGACGCTCTTCGGCCCGGTGATGCTGCTCTGGTTCGTCGTCATCGCGGTCGCCGGACTGCCGCTCATCGTGCAGCACCCCGGCGTCCTGCAGGGGCTGTCCCCGACGTGGGCCATCGCGTTCGTGTTCGCGCACCCGTTCATCTCGTTCGTCGCGATGGGCGCCGTCGTGCTCGTCATCACCGGTGCCGAGGCCCTGTACGCCGACATGGGGCACTTCGGCCGGGTGCCGATCCGCCGCGCCTGGTTCTTCGTGGTGTTCCCCGCCCTCGTCCTCAACTACCTCGGGCAGGCCGCCCTGGTGCTCGAGCACCCGGAGGCCACGAAGGACCCGTTCTTCCTGCTCTTCCCCGGGTGGGCGCAGCTGCCCGTCGTGGTGCTCGCGACGGCCGCGACGGTGATCGCGAGCCAGGCCGTCATCTCCGGCGCGTTCTCGCTCACCCGGCAGGCCGTGCAGCTGGGGCTCCTGCCGCCGCTGACGATCCGCCAGACCTCCAAGCGCGAGGGCGGCCAGATCTACCTGCCCGCCGTGAACCTCCTGCTGTTCATCGGCGTGATGGCGATCATGCTGACCTTCCGGTCGTCGGCGAGCCTCGCCACCGCGTACGGGGTGTCGGTGACCGGTGCACTGGTCACGGACACACTCCTGCTGCTGCTCGTGGTGAAGCCCCTCTGGCAGTGGGCGACCTGGAAGCTCGTGCTCGTCGCCGTCGTGTTCGGCGGCCTGGAGCTGACGTTCCTCGCCGGCAACCTGTCGAAGGTGCTGCACGGCGGCTGGGTCCCGCTCCTCATCGCCCTCGCGGTGATCACCGTGATGACCACGTGGCGACGCGGCCGGCAGCTCGTGCAGCAGGAACGGCAGGAGCGCGAGGGACCGCTCGACGCGTTCATCGAGAAGATCAACACCAAGCACCTCCCACGCGTGCAGGGCGTCGCGGTGTTCCCGCACCCGAACAAGGACACGACCCCGCTCGCGCTCCGGGCGAACGTCGAGCACAACCACGTCGTGCACGAGCGCGTCATCATCGTGTCCGTCATCACGGCGAACGTGCCGCACGTCCCGCACGCGAAGGCCTTCGTGCGCGACGACCTCGGCTACACGGACGACGGCATCGACCACATCACCGTCAAGTTCGGGTTCTCCGACGACCAGGACCTGCCGCACGCCCTGCACGCGGCGTGCCTGTCCGAGGTGCTCGACCTGGACCCGGACGCCATGGCCGACGCGTCGTACTTCATCTCCCGTGGTGCGCTCCGCCCGATGCACGGGAACCGCGGCATGGTGTCGTGGCGGAAGAAACTCTTCGTCGGGCTCGCCCACAACGCCGCCGACCCGGCGGCACGGTTCGGGCTGCCGCCGCAGCGCACCGTGACGATGGGGAGCGACGTCGAGATCTGACCCGGCGGACCCGGCGGACCCGGCGGACCCGGCGGACCCGCCGGACCCGGCGGTCCGGACCTGACGCTCAGGCGGAACGCGGAACAGCGGCGGACTCCGCCGCGACGACGGCGTTCCGGACGGCACGGGCCACGTCCGGCGAGGTCGACGCGGCCGGCCAGGCGACCACCGTCGTCGCGAGGGGCGCGTCCAGCACCGGCACGGCGACGTGCTCCGGCCACTGCAGCGTCCGGCTCGACCGCGGGATCACGATCACCGTGCGCCCGAGGGCGACGAGCTGCGCGAGCTGCGCCTGTGACCGGACCTCGGGCCCGGGGCCGTCCGGGTAGCTGCCGTCGACCCGCGGCCACCGTGCGGCCGGCAGGTCGGGGAGGTCCCGCAGGTCGGCGGTGGACACCGCCGGTCGGGACGCCAGCGGGTGCGACCGCGGCAGGATCGCGACCTGCTGTTCGGTGCGGAGGTCCTCGGTGTCGAACCCGGTCAGGTCGTCGTACGTGCGGTGCATGAGCGCCACGTCCGCGGTGCCGTCCCGGAGCAACGCCGCCTGCTCGTGGACCTCGCCGAACACCACCTCGACCGGCAGTGCGTCCGCGTCAGCCGCCTGCACGTCGAGGAACGCCTGCAGGAGCTCGTGGTCCGCGCCCGCCTTGACGGCGAGCACGAGGTTCCGGTCCGGCTGCCCGGCACGACGGGCACGGCGACCGGCGGCCGCCACCGCCGCGAGTGCCGGTCGAGCTTCCGCCAGCAGGACCGTCCCGGCCGCGGTGAGGGTGATGCCGCGGGTCCCGCGGACGAACAGCGCCGTCCCGATCCGCTGCTCGAGCTGCTGGACCGCGCGCGACAGTGGTGGCTGCGACATCCCGAGGCGCACGGCGGCGCGGCCGAAGTGCAGCTCGTCGGCCACGGTCACGAAGTACCGGAGTTCACGCGTCTCGAGGTCGTCCACGGCAGCGAGCCTACGTCGACCGATACCCGTCGGGTATCGGTCGACACCGGATCGGTCTTGGACCGGACCCCGGCGACGGCCGGAGGATCGGACCATGACAACAGCAACCACCGCCCTGGTCACCGGGGCGAACAAGGGCATCGGGTCCGCGATCGCGGAGTCGCTCGGGAGGCTCGGCCTCCGTGTCGTCGTCGGCGCACGTGACGAGGCGGCCGGCTCGGACGCCGCGGCGCGGTTGGCCGCGTCCGGCATCGACGCGACGAGTGTGCGGATCGACGTCACGAGCGACGAGAGCGTCGCGGCTGCGGCACGCGAGCTCGAGGAGCGGTTCGGCACCCTCGACGTGCTCGTCAACAACGCCGGCATCTCCGGACCGTTCGACCCCGTCACGTGGGGGCAGGACCCCACGACGATGGACCTCGACGACCTCCGCAGCGTCGTCGACACGAACGTGTACGGCGTGGTCCGGGTGACGAACGCGATGCTGCCGATGCTCCGCCGGTCGGCGCACCCGCGGATCGTGAACACGTCGAGCAGCATGGGGTCCCTGACCCGGCAGCCGGGACCGGTGATGGGCGTCTACTCCTCGTCGAAGACGTTCCTCAACGGCATCACCGTCCAGTACGCGCGGGCCTTCGCGGACACCCCGGTGATCGTGAACGCCGCGTGCCCGGGCCTGGTCGCGACCGACTTCAACGGGTTCGCCGGCGACCGCACCCCCGAGCAGGGTGCCGCGGCCGTCGTCCGGCTCGCGACGCTGCCGGACGACGGCCCCCGGGGCGGACTGTTCGACGACGCCGGGGTCGTGCCCTGGTGAGCCGCTAGTCCTCGGCGGGGAAGTGCAGCTGGGAGATCGCGTCGTGCAGCGGCTCGGTCTCCCACCGCGCCGTGAACGTCCGGGTCGGGGCGTCGAGGTCGAGCCAGAGCTGGTGCGGGGTGTCGACCAGTCGCACGGACACGACCGTCCGGCCGTCGTCGGCGGTGGCGGCGCTCGCCGCGGTGGCGCCGTCGACGGCCCAGGACCCCTCGCCGACCAGGGCCCGCACGGCGGAGCCGTCCTGGTGCAGCGTGACGGTCCACCCGCGGTCGTCGTCGTGCTCGAGCTCGACGGTGTCGAGACCCGGGATCCCGGGACCGGAGGCGCGCGTGGAGCGGCCCCGGGCCTCCAGGCCGATCGGACCACCGGCCACCGGCGGCGACGTCAGCGTCGACAGGTCCAGCCGGTGGTCGTCGCCCGCGCGGTCGATCGCCGGGAGCAGGTGCTCCCACACCGCGTCGAGGACCGCCTGCATGTCGGTGCTCTGCCCGGTCATCGCCAGCACGACGTCGTGCTCGGGCAGCACGATGCAGAACTGGCCGTACGCACCGTCGCCGCGGAAGCCGTGCCGCGCCATCCAGAACTGGTAGCCGTAGCCCTGCCGCCAGTCCGGGTTCGCCTCGTCGGGGTTGGCGACCTGCTGCCGCGTCGCCTGGTCCACCCAGTCCTCGTCGAGGATCCTGACGCCGTCCCAGACGCCGCGCTGCAGGTACAGCTGGCCGAGCTTCGCGATCGACTCCGTCGTGGTGTAGCCACCGCTGAACCCGAGCTCGTTGCCGTGCTCGTCCCGGCGCCACCCGAACGTCGCGATGCCGAGCGGGTCGAACAGGCGCGGCCGCAGGAAGCCGAGGAGCGACGTGCCGCTCGCGCGTCGGACGACCTCCGCCAGCGTGTACGTGCAGGGCTGGTTGTACGCGAAGACGGTCCCGGGGTCCTCGTCCGGCGGCAGCAGCAGGAAGCCCCGGACGAGGTTCCCCGGGTCGACGGCCCGAGCCCGGTCCAGGGTCTCCTGCCGGTGCCCGCTCGACATGGCGAGGAGGTTCCGCAGCGTCATCGCCCGGCTGCGGGGGTCGGTCACCTCGGCGTCGAGCTCGGGGAAGTGGCTGACGACGGTGCTGTCCAGGTCGAGGAGGCCCTCGCGGCTCGCGATGCCCACGGCCGCGGCCGTGAAGCTCTTGCTCAGCGAGTACAGCAGGTGCGGGCGGTCGGCGGAGTACGGCGCCCACCATCCGTCGGCGGCGACCTGCCCGTGTCGGAGCAGCACCAGGCTGTGCGGCTCCACGCCGGGCGTGGACTCGAGCGACCGGACCAGGCCGGCGATGCCGGCGGCGTCGATGCCGAGGGCGGACGGGGTGCTGCGCGGGAACGTCGTCGTCACCTTCCTGAGCGTACTCACGGACGGCCTGCCAAGATCGAGGGAGCGTTCGAGTGCAGATCGCCCCGCCGTCACCGACAAGGATCCGCATGCCGTTCTTCCGCCCGTCCGCGCCCGCTCCCACCGAGGTGCCCCAGGCCCAGCGGAAGGCGTGGTCGGACCCCTTCGGACGCCTCGCGACCCGCTGCCTGCAGGCCATCATCGTGCTGGTCGTCGTCATCGCGATCGTCTTCGCGGCCAGCACGATCAGCGTCGTCACCATCCCGGTGCTCATCGCGCTCATCATCGCCTCGGCCATGCACCCGGTCGTGGCCTGGTTGCGCCGACACCGCGTGCCGTCCGTGCTCGCCACGCTGGCCGTGCTCGTCGGGGTGCTCGTCGTGCTCGGGCTCGTCGGCTGGCTCATCGTCGTTGCGGTCGAGAACCAGTGGTCGGACCTGCAGGACTCGGCCGTGGACGGCTTCCGGCAGCTGCAGGGATGGGTGACCTCGCTGCCGATCTCGATCTCGGACTCGCAGATCCAGGACGCCACGAAGACCGTCACCGACTTCGTCACCAGCGCGCAGTTCGGGTCCGGAGCGCTCGCGGGTGCCTCGGCGACGGCGAACTTCCTCACCGGGCTCGTCCTGATGATCGTCGTGCTGTTCTTCTTCCTCAAGGACGGCCCCCGCATCTGGGAGTTCCTGCTCCGTCCCTTCACCGGCTCCGGGTACGCCCGAGCTCGTCGTGTCGGCGACCGGGTCGTCTCGACGCTCGGCGGCTACGTCCGCGGCACCGCTGCCGTCGCCGCCGTCGATGCGATCGGCATCGGCGTCGGGATCGCCATCGTCGGCGTCCCGCTGGCGCTGCCCCTCGCCGTCGTCGTCTTCGTCACGGCGTTCATCCCGATCGTCGGTGCGACCGCAGCCGGCATCCTCGCCGCCCTCGTGGCGCTGGTCGCACTCGGGCCGGTCCAGGCGCTCGTGGTCGTCGGCATCGTCGTGCTCGTGAACCAGCTCGAGGGCAACTTCCTGCAGCCGGTGCTCATGGGCCGGACGCTCAAGCTGCACGGGCTCGTCATCCTGGTCGGCCTGACCGCCGGCACCGTGCTCGCCGGCATCACCGGCGCGGTGATGTCGGTGCCGCTCCTCGCCGCCGCGTGGGGCGCCGTGCAGGTCTGGGACGGGCCGGACCAGCCCGCGGCGATGTGGCGGCAGAAGCGGACCGAGGACGTCGCCGAGAAGGCGCGCCGGCAACGGTGAATACTGGGCACGTGCGTGAACTCCAAGCCGCCATCGCCGCGGCCCTCGACGTCCAGCCGACCATCGACCCGGCCGAGGAGGTGTCTCGTCGTGTCGGCTTCCTGCGCGACTACCTGACGACCACCGGCGCGAAGGGCCTCGTCCTCGCGATCAGCGGTGGCCAGGACTCCACCCTCGCCGGGCGTCTGTGCCAGCTGGCGGTGGAGTCGCTCCGCGCCGAGGGACACGACGTGACCTTCACCACGGTGCGCATGCCCTACCGGGTGCAGGCCGACGAGGACGACGCGCAGCTCGCCCTGCAGTTCATCGCCGCGGAACCGGGCATCACCGTCAACATCGAGCACGGGGTGGACGGCGTCGTCCGGGACACCACGGACGCCGGTGTCCCGCTGAGCGACTTCGTGAAGGGCAACGTCAAGGCGCGGATGCGCATGGTCGCGCAGTACGCGGTGGCCGGGCAGCGCGGACTCATCGTCGTCGGGACGGACCACGCGGCGGAGGCCGTCACCGGGTTCTTCACGAAGTACGGCGACGGCGGCGTCGACATCACCCCGCTGACCGGGCTGACGAAGAGCCAGGGCCGGCAGGTCCTCGAACACCTCGGCGCCCCGGCCCGGCTGTACGAGAAGGCCCCGACGGCGGACCTGCTCGACGAGACCCCCGGGCAGACCGACGAGGCGAACCTCGGCCTGAGCTACGCCGAGATCGACGCCTACCTGCAGGGCCACGACGTGCCGGTCGAGGTCGCCGAGGCGATCGAGACCCGGTACCGCGCGACGGAGCACAAGCGCCGGGTGCCGGCGACGCCGTTCGACACCTGGTGGCGTTCCTGACGCCCCCCGCGTTCGCCGACCCGCTCAGGCGGTGACCGGCGTCTGCCGGTACCCGGCGGCCGGGTGCGAAACGGGGAGCCGAGCCGGGCCTCCCGTCACCCGCTCGCGGAGCGTCTCCCCGTCCGTGTAGCGCTCCGGCAGGCGCCCGCGCTCCCGCAGGAGCGGCGTGACGTACGTGCCGAAGTCCCGCACCGTGTCGAACGAGTGGTACTGGCGGAGGTTGATGCCGTCGATGCCGTCGTCGTCGAGCCAGCCCTCGATCTGCTCGGTGACGGCCTCGGGGACGCCGGCGGCCCAGAATGCCCCGTGCCAGGCCTCGTCCACCCGGTCGAGCAGCTCGCCGACCGTGGCGTCCAGCGCGACCCGACCGACGAGCCGTTCGCCGCCCTCGACGCCCTCGGCCTCGAGCGCGTCCCGGACCGTGCGGTTCCGCGGGTGCGCGAGGGCGTCGAAGGGGACGCTGCCGTGGACGAGCGGACCGACCTCGCTCGCGAAGGCCCGGTACCGCGCCACCTTGTCGTCGACGTCGCGCTGCGTCGGCGCGGTGATGACGGCGGCCTGCGTGACGAAGCGGACGTCGCCACGGTCCCGACCGGCTGCCTCGGCGACGGCGCGGACGGCGTCGGCGGTCCGCTGTACCCCGTGCCCGCCGGTGAAGACGACCTCGGCGTGCGTCCCGGCGCGGGCGATGCCGGCGGGGGACCCGGTCGCCAGGAAGAGCGTCGGGGTGCGCTGCAGCGACGGCTCGGACAGGTGCGGTCCGGCGACGCTGAAGTGCCGGCCGACGTGGTCGATCGGGTGGACCTTGTCCGGGTCGGTGTAGACGCCGTTCGCCGCGTCGCGGACCACGGCGTCGTCCTCCCACGAGCCCTCCCAGAGCCGGTACACGACCTCGAGGTACTCGTCCGCGATCTCGTAGCGGGTGTCGTGCGGGATCTCGGTCGCGAGCCCGAAGTTCCGGGCGGCGTTCGGCAGGTAGCTCGTGACGACGTTCCAGCCGACGCGGCCGTTCGTCAGGTGGTCGAGCGTCGACATGCGCCGGGCGAAGGCGAACGGGGGTTCGTAGCTGGTCGACGCGGTGATGCCGAAGCCGATGTGCTCCGTGACGGCGGCCATCGCGGGGACGACGAGCATCGGGTCGTTGTTCGGGATCTGCAGTCCCTCGCGGAGGGCCGGTGCCGCCGAACCTCCGTACACGTCGTACGCGCCGAGGACGTCGGCGATGAAGACCGCGTCGAACTGTCCGGCCTCGGCGGTCTGCGCGAGCTCGGTCCAGTACCGGATGTCGGTGTAGCGGTGCCGGTTGTTGCCCGGCAGGCGCCACAGCCCGTGGGTGATGTGTCCGACGCAGTTCATCTCGAACACGTTGAGCAGGAGTCGCTTCGGCATGCTGCGAGGCTAGGGACGCGACCGGATCCCGCGCTCGTTCGTGACGCGGTGTTGCGGGGGCGCCGCCGAGCCGACGGTGGATCGCCGGGACGTCAGTCCTGGTCGCGGCGGTCCTGGTCCGCCGGCATCCCGTCCTGGTCGAGGCGGTCCTGCTCGGCGCTCATGCGCTCCTGCCAGACGACGGCCCGGGCGGCGCCCTCGAGCACGTCCTCCACCGGGCGGTCCGTCTGTGCGGCGAGTGCACCGCTCAGGCCGGCGGCGATCGTGCCGCTCGCGGCGGCGAGGCGTTCGACGACCTCCTCCTGGCGCGGGGTCAGCGGTTCGTCGATCAGGTCGTCGATGGTCTCGCGGATGTTGTCCTCGCTCGCGTCGAGCGCGGCCTCGTCACCGGAGTGCAGGGCGGCGGCCTCGCCGACGACGACGAGCCCGAGGCGTGCGGCGTCCTCTTCCGGGCGGTGCGTTCCGTTCTCGTCGTTCATGGGGCGGACCGTACGCTCCCGACCGTCCCGGGACCTGGGTCGATGGGGTACCCCGCACGGCGGCGCCCGTGCGGGCGGAGCCCCGGCGGCTCCGGGACGCCCACGCGCCGGTGGACGGTGCCCCGCACGTCGTCGCCGCTGACGCCGTCCCCGTCGTCGGACCGCCCGACGACGACGACGCCGCCCCGTGCAGCGGCTGCCGCGATCGCCTGGTCCACCACACCGACGGAGGCGGGGTCGAGCTCGCTCGCCGGGTCGTCGAGGACCGTGACCAGGGCGTCGGCGACGAGTGCCCGGGCGAGGGCGACGCGCTGCTGCTGCCCACCGGAGAGCTGCTCGGCGAGGTTGTGCCGCACGGCGTCCGGGACACCGACGGCGTCGAGTGCGGCGTGGACCGGGTCGGTGCCCGTGCCGGCGTCGGCCCGGTCGCCGGTCCTGGTCGTCTGGTGGGGCCGTCCGCTCGCGAGCAGGCCGAGCGCGACGTTCTCGGTGGCGGTCAGGGCACCGAGCAGTCCGTGGTCGCGGGACATGGCCGCGACGGGCACGACCCGGTCGACGCCCGGCTCGCCCGTGCCCGTGTCCGGGTCTGCGCCCGCGCCCGTACCCGCGCCCGTGCTCGTGCTCGTGCTCGTGCGCTGCACGACCCGCGCGGACCCGGTCGTGGTGACGTCGGCGGGGACCTCCAGGAGCGGTTCGACGCCCGCGTGGGCCGCGAGCTCGCGGGCGAGGGCGGCCAGCACCGCGGACACCTCGGCGCCGTCGCTCCCGGACAGGACCAGGACGGTCCCGGCGGGGACGGGGCCGTCGAGGACGACGACCTCGCGCCCACCCGTCCGCACGGCGAACCGGTCGAACTGCAGGACGGTCATCGTGTCTCCCCGTCGTCGGCTCGTCGGATCCGGAGGCCGCCGTCCCCGTCCGGCTCGACCGTGACCAGGGACCCGGTCGGCCAGTCGCCGCGCAGGTGCTGGGGGATCGGCACGGAGCCGTCGGCGGCCACGACCGCGCGGCGTCCCGAGCCGGAGTCCTCCTCGCCGACACGGCCGTCGCGGAGGTGGATCATCCGGTCCATCCGCCGCGCGACCCGTTCGTCGTGCGTCACGAGCAGCACGGCGATCCCCTCGCGCGTGGTCTCCTGGACGAGCAGGTCGAGCAGGGCGTCCCGCGCGTCACCGTCCAGCCGGCTCGTGGGTTCGTCGGCGAGCAGCAGGCGTGGCCGTGGCGCGAGCGCGACGGCCAGCGCGGCGGTCTGCCGGTGCGAGACCGACAGTGCGGAGACCGGACGGTCGTCGTCGGGGACGCCGCCCGCGGCGAGGACACGCGCCCCGAGCGTGGTGTCGCGGCCGCGGAGCCCGCGGACGGACCACGCCACGTTCGCCGCCGCGGACTCGTGTGCGAGCAGGTTCACGTCCGTGCCCTGGAGCATCAGGCCGAGGACGTCCCGTCGCAGGCGTTCCAGCGCGCGTCGGTCGGCGGTCCCCAGGTCCTGGTCGCCGATCGTGACGGTCCCGGCACTCGGGCGCATCAGGCCCGCGGCGATCGAGAGCAGGGTGGACTTGCCCGACCCCGAGCGGCCGAGGAGGGCGACCCGCTGGCCAGGTGGCACCGTGAGGTCGACGCCACGCAGGGCGGCGACGTCGACCTCTGCCTCGCGGTAGACGTGGACGAGCCCGGAGGCGCGGAACGCGGGCTGTGGGTCGGGACTCATGCCGTGCCTCCGTCCCGGCCGCCGCGCCGCCCCGGTGGTCGTGCGCCGACCCGCGCGACGACCACGGAGACCGCGAGCGCGATCGCGACGGTCGCGACCGTGACGACGAGCACCGTCACGGGTCCGACCGGCACCCCCATCGGCGGCAGTGCGTCCGGGCGGAGCGGCAGGCGCCCCGCGGTGAGGAGGGTGGCGGCGGTCCCCGCGACGGCGCCGACCACGGTGGCGGCCGCGACCGGCAGGAAGGTCTCGAGGAGCAGGGCGTTCCGGAGCGCGCGCCGACCGAACCCGGCCGTGCGCAGCACCCGGACGTCGTCGCGGCGTGCCCGGCCGCCGATCGCGGCGACCCCCGCGACGACCAGGAGCGTCAGGACGAGCGCCGCGCCGGCGACGGGGACGCCGACGAGTGCCCCGAGGACGCGCGGGTCCCGTTCCGCGCGTCGCTCGGCGTCCCCGAGCGTGCGGTGCCCGGTGACGGTGACGTCGTGTGCCCGCAGCGCCGCCGTGACACGGTCAGCGGCGCCCGGTGCGACCCAGACCTCGTGGTCGGTGCCGACGCCCCGGGGGTCGGTGACCCGTCCGGCCGTGGTCAGGTCGACGAGGGCCCCGTCACCGAGGACACGCGGCAGGGTCGGGGCCGTCCCGACGACCCGGAGGACGAGGGACTCGCCGTCCAGACCGACGCCGACGACGGCGTCGCGGATCCCCGCGAACGGCTGCAGTGCGGTGCCCGCACCGACGAGCGCCGGGAGCGGTTCCGTCGCGTCCCGGGGCGCGATGCTCGGTGTGCCCTGGCCGGTCGGGTCCACCCACGACACCCGGAGTCCCGTCCGGTGCTCGCCGACGGTGGCGCTCGGTCCGCCGCTCGGGAGGCTGTCCTCACCGATGCGGTCACGCCACCGGTCCGGGTCGAGCCACCTGGTCGACACGGCACGGTCGTCGACGCTGATGGCGGTGACCGTCGCCCCGAGGCCGTACGGCGTGGCCTCGGAGGCGTGACTGGCGATGCCGAGCCAGGCGAGTCGACATCCGTCACGGCACGGGACGGCTCCGTCCGGGCTGGTCAGCGTCCCCGCGCGGACCCCGCCGAAGTCGACGCGGTGCCACCCGTCGCCGGCCTGGACGACCGCGACGAGGTCGACATCGTCGGGATCGGCCGTCGCGATCGTCTGCGCCGCCTGGCCGTCCGGTGCCCCCACCTCCGCCAGGGTGACCGACAGGCGTTGCCCCGTGATCCGGAGCGACGGGCCGCTCGCCGGACGGAGTGCACGCTCGACGGACGCGACGTCACGGCCACCCCACGCGGTGTTCCACGACCCGACCGCACCGAGCCGCGTGGTGTCCACCGCGACGAGCCGTCCGACGCCGGAGCCGCCGGTCGTGGTCTCGACGGCCATCGCCGACCGGCCGGAGGGGTCTGCGTCCCGGACCGCCTGCTGGAAGGACGTGCCGTCGCCCACCGCGACGTCGAGGACCGTCGCGGCCCCGAGGCTCGCCGCGGCGTGGTCGTCCGCCAGCCGGACGGCGAGGACGGCGGTCTGGGTCGACGACACCGTGAGCGCGACACCCATCACCACCATGACGGCGGTCGTCAGCACCGACGGCGTCCTCGCGATCCGCCGGACGACGAGCAACTCGGTCAGTGAGCGGGCCGGCCGCGATGCCCGTCGACGCACCACCGCGACGCCGACCCGGAGGGCGACGACCCCGAGCAGGACCGCCACGAGCGACGGCGCGAGGAGCGCCACGCCGGGGCCGGAGATGCGCGGCTGGGTCACGACGGCCGCGATCCCGACGACCGCGGCGACGAGGGCCACAGCCTGGACGACCGCGCCTGCGCGGGAGAGTGTCCTCGGTTCGGTGACCCGGCGCAGCAGGTCGACCAGCGGGACCCTGGCAGCGCGGGAGCTGGCGACGACGAGCGCGACGAGCGAACCGAGGAGCGCGGCGGCGAGTGCGAGCCCCACCGGGGCGCGGAACGGCTGGATCGCCGGGGCGTGCGCGCCGAGGAGCAGCGGCGCGCAGACCACCGCGAGGCCGGATCCCGCGGCCGTGCCGACGAGCGCGCCGACGAGCGTCGCGATCGCCGGCTCCAGCAGGACCGCGCCGAGCCGCCGCCGCGCCGGGAGCCCCCGGAGGCGGGCGAGTCCCCACTCGGCGGCGCGTGCCTGACCGATGCGACCGACGACGACGCCCTGGGCGAACCACGCGAGCACGATCGCCTGGAGTGCGGCGACCGCGACCACCACGGTGGCGGCGTCGTTGCCGTCGGCCACGTGGTCGACGAGTGCGTCGATGCGCTGCTGCACGGAGACGGACGACGCCGCTCCGGTGGTCGTCAGGGTGGCGTCGCTGACGTCCGAGACGTCCTGCACGACCGCCCGCACGTCGTCCAGCTGCAGCCCCGGCGCGAGCGTCGCCACGGACCAGACCGTGCCCTCCAGGGACAGCCGGTCGAACCCGCCGAGGGACATGACGAGGTCGGGATCGCCGTTGCCGCCGCTGCCGAAGAGCTTCCCGGCCCCACCCGCGATCCGGCCGACGCGGGTGTCCGGGTCGTAGGTGCCGACGACGCGGAATGTGCGGGTCTGCTGCGGGACGGACTGCACGGTCACCGGGAGTCGTGCACCGGTGGCGATGCCGGAGCCCCTCGCGGCGAGGACCTCGTCGTCGCCCGTCGGGCACCTGCCGTCCCGGAGTCCGAGTCGGTGACAGTCGTTCGACAGTCCGGCGAGCTGGACCGCCCTCGTCGTCGAGTCCGTCGCTCCCGGCACCGGGTACGACACGCTCGCGCTGCTCTCGGCCACCACCACGTGCGGGAGCCACCGGCGGTGGTCGGAGGCCGGCGAGGTCGTCGCGACGACGGCCCCCTGCGCATCGGTCAGCGACCCGACGGGGATCTCCGCGGACGCGGCGATCGAGGTCCGCGCAAGGCCGGCTCCCCGGAGCGCGTCGTCGAGGGACGCCTGTTCCACGGCACGGAGGAGCAGCGGCGCGATCACCGACACGACCGTGGACACGAGCGCGAGGGCGGCCAGCACGACCGCTGCTGCCGGGCGGCGGCGGACACTGCGCGACCAGGACACCGGACCCCCTCGTGGCGCCGGCGTCGTCACCGGCGTCGGCATTGTGGCACACGGCGGACTCCGGCATCCCGCTGGCGCATCCCGGGTGCGTCAGGCGGCCTGCCGCCGGAGGAACCACCGCGCAGCGGCCTCACCCTCGGTCCGCTGGAACGCGCGGATCGTCGGCATGCCCGGTGGCGCCGGTCGGCTCGCCTTCTCGAGGAACATGCCCGCGAGGCCCGCGAGCACCGCGTCGACGGACTCGGACGGGACGCCGTCGAAGACCGGGTGGGTCGCGACGTGGTGCTCGACGTCGACGTCCTCGCCGCGCACGACGGTGTCGAGCAGGTAGGTGAGCGGGTCGAGCCAGTGGGCGCCGACACCCGCCCAGGGCCAGTCGACGACCCACACGACGCCGTCGCGGTCGACGAGCAGGTTGTCGGCGCGGCAGTCCAGGTGCACGAGGTGTCCACCGTCCGCCGCGGTCGCGCCGCCGCGTGCCGCCGCGGCGAAGCGGTCCGCGGCGGCGGCGACGTCCGGCGGGAGTGCTGCTGTGTCCGACGGCAGCATCCGGTCCCACGCCCCGAACTCCTCGGCCAGGTCGGGTGCGGCCCGCGGGAGCTCGGCGAGGGGGCCGGTCGCCACGGGCAGCGTGTCCAGCGCGTCGAGCACCGCGCCGACGTCCGCGCCGCCGGGGTGCCCTCCGTCGACGTCCTCGAGCACCAGCGCGATCCAGTCGTCGCCGTCGACGGTCCGGCGCAGCGTGCCGAGGAGTGCGGGAGCCTGCACGGACGCGGGGATGTGCGCCATGACCCGGGCCTCCTGCTCGTGGAAGCCGTACCCGTCGGGGTTCGTGGCACGGGAGAGGGTCTTCACGAAGGCGCGCCGACCCGCTTCGGTCCGGACGCGGTCAGCGCCTCCGGGCGACCACCCGCCGGCCTGCGAGACCGCCGTCGTGACCGGGGACCCCAGCAGGTCCTCCACCCCCGCCCGCAGTGCCGCCGGTACGTCGTCCCATGCTGTCCGCCCCATCGTCCGACCGTAACCGACCGCGTCGAGCACGGACTTGCGCTCCGGGCAAGATTGCGTGGCGGCAATTCTGCCGATGGTGTAAAGTTGCAGCGTCTGCAAGGTTGACCCGCCGCGCGAGCCCCGGCGTCCCTCCAGGCCGCATCGACCACCACACGCACTCAGAAGGACCCCCATGTCAACTGCCACCGCACCCGTCGAGGTGCAGCGCGGGCGATCATCGGCACCGGCGACCACGCCGGGCAAGCCGGTCATGTCGCACCGCCAGATCCTCCTCGTCATCTACGGCCTGATGGCCGGGATGTTCCTGTCGTCGCTCGACCAGACGATCGTCGGGACGGCGATCCGCACCATCGGTGACGACCTGCACGGGCTCGACCAGCAGGCCTGGGTGACCACCGCCTACCTCATCGCGAGCACGATCACCACGCCGATCTACGGCAAGCTCTCGGACGTCTTCGGCCGTCGTCCGCTCTACATCTTCGGCATCGCGGTCTTCATCATCGGCTCGCTGCTGTCGACCATGTCGACGTCGATGATCATGCTCGCCGCGTTCCGTGCGTTCCAGGGCATCGGCGCGGGTGCGCTGATGTCGCTGCCGCTGGCGATCATGGGCGACATCCTCGCCCCGCGTGAGCGTGCGAAGTACCAGGGGTACTTCCTCGCCGTCTTCGGCATCTCGAGCGTCATCGGCCCGCTCATCGGCGGCCTGTTCGCCGGCGCCGACCAGATCCTCTTCGTGACCGGCTGGCGCTGGGTCTTCCTGATCAACGTGCCGATCGGCGTCGGCGCGCTCCTCATGGTCATCGCGTTCCTGCACCTGCCGAAGTTCGGCGACGCCAAGGCGAAGCCGCGCATCGACTGGTGGGGTGCGACCTCGGTCATCGCGACGCTCGTCCCGCTGCTCCTCGTGGCCGAACAGGGCCGCACCTGGGGCTGGGGCTCCGCAGCCGCGATCACCTGCTACGTGATCGGCGCGCTCGGCCTCGTCGCCTTCCTGGTGATCGAGACGCTCATGAAGGACGACGCCATCATCCCGCTGAAGCTCTTCCGCTCCGGGGTGTTCTCGATGGCGACCATCCTCGGCTTCCTCGTGGGCTTCGCGATGTTCGGCGCCATGCTGACCATCCCGCTGTACCTGCAGATCGTCACGGGGCTGACCCCGACCGAGTCGGGCTTCGCCACGCTGCCGATGATCGGTGGCCTCATGATCGCGTCGATCGCCTCCGGGCAGATCGTCGCCCGGACGGGCCGGTACCGCCAGTTCCCGATCATCGGCACCGCGCTGGTCTCGGTCGGCTACGTCGTGCTGACGTTCATGACGATCGACAAGCCGCTCTGGTTCCTGATGATCGGCATGTTCCTCATCGGGCTCGGCCTCGGACAGCTCATGCAGAGCATCACCCTCGCCTCGCAGAACTCGGTCCAGCCGCGCGACATGGGCGTGGCCACCAGCTCGGCGACGTTCTTCCGGCAGATCGGTGGAACGCTCGGCACCGCGGTGCTGCTCAGCGTGCTCTTCTCGATCATGCCGACGAACATCGTGCACGCCACGGCGGACAAGGCGAACCTGACCGGTGCGCTCGACGCCGCGCTCAACCCGACCGTCGCCTCGGCGAAGGCCAACCAGGGCGTCATGGAGCAGATCTGGAACCCGATCGTCACCCCGCTCAAGCAGCAGGTGTCCTCCGGGCTGACCGACGCGACCGGCGCCGCGAAGCAGGCAGCCGACCAGGCCGTCACGCAGCAGGTCACCGCGGCGGTCCAGCAGCAGGTCGCCGCCGGCACCGTCCCGGCCGCCGCCGCGCAGGGCGTCATCGACCAGCAGGTCGCCGCGGCACTGCCCCAGGCGGAGTCGCAGGCGCTCGCCGCAGCAGCGGACAAGGCCCACGCCTCGGTCCAGGACGGCGCCCTCGTGGTCGACTGGTCGAACCGGGACGAGCGCACCTACTGGGTCGACCGGGTCGTGCCCGACCTCGTGCAGCAGATCGACAAGGGCACCGGTTCGTCCGGCAGCTCCAGCTCGGAGACGAGTGACACGTCGTACCTCAACGGTGCGGCACCGGCGCTCACGCGGCCGTTCATGACCGGGTTCAACTCCTCGGCCGTGACCGTCTACTGGGTCGGCCTCGGCGTGATCCTGCTCGCGTTCGTCCTGAGCTGGTTCTTCAAGGCGCCGCCGCTCCGCAAGAGCTCGGCCCTGCAGGAGCAGGCCGACGCGGACGGCACCGCCGACGACCTCGAGGCCCAGGCCGTCGAGGCAGCGAACACGGTGGGGTCGCCCACGGCGCCCGCCACCGGTTCGGTCCCCGTCCAGCGTCCCCGTTCGGACGACTAGGTCACCTCGGGGCCTCCCGCACACCGCGGGAGGCCCCGAGCCGCATCAGGAGCACCACGTGAGCACCATCCAAGCGCCCGACGCCCGCGGCGCGGAGACCGGCGGCATCGCGGTCGGCGGCATCGACCCCGAGTCCTGCGGTCTCCGGGAACGCAAGAAGCAGCGCACCCGACAGGCGATGCACGAGTCGGCCCTCGCGCTCGTCGGCGACCGCGGACTCGCCGGCGTCACGGTCGAGGAGATCTGCGCCGACGCCGGCGTCTCCACCCGGACGTTCTTCAACTACTTCCCGTCGAAGGGGCACGCCGCGCTCGGGTTGCCGGAGACCGCGATCCCGGACCGGGCTCGCGATCGGTTCCTGGCATCCGAGGGACGCCTCGTCGACGACCTCTGCGACCTCGTCGCGCACACCGTCGACCTGCCGGGCGACCGTGCGCGGGTGAAGGCGCTCGTGCAGGCCCGTCCCGAGATGGTCCCGACGATGCTGCAGTGGATGGCCGACGCCCGGCTCGCGGTCCACGCGATCGCCTGCGACCGCACCGATGCCGACACCGCGCGCACCGCAACGACGCTCGTGATGGCCGCGGTGATGGAGACCGCGCACCGGTACACGGTCGGCTCGCACGAGGAGCTCGCCGAGCGGGTCCGCGCCGTGGTGACCGAGATGGGTCGGCTCGCCACCGCATGACGGGAGGCTCGTGGCGGCCCTGCCACGAGCCTCCCGTCCGGCACCCGTCTGCTCGCTTGCCTGCCGCTGTCTGCAGGTGCCTGCCTGCCCGGCTGCCCGCCTGCCCGCCTGCCGAGCCTGCCGAGCCTGCCCGCCTGCCTGCCTGCCTCCCGAGGTTCCACGACTCGCCGCCTGCGTCCCGCGGGGTTCCGCAACTCGCCGTATCAGACCGGTGCGGTGCCAGAATTTCGGAACCTCGACGCGGGCCTCGACGGGGGCCTCGACGGGGCGGGGCGGGGGTGGGCGCGGACCGCGCGCGACACGAAGCAGCCCGCACCACGAGGATCCGTGGTGCGGGCTGCTTGCGCGTCGTGCGCTGGTGTCAGTTGCGGGCGGTGCGACGGCCCGCGAAGCGCGTGTAGATGAACAGCACGATGATCGCGCCGATGATCGACCCGATGATGCCGGCCGGCTGGAAGAAGCCGTCCATCGGGTCGTGCTGGAAGATCAGGAAGCCGAGGAAGCCCCCGACGAACGACCCGATGATGCCGAGCACGATGGTCGCGATGATCGACATGTGCTGCTTGCCGGGGATGATCAGGCGCGCGAGGGCGCCAGCGATCAGTCCGACGATGATCAAGCTGATGATGAGACCGAGCACGGTGTCCTCCTGGTGTTGCGGGGTGGTACGGCGCCGACGGGTTCGTCGGTGCCGCGCTCAGTCCCTGAGTGAACACCGTCATCGCTGACCATGTACCCCGCAATCTGTACCCCGACGGCGAGGGTCGGTCATCAGACCAGGCCGGACGCCTCCAGCTCGGCACGCAGTTCGGCATCAGAGGGCTCCACGAAGTGTCGGCCGTTCGGCAGCACCACGACCGGGATGTTCTTGCGTCCGCTGATCGCCTCGGCACGCTCTGCGGCGGAGGGGTCCTGCTCCACGTCGACGTACACGTAGTCGAGTCCGAGGCCGTCGAGCAGCGCCTTCGATCGCCGGCAGTCGCGGCACCAGTCCGCGCCGAACATCGTCACCTGGTCAGGGGTCGCATCGCTCATGCTGAGAGGGTACGTCGGGAAGCGTCAGGACATTCCCCGATCGGCGCGGTCCGGCGCCGCATCGGACGGGCATTGTGGGTCCATGAGCGCGACCGCCGACCTCCCCGTGGACCACCCGCACCACCGACACGGCTGGTGGTGGAAGACACTGCTCGTCGGCTTCGTGCTGTGGGCCGTGACGATCGTCGTGACCGTCGCCACGAGCAACACCAACCTCGTGCCGACGATCATCCTGCTCGGCAGCTTCCTGGTCCCCTTCACCGTCGTGCTGTTCGTCATCGAGCGGGTCACCGGCACGGTGAGCACCATGCAGCTCGTCACGGCGTTCTTCGTCGGCGGGATCCTCGGCGTCCTCGGGGCGTCGCTCCTCGAGTCGAACCTGCGCCAGGGAGCGCTGGTGTACCTCGGGGTCGGCCTGGCGGAGGAGTTCGTCAAGGGCGTCCTGCTCCTCGTCGTCGGCTGGCGCGTCCGGCCGAAGACCGCGCGGCAGGGGGCGCTCCTCGGGGCCACCGTCGGCGCCGGGTTCGCCGCGTTCGAGTCGGCCGGGTACGCGTTCAACGCGGCGATCACCACCAGGGGCATCGACCTCGTGTCGCTGCTCCAGACCGAGGTGATCCGCGCGATCCTCTCGCCCGTCGGACACGTGCTGTGGACGGCGATCCTCGGCGCGGTGCTCTTCGGCGTCGCACACGGTCGGCCGCGGTTCCGCTGGAGCTGGGCGATCCCGGTCACCTACGTGGTGGTGTCGGTGCTGCACGGCCTGTACGACTCGAACTCCACGATCTCGACGCTCCTGGCGTTCGTCGTCACCGGGACGCCGCTGTCCGCCGCGCAGAACGGCACCGTGCCGGCGTCCATCGCCGGGATCGCCACGACGCTCTACCTGGTCGGGCTCGCGGTCGTCTCGGCCATCGGCGTCGCGGTGCTCATCGGCGTGCAGGTGCACTACCGGCGTCGGGCCCGACGGCAGGACCCGGCACCGCGGCCGCACGTGCCGGGCTGGCACGACGCACCCCCGCCGCACGCACTCGGCTGAGCGGCTCCGGCGCGGCCGACGACAGCCCTACGCTGGGAGCATGCCGTCGCGCCCCGACCTCGAGACGCTCGCCTGGGCCTCCGCCGCAGTCCGGCACGTCGCCCGCACGACGAACCTCCTCGTCGCCGGTCGTCGCCACCGCATCGTCGGCGGCGACCCCCGCGACCGGGACGCCCTCGACGCCCTGCTCGGAGGACTCGGCGCACGACCGGCGTCGGCGGCCGAGCCCGTCGACCAGCTCTGGTGCCTCGGGAGCCCGGAGGCGAGCACGGCGGCCGTGGAGGACGCACTCGTCCCCGGGCACGCCATGGTCGTCGTCGACGCCGGTCGGCACCAGCCCGCGGTCGACGAGGACGCCTTCGGCCCGGTCGCACCCGTCCGCCCCGGTGTCCTCGGCGTGCCGATGACCTCCGACGACCTGTTCCTCGTCTCGACCGGCCGCGAGCCCGAGGACGACCCCGCCGCCGTGGCTCGGGTGCGGTGGGCGCGACGCTGGATGCCCGTCGCGCGGGCGGTGGCCGCCGAGCTCCGGGACAGCGGGCTCCTCCGGGGCACGCGCATCGGCGTCGCGATGGTCCTCGAACCGAAGACCGCCGTGCTCAGCCTGCTGCTCCGGGACGCCGGTGCCGAGGTGGTCGTCTACGCGCACGCCGACGAGACCGACGACGCCGTCGCGGACGTCCTCCGGCGTGCGGGGCTGACGGTGCACGCCGAATCCACCGCGACGCTCGCCCGAGCGCGGGAGCTCGCCCTCGCGATGCTCGACACGCGGCCGCACGTCCTGCTCGACGACGGGTCGCACCTCGTCCGCCTGGCGCACCAGGAGCGCCCGGACCTGCTCCCGACGATGCTCGGCGCCGCCGAGGAGACGACGAGCGGCCTCCGCCCACTGCGCGTGATGGCCGCCAGGGGAGCGCTCGGCATCCCCGTCGTCGCCGTGAACGACGCGCGCTCCAAGACGCTCTTCGACAACCGGCACGGCACGGGGCAGTCGACGGTGTTCGCGGCACTCGACCTGGTCGACGGGCTCCCGTCCGCCTCGGGGCACCGGGTGCGGCCGGGAGGCTCGGCGGTCGTCGCCGGGTTCGGGCACGTCGGCGAGGGGGTCGCGCTGGTGCTCCGCGCACTCGGCTTCGCCGTCACGGTCGCGGAGACCGACCCCGTCCGCGCCCTGCAGGCGCGCTTCGCCGGACACGCCGTCGCGCCGCTCGTCGAGGCCGTCCGTGACGCCGACCTCGTGATGAGTGCGACCGGCGTCCGCGACACGATCAGCCTCGCGGTGCTCCGCGCCTGCGCTCCCGACGCCGTGGTCGCGGTCGCGGGCGGGGTGGACCAGGAGGTCGCGCTCGACGACGCGGTGGCCGCCGGGGCCGTCCGCGCGGGCGTCGGTCGGAAGGTCGACCGGTTCACCTTCCCGGACGGCCACGGCGTCCTGGTGCTCGACGACGGCGGGTGCGTCAACATCACCGCTGCCGAGGGCAACCCCGTCGAGGTCATGGACCTGTCCTTCGCCGTGCAGCTCGGCGCCGTGCGGATGCTGCTCGAGCACGGAGACGAACTCCCGCGAGCCGTCGTGCCCATCGACCCCGAGGTGGACGAGGTGACCGCCCGTGCGGCGCTCGCGGCCTTCGGGACGAGCGCCGAGCCTCCCGTCCGCCCGGCGGCCGCGCTGCCGGACCGCGAGCCGGACGTCCGGACGCACCGTTTCGGGGACCCGTCGTGAGCGGACAGCCGACCACCGTGCACTCGGCCCGGGTCGTGGTGCCGATGACCGCGCCCCCGATCGCCGACGGGGCCGTCGCGGTGCGGGACGGCCGGATCCTGCACGTCGGCGACCGCGCCTGGGTCGTCGATCAGCTCGACGGGACGTCCTACACCGAGCGTCGCTGGCGGGGCGCCCTGTTGCCCGGCCTCGTCAACGCCCACGCGCACCTGCAGTACACCGGCATGGCCAGTGTCGGGCGGGGCCAGTACGGCGGCTTCGAGGACTGGGCCGCCGCGTTCAACGCCGTCTACGCGGACGACCACGACTGGCGTGCCGAGGCGGCAGCGGGCGCCGCACAGTCGATCGCGGCCGGTGTCACGAGCATCGCGGACATCGTCACCGACATCGAGGCAGCGACGGCGCTCGAGACGTCCGGCCTGGGCGGCATCGCCTACTGGGAGGTGATGGACTGGGAGAACGCGGCCTGGCAGGAGCACGGTCGCGACCAGGTGCTCGACGAGCTCGCCCGGATCCCGACCACCCCGGGAGCCGGCCTGTCGCCCCACGCGCCGTACTCGCTCGACGTCGCACCGCTGCTGGAACTGCCCGACATCGTCCGTCAGCGCGGACTCCGGCTGCACCTGCACCTCGGCGAGGCGGCGTTCGAGGGGGAGCGGAGCGCGACCTCCCCCGAGCACGGGACGGACTGGCACATGGCGAACGTGCCCTCGTTCCGGGCGATGCGGGCGCTCGGCTTCGGTGCGAGCGCCACGTCGTTCGTCGACCGGCTCGGCGTGCTCGGGCCGGACTGCCACATCGCACACGGGGTCTACATGACCGCCGCCGACCGCGCCCTGCTCCGTGCCCGGGGGACCGCCGTGGCGCTCTGCCCACGGTCGAACGCCGTCATCGGGCTCGACCCGCCGCCCGTCGCCGACTACCTCCGCGAGGGAAGCCCGATCGCGATCGGCACCGACTCGCTGTCGTCCTCGCCGTCCCTCGACCTGATGGCGGACGTCACCGCGCTGCACCGGATCGCCCGCGCGCAGGGCTACGGCCACCACGACCTGCACGAGCGGCTCCTCGCAGCCGCCACACTCGGTGGGGCGCACGCGATGGGCCTCGCCGTCGGCCCGGACCGGGTCGGCCACCTCGCCGTGGGGGCGCGGGCGGACCTGGCGGTGTTCGACGTTGACGCCCGCACGGTGCCCGACGCGCTCGCCGAACTCGTCGAGGACGGCGCCGGTCGGGCGGTCGGCACGGTGATCCGTGGCGTGGTGCGGGCGCAGGACGGGAAGATGGTGGCATGACGAACCAGATGGCACGGAAGACGGTCGACGGCGAGGTCGTCGCGTGGCTGGACGTCCCGCCGCGGGCAGCCGCGCTCGGGATGGAGCCCCACCCGGAGGGCGGCTGGTACGTCCGGACCTGGACCTCGCCGGCGACCGTGTCCACCCCGGCGGGGGACCGACCGGCGGCGACGCTGATCCACTTCCTGCTGCCGCCGGGGGAGGCCTCCGCGTGGCACCGGGTCACCAGCGACGAGATCTGGATGTGGCACGGGCCGGACAGCGTCGTGCTCGAGCTCGGCGGCGACGGGGACCAGCCGGAGCCCGGCGCGCAGATCACCCTCGGTGCCGACGCCGGGCGTGACCGGGTCAACGACGCGCAGGCGTTCGTGCGTGGCGGGGTCTGGCAGCGGACGCTCCCCGGTGACGGGGAGGTCCTGCTGAGCTGCCTGGTGTCGCCCGGGTTCTCGTTCGAGGACTTCACCCTGGCCGACTGACGTCGTGCCCGCGCAGGCGAGTCGCGGTGGTGTACCAGTTCCCCGTACGATTCCCCTGCCCCCACCCCCTGCACGAAGGCCCGACCGTGACTCGTTCCCTCCGCCGCTCCATCGCCGCCGTCGCCACCGCCGCGGTGGCCGCACTCGCGCTCTCCGCCTGCGCCGCCGGTGGCTCGTCCGGTGCCGACGGCACGGTGACCGACGGCAAGCTCACCGTCGCGACCGGGCAGCCCGCGTACTCGCCGTGGGTCGAGGACGACAAGCCGCAGTCCGGCAAGGGCTTCGAGTCCGCGGTGGCCTACGCCGTCGCGAATGAGATGGGGTACGACAAGGGGGACGTGGTGTGGAAGCGCAGCACCTTCGACAGCGCCATCGCGCCGGGTCCGAAGGACTGGGACCTCAACCTCCAGCAGTTCTCGATCGACGCCAAGCGCAAGAAGGCCGTCGACATGTCCACGCCGTACTACACGACCACGCAGGCCGTCGTGACGAGCACGAGCTCGAAGGCCGCCGCCGACGTCACGGTTGCAGCGCTGAAGAAGGACGCGATCGGCGTCGCGGCCGGCTCGACGAGCATCGCCAGCGTGAAGAACACCCTCGGGGTCACCCCGCAGGTGTTCAACTCGAACGACGACGCGGTCCTCGCGCTGAAGTCGGGCCAGATCGACGCGATCGTCACCGACCTGCCGACGGCCTTCTTCATGGCCGCCTCGCAGCTCGACGACGGCACGGTGTCCGCGCAGTTCCCCTCGGACGGCAAGGGCGACCAGTTCGGCTTCGTGCTCCCGAAGGGGTCGGCGCTCACGAGCAAGGTCGACACGGCGCTCAAGAAGCTCGACGACGACGGCACGCTGCGCGAGCTGCAGACGAAGTGGCTGTCGTCCGAGACGAACACGCCCGTCCTGAAGTAGCACGGTGAGCGTGCCAGCAGGTGCCGGGGCCCCGGTGACGACGGCCGGAGCGGCGGTCGCGCCCAGCGAGGTCGAGCTCGGGCGGCGGGTCTTCCGTCGGCAACGTGGACGTCGCGCCGTCCTGGCGTCGATCGCCTCGACGCTCGTGGTGCTCGTCGTCGTCTACTTCGGCGTCGTCAACACCCCGGGCTGGGCTGCCGTCCAGCAGTCCTTCTTCGACCCCGGCGTCGCGGTGACGACGTTCCCGGACGTCCTGCTCGGACTCTGGTTGAACGTCCGGATCCTGTTCTTCGCGTCGATCGGCGTCGCCGTGTTCGGGACGCTGCTCGCCGTGGTGCGCGGCCTCCGGAGTCCGGTGGCCTTCCCGCTCCGGGTGCTCGCGACCGGCTACACGGACCTGTTCCGCGGGCTGCCGCTCATCATCGTGCTGTACCTGGTCGGCTTCGGCCTGCCGGGACTCGGCGTCTTCCCCCGTCTGGCGCCGGAGTTCTGGGGCACGATCGCCATCGTGCTGACGTACTCGTCCTACGTCGCCGAGGTGCTCCGGGCCGGCATGGAGGCGGTGCACCCGTCGCAGCGCCTGGCGGCCAGGTCGCTCGGCCTGTCGCACGCGCAGACGCTCCGGCTCGTCGTGATGCCGCAGGCGATCCGGAAGGTCACGCCGGCGCTCATGAACGACTTCGTGTCGATGCAGAAGGACGTCGGGCTGGTGTCCATCCTCGGTGCGGTCGACGCCGTGCGGTCGGCCCAGATCGACGTCGCGAACGAGTCGAACTTCACGCCGTACGTCCTGGCCGGGCTCCTGTTCGTCGTGATCAGCCTGCCGCTCATCCGCGTCACGGACGCCGTCGCCCGCCGACAGCAGCGCCGCGAGCAGATCGGAGGGACGGTGTGAGCGCCGTGCTCGAGCTCCGCGGACTCCGGAAGTCCTTCGGCGACCAGGAGGTCCTCCGCGGGATCGACCTCACCGTCGACCGGCACGAGGTCATCTGCGTGATCGGGGCCTCCGGGTCCGGCAAGTCGACGCTGCTGAAGACGGTGAACCTCCTCGAGGGCATCGACGACGGGCAGGTGTTCCTGCAGGGTGCCGACATCTCCGACCCGCGCGTGGACGTCGACGCCACCCGTGCGCGCATCGGCGTGGTGTTCCAGCAGTTCAACCTGTTCCCGCACGTCACCGTGCTCGACAACGTGACCCTGGCGTCCCGCAGGGTGCACGGCGTGCCCCGCGCGACGGCCGAGGCCACCGCCCGGCGTCTGCTCGACCGGATCGGCCTCGCCGACTTCGCGGACGCCTACCCGGACCGACTGTCCGGCGGACAGCAGCAGCGGGTCGCGATCGTCCGCGCGATCGCGTCCGAGCCGGAGCTGCTCCTCCTCGACGAGGTCACGAGTGCCCTCGACCCGATGCTCGTCGGCGAGGTGCTCGACCTGGTGACCGAGCTGAAGCGGCAGGGCTCGACGATCCTGATGACCACGCACGAGATGCACTTCGCGCGGAACGTCGCCGACCGCATCGTGTTCCTGCACCGCGGCGAGGTCGTCGAGCAGGGGACCCCGGCCGAGGTCCTCGACGCCCCGCAGCACCCCGCGCTCGTCGAGTTCCTCGCCCGCGTGGGGTCGTAGCGGCACCACCCGCCGAACGCGCGTCCGATCGCGCCCCCGCGCGGACGTCGCGCCCCCTCGTGACCGGGCGCGAGCTGCGCAACGGGGCGCGGCGCAGGCAGGTGATCGCGTCGGCGCGAGCGGCAGCGCCCGCGGTCAGGGCTGCAGGAGCACCTTCCCGATGACCTCGCCGGCCGCCATCCGCCGGTGCGCCTCCCCGGCGTCGGCGAGGGGGAGCACCGCGTCGACCACCGGGCGCACCCGACCGTCGGCGACGAACGGCCAGACGTTGTACCGGACGGCCTCGACGATCGCGGCCTTCTCGGCGAGCGGTCGGGCGCGCAGGGTCGTCCCGCTGATCGTCGCCCGCTTGCGCATGAGGAGCCCGAACGGCAGCGTCGCCTCGGTCCCGCTGCCGGAGGCGATCACCGCGACGTGCCCGTTCGGTGCCAGGACCTCGAGGTTCCGCGCCAGGTAGTCCGGCCCGACCACGTCGAGGACCACGTCGACGCCGCGGCCGTCGGTGAACGCGAGCGCCCGCTCGACGAAGTCCTCGGTTCGGTGGTCGATCACCAGGTCCGCGCCGAGGTCCCGCGAGGCCTGCACCTTCCGCTCGCCGCCCGACGTCGCGATCACGGTCGCGCCCAGGGCCTTCGCCCAGAGGACCGCGTGCGAACCCATGCCCCCGGTGCCGCCGTGCACCAGCAGGGTCTGCCCCGGGCGGAGTCCGGCGATCATGCCGAGGTTCGAGTACACGGTGCACGCGGCCTCGGGCAGCGCTGCGGCCTCGACGAGGTCGACGCCGTCCGGTACGGGGAGCAGCTGCGTCGCCGGGACCGCCACCAGGGTCGCGTACCCGCCGCCGGAGAGCAGGGCGCACACCCGGTCGCCGACGGCCCACCCGGTCACGCCGTCGCCGAGGGCACGGACGGTGCCGGACACCTCGAGCCCCAGGACGTCGGACGCCCCGGGAGGCGGCGGGTAGTTGCCCTGCCGCTGCTGGAGGTCGGCGTTGTTGACCCCGGCGGCCGCCACCTCGACCAGGACTTCGCCGTCGGACGGCGTCGGGTCGGGGAGGTCGGTCAGGGAGAGTGCGTGCTCGTCGAACGTGATCGCCTGCATGTCCCCGACCGTACGCGCCGTGCACGCGCCGAGCGGTGTCGCGGAGCGCACAACGACGGCCGTCGACGCTGTGCGGTTCCCATGTACGCTCGGGGACGCAACCGTGCTCCCCGACCCGGGACCACGACTCGTCGACACCCTGGGGGATCACCACCATGAAGAAGTTCGCCGCGCTCACCACGGCAGCCGTCACCGTCGTCCTGCTCGCCGGATGCGCGTCCGGTGGGACCGGCACCGGCGAGGCGTCGACGACGCCCACGCCGAAGGCGCAGACCAAGGCCGAGGCCTGCAAGACCCTCGAGAGCGACATGAAGTCGGTCTCGAGCGAGCTCCAGTCGCAGATGAGCCAGATCCAGAGCGACCCGACCACGGCGGTCGCGAAGCTGAAGGAGTTCGACGGCAAGCTCAAGGACGCCACCGCGAAGGTCACGAACCAGGACGTGCACGACACCGCCTCCGGGTTCGAGCAGTCCTTCTCGAACCTCGTCACGCAGCTCGACGCGTACTCGAAGGACCCGCAGTCGGTGGACGCCACCAAGCTGCAGGACTCGATCACCGACGTGCAGAAGTCGACCCAGGAGATGAGCAAGGTCTGCGACTGACCGCAGCCGACGTGCGTGACGCGCCCCGTGCCTCCCGACCGGGAGGCGCGGGGCGCGTTCGTTCATGCGGAGGCGGCGGCCTGCGCGGCGTCCAGCCGCGCGACGTCCTCTGGACGCAGCCGGATGGTGGCCGCCGTGACGGAGTCGAGGATGGACTGCGGCCGTGAGGCTCCCGGGATCGGGATGACGACGTCGCTCTTCGCGAGCTCCCACGCCAGCGCGATGACCTGCGGTGTGACGCCGCGGTCACGGGCCACGGTCGCGAAGTCCGCGTAGGTCGACCCGAGGTCGGCGGCCGACGAGATGCCGCCGAGGGGGCTCCACGGCAGGAACGCGATGCTCATCTCGTCGCAGAGGTCGAGCTCGGCCTGGCTGGAGCGGAACGCCGGGGAGAACTGGTTCTGCACGGACACCAGGCGCCCACCGAGCACCTCGTCGGCGGTGCGGATCTGGTCGACGTCGGCGTTCGAGATGCCGGCCATCCGGATGACGCCCTCGTCGAGGAGCTCTGCGAGCGCGCCGATCGAGTCGGCGTAGGGGACCGCCGGGTCCGGGCGGTGGAACTGGTAGAGGCCGATCGCCTCGACGCCGAGGCGCTTCGCGGACGCCTTCGCAGCCTCCTTGAGGTACTCCGGGTGCCCGTTCTGCGCCCACGCACCGGGTTCCGGTCGCAGGTGCCCGCCCTTGGTGGCGATGAGCACCTCCGCGGTGTCGCCGTGGTACTCCCGCACGGCCCGGCCGATGAGCTCCTCGTTGTGCCCGACCTCGTCGTGCGCGGCCAGGTGGTAGGCGTCTGCGGTGTCGATCAGGGTCACGCCCGCTTCGAGCGCCGCGTGGATCGTCGCGATCGACCGTCGCTCGTCCGGTCGTCCCTCGATGGACATCGGCATGCCGCCGAGTCCGATCGCACTGACGTTGGTGTCACCGATGGTTCGCTGCTTCATGGGCCCAGCATGCGCCCGGTGCCCGGGTGGGGACCCAGGGGCGCATCCGGCGTCCCGCGCCGCCCGCACGTCCGCCCGTCGGGTCGTGCTCGGGAGGCGGGGTCGCGCCGGCGCGTGCTCAGGTGGCCGCGTGGTCGCGCCGGCGTGTGCTCAGGTGGCCGCGTGGTCGCGCCGTGCCCACGTCGGCGCGTGTTCGGGAAGCGGCCCGAACGCGATGCCCCTGGCGTAGAGCCCACGCGACGGCGGCACGTACCGCGCGAGCAGCACCGGCAGCTTCGGGGGCCCGTCCTGCAGCCGCCCCGCGAACGCGCGGGCGAACACCACGCGGTGCAGGACCCGTTGGGCGGCCTGCACCACCACGGCCGGCGGGGTCCGGCGTCGCTCGACCGCGGCGAGCGTCCGGTCGAGCGCCCGACCACGGGCACCGCCGACGATCGCGGGCGCCATGACCGCGGCGGTCGCGACGGCGTCCTGCACGGCGAGGTTGATGCCGACGCCGCCGGCCGGGGACATCGCGTGCGCGGCGTCGCCGATGCAGAGCAGACCAGGCCGCCACCAGCGGGTCAGGCGGTCCATGCGGACGTCGAGGACGTGCACCTCGTCCATCGAGGCGATGGTGGACACCCGGCCCGCGAACGCCGGTCGGAGCCGGGCGATGCGGCGTCGGAAGTCCGCGATGCCGCGTCGCCGCAGGGCGGCGTCCGACCCCTTCGGTGCGAAGTACGCGACCTGGTGGTACCCCGGACGCGGGAAGCTCAGCAGGACGTCGGTGTCCGAGAAGGCGGGGACGAGCGCGGTCTCGGCGTCGCCCGGCTCCTGCGGCAGGCGGAACCACCAGGTGTCGAACGGGACCGGGAAGCTCCGGTGGCGGAGGCCGGCGGCGGCACGGAGCACCGAGTCCCGCCCGTCGCACGCGATCACGACGTCGGCGCGGAGCTCCTCGTCGTCGTGCGCCCCGTCGTCGGGGCTCCGGTACGGGCGCAGGTGGACCCCGGTGATGACGCCGTTCTCGACGACGAGTCCCGTCGCGGCCCGGCCCATGGTGATCGTGAACGAGGGTTCTTCGCGGGCGGCGGTCACGAGCATGTCGAGGAGGTCCCACTGCGGCACCATCGCGACGTGGTCGTACGGGGGCCGCAGCCGCGAGAAGTCCCCCAGCAGCAGCTGTGACCCGTCCGGCATCGGCAGGGAGAAGTCGTCGAGCCGAGACTGCGGGATCGCGCGGAACCGGTCGCCGAGGCCGAGTTCGTCGAGCAGCCGGATCGTCGACGCGTGCACGGTGTCGCCGCGGAAGTCCCGGTTGAAGTCGTCGTGCTTCTCCACGACGTGCACGTCGATGCCGGCCCGCGCCAGCAGCAGGCCGAGGACGACCCCGGCGGGTCCGCCTCCCACCACCGCCACCGTCGTCCGGTTCACCGTGACCATGCGCGCGACGGTACGCTCCGCCCCTCCGCCGGTCACGACTCCCCGCTCAGGTCCGCCGCGTGGTCGGGTTCCGTCGGCGGGCGGGCGGCCGCCCGACGGAACCCGACCCGTCCGCGGGGAACCGGCGGGGTGTCGCGACCACTCGCCCGTCGCGACAACTTGCCGGACTGGAGGCTCGGGTCGGGGCCGTCACGAGCCTCCCGTCCCGCGGTCCGGCAGCCCGCAGCCCGGCAGTCCGGAGCCCGGAGCCCGGAGCCCGGCAGCCCCGAGGTTCCGCGACTCGTCGCTCACTTCCGACGAGGTTCCGCGACGCACCCCGTGTGGTCGTCGAGGTGCCAGAATTCTGGAACCTCGACGAGGGCGACGAGGGCGCCGCCGCCGACGCCGGGCGCCGGGCGCGGGGTCAGCGGTCCGGTAGCTCGACGACGCGGGTGGCGCGGTCGGCGAAGGCGTCGTCGGTCGTGGCGACCACCAGGGACAGGCCGGTGCGTTCGACGAGACCGGCGAGCAGGTCCACGATCCCGGCCGACGTGGCGCTGTCGAGCTGGGCGGTCGGCTCGTCCGCGAGCACCAGCCCCGGCCGACCCACCACCGCGCGCGCGACGCCGACACGCTGCTGCTGCCCACCGGACAGCTCGTCCGGCCGTTGGGCGGCATGTGGAGCGAGACCGACCTCGGCGAGCACCGCACGGACCCGGGCGTCCCGTTCCACGGGGTCGGTGCGCGCGATGCGGAGCGGGACCTCGACGTTCTCGGCCGCGGTGAGCTCGGGGAGCAGCCGGAAGTCCTGGAAGACGAACGCGACCCGTTCGCGACGCAGCGCGAGCAGCTCGTCCTCGGAGCGGGATCCGAGGCCGATGCCGTCGATCTCGACCTCGCCGCGGGTGGGTCGGGTGAGACCACCGAGGACGCGGAGCAGCGTCGACTTCCCGGAGCCGGACGAGCCGTGCACGACGACCAGTTCGCCCCGGTCGGCGACCAGGTCGACGCCGTCCAGGGCACGCACGACACCGGCGGGGGTGTCGTGGTCGTGTCCGATGCCGCGGGCGACGAGGACCGGGGCGGCGCTCATCGGTCCGCTCCCGGACGGATCGCGACGTGGTCGTCCTGCAGGCTGAGGCGGACCCGGTCGTGCAGCCCGAGGGCCCGTTGGAACGCCTCCGGGAGCTGCAGCCGTCCGGCGCCGTCGATGACCGCGTACTCCTCGCCGGGGCCCGTGCCCAGGTCGTCGCGGATGGTCTCGGTCGACGTGCGGCCGTCCCGGATCCGCACGGTGCGCCGGACCTGGGCGGCGACGCGCTCGTCGTGCGTGACGACGAGCATCGTGACGCCGCTCGCCTCGTTGACGGCGCGCATCGTCGCGAGGACCGCCCGGGCGCTCGCCCGGTCGAGCGCGCCCGTCGGCTCGTCGGCGAGGAGCACCCGCGGCTCGTTCGCGAGGGCGACACCGATCGCCGCGAGCTGCTGCATGCCACCGGACAGGTCCTCGGGCAGCGCGTCCGCGTGCTCGCGCATCCCGACCAGGTCCAGCACGGTCGCGGTGCGCTCGGCCCGCGCCGGCCCACGGACGCCGGCGACCGCGAGGACGGCCGACACGTTCTGCGCGACCGTCAGGTACGGGATGAGGTTCCTCGCCGTCTGCTGCCAGACGAACCCGACGGCGTGCCGGTGGAACGCCGTCCGTCGGCGGGCCGAGAGGCCGGAGAGGTCCGTGCCGGCGACGACGGCCGAGCCGGCGGACGGCTCGTCGAGCGCCGACAGGATGCCGAGCAGGGTCGACTTGCCGCTGCCGGACTCGCCGACCACGGCCACCATCTCGCCACGGCGGACGGTGAGCGTGAGCCCCTGCAGCGCCTGGACCTCCACGTCCCGTGAGCGGTAGATCCGGACGAGGTCGCGGCAGACGATGTCGTCGGTGTCGCTCATGGACGGCTCCTGTTCTCTGGTCGGGTGTCCACCGGGGCAGCGTTCCGCCCTCGGCGTCGTCGGGCACGGCGGTGCCCAGGGGTCCCTGCGGCGGTCTCGACCACGAGCACCGCGACGAGTGCTGCTGCGACGACGAGCACCGTCGCGCCGAGCAGCCAGGGGTCGACGGCGACCGGCGGGCGGACCGGGCTGCCCGTGAACGAGCGCAGGTCCGCCGCCGGCAACAGCACGGCCACGGCCACGGTCGCCACCACGACGGCGGTGGCGGCCACCGCGACCGACACCGGCGTCGACTCCGCCCGCACCACCCGACGGAGGCCGGACCGGTGCAGTCCGAGCGTCGCCAGGAGCCGCCCCCGCTCCCGTCGCGCGGCGCCGGCGAGCAGCCCGGACGCAGCGAGGGCCCCCGTCCCGACGAGCACACCGAGCGCCCCGGCGACGAGGGCGATCCCGCGGACGGCCGGGACCCGCGGGTCGGATGCGAGCGCACGGGCGGCCTCGGTCGCCGTCCGGACGGAGACACCGCTGACGGCCGCCCGCAGGCGTGCCGCGACCCGGTCGACGTCGGCACCCGTGCGGGTCCTGATCAGCACGTGGTCGACGCTGCCGGTCGACGTGATCTCCTGCGCGTGCCGGGCGTCGACGAGCAGCCACTTCGTCGCGTCGGTGAACGGGACGGGGTCCGGCGCCGTCCCGACGACCCGCAGCCGCGTGTCGAGGACGGTCGCACCACGCGCGATGTCCCGCGCGAGCGACGTCGAGACGAGCACGGGGACACCGCCCCGGTCACCGCCGCGGAGCGCGGGCGCGGTCGGCAACGCACCCGGGACGCCCTGCTGCACGCGTCCGAGCACGGTGGTGTCGGCGACGATCAGTCGAGCGGTGACGCTGCCGCGCGCCGTCGTGAGCTCGGCGCTGTCGGTCGTGGCGACCCCCGCCGCCGCCTGGACGCCCTGGACGCGGCGGAGCGCCGCCACGTCGTCGACGTCGAGGGCGTCGGACACGACGGCGACGTCCGCGGCGACGGAGCGGCGGGCAGCCGAGTCGAGGCCGTGTCCGAGCGTGCTGCCCACCACGCTGCCGAGGAGCGCCACGGCGATGCCGGCGACCGCCACGGCGAGTGCGACGTCCCGGCCGCCCGGGGTCCGAGCGGTCGCGACCGAGCCGAGGAAGCGGGGGAGCCCGGCGTCGGCCCTGGTGCGGCGCACGACGGCCCGCAGGACCGCGGGGAGCAGACGGACCGCGGCGACCGTGCCGCTCGCCGCGAGCAGCACCGGTACGAGCGCCGCGAGCGGGTCGACGCGGCCGCCGGGAGCCGTCGTGCCGATGCCGGACCGGACGGAGACGACCACGGCGACGACGGTGAGGACCGCCAGCGCACCGTCGACGACGGGGCGGACACGCCGACCGGGGAGCCGCCGACCGGTCCCCCGGACCAGGACGGCAGCGGCGACACAGGGGAGCGCGGCACACACCGCGGTGACCGCGACCACGTCGACCGTCGTCCGGAGCGCTGGTCCCGTCGTTCCGCTGACGACGAGCACCCCGACCGCGGCGACCGCGCCGAGCACGGCGGCCGGGACGGACCCGGCTGCGACCAGCAGCGCCGCGAGGCCGCCGCGGAGCGCTCGGCTCCCGCCGCGGGCCGCGAGGAGCTCCCACCGACGTCGGTCCCGCTCCACGGTGAAGCGTGCGATGAGCGCCTGGAGGCCGATCACCGCCACGAGCGGTCCCGACCCGAGCGATGCGGTGAGCGTCCCCACCGTTGCGTCGCGCGCGGCGGAGGCGTCGAGCAGGTCCGGCAGGTCGGTCCGGAGGCGCGTGGACCCGTCGACGGTCGACGGCAGCGGCACGAGACGCCCGAGCGCACGGCGTGTGGCCGCGGCGAGGTCGCTCCGCGTGTCCGCGGTGACGGTGTCCGTGCGCAGCGGGAACCACGCGCGGCCGTGGGTGGCGCGGTACGAACCCGCGACCGCGCCGAAGGACTCCGTCGCCGTGTACGCCACCCCGAGCTGGGCGACGCCGCCGGACCCCAGCCCCACGACGCCGGGTCGGAGCGTCTGCGGTGTCTGCGTCCAGGCGTCGTCGGTCGCGTCGTCGGCGGCGTACAGCCCGACCAGGCGCATCGACACCGGGTCCGTCGCCGTGGCCGTCCCGCCGAGCCGGGCCGTGCCCACGGGCCAGCCGATGGCGTCGGCGACCGGCTTCGACAGCACGACCTCGATCCGCGTCGGGTCGGTGGAGGCGCGGGGTGCTCGTCCCTGCACGATGCGGGAGCGCGCGGCGAACCCCGGGTCCGTCGCCAGTTGCACGAGGGCGGGCACCTTCGACGGTTCCGGCTCGAGCGTCAAGGGATCGGTCACCGCGGCGTACTCACCCGGACCGACCGCGGCGCGCAGGGCATCGGGCATCGACGACCGGGCGCGCTCGAGTGCCCGGTGCACCCCGTCGAACGCGCTCTGGGCGTCCGTGCCGGACGCCCCCGGCGAGGCGATCGTGAACGTGCCCTGCAGGTCGCGGCCGGTGACGGTCGCCTGGTGCAGGTCGTGCCGGGTGCCCGCCGTCGCCACGGCGCCGAGCACCGGGAGGACGAGCGCGCCGAGCACCGTCACGAGGAAGGTCACGACCGCGACCGCGACGAGCGGCCCCCGGTGCGCCCGGGCGATCCGACCGGCTGCGGCCGGGGCGCCGGAGCCGGATCGGGCGACGCGGGTGTCCGCCGCCGTTCGTGTGCGGCGGCTCACGGTGTTCCCTCCGGCCGACGACCGCGGGCGACGACGCTCCCGACGACGCCGGCGGTGCAGGCCAGCACGACCACCGGTGCCAGCGCCGCCCAACCGCTCGTGAGCACCGGTGTGGCGTCGACGAGCCCCCGGGCGGCCGGGACCGCCGCGACGGCGAACGGGGCCACGGTCGTCGCGGTCGCGAACAGTCCGGTGACCGCGCCGCCGACGACCCCGGCGACCACCGGGAGTGCGAGTCCGGCACCGCGTGCTGCGGCCGAGGCGCGCGCCGGGACGCCGGCGGCACGGAGCACCCGGCGTGCCGAGTCGGCGCCGGCGCCGGCGGCGGCGAGCACGAGCGTCACGAAGAGCGCGCCGAGCGCCGCCACGACGGCCAGGCCGGACACCGCGGTCGCGATCACCGGTGCGGAGCGGACGTCGGCGCCGGTGGTGACCGTCGTGCCCGCCGGCAGGCCCGTCCGGAGCGCGTCGGCGACCGCGGACGGCTCCGTCGTGGTGATCCACCGTTCGTCCACCCGGGGGACGGCGGACCCCGCCCCGGCAGTACCGCCGTCGATCGTCGTCGCGACGAGCGCGGTGAGGTCGGTGGCGACCGCGCTCCGACTCGCCGATCCGGGGACCTCAGGCACGACGGCGCTGACGACGGCCGCGACCGGGGTGCTGGTCGACGCCGGGGTCAGGTCGAGGTGTGCTCCGGTGTCGACGTCGAGACGGTCGGCGAGCGTGCGGGTCAGGACCACCGGCAGCCGTCCGGACCCTGGTGTGTGCCCGAGGACGACACGGGGCGGTGGAGCGAGGTCGACCGCGTCGGCGTGACCGGTGACGGCGCCGTCCGCTCCGTGCACGGTGACCGTGACGCCGACCCGGAGCGGTGGGCCGGTCCCTGCCGTGTCGACGTCCTCCGGTCGGGACGAGAAGGACAGCGTCGGCTCGACCGCGAGGAGCCGCCATCCGCTGTCCGTCGTCGGCAGGTCGGCCGCCAGCCGGGCCGATCCGCCGGTCGGCACACCGGACCCACGGGTCGTCGCGGTGGGGTCGCCCGAGGCCGTCAGGGGCAGGAGCGCGGGGACACCGTCGGCGGCGACGACCCACGCCGCGAAGCGCACCGTCCCCGACGCGTCCGGCCGGGGGACCTCGTCGACCGTGGCCGTCGCGGCCCGCACGTCGACCGTGACGCGCCGGTCCGACGCACGGAGCGGGACGCCCGCCCTGGTCGCGCCGGCGGTCGCCCGGAGCGCGTTGCCCGCCGCCCCCGGGAACACGGCGGGCGCATCGCGACCGTCGACACCGATGACGGGTGCCTGCACGGCGCCGATCCCAGCGGTGTCGGTCCAGACGGCCGCGGACCTCCCGGCGCCCGGCGACTCGACGCGCACCCGGGGGAGTCCGGTACCGACCCCGACCGCCGGGTCCCCGTCGAAGCGCACCCGCACGTCGGTGCCGACCACGGCCTCCGCGGTCCGGTCGTCGACCCTGCCGACGGTGGCGGCGAACCCCGCGACGAAGACGCCGAGGGCGACGACGACCCCCACGACGAGCACGGTGGGCGCCGCCGACGCCCACCGACGGGCGGTGCGCCGGGCGGTGACGGCGGGCAGGAGCCCCGCCCAGCGCTCGGCGCGTCGTGCGACCACCCGTGCGGCGACCCCGCCGAGCAGGACGACCACCGCCGACCCGGCGAGCACCCACACGACGGGCGCCGCCGCGGCGACGACGTCCACCGTCGCACTGGTGCGGTCGGCACGGACCGGGACCCCTGCGGTGAACAGCCGCCACGTCGAGAACGCCGCCGCGGCGACGAGGACCGCGGGGGCGACGACCGGTCCGACCGTGACGCCCGATGCCGAGCCGGCCGTGCGCGGGCCGGACGCGGACGACCCGACCGCGGACACGACGGCACCGGACACGACCGCCGCGACGAGGACCGCGACCGCCACCGTCGCGAGCCCGTGAGCCGACGTCCGCGTCGCGGCCGCGAGGACCAGCCAGACCACGCCGACGCCGAGCGCCGCTCCTCCGCCGGCCACCAGCGCCCCCTCGACAGCGTCCCAGCGCAGCAGCTGCCAGCGCGTCGCGCCGCGCGCGGTGAAGAGGGCGTCCTCGTCCGACCGGAGCCGGTGGAGGCGGGCGGCGAGGACGGCGAGCGTGACGAGGGTGAGCACGCCGAGGACGGCGACCGCGACGCCGTCCAGGGCACCGGCGACGGCGACCGCGGCCCGTGCCGTCGTCCGGTCGGTCACCGCGCCGCTCCGGTCGACCGCGGCGGCCGGACCGAGCACGAGCAGCAGGACGACGGCGGCACCGGTGACCGCGACGACGCCGCCCGCCAGCGTCAGCGCCCCCGTCCGTCGGCGCGCCCGGGCACCCCACGGGTGCCGTGTCCTGTGGTCGTCCCCCATCCCGGCGATGCTCGTCAGGCCGTGCTGCTGCTGGCGCCGGACGTCGGCGCACCGTCGGCGGCACCGGCGAAGACGACGCCGCCCCACGTCACGACGGCCACCGCGAGCACGAAGCCGACCGCGGCGATCCACCACGAGGTGCGGCGGCGCACCCAGGCGCCGACCGCCAGCACCACCGTCGCGACACCGACCACGAACGCGCCCCCGACCGCCAGCGCCGCGCCGCCGATGTACCCGCCGGGCACACAGGCGGCGGCGGCGTCGCAGTTCGCCGTCGCGGAGACCACCGCGACGACCGCGACGACCGCGGTCACGACGGTGAGGAGCGCGCCGGCCACGAGGAGCAGGACGGTCGAGATGCGGTCCGCGATGCGTCCCGGCGGGAAGAGCGTCGTCGCTTCCCGCTGCCACTCGGCAGCGGTGGGACGTCCGGGCGTGGGATCGGGTGCCGACCAGGTCATCGCGGGTCCTACCTGGCCTCGACGCCGAAGGCCTCGGCGAGTCGCTGGATCTTCTGCGCCCGGCCGAGTCGCGGCAGGTCCGACCCGTCGCGGATCACGCGACCGCGAGCCTCGAAGTCGTCGAGGAAGTCCTGCGCCCACGCCACGTCGGTCGGTGTCGGCGAGATGACCTCGTTGATGACCGGCAGCTGCTCGGTGTCCAGGCAGAGCTTCCCGGTCAGGCCGAGCGACACCGCGACCTGCGACTGTTCGCGGAGGATCGGGTGCGAGGACCCGACGGTCGGACCGTCGATCGGACCGGGCAGGTCGCCCACCCGCGAGGCGACGACGAGCCGGGAGCGCGGGTAGGCCATCGCGAGGGTGTCCGCGGACGTGCCCGTGTCACGGCGGTAGTCGCCGCTGCCGAAGGCCAAGCGGAACGCCCCCTGCGCGCGGGCGATCGCGGTCGCCTCCTCGATGCCGAGGGCGGACTCGACGAGGGCGATGACCGGCGTGTGGCCGCCGAGACGGTGCCACGTGTCGGTGACCTGCGCGGGGCTCTCGGTCTTCGCGAGCATCACACCCTGCAGGCCGGGCAGACCCCGGAGCTCCTCCACGTCGTCGGCCCAGAAGTCGGTCGTCACGTCGTTGATGCGGACCCAGGCGTCCCCGCCGCCGGTCAACCACTCCGCCACGGTGGAGCGGGCGGCGGGCTTCGCAGCGGGGTCGACCGCGTCCTCGATGTCGAGGATCACCTGGTCGGCGCGGGAGCGCGAGGAGGGCTCGAAGCGCTCGGAGGCGGTCCCGGACACGAGGAGCCAGGAGCGCGAGATCTCAGCCGGGACCGTGCGACGCCGCGACGGCGCGGGAGTGGACGGGGCGGTGCGGTCGTCGATGGCCATGCCACGTTGGTACCACAGACCACCCCGACCCACCGTCCGTGGTACCCCCGATGTGTCCGAAACCTCGGTTCATTGCCAGAGAGGTGGGACGCTTCCGCCTACAGTGGGCGTTGTGTGGCGCGCGGACAGAGTGACCGGCGGCGCGGGCGACGAGAACGACGTCGTCTCCGCCGAGCACCCGCACGCCCGGGGGCGTGGGCCCGAGGACGGGGCGGACCGCCCGACCGAGCGTGACCACACCGAGGGCACCCCCTCCGACGACGACCACAGCGGTACCGATCCGCAGCAGCACGGGCAGGACGAGACGACGAGCACCCCGGACGCCATGACAGGCCCGAACGACGACGACCTGGACCGTTCGCTCCGGCCGGAGCTCCAGGTAACGAGCCCGCACGCGATCAGCCTCGGAGACCCCCGGCTGACGGCGACCAACGCGGCCGAACCCGTCTGGGAGGCCTGGCGTGCCCAGCTCGCCGGTGTCGGCGGGACCAGCCCCCTCGTGCACTTCGCCGACCACCCGCGTGCCCGGATCGAGCTCTCCACGACGCACCCCGGCGGCCTCGCGCAGTTCATCACGGGCAAGACGACCCTGCTCTCCAGCCTGATCCGCGACGAGGTCGCGCTCCGCGCCGCGCGCGTCGCCGCCGGACACGTCGAGGCGAAGGGCACCGAGCTCGCCACGGTGCGCGGCATCGACGCGGTGAACCTCGGCATCGGCATGGCCGACTGGAAGCACGGCGACGAGCAGTTCCGCGGCCCGGTGCTCCTCCGCCCGCTCGCGATCCGTCGCCACGGCCGCGACTTCGAGGTGCGCCTGCTCGGCGAGCCGGTGCTGAACCCGGCGCTCGCCGACGCCCTCCGCGAGCAGTTCGGCGTCACGCTCGACGCACAGTCCTTCGTGGCACTCGCCCGGCAGGACGGCTCCTTCACGCCGAACCCGGTCATCGACCGGCTGCGCGGCCTGACGGCGCACATCCCCGGGTTCTCCGTGCACGCCCGCCTCGTGGTGTCCACCTTCGCCGAAGTCGCCAGCGGTCTGGTCGAGGACACCGAGGACCTCTCGCACCCGGTGCTCGACGCCCTCGCCGGCAACCCGAGCGCGAAGTGGCAGGTCGAGCAGTCCTACCACCCGGTCGAGCAGACGCCGTCGGACGACCGCAGCCCGGACACGGACACGCTCCTCCTCGACGCCGACGACGAGCAGGAGAACGTGATCGCGCAGATCACGGCCGGCAACTCCATCGTCGTGAAGACCCTGCCCGGCACCGGCGGGACGCAGACGATCGTGAACGCCCTCGGCGGCCTCGTCGCCGCGAACAAGCGCGTGCTCGTCGTGAGCCCCCGTCGCGCGACGCTCCGCGGGATCGCCGCGCGCTTCGGCGAGGTCCAGCTGCCCGGCGTCGCGGTGACGCCGTCGACGCTCCGGCGGGACGTCGTCCGGGCCATCGCCCGCAACGAGAAGGCCACCCGGCCGAACCTCCGCGAGGTCGACGACGCCCTGGTCCGGCTCCGCAAGGTCCTCCGCGACTACCGCGGTGCCCTGACCCGCACGGACCCGGACTTCCGCGTCAGCGTGCTCGACTGCCTGGTCGAGCTCTCGCGGCTGTCCCTCCTGCCGGTCCCGCCGTCGACCACCGCACGCCTGTCGAAGCAGTCCGTGACGGCGATGGTCACCGGCCGCTCGCGCGTGGCCGAGACGATGGTCAGCGCGGCGAACCTCGGGGAGTTCCGCTACGGCCCCGACGACTCGCCCTGGTACGGCGCGAAGTTCGCCTCGAGCGACGGAGCGCAGCGCGCCCACAAGATCGCGAAGGACCTCGACGACGGGGCCCTGCCGACCCTGCTCCAGCGTGCGCACGACCTCATCGCCTCCACCCGGATGCGGCAGTTCACCACCGTCAACGAGCTCGGCATCTACCTGCGCCTGCTGACCGAGATCCGCGACACCCTCGACCGCTTCCTGCCGGTCGTCTTCGACCGGTCGGTGTCGGAGCTCGTCGCCGCCACCGCCCCGCGCGGCGAGGGCGCCCCGATGTCCTCGACGAACCGTCGCCGGCTGAAGAAGCTCGCGCGGGAGTACGTGCGCCCCGGCGTGCACGTGTCCGACCTGCACGAGGCCCTCACGCGCGTGCAGCAGCAGCGCGTCCTCTGGCAGCGGTACGTCGCCGCCGGTGTGAACCCCGAGGTCCCCACGGGCATCGCGGACGTCCAGGTGCTGTTCTCGAACGTCGTCGAGGACCTCGCACGGCTCGACGAACCGCTCGGCCGGACCAGCCGCGACGCCCAGCTCGCGAACATGCCGCTCGAGGAACTCGTGCCGTACGTCGCGACGCTCGCCGCCGACTCCGACGTCCTGCACAACCTGCAGGAGCGCACCGAGCTCATGCAGACGCTCCGCGACCTGCAGCTCCAGCCGCTCATCACCGACCTCGCGAACCGGCACGTCCCGGACACCCAGGTGCCGGCCGAGCTGGAGCTCGCCTGGTGGCAGTCCGCGCTCGAGACGATGCTCGAGTCGGACCGTGCGCTCCTCGGAGCGAACACCGACATGCTCGACCGGGTCGAGGCGGACTTCCGGCTCGTCGACGACGCACACGCCGCCGGGGTCTCCCAGGGCCTGGCGTGGCAGCTCGCCGAGAACTGGAAGGTCGGTCTCGTCGACTGGCCGGACGAGGCCGCGGCGCTGAAGTCGCAGCTCAAGGAGGGCGCGATCACCTCGCGGCTCCTGCAGGACTCGGCTCCGCACCTGTCCCGGTCCATCGCACCCGTGTGGCTCGCGAGCCCGTACGAGGTGCCGCAGATCGCCGACACGATGCCGTTCGACACGGTCATCCTCGTCGACGCCGGTGCGGTGACCATCGCCGAGACCGTGGACGCCGTCCGTCGCGCCCGCCAGACCGTCGTCTTCGGTGACCCGGTCACGCAGACGCCCTCGCCGTTCCGGATCGCCGTCGACCCGACGCACCGTGCGCTGCAGGTGGACGAGGAGACGCTCGACGCCCTGCACGCGGACTCCGCGCTCGCGAAGCTGTCGACGCTCCTGCCGACCCTGTCCCTGACGCGGTCGTACCGCGCCGGCGGCGAGGACCTCGCCGAGCTCGTGAACCGCCGGTTCTACGGTGGACGTATCGAGTCGCTCCCGTGGGCCGGGTCGTTCCTCGGTCACGGTTCCATCGCGCTCGACTACGTCAGCGACGGCAAGGCGGTCCCCGACCCCGAGTCCGGTGCCGTCGAGAGCGTCGACGCCGAGGTGGACCGCGTCGTGCGGCTCGTCATCGAGCACGCCAGGACCCGCCCGACCGAGTCGCTCATGGTGATCACCGCGTCGGCCAAGCACGCCGTCCGCGTCGAGCAGGCCGTCCTCACCGCGGCCCAGGGGCACAAGGACCTCACCGAGTTCGTCATCGGCGACCGGGCCGAGCCGTTCATCGTCGCGACCCTCGAGCAATCGGTCGCGCAGAGCCGTGACCGTGTCGTGTTCTCCATCGGTTACGGGCGGACGCCGCACGGCCGCGTGCTGCGTGACTTCGGTCCGCTCGGCAAGCCGGGCGGTGAGCGCCTCCTCGCCGTCGCGATGACCAGGGCGCGCCGTTCGATGGTGATCGTCACGTGCTTCCAGCCCTCGGACATCGAGGCCGAGCGCATGGGCCACGGAACCGTCGCACTGGCCGAGATCCTCGCCGAGGTCCGGGCCCGCACGACCGCCGAGTACGTCCCCGACGACTCCGACCCGCTGCTGGTCGACCTGGCGCGGCGGCTCGAGATGCGCGGCATCCCGGTCGCGCTCGGCCACCGCGGCAAGCTCGGCCTGGTGGCCGCGCACGGCGGCGTCTGCGTCACGATCGAGACGGACGCCACGCTGGTGCGTGGTTCGCTCCGCGAGTCGCTCCGGCTGCGGCCGGAGGTGCTCCGCCGACTCGGGTGGCACTACGTGCGCGTGCACGCCTTCCAGCTGTTCTCCGACCCGGACCGCGTCGCGAACACCGTCGCGGCCGTGCTCGGCGTCGACCGTGGCGCCACGCAGGAGATCGCCATCCCGCCGGTGCCCGCGCGCCGGTGACCGGACGCAGCCGGCGGGCCTCCCGGCCGGCCGGACCGGTGACGCCGGACACGGACCAGCTGGTGGGCACGTGGACGCGAGCCGACGACGCGGCCGCACCCGTGCCTCCAGGCGGTCCGGCCGAGACCGCGACTCGGGACGGAGGCTCGGCGCGGCGCAGCAGGCGCGTCACCACCCAGCCGGTGCCGGGATCCGACCCCACCCCGGCTCCGGAGCCGGCTCGGCACGGTGCCGGGGAGAACGACGCCCGCCTGCTCGGCGAGCGGCCTCCCCACTGGGGGTAGGTACGCTGGAGGCCCGGAACACGACGAGAGCAGCACATGACGGACCTCCGAGCGCGGCAGCGCCCCGACTGGCAGACCTGGCCGAACCTGATCACGCTGGTGCGGTTCCTGCTGATCCCGGTGTTCGTGGTCCTGGTCGTCCAGGGGCACCCGGGCTGGGCGCTGTTCTCCCTCGTGGTCCTCGGCGTCTCGGACTGGGCTGACGGGTTCATCGCGCGGAAGTTCGACCAGGGCTCCAAGCTCGGGACCGCGCTCGATCCCGTCGCCGACCGCCTGGCGATCATCGCGGTCGTGCTGTCCCTGGTGCTCGTCGGGCTGCTGCCGTGGATCGTCGTCGTCGTCATCGTCCTCGTGGACGCCGTGCTCGCGCTGCTGTCGAGCGTCTGGTTCCGCGGTGACCCCGACCTGAAGGTGTCCTGGACCGGGAAGATCCGCTCGGCGCTGCTGTTCGTCGGGCTGCCCGTGCTGCTGTTCTCCGAGACGGGGTGGGCATCGGAGCACCCGTGGATCCGGGTGACCGCGCTCGTGCTCGTGTGGCTCGGGACCGTCGGCCACGTCATCGCGGGAGCCCAGTACCTCGCCGCGCTGATCCGGAAGCGCAGGGCGACGACCGCGGCGTAGCGCCCGTGCGTCTGCGCGTGCCGCATCGGCGCGCGCTCGGCTCCCGAGCATGCTGCGCTCCCGCACAACCGGAAGCCATCCGCACCACGGCGTCGCGTGGTGCGGATGGCTTCCGGTTGCGTGTGCGGTGGGCGCGATGCGCGCCGCCCGCGTCAGAGCTTGGTCGACCCGGCGATGCCCGGCCCTTCCGGCGCGTCCGACGGAGCGACGTGCGCGCCGCCACCGGTGCTCGTCGGCACCCCGTTCTGCGTGCGCAGCAGGTCGCGGATCTCGAGGAGCACCTCGACGTCCGTCGGCGGAACGTCCTGCGGCGTCTGCTCCTGGTCGTTCTTGACGCGTTCGAACGCCAGCTTCTTGAGGTGGTTCACCGGGACCACGAGGGCGAAGTACACCACCGCCGCCACGATGAGGAAGTTGATCACGGCGCCGATGATCGCGCCGAACAGGATCTTCGCGTTGCCGCCGGAGACCGTCGGGATCTCCACGATCAGGGCCTTGTCGAGGCTCGACGCGTTGAACACGGCGCCGATGAGCGGGTTGATCAGCGAGTTGACGATGGCGGTGACGATCGCGGTGAACGCCGCACCGATGACCACGGCGACGGCCAGGTCGATCACGTTGCCGCGGAGCAGGAACTCCTTGAAACCCTTCACGCGGGCCTCCTTCTGGTCGAGGACGCCGCCGGTCGGCGACGATTCAACCTACCGGCGGCTCGCCGGACCGGTCAGGAGGCGGCGGGCGTGCTCGGCTTCGACGCCGAGGCCGCGGGCTTCGCGTCCGACTTCGCCGACGAGGAACCGCTCGACGACGAGCCGCTCGAGGAGGAGCCACTCGAGGACGACCCGCTCGACGAGGAACCCTCGGATGCGGGCTTGGCCCGGGAGTCGGTGCGGTAGAACCCGCCGCCGTTGAACGTCACGCCGACGGGGGAGAACACCTTGCGCAGCACGCCGCCGCACGTCGGGCACTCGGTGAGCGTGGCATCGGAGAAGGACTGCTTGATGTCGAACGCGGTGTCGCACTCGGTGCAACGGTACGAGTAGGTGGGCACGTCAGCTCCGGAACGTGATGATGCGCGACGGCGTGATGATGCCGTCGACGGGTTCGTCGTGGGGTTCGCGCGGGACCTCGTCGAGGTACTCCGCATCGAAGATCACAGCATAGACGGGCGGGCGGTTCGCCATGGACCCGAGCGTCTTGTCGTAGTAGCCGCGGCCCCAGCCCATCCGCACGCCGTCGTGGCCCACCGCGGCGGCCGGGGCGAGGATGGCGTCGACGTCGTTGATCGCGAGCGGGGAGAGCACCTCGCCGACGACCTCGGGCATGCCGAACAGTCCCTCCTGCTCCGAGTCTCCGTCGCCGACCGCCCAGTCGAGCAGGCCGTCCTCGCGGGTGACCGGCAGCAGCACGCGCATCCCGCGCTCGTGCGCCCAGTTCAGGAACGGTCGCACGTTCGGCTCGTCCGCCGCCGACAGGTAGAGCGCGAGCGACTCGATCTGGCGCTCCTCGGCGAAGCGCTGCAGGGTGCGGGTCAGCGCCGCGGTGTCGTCGTCGCGTTCGGTCGTGGTCCTGGTGCGTCGGCGCTGCCGGAGTTCGGCCCGCAGCGCGCGCTTCTCGTTGCCGAGATCGGGGATCATGCGCAGGAGTCTAACGAGCGGGTCGGCAGCCCCTGCGGTAAGCCGCCAGACACGCGCGGGATGCCGGTGTCCTCTGTTGCGACGACATGACCGGGATCAGGCGCATCGGATACCGTCTGGGCATGGGCTTCCAGATTTCCAAGGCGGTGATCCCAGCGGCAGGGCTGGGCACCCGCTTCCTCCCCGCGACCAAGGCGATGCCGAAGGAGATGCTCCCCGTCGTCGACAAGCCGGCCATCCAGTACGTGGTGGAAGAGGCGGTCGGCGCGGGACTGACCGACGTGCTGATGATCACCGGGCGCAACAAGAACGCGCTCGAGAACCACTTCGACCACGTGTCGGAGCTCGAGGAGACCCTCCGCAAGAAGGGCGACCACGAGAAGCTGCAGAAGGTGAACCAGTCCACGGACCTCGCCGACATGCACTACGTCCGACAGGGCGACCCGCTCGGCCTCGGCCACGCCGTGCTCCGCGCCAAGATGCACGTCGGCCGCGAGCCGTTCGCCGTGCTCCTCGGTGACGACATCATCGACGCCCGCGACCCGCTGCTGAAGCGCATGATCGAGGTCCAGGGCGAGAAGAACGCTACCGTCGTGGCACTGCTCGAGGTCCCCGAGTCGCAGACCCACCTCTACGGCATCGCGACGGTCGAGGAGACCGACACCGACGACGTCGTGAAGATCACCGGGCTGGTCGAGAAGCCGGCGCAGGGCGAGGCCCCGTCGAACCTGGCCATCATCGGCCGCTACGTGATCCGCCCCGAGGTCTTCGACGTCCTCGAGAAGCAGGAGCCGGGCAAGGGCGGCGAGATCCAGCTCACCGACGCGCTCATGAAGATGGCGAGCGCGGAGGAGTGGACCGGCGGCGTGTACGGCGTCGTGTTCCGTGGACGCCGGTACGACACCGGTGACAAACTCGACTACATCAAGGCGATCGTGCAGCTCGCCTCGGACCGCGAGGACCTCGGCCCCGACCTCAAGTCGTGGCTCAAGGAGTTCAACGCGGGCGAATGAGTCGACCATCCCGCACGGGTCCGCAGCACCGGACCCGTGCGGGACACCCGCTCCGGGAGACCCGGGGCACCGGAGGAACCTGAGCGATGACGACGATCCCGACCCTGTCCCACGGGCGGGTCACCATCCGCCCCCTCCGGCTCCGTGACAGCCGCGACCTCGACACGGCCCTCGCGACGAACCGCTCCTGGCTCCGCACCTGGGAGGCGACGAACCCCTCCGGGCACGTGTCCACCGACGTCCGCGGGTCGATCCGCGCCCTCCAGGCCAACGCCCGCGCCGGGCTCGGTCTGCCGTTCGCGATGGAGCTCGACGGCCGGTTCGTCGGCCAGCTCAACGTCTCCGGTGTGACGTACGGCTCGCTCGCCAGCGCGTCCATCGGCTACTGGGTGGTCGAGGACGCGGCCGGGCACAACGTCACGCCGATCGCGGTCGCCCTCGCCACCGACCACTGCTTCCGTTCCGTGGGGCTGCACCGCATGGAGATCTGCATCCGTCCGGAGAACGCTCCCTCCCTCCGCGTCGTCGAGAAGCTCGGCTTCCGGTACGAGGGACTCCGTCGGCGGTACATCCACATCAACGGGGACTGGCGCGACCACTTCTGCTTCGCGCTCGTCGCCGAGGAGGTCCGCGAGGGCGTCCTCGACCGCTGGGTCCACGGGCAGGTCCCGCCGGGCGTGGGGAGCGTCCCGCTCGCCGCACGCGACGAGGCGTCGATGCCGATCATCAGCGGCCCCCGCGCCTGAGCAGCCCGCGCGACCCACGCGCCGCACCCGCGCGACCCACGCGCCGCACCCGCCCGACCCACGCGCCGCACCCGCCCGACCCGCACGCAGCCCCCGACCCGCACCCGCCACCCGATCTGCGGGCGACACGCGCAACACACGCCGGGCAATCACGAGTGCGAGGAACACCCGCCCCTAGCCTCTCCCCATGGGAATCGGGTCATGGGGCGGCGGAGTCGTCCTGCTCGTCGCGGCGGTGCTGTGGCTCGTCTACCTGATGCCCTCGTGGGCTGCCCGTCGCCAGTACCTCGCCACCGAGCGGAACGCGATCCGGCTGCAGCAGACGCTCCGCATCCTCGCGCAGACCGCCGAACTGCCGGACGAGGTCCGCATCGAGATGAACGCGAAGTCCCTCGCCGAGGCCCAGAAGGTCGCGAAGTCCGAGGAAGCCAAGCGCGCTGCCATCGTCCGTGCGCACGAAGCAGCCCGTCAGCGTGAGATCACCCGGCGGCTCGCCGAGCAGGCGCCGGCCCTCGAGCGCGCGTCGTCCGTCCCCGCACTGACCATCATGCGGATGCGCCGCTCGCGCCTCGGTGCGACCCTGCTCGGCGCCCTCGGACTCGTCGTCGCGGTGGTCGTCCTCGTCGCCGCTCCCGGCGCGTGGCTCGTCGCCGTCGCCGGCCTCGTCGTCGCGGGCGGATCCGCCGCCGTCCTCGCGCAGCTCCACCAGGTCGCCCAGGCGCGGAAGGCGCGTGCCGCAGCCGTCACCACCAGGCCGACCCGGGCCTCCCGTCCGCAGACCGCCTGGACCGACCCCGCTCCGCCGCTCAGCGAGGAGCAGCCGGCCGAGGCGCAGCCGGAGCGCACCTGGACCCCCGGTCGGGTCCCCAAGCCCCTGTACGTCGAGCGTCCTGCGGCCCCCGCCGCGTCGCCGGAGTCCTCCGCCGAGCTCGCCGCCCGACTCCGCGAGCGCGTGGCGGCGGCGAAGGCCGAGGCGGACGCCGAGGCCGCGGCGATCCGCGCGGGGGAGTCGGACCCGTCGCTCGCCACCGTGTCCCGGATGCGTCCGGACGTCGAGGAGGCCGTCGCCTCGCTGTCGGCGCACGACCAGGGTCGGCTCGCGGAACGGCTCGGCCTGCGGGCGGCGTCGACCGCCGAGAGCGCTCCGGCCACCCCCGTGGCCGAGCAGCCGGCGGCGCCCAGTCGGTGGGCCGGCATGGGCGTGATCGGGGACGACGCCTACGAGCAGGCCGACCTCGACGCGATCATGCGTCGCCGCCGCGCGGTCTGACCACGCGGCACGCCCGGACCGTGGCTCGCGATTTCTCCGGGGCGGTGGTCGGGTGCTAGTGTGGTCGAGCACTTGGGGCTATGGCGCAGTTGGTAGCGCGTCTCGTTCGCAATGAGAAGGTCAGGGGTTCGAATCCCCTTAGCTCCACCACAGGTACACACAACAGGCTCGGACCGATCGGTCCGAGCCTGTTGTGTTGCGGGCCTGTTGTGGTGGGGGCCCGCTGCGTTCCGGCCCGCTCAGCCCCCGTACTGCGCGTCGGCCACCACTGAGGACCCGGCGTCCTGACAGGCGGCGCCGAGCGCGCGCATCGCGATGTCCCAGTCCGCCGAGTCGTCGAGCGCCGGCCCCGACGCCGGAGCCGGATGCTGTTCCAGGTAGCGCTGCGTGTACCCGACCGCGTTCTGCAGCCCCTCGTCCGTGGTGGAGAGGTGCTCGTAGCCGAACCGGGCCGCGGCCAGCAGCGCGCGGACCTGGTCGTCCGAGAGCTCCCCGCGCGTCCCGCCCTCGCGTGCGTTGAGCGTCATCGTCGTGAGCGTGCTGATCCGCCCGCAGGTCGCCGCTGCGCTCGTGTCCGCGTCCATCGAGGCCGGGACCGGGTCGGCAGCCGGCGTCGGCGTCCACGTCGCCGTCGGCGCCGGAGCAGCGGTCGGTCCGGTCGCACCGGACGAGGAGCACCCGGCAACGGTGAACGCGACCACCGCCAGGAGGGTGGCGGCCAGGGCGGACGGGCGGACGGATCGGAGGTTCCCCATGCGTCGATCCTGGCGGATCGGTGCGGGCTGACCGCGCTCGGTTGCGGAATCGAGACCGGCTCGAGATGCCGTCGTGACCGACGGGAGGCTCGGCTCGACCCAGGCGGGTCGGCCGACCTCCGCCGGACGGTCGGCGGCGTTGCGCACGGACGGACCCGGTGCCACGATGACGGTGCGCGCCGTGGCGTCCGCCGCGGGCCTGCGCGCCGCGGCACCGTCCGCGGTCGGACGGAGGAGGCCACCATGGCGTCGAGGCTCAACCCCTACCTCGGCTTCCGCGACACCGCTCGCGAGGCGCTGGAGTTCTACCACGCGGTCTTCGGCGGCGACCTGCGCCTGGGCACGTTCGGCGAGATGCACGGCTCCGAGGACCCGGCCGACGCGGACCGCATCATGCACGGGCAGCTCGAGACGCCGAGCGGGTACATGATCATGGCATCGGACACCCCGAACGCGATGCCCTACCGGCCGGGTACCGCGATCTCACTGTCGCTGTCCGGTGACGACGCCGAGGACCTCCGTCGGTTCTTCGCCGGGCTGGCGGAGGGCGGCACGGTCGTCGAGCCCCTCACGAAGGCTCCGTGGGGCGACGAGTTCGGCATGCTCACCGACCGGTTCGGGGTCAGCTGGCTCGTGGACATCTCGGGGAACTGACACCGTCGGTCCCCGGTGGTGACGGAGGCGTCACGTACCCTGGTGGTGTCATGACTGCCTCGTTCACGCGCCGCTCGCTCCTGTCCCTCGCCGGTGTCGCCGGGGTCGGCCTCGCCGTCGCCGCGTGCTCGAAGGCGTCCGACTCCACGGGGCCCACCGGCGGTCCGTCGTCGGCGGGGACCGGGGCGGCATCGGCGACGACCAGGCCCGTCGCAGCGAAGCTCGAGCCGGCGCAGGTGCCGCTCGCGGGCGCCGTGACGGTCACCGTGACGGGGAGCGGGCTCGCGGCGGTCCGCGGCGTCACCGTCGGCGGGGTGGTCGCGCGCGACGTCCGTGCGACCGCCGGACAGGTCACCTTCACGGCGCCGCACCAGGCGATGTACACCGCGGGGTCCGCCGACGTCGCGCTGTTCGCCACCGAGCTGACGCCCGTCGCATCCGCGAACCAGAGCTCGGACGGCAACGGCAGTGCCGCGAACGACGGGCAGACCGGCGCCACGCAGGACTCCTCCGCCGCGGCGACACCGACACCGACTGCCTCGCCCGTCCCCGACGCCTCGACCGCGCTGGCGACCACCTCGCTCGCGTACGCCGCGCTCACCGACGTCGATCGGCAGCTCGAGTACGCCATGCGGTACTGGAAGGACTACAACCTCACCGAGTACGGCACGATGAACCCGATCGGCGGCGACTGCGCGAACTACGTCAGCCAGACGCTCATCGCCCGCGGGTGGAAGCAGCGCGACGACTGGTACAGCCGGTCCGCCGGCGCCGCGCACTCCGCCACGTGGACGTACTGCCCGGCCATGGACCCGTGGATGACGACGAACGCGACGACGCTCGGCCTGACGCGGCGGTCGCTCGACGAACGCAGCAAGGTCAAGGTCGGCGACGTCGTCTTCTACGACTGGAACGCCAACGGCTCCCCGGACCACACCACGATCGTGTCCGAGGTCTTCACCGAGCCCGACGGCACCGTGCGCATCAAGTCGGCCAGCCACAACCAGGACGGCCCGTACCGCGACCTCGACGAGATGATCACCGTGCAGCACCCGGGCGGCACGGCCTGGTTCCACACGTTCGACGCGTAGCGGGGCGCGGCCGCGCTGGCCGCGCGGGAAGCCCGCCCGCGTCAGGGGTACCCGAGGAACCAGAGCAGCACGATCGCCACCGGCTGCAGGCACACGCCGAGGACCAACCACGCCGTCGCCCGCCGCCGCGTCCGCACGAAGACGTCCGACCCGAGCAGCGGCGCCGTCGGCATGAGCAGTCGCGGCAGGCTCTGCTGCGGCAGGAACACCGCGACGAGGTAGAGCACGTACGACGCCGCGAACCCGAGCACCTCCGGCCCGAGCGCCCGGACGTCCCGCCGCCGGAAGAACCACACCGCCCCGGCGAGCACGGCGACGACGAGGACGATGCCGACCGGCCCGAGCCACCGCCCCGCCATCACGAACCACGGTGTCAGCGGGGCGAAGTGCTGCCGGCCGACGAAGCCGACCCACCACGACAGTTCGGTGTCGAGGTACGCGTCCGGTCGCCCGGTGACCGTCGACGCGACGACCGGCCACGCGAGCCCGGCCGCGGCGACCACGAGCCCCGCGACGATGACGGCGATCCGGTCCCGCCACGGGAACGGTTCACGGTCCCGCGCCGATCGGACCCACCGGACCACGAGGTGCACGGCCACCGCCACCGCGAGCGCGAGCACGCCGGGTTTCGTGAAGGCCGCCACCGTCCCGAGCAGCGCCACGAGCCAGTACCGCCGGCGCACGAGTGCGAGCAGCGCGCCGAACAGCAGCAGGAGGAACGTGCTCTCCGCGTACGCGACCTGCAGCAGGAACCCGGTCGGCGCGAACGCGAAGAGCGCCGTCGCCCACCGCGCACGGTGCGAGCACCCGACCGCGAGGACCAGCCGGTACAGCACCACACACGCGCCGGCCCCGGCGAGCGTCGCGACGACGACGCCCACGACCCAGAACGACCCACCGGTCAGCGTCGACAGGGCCCGCACGAGCGCGGGGAACACCGGCAGGAACGCCCACGGGTTCGGCAGTACGTGCCCGCCGCCGTCGGTCGGCAGGGTGCCGGGGTACCCGTGCTCCGCGATCGTCCGGTAGAACGACGCGTCCCACGACCCCGAGAAGGTGAAGAACGTCGGGTCGCGCCGGTACGAGGCGAAGTGCCACCCGCTCGCCGTCGCGACGACGTACATCGTCGCCAGGAGCACGGTGCTCACGATCCGCGAGCCGGCCCAGATCACCAGCGGCGCCGTCCACGCGCTCCGCGGTCCGGTCATCAGCGTCCGCAGCCCCTGCCTGGAGGCTCGGCTCGCTCCCGCCACGCTCGTCACCGACCGATCCTCCCAGACCACGGCGGCGGTGCTGACCGTGCGCCGCTCCACCGGACGCGGGACGGGGACGTCGTCGCTCGTCGCTCGTCGCTCGTCGCTCGTCGCACGTCGCTCGTCGCCGGAGGCGACGTCCCCTGCCCGGTCGAGCCGAGCCTCCCGGTCAGTGCCCGGTGACCGCCTGCCGGATCTGCTCGATCGGCACCTTCGGGCTGCGGTCGGCGTTCAGCAGACCGTTCGTCTCCTGCATCGTGTCGGTCAGCTGCGTGTAGCAGGACCCGGCCAGGAACGAGCTCGCTCGGATCGCGTCGTACAGCGCGGTGATGCGGGCGATCCAGTCGTCGCCGTCGGCGGCCGAGGTGTAGCCCCAGCCGTCCTCGCGCTGCGCTCCCGGCTGGTAGTTCACCCCGCCGAACTCCGTGAGCATCACCGGCTGCCCGTGGTCGACGGCCCCACCGACGAGCACCCAGCGGTCCGCGGGGCCGAGGCCCTGCACCAGCTTCGTGCGTGCCGCGTCGTCGGCGTACGTGCGGGCCAGGCGCTCGCCGACGCCCTCGTAGTCGTGGATGGTGATGATGTCGGAGTTCGTGTGTTCCCAACCGTCGTTCGAGACGACCGGCCTCGTCGGGTCGAGCGCACGGGTGACGTCGGCGAGCGAGCGGGCGTACGCCTGCTGTGCCGGGTCCGTCCTGATGTGCTGCACGCCCCAGCTCTCGTTCGCCGGGACCCAGGTGACGATCGACGGGTGTGAGGCGTCGCGTTCGACGGCGTCCATCCACTCCCGCATCAGTCGCTGCACGGCGCGCGGGGTGAACGCGTAGGCACCGGGCGCTTCGCCCCAGACGAGCAGCCCGAGGCGGTCCGCCCAGTACAGGAACCGCGGGTCCTCGATCTTCTGGTGGTTCCGGGCGGCGGTGAAGCCGAGCTCCTTGATGAGCTCGACCTCGCGGCGGAGGGCGGCGCGCGACGGAGCGGCGAGGTGCGACTCCGGCCAGTAGCCCTGGTTCAGGACGCTCCGGACGTCGTACCGGTGCCCGTTCAGCCGGAACACCCCGCCGTCGACCTCCACGGTGCGGAGGCCGAAGTAGCTCGCCACGGCGTCGAGCGGGGCACCCTCGGCGTCGAGCAGCGTCACGGTCGCATCGACCAGTCGCGGGGTCTCCGGGGTCCAGTGCAGCTCGTCCTCGGCCTGCCCGTTCGACTGTCGTGCGATCGGGACGACGACGTCGAACTCGTCTGCGGTGGCGCCGAGGGTCGCCTCGATGGTGGCGAGGTCCTCGTCGTGGTCCTCCCACCGGGCCTCGACGCGCAGGCGCTCGCCGCCGACGCGCACACCGGCGAGCCGGACCGTCAGGCGGACGGTCTCGTGGTCGACGTTGGTCCACCGCAGGTACGCGAGGGAGACGGTCGGCACGGCCTCGAGCCAGACGGTCTGCCAGATGCCCGTGGTGCGGCGGTACCAGATGGCGTGCGGGTCCTCGTGCCAGTCCTGCTTGCCGCGGGGCTGGGTGAGGTCGTGCGGGTCGTCCTCGGCGCGGACGACCAGGGTGTGCGGTGCGTCGGGGTCGCCGGTGAGCACCTCGGTCACGTCGAAGCGGAACGGCGTGTGGCCGCCCTCGTGCGAGCCGACGAACGTGCCGTCGATCCACACCGAGGCCCGGTGGTCGACCGCGCCGAAGTGCAGCACGATGCGCGGGGACGCGACGTCGAACCCGGCCGCGTCGAGGTCCGCGCGGGTGATCGTCCGGGAGTACCAGACCACGGGGTGGAAGCCGGGCTCGTCGATGCCGGACGCGACGGACTCGGGCGGGAACGGGACGACGATGTCCCGCGCGTCGGGGAAGCCCGAGCGCCATGCGACGTCGTCGCCGGCGTTCCGGAACGACCACGTGCCGTCGAGGTCCGCCCAGTGCGCGCGGAGCATCTGCGGACGGGGGTACGTGCCGTCCTGACGACTGGCGAGCGGGAGGGCGGGCGTGCTGGTGGTTGCGGCGACGGTGCCGTCGAGCGTGCTCATGCCTCCATGCTGGACCAGCGGTACATCGTTGTAAACAGCGCTGCAACGATTGTCACCACGGCACCGGTCCTGCGGCGCAGTCAGCCGATCGCGGCGGCGCGGGCGAGGACCATGACGTCCATCCGCCCCTGCTGCACGACGTCGCCGTGCTGGTTCCGGAGCGTCACGGTGCGCTCGACGATCCCCGTCGTGCCGGAGCTCGTGCGGCGCGTGGAGAGGATCTCGACCTCGCAGGTGACGGTGTCGCCGATGAAGACCGGCGCAGTGAACCGCCACTGGTCGATGCCGAGCAGCGCCACGGCCGAGCCCTCGAACACGCCGGTCCTGGCGATCAGCCCGAGGCAGAGCGAGGCCCCGAGCATCCCGTGCACGACGCGCTGGCCGTAGCGGGTCTGCGCGGCGAACTCGACGTCGGTGTGCACCTGGTTGTTGTCGTTCGTCCACGAGGCGAACGACATCACGTCCGTCTCGGTGATCGTCCGACCCGGTGTGGTGAAGGTCTGTCCGGCGGCGAGGTCCTCGAGGTAGTGCGGCACCCGCCCATCCTCGCAGAACCGCCACGGGCAGCTCGTGTCGGGAGCCCACGTCAGAGCCCTCGGAGCAGCCGGAGACCCTGTGCCGTCCGTTCGTCCGCGGTGTGCCGCTCGGTGGTCGCGAGCACGCCGTACCCGAACGTGTCCTGTCCGCCTGCCCCGGCGTCGGCAGCCGACCGGCGGAGGGCCTCGGCCGCGTGGGCGGCGTCGAGGGCATCGCCGAGCGTGTCCTGGATCCGCCGGAGTCGTCCGAGCCGGCGCTTCCCGACGTCGGCCAGGTCGCCGCTCGCCTGCAGGGCGTGCCGCAGTCGGCGTGCGGCCTTCCTGGTCTCGTGGAGGTGCGTGAGGTCGTCGGAGGCTCGTCCGAGCGTCCCGGACAGCCGAGCCCGCTCGCGGACGATCCGTCTGGTCACGAACTCCGCCGCGTCCTCGCGGGTGTGCCGTCCCGGGGGAGCGGCCTCGATCAGGTGGTCGAGGGTGTCGAGTGCCCCGAACCACGTGTCGGTGCGGAGCGTCCGGCGGAGCGCAGCAGCCGCGACCCCGCGAGCGCCCTCGAGCTCGGTGACGAGCCGCTCGAGCGTCTGCGGACCGACGTACCCCTCGGGGGAGCGGGCCGCCGAGCGGAGCAGCCGTTCGCCGAGGACCTCGGCGTCGCGGGCCGTCCCCGCGACACGGCCGACCTCGGCGAGCCGGGCACGGAGCGCCTCCGTCGCATCGCGGTCGAGGGCACCGCGGAACACGACCAGCACGCTCCGCATCCGGCGGATCACCGTGCGGAAGGCGTGGACGGAGCCGTGCTCGTCCGCGCGGACGAGTGGGTCGATCGTCATGAGGTCCTGCCGGAGGTCGACGAGTGCGCCGTGCACGAACGCCGCCGCCGTTCCCGACCGCGGCGGACGGGATCGTGGTGCGGCGGGCCGTCGGACGGGCGCGAGCCGTGGCACCGGGTCTCCGGCGGTCTGGCCAGCGTCCTCCGCGGCGACGGACAGCGCACGCTCGGCGGAACGGACCACCGCCCCCGCGTGCACGCCCGCGCTCAGCGCCCACCACCGCCCGCTCGTCAGCATCGCGGAGTCGGTGTCGCCCTCGTCGATCTGCACGTCGGCGACCTCGGCGCGGACCCGTCCGTCCCTGCCGCGCAACAGCACGAGCGTCGTCGTCGTGTCCCGCACCCGGACCGGACGCACGGCCCGTCCCCGCAGGACGACCTCGACCGCGTCCCGCGGCACGGGCGCCCCGACCGTCGGTACCGCGTCGGTGGCCGTCACGTCGGCCGTCGGCGGACGGTCGAGGTCGTCCGAGAGCGACACAGGCCCCGCGCCCCGGTCGACGTACCACGAGGGCGGGCTGCCCGTGCCCTCGACGCGGAGGAGCTCGATGCCCGCGAACGCGAGCGCTCGGTCGTCGGTGTCCCACACGGTCTCACGGACGGTGACCGGGGACGCCCGGTCGACCCGGTCGGCGTAGGGCTCGAGCGCGGGGAGCCGGCGGTCGTCGGGGACGCGCCAGGTCCGGTGCGGACCGGCGATGGTGGTGGTGTCGGTGGTCTCCATGGCGGTCAGTCTCGTCCGGAGCAGCCCTCCGTTCGCCCGGTCTGCGCGATGCTGTGGACACCGGGCGTCCCCGCACCCACTGTGGAGGACCTGGGACCGCCACGGCGCCGCGCGCGTAGCCTCCAGACGCATGAGCGACGTCGCACCGTGGATGGCCCGACAACGTTGGTACGCCGCGAAGGGCGGGACCCCGAGTCTCCGCACGATCGCCCGGTCGGACGACGTCACCGACGAGGTCCGTGTGGTCACGGCCTTCGTGATCGACGACGCCGCGACGGGGGCGGTGCTCTACCAGGTGCCGACCACCGAACACCGGCACCCGGTGCCCGAGCTGGAACACGCCAGGATCGACACCCCCGACGACGGCGCGACCGGCCCCGACGCGACCGGTCCCGACGCGACCGATGACGCGACCGGCCCCGACGCGACCGACGACGCGACCGCCCCCGACGCCCCGGCACCGGGCTCCGCCACGTACGACGGGCCCCACGACCTCGCGTACGCCTGCTGGCTCCTCGGTCGTATCGACGCGGGAGCCGAGTCGCTCACCCCGATCGGACCGGTGCGGAGCGCCCGGGTGCTGCGCGGGGAACAGTCGAACACGTCCATCATCTGCGAGACCGAGCACAGCGGCACCGTGATCGTGAAGGTCTTCCGTGTGCTGCACCACGGCGACAACCCGGACGTGACCACGCAGCAGGCCCTCTCCGCCGCCGGATCGTCCCGCGTCCCGCGCGTCTTCGGTGCCCTCCGCGGAACATGGCCCGACACGGGACGCCCGGACGGTGTCGCCAGCGGCCACCTCGCCTTCGCCCAGGAGTTCCTCCCGGGGCTCGACGACGCCTGGCGCGTCGCCCTCACCGACGCCAGGAACGGCGACTCCTTCGCCGCAGGGGCCGAACGGCTCGGTGCTGCGCTCGCCGAGGTGCACGCCACCCTCGCCGACGTGATGCCCACCGAGCCCGCCACGAGCGACCGCGTCCGCAGCGCCCTCGACACGATGTCCGCTCGGCTCGACACCGCAGCGGCCGAGGTTCCCGCGATCGCCGAGCACGCCGACGACGTCCGGGCCGTGTACGCGCGTGCCGCCGAGGCTGACTGGCCCGCACTCCAGCGCATCCACGGAGACCTGCACCTCGGGCAGGTCCTGTCCGCACCGGAGCCACGCGGGTGGGTCTTCCTCGACTTCGAGGGCGAGCCGCTCCGACCACTGCACGAGCGGTCGCTCCCGGACGTCCCACTGCGGGACGTCGCCGGCATGCTGCGGTCCTTCGACTACGTCGCCGGGGCGCTCGCCCACGACGACGACCCGGTGGACGCGGCAGCGTGGGCCGCGGAGGCCCGGTCGGCCTTCCTCGATGGCTACGAACGCGGCATCGGCGTCGACCTGCGCGACCACCGCGCGGTCCTGGACGCCTTCGAGCTCGACAAGGCCGTGTACGAGGTCGTCTACGAGGCGCGCAACCGCCCCACCTGGGTCGGCATCCCCGTCGCCGCGGTCACGCGGCTCGTCGCGCGCTGAACCGGGCGGACCGAACCGGGACCCACCGGACGGGAGGCTCGTGGCGGCGCCGCCACGAGCCTCCCGTCCGGTCCGGACCGGACCGTCGTTTCGTCAGTTGACGGGTCCGGTGTACTTCTCACCGGGGCCGGCGCCCGGAGCGTCGGGGATGGCGGACGCCTCCCGGAAGGCGAGCTGCACCGACCGGAGCCCGTCGCGCAGCGGCCGCGCGTGGTGGTCGCCGATCTCGGTCGCGGCCGCGGTGACCAGGCCCGCGAGTGCGGTGATCAGCTTGCGTGCCTCGTCGAGGTCGGTCTGCTCCTGCGGGTCGTCGGCGAGACCGACCTTCACGGCCGCGGCGCTCAACAGGTGCACCGCAACGGTGTTGATCAGCTCGACGGCCGGGACCTCGGAGATGTCCCGGGCGGCCTCGTCCACGGGGTCGGAGTTCGGGTCGATGGGCGGGGTGTCGGTCACGGTGCTCCTCTGCTAGACTGGCCGTGGCAGATGCCGTCGGTGTGCCCTGGGACGATTCGCGAGAACCGGTCCGGACCACGTCGGCATCACGAAGAGGAGTCACTCCCACCCGCGGCCACGAACCACCAGGCTACCGGGTCACCACCGCTCCGCCGAGCGCCAGCGTTCGGCAGTCCTGCTCAGCTGGAAGCCTCCAGCCGGACAGGAGTCGGGCGGCTGCCGAACGGGTCCCGATCCGTGCGACAGATCTCCTCTCGTGCCGTCGTCCAGGCGAACGCCCCGGACGGCCACCACTGATTGAAGGAGCTTTCGCATTCCCGATCCCCGTACCAACGACCGAATCCGCGTCCCCGAGGTCCGTCTTGTCGGACCCCAGGGCGAGCAGGTCGGCGTTGTCCCCATCGCCGTCGCACTGCGCCTCGCGCAGGAAGCCGAGCTGGATCTGGTCGAGGTCGCGCCGAACTCGAAGCCGCCCGTGGCCAAGATCATGGACTACGGCAAGTTCAAGTACGAGGCCGCTCAGAAGGCCAAGGAAGCGCGTCGCAACCAGGTGAACACCGACCTGAAAGAGGTCCGGTTCCGCCTGAAGATCGACGTGCACGACTACGAGACCAAGCGCAAGCGCGCCGAGGGCTTCCTCCTCGGTGGCGACAAGGTGAAGGCGATGATCCTCTTCCGTGGTCGCGAGCAGTCGCGCCCGGAACAGGGCGTCCGACTCCTGCAGAAGTTCGCCGAGGAGATCGCCGAGTTCGGCGTCGTCGAGTCGCGACCCACGCAGGACGGCCGGAACATGACGATGATCATCGCTCCGCTCAAGAACAAGTCCGACGTCAAGGGCGAGCAGAACGCCAAGCGCGCGGCCGAGAAGGCCGAGCGCCGGGCAGCCGAGCACGCCCCCAAGGCGAAGCCGGACGACGCAGCCCCGGCCGCGTCGAAGGAATCGGCCAGCGCCGAGTCCTCGGCCGAGTAGGTCCCGGGCCGCCTGCGGCCCACCAGACCGATCCCGCAACGAAGCGGCTCCCCATCCCTCCCACGGAAAGGCACCACCATGCCCAAGCAGAAGACCCACTCCGGGTCGAAGAAGCGCTTCAAGGTCACCGGCAGCGGCAAGATCATGAAGCAGCAGGCCGGTATGCGTCACAACCTCGAGGTCAAGAGCGCCAAGCGCAAGGCCCGCCTCAACGAGGACCAGGTCCTCTCGAAGGCCGACGCGAAGAACGTCAAGAAGCTCCTCGGCCACTGAGCCCCCGGATTCGTAAAGGAACACTGCAATGGCAAGAGTGAAGAGAGCGGTCAACGCCGCCAAGAAGCGTCGCGTCGTCCTCGAGCGCGCCGAGGGCTACCGCGGTCAGCGTTCGCGCCTGTACCGCAAGGCCAAGGAGCAGGTCACCCACTCCCTCGTCTACGCGTACCGCGACCGTCACGCCAAGAAGGGCGAGTTCCGTCGCCTCTGGATCCAGCGCATCAACGCTGCGTCCCGCGCGAACGGCCTGACCTACAACCGCCTCATCCAGGGTCTCAACCTGGCCGGCGTCGAGGTCGACCGTCGCATCCTCGCGGACCTCGCCGTGAACAACGCCGACACGTTCGCCGCGCTCGTCGAGACCGCCAAGAAGGCGCTCCCGGCCGACACCTCGGCCCCGAAGGCCGCCGCGTAGTCATCGCGTCCCCACGAAGCCCCCGATCCGTCCGCGGATCGGGGGCTTCGTGCATGTCGCCCCCGGTGACTGCGACACTGGTGGCGTGACTGATCTCCTCGAGAACCCCCGTGCCGGCCGCGTCAAGGCCGTCGCCGCCCTGACGAAGAAGGACGTGCGCGCCGACACGGGCCTGTTCCTGCTCGAGGGCCCGCAGGCCGTCCGCGAGGCGATCGCGTACGCGCCCGAACTCCTCCGCGAGCTCTACGTCACGCCGACCGCCGCCGAGCGGTACGACCTGCACGACGCCCCCGTGGACACCTGGTTCGTCACCGAGCAGGTGCTCGCCGCGATGGCCGACACCGTGACGCCGCAGGGCGTCGTCGCGGTGTGCCAGCAGTTCCCGACGTCGGTCCGGCAGGTCTTCCCCGACCCCGGTGCGGTCGGCCTGGAGGCCCGGGTCGACCCCGCCACGAACCGTCCGCTGCCGGGACTGGTCGCGATCCTCGAAGAGGTGCGGGACCCCGGCAACGCCGGCACGATCATCCGCGCTGCCGACTCGGCCGGCGCCGACGCGGTGGTGCTCACCGGTCGGAGTGTCGACCCGTACAACCCGAAGGTGGTCCGATCGACCACCGGTTCGCTCTTCCACGTGCCGGTCTCCGTCGGCGTCTCGCTGCAGGACGCCGTGGCCCGGGCGAAGGCCCTCGGCTACACGGTGCTCGCGGCTGACGTCTCCGGGGAGGACCTCCCCGCGGTCCGGGCCGAGGGGCTGCTCGACGGACCGACCGCCTGGGTGTTCGGCAACGAAGCGCGCGGCCTCGGTCCCGACGACCTGGCGCTCGTGGACCGAGCCGTGAAGGTCCCGATCTACGGTGCCGCGGAGTCGATGAACCTCGCCACCGCGGCGTCGGTGTGCCTGTACGAGTCGGCGTTCGCGCTCCGGACGCGCGCGTGACCGGCCCGCGTCCCGCCGACTGACCCGCGCCCATCCCTGCGCCGACTGACCCGCGCCCGTCCCTGCGCTGACTCGGAACGACATCGTCGTCGTCGTACGACATCGACCCTGTCGCTCCTTGCTCGTGCATCGATCGCCCCCGACTCCGAACGACAGCGTCGTCGTCGTACGACATCGACTCGGTCGCTCGGAGTCCGCGCACGCGGGCGGGCCAGCGCGCCTCGGCCCGGACGCGGGACGCCGGTATCCCAGGTCCCGGTAGGATCGGGTGCTGTGTCAGAACCTCTCGAGATCAGCGAAGCGGCGGTCGCCGACGCGGTCGACGCGGCCCTCGCCGCAGTCCGCGCCGCGACGACGGTCGCCGAACTGAAGCAGGCCAGGGCCGAGCACACGGGCGAACAGTCCACGCTCGCGCGTATGAACGCCTCGATGCGCAGCGTGCCGCCGGAGCAGAAGGCCCAGGCCGGCAAGCTCGTCGGGCAGGCCCGTGGCCGCGTGAACGGCGCGATCGCCGAGCAGGAGTCCGTCCTGGCCGAGGCCGAGGAGCGCGCACGTCTCGAGGCCGAGCGCGTCGACGTGACCGCGCTGCCGACGACCCGCACGCCCGGGTCCCGTCACCCGCTCTCGCTGCTGAACGAGGCCGTCGCCGACATCTTCGTCGGCATGGGGTGGGAGGTCGCGGAGGGCCCCGAGCTCGAGCACGAGTGGTTCAACTTCGACGCGCTCAACTTCGACGAGGACCACCCGGCGCGTGCGATGGCCGACACGATCTTCGTCGAGCCCGTGGACCGGCACCTCGTCATGCGCACGCACACCTCCCCGGTGCAGGTGCGGTCGCTGCTGTCCCGCGAGCTCCCGCTCTACGTCATCGCCCCCGGCCGCGTGTACCGCGCGGACGAGCTCGACGCCACGCACCTGCCGGTCTTCACGCAGGTCGAGGGCATCGCGATCGACAAGGGGCTGACGATGGCGCACCTGCGCGGCACGCTCGAGCACTTCGCCCGCCAGGTCTTCGGCGACGAGGCACAGATCCGTCTGCGCCCGAACTACTTCCCCTTCACGGAGCCGAGCGCCGAGATGGACGTCTGGCAGCCGAACGCCAAGGGTGGCGCGCGGTGGGTCGAGTGGGGTGGCTGCGGCATGGTCAACCCGAACGTCCTGCGCTCCGCCGGGATCGACCCGGACGAGTACCAGGGCTTCGCGTTCGGCATGGGCATCGAGCGGACGCTGCAGTTCCGCAACGGCCTGAACGACATGCGTGACTTCCTCGAGGGCGACCTCCGCTTCTCGCAGCAGTTCGGAACGGTGGTCTGATGCGCGTCCCACTCCGCTGGCTCGGTGAGTCGGTCGACCTCCCCGACGACGCCACGCTCGAGCACGTCCACGCGGCACTCGTGTCCGTCGGCTTCGAAGAAGAGGACGTGCACACCCACGACCTGACCGGGCCCGTCGTGGTCGGTCGGGTGCTCGAGCGTGTCCCGGAGCCGCAGAAGAACGGCAAGACGATCAACTGGTGCCAGGTGGACGTCGGCGAGGCCGAACCCCGCGGCATCGTCTGCGGCGCCCACAACTTCGACGTCGGCGACAAGGTCGTCGTGACGCTCCCCGGTGCCGTGCTGCCCGGGCCGTTCCCGATCGCCGCGCGCAAGACCTACGGGCACGTGTCCGACGGCATGATCGCCTCGGCGCGCGAACTCGGCCTCGGCGACGAGCACGACGGCATCCTGCGCTTCGCCGACCTCGGCATGGACCCCGACGTCGGTCAGGACGCGATCGCACTGCTCGGCCTCGACGACGCCGCGGTCGAGATCAACGTCACGCCGGACCGCGGCTACGCCCTGAGCATGCGCGGTGTCGCCCGCGAGTACGCGCACGCCACCGGTGCCTCGTTCCACGACCCGGTGGACCGTGTCGCACCCCGTGCGGGCGAGGGCTTCACGGTGACGATCACCGACGACGCCCCGATCCGCGGCCGCATCGGTGCGAGCACCTTCGTCACCCGGGTGGTCCGTGGCATCGACGCCACCCGTCCGACACCGGCATGGATGGTGTCCCGTCTCGCGCTCGTCGGCGTGCGCTCCATCTCGCTCCCCGTCGACATCACCAACTACGTGATGTTCGAACTCGGGCAGCCGCTGCACGGCTACGACCTCGCGACGGTGGTCGGCGGGCTCGGCGTCCGGCGGGCCACACCGGGCGAGACGCTGACGACGCTCGACGACGTCACGCGCACGCTCGACCCGGAAGACCTCGTCATCACCGACGGCGACGGCCCCGTCGGCCTCGCCGGCGTGATGGGCGGCGCCCGGACCGAGATCACCGCCTCGACGACCGACGTCCTCATCGAGGCAGCGAGCTTCGACCAGGTCTCGATCGCGCGGACGGCTCGACGGCACAAGCTGCCGAGCGAGGCATCGCGCCGCTTCGAGCGCGGGGTCGACCCGATGGTCGCCGAGGCCGCGGCCAACCGGGCCGTCGAACTCCTCGTCGAGCTCGCCGGCGGCACGGCGGACGTCCTCGGCTCGACGCTCGTGGACGACGCCCCGCGCCCGATCGTCACGATGCGGCTGACCCGTCCCGCGGAGCTCATCGGTGTCGACTACACGGACGCCGAGGTGGTCGACACCCTCCGTGCCGTCGGGGCGACGGTCGACGTCGACGGTGCGCAGCTGGCGGTCACCCCGCCGACCTGGCGTCCGGACCTGACCGACGACACCACGCTCGTCGAGGAGGTGGCGCGCATCGTCGGGTACCACCGGATCCCGAGCGTCCTGCCGGTCGCCCCTCCCGGACGCGGCCTGACGGACCACCAGCGGGCACTCCGCCGGGTGGCAGCGGCCCTCGCCGCGGACGGCCTGGTCGAGGTCGTCACGGCGCCGTTCGTCTCGGCCGCCACGGCCGCGGCGTTCCCGGGGATCGACCCGGCCGGTGGTCCGAGCGTCGTGCTCGCGAACGCCCTCGACAGCGAGCAGAGCCTCCTCCGACGGAGCGGTCTCCCCGCGCTCGTCGACGTCGCGCGGCGGAACGTGTCCCGTGGCCTCGTCGACGTCGCGGTCTACGAGACGTCCCGGGTCTTCCTGCCGGTCGACGGAGCCGAACTCGGCACCACGACCGTTCCCGCAGGGGCTGCACATCCGGGTGCCGAGACGCTCCGCGCGCTCGACGCCGCACTGCCCGCACAGCCGTTCCACGTGTCGGCGCTCCTCACCGGGAACCGCCTCGTCAAGCAGCCCGGCGTGCAGCCGGAGCCGTTCGGCATCGCGGACGCACTCGACGTCGCCCGGACCGCTGCGTGGGCGGCGGGGACGACGCTGACCGTCGCCCAGACGACGCACCCGTCGCTCCACCCCGGTCGGGCCGCGTCGCTCCTCGTCGGGGACGTCGTCGTCGGCGTCGCCGGCGAGCTCCTGCCCGAGCTGACCGCCGCGGCGGACCTGCCCCGTGTGGTCGCGGTCGTCGAGCTCGACCTCGACGCCCTGGTCGCCGCCGTGCCCGAGACCCCCGCCGTCGCGCCGATCGTGACGTACCCGGCGGCCACGCAGGACCTCTCCCTGGTGGTCGGGGTCGACGTCCCGGCAGGTGACGTGCTCGACGTCGTCCGGACTGGCGCCGGAGAGCTCCTGGAGTATGCTCGGCTCGTGGACGACTACCGGGGCACGGGCGTGGACGAGGGACAGAAGTCCCTGACGTTCGCACTGCGCTTCCGCGCCACGGACCGCACGCTGACCGCTGCCGAGGCCTCCCAGGCCCGTGACGGCGCAGTCCGACGTGCCGGCGAGCGATTCGGGGCGACCCTGCGCGACTGATCCTCCGGGACCAGCACCGCCCGGGGTCGCCGCCTCCGATTGCTCGACGACCAGTCCGACCAAAGGTGGAATCCCATGTCCGTATCCGTCGCCGTGGCGGGAGCCAGCGGCTACGCGGGCGGTGAGCTGCTGCGCATCCTCGCCGCCCATCCCGAGTTCGACGTCAGGACGGTGACGGCGTTCTCGAACGCCGGACAGCCGCTCGTCGCGACGCAGCCGCACCTCCGCTCGCTGTCGCACCTGACGCTGGTCGAGACGACGGCGGAGAACCTCCGCGGACACGACGTGGTGTTCCTCGCACTGCCCCACGGGCAGTCGGGCGCGATCACCGCCGAACTCGACGAGGACGTGCTCGTCGTCGACTGCGGCGCGGACCACCGGCTCACCGACCCGGCGGCGTGGGAAGCGTTCTACGGCGGCGACTACTTCGGGGCCTGGACGTACGGCCTGCCGGAGCTCCTGCACGCGGCCCCGGAGCCCGGTTCCGCCGAGGAGTGGCGGGACGTCGACGACATCGCGCCGCAGGGCCGACAGCGTGCCGCCCTGGCGACGACGAAGCGGATCGCCGTTCCCGGGTGCAACGTCACCGCGGTGACGCTCGGCATCCAGCCGGGGATCCAGGCCGGACTGGTCGAGGCGGACGACATCGTCGCCGTCCTCAGCGTCGGGCCGTCGGGAGCGGGGAAGAAGCTCGCCACCACCTACCTCGCCGCCGAGATCATGGGGTCCGCCAGCGCCTACGCAGTCGGTGGCACGCACCGCCACGTCCCGGAGATCCAGCAGAACCTCCGGGCCGCCGGTGCGAGCGACGTCTCGATCTCGTTCACGCCCGTCCTGGTGCCGATGTCCCGCGGGATCCTCGCGACGACGACCGCGAAGCTCGCGCCCGGCGTGAGCGCGCGGGACGTCCGGTTCGCCTGGGAACAGGCCTACGCGGACGAGCCCTTCGTGCACCTGCTCCCAGCGGGGGAGTTCCCCCGGGTCGCCGACACCATCGGGGCGAACACCGCCCTGGTCGGCATCGCCGTCGACGAGGCCGCCGGCCGCGTCGTCGCGATCAGCGCCCTCGACAACCTGGCCAAGGGGACCGCCGGCGCAGCCGTGCAGTCCGCGAACATCGCCCTCGGCCTGCCGGAGACACTCGGCCTCAGCGTGGACGGAGTCGCACCGTGACGGACGCAAGCAACCAGGACCCGACCGCACCGAGCCTCCAGGCCGGCGAAGACCTGCAGGGCGTGACCGCCGCAGCCGGCTTCCGCGCTGCCGGCGCGACCGCCGGGCTCAAGGCGAGCGGCACACCGGACGTCGCCCTCGTCGTCAACGACGGGCCGGAGTCCGCGGTCGCCGCGGTCTTCACGAGCAACCGAGCCCAGGCCCACCCCGTCATCTGGTCCCGCCAGGTCGTCGGCGACGGCATCGCCAAGGCCGTGTTCCTCAACTCCGGCGGTGCGAACTGCTTCACCGGGCCCTTCGGGTTCCAGACCACGCACATGACCGCCGAGGCCGTCGCGGCGTCGCTCGACATCGGTGCCGGCGACGTCGTCGTCTGCTCGACCGGGTTGATCGGCCGGGGCGACCAGACGTTCCGCGACCACGTCCTGCACGGTGTCGCACTGACGACGGACGCACTGACCGCGACCGGCGGTCCGGACGCGGCCCGCGCCATCATGACGACCGACACCAGGCCGAAGCAGGCCGTCGCGGCCGAGGACGGCTGGACCGTCGGCGGGATGGCCAAGGGTGCCGGGATGCTCGCGCCGGGGCTGGCGACGATGCTCGTCGTCATCACCACGGATGCGCTCCTCGACGCCGACCAGCTCGACCAGGCGCTCCGCGCGGCGACACGGGTGACCTTCGACCGTGTCGACTCGGACGGCTGCATGTCGACCAACGACACCGTCGTCCTGATGTCGTCGGGCGCGTCCGGCGTGACGCCGGAGGTCGGGGACTTCCAGGAGGCCCTCACCGCGGTGTGCGCTGACCTCGCGCGGCAGCTCCAGCAGGACGCCGAGGGCGCGAGTCACGACATCGCGATCCACGTGGTGAACGCCGCGAGCGAGGACGACGCCGTCACGGTCGGCAGGAGCGTCGCGCGCAACAACCTGTTCAAGGCCGCCGTCTTCGGCAACGACCCGAACTGGGGCCGGGTGCTCGCGGCGATCGGCACCACCGACGCCGCGTTCGACCCGTACGCGGTCGACGTCTCGATGAACGGCGTACGGGTGTGCCACGCCGGCGCTCCGGACCGGCCCGTCGACGAGGTCGACCTCACGCCACGGGACACCGAGGTCCTCATCGACCTCGGCGTGGGACCGTTCGCCGCCACGATCCTGACGAACGACCTGACGCACGACTACGTCCACGAGAACAGCGCGTACTCCAGCTGATGGCCGACGACAGCATCCTCTCGAAGGAAGAAGAGCACGAGCTCGCGACCGTCAAGGCCGCGACCCTCATCGAGTCCCTGCCGTGGCTGAAGCGGTTCTCGGGCAAGATCGTCGTCGTCAAGTTCGGCGGCAACGCCATGGTGAACGACGACCTCAAGCGGGCGTTCGCCGAGGACATGGTCTACCTCCGGTACGCCGGCCTGCACCCGGTCGTGGTGCACGGCGGCGGCCCGCAGATCTCCGCGGCGCTGAAGGAACAGGGCATCCAGTCGGAGTTCCGCGGCGGTTACCGCGTGACGACGACCGAGGCGATCACGGTTGTCCGGGACGTCCTCGCCGGCGAGGTGAACCGCGAGATCGTCGACCTGATGAACGAGCACGGCGACGGCCTCGGCGTCGGGGTGTTCGGCGACGGCGGCTCCCTGTTCACCGGCGAGAAGAAGGGCGTCGTCGTGGACGGCGAACACTTCGACCTCGGGCACGTCGGCGACATCACGCACGTCGACCCGTCCGGGGTGCTCGCCGCGATCCGCGCGAACCAGATCCCCGTCGTGTCGAGCATCGCCATCGACGACGCCCACCCCGACCAGGCGCTCAACGTGAACGCGGACGCGGCTGCTGCCGCCCTCGCGATCGCGCTCGGCGCCTCGAAGCTCATGATGCTGACCGACGTCCCCGGGCTGTACCGGAACTGGCCGGACCGCGACTCGATCATCGACCTCATCGCAGTCGAGGAACTCCGGGAACTCCTGCCGACGCTCGAGTCGGGCATGATCCCGAAGATGACCGCGTGCCTGGACGCCGTCGTCGGCGGGGTCGGCGGTGCGACGATCATCGACGGTCGGATCCCGCACTCGATCCTCCTCGAGGTCTTCACCCTGCGCGGTGCCGGCACCGAGGTGATCCCGGACCCGAGCCGTCGCACGGAGAACCAGAACACCCACGCCGAGATCGGCCGTCGCGGACCGGCGGTCACGCACGACACCACGCACAGCACGCACACGAAGGGACCCGCACGGTGAGCACCGAGACGCAGACCGAGACCTGGAACGACCGGTTCGGGGCGTCGCTCATGCGATCCCTGACCCCGCCGAAGGTCATGCTCGAGCGCGGATCCGGCTGCCGGGTCTGGGACGTCGACGGCAACGAGTACCTCGACTTCCTCGCCGGAATCGCCGTCAACTCGCTCGGGCACGCCCATCCCGTCCTGGTCGAGGCGATCGCCGACCAGGCCGCCAAGCTCGTGCACGTGTCGAACTACTTCGCGACGCCCCCGCAGCTCGAGCTCGCGGAACGGCTGAAGCGCATCACCGGCGCGGGCGACGCCGGCCGCGTGTACTTCGGCAACTCCGGTGCAGAGGCGAACGAGGCCGCGTTCAAGCTGGCGCGCCTGAACAGGGGTGCCGACGGCCGGAAGACCCGGATCCTCGCACTCAAGCAGGGCTTCCACGGCCGGACGATGGGCGCGCTCGCGCTCACCGGCAAGCCCGCGCTGCAGGAGGACTTCCTGCCGATGATCCCCGGCGTCGACCACATCGACACCTCGATCGAGGCGCTCGAGCGCGCGATCGACGACACGGTCGCGGCGCTGATCCTCGAGCCGATCAAGGGCGAGGCCGGCGTCGTCGACCTCCCCGAGGGCTTCCTCGCCGCCGCACGGCGCCTGACCGAGGAGCACGGTGCGCTGCTGATCCTCGACGAGATCCAGACCGGTGTCGGTCGTACCGGCACCTGGTTCGCGTTCCAGCACCTCGGGGTCGTGCCCGACGCCATCACCATCGCGAAGGGCATCGCCGGCGGGTTCCCGATCGGGGCGCTCGTGACCTTCGGCCACGCCTCCGACCTCTTCTCGGCGGGCCAGCACGGGTCGACGTTCGGCGGCAACCCGCTCGGCACGCGGGTCGCGAACGCGGTGCTCGGCGAGATCGAGGACGCCGGCCTGGTGGACGCCGCCCTGGTGAAGGGCGAGCGCATCCGCGCCGGGATCGCCGCGATCGCCTCCCCGCTCGTGGACGAGATCCGCGGGCAGGGACTCCTCATCGGCGTGGGGCTGCACCGTCCGGTTGCCGCAGCGATCTCGGCGGCCGCACTCGAGCGCGGCCTGATCGTGAACGCCCCGAACGAGTCGAGCCTGCGCATCGCGCCGCCGCTCATCGTGTCCGACGCCGAGATCGACGAGTTCCTGTCGATCCTCGCCCAGAGCATGGCGGCCGTCGAGGGCGCCGACCAGGAGACCTCCGCATGACCCGCCACTTCCTCCGCGACGACGACCTCTCGCAGGCCGAGCAGTCCGCCGTCCTCGACCTCGCGGTCTCGATGAAGCGCGACCGCTGGGGAGCCAAGCCGCTCGCGGGCCCGCAGAGCGTCGCCGTGATCTTCGACAAGTCGTCGACCCGGACCCGGGTGTCGTTCCACGTCGGCATCAGCGACCTCGGTGGCAGCCCGCTCATCATCTCCACCGCGAACAGCCAGCTCGGCGGCAAGGAGACGCCGTCGGACACCGCCCGGGTGCTCGAGCGCATGGTCTCCGCGATCGTCTGGCGCACCTACGGCCAGGCCGGTCTCGAGGAGATGGCCGCCGGCACGACGGTCCCGGTCGTCAATGCGCTCTCCGACGACTTCCACCCGTGCCAGCTGCTCGCCGACCTGCTCACCATCCGTGAGCACCGCGGGGAGCTCGCGGGGCAGACGGTCGCGTTCGTCGGGGACGGCGCCAGCAACATGGCGCAGTCGTACCTGCTCGCCGGTGCCACGGCCGGGATGCACGTGCGGGTCGCCGCACCGGCCGAGTTCGCCCCGGCAGCGCAGGTCGTGACCGACGCCGAGCACCGTGCCGCGGAGACCGGCGGGTCCGTCCTCGTGGTCACCGACCCGGTCGCCGCGGTCGCCGGCGCCGACGTCGTCGTGACCGACACGTGGGTGTCGATGGGCAAGGAGGACGAGAAGCAGCAGCGCCTCGCCACCTTCAAGGACTACCGCGTGGACGACGTGATGATGGCCCACGCGGCGGACGACGCCGTCTTCATGCACTGCCTGCCGGCCGACCGTGGCTACGAGGTCACCGCCGACGTGATCGACGGGCCGCGCAGCATCATCTGGGACGAGGCGGAGAACCGTCTGCACGCCCAGAAGGCGCTGCTCGCGTGGTTGCTGGCGAGCAACTCCTCGGCGAGCTACTCCTCGGCGAGCAACTCGTCGGCGAGCAACTCCTCGGCGAGCTGACGAGGGCACCATGGCAGACCGCGTCGTCCTGGCCTACTCCGGCGGCCTCGAGACGTCCGTCGGCATCGGCTGGCTGCGCGACCTCACCGGCAAGGAGGTCGTGGCCCTGGCCGTCGACGTCGGCCAGGGCGGCGAGGACCTCGAGGTGATCCGTCAGCGCGCGCTCGACTGCGGCGCCGTGGAGTCGGTCGTCGTCGACGCGAAGGACGAGTTCGCCGACGACTACCTGGTCCCGGCGCTCCGGGCGAACGCACGCCACCAGAAGCGCTACCCGCTGGTGTCTGCGCTCAGCCGGCCGCTCATCGCCGAGCACCTCGCGGTCACGGCCCGGCAGCTCGGCGCCGACACCGTCGCGCACGGCTGCACCGGCACCGGCAACGACCAGGTGCGGTTCGCGACCGCGGTGGCGGCGATCGCGCCGGACCTGTCGGTCGTGGCGCCGGTGCGGGACCTGGCGCTCAGTCGGGACCAGGCGGTGGCGTACGCCCAGGAGCACGGCCTGCCGGTCCGGCAGAGCGAGTACTCGGTCGACCAGAACGTCTGGGGCCGCGCGGTGGAGACGGGGTACCTCGACGACCCGTGGAACGCCCCGGACGAAGCGCTGTACGCCTACACGCAGGACCCGACCGTCGCCCGCGACCCGGACGAGGTCACCATCACCTTCGAGCAGGGCGTCCCGGTCGCGATCGACGGCCAGCGCTTCAGCGTGCTGCGCACCGTGCAGGAACTCAACGCCCTCGCCGGGCGGCACGGCGTCGGGCGCATCGACGTCGTCGAGGACCGCCTGGTCGGCATCAAGTCCCGCGAGGTCTACGAGGCCCCTGCGGCGACGGCACTGATCACCGCCCACGAGGAACTCGAGAACCTGACCCTCGAGCGGGACGTCGGCCGCTACAAGCGCGGCGTCGAGGCGGACTGGGCCGACCTGGTCCACGACGGGCTCTGGTTCAGCGGGCTCAAGCGCAGCCTCGACGCGTTCATCGACGACACCCAGCAGTACGTCTCGGGGGACGTCCGGCTGCAGCTCCACGGCGGACGGGCGACCGTGACGGGCCGACGGTCCGAGCAGAGCCTCTACGACTACGAGCTCGTCACGAACGACTTCGACCAGTCGGCGGCGCGGGGCTTCGTCGACATCTGGGCACTGCCGAGCCGGATCGCCGCACGCCGCGACCGCGCCAACTGACCGAGAGCGGACCAGCCGCGCCCCGCCCGACCGCGCGCCGCCCCGCAACCCCGACCCCGCACCGCCACCGATCGCCCAGACCGACTCCGACCCGACCACGACACAGGACACCATGACGGACCAGCAGAACGCCAAGACCGACGCCACCAACACCGGCGCCCTCTGGGGTGCCCGCTTCGCCGACGGCCCGAGCGCAGAACTGGCCGCCCTGTCGAAGTCGACGCACTTCGACTGGCAGCTGGCGCCGTACGACATCGCCGGGTCGCGTGCCCACGCCCGCGCGCTGCACACCGCCGGGTACCTCAGCGCCGACGAACTGGCGCAGATGCTCGCCGGCCTCGATCGCCTCGACGAGCAGCACGCGACGGGCGACCTCCAGCCGGCGGACTCCGACGAGGACGTGCACGGCGCGCTCGAGCGGCTGCTCATCGCCGACCTGGGCCCGGAGCTCGGCGGCAAGCTGCGCGCGGGTCGGAGCCGGAACGACCAGATCGCCACGCTCGGCCGCATGCACATGCTCGACCACGGGCGTCGGATCGGCCGCCTCGTGATCGACCTCGTCGACGCGATCAGCCAGCAGGCGAGCGAACACCCGGCGGCGATCATGCCGGGCCGCACGCACCTGCAGCACGCGCAGCCCGTGCTCCTCGCGCACCACCTGCTGGCCCACGCCTGGCCCCTCGTCCGCGACCTCGAACGGCTCCGCGACTGGTCGGCCCGGGCGAGCGTCAGCCCTTACGGCGCCGGTGCCCTCGCCGGCAGCTCCCTCGGGCTCGACCCCGCGGCGATCGCCCGTGAGCTCGGTTTCGACCGCCCGGCCGAGAACTCGATCGACGCCACCGCCGCTCGCGACACCGTGGCCGAGTTCGCGTTCGTCCTCGCGCAGATCGGCATCGACGTCTCGCGTCTGGCGGAGGAGGTCATCCTCTGGAACACGAAGGAGTTCGGCTTCGTCCGGCTCCACGACGCGTTCTCCACGGGGTCGAGCATCATGCCGCAGAAGAAGAACCCGGACATCGCCGAGCTCGCCCGCGGCAAGTCGGGTCGCCTCGTCGGCAACCTCACCGGGCTCCTCACGACGCTGAAGGGCCTGCCGCTGGCCTACAACCGGGACCTCCAGGAGGACAAGGAGCCCGTCTTCGACTCCGTCGCCACGCTCGAGGTCCTCCTGCCGGCGTTCACCGGCATGATCGCGACGCTCACCTTCGACACCGACCGGATGGCCGAGCTCGCACCGCAGGGCTTCTCGCTGGCGACCGACGTGGCCGAGTGGCTCGTCCGACAGGGGGTCGCGTTCCGCGACGCGCACGAGATCTCCGGCGCGCTGGTCCGGTACTGCGAGGAGCGCGGCATCGAACTCGACGACCCCACCGACGACGAGTACCTCGCCGTCTCCGAGCACCTGACCCCCGGCGTCCGCGCGGTCCTGACGATCGAGGGCAGCACGTCGTCGCGGTCCGGTGTCGGCGGCACCGCGCCCGACCGTGTGGCGGAGCAGCTGACCGGCCTCACCCAGCGCGTCCACGACCTGGCGAGCGGGGCGCCGTTCACCCGATGACCGGCGGGCTGCTCGCACTGCTGGCGGAGCCGGCCCCGGTGAGCGCGCCCGCCCTGCTCGGCGCGACGCTCACCGGCAAGGGCGTCACGATCCGGATCACCGAGGTCGAGGCCTACTTCGGCCCCACCGACCCCGGGTCCCACGGGCACCGCGGAATGACGCCGCGCAACCGGCAGCTCTTCGGGCCACCGGGGACGCTCTACGCCTACCGGTCCTACGGCATCCACACCTGCGTCAACGTGGTCAGCGGACCGGAGGGGACGTCGTCGGGATCACTCCTCCGCGGCGCCGAGGTCGTCGACGGCGTCGCCGTGGCGCGCGCCCGACGCGGTGCCTCGGTGACCGACGTCCAGCTGGCGCGGGGACCCGGCAACCTCGGAGGCGCGATCGGGGCCGTCCTCGGTGAGGACGACGGCTCCTCCGTCGTCGACGGTCGCGGACCGTACGTGCTCACCCTGGCCCCCGGCCTGGAGGCTCGGATCGCTGCCGACGGACCGGCTCCGGTCCTCGCGGGGCTGGCCACCGACCCCGGCATCGCCCGTGGCCCACGCACCGGTGTCGCCGGCATCGCCGGCGGGACCGCGTTCCCCTGGCGGTTCTGGTTGCCGGGCGAGCCGACGGTCTCGGCGTACCGGCGGCACAAGGCCGCGGTCGACTGAGCCACCTGCGCGGCGGCCGCTCGGATCGGGAGTCGAGCCGTGCCTCCAGGCCGGGCCTGTCCAGTCGGTGCCCGACGCTACGATGGCTGGGTGTCCAGTGCCACCGCTCCCGATGTCCTGACGCGCCAGCAGAACGACCCCACCTTCGCCTCGGTGTGGGACGAACTGCGCTGGCGCGGTCTGGTGCACGTCTCGACCGACGAGACCGCACTCAAAGAGGCGCTCGACGGCGACCCGATCACGTACTACTGCGGCTTCGACCCCACGGCGCCCTCGCTCCACTGCGGCAACCTGCTGCAGCTGCTGACGATGCGTCGGTTGCAGCTCGCCGGGCACAAGCCGCTCGCCCTCGTGGGTGGATCGACCGGGCTCATCGGAGACCCACGCCCCACCGCCGAGCGGACGCTGAACACCCGCGAGACGGTGTCCGAGTGGGTGACCCGGTTGCAGCACCAGGTGTCACGGTTCCTCAGTCCCGACGGTGACAACGGCGTGCGGCTGGTGAACAACCTCGACTGGACCTCGCCGCTGTCCGCGATCGACTTCCTCCGCGACATCGGCAAGTACTTCCGGGTGAACTCCATGCTCAAGAAGGACGCGGTCGCGGCGCGGCTGGAGTCGGACGCGGGCATCAGCTACACCGAGTTCAGCTACCAGATCCTGCAGGGCCTGGACTACCGGGAGCTCTTCCGGCAGTACGGCTGCACCCTGCAGACGGGTGGGTCCGACCAGTGGGGCAACCTGACCTCGGGGACGGAACTGATCCGACGCGCCGAAGGTGCGACCGTGCACGCGTTGGGGACGCCCCTCATCACGAACTCCGACGGCACGAAGTTCGGCAAGAGCGAGGGCAACGCGATCTGGCTCGACGCGGACATGACGTCGCCGTACGCGCTGTACCAGTTCTGGCTCAACACGACCGATGCCGACGTGGTCGACCGACTGCAGAAGTTCACGTTCCTGTCGAGGGCGGAGATCGAGCGGCTGGCGCAGGCGGTCGCCGACGAGCCGTTCCGTCGTGAGGCACAGCGGGTCCTCGCGTTCGAGGTGACGGCGATCGTGCACGGGGTCGACGCGACCCAGGCGGCGATCGACGCGTCTGCGGCGTTGTTCGGCAACGGTGACCTGGGGACACTCGACGGCGCGACCCTGCGGTCCGCGATCGCGGAGCTCCCAGGGTCGGTCGGCCTCGCGCCGGATGCCGACCTCGCCACCGCGCTCGTCGAGACCGGGCTCGTGAAGTCCCTGGGGGAGGCGCGTCGCGCGATCGACCAGGGCGGCGTCTACGTGAACAACGCCCGTGCTGACGACTCGACCGCGGTGCTGTCCGACCTCGCCCTGCCCGGGGGAGTGGTCGTGCTCCGCCGTGGGAAGAAGACCCTCGCCGGCGTGACGCTCGCCGACTGATCCGACCCACACTCGAGAGCCCGGTCCCCGCTGTGGGGCCGGGCTCTCGCCCGTTCCGCGCCCCCGCCCGATGCGGATCAGCGGTCCTGTTGCACGATGCGACACGCCCGGGATGCGGCCCGTCTTGGCGCACCCCTCCGGCGCTGCGTATAGTTCTTACTCGTCACCCCAAAGGTGCGGCGGAGCGGCTGGAGCGAAAGCCCAGAGCACGTCGGCCCTCAAGCGGGACCATCCTCCACTGGAGATCAGATCCGGCCTTGCGCTGGACGGCTCCGACGCCTAGGATGACTACTCCACCGGTTCTCTCCCTCGGGATGAGCCACAGACTCGGCCTCAGGCCGGTCGACGAACACCGGTGGGACAGCACCAAGTACGAATGCCTCTCTGGCGGAGCCTCTTTCGGGGTCGAGCGGGGAGTGCGTCTGGTCCTTGAGAACTCAACAGCGTGCACATTGTCAATGCCAATTTATTGACCCCGTGCTCGGTCAGCTTGCTGGTCGAGTCGGAGACAATTCCTTTTGGATTGAAGATTGTCAGTAGACAGTCAACAGTCAGTTTCAACTCGGTCTGATGCTTTCGGGTGTCGGATCTGTAATTTTTTACGGAGAGTTTGATCCTGGCTCAGGACGAACGCTGGCGGCGTGCTTAACACATGCAA
>NZ_VEAF01000029.1 GCF_007673775.1 Curtobacterium sp. 9128 | reverse complement strand
CCCCCCTCCCCCCCCTCCCCCACCCCCTCCTCCACCCCCTCCCCCACCTCCGCCTCCCCTACCTCCGACTCCCACACCCCCCCCCCGACCTCTCCCCTCCCTTCCTCCCCCTCCCCGCCCAGCCTCCCCCCCCCCCTCACCACCCTCCCACACCACTCCCCCCCCATCCCCAACCCCAGGCCCCCCAGCACCCCCATCCCCATCGTCACCACCCCGCCAACCACCCCGCTCCCCGCGCCCACCTCG
>NZ_VEAF01000028.1 GCF_007673775.1 Curtobacterium sp. 9128 | reverse complement strand
CCGACTTGGACCCCCCCTCCCCACGCAGCGCTGCCCCCCGCCACCACGGGACCCAGATCCCCTCAACATCTCCCACTCGATCCACACCATCCTCTCCATCCACTCCCACATCTTCACCCCATCTCCCTCCCCTCCTCCCCCCCCCCCTTCCTCCCCACCATCATCCCCTCGACCACCCTGATACCCTACTTCCCCCCCATCTCGACCACCCTCTCCCTCCCCTCCACACCCACCCTCCAGCACTCC
>NZ_VEAF01000027.1 GCF_007673775.1 Curtobacterium sp. 9128 | reverse complement strand
TTCTTGTTTCGTTTTTATCCATGTCCTTCTCCTTTATGTAATAAGCCCAATATTGGATCTATTGACCTTCAAACTCCTGATTAAAAGCATCTTTTACTAACTCTTCATTCGGTCGTGTGTCTACTACTGGGAATAGCGTTTCTTCTCCAGACATGTCACCAGCTATTTTCGAACTTAATAAAGCGTCTTTGTATTGTTCCGATGCTTCTTCTCGTGTCATTAGTGAAAATTGAGAGTTGAAGGCGTCTC
>NZ_VEAF01000026.1 GCF_007673775.1 Curtobacterium sp. 9128 | reverse complement strand
GTGGGGTGGGGGGTGGTGGAGAGGGTGGAGGGGGAGGTCGTGGAGGGGAAGAGGTTCGGGAGGGGGTTGGGGTGGAGAGGGGTGGAGAGGGGGGTGGAGGGGGACGGGAGGACGGTGCTGTTGGTGAGGGAGGAGGTGGGGGAGAGGGAGGTTGAGGGTGGGGAGGTTGGAGAGTTGGGGTTGGGGGAGGGAGGGGTGGGGGTGGATGGAGGAGGTGGGGGGGAGGTGGGGGTGGGAGGTGTAGTGGGGGGTGGG
>NZ_VEAF01000025.1 GCF_007673775.1 Curtobacterium sp. 9128 | reverse complement strand
ATAAATGACTCACCATGTTTTGCTAAGTGTGCTGCCGCTCCCAATCCTACGGGTCCGCCCCCAATAATGGCTATTGGTAACTGTTTTATTCTCTGCATATCAGTATTGCTTTGTAATGTTTGCTTTTCTGTTCCGCAACACTCTTGTACTTTGAATGAAAGTTGAATAGGTTTCATGAAAAAATCCTCCTTATTTTCTCTAAAATTGTAAGTGTAGTCCGATAATCGGATTCTTTAAATCAAAAAAAATTGATTTAATATATAT
>NZ_VEAF01000024.1 GCF_007673775.1 Curtobacterium sp. 9128 | reverse complement strand
GCAGCGGAGTAGAGACAGAAGGAAAGAAAGATCTAAAGAAAATAAAACAATTTATTAAAAAAGCGAAGGAGTGTTCAAAATGAACTACGCATATCCAGATGAAAAAGGTCATTACGGTATATACGGAGGACGATACGTTCCAGAAACGTTAATGCAATCCGTATTAGAATTAGAAGAAGCATATAAAGAAGCGATGCAAGATGAAGCGTTTCAAAAGGAATTAGATCATTATTTACAAACGTATGTTGGAAGAGAAACACCGCTTT
>NZ_VEAF01000023.1 GCF_007673775.1 Curtobacterium sp. 9128 | reverse complement strand
CCAACCCCCCCCCCACCACCACCCCCCCCACCCCCTCCCCCACCACCTCCACCACCTTCTCACCACTCACCCCCCTCCTCCTCCCCCCCAACCACCCCTCCCCCACCCTCCCCATCCCCACCACCCCCCTCTTCACCCACTCCCCCTCCTTCACCACCACCACCACCACCATCAACACCACCAACTTCACCACGAACATCCCCATCATCCTCCCCAAGAAGCCGCCGCAGATCATCTCCCCCCCCGAGAAGCCCATCGCGACCAGCACGCT
>NZ_VEAF01000022.1 GCF_007673775.1 Curtobacterium sp. 9128 | reverse complement strand
TATGGATTTAGGAGCGGTGAAAGCTGTCGCAGAAAAAGCAGCGGCTAACGTGCGTACAATCGGTTTAGCGTTAACGTCTTGTACAGTTCCAGCGAGCGGATCACCTACTTTCACACTTGAGGAAGATGAAATGGAATACGGCGTAGGTATTCACGGCGAGCCAGGAATTAAACGTGAAAAAATGTTGTCGGCTGATGAATTAGCTAACCGTATGACAAATGATCTTGTAAAAGATTTAGGAGTAAAAGATGGCGAAGAAATTGCACTTCTAGTTAACGGT
>NZ_VEAF01000021.1 GCF_007673775.1 Curtobacterium sp. 9128 | reverse complement strand
CCCCCCCCCCCCCCCCCCCACACCCACCCCCACCCCCCCACCACCGTCCACCACTCCCACCCCTCCCACCCGCTCCTCCTCCAACCCCTCCACTCCCACCCCCCCCTCACCCCCACCCACCCACTCCTCCCCCTCCCAACCAGGGACCACATCCACACCCCCCTCCTCATCCCCCCGACACTCCCCCTCACCCCCTCCCTCCCCCTCCCCTCCCCCTCCCCCACTCCCTCCCTCAACCACTCACCCATCCCCACCTACCTCGACCACGCCCAACCCGTCCCCCTCCCCTCCAA
>NZ_VEAF01000020.1 GCF_007673775.1 Curtobacterium sp. 9128 | reverse complement strand
GGACATCGCACCCGGGGAGAACGGGGTGCGATGTCCGGGAGGGGGGGGGATGTCGGGGCGATCCGGTGGGGAGGGGAGGCGGGGGTGGGGGGGTAGGTTGAAGGGGTGAGGATGGAGAGGGGGGGTGGTGGGGGGTCGTGGTGGGGGGGATGGGGGTGACGAACGTGATGGTGGTGACGGTCAGGGAGGGCAGGGGGGAGATGGGGATGGGGAAGGGGATGGGGGGGGAGATGGTGGGGATGTGGACGGGGGTGGAGGGGATGGGCGGGGGGGAGGGGGGGATGGAGGTGGTGGAGTAGGCGAAGATGGGTGGGGGGAGGGGGAGGTGGGAGGAAGGGAAGGGGAAGGGGGG
>NZ_VEAF01000001.1:562262-691580 GCF_007673775.1 Curtobacterium sp. 9128 | reverse complement strand
TCAGCGCCGATGGTACTGCAAGGGGGACCTTGTGGGAGAGTAGGACGCCGCCGGACTCAACGTGTAACACCAGGGAACCCCTGACCAGTACTGGTCAGGGGCTTTCTGCGTTCACCGGGACTTCTTCCGTCGAGGCCGGTAGAACGGAGTGATGAAGGTCGTCGGAGTAGAGCAGTTCGGAGGGCCCGAGGCCCTCGCCGTCCACGAGGTCCCGGAGCCGCACGCCGGCGCCGGTTCGGTCCGGATCCGCGTGCAGGCGTTCGCGGTCAACCCGACGGACACAGGCGTGCGCGCGGGGGAGCGGGACAGCTCCGCTTCCGAGGCGCCCTACGTGCCGGGGATGGACGCTGCCGGGGTCATCGACGAAGTCGGGCCGGACGTGTCCGGCTGGCACGTCGGCGACGCCGTGATGGCCATGGCGCTGCCCCTCAGCACCCACGGCGGGGCGTACGTCGAGGAGCTCGTCGCTCCCGTCGGGTCGTTCACGCACGTGCCGAAGGACACCTCGATCGAGCTCGCTTCGACCGTCCCGATGAACGGGCTCACCGCGATCCGGATGCTCGAGCTCGCCGGGATCCAGCGGGGCGGGACCCTCGCCGTGACCGGTGCGGCTGGGCTGCTCGGCAACTACCTGGTGCAGCTGGCGAAGGCCGAGGGGATCACGGTCATCGCCGATGCGGCACCGAAGGACGAGGCGCTCGTGCGCTCGCTCGGCCCCGACCACATCGTGCCCCGTGGTGACGGGTTCGCCGCAGCCGTCCGGGCGATCGTCCCAGACGGTGTCGACGCCCTCGCCGACGCCGCCGTGCAACGCGACGTCGTCGTGCCCGCCGTCCGCGAGGGTGGCGTCTTCATCGACGTGCGCGGGTGGGAGGGCAACGGCGCCGACGGCGTGCGGTTCGAGCGCGTCTTCGTGTTCAGTGAGTACCGGTCGTTCGACAAGCTCGAGCGACTTCGGCACGCCGTCGAGGGCGGGACGATCACCCCGCGCATCGCGGAGGTGCTCCCGGCCGATCGCGCTCCGGAGGCGCACGAGCGGCTCGAGGCGGGCGGGACGCGGGGGCGGTTCGTGCTCACGTGGTGACGGAGGCAGCGCTCGCCTCCGCCGACTGAGCGACGGCCTCCGGGATCGTGGCCGAAGCACTCCGCAGGAGCGACGGTCCGTGCCTCCGGGTCGCGGGAGCGGGCGCTGCTCGAGCCGCGGCCCGACTGCGGACGGGAGGCGCGTGGCGGCCTGGTGCCGTGCCTCCCGTCCGGCCATCGCTAGTGTGGGACCGGGGGACGGGGGAAGACATGGTCGACGACACCGCGTGGTCGCCGCCGCGGCGGCGGAACGGCATCGGCTGGATCGTGGCGAGCGGGCTGGTCCTGCCGGTCGGCTGGGTCGCCTGGTTGCTCGTCGCACTGGCCGGGTACAACGGCGTCGACGACTCGGACCGGTCGCTCGCGGCCCAGACAACGGGGAGCATCGTCGTCACGCTCGTGGTCGCGGGGCTGCCGCTCGCCGGGCTGGTCGTGCTGCTGCAGCAGCGACGGCGGGACCGGTCGGTCACGCTCGTCGGACCGGTGGCGTGCGGCGTGTTCGTGGTCCTCGCGGCCGGGAGCCTCGGGTACCCCACCGCGCGAGTCGCCCAGAGCTGGGCGGCCGAGGAACATCGGCGCGCGCAGCCGCTGACGGCGACGGAGACGAGTCGGACGCCGGACCAGGCGGAGCGCGACCTGGCGGCCGTCGGCGAGCGTGCCGTGCGTGCACTCGGCGCGGACCCCGGTGCCGGGAAGACCGTGCACTTCCCACGAGGGTGCACGCTGTCGAACCTGGCGGAGGGCACGAAGTACACCTGGCACTGGTCGGTCAGCCCAGCGACGGAGGACACCCCGCGGACCGATGCGGAGCGGGAGGCGGACCTGCTGTCGGCAGACGAGACCGATGCGCGCGTGGCTCCCGTACGCGAGGTGTTCACGGGCGCCGGGCTCCGCGAGGCCGAACCGTACGGCTGGGATCTCCGGGCGTTGGGTGACGGCTGGTTGGCGGAGGCCTCGGCGAGCGTGACCCGGACGTCGAGCGACGTGTCCCTCGAGACGCGCTGCCTCGCCGGAGGGCCGGGCGATGACTGAGGTCGGAGCGCGGACGAGGGCGCGTGGGGTGCCGACCCGGGTCCTCGTCGCGCTGACGGTGGCCACCGCGTGCACCGTGTACGAGCTGTTCGCCGGTGCGCTCGTCGAGTGGACGGGACTCGGGTTCCTGCCGCTGCTGCTGGTCCCGCCGGCGTACATCGCCGCGATGCTGCTGCTCATCTGGGTGGGGCAGCAGGGCTTCCGACGCGTGCGGACGGCGGCGGTCGTCGTGGGGGTCCTGCTCGCGGCGTCGTTGCCGATCGCGGTGCTGGTGACCCGGGCGACCTGGAACTGAGGGGTGGGTAGGCGAGGATCGCGTGCGCCCGTTCTGGAGGCAGCATGCTGCCTGGGCGACCGACCGCCGGCGTCCGGAGGATGCGCGGCCAGCGCGCGCGGAACACGACCGCCGACGCTGCCTCGGGCCCTGGTACGGTTCGGATCGTGCAGGGGGGACCAACGGAGCAGCGGGGGCGGGGCGGCGTCGGCTGGGTCGTGACGAGCGCCGTGGTGCTCGTCGCCGGGACGTTCGCGTGGGTGGTGCTCTCCGTCGTGGGGGACTTCGGCCCGGGGCAGACCCGACCGAGTCTCGGAGCGCGGGCACTCGGCTCGGTCGTCATCGCGGTGGTGACGATCGGGTTCCCGACCGCGGTCGGCGTGGTCCACCTCACGCAGCGACGTCGCGGGGCCGCGATCAGGCTGGGGGCACCGATTGCCTGCCTGGTCATCGCGGTGCTCGGCATCTGGACGGTCGGCTTCGCCTCGACCGGGGTCGTCGTGGACTGGGCATCGGACCACCACCGCCGTGCGCAGCCGCTCTCCGCCGTCGAGACGAGCCGCACGCAGGCCCAGGCTGCCCGCGACCTCGACACGATCGGAGCGGCCGCCGTCGGTGCGCTCGGAGCAGACCTGGCCGACGAGCAGGTCCTCCGCTCGAGCAGCGCCTGCCCGCTCTCCAACGAGGAGTGGGGAGCGCAGCAGACCTGGGAGTGGCGGACGTCCACCATCCCCGAGGGCGTCGCCCGGACCGACGAGGAGCTCGACGCGAGCCTCCTCGGCAGGCAGGAGGTCGCCCGACGGACGGCTGCCGCGCGGGCCGTCCTCGAGGACGCGGGCCTGACGCAGGAATCGGTGGCCGACCGGAGCGCCACGTTCACCGGGAAGCGGTGGCTGGACTCCGGGTACCTCGAGGTGACGACGACCGACACGGACGTGACGTTGCAGACGAGGTGTCTGGCAGGGCAGGCGCGGCGCTGACCGCAGGGGAGCGCGGCGCCGACGACCGCGCCACCGCGGATCTCACCGCCCCGTCAGCTCCGCGGTTCCGTCACCGCATCCGCGTGGAGGCGATCCCGCCGTCGACGTCGATCGTCCCGCCGTGCAGGAACGCGGCCTCGTCCGACACCGCCCACCGGACCGCTCGGGCGATGTCCACCGGTCGGACCGGCACGCCCGCCGGCGTCCCCAGCGTCATCGCGGCGAGCACGTCCGCCGAGTCCGCGTTCCCGGGCGTCGCCGTCGCACCGGGAGCAACCGTCACGACACGGACGCCGCGCTGACCGTACTCGGCGGCCCAGGCGCGGGTGAGCTGCTCCACGGCGGCCTTCGTCGCCGGGTAGAGCGCCATGAACGGCACCCCCACCCGGGCCATCCACGATCCGATGTTGACGATGTTGCCCGATCCCGCCTCGGCCATCGCGGGCGCGAGTTCGGCGACGAGGACGTGCGGCGCACGGATGTTCGTCGCGAGGAGCGCGTCGACGGTGTCGTCGTCGAGGGACTCGGTCGGTCCGCCCGGGTAGACGCCGGCGTTGTTGACGAGGACGTCGACGTGGCCGCCGAGCTGCTCCCGGGCGCGTGCCGCGACGGCCCGGACGGCATCGGCGCCCTGCGACAGATCACCGACGACCGTGACGGCGCTTCCGCCCTGTCGGACGATGTCCTCCGCGACGGTCCGTGTGCGTTCTCCGTCGCGTCCGGCGACCGCGACGGTGTAGCCGTCGGCGGCGAGCTCCCGGGCGATGGCTTCGCCGATGCCGCTGGAGGCTCCGGTGACGAGGGCGGTCCTGGTGTTCGTTCCTGTGGTCATGCATCGATCGTCGGTCCGGAGGACCGCCGCGCCCTTGCCGGATCCGGTGGGGACCTTGCCCGATCCTGCACCCACGGTCCGACGGCCGACCGGTCGGGGCGACCACGGCCTCCCGGCATCTAGGTTGGACGCGTGGACGACGTCACCGCACAGCACCTGGACCGCGCTGCGGCCATCGCGAGCGACCACGCGGCGGTGCTCCGGTCGGCGACCACCGTCGAGACGGCGGCGCGGCCCGGATCCGCGCACCGTGCTGCGTCGCTCGGCCTGACGGTGTCACGCGTCCACGAACCGTCCGGCATGTTCGACCGCCGGTACGTGCCGTCGCTTTCCGTGGTCCTCCGCGGTCGGAAACACTCCGTCATCGGTGACGACGACCAGGTCTGGGGTCGCGAACACTTCGTCATCACGCCCGTGGACCTCCCCGTGGTCGCGGGTGTCGTCGACACGGCCGGAGCCGCAGGCTTCGTCTCCGCGGTCTGGAGGCTCGACCCGGCTGTCGTGGGCGAGGTCGCCGCCACGATGCACTCGCCTGCACCGCCGCTCCGCGGCGAACTGCCACGACTCGGCACCTGGACCGCGCCGCTCGCCGACGCCTTCGTACGACTGCTCGCGCTGCTCGACGCACCCGAGGACGTCCCGGTCCTGTTCCCGCTCGTGTCACGGGAGATCGTGCTGCGGTTGCTCCAGTCGTCCCAGGCACCCCGGATCACCGCGGCGCTCGACGACGCCGGCACCTCGGTCGTGGCCGGAGCGACGGCGCTCTTGACGATGCGGATGGACGAGCAGTGGTCGATGCCGCGGCTCGCGCGGGAGCTCCTGGTGAGCGAGTCGACGCTGTTCGCGCGGTTCAAGGAGGCGACCGGGATGTCGCCGGCGCAGTACCTCAAGCGGACGCGACTGGGGGAGGCCCGGCGGCGGATGGTCGTGCACGGGGAGACCGCCGCGGGGGCTGCTGCTGCGGTCGGGTTCCGGAGTGCGTCGCACTTCTCGCGGGACTACCGGGAGGCGTACGGGCGGCCGCCTGCGGCGGATGCGGTGGTGGCGCGGGAGCAGTTGGGCTTGGCGGCAGCGGTGTAGGGGTGGGCGGCGGCGGGAGGTGTCCCGGCTCCGGCCGCTGCTGCGCTGACGTCGGCGTCGACTTCGGACGTTGCCGCATCGGCATGCGTCTCAGCCGACGATGGCCCACCACCGGTCGAGCTCGTGCTCGACGCGGTCGGCGGCGTCGTGCACGTCCTCGTGTTCCCACACACGGACGACCTTCCAGCCCTCGCCGCGGAGGACGGCGTCGTGGTGGGCGTCGCGCTGCCGGTTCGCCAGGAGTTTCGCGCGCCAGAGCGCGGCGTTGGCCTTCGGGAGGTGCGTGTGCTCCTCGCAGAAGTGCCAGAAGCAACCGTCGACGAACACCGCCACACGCGCCCTCGGGAAGACGAGGTCGGCGCGGCACCTCGTAGTGGTGCTGACACGGCGGTCGACGAAGAAGCGGCGGCCGCGGGCGTGGAGCTCACGGCGAAGGGCGAGTTCGGGGGCGGTGTCGCGGCGACCGAAGCGGGCCATGTGTCGGCGCCGGGCGTCGGTGGCTTCCCAGTGCTGCACGGGTCGAGGGTAGGCGTGCGGAGACCGCCCTCATCGAGGTCTGGCGGAGGCTGTGGACAGGCGGTCAGGCCGGTCGGAACACGAAGTCCAGGCGGGTCGCGACCGCGTCGACGTCGACATCGCCGTCCGCGCTCCGGAGCAGCTTGGCGAGCTTGTTCGGCCAGAGCACGTGCACGTCATCGACCAGGAACGAACCGCCGAACACCGGCCAGTCCGCGTCGACGAAGCAGAGTGCTCCCGTGACGGGCACGTCCGTCACGGAGCGGAGCACCGCGAGTTGCTCGGCCATCCCCGCCAGGAGCGACGCCTTCTCTCGGCCTCCGACGACGAGGTGTTCGGTCCTCGGGCGGAAGAGGCCTCCGTCCACGCGGAGCGTCGGTCGCTGACCCTTGTACCGCTTCGTGTCGATGACCCAGACCCCCGCTGACGTCACGGCGATGTGGTCGATGTTCGCGCGCGACTTCGGCACCCGACGGTCGTGCAGCACCCTGATGGACTCGGACGCCAGGGCATCGAGCGCTGCTCCGACCCGTTCCTCGCCGATCGCGCCGGTCCGCCAGGCGGTCGTGCTCTGGCGCTCCGGGGTCAGCGCGACCGCGATCCCGCCGAGCTTGCCCCAGCTGGCTCGGATCGCTGCTTCGTCCTTCGCACGGCGTCGTTCGTGTTCGCGGCGGGCCGAGGAGCCTGCCCGACCGGCGCGCTCAGCGGAGTCGTCAGTCGTCGTCATCCTCGCCCTCCAGGTCGCCGTTCCGGCGTCGCTTCCATCGTCACACGGAGTCAGCGCCATCCTGAGGCTTCCTCGCGCCCACCTTCGGGGGTCGTTTGCGATTGCCTGTACCCGGTCTGGATTGGTTGGCCCAAGCACCTGGATGCAGCGTGCTGTTCGTGCGGAAACGCGCCGACCCCATCCAGATCATGGTGGTGCTCCCTGGGCTCGTACATGATGAGCAGGTGTTCAAGAACGAGGGCAGTGCAGTCGCCGGTCAGATGAGCCCCTACGAGCAGAAGGCCTGGCAGTCGCTCCTGCAACATTGGGAGAAGCGCGGTCAACGTCGCGTGGTGGGGCAGTGGGCGAGTGCCGCGATCGATCGCGGTGCCCATGCGACTTCAGAAGCCACGGGTCGGGTCGTTCGCGTGGTGCCAGAGATGGTCAAGAAGCCGATCCGGCAGGCGACTTCAGCGGTCACAGACGCTGCGCTCAAGCCCGCGCTCGAGAGCGCGGTGGCACTGTTGGAGCTCGTCAACACGTGGGCGCTCGAGCTCAACGACCCCAAGGTGGTCGTGAAGCTGGCGCAGAAGCGTGACATGCAGATCACCGACTTCACGGAGCTCAGCTCCGTGGACCTGAAGTCCTGTGACCGCCTGCTGTCGATGAACACCCTGCAATGGCGGACGGCCGGTGCTGCCGAAGGTGCAGCCATGGGAGCGTTGGCACTCGTGCCCATCGCTGGCCTGCCTGCGGCGATCACAGCGGACATCCTCGTGCTGCAGGTCCTCAGCACCGCAATCGCTGCGCGGGTCGCCTACTCCTACGGTTTTGACGCAAAGGACCCTGACGAGCAGGCCTTCATCCAGCGGCTGGTCCGGAGGTCATTCATGGCACAAGCCGCGAAGGCGGGACCGCTCCGCGAGGCGAGCCGCGCTGCGCAGGCCGCCCAGGGACGGATCAACTGGTCCGCGAAGCTCCGTGCAGACCACCGCCTTCTCGCCGCGATCGAGAAGATCATGAAGCACCTCGGGCCCTCCGGCGCGCACGTGTCGGTGCAGAGCGCCGCGAAGTTCCTGCCAGTGGTCGGCATCCTGATCGGAGCCGGTGTGAACTCCACGGTGCTCGCGAACGTCGCCGAGGACGCAAAGCGGTACTGCCAGACACGGTTCCTGAGCGAGAAGTACGGGTTGCCGTTGCCCGCAGGGCTTGCCGTCGATCCCGAAGAGGAACCGGTTGATGCCACCGAAGAAGACGATGACGCTGCACCGGAGACTGCGTTCGTTGCTGGCTGACGACCGGAGCCGAGAGCAAGGAACAGGGCAATGACCAGAGCGCAGAATCGACTCAAGCGACTCCGCGAAGCACTGCGGTACCTCGATGAGCAAGGCGGGTCCGCTCGTCGGCTCGACGTGTGGGACCACGTCCTGTCGGTCCATCCACTCGAGGGCGACGAGCTGAACCCCAACACCAAGGGAAAGCCCCTGGGCAACTCGGACTTCTTCTGGGGCTCAGCCGGGCTCGTCAACGCCGGCTTCATGGAGAAGCCGAAGCGCGGGGAGTGGCTCGTCACCGACCTCGGCCGCGACTACAGCTCGCGAGACCGTCCGCTCGAAGAATTCGGATCAGAGCTCAGCGCGCGCCAGCGTGAATTTGAGCGGCTGAAGAACGAGGACGTCGCACTGCGGCTCGCGACGGAGATCGTGGCCCCGAACCGCCAGGCCGAGGTCATCCGCGCCACAGCGCTCATCTTCTCGGAACGCGGCCTCCGGGACCTCGACTCCGTGTTCGCGCCGGGCCGCGCCGTGTGGCGCAGGGGCGTCGTCGCCGAGCTGCGGGAGCGGTTCATCGGCAAGCCTGACGTACTGGGTGCGGGCTTCCTCGACAAGATCGCCGTGCAGTTCGACGGGGCAAGTGACGATGCGAAGCTCCTGATGGCCGAACTCCTGTGCTGGCAGGTCCTCCCGTTGGAGCAGCCAGGAGAGCGGAAGAAGCGGGAACGAGTCACGTTCCTGCTCGACAAGATGGAACATCCGGTCACGATCCCGTCGGAGATCGACGATGCGTTCCGCTCGTGGTCGTTCAACCCGGGCCAGGGCATCTCCGGGCACATGTTCGATGCGACCTCGATGCTCATCGAATGCGTCGATGCCTGGCTGACGCTGACCGATGACGCTCGTGCTGAAGCGCTCGAGGACCCGACCGCCTGGCGTGAGGTCGTCGCAGGACTCCCCGGTACTGCATTGCCCATCCAGCGGAACGAGTTGCTGTTCCTCGTCCACCCCGAGTACTTCGGCGAGGTCGTTTCCAGCGACAACCGTGAAGCGATCCGTGCAGCATTCGCGGGCGAAGTCGAGGGGCAGATGGAGGACGACCCCGACGCCGCCTTCCAGCAGATCACCATCGCGCTGCAGCAGAAGGTCAAGGGCCCGGCGCTGTACTACGTCGAGCCCCTCGTGTCACGGTGGCAGAAGCGGCTTCCCGTTGAGCCGCCAGTCATCGACCCGCCGGTCCCTGGTCCTGACCCAGTGCGATCGGGGTTCCCGTCAGCCGACGGCATCCTCGCCAACGGACTCCACATGCCGCTCCCATGGCTCCAGGAGACCCTCGACCTCATCGAGCGCCGGAAGCAGGTGATCCTCTACGGCCCGCCCGGCACCGGCAAGACCTTCCTCGCCCAGGCACTCGCCAAGCACGTCACGAAGGGCGGGGACGACGGCGAGACCGTCATTGTCCAGTTCCATCCGACCTACTCCTACGAGGACTTCTTCGAGGGCTTCCGCCCCGTCGCGAACGACGACGGCGGCAACCTCGCGTTCACGCTCCGCAAGGGCCCGCTTCGCCGCCTCGCGGACGCCGCCGCCGCCAACCCCGAGGCGAACTACTTCCTGGTCATCGACGAGATCAACCGCGGCAACATCGCGAAGGTCTTCGGCGAGCTGTACTTCCTGCTGGAGTACCGCGACAGCGAGATCTCCCTGCTCTACAGCGACGAGCCGTTCACCCTGCCGAGCAACATCTTCGTCATCGGCACGATGAACACCGCCGACCGCTCGATCGCGATGCTCGACGCAGCCATGCGGCGCCGCTTCGCGTTCATCGAACTGCACCCTGGACGTGAGCCCGTGCAGAACGTGCTGGCGCGCTGGGTGGCGACCAACGGCCTCCAGGACGACCGCGCGGACCTGCTGACGCGACTCAACGCGCAGATCCAGGACCACGACGCCAAGGTGGGCCCGTCATTCCTGATGCGTGATCTTGCCGGTTCTGGTCTGCAGGACGTGTGGCGGTACGAGATCCTGCCGCTGCTGGCGGAGCACCACTACGGCGAGGGCGTCGACCTGGAGGCTCGGTACGGCTTGGCGACATTGCGTCGCCAGCCCGCACCTGCGGCGGCGGACGGAGCCGAAGGTGCTTCCGTCGACGATTGAGCTGCGGGAGGCGGACCAGCCGGTGGTGCACCGGCTGCCGCGCGCGGTGGCCGTCGGGCTCGCAGCGGCGAACATCGCGACCGTTGCGCCGACGTTCGGCGCGGACGAGTACCGCGTCAGCGGTGTCCGGAAGGTGGGCGTCGTGCGGATCGCGGGGCACACGGTGTGGCTGAAGCCGAAGACGCCTGTTCGTCGGCTGTTCGCGATGCTCGGGTACGCCCGTGCCGGCAGCGCGATCTGGACCGAGGACGATTTCGGGTTCGAGGAGGACGAGGACCTGGTGCCGGCGTTGGCGCACGCGTTCGTGCGGCAGGCCTCACGGGCGCTCGCCGGAGGGCCGCTCCGCGGGTACGTCACGCGTGAGGATGCGCTGCCGCTCGTGCGTGGGCGGTGGCGGATCGGGGACCAGCTGATGCGGCGGGGTGGACAGCCGCTGCCGGTAGAGGTGTCGTTCGACGACTACGTCGAGGACATCCCGGAGAACCAGGTGCTGCTGACGGCTGCGACGCGGTTGTTGCGGCTGCCGGGGGTGCCGTCGGACGTGCTCGGGGCGCTGCGACGGGTCGTGCGGGTGCTCGACGGAGTGTCGGTGATCCCGGTCGGGGCTCCGGTTCCTGTGGTGCGGGCGGATCGGCGGAACGCGCGGTACTCGTCGGCGCTGGCACTGGCGTCGCTCGTGCTGTCGGGGTCGTCGGTCGAGCAGCGAGCTGGATCCGTTGTCGCGTCGGGGTTCCTCGTCGACATGTGGTCGGTGTTCGAGGACTTCGTGTCTGCAGCGCTCCGCGAGGCGTTCAAGCCGTACGGGGGAGAGCTCGTGTCGCAGTACGCATCGACGCTCGACGTCGAGGGCACGGTGAAGATCGCGCCGGACCTGGTGTGGGTCGTCGACGGGGTGGTGCGCGCGTGCATCGACGTGAAGTACAAGGTCGAGAAGCACGGGCAGTACCCGAACGCTGACCTGTACCAGATGGCGGCCTACTGCCGGCGGTTCGGGTTGGGGGAGGGGTGGCTCGTGTACGCGGCTGGGCAAGAGGCAGGAAAGAATGTGCAGCTCGTCCATGGCGCCTCGATCTGTCGACTTGCCCTCCGGACGGACAGCACCCCGGCAGCGCTCGGTGAGCAGATGCGAGCAATCGCGCAGCGACTAGCTCGGTCGATGGGCGTGCAAGCCTGACCGTTGGAATCGCGGTGATTGCACGTCCCAATCACCGCGACCCGAAGCCGCCGAGCGGGTCCTGCGACGGATCGCGGCTTCGCCACATCGCGTGCCCATCGTCGCCGTGCGAGCAACCGCCGGACAAGCAGCCCGGCGCGATCAAGCTCGTCATCGATCAGATGCAGTCAACGGCGCCGCGCTACGCGGCAGAGCGAGAACGCTAGGGCAGTTTGGGTCGCTGCGGGCTTGGGTGACGTCATCGAGGGGTCCGTTCGGCACTTCGTGGTTCCCTGAGCGTCGCGTCTGTTCTGCGAGAGAACGACCTCAGGCGGAGGCGAGGTCTGTGGCACTGATCGGGGTGGCCTGGAGGGGCGTCTGAATCGCGCCGAAAACGGCCACGCGGTCGTCGGCGTTCAGGTCACGCCCGGTGATCGTGACATTCGCGATGCGCCGTGCACCGCCGAGGCAGGAAGCGCGAGTCAGCTCAGCGAGTGAGCCCACTGCTCGAGCTCTGCAGATCACGCGGATCAGGGTGCTGGAACTAACCGCTTCCCCTAGTCGGCGGCTCTGCGATGAAGAGCAGTCCGTAGATTTGCGCCATCTCCGTGCGGCAGGGCGAGGGTGCTCAGATGCCCGACCCCGATGGCGATGAGGAGGAAACTGACGACCTTGGTGTGGCTTTGGGTGCTGAAGCCGATGCTGAGAAGGGAAGCGAAAGCCGCCGCCGTTGCGGGTCCCGCGATGACGACGGCGGCCTCGCGCCACCCGCGGAGCACCGGACGAATCAGGTGACCGAATCCCAACCGGCTGATGAAGTGCGCGTGCTGCGACGTCGACTCCACGAGCCACAAGGCAGCGAAGTGGCCGAACTCATGCGCGACGTTGAAGAACAAGAGAGTGACCAACGTCACGACCAAGGTGACACCACCAGTCGGTTCGCCGAGTAGGAAGGAGCACCATGCTGCGATCAACGTCAGTGTCAGCGGTAGGAATGCTGAGCACACCATCGAGTAGGGGATCGCGAGGAAGGACGTTCGTCGCGAGGTGTCCAACGGCACCGGATGCGCTGATCCCGTTGCGGCAGCACACCACCGCGAGGAGCAGATCGCGACGAGCCCCAGGTCCTCCGCTCTGACTCGCCCCTGCCGAGTCCCCAGGGGGACTGCGATGCCGAAGTGCGGGCAGTGCGCCACCAACCGCTCGTCGATGGTGGAACACGTGGAGGCGTGCAGGGTCACGTCGTTCGGAGATTCCGTAGGGGGAGAAGGGCCAGCAGCGTGAGTGCCACCCCCACTGCGAGAGTCCCCGTCGTCGTCCAGACCTCGTGTCCGTTCGATGTCACGAGATCAGCGAGTTGAACGGAGACGAGGTACACGAGCGTGGCGAGAACGAGAGCGATACTCCCGGACAACGGCTGATCCTGGCTCACGGGGATCAGTGAGCCTGCGATGAGCGCCGCGGCGAAGAGCACGCTCGCTCGCGCGAAGAACTCCGGGAGGTCGGCCGGCACCATGAATTCCGCGATCAGTGCCATCGAGAGCAGGGGTATCGCAGCCAACACCGACGTCGCGAAGTGCGCGGTCACTGTGGGCACGATCCACCAATCACTCCGACCGGTGGCTGATGAGCCCATCCAGGACCACGGCAATGAGCGCCCAGGACCGAAGAGGACGAACGTGAAGGCGGCTGCCGGGGCCGAGGTCACCAGGGTCTGCCCGACCGGCGTCGGAAGGATGGGCGGCGGCAACAGCGCTCCGGCGGCGAACGCAAGCGTCATTCCGAGGAGACCGAGAAAGGTTTGTGGTGCTCTGAGCAGCAGCAGGGCGCTCCCGATCGCTGGTCCACTGTGACGACCGGCAAGGCTGAAGCTCGATCGAAGGATCGGGATGGACACGCCTCCGGTTGTGGTCGCGCGGAGGCGCGACATGAGAAGTGCGACTGCTGCTGCCACGAACATCCATCCGGTCATCGTCGCCCAGGCCCACGGCGAAGGTGCCGTGCTGACGCTCAGGACGGCGTCTTCGAGGTAGAGCGAAGGGGCCGCCAGGTTCGGCGGCTGAGGACTGATCACCCCGCGCCCGTAGAGCACAAGTGCAGCCCCGAGTACGAAGGCTCCGCTCACGGTGGAAGCCACGAGGTGGTTCAGCTTGCACACGACAAGTGCCGACGTAGCTGCGTGCAGGGCGCATTGCACGAGGAGCTGAGTCAGCCCGGCAGCGATTCCGAGCATGATCGTCAGTACCACCGCAGACGATGCCGGAAGCAGCTTCCACGCGATCAGGACCGTCGGAAGTGCGAGCGAGCCAGCGGCGAGGAAGCTCGCTCCGAGAAGAGGCACGAGCTTGCCGAGCCGAATGGCTCCCGGCGAGATCGGCATCAACGCAAAGACGTTGTCGATGGCTGTGCTCATGGGCGCGGTCAGCGTCAGTACGAGAGCAATCAACGCCGATGTGAGAAGCGTGCCGGACGCCGCGGTCCGCAGGATCAGATTGGTCACTTCAGTGCTGAGGTCGCCATCGACGGCGCTCGTCGTCGTGATGCCGAGGACCACGCCGAAGAACATCAATCCGATTGCACCGCCGATTGCGGTGAGTCGAATCGTTCGCCGGGAAACGCCGGAACTTCGAGCAAGGTCGCTCGCCCATACCGCGAGTACAGCATTCGCGACGAGTGCAACAGACCGCACGTCAACCGGCTCGCTTACGGAAGCCGACGCTGAGGAACGTAAGCGTTACCAGGAGCACGACGACACCGAAGCCCCAGAAGTTCGGGACGAACTCCACCGCAGGGAGGCCGGACTCCTCGACCACTGACGCGGAGAAGACGAACGGAATGGTGACCGGGGAAGAAGTGATTGCTGACGCGGCCACTGTTGCGACCGTGATCAGGAAGCAAAGCGCAACGCCGGTAGCGAGGCCGATGGTCAATTTGCTGATGGCTTTCACGAGCATGAAGGGTTCACCGTTCGACTAGGAGAGCACGGAGTGTGTCACGACGACGGTCGGCCTCGACCTGCGTGCCGGTGGAGCTGGTGAAGCATGCGTGGAGGGAGCCGTACTCGTGGATGAGGGCTTTCGGCGCGCCAGAGACGACCTTGTGACCCCGGTGGAGGATGGTGAGCGAGTCGCAGTGATGCTGGGCGCGGAGGAGATCGTGCGTTGCCATCAGCACCGAGCCACCAGCAGCAGTGAAGAAGGTGATCGCGTCTTCGAGAACTCCGCTGGTCTGCGGATCCAGCCCGCGGAACGGTTCATCCAAGATCAGCAGGCTCGGCTCGTGCATCAGCGCGGCGACGAGCTGCAACTTCCGCTTCATGCCGTGGGAGTATGCGGCCATCGGTCGAGACAAGGCGTCTCGAACGCCGAACACCCCCGCGTACTCTTCGGCACGGGAGAAATCTCTGCGGTCTCGAAACGCATCGTGCAGCTGCAGGAACTCGCTGCCCGTCAGCCCGAGCGGCAACGGGAGGTCGTCCGGAGCGAATCCGAACTGCAGGCGCGACGCCGTCTCGGCGAGGGGAATACCCATGTGCTGCACCGTTCCGGAATCCGCCGAGAGGATGCCCGTGATCATGTGAAGCGCGGTCGTTTTCCCCGAGCCGTTGGAGCCGAGGAGCCCGTGGATCTCGCCGGCAGGGATCTCAAGGTCGAGTTCCTGCAGTGCGACGTCTTTGCGGTACCGCTTCGATATCTGTCGAACTCGGAGCACCGCTTCCGCGGGCTCCTCGGCCGCGGTGTTCATTTCTTGCAGTAAGCCTTCCAGGTACCGCCGGCGTTCCACGACGGCATGTCCAATGCGGGATACATCCCCTTGTTCTGACAGGTGATCCACCAAGCGGCTACTACCCCGACCGCGAGGATGAGCGCGAGCGCGATGATGATGAGAACGACTACTCGGTCTTGCCGCAATCCGAAGTGGTCCGCGATCGCACGTGGTGACTGGGCGATGAGCGTTGACGTGGACGTGAGACTCGCGAGCGTGAGATCCGACACGAGCCCTCCTTTCACTGGTTGGTGCCGCCAACATACTGAAACTGAAACATCAATGCAAGGGAGCTACCGATCATCGCGGTTGAAAGGATGACGAAACGGGGCGATGCTCACTCAATCCGTACCGGTGAGCCCAAGAGCGGGGGTCCATAGGTGCGCGGACACTGTCTGCGTGGAAACCGTGGTTCGCGACCTCGAGCAGGACGACGTCAGCGCCCTGCAGGCCCTGATCGAGTCCTTCCCGTCGTACGCCGAACGCGTCACCGGCCAGCCCCCGGGCCAGTCCGACGCCCTCTCGGCGCTGATCTCCGTACCGCCGGACTCCGACCCAGCGGGGAAGCGGGGCATCGGTCTGTGGGACGCCGGCGCACTCATCGCCTTCGCCGACGTGTTGTTCGGCTACCCGGACCCCTCGACTGCGTACATCGGGCTGCTGATCGTGCACGGCGCACACCAGGGACAGGGCGTCGGCCGGCGTCTCCACGACGCGGTGCTCGAACGCATCCGCCAGGAGACGACCGCGGAACGGATCCGCCTCGGCATCGTGGCGACCAACGCCGACGTCGCCGAGCCGTTCTGGAACGCGCTCGGATACGCCCCGACTGGCGAGACCAAGCCGTACCGGTACGACAAGCTCGAGAGCACCGTCAGCATCTGGGAACGGCCGGTGCAACGCTCGCGAAGCGCCTCTCGTAGCATCGGAACGGTGAGCAACGACGTGACCCCCGGCCGCTACCGGCACTTCAAGGGCGGCGAGTACCAGGTGGTGCTCCTCGCGCGGGACGTGGAGACCGAGGCACCGGTGGTCGTCTACCAGGCGCTGTACGGAGAGCGTGGGCACTGGGTGCGGTCGCTCGACGACTTCACCGCGCACGTGTCGCGCGACGGGTACGACGGCCCACGGTTCGTCCGACTCGGTGACCGAGGCGAAGAGGACCGAGGCGAAGAGGACCGAGGCGAAGAGAACTCAGGCGAAGAGAACTCAGGCGAAGAGAGCTGAGGCGAGGCGGCAGCAAGGCCGCCCCGGAACAAGCCGACCCCGGCCCCTACCGCACGTACAACGCCGCCGGCTTCCCCGGCCCCTCCGCCGCTCGCTTCCCGGTCGCCGTCACCATCGGCACCATCGCCCGCCGGAACGAGTCCGGCAGCAACCGCTCCCCGAGCACCGCCTCGTGCAGTCCCCGCAACGCGGACATCGTGAACGGCGACGGCAGCAACCCGTGCGGATCGGGAGCGCCCCGGTGGTCGGCCCGGAGCTGCGCCACCGCGAACCCGAGGATGTCGTCGTGCCCGTGCACCATCCCCGCCGCATCGCCGACCGGCACGAGTCGGGCATCGTCCCCGAGGGACAGCGACGCCGCCGGCACCACATCGAGGTGCGCCACCGACAACACCCACCCCCGGCTGTCCCGCCCCGGCTCATCGAACACGTGCAACTGTCGCGGCGCCAGCCCCGTCATCCCGGCCTTCGCCCGCAACGACCGCAGCACCGCGTCCGCGAGCCGCTCGCCCTCGTGCACGAACGTCCCCGGCAGTCGCCAGTCCCCGTCGACCTGGTCGCGGACCTGCAGGACGGACAGCGGCCCTCCGACCGGCACGGTGAGCACGGCGGTGTCGACCGCGACGGAGGGGCGCGGGTAGTCGGCCAGGCGCTTGCCGGATGCATCGCGGTACTCGGTCACGCGTCGAGTTTACGCGTACTTGCGCAAACCGGTCGACTCGTGCACACTGGGTTTACGCAATCGTGCGTAAAACTGGAGGGGCCATGACGAACACCACGGACCGAGCCATCGGCGCAGTCCTCGGATCCGCCGCGGGCGACGCCCTCGGCGCTGGCTACGAGTTCCAGCCGCCGGTCCCGGAGCCGATGCCCATCCGCATGAAGGGCGGCGGCACGTTCAACTGGGGGCCGGGGGAGTGGACCGACGACACGAGCATGGCCGTACCGATCCTGCGGACCGCCGCGCGCGGTGGATCGTTTGCCGACGAGGCAGCGCTCGACGGACTCGTCGCGGCATGGGCCGAGTGGGCGCGTACCGCCCCCGACGTCGGCATCCAGACCAGCAGGGTGCTCACCGGACTGGAGGCTCGGACCGCCGCCGCCTCGCGGGCGTCAGCCCGGACGGAACACGACCAGAGCGGTCGTTCCGCCGGCAACGGATCGCTGATGCGGACGGCGCCGCTGGTCCTCGCGTACGTGGACGCCGACGAGCGCGAACTCGCGGACGCCGCGCGGGCCGTCAGCGACCTCACCCACCACGAAGCCGACGCGGGGGACGCGTGCGTGCTGTGGTGCGTGGCGATCCGACACGCGGTCCTGCACGGGGAGCTCGACGTCCGGCGTGGGGTCGACCTGCTGCCGGCCGAGCGGCGGAAGATGTGGGCGGAGCGACTGTCCGCCGCCGAGGCCGGTCAGCCGGTGGACTTCACGGCGACGAACGGGTGGGTCGTCTCCGCACTGCAGGCTGCCTACGCCGCGGTGCTGCGGACGGACTCGCTCGAGACCGCCCTCGTCGCCGCGGTCCGGTCGGGCAACGACACCGACACCGTGGCGGCGATCGCCGGCGGCCTCGCGGGCGCGCTGTACGGGGCGTCCGCGCTGCCCGAGGAGTGGCGTGAGCTGCTGCACGGCTGGCCGGGCCTCCGGGCCGACGACCTGGTGTCGCTCTCCGAGCAGGCACTGCGGGCAGCAGCGGTCTGAGCCGGCGCGGCGTCGGAGGCTTCGATGGGGGGAGCCTCCGGCGCCGCGCCTGGTCGGGTGAGGACCCGGCACTGCGCCCGTGTGTGCCAGGCTGCTGTCGTGCCGTCGAAGCTCCCGCGCTCGCTGATCGGCTGGAGTGTCGCTGCCTGGGCCGGGACCGTCGTCGCGCTCGTCCTGCAGCTCTGGGTCTGGGTCGTCCTCGCGACCCGGAAGGTCAGCCACGGGAGCGGCGACTACCTGGGGCACCAGGACGCAGCACTCGTCCTCGGTGTCGTGCCCGCGTTCGTGTCGCTGGTGCTCGCCGTGCTGGTGCTGCGTCGGCGTGGGCGGTCTCGCAGCGCGGTCGTGCTGCTCGTCGCCGACGTGGCGTGTCTGGCGCTGGTGGGTGCGCTCGTCGTCCCGGCGGCGATCACGGTGTTCCGGTTCGCGCCGACGGACGACGCGGTGTTCGCCGAGCGTGCCCGTCTCGGGTACTTCGCCCACGGGGACCTCGGCGCCGAGTTCACCCCCGACGGGGCCCAGGTCGCCTTGCAGTCCCGGGTCGACGCCCTCGCGCGCGGGCTCGGGACCGAGGTCGTCGTCCCGCACGACGACGCGTCGGCGACGAATACCGACCGCGATCGCCCGGGTACCAGTCCGGCGGGGATCGCCTGCACGGAGTACGCCGAGTCGTTCGTGCTGTCGTCGTCCGTGGACCGAGCGCGCGCTGCGGCGTACGTCTCGTCCGTGTGGGCGAAGCAGTCAGCGGCGGGCAAGGGCACCGTCACCGATGGTCAACGGTCGCTCGTGTTCGCGCCGCGATCCGGGGGCTCCGTCGAGTACCGGCCCGAGGACCGGACCTTCGTCACCAGGACCGCCTGCCTGATCGGCGAACCGGCTCGCCCGATGGGCGGGTGACCCTGCGGAGGCGATCCGGGCCTCCCACGGAGCTAGTCGGGGATGCCGAGGCGCTCGCACTCCGCCCACTGCTCCGGACGGTGTCGCGCCAGCCAGTCCTCGAACTCCGCGTAGCCGCGGTTGCTCGTGAGGACCGTGAATTGCTTCTTCGACTCCGCGTTCCAGCCGGTCAGCATGACGAAGGTGACGCTGCCGTTCGACTGTGTCGCGAAGCGGAGCCGGTGCACGTCGTTGACGTCCCGGCGTCGCGTGCGACCGAGTGCCCGTCGGACGTCGTAGCGCTCGTCGTACACCCTGATCCGCGAGCGGCCGAAGACCAGGCCGAACGGCAGGAGCACGATGCCGCCGCCGATCAGCATCGCAGGGATGCCGCCCCCGAGGTCCGGCGCGAAGCTCGACTGCACGACGGCGCCGAGGATCCCGATCACCAGGGCCCCGCCACCGACCATGACCAGGAACGTCGACGCGAGCCACGATCGTCGGACGACGAAGAGCGGCTTCGCGGCCCCCTTCGACACGGTGCCGCCCCACGTGTTGATGCTGTCGCTCATCGTTCCCCCTTGCCACACCACGGTACCGAAGCCGTCGCGGGTGCGTTCTGCGTGCGGCCGGACTGGAGGCTCGGCTCGGCTCGACGACGTCGCGCACGGCATCGAGATGGGTACGCTGCCCGAGATGGTCGAGCTCGTGGAACACCACGCGGAGTGGGCAGCGCTCTTCCGCGCCGAAGCCGACCGGCTCGCGCGGGCACTCGGCCCCGACGTCATCGCGATCGAACACATCGGGAGCACAGCGGTCCCCGGGCTCGCCGCGAAGCCGATCATCGACCTCGCCGCTCGTGCCGCTGTCGGCGTCGACCCGTTCGGGCTCGCCGCGCTCGTCACGCCGCTCGGGTACGAGCAGCATCGGCGAGGTCCGAAGAACCACGGCGTGTACGTGCGATCGTCGGGGGAGCGGCGGACGCACATCCTCCACGTGTTCGCGGACGACGTCTGGGAGACCTGCAACCAGCGGCTCTTCCGGGACACCCTGCTCGCCGATCCCGAGGCGCGTCAGCGGTACGGGGAGCTGAAGCGGGCGCTCGCCGACGTCGACGACGGGCGTGGGTACACGACGGGCAAACGAGCGCTCGTCGAGGAGCTGCTCAACGCCGAACGTGCACGGCGAGGACTCCCGCCGACGGCGGCGTGGGACAAGTGAGCGGCGGGATCAATCGCCGCCGTCGATGAAGTCGTCCACGTCGCCCGCTCCGCAGAGCGACTGCACCTGGATCGTCATACGGCTCGTCGTGGCGGCGAAGAGGATCGAGTCCACGTCATCGTCGGTCGAGCCGACCCGGTGCAGGATCTTGCCGTCCGCGCGCTTGACGCTCTGGGTGTTCGTCGAGAGCCCTTCTTCTCGCCATGCTCGGTCCACGCGATCCACGGCAGGGCCCGGATCGTCGACTCCGTCGGAGGTCTGGTCCCACGAGAACACGACGCCGTCAGTGCCGGCCGCTGTCGTGCAGCGGTCGGGTGAGGGCCCGTTGCTCTCGCTTGTCCAGTTCCCGCCCGCCGTCACCATCGTGACGCGGACCAGCGCCTGCATCTGGTCGGAAGCCCGCTCCGCCGTCAGGGAGTCCGGCGGCTCAGCCATCCGTGCGCACCCGGACACAGCAAGGCAGGCCATCAGGACGAGTGCGGCTGCGCGAGCCCTCATTCGGAGTCCCCGGCATTGCCTCCGGCGGAGTCTGACGAGAGCTGCAGGCCGATCGCCCACTTCCCGGGCCAGTTCGCACCGACGAAGGAGCGGGGCCGGTCGTCGTTCAACGTGCTCCTTGTCCGATGCGTGGAGTAGCCGTTCTCCTGGAGTACCGCTTCGGCGCGGTCGGCTCCGGGACGGCCGAGTACTGCAACGCACGGATCTTCTCCGCGATCGCCTCGTGACTGCTCCGAGGAAGCTCGGGCATGCGGCGGGATGGCCCTCGACGAGTCGGGGAGCGAGCCGGACTTCGTGACACCGTGCATGTCTGCGTCCCGCGGCACGCCCGCGGTGGGGAGGTAGGTGCCACCGAAGGACGAGCTCGCAGGATTGTGACGAGTCATGCTGCCCATCTCGCCCATCCACGACCATCCGTCGCCCTTTGTGCCGAACGGGCCGTCGTCGTCGACTGTGCGTGGTGCCTGCGCGACGTACCCATGGCCGGCGTGGATGTCCGCAGCGGTGGGGATGTCGCGCTCGATCCCTGCGCATCCGGCCGCCACACGGTTCTCAACGCCGTGGTCGCCTTGTGGGCGTGAGACGGCGTTGCCGAAGCCTTCGTCGAATTCTCATGCGATTGCGCAGCGACGAAGCGGGTAGCTCCATCAGGGCACCGGGAATTCGTCGACATTGCCGGCTCCGCAGAGCGACTGGACATTGATGGACATCTGGTCCGTAGTCGCGTTGAACTGGATCGAATCGACTTCGCGCTCCGCGGAACCGACTCTGTGCAAGGTCTCCCCGTCGGCCCGCTTGTACTTGTGATCCTGCGTGGCGAGGCCTTGGTCTCGCCACGTGCGGTCGACGCGCTCCGTCACAGCAGCCGGGTTGCTCGTGCCATCAGCTATTTGATTCCATGAGAACCAGACGCCCTCATTGCCATCTGGCATCGTGCACGGGTCTGCTGCTGGACCGTTGCTCGTGCTCTTCCACTCGCCGCCGGCGGCCTTCATCGTGTCGCGAACCAGCGACTGCATCTGGTCAGAAGCCTGCTTGGCGTCCACGGCTGGCGTTCCCTTCGTCGAGGAGCATGCGTTGACGGTCAGTGCGATCGTCAGGATGAGCGCGGTGGCCCCTGTCCGGCAGATGAAGGAAGTCATCGGGTCGAGAAGTTTCTGGTTGTTGCTCGAGCCCCGCTCTTGCTGACCTTGTCCGCGACGTGACCGACGGCCCCCTTGTCGAACACCAGTTGTGCCACGGAATCGCCTTCCCCCGAAGTGGACGTCCGGCAGCATATCAGCCTCCGTTCCGGTGTCGGCCGCCACCCGTACGGTGGTTCCCATGCAGATCACCCCCGAGGGCCGCGCGCTCCTCAGCCCGAGCGACCTCACCACGTGGGCGTCGTGCGAGTGGGCGTTCCTGCGCAGACTCGACACCAAGCTCGGCCGCGCCGAACCCCTGCCGGACGAGCACGACGACATGCTCGACCGCACGGCGCGACTCGGTGACCAGCACGAGGCCGACTACCTGGAGATCCTCAAGCGCACCCACGACGTCGTGGAGTTCGACCGCCCGGCACCGCCGCAGTACGCCGAGGCAGCCGAGGCCGCGCGACGGGCGATGCACGACGGGGCCGACGTCCTCTTCCAACCGACGTTCCACGCCCCCGCGACGGAGCACGAGGACGGTTTCATCGGCTTCGCCGACTTCATCATCCGGAACGAGCGCGGCGAGTACGAGGTCTACGACACCAAGCTCGCCCGCCACGCCAAGATCAGCGCCCTCCTGCAGCTCGCCGCCTACGCCGAGCAGATGCGCGCGCACGACATCCCGACGGGCGAGCAGGTGCACCTGGTGCTCGGCGACCGGACGACGACCACGCACGACCTCGCCGACATCACGCCGGTGTACCGCACGCAGCGGGCCGAGTTGCACCGCGTCATCGCGGAGCGCCTGGCGGACGACGAACCGCTCCGCTGGGGTGACCCGCGGTGGTCCAGCTGCGGGCGGTGCGCGGTCTGCCGGACCCAGGTGCAGCAGCACCGCGACCTGGTGCTCGTCGCCGGTATGCGCCTCGACCAGCGGACGAAGCTGAACCGGCAGGGGGTGCTCACGATCGACGACCTGGCGGGCCGCACCGCGGCCGTGCCCGGCATGTCGCGGTCGACGCTGGATCGGCTGGTACGTCAGGCGAGCCTCCAGGTCGAATCGGAGTACCGCAGTGAGCCGGTCTTCGAACTCGCCGACCCGACCGCCCTCGAGGCGATCCCGTCGCCGGATGCCGGCGACGTGTTCTTCGACTTCGAGGGCGATCCGCTCCACACCGAGGACGGCGTGCACTGGGGCCTCGACTACCTGTTCGGCCTGGTCGACGACCGTGCCGACTTCACCGCTTTCTGGGCGCACACGATCCGCGACGAACGGCAGGCGCTGCTCGACTTCCTCGCGTTCATCGAGGAGCGTCGGCAGCAGCACCCGGGCATGCACGTGTACCACTACGCCGCCTACGAACGGACGCACCTGCTGTCGCTCGCGGCTCGCCACGGGGTCGGCGAAGAGGCGGTCGACGACCTGCTCCGCGCCGGCGTCCTCGTCGACCTGTACCCGATCGTCCGCAAGGCCCTCGTCGTCGGCAGCCACAGCTACTCGATCAAGAAGCTCGAGCCGCTCTACATGGGCTCGGACCTGCGCGAGAGCGACGTCACGAACGCGGCGGACAGCATCACCGCCTACGTCGACGCGATCGAGGAGCTCCGCAGCGGCGACCCAGCCGCAGGGCAGCGGATGCTCGACCAGGTCGCCGACTACAACGCCTACGACTGCCGCTCGACCCTGCGCCTGCGTGACTGGCTCCTGTCCCTCCGGCCGCCCGTGACCGAGACGCCGACCGAGCTCGACCTGCCGCCGATCCCGGTCGAGCGTGAGCCCAACCCCGTGTACACCGCGCTGACGGCGCACCTCGACGGTGTCGAGGCACTCGACCGCACTCCGGACGAGACGGCACTGGCGCTCGCCGCCGCGGCGATCGACTACCACCGGCGCGAGGCGAAGACGTTCTGGCAGGACCACTTCGACCGTCTCCGCAACCCGGTCGACGACTGGGCGGACACGCGAGACGTCCTCGTCGTCGAGCGCGCTTCGGTCGAGCGTGACTGGGACACGCTGCCGCGGGCCCGGTCGCAGTCGCGGGAGATCCGGTTGTCGGGGACGCTCGCGCCCGGCTCGCGGCTCCGGCCTGGAGGCTCACCCCACCTCGTCTACGACGACCCGCTCCCGCCATCGGTCGCCGCCCCCGCGCCGGGGTCGAAGGGCGCGTCGGCCCGCGCCGTCCTGCTGGACGCCGGACAGAACGGTGACCTGTTCGAGGTCCTGGTCAAGGAGAGCCTCCCCGTCGGCGGCGGCGAACCGCACCACGAGTTCCCCGTCGCGCTCGCCCCGGCAGCACCGCCGAGGGCGAAGCCGCAGCCCGAGGCGATCGCCGAGTGGGGACAGGAGGTCCTCGACGCCCTGCCGGACATGCTGCCCGACCCGGCACTCGACCTGCTCCGCCGCGTCCCGCCCCGCGGCACGATCGCGCCCGTCGCCGGTGACGACACGGTGTCCGCCGTCGTGACGACGCTGCTCGGACTCGATCGGTCGTACCTGGCGATCCAGGGCCCTCCCGGCACGGGCAAGACCTACGTCGGGTCGAACGTCGTCGCCCGCCTCGTCCGCGAGCACGGGTGGCGCGTCGGCGTCGTCGGACAGTCCCACGCGACGAGCGAGAACTTCCTGTCGTCGGTGGTCCGGGCCGGGGTGCCTGCAGACCGCGTGGTGAAGGTGCCGAAGTCCGGGGCGGACGAGGACGACCTCGAGGCCGCCGACTGGACCCCGGTGAAGAACAACGCCGCGGTGTCCGCGTTCCTGGCGTCCTGCGCGGACACCGGCACCGGGGGAGTCGTCGGCGGCACCGCGTGGACGTTCGCGAACGAGGGCACGATCCCGCGGCGCTCCCTCGACCTGCTCGTCGTCGACGAGGCCGGGCAGTTCTCGCTCGCGCCGACGATCGCGTCCTCGATCGCCGCGACCCGGCTGCTGCTCCTCGGGGACCCGCAGCAGCTCCCGCAGGTGTCGCAGGGGTCGCACCCGGAGCCGGTCGACCAGTCCGCGCTCGGCTGGCTGGCGGACGGCGAGCACGTGCTGCCGCCCGAGTACGGGTACTTCCTCGCGCACACCCGGCGGATGGAGCCCGCCCTCACCGCGTCGGTCTCCGGGTTGTCGTACGACGGGCAGCTGACCTCGATCGTCAGCGGGCGACACCTCGACGGGCTGGACGCCGGGGTCCACCCGGTGCCGGTCGTCCACAGCGGCAACACGACGTCCTCGCCCGAGGAAGCCGTGCGGGTGGTGGAGCTCGCGCGGGACCTGGTCGGGCGACGGTGGGTCGACGGCGACGACACACGGACGCTCACCGACGAGGACGTCATCGTCGTCGCGCCCTACAACGCGCAGGGGGCGCTCATCCGGGACGCCCTGGACCGCGCCGGGCTCCGCGGGACCCAGGTCGGCACAGTCGACATGTTCCAGGGGCGCGAGGCCGTCGTGTCGATCACCTCGCTCGCGGCGTCGAGCGCTGCCGACATCCCGCGGGGGCTCGACTTCCTGCTGATGCCGAACCGGCTGAACGTGGCGCTCTCCCGCGCCAAGTGGGCGGCGTACCTCGTGTACTCGCCGGCGCTCACGACGGCCCTGCCGCCCTCGATCCCCGGGCTGTCCCTGCTGTCCCGGTTCATCGAGCTCGTCGATCCCGCCTGACGCTCGAGTGCCTACCTCGGGCGGCTCATCGCCCACCACGTGCTCTGACGATCCGCTCGTCGCGGACCGCCTCGCGGCAGCGCTCAGCTCGACGAGGTGGTCGCCGCCGACGCCGCGGTGACCCCGGCGACCATGATCGCCGTCTGCACGTCGCGCAGGACCTGCCGCACCGCCGCCGACGCCCACGTGCCCGAGGTGATGTCCCGCACGCGGGCCCGGTCGACCTTGCCGAACTGCCGCCGCAGGGTGCCGGTGGCGTCGAGGAGGCCGATCACGGCTGCTGCGGACGGGGTGGGAGCGGTCCGCCCGTCGAGGACGGCGAGCACGCTCGTCCGCAGGTCGTGTTCCGGTCGCCCGTCGCGCTCCCGGTAGACCGTCGACGTGAAGACCCGGAGCGTGGTCCGCTGCTCCGCGAGGAGGACGCCGGCGTCGACGAGTTCGGCGTACACGCCGTCGCGGAGGTCTCGGCCGCCGAGCTTGCGCACCCACCACTTCGGGCCTCGTGGCGACGACGCTGCGGCGATCCGTGCCACGACGGTGTCGAGCACCGTGCTCCCCGTGGACGCGCCGTCGATGACGCGGACCTCACGCTGCGCGAGTTCGACGGCGCCGCGGAGTGCGAGGTCGGCCAACACCGCGCCGGCCAGGCCGCTGTCGAAGCGGCTGCCGTCGACGTCCCGACGCCCGTCGATGCCCGTCAGCAGCAGCGCGAACGCCTGGGGCACCGTGAGTTGCTCAGCCATGCCGGCATCGTCCCACGCGGTGCGGGGGCGGGTCGAGCCTCCAGTCCGGTCGTGGCGCGTCCGCGATCAGCAGTGGTCGAGCACGCGCACCATCGCGTCGTGTTCGGCGGGGGCGACCCAGAGTCCGTACTTCGACTTCACCGACACCTGGTGTGCGACGTAGGTGCACCGGAACGCGGTGTCCGCCGGCAGCCAGGTGGCGGCGTCGCCGGACCGCTTCTGCGCGTTCTGGTGCTGGTCGACCGCGAACAGGTTCTCCGGGTCGTTGGCGAGCGCCTGCCGCTGCTCCGCGCTGCGTTGCTGGGCGCCGGTCACCCAGGCGTTCTCGAGGGCGACGACGTGGTCGATCTGCACGCGGGTCGACGTCGTGTCGCCCCGGACGAAGTCGATCCGCGCACCGGAGTACGGCGACAGGAGCACGCCGGACAGCACCGTGCAGGGACCGCGTCGGACGACGTCCGTCAGGTCACGGGCGAGGACGTCGTTGCGGGTGTCGCACCCGTTGTGGTCCACGTCCAGCCACGGGCTGCCGAAGTCGGCGGTCCGGTCGTACCCCGTCGCCGGGGCCTTGCCCTTGACGGGCAGGGCGGCGAGCAGCGCGCGGGCGCGCGCCAGGTCGGCCGGACTGGAGGCCCGGCTCGGCTCCGGTACGTCGGCTGCCGGTGGCTCCGTGGTCGCGGTGGTACCCGTCGGCGCTGCCGCGTCGGCCTCCGAGGGCAGTGCTCCCCGGGCATGCAGGGCGAACACGAGGACGGCGATGGCGACGGTCACGAACGCGGACGTCAGCGCGGTCCGGGTGGTGCGGGTGGATCGTGTGGTACGGCGTCGGGTGGACGACATGTGCGGTGGTGCTCCTGGTGGTGCTCGGTGGTGCCTGCTGAGGATCCTGGTGGACGCCTCCGACATCGCCGCGTAGACACGAGGACATGACCGACTACGCAGAACCGTCCGTCCCGGTGACCGGTGGAGCGATGCCGCTCCTCGGTTTCGGCACCTGGCAGATCGCCGACGCCGACGCCCCCGCCGCGGTGAGTGCCGCCCTCGAGGCCGGCTACCGCCACATCGACACCGCCACCGGCTACCGCAACCAGCGCGGCGTGGGGAAGGCCATCGCCGACTCCGGCCTGCCCCGCGACGATCTCTTCGTCACCACGAAGCTCCCGCCGGACAACGCCGACCGCGTGCGCGCCACCATCGAGGAGAGCCTCGAGCAGCTCGGCCTGGACCACCTCGACCTGTGGCTCGTGCACTGGCCGCCGAACGGCGAGGCACGCCCCGACGTGTGGGAGCAGGTCGTGCAGGCGCAGCGGGACGGGCTGGCGAAGGCCGTCGGTGTCAGCAACTACTCGCTCGCGCAGATCGACGAGCTCGTCGAGGCCACCGGGGCGGCGCCCGCGGTGAACCAGATCAAGTGGAGCCCGGCCGAGTACGACCGTGCCGTGGCCGACGGGCTGCGCGACCGCGGTGTCGTCCTCGAGGGCTACAGCCCCTTCAAGGCGAGCAACCTGCAGGACCCGACGCTCGTCGCCATCGCCGAGGCGCACGACGTCGACACCGCGCAGGTCATCGTCGCCTGGCACGTCGCGCACGGGTTCGTCGTCATCCCGAAGTCGTCGAACCCCGACCGCATCCGCTCGAACGCCGCCGGTGCCACCGTGACGCTGTCGTCCGACGAGGTCACCCGGATCGACGGGCTCGGACACTAGGACGGCCGTCCCCTGCCCGTCCGGGTCCTGGACCTAGGCGAGCAGGGACCGGATGTCGTCCGCGGTGAGATCGTCGGCGAACAGGGCGTCGTCGTCGATCATCGTCGCGAACAGCTGCGCCTTGCGGGCCGCGAGCGCCAGGACCTTCTCCTCGATGGTGTCCTCGGCGATGAGCCGGTGCACGTTGACCGAACGGGTCTGCCCGATGCGGTGTGTCCGGTCCACCGCCTGGGACTCGGCCGCGGGGTTCCACCACGGATCGAGCACGAACACGGTGTCCGCCTCGGTGAGGGTCAGCCCGAACCCGCCGGCCTTGAGCGAGATGAGGAACGCGGGGGCGGTGCCGTTCCGGAAGCGGTCGATGACCTTCGGGCGTGCCCGCGTCGAACCGTCGAGGTACTCGTACCCGATCGCCCTGGCGTCGAGCGCGTCCGCCACCATGCCGAGGAACGACGTGAACTGGCTGAACACCAGGGCGCGCCGGCCCTCCGCGGCGAGCTGTTCGAGCTCGTCGAGCAGCAGCTCGAGCTTGGCGGACGGGATCGGCGCGTCGTCGGTCGAGGCGTCGGGGTCGGGGGACCGCACGAGTGCGGGGGACAGCGCCAGCATCCGCAGCAGGGTCAGGGAGCGGAAGACGATCATGCGGTTGCGGTCCAGGTCGTCGATGAGGTCGAGGACCTTCAGCCGCTCCCGGTTGAGCGTGCGTTCGTAGACGTCGCGGTGCGCGGGGTCGAGCGTGACCCGCACGACCTGCTCCTGCTTCGGAGGCAGGTCCGACGCGACGCTCTCCTTGGTCCGGCGCAGCATGAGCGGACGGATCCGTCGACGCAGCCGGCTCGTGAGCTCGTTCCGGGCCTCGCCGCGGAGGTCGGGTGAGGCGAGGGGCTTGACGTAGTCGTCGCCGAACCGCGTCCAGGACGACAGCAGGCCGGGCGCGACGATCGAGAACAGCGCCCAGAGGTCGGTCAGGCCGTTCTCGAGCGGCGTGCCCGTGATGGCGATCTTCACCGGCGCTCGCAGCTCGGCCGCGGCGCGGTGGGTCTGCGACTGCGGGTTCTTGACGAACTGCGCCTCGTCGAGCAGGAGCGCCGACCACGGCAGGTCCGTGTACGCGGCGGCGTCGAGGCGCAGCAGCGCGTACGAGGTCACCACGACGTCGGCGCTCGCGGCGGTGCGTGCGACGAGCCCCGGGTCCTTCAGGGACGTGGTCGTGATCGTCGCGACGCGCAGGGTCGGCACGAACCGCGCGGCCTCGTCGGCCCAGTTGCCGACGACGGACGTGGGTGCGACCACGAGGAACGGCGGGTCGTCGGGCAGCGTCGCCCGTCGGCTGGCGATCATCGTGAGGGCCTGCAGGGTCTTGCCGAGCCCCATGTCGTCCGCGAGCACGCCACCGATGCCGTTCGCCACGAGGAACGACAGCCACGCGTACCCGGACCGCTGGTACGGGCGGAGGTCGGCGTGCACGGTCTCCGGCACGGCGACGTCGTCGGGGGGTGCCGCGTCGAGGAGCCGCGCGACCGTGGCTCGCCAGCGTTCGTCGTGGTCGGTCTCGTCGGCGAGTTGATCGAACGCGGACCAGATCCCGGCCTGCAGCGGCGTGATCGTCATCGGCTGCGACGGCTCCCACTCGTCCTGGTCGCGTGCCTCGTCGATGAGCTCCTTGAGCCGGTCGAACGCCGGATCCGCGAGTGACAGGTACGAGTTGTCGACGAGCTTGAGCCGCCGCTGCCGGCTCGCGAGCGCGGTGAGCAGCGGCGTGAACGGGATCTCCCTGCCGTTCACGCTGACGACGATCCCGAGGTCGAACCAGTCGTGCTTGTCCGACGGCATCGTCGTGACCCGGATGTTCGGCGTGCCGGTGAGGCGTTCGTAGTCGAGTCGTTCGCCCTGCACGACGACGCGGACGCCGTGGTCGGGCAGCGCCGGGAGGAGCTCGTCGGCGAGCACCGCGACGTCGGCGCCCTCGACCGTGCCGTCGACGAACCAGTCGAGGGGCTCCTCGGCGCTGTCCGTGGCGCGGACGTCGGAGAGGTCCGGCAGCGGTCCGTGCATCGCGACGGGGTCCTTCCGCCCGTCGACGTGCCAGCGCCACCGCAGGTGCGCGACGTCGTCGGTGCGCGGGGCCCTGGCCGGTTCGAAGGTCACGGTGAGGACGAGTTCCGGCGGTGTGCGCTCCGGCAGCGCGATCGACCCGTCGGAGCTGACCAGGCCGAGGGCGCCGCGGAGCTTCGGTGACCAGTCCGCCAGGAACTCGTCGACCTCGGCCGTCGGGACCTGGATCCGTGTGCCCTCGACGAGCATGCGGCGCTGGTCCTCGGGGACGGGCTCCGGCGTCGGGGCGAGCTCGACGCGGAACTCCGGAGCCTCGCGCGCGACGTACAGTCCGTGGTCGCCGACGAGCCGTGCCGCACCGTCGACGACCGGACGCCCGTCGAGGACCGCGCTCGTGCCGATGACGATGCCGCCGTCGGAGCGGGCCACGTCGAGCAGGACCCGGGCATCGGTGCCGAGCGTCACCGCGCCCTCGCGCTTGCCGACGACGAACGCGATGCCGAGGGTCGGTGCCTGGCGGAGGAGGGGCCAGAGCAGCGGGCTCCGGAAGTCGTCGAGGTGGATCCAGTCGCTCTCGCCGGGGAGTCCGGCGAGCTGACCGGCGCGGTGCAGTGCGGCGAACTGCTGGAACCAGGCGTGCTGGTCGGCGTCGAGCCCGAGCCGGTTCATCGAGTAGGGGAGCGTGCTCCACGTCAGCTGTCCGCGCACCCAGTTGCCCGCGTCGCTCCGGGTCACGGGGCGGACGCCGAGCCGCACCGACCGTGACGCCGTGGGCAGCGGTCGGCCGACGGCCCGGGCCCGGCCGGCGAGCCGGGCGGGGACCGCGTCGCGGAGCTCGAACTGCAGGCCCAGCGGCGTGCTGGTGGGGGTGACCGGCGGTGCGGTGTCACCGGCGAGGCGGGCGACCTCGTGCCTCCAGTCCGGTGCCGACGGAGCCGGGACTTCCTGCCGGGGGCCGGCATGGGCCGCGACGGCGCGGGCGTTGATCGTGAGGAGCGCACCGGCGACGTGCTTGCACTCGCCGCCGATCGGACAGGTGCAGCGGGAGCGGACCGGCCGGACGAACTCGCCGCGGGCGAGGATGGTGTCGACGTGGACGTCGTACGGTTCGTCGGCTGATCCGGACACGGACGCGGTGATGGTGCCGTCGTCGTGCCAGGTGGCTTCCTCGACCAGGCCGCGCCGGACGAGGTCCCGCGCACGGCCGAACGTCTGCGGCCCGACGAAGCGGATGACGTCGACGGCGTCGATCATCGGGGCTGCTGGCACGACCCCATCGTGCCAGCAGCCACCGACCTGCGCTGCCCGGTGCTCAGGTCAGCGACGGAGCGAGCGGTCAGCGACGGAGCGAGCGGCGTCGGGCGAGGACCGCGGTCCCGATGCCGGCGGCGAGGAGCAGTGCCGCCGCGGTGAGCGGGGCGGTCGGGTCGCTGCCCGTGAAGGCGAGCTCACCCGCGGGCTGGCCGCTGCCGGGAGCGGCACCGACGGTGGGCGTCGTGCCGGGCCCGACCGGCGCGGTGGCACCGGACGTCGGGGACGCGCCACCGGTCGCGGTGGGCGGCTGCACCGTGATGGTGACGACCTGCGTCGCGTTCGGCGCGGTGCCGTTGGAGGCCGTGATCGTGACCGTCGAGGAGCCGGCGGTCGTCGGTGTGCCGGAGACGACCCCGGTGGTGCTGTCGATGGTGAGTCCGGCGGGGAGACCGGTCGCCGTGAAGACCGGCTTCGGGGTGCCCGTCGCGGTGACGGTGGTGCTGTACGGCTGGCCGGCCGTGGCGTCGGCGGGGGCGCCGGAGGTGATCGTCGGCGCGACGGTCTCCGACGTGGTCCCCGGTGCCGGGCAGCCGGAGGACGCGGTGATCGTGTTCGTGTCGAGCGTCACGGCGGCGGTGCGGGCGAGCAGACGGCCCTGGACGGTGGCGCCGCTGACGGCGGTGATGGACTGCTGTGCGAGCACGGTGCCCTGGAACTGCGCGCCGGACCCGATGGTCGCGGAGCTGCCGACCTGCCAGAACACGTTGCAGGAGGTGGCACCGCCCGTGATGAGGATCCGGGTGCCGGACCCGATCGTGAGCGTCGAGGCAGCCTGGAACACCCAGACCGAGTTCGCACTGCCCGCGAGGGTGAGCGAGCCGGTGTCCGCGAGGGACAGTGCGCCGCCGGAGTAGACGCCAGGGCTGAGGGAGCGCCCGTTCAGTTCGGTGAGTCCGCTCTCCATCGGCGTGAGGGACGCGGCGACGTTGTACGCGGTCGTGGTGTCCCGCTGCGCCTGGGCCGCGGCGGCGTCGGTCTGGTGCACGGTGCCGTTCACGATGCCGGACGTCCCGGCGCCGAACCCGGTGATCGAGGTCCCGGGGGAGAGACCGAGGTCACCGTTGACGACCGTGACCCCGGTGTTCGTGACGGTGCTCGCGCCGAGGACGCCGTAGGTGGCGGCCGTCCCGAGGTTCACCGGCCCGCTGATGACGGTGGCGGCCGATGCCGACGACGTTGCCATCAGGGCCATCGCAGCGGCGAGTCCGATGCCGGTGACGGCGGTGACGGCCGCGCGGACCACGGTGGTCTTCGTGGCCGCGGAGGGACGGAGGGAACGGGACGTGGCCATGGTGGCCCCTGTCTGGTGGGAAGAGCCACGAGGCGGGCGTCGACGACGTCCGCGTGTTCTCCGGTCTCCGCAGTGTGCGCCCTGGAGCGCCGAAACGGTGAGGATGCGTTGCTTTGCACCCCGGTTCCTGATGCGACGCCCAGGTTCGCCGTGGCCGCGGCCGCACGGTGCCCGGTTCGGTGTGTGAGTCGGCCTCACCCGGACAGGGGATTCCGCCGGGGCTCGGGAGCGGGCATGATCGGGGACACCATGCTGCACTCCCTCGTCTACATGAGCTCCGCCGTCGACCGGTTCGACGACGACGAACTGGAAGCCGTCCTCGCGTACGCGCGCGACCGGAACTCCGCCGACGGCCTGAGCGGGCTCCTCGTGCACCGCTCCGGGCGGTTCATGCAGTTGCTCGAGGGGCCGTACGACGCCGTGATGGCGACGTACCGACGCATCCTCGAGGACGATCGGCACGGCGACGTCTCGCTCCTGGTGGAGGAGTCGATCCACACCAGGCGGTTCCCGGACTGGACGATGGCCTTCGACCGGAGCGCGGACACCGACCTGCCCGAGGGGTTCAGCGGGTTCCTCGGAGCGGGGGACACGAGTGCCGACGGCAGCCGGGCGCGGGAGCTGTTGCGGTGGTTCCGGAACCACCCGTTGGCGGACCCGACGGCCGCAGCGGGCAAGCACCGGCGCGAGCAGGACTGACCGCAGCCGGTACCGTACCCCCCGTTCTGGGGTCACGCTGCCGTGCACAGACCTGTCAGTGTGCTCACGGGGGATCACGAGGGGCGTGCTCTCCCAGAGGGGAGCATGATGACCGACTCTGTCGACGCCTCCGAGGGGGAGGGCCCGCCGAAGGTCCCGCGGGGAACGAGCCGGCGCTCGGTGCTGATGCTCGCTGCCGCCGCGACGCTCGGCGCCGCGACGCTGGGCGGGGCGACGAGGGCGAACGCCGCATCGAATCTGACACTGCCGTCCTACCCGGAGTCCGGGCCGCCCGCTGGCGCCCGTTCGTTCTCGGTCCAGGCCGCGGGCGACTACCCGAACGGGCAGATCCCGACGTCGGAACTCACGTACGTCGGGGATTCCACGACCGGGCTCGGGAAGCAGTACCTGCTGGACGACGCGGCGGCGGCGTTCTCCGCCATGGCAGTGGAGTTCCGAGGTGCGATCGGGCACTCGCTGACCATGGCCGAGGCCTACCGCGACCTGGACCGGCAGCAGTACCTGTACGACGGCTACAAGGCCGGCAAGCCCGGGTTCAACCTGGCCGCGACGCCCGGGACCTCCGTCCACGGGCTCGGCCGCGCCGTCGACTTCAGCGGCGGCGTGAACTCCTACGGCACGGCTGAGAAGAACTGGATGAACGCCAACGGACCGCGGTTCGGGTGGCAGCCACGAGGCGACGGGTTCTCACCGCGGGAACCGTGGCATTTCGAGTACGACGGGTCCTGGACGGGCTCCACAGACACAGGAGAAGACGACATGTTCAAGCTCATCCACGCCGCGGAGAACGACACCGTGTTCATCGTCGGCCCGGCGGCCCGCGCTCCCATCTCGAGCCCGAGCCACCTCAGCCTGCTGCAGCGGTTCCAGAAGCAGGACAAGCTGCTGACGGTCGAGATCGACATCTGCCTCAGCTACATCCGCAAGGTGTACTGAGTCCGTCGCACCGCCAGGAGGCCCCCGTCCGAACCGGTCGGGGGCCTCCTGCGTGACGGGGTCAGTGCTGCTCCGCCGCCAGCTTGCTGTGCTTCCGCGAGTACCCGAAGTACACCCCGAGGCCGATCGCGAACCACACCGCGAAGCGCACCCACGTCTCCCACTGCAGGAACGTGACGAGCCACAGCGACGCGATGACGCCGATCGCCGGGACCACGGGCATGAAGGGGAGCCGGAACTGCCGGTCGAGTCCTGGCTGCCGGTAGCGGAGCACGATCACCGCCGAGCACACCACGACGAACGCGAGCAGGATCCCGATGTTCGTCAGTTCGGCGACGATGCCGATCGGCAGTACGCCGGCGAGCACGGCCGACGCGATCCCGAGGATCCACGTGACCCGGGTGGGGACGTGACGCTTCGGGTCGGTCTTGGCGAACCACTTCGGCATCAGTCCGTCGCGGCTCATCGAGAACCAGACGCGGGACGCTCCGAGCATGAAGGTGACGAGCACGGTGACGATCCCGATGATGGCCCCGATCGCGATGACGTTCGCGACACCGCCGAGTCCGACGGAGGCGAACGCCGACGAGAAGCCCGATGCCGGGTCGATGTCGGTGTACTTCTGCATGCCGGTGAGCACGAGGGTCGCGAGGACGTAGAGCACCATCGCGATGCCGAGGGACAGCAGGATCGCCTTCGGCATGTGCTTCCGGGCGTCGGTGGACTCCTCGGCGGCGGTCGACATCGCGTCGTAGCCGAACACGGCGAAGAACACCGTCGCGGCGCCGGTCATCACGCCGCCGAACCCGAACGGGAAGTACGGCGCGTAGTTGGCGCTGTTGATGTGGAACACCCCGAGGACGACGATGAGCACCACGAGCAGGACCTTGATGCCGACGGCGACGAACTCGAAGCGTGCGGCGCTCCGGATGCCGCGGGTCAGCACGAACGCGGTGAGCAGGCAGAGCACGATCGCGAAGACGTCGACCACGTGCCCGTCACCGGTGCCCGGCGCACCGAGCATCCAGGCGGGCAGGTCGATGCCGAACTGTCCGACGAGGAACCCGACGTAGCCGGAGATGCCGATCGCGACCACCGCCACGATCGCGGTGTACTCGAGCAACAGGTCCCAGCCGATGAATCACCCGACGATCTCGCCGAGCACCGCGTACCCGTACGTGTAGGCACTGCCGGCCTTCGGGATCATCCCGGCGAACTCCGCGTACGACAGTGCTGCGGCGGCGCTGGCGACCCCGGCGACGAGGAACGAGATGAGCACGGCCGGTCCGGCGACGCCGTGCGCGACGGTTCCGGCGAGGGTGAAGATGCCGGCGCCGATGATGCCGCCGATGCCGATCGCGGTGAGCTGCCAGAGCCCGAGGTGCCGTTTCAGGCCGTCCTCGCCCCCGGTCTCGTCGTCGATCTGGTCGATCGGCTTGCGGCGGAAGAGCGATGGCTGCGGCGTCGTTGTCACCCGGCCATGGTGCACCCTGCGCGCAACGCGCGTCAGCCTGACCGTGGTCGGTCCTGCGCGGCGCGGCAGGACCCGCCCCGGTGCAGCGGAATCGGCTCGGTGCACCGGGATCTGCTCGTCGTCACGACAAGTGCGCAGTCGCGCGACCGAACACGTGTCGCCCCGGCGCGCACGTGCGCGTGGTGCGGAGGGCGCACCGGACGGGAGGCACGGGTCGGGGCCGGCACGGGCCTCCCGGCCGTCAGGGGGTCAGGTAGGGCGCCCAGGGCGGCGGCGGGACCGCCCCGCCGGTCGCGATCACGAGCGCCTGCCAGCCGAACGAGACCAGGCCGACGGCGGCGATGGCGACCCCGACCCACGCCCAGGCGCGCGGCCCGCGCCGGCGGCCGGCGATCGCGATCGCCCGCCAGCCGCTCAGGACCGCGACGATCCCGAACACGGCGCACAGCACCATGTGGCGCACCGTCGCCTCCGCGGGGATCACGGCGCCGAGGTACAGGGTGACGGCGCCGAGGACCACGGCGACGGCAGCGGGTGCAGCCGGCGGCTCGTGGTCGCGTGTCCGTGAGGCCATGAGCCGACCGTACCGGGGCTCCGCACCGTCCGGGAGCACCACTGCAGGGGGTCCCGCACGCTCGTCGTCCGGACCGGGCATGCTGGGGTCATGCGTTCGTTCGTCCGTGTCCTGCTCGGGCTCGCGCTGGTCTTCGCCGGCACGAGCCACCTCACCTTCGCGCGCCAGGACTTCCGCGCCCAGGTCCCGGATTCCCTGCCCCTCGACACCGACACCACCGTCCTGGCGTCGGGCGTCGCGGAGATCGGCCTCGGCTCCGCCCTGGTCCTCGCCGCGCGGCGTCGGCGGTTCGTGGGGACGGTGGTGGCCCTGTTCTTCGTCGCGGTCTTCCCGGGGAACATCGCGCAGTGGCTGAACCGTCGGGACGCATTCGGGCTCGACTCGGACGAGAAGCGCATCGCGCGGCTCTTCGGCCAGCCGCTCCTCGTCGCCGCGGCGCTCTGGTCCACGCGCGGCGCCCCTCGCCGGCGATCCTGATGCCCGGACGGAGCGGTTCGTCCGGGCATGCGGGCGCGGCCGGCTCGCGTTCGTCAGTGCCCGGCACGGACGGGCCGCGTCCGGCCAGAAGCGCGTCCACGGGCCGGGAGGCTCGGCGCCCGCTGGTCGGCGGTCGTCGCGTCGCCGACCTGGTCGCCGCCATCGCCCTGCTGACGATCACGACGGCGGTCGCGGTGGCCGCGGGGTGGGGCATCGTGTTCCTCTCGCTCGCGTTCCACTCGTGCTCCGCCCCCGGGAACCGGTGCGACGTCACGCTCGGCGGTCTGGTCGTCTACGCCGGACCGGTGGTCGTCGCACTCGTGGTCGTGCTCGCGGTCCTGTTCGCCGTCGTGCGGATGGCGCGTCGGCGTCTCGCGTGGCCGATCGCGCTCGCCGGGCTGGTCGCCGTCGTCGCGGTGTTCTCCGCCGCTCTGCTGCTGATGGGGTCCGCGGTCACGCACGGCATCTGAGGTCGTTCCTCCACAGGGTGCGGTCTGCGGTGGCGTGTCCACGATGACGCCCCGTGGAGCCCGGAGGCCGCGCGGCCTCCGGCAGCGTGGAGCCATGCCAGACACCGATGTGCTCGACCGACTCGAGCGAACCACAGTCCGTACCGATGACGACGTCGTTGACCTCGTCGTCGCCCTCCTCGAACGCCCGCTGCGACGACAGTGCTGGGTGCTGTTCCTCGCCGCGGACGCCGTGCCGATCCGACTGGTCGTCCCGATCGCCGACCTGCCGTACCAGCCCGACGACCACGTCGAGGACTTCGCCGCCCTCGTCGCCGACGTCGTCCAGCAGGTCGACGCAGCCGAGGTCGTCCTGGCGTGGGAACGTCCCGGCTCGCGGGACGTGTACCCGGTCGACTGGGAATGGGTCGACGCGATGGCCTGCGCCCTCGACGAGCACCACGTGCGGCTCCGCGGGCAGGTCGTCCTGCACGACGCCGGCGCCGCCCTGGTCGAGCTCGACGACGACGAGGTGACCGAGGCCGTGGCCTGATGGCCGCCGTGCTCCCGCCGGCGGGGTCAGCCCTGCGGCGCCGTGTCCGGAACGGTCTCGCCGGTCAGGCCCTCGACGACCTGCTTCGCCTCTGGCCAGAACTTCGTGTAGTGCTCCGGGTCGGCGTTCACCTGCACCGCGTGCGCCATCTGCGTCGGCGTCATGGTCTTCCAGCCGGGCACCTTGACGAGCTTCGCGTAGAACATCGACGCGGCCGTGTACGGGTCCATGCGCTGCTCGTACGTGCCCCACGCGCCGTTGTCGCGCTGCTGGAACAGACCGCGGCTGTCCGGACCGGCGGCGTCACCGTGGTCCAGGTTCTGCAGGCCGGACTCACCGATCGCGGTCATCACGCCGACGGCCTGCGTGTGCGGGCCGATGCCGAGCGTCCGCGCCGCCGCGATGACCGCCGCCGCGTTGACGAGGCGCTCCTGGCAGAAGCCGGCGACGGGCCCCTCGGGGACGGCGATCCCGCTGACCGTCCTGGTCGCCGCGGCCGGGCAGGTCACCGCCTGCGGGGTGGGCGCACCACTGCCGAGGCCGGACAGCGAGTTCACGGCGATCACGACGAGCACGACCACGCCGATCCCGACGGCGACGATCCCGGCACCGAACACGGACGCCAGGGTGATGCCGACGCGGTGCATGCCAGGGTCCTCTCGTCCGGGTGCCACGACGAGGGTACGAGAGCGAGCTGGGAAGCACGGCGCCCGGACACGCCCCCGTTCGGGTCAGCTCCGCCGGTCGTCCTCGTGCACCACCGCGGTCGGCTCCGTGACCACGCCCGTCGGCGCCTTGTCGGCCTGCTTCCGCCCGTGGGTGAACCACGTCACGATCCACAGCAGGACCCCGAGGCCGAGCAGCCCGCCGGCGATCTGGTACTGCTCGACGTCACGACCGGACGAGAACGGCAGGACCAACCACAGGCAGGTGACGACCCCGATCACCGGGATGACCACCCCGGCCCGGAAGTGCCGGTGGTCCACCCGGTCGCGGCGCAGGACGAGCACGGCCGCGTTCACGACGGCGAACACGGACAGCAGGAGCAGCGACGTGGTGCCGCCGAGCACGACCACGATGGGGGAGTCCGGGCTGAGCGACACCCAACCGATCAGGGCGAGCGAGATGAGCGTGGTGAACACGATCGCGGTGGACGGGGTGCGGCGCGTCGCGGAGACCTTCGCCAGGAACCCGGGCAGCACACCCTGCTTGCTCATGCCGTAGAGCAGCCGCGACGCCATCATCATGTTGATCAGCGCGGTGTTGGCGACGGCGAACATCGAGATGAACGGCAGCAGGTCCGCGATCGGGAAGTCCGGTGCGGCGGTCTGCACCACGGTGACGAGGGGCGTCTCGTTGCCCGCGAGCTCGCCGATCGGGACGACGGCCACCGCGCAGATCGACACGAGCACGTAGATGACGGCGGTGATCCCGAGGCCGGTCAGCATCACCTTCGGGAAGATGCGCGAGGGGTCCTTCGTCTCCTCGGCCATGTTCACCGAGTCCTCGAACCCGACCATCGCGAAGAACGCCAACGACGTCGCCGTGGACACCGACAGCAGCAGCCCCTTGTCCTCGGGTGTCTCGAACATCACCACGCGCGAGAAGTCGGCGTTCCCGCCGGCCATCGCCCAGAACCCGATGAGGATCACCATCACCAGACCACTGAGCTCGACGAGCGTCAGCACCACGTTCGTCTTGACGCTCTCGCTGACGCCGCGGAAGTTGATCGCCATCACCGCGAGCATGAAGCCCATCGCGATGAGCATCACGGCCGCGTTCGGCAGCTCCAGGCCGAACCCGGCGCCGAGGTTCGCCGCGAACGCACGCGACGCCGTGGACGCCGACGTGATCCCGGAACACATCACGATGAACGTCACGATGAAGGTGACGAAGTGGACGCCGAACGCCTTGTGCACGTACAACGCCGCACCAGCGGTCTGCGGGTACTTCGTCACGAGCTCCAGGTACGAGAACGCCGTGAGCAGTGCGACGGCGAACGCGATGAGGAACGGGAGCCACGCGGCCCCGCCCACCTCGGCGGCGACCTGCCCGGTGAGCGCGTAGACGCCGGTGCCGAGGATGTCGCCGACGATGAACAGCAGCAGGAGCTTCGGGCCCAAGACCCGTCGGAGCGCCGGCTGGTCCTGCTTCGGGGTCTCGGTGTTCGTGGTGGTCATGCTCCACCCTCGCCCGACCGGGGCGTTCCTGTCCACCCTCACAGGGAGATCGGCCACGAACGCAACACGACCGTGTCCTCGCCGAAACCGGACGGTCACGAGGCGCCGCGGATACGATCCGCTGCATGTACGACGACTCGAACACCACCGAGGAACCCGTCGAGTTCGCTGACTTCAACGCGAAGCTGCTCGTGCTCGACGTGCTCTGCTACGACCTCGACGTCATCGAGCCCTACGACGGCGACACCGCCGACGAGTCCGACGAGGACCTCGACGTCGAGGGGCAGGACGACCGAGCACGCGAGTACTACGACGACCTCGAGCTGCTGCCGTCCCAGCTCGCCCTCGTCACCGAGATCACGGTGGACCCCGACCTGGAGATCCTGCAGGACCTCCACCCCGGCTGGGACGGTTCCGACGACCGGTACGACCCGCAGAACTGGGACGACGTCCTCGACCTGCCGGCGCTCGCGACCGTGTTCACCACGACCAGGCTCCCCGCGCACGTCGCCGAGGCGCTCACCGCGAAGGGCATCGAGGTCCAGTCCGCCTGACCCGTCAGCGCGAGAGCGCGCGGAGCTGCTCGGTGAACTGCGTGGCGCCGCCCTGCGCAGGATGCCGGACGGCGATCGCGTCGATGCCGGCCGACGCCAGCGCGCCCTGTGCCTTCCGGCCGACGGCGACCACCCGGGACGCGCCGACGGCCTCGAGCAGCGCGAGCGCGACCGGGGCGCCTGCGCGGACCTCCGACGGCCGCGGCGTGCGGTTCGTCAGCCGGTCCGGGGCGACGAACGGGTGGTGCGGGACGATCGCCCACGCCACCGGGAGTGGTCCGTGCCAGTCGGCGAGCGCCGCGTGCACCACGCGGGACGACGCCTCCCACGGCGCGGTGGGCTCCGGCGGTACGGCGTAGTCGGCGCCGAGCTCGCGCATGCTCGTGAACGGCACGCCCGTGTTCGTCATGCCCCGCCAGCCCGGTGCCTCGGCGACGAGCAGGGTGTCGGCGTCCTGGCCGACGGTCTCCAGGTAGTGCCGCAGGTTCGCGCGGCGCAGACGTCCCTCGGCCGAGGCGGTGTCGTAGAGCGCCTCGGCACCGTCCTCGACGGGGACCGCATCGAGTGCCGCCCAGAACGCCCCGAGGTCGACGGCGGTCACGGGCGCCCGAGGACCCGGCGGTACACCTGCTCGAGCCCGATCGCGGACCGCTCCCAGCTGAGGCGTTCCGCGTGCTCACGCCCCGCCGCGGACAGCGCCGCGGCGTACTCGGGCTCGGTCAGGATGCGTTCGATCTCCGCGGCCCAGACCGCCGGCGACCGCGACTCGAGCACGACCCCGGTCTCGCCGTCGACGACGGCCTCGCGGAGACCCCCGGCCGCAGCGGCCACGACGGGGACCCCGGAGGCGGAACCCTCGAGGGCGACGAGCCCGTACGTCTCGGAGTGCGACGGCACGAGCACCGCCGCCGCACCGCGGAACAGGAACGCCAGGTCGGCGCGGGACTGCGGACCGATGAACGTCACCCGGTCTGCGATGCCGTGCGCTGCGGCCAGTCGACGGAGCTCGGCGAGGTGGTCACCGGCCTCGCTCGAGGAGTCCCCGGCGATGACGAGGGTCGGTCGGACCGCCTCGCTGATGCCGGCGATGGCCTCGATCGCCAGGTCGAGACCCTTGAGCGGCTGCACCCGCGCCGCCGCGACGACGTACGGCACGTCGGCACGACGAGCCCCGACGGCGGCCGGGCGGAAGACCGAGCCGTCGACGCCCGGCGGGACGATCCACAGGCGGTCCGGGTCGCCGCCGAGCCGGGTCCGGACGGTGTCCGCCTCCGCCTCGCTGACGACGACGACCGCGTCGGAGTCGCGGGCGAGCATCGCCTCGCCGGCCATCCGTCCCGAGGACTCCGGCCGTTCCCCCTCGGACAGCGGCGTGGTCGACGCGGCCGCGATCGAGTGGAACGACTGCACGTGCGGGATGCCACGCTGTCGTGCGACGGGGAGTGCAGCGGCACCGGAGAACCAGTGGTGTGCGTGCAGGACGTCGAACGGCCCGAGTGCTTCGAGTCCGCGGCGGAACGGCTCGATGAAGGCGTCGTGCTCGCCCTTCGGGACCGGCGCGGCAGGACCGGCGGACAGGAACCGCAGGCACACCCCCGGCACCAGCGACACCGAGTCCGGCTGCGTGGGCGAGGACCGTCTCGTGACGATCTCCACGTGGTGGCCGCGGTCGGCGAGTGCTTCGGCCTGGTGCCGGACGACGACGTTCATGCCGCCGACCTCGCCGGAACCCGGCTCGTCGCCGGGGGAGGTGTGCAGCGAGACCAACCCGATGCGCAGTGGTTCGACGGTGGTGCTCACGCCGGCAAGCCTAGCCGCGGGCACGGCGCTGCGACGGGCGCGCCGGCGTCACGACGACCGGTCTGCGCCCCTGCCGGTCGACGGGGTCCGCCGGCAGGTCCTCGTCGCTGCCGAGCACCTGCACACGCGCATCGCCGTGCCGCTCCCAGAACGCGGCGGTCCAGGCGCAGAGCACCCCGTCGAGCAGGTCCTCACGGTGCTTGTGCGTCGGACCGTGGATGCCGGAGGGCTCGGCGAGCGCCGCGGTCAGCGGGTGCGGGTCGAGCACCAGCGGTGGGTCGAGCGGGGTCTGACGGAGCCGGCGGACCAGGTCGTCGAACGCGTCCGCACGCCGCGCCCTCGCGTTGGCCGCGGGGACGGTGGTGTCGAGTCGCTTGTACCGGGGACGTTCGACGTCGTAGCCGAGCTCCTCGACACCGACGAGCGTCGTGTACGGGTAGCACTCGAAGACGGCCGGTCCCGATCGGGCGCGCATGGCGTCCGTGTCCGAGACGTAGGTGACGCCGAGCGCGGTCAGCCGGTCGAGGAGCCGTGCGCCGGCGCTCGCCGCGGAGGCGAGGTTCGTGGGGTTCGCGGCGACCTTCCAACGGCCGTAGCGCTGCCCGACCTGGCGTTCCGCCTCGCGGATGCCGGTCGGGTTCGTCACCACGAGGGAAGCGTCCACGGCGATGAGGGTCCGAGGCCCGAGGTGCTGTTCGATCCACGTGGTGACGGCGTCGACACCGCGCGCCCATCCCGCGTCGAGGACGGCTCCGCGGTCGTCGAGCACGGCGAGCCCGGTCTCGTTCGCTGGACGTCGGTCGGACCCGAGGCCCCAGGCCAGGTCCACCCCGAGGTACGCACTCACACGTCCATCCTGCCGGGGCCGAGTAGGTTCCGCTCCATGGCGAGCGAAGCGACGACGCTGACCGTCCCGGGGCCCGACGGCGACCGGGAGGTCAGGATCAGCAGTCCGTCCCGCGTGCTCTGGCCCGACGCGGGGATCACGAAGCTCGACCTGGCGGAGTACCTGGTGGCGGTCGGGGACGCCTTCGTCCGGGCGAACGGCGACCGTCCGGTGTCGCTGCAGCGGTTCCCGGGTGGTGTCAACGGTGAGCAGTTCTTCTCGAAGAACCCGCCGAAGGGAGCACCCGACTACGTCCGTTCGGTGACGGTGACGTACCCGAGCGGTCGGCGGCATCCGCAGCTCGTGCTCGACGAGCCGGCGGTGGCGGTGTGGGCGGCGCAGATGAACACGGTGGTGTTCCACCCGTGGGCGTCGCGAGCGTCGGACAGCGACCACCCGGACCAGCTGCGCATCGACCTCGACCCGCAACCCGGGACGGACTTCTCGGACACCGTGCCCGTCGCCGAGGAACTCCGGAAGGTCCTCGCCGAGGCCGGACTGACCGCCTGGATCAAGACGAGCGGGAACCGCGGCGTACACGTGTTCGCGCCGATCCTGCCGGAGCACGAGTTCCTCGACGTCCGGCACGCGGTGATCGCCGCCGCACGGGAACTCGAGCGCCGCATGCCCGACCGGGTGACCACGGCATGGTGGAAGGAAGAGCGGGGCCGCCGCGTGTTCGTCGACTTCAACCAGGCGAACCGTGACCGCACGATGGCCGGTGCCTACAGCCCGCGTGCCCTGGCCCACGCGGCGGTCTCGGCGCCGATCCGGTGGGACGAACTCGCCGACGTCGACCCGGCGACGATCACGGTGCGCTCGATGCCGGACCGCCTGCGGCAGGTCGGCGACCCGTGGGAGGCGATGGCGGAGGAGCCGGCGTCGATCGCACCGCTCCTGGCGTGGTGGGAACGGGACGTCGAGAACGGGCTGGGGGAGCTCCCCTTCCCGCCGGACTTCCCGAAGATGCCGGGGGAGCCGCCGCGCGTGCAGCCGTCGCGCGCGAGGCAGGCCGACTAGAGCGTGGTGTCCTCGGTGCGCTCGTCCTCGACGCGGGTGGTGTGCATCGGCAGCACGATCGTCGCGGTGTGGAAGCGGGCGAGCTTCGACCAGGTCCCGCGGTGGGCTTCGCTGATGCCGTCGATGATCACGCGCCGAGCCCGATCGTGACGAAGGCGAGTGCCGTCGCGGTCACACCGGCGATGCCGCTGATCACGGCGCTGAGCTGCAGGGCACGCTGGTGCCGTGCTTCACGGACCTCGCTGAAGGGGTTCCGCTGAGCGTGTCGGTGGAGGAGTGCGTTGCTCATGTCGTTCTGCTCCGATCGTGCTGGCGCCCGCTCCGGGGGCCGTTGTTCGATCATTCCACGGTGTTACTAGTTTGCCTAACTACATTCGAGAATCGGACAGTACCCCGTTCGGGGGACGTCACCGCAGGACCGCGCTGAGGTCGTACGCGGTCGGGACCTCGAGCTGGTCGAAGCCGCACGACCGCGCGTCGCGGTCCGGGCGCCACCGTTCGAACTGCACCGTGTGCCGGAACCGAGCGCCCTCCATCTGGTCGTAGCGCACCTCGAGCACCCGCTCCGGCGCCAGCCGGACGAACGACGTGTCCCGTCCCGACGAGAACCGCGACCGTTCCCCCGCACCGGTGACGGGCCTCCCGTCCTCGTCCCGCAGCACGACGGCGTCGAGCTCGTCGACCAGGGCGAGCCGTCGCGCATCGGAGAACGCCGACACGCCACCCACCTGCCGGAGCTCGCCGTCGTCGCCGTACAGCCCGACGAGCAGCGAACCGACCCCCTGACCGGACTTGTGCACCCGGTACCCGATCGCCACGACGTCGGCCGTGCGGTGGTGCTTCACCTTCAGCATCGACCGCTTGCCCGGCTCGTACGGCTTCGTCCGGCGCTTCGCGACGACACCGTCGAGCCCCGCACCCTCGAACGTCGTCAGCCATCCCCGGGCGACGTCGACGTCGAGCGTCGTCCTGGTCACGAAGAGCGGATCCGTGAGCGAGCCGGCGAGCCCCTCGAGCCGCGAACGGCGCTCGTCGAACGGCAGACCCGTCAGGTCCTCGCCGTCGAGGGCGAGGAGGTCGAACGCGACGAACTGCGCCGGCGTCAGGGCACTGAGCTTCGCCACACGTGAGGCCGCCGGGTGGATCCGCTGCGACAGCGCCTCCCAGTCGAGTCGCTCGTGCCCGGGCTCCCCGATCCGCAGCACCACCTCGCCGTCGAGCACCACCGGGTGGTCCCGACCGCCGAACCGGGCGCGGAACGCGTCGACGAGTTCGGGGAAGTACCGGGTGAGCGGCTTCGCACCCCGACTCCCGATCTCCACGTGGTCGCCGTCCACCGTCACGATCCCGCGGAACCCGTCCCACTTCGGTTCGTAGCGCAGGCCGCCCGGCACGCTGTCGGGTTCCGGGACGTCCGCGACGGCCTTGGCGAGCATCGGTGCGATCTCCATGTCCCCTGTCTACGCGGCAGCCGCCGAGCGTCCGGCCTGGAGGCCCGGCGTGCGACGAGCGGTGACGGCCCGTCGCTAGGGTGGCCGGGTGACGACCGTCCCGTCCCCGCCACCGGCAGCGCCGGCTCCGACCCCGATCAGCCCGGTGCAGGCCCGCGCACTCGCCGAGGGGGCGTTGCCCCCGGTCGAGGAGGTCCGTCCCGGCGTCTGGACCCTCGCCGTCCCGTTCCGGTTCGGCGTCCCGGACGCGACCCTCGTGTACGTCGTCGAGGCCTCCGACGGGTCGCTCGCCGTCATCGACCCCGGCTGGAGCGAGGACGGGTCCCTCGACGTGCTCGAGCGCGGACTGCGGACGATCGGACGGTCGGTCGCGGACGTCGGGCTCGTCGCCGTGACGCACCTGCACGCCGACCACCTCGGTGCGGCGGCAGCGGTGCGACGTGCCTCGGGGGCGCGCGTGGCCATGCACGGTGCCGAGGTGCACGCACTCGACCACGAGCGCGAGGACGCGGTCGCACACGAGGCGGACATCGCGACGTGGGGGGTACCGGCCGACCTGCGCGACGGGCTCACGGCGTCGTGGGGGACCGGGCGGCACGTCGGGCTCGGTGCTGCCGAGCGACCGTGGGCGGACCTCGTCCTCGCCGACGGCGACGAGCTGCCGATCCCGGGCCGGTCGATCAGGGCGCTCGCGACGCCGGGACACACGGCGGGACACCTGTGCTTCCTCGACGAGCAGGACGGCCTGCTCTTCACCGGGGACCACGTCCTGCCGCGGATCAACTCCGGGATCGGGCTCGGCGGACGCACGGCGTCGAACCCGCTCGGCGACTACCTGGCGTCGCTCGGCCGCCTGGACCCGTACGCGCACCTCGAGGTCTGCCCCGGGCACGAGTACCGGTTCCGCGACGTCGTCAGCCGCGCCCGCACCCTCGCCCGACACCGCGAGGAACGGAGCCGACACGTCGCCGCGGCGCTCGACGCGCTGGACCGTCCGACCCTGTTCGAGGTGGCCTCGCGCGTGCCGTTCAGCGGCGGCATCGCGTCGATGACGGGGTTCCTGCTCGCCAGTGCCCTCACCCAGACGGCGTTCCACGCCGACCTGCTCGGACGCGGCGACGAGATCCGACCGGCCTGAGCAGACGTGCCCGAGCCGCTCGGCGGGGTCCGCTCGGTGGGAGCCGGCCGGTCGGATCGTCAGGCGACGGTGGCCGCGAGCCGCTGCAACGTGGTCGTCGCGTCGGCGAAATCGGCAGCAGCGTGGTCGGCGAGGGGCGCGAGGTCCGGCAGACGGTCGGCGAGGGTGGCACTGACCGTCACCGGGTAGTGCTTCATGCCGAGGGCGGTGCCGAGGATGAGCTCGAGCACGGGGGAGCCGTGGTCCCAGTGCTCGGTCGGCGTCCCGGCGTCGTACGTCCCGCCGCGGCTCACGACGGTCACGACCGGGCGGCCCGCGAGCGGCTGGACGCCACCGGCGAGGACACCCGGGATGTGCACACGGTCGATCCAGGCCTTGAGGGTCGACGGGACGGTGTAGTTGTAGAGCGGCGCCCCGACGACGACCGCGTCGGCGGCGAGCAGCTCGTCGACGACCTCCTGACGGAGGGCCTCAGCCTCGGGTGCGACGGACTCCTCGGCGGTGCGGTCCGCTGCTGCCCAGTGCAGTGCCGACGCCTCGAGGTGCGGCAGCGGCGTCACGTGCAGGTCGCGGCGCACCACGGTGTACTCCGGGCCACGGGCGCGCCAGGCGTCGGCGAACGCCGCGGTCAGGGCGCGGGAGCGCGAGTGCGCGAGGTCGGCGGACGAGTCGATGTGCAGCAGCGTGGGCATGCGCCAACGCTATCGACGTCCGCCGTCCCCGGCGTGGTGATCAGTTGGTCGGCGGTGCGTAGAACTGGAGGTCGTTGCCCTCGGTGTCCTTGAACGGTGCGATGCGACCCCACTCGTGGTCGGAGATGCCGCCGGTGAACTCGACGCCCTGGTCGGTCAGGCGAGCGACCTCGTCGTCGATGCTGCCGTCCGGCTGGAAGGTGATGACGGCACCGCCGCCGGCCGAACCGGACGCGTCCTCGCGGCCGTTCAGCCCGATCATGAGCCCGTTGGCGTCGATCTCCGACCAGTCGCTGTCCTGGTTCGTGACCTCGAGGCCGAGGGTGTCCCGGTAGAACGTCACCGCCCGGTCCATGTCGGTCACGGGCACCCAAACTGCTGCGACTCCGCTTGCCATGTGCACTCCTTGCGGTCGTGGCCGGACCGAGGTCCCGCCGTCGTGCCGATCGCTGGTGCGGTCGGCTCCCTGGAGTCTGCGCTGCGCCGCCGGTGCGTCCTCACGGCAACGGGGCGGCTCCGCGCGGAGCCGCCCCGTCTCCGCCGTCGGCCGACGACCGGTGTCAGACGCGACGACGGCGTGCTCGGTGCACGAGCAGCGCACCGCCGGCCGCGAGCAGTCCGAACGCCCAGGCGATCGGACCGGTCGTGTCGGTGCCGGTCCAGGCCAGCTGACGGGCCGCCGTCGGCGCCGTCCCCGTCGTGGTCCCGCTCGTCGTCGTCCCGCTCGTCGGCGTCGTCGCGACGACGGTGGTCGCTGCGGTCGGCGTGACGTCGATCGTCACGGAGACCGAGCGGCTGCCGTAGGTGGCCGTGACGACGTGCTCACTCGCGTGGGCGAAGGTCAGCGCGGCGGCCGCGGAGTTCAACCGGTCGAACCGGTCGCCGGTGACCGAGGACGTCCACTGCACACCGTCCTCCAGGAGCACGTCGTTGCCGAACGCGTCGGTCCCGGAGAGCCCGAGGAAGACCTCGGCGGTCTGCGGGACGCGGAAGGGTGTCGCCGGGTCGCCCGTCCAGTTCTCGAAGTCCTCCGAGTACCGCGTGGAACCGTCCGCGGCGATCTGCCAGACACCCCTCGGCGTCCCGGCCCCCGTGGCGAACGCCTGCGCCCGCAGCGCCACGACCGGGCCCGCATCGGTCGAGAACACCACCCGCATGGCGTCCCCGCCGCCGGGGTGCCGTGCGGTGGAGACGTGGACCCAGAACTCCGTCTGCGTCACCTCGGTCGGCGTCCCCGAGAGGGTGCCGTCCGCGCTGAACGATACGCCGTCCGGCAGCACGCCGTCGTCGGCGGAGCCGCCCGGCTGGTCGTTCACGAAGTACGCGAGGCCGTCCCCGGCGAAGGCGGCGAGGCTCACCGAGAAGAACTCGCCGGCACGCGTGTCGACGTTCCGGTAGCCGAGGCTGTGGAAGCCGGTCGACGGGTCGTCGGCAACGGGGGCCGTCGCGGTGCTCGTGACGGTCGTCGGCGTTGCGCCCGGTGTCGTGCCGGTGACGCGGACCTGCACCGTGCCGTCGACGTCCTGCGGGTCGATCACGTAGGTGGCGGTGGTCGCTCCCGCGACGTCGGTGGAGCCCGAGCGGTCGGTGAACACCCACTCGTAGGTGAACGTCGTGCCGGCGGCCCACCCCTCGGTGGACGCCGTCAGCGTGTGCCAGATCGTCGGCGTGCCGCGCACCGCGACCGTGCCCGTCGGAGTGGCGGCGTCCGTCGTGGCGTCGGTGGCGGCCGCGGTGCCGGTCGGGGTCACGGCGGACTGGGCTGCGGGTCCGGCGGGAGCCGTTTCGTCCGTCGGCGCCACGCCGTCGGCCGGGGCTTCCCCGTCCGTCGGAGCCGCTTCGTCGGCCGGAGCCGCCCCGTCGGCCGGGGCCGCGCCGTCGTTCGGCGCCGTGCCGTGGGCCGGCGCTGTGTCTGCCGCTGCGGAACCGGCCGACGACCCGACGTCGGTCGTCGACGAACCGGACGCGGCCGGCGAGGGGGACGCGCCAGGTGAACCGGAGGTCGCCGAGCCCGCCGAGCCGGCCGGCGCGCTCGACGCCGTCGTGACGTCCGGCTCGGCAGCCGACGCCGCGGTCGCGCCGAGCCCGATGCCGAAGGCGGACGAACCCGCGACGATCGTGATCGCGGTGCCGACGGCCGCGTACCTGCGGACCCTCGACATGGAGTGTGTGGTCATCGTCTCCCCCAAGAAGAACGTGTCGTTCTGCGGTCCGGAAGTGGCCGCTCAGCAGTGAGCGTAGGGCGCTCCGGGCCGCGCCAGACGGTCACGGTGATCACGATCCGGCAACGGAAAAACTTCCGCAGAACGTGTCATGACCGGGGGTTTTCCGACATGGACCACTCAGGAACGCGGGGCGGCCGCCGCGCGTTCGAGTGCGTCGCGGAAGGCCGCGACAGCGGGCGACTCGGTGCCCGCGATGCGTCCGGCGGTGAAGATCGTGCGGCGTGCCGGGTCGGGCAGCTCGACGAGGCGGCAGCGCGTCGACCGGCCGGCCCAGACCAGGTCGGGCATGAGTGCGACGGCGTTCCCGGACTCGATGAGCCGGATCTGCGCCTGCAGGTCCGCGGTCTCGTAGCGGACGTCCGGTTCGAACCCGGCGCGTCGGCACGTCTGTTCGGCGAAGTGCCGTGAGGCGGCGCCGCGGGGCTCCATCACCCAGGGCAGCTCGGCTGCTCCGGCGAGGGACGACACCGGCCAGAGCGCGGTGTCCTCCGGTGGCAGCGCGAGGCGGACGGGGTCGGTGGTGAGGTCACGGCTGTCGAGTCCGGGGAACCGCGGTGCCGCATGCGCCGGGTACTGCTCCGCGACGACCATGTCGAAGTCGCGCGCCCACGTCTCCCCGAGCGCGGTCTCGGGCTCCCGCTGCACCATCTCGACCCGCACGTCGGGGTGCTCGAGCGCCATCGTCCGTAGTGCGCTCGGCATCAGGGCGAGCGCGGCCGACTGGAACACGGCGACCCGGATGCGTCCCTGCACGGTGGTGAGCGTCGACTCGACCGATGCCTGGGCGCGCTCGAGCGTGTCGAGGACCTCCCCGGCGGCGGCGACGAGGACCTCGGCCTGCGGGGTGAGCTGCAGGCGCCGTCCGGCCTTCCGAAGGAGCTGCACGCCGGACTCGCGCTCGAGTACCGCGAGCTGCTGTGAGACGGCCGACGGGGTGAAGTTCATGGCCTCGGCGACGGCCGCGACCGTCCCGCGGATCGACAGCTCGCGGAGGAGCACCAGGCGTCGTACCTCGAGCATGCGGAAAGCGTAGTGCAACTGAACGGATTGCATCAGCAACAATCGCTTCCGCTACCGGAACTCCAGGCAGCACACTGGCCCCATGACCGACGTCCAGTCGCGCACCGATGCGCACGCCGCTCCTGCCCCCGACGCCCTCGCCGACGAGTCCGTCGCGCTCGTCCGACAGTGGCTCGCGGAGGCCGAGTCGTACCCGGTCGACGGCTCGGCCAAGCAGCTCGCCGGCGTCCTCGCCGACCCGAAGGGCCTGGCGTTCGCCGTCGGGTTCGTCGACGGGGTCGTCCGTCCCGAGGACCTCGGCGTCGCCGCACGCAAGCTCCGCGCCATCGCGCCGGACGCGCCGGGGTTCCTGCCGGGCGCACTGCGCGGTCTGGTGCGCCTCGGTGGCGGACTGGCACCGAGCCTCCCGGGGGTCGTCGTGCCGATCGCCCGACGGGTGCTGCGGAACATGGTCGGCCACCTCATCGTCGACGCGACCGACGCCAAGCTCGGCCCGGCCATCGCGAAGATCAAGCAGGACGGCATCCGGCTCAACGTGAACCTGCTCGGCGAAGCCGTGCTGGGGGAGCGTGAGGCGGCCCGCCGGCTCGAGGGCACCCACGCGCTGCTGGCCCGCGACGACGTCGACTACGTGTCGATCAAGGTCTCGTCGACGGTGCACCCGCACTCGCCGTGGGCGTTCGACCACGCCGTCGAGGACATCGTCGCCAAGCTCCGGCCGCTGTTCGCGCGAGCTGCCGCCTCGTCGCCGGCGAAGTTCATCAACCTCGACATGGAGGAGTTCAAGGACCTCGACCTGACGATCGCGGTCTTCACGGAGCTCCTCGACGAGCCGGCGTTCCTGCACCTCGAGGCCGGCATCGTCCTGCAGGCGTACCTGCCCGACGCCCTGTCCGCGATGCAGCACCTGCAGGAGTGGTCCGCCGCCCGCCGGGCCCGCGGCGGTGCCGGCATCAAGGTCCGTCTCGTGAAGGGCGCGAACCTGCCGATGGAGCAGGTCGAGGCATCCGTGCACGGCTGGCCGCTCGCCACCTGGCACACCAAGCAGGACTCGGACACGAACTACAAGCGCGTCCTGGACTGGGCGCTCACCCCGGACCGCGTGGCGAACGTGCGGGTCGGCGTCGCCGGGCACAACCTGTTCGACGTCGCGCACGCCTGGCTGCTCGCCGGTGCGCGCGGGGTGCGAGACGGGATCGAGTTCGAGATGCTGCTCGGCATGGCGCAGGGGCAGGCGGCCGCCGTGCGGAAGACCGTCGGGTCGCTGCTGCTCTACACGCCGGTCGTCCACCCGGGGGAGTTCGACGTCGCGATCGCGTACCTGATCCGCCGACTCGAAGAGGGTGCGTCGCAGGACAACTTCATGTCCGCGGTGTTCTCGTTGCACGACTCGCCGTCGCTGTTCGCCAGGGAGGAGTCGCGGTTCCGCGCGTCGCTCGCGCCGCTGGCCCTGCCTGATGGCCTCGACGCCCCGGCGTCGCACCGGGTCGCCGACCGCTACGCAGCCGTCGGTCGCCCCACGCCCGGCCACTTCGAGAACACGCCGGACAGCGACCCCTCGGTCGCCGCCGTCCGCGCATGGGGCGCTGCCATCACGGGCAGGATCGCGTCGTCGACGCTGGGCGCCTCGGCCGTCCGGGAGGCCCGGGTCGACTCCGCCGCGCAGCTCGACTCCCTGCTGGGGCGCGTCAAGGCCGCTGGTGCCGTCTGGGGGACCTGGTCCGGTGCGGCGCGCGGCGCGGTGCTCCACGCTGTCGGCGACGCGCTCGAGGCGAACCGGGCAGCGCTCGTCGAGGTGATGGCCGCTGAGACCGGGAAGACCATCGACCAGGCCGACCCCGAGGTCTCCGAGGCCGTCGACTTCGCCCACTTCTACGGAGAGCTCGCCGCGGCGCTCGACGACGTCGACGGTGCCACGTTCACCCCGGCAGCGCTGACGCTCGTCACACCGCCGTGGAACTTCCCCGTGGCGATCCCCGCCGGGTCGACGCTCGCGGCCCTCGCCGCCGGGTCCGCCGTCGTGCTGAAGCCCGCGCCGCCGGCCGCTCGTTGCGGCGCTGTGCTGGCGTCGGTCATCGAGACCGCGCTCGACGCGATGGGTGCCCCGGCCGACGTGCTCGCGTTCGCCGAGGTCTCGGAGTCTGATCTGGGGGCGACGCTCGTCGCCTCGCCCATGGTCGACCGGGTGATCCTGACCGGTGCGTACGAGACAGCATCACTGTTCCGCTCGTTCCGTGAGGACCTGCCGCTCCTGGCCGAGACGTCGGGCAAGAACGCGATCATCGTGACGCCGTCGGCGGACCTCGACCTCGCCGTGAAGGACGTCGTCGCCTCGGCGTTCGGCCACGCCGGACAGAAGTGCTCGGCGGCGTCGCTCGTCGTGCTCGTCGGGTCGGTCGCACGGTCGCGGCGCTTCCACAACCAGCTCGTCGACGCCGTGTCCTCGTTGACCGTCGCGTACCCCTCCGACCCCACGTCGCAGATGGGCCCGGTGATCGAACCCGCGTCCGGCAAGCTGCTCGACGGCCTGACAAAGCTCGAGCCCGGGCAGCGCTGGGCCGTGGAGCCGCGACAGCTCGACGACACCGGTCGCCTCTGGAGCCCCGGCGTCCGCGGCGGCGTCCAGCGGGGCTCGGCGTTCCACCGGACGGAGTACTTCGGCCCCGTGCTCGGCGTCATGCGCGCGGCGACCTTGGAGGAGGCGATCGACATCGTCAACGAGGTCGACTACGGCCTCACCTCCGGACTGCACTCCCTCGACCCGTCGGAGATCGGCACCTGGCTGTCCCGCGTCGAGGCCGGCAACCTCTACGTGAACCGCGGCATCACCGGGGCGATCGTGCGTCGGCAGCCGTTCGGCGGGTGGAAGAAGTCCGCCGTCGGCGCCGGGACCAAGGCCGGCGGCGTCAACTACCTGTTCGGGCTCGGGTCCTGGTCGTCGTCGCCCGCCACCGCGGGAGCGCCGGTGTCGGCTGCGGTGTCATCGTTCCTCCGCGCGGCCGATGTGACCTCGGGCTCGCTGTCCCGTGCGGTCGCGTCCGACGAGCTCGCGTGGACGACGCTGTTCGGCGTGGCGACCGACGTGTCCGCGCTGTCGGCGGAGCGGAACGTCGCCCGGTACCTGCCGTACCCGGGAGTGCACGTGCGGCTCGCGGACGACGCGGTCGAGGACGTCGAGTCGCTGGTCCGGGTGGTCGCCGCGGCGCTCCGGGCGGGCACGACGATCGACGTCTCCGCCGCCGGGGAGGTGCCCGCCGCGATCGCCGGCCTGAGCTGCGTGCGGACGGTCACCGCCGGGGAGTCGGACGCGGCGTTCGGCGCCCGGATCGCCCGCGGTCCGTCGACCCGCGTACGGCTGATCGGCGGATCGGCGTCCGCGCTGTACGAGGCCGTCGACGGGCGTCCGGACGTCGCCGTGTACGCGGAGCCGGTCACGGAGGCCGGGCGAATCGAGCTGCTGCCGTTCCTCCGCGAGCAGGCGGTGTCGATCACGGCGCACCGGTTCGGCACGCCGAACCACCTGACGGACGACCTGATCTAGGGGCGGTCGGGCACCTCCCCGAACCCGTCGCACTCCGCTGTGAACATTGCACCCCGTTCCTTCGGGGTGCGATGTCGTTGCGGGAGTGCCAAGCCGTGTGGGTGGCCGACGCCGCGTGTGTCGATGTCCGATCTCCGAGCCGGCCCGGGCCGCTCCGAGTCGGCGGGCGTTGGGTGGACGGCATGAGTGAACCGATCGCCCGTCCCACCGCCCTCGCCCACGTCCGCGTGACGGTCACCGACATCGCCCGGAGCAAGGCGTTCTACCAGCGCCTGCTCGGGACCGATCCGGCGATCGACTTCAGCGACCAGGTCGACGAGCCCGGCGTCCGCGAGGACCGCGCCCGCTTCTACGGCGGCTGCGTGTTCCGCCTCGGTGACCAGGTCTTCGGTCTCCGTCCCGTGGCGCCGGCGGGGCAGCGGTTCGACCCGGACACCGTCGGGCTCGACCACGTGAGCTTCGTCCTCGGCAGCGTGGACGAACTGCACCAGGCAGCGGCGCGGCTCGACGAGGCCGGGATCGAGCACGGGGAGGTCACGGACCTCGGCGACGCCGGCATGGTGATCCTGTCCGTGCAGGACCCGGACGACATCAACCTGGAGTTCGCCGCGCTGAGCAGCTGACCCGGCGCGTTTCGCACCCGCACACGGACATCGCACCCCGCTCCGCCGGGGTGCGATGTTCGTTGCGGGGTGCGAACGGGGGCGTCAGGCGTCGACGGCGACCATCGTGCTCGTGACGAGGGCGCGGAGGTCGTCCGGCAGGGGGACCGGGCGGCGCGCGCCCTCGCGGTCGATGACGACGTGCACGAACTCGCCCGTCGCGAGCAGCACCCCGTCGGACTGCCGGAACAGCCCGAACTCCCACGACAGGCTCGTGGTCCCGAGGTGCTTCGAGCGCATCCCGACCTCGATCACGTCGGGCCACACCGCCGACTCGACGAAGTGGCAGCTCGAGGTCACCAGCACGGCGATCCAGGACGAGGTGAAGGGGTCGAGGCCTGCTTGCTCCCGGAACCAGTACGTCGACGCGTTGTCCATCGCGCTGTAGTAGATCGTGTTGTTGACGTGCCCGAACATGTCGTTGTCGTTCCACCGCGTGGGGTAGCTGCGGCGGAACGGGTACTCGTCGATGGTCATCGGTCTCCGATCAGCTGGGGTGTGGGGACGGGGCGGAGGACGTACGCGAACGTCCTCCGTGCCCGGACGGGATCGGGGGTCTCGCCCGAGATGAGGTCGGCGTAGGTGAAGGACTCCGAGATCCTGACGAGCAGCCGGGCGAGCTCCTCGGCGGAGAGCGGCGCCGGGTCGATCTCGGCGGACACCAGCGCGGTGACCGCGGTGAGGAGCCGGCTCTGCACGTCGCTGTCCGACGTGGTCAGGAGCCGCAGCGCGCGGGCGGGTTCGCGGGTCAGGAAGGCCCGGAAGTAGGGCGCGGCGATGAGGTCCGTCGTGAACCGGTCGAGCACGTCGACGACACGGGCGGCACCGGACGGCGCCGCGGACCGGGAAGCGTGCTCGAGCGTCGGGACGGCGAGCGACCAGAGGATCTCCGACAGCAGGCGGTCGCGGTTGCCCACCCACCGGAACAGCGACGTGCGGTCCACCCCGAGCGACGTCGCCAGGGCGCCCATGTCGATCCGTGCGCCGGCGATGAAGGTGCGGCGAGCCTCCCGGAAGGCGCGCAGCGCGGATTCCGTCTCGTACACGCGAGCCTCCCTTGCAACGTTTCCGAGAATGATGCATCGTAGTCCTCATGTCAACGACGACCCCCACCGTCACCGCCCTCGAATCGGACTTCTACGGCTTCGCCCAGCAGCTGAGCGACGATGAGCGCGCGTCCCTCGCGCGGCTCCGTGAGTACCTCGAGCGGGAGGTCGCGCCCATCGCCGACGAGTACTGGGCGCGCGCGGAGTTCCCGATGCAGGTCATCGCGCCACTCGCGGAGCTGGGGATGTACGGGCCGGGTGTGCCGCTCGTCCGGCAGTTCGCGAACTCGGCCGTGTACCGCGGGTGGGCCGCGCTCGAGCTCGGGCGTGTCGACGCCAGCGTCGCGACCTTCATCGGGGTGCAGTCCGGCCTGGCGATGAACTCGATCGCGGTGGCCGGCAGCGACGAACAGCAGCAGGAGTGGCTCCCGCGGATGGCCCGCGGCGAGGTCGTCGGGGCGTTCGGGCTGACCGAGCCGCTGTCCGGCAGTGACTCCGCGAAGGGCCTCCGCACCACCGCGCGTCGTGAGGGTGACGAGTGGGTGCTCGACGGCGAGAAGCGGTGGATCGGCAACGCCACCTTCGCCGACGTCGTCGCGATCTGGGCGAAGGACGTCGAGGACGGGCAGGTCAAGGGCTTCCTCGTCACGACCGACAGCGCCGGGTTCACGGCGACGAAGATCGAGGACAAGATCGCGCTCCGCGGCGTGCAGAACGCCGACATCGTGCTCACCGGCGTGCGGGTGCCCGAGTCGCGACGGTTGCAGCGTGCGACGTCGTTCCGCGCCACCGCCGAGGTGCTCCGGCTCACCCGGACCGAGGTCGCGTGGCAGGCCGTCGGCATCGCGGTCGGGGCGTACGAGGCGGCACTGTCCTACGCCCGGGAGCGGATGCAGTTCGGCAAGCCCATCGCCGCGCACCAGCTCGTGCAGGACCTCCTCGTCAAGTCCCTCGCCAACATCACCGCGTCGATCGCGCTCTGCACGCAGGCCTCCGCGATGCAGGACGCCGGGACCGGGGGCGACGAGCACTCGGCGCTGGCGAAGGCGTTCGCGACGGCCAAGATGCGGGAGACGGTGGCCTGGTGTCGCGAGGTGCAGGGCGGGAACGGCATCGTGCTCGACAAGGGCGTCGCGCGGTTCTTCGCCGACGCCGAGGCGATCTACTCGTACGAGGGCACGCGTGAGGTGAACACGCTCATCGTCGGTCGGGCGATCACGGGGCAGGCCGCGTTCGTCTGAGTGCGGCGCGCGGGTCGCGGGCGCGGGGGGCCGCGGGTCGCGGGGGTGAGTCGACTCGGAACGACAGCATCGACGTCGTACGACAGCGACCGTGTCGTTCCGAGTCGACCGCGCCCGCCGCGCCCGCGCCCTACGCCCAGAACGCCGCGACCTGCTCCGCGATCGCGCTGCCCTGCGCGTGCCCGGCCTCGGCCGAGGGTCGCTGCGTCGACAGTGCGAGCGAGTTCGTGCCGAACGCCGCCGTCGACGCGCTGTCCGCCACGACGACCTCGACGCTCGACCCGCCCGCGCGCAGGGCCTCCACCGACTGGTCGAGCCACGGCCCGAGCGGCGACGGCGCCTCCGGCCCGCAGGCGATGACGAGCACGCGCTCGTAGCCCGCGGCGACGTCGGCGTTCGTCGCGGAACGCATCCCGCCGTCGATGTACGGGCGCCCGTCGACGTCGACGGGCGACCAGACGACGGGGACCGAGCAGCTCGCGGCGACGGCTCGGGGGAGCGGCACGCCGTCCGCCGCGGAGAGCACGTGGAAGCTCCCGTCGACGGCGTCGATCGCCGTGATGCCGAGGGCGCGCTCGGGCCAGACGGTCGACGGCAGGGTCTCGGAGAAGGTGGCGACGCGTTCCTCACCCGTCTGTCCCTCGGTGACCTGCTGCGCGAGGCGCCCGAGTCGAGCGCGGGCGTCCTGCTCCGAGGTGGCACCGGCGAGGGCCTGCCCGATCTGTTGCTGCACGGCCTGGGTGTCGATGGGGGCGGGTTCCTCGTAGGTCGTCGCCACCGGCGCGGTCTGCTGGGCGAAGGCCTGCGCGATGCCGCCGTGTCGGACGAACGTGCCGACGACGCTGCCGGCGCTGGTGCCCACCACGAGGTCAGCGGCTCCGAGGTCCACGCCGGCGTCCTCGAACGCGGACAGCACCCCGAGTTCCCACGCGATCCCGGCGACGCCACCGCCTCCGAGGACGATCGCGCGGGTACCGGCAGCGGGCGGGACTGGTTGGCTCATGCACCATGTCTACCAACCCGCGGTGTCCGGCGGGTCACCCGGCGGCGAGTGCCCCGAGGGCGCGGAGCTTGTGGCCGAGCTCGAACCGCTTCCGGTCCCGCAGGTGCACGAGGTAGTCCGCCTGCACGAGCGCGTGCAGCAGCCGGTAGGCGGTGGGCAGCGGGTACCCGGTCGCTTCGGCCACCTCCTTGGCGGTCGCGCCACCGCGGAGTGCCACGACCTCGAGGATCGCGAGGGTCTTCTCGACCGTCTGCACCGTGCCGGTCGGTGGTGCAGCGGTCGTCGGTTCCGGCTGGAGCGGAGCTTCCCTCATGCGCATTGGATGATGGTCCTCCCGTCGGGGTGCGCTGGCAAGAGCCGGTCCTGGAGGCTCGGGGCCGGGTCCGACCCGCGGCCGGCGGTGCGTCTGCACCGTCGGCCGCGATCGGGCCCTGTTTCCGCGGGCGCGTCCGGGCTCGGGCGGCGCCGTGGCTGGAGCGGGTGGCGCCGGTCCGGGCTCAGGCCGCGCCGTGGCTGGCGCGACTGCGCCGGGACAGGGAGTCGATGATGACGGCGAGCAGGAGCACCGCGCCGGTGATCATGTAGCGGATCGACGAGTCCAGGCTGAGCAGCGTCAGACCGTTCGAGATCGACTGGATCACGATGATGCCGAGTAGTGCGGACCAGGCGCTCCCACGGCCGCCGAACAGGCTCGTCCCGCCGATGACCGCGGCCGCGATCGCGTTGAGGTTCGTGTCGCCGGCGCCGGAGGACAGGCTCGCGGAGTTGAGTCGCGCCGCCGCGAGGATGCCACCGACCGTGGCGAAGAGCGAGGTCAGGACGAACACGGAGAGGTAGATCCGGTTCACCCGGATGCCGGACCGTCTGGCGGCCTCGACGTTGCCGCCGACCGCGTAGACCGACCGTCCCCACCTGGTGCGCTTCAGGAGGAAGTTCATGAGCACCACGAGCACGACGAAGAACACGAACGACGTGCCGGTCCCGAAGTCCCGCGAGAGGTACCAGACCATCAGCCCGAGGCCGACGAACAGGGCGACGGACTTGACGATCGTGAGCGACATCGCCCCGGTGGACAGCCCGGCCCGGCGCCGCCGACGGGCTCGCCGCAGGTCGGTGACGAAGAGGCCGCCCGCGGCGACGGCGGCGAGCAGGTAGGCGAGCCACGGCGGCAGGTACGACGCCGAGGCGAACTGCACGATCGGCGACGTGTAGGGCAGGTTGATCGACCCGTTCGGGCCGAGGATGAGCAGCTGCAGGCCGAGGAACCCGAGCAGACCCGCGAGTGTGATCACGAAGCTCGGGACGCCGAACCGTGTGAAGAGCAGCCCGTAGAGGAGCCCTGCGGCCGCACCGACGGCCAGTGCCACGACGAGGACCAGCCAGAGCGGCCACCCCAGCGTGGTGAGCCCCTGACCGAGGATCGCTGCCGCGAGTCCGCTGACGCTGCCCACGGACAGGTCGATCTCGCCGAGGAGCAGCACCAGGACGATGCCGATCGCGATGGTGCCGACCGCCGCGCACTGGAGCGCCAGGTTGACGAGGTTGCCAGGGGACAGGAAGTCGGGCGAGAGCGCCTGGAACACCGCCCAGATGACGATGAGCCCGACGACCACGGGCAGCGATCCGATGTCGCCGCCGCGCACCCGTCGGACGAAGGCCTTCGCGGCACCGCCGATGCCCTGGTCGCGGAGGAGGCGCTCGTCCTGCAGGTCGGCGGCCGACGGGGTCGGGGTCGCCGCGGTGAGGGTCTCGTCGGTCTTGCTCATGCTGTGGTCTCCTGCTCGGTCCGCGCGGCGGCGCGACGGGTGACGGCGTTGTCGGTGGCGCCGGTGATGGCCGCGATGATCTCCTCGTAGGAGACGTCGTCGATGCGGAACGTGCCGTTGTTCCGACCGAGGCGCAGCACGGCGACCCGGTCGGCGACGGCCTGGACGTCCGCGAGGTTGTGGCTGATGAGGACCACGCCGAGTCCCCGTTCCCGCAGACGCTCGACCAGGTTGAGCACCTCGGCGGTCTGCGCGACGCCGAGGGCCGCGGTGGGCTCGTCGAGGATGACGACCTGCGGCTCCCCGATGAGCGACCGGGCGATCGCGACCGTCTGCCGCTGGCCGCCGGAGAGCGACGCGATCGGGATCCGGACGGACGGGATCCGCGCGGCGAGCTGCTGCAGCAGCTCCCACGACCGTCGTTCCATCTCCTCCTCGTCGAGGAGGGGGTGGGCCACCTCGCGGCCGAGGAACAGGTTCGACACGACGTCGAGGTTGTCCGCCAGGGCGAGGTCCTGGAAGACGGTCGCGATCCCGAGGGTCTGCGCGGCGGCGGGGTTCGGGATGCTGACCTCGGCACCGTTGAAGGTGATGGTCCCGCCGTCGGGCGTGTACACGCCGGCGAGGATCTTGACGAACGTCGACTTGCCGGCGCCGTTGTCGCCGACGATGGCGATCACCTCGCCGGCGTGGACGTCGAAGTCGATGTCGCTGAGTGCCTGGACCGCGCCGAAGCGCTTCGTGATGCCGCGCAGGCTCATCACGGGTTCGGCGGTGGTGCTGCTGGGGACTGCTGGCTCGGTGGTCACGGGTGTCGTCCTCGATCGGTGAGGCCCGCCCGGTCCGTGCTCGGGACCGGGCGGGCGGGCTGTTCGGTGGGGTCGGACCGGCTCCGCGGCCTACTTGACCCCGGCCTCGTCGCACGCCGAGGCGTACTGCGACGTGCAGATCTGCGAGACCGTGTAGAGGCCGTCCTTGACCACCGTCGACTCGACGTTCGTGGTGGTGACGGCGACCGGCTTCAGCAGCGTGGACTGCACGGAGTCGCCCTTGGCGGTCTTCACGGTCGTGTCACCCTTCGGGCTCTTGCCCTGCGCGAACTGGATCGCGAGGTCGGCGGCCTGCGAGGCCTCCGGCTTGAACGCCTTGTAGACCGTCATGTACTGCTCACCCGCGAGGATGCGCTGGATGCCGGCGAGGGACGCGTCCTGACCGGTCACCGGGGGCAGCGACTGTGCGCCCGCGGACTTGAGCGCCGCGATCACGCCGCCGGCGGTGTCGTCGTTCGCCGCGTACACACCGGTGATCTTGTCCGCACCGAGCTTGCTGATCTGCCCGGATGCCCAGTCCTGCGCCTTGGCGGGATCCCAACCGGGTGTGTCGTACTCGGCGAGCACCTTGTAGCCGCTGTCGTCGATGACCGAGTGCGCTCCCTTCTTGAACTGGGAGGCGTTGTTGTCCGTGGGGGAGCCGTTCACCATGATGATCCCCGACCCGGCGGCGACGCCCTTCGCCTTGAGGGCGTCGACGAGTGCCTGTCCCTGGAGCTGGCCGACCTTCTCGTTGTCGAACGAGATGTAGTAGCTCAGGTCCGGGCTGTCGATCAGGCGGTCGTAGGAGATCACCGGGACCTTCTTCGCCTTGGCCTGTTCGACGATGGACGCAGCCGCCTCGCCGTCGAAGGGGTCGAGGACGAGGACCTTGACGCCCTGGGTGAGCATCGACTGTGCCTGCTGCAGCTGCTTGGATGCGTCGCCGTCGGCGTTCGCGTAGACGACGGAGCAGCCGCTGCACTGCTTCTTCACCTCGGCGGTGAAGAGCGGTCGGTCGGCGCTGGCGTACCGCGCGGTGACGGAGTCGGGGAGGAGCAGACCGATCTTCGCCGTCGACGCATCGCCGCTGCCGGACGCGGTGCCCGCGCCGGCGCCGTTGGAACACCCCGCGAGGGTGGTGATCGCGAGCAGCAGGGCGCCGACGCCCAGCATGGCTCGTGTGGTGGCTTTCTTCATTGAAACGTCCTCCAACAGGTGGACCGCCTACGTTGGCGGTGCCCTGAGTGTGGCAGCGAGCCTCCTTGGCTGCAAGACTTGAACGCAAGGTTCGTCGGGCAACACCGAAATCGTTATCTTGCGGCAGCCGGAGCCAGCGTGCCGAACCGACCGCGCGTGGTCAGCGCGGCTGCGTGACGTCGACCGCCTCGATCGCCATCGCGAGTGCCCCGGTGACCGCGGCCTTCTCGCCGAGCTGGCCCTGCACGACGTCCGGCGTGCCGTCGGTGTCGACGATGAGCGAGGACTCGAGCGCGTGCCGGAGCGGACCGAGGAGGAGCTCGCCCGCGCGCGCGAACTCGCCCGTGACGACCAGCCGCTCCGGGTCGAGCAGGTTGCACAGGCCGACGGCCGCCGTCCCGATCGCGCGCCCGGCGTCGGCGATCGCGCGGATGCACCTGTCGTCGCCGGCCATCGCCCGGAGCACGAGGTCGGCGAGCTTCAGGGTGCCCACCGCGTCCCGGACGCCCTCGAGCACGGCAGGCGCGCCGGCGACCGCTTCCAGGCAGCCCCGGGCACCGCACCGGCAGACCGGCCCGTGCGGCAGGACGGGCGTGTGCCCGAACTCGCCCGCGACCCCGTGGTGCCCGCGGAAGAGGTGCCCGTCGAGGATCAGACCCGCGCCGATGCCGTTGCCGACGTCGAGGGTCACGACGGTGCTCCGACCCCGTGCGGCACCGCTGCGGTGCTCGGCGAGTGCCGCGAGGTTCGCCGAGTTGTCGACCTGCACGGGCTTGTCCAGGCGTCGGGACAGCGAGTCGCCGAGGGGGACGCCGTCCCAGCCACGGAGGATCCCCCCGCGCGCCGTCATGCCCGTGCGTCGGTCGACGGGAGCGGCCACCGCGAGGCCGACCGACAACACCTCGTCCATCGACGACTCCACGGCCTCGACCATGTCCATCACGAGCAGCGCGGTCTTGTCGAGCTCGGCGTCGGCGCGGTGGTCGCGGGCGAGTGGCATGTGCCGTTCCGCCAACACCGTGGCGTTGAGGTCGGACAGGGCGACGCGGAGGTGCCGCGGCGCGACGTGCACGCCGGCCACCAGCCCGAGGCCGTGCGGCAGGGTCACCCGAAGGGCGCGTCGGCCGCTCGACGTGCTCGGCGTTGCATGCAGCGCCCCGGTCGCGACGAGCTCCTTGACGATGTTCGACACCGTCGCCGGCGACAGACCGGTCACCCCCGCGAGCTCCACCTGCGTCAGCCCGCCGTGCCGCTTCACCGCCGCGACGATGCGACCCCGGTTGGCTTCACGCAGTGAAGTCTGGTTCCCCGGTCGGTGGCGTTGCTCTGGCACGGGGACAGCGTAGTCACCCCCTCCGGAGCGTCACCGGTGGAGGCTGGGCACGTCGCCCGCGAGCGGGGCGCCCTCGAACCGTGCCGCGTGCGGCGACTGTCCGGATCCGGCCGTGGAGGTCGGTGGTCGCACTTAGCGTCGAGGTGTGGGTCAGGGGAACGAGCGGACGGACGGCAGGCGGTACGGCGACGTCGTGCTGCCGATCGTCGCGGCCGCACTGCCGACGGCGGTGTTCCAGGCACCGAACCTGGTCGGCGTCCCCGTCGAGCGCGCCGTCCTGGTCGTCGTCGCCCTCCTCGTGTTCGCGGGCGTCGTCGTCTGGCAGGTCGTGCGTGCCCGTCGGTCCGCCGCCGCTCGACGCCGCGCCGAGGAGGCCGGGGCCACAGCGCTCGCCGCGTACGAGGTCGCGGTGCAGTACGGCTTCGGGCAGATCGCCACGCGGCTCACCCGGTTCGCGGCGCACGACCACGCGACCAGACGGAGCGAGCTCGGTGCGTTCGCCGACCGCGCCGCGGCGGCCCTGGCGTTCTACCTGCTCCCACACGTGCCGGACGTCCGCGCGAACGTCTACCTGCTGTCCCCGTCGCTCGACGCCCTCGAACCGATCGGCCACGGCGGTGCCGGCGACACGGCGGGCACCTTCCGCGCCGGGACCCCGTACGGCGACCGCAACCTCGAGTGGGTGCTGGCGGGTGGTCAGCCCCGGGTCGTCGGGGACCGGGAGTCGGACGTCGACGCCGTCGACGACGCTCCCGACTTCGACCCGCGCTGGCGGTCCTACGTCGCGGTCGTCATCCGCGGGGAGGGCTACTCGTTCGGCATGCTCACGGTCGACTCCCCGGCCCCCGATGCCTTCGCCGACCTGGACGTCCGGAACGTCGACGTCGTGGCCCAGTACGTGGCCGCCGCATGCACGATGGCGTTCCCGGTCCGCGAGCGCACGACGTGACGCCCTGGCTCGTGACCCGGGTGCGCGTGTCGGTCGACGGTCGTACCCTGGCGCCATGACGAGCGTGCACCCCGGTCCGTTCTCGTTCGGCCGCGCGCCGGTCGGGCGTCGCGAGCGCCTGGTCGAGCCCACGGATGCGGACTACGACGACCCGAACGTGGTCGCGGCGAACCTCGACCGGGCCCTGCGGGCGGCACGCGCCCGGCTCACCGGGCGGCCGCGCCGCCACCGCTGACCGACGCGCACCGGATGCGCGGACGCCACGTGCGGCCCTGCGTTTCGAGACGCCGCGCCGCCCTTCCGCGCCGCGGCCGCGCCGTGACGCCGCTACTCGGGCTGCACGTCGATGAGGACCTTCCCCACGGTGTCCTGTTCGACGGCGTCGTGCGCGGCGGCCGTGTCTGCGAGGTCGAACCGCGTGATCGGCAGGCCCGCGTCCTCACCGACGGGCAGGACGCCGTCGTGCAGCGCCTCGGTGACGTCCTCCGCTGCGGCGGACAGGGCTTCGTCGCCGATCGTGTAGAGCAGCAGGAACTGGTAGCGGGCGTTGATGCTCATGTTCGGACGGATCGGGATCGTCGCCTCGTCACCGCCGTTGTTCGCGTAGATCGAGACCACGCCGTGGTTCGCGAGCACCTCCGCGACGAGCTGGGCGTTCTGCGGGATCGACACCTCGACGACGATGTCCACCCCGTCGGGGGCGATCGACCGGATCTGGTCGGCGGCGTCGTCCTGCCGGTAGTTCACCGTGTGGTGCGCTCCCGCAGCGGTCGCGAGGGCGGCCTTCTCGTCCGAGCTGATCGTCGAGATCACCGTCGCGCCGGCCCAGCGTGCGAGCTGGATCGCCGCGTGACCGACGGCTCCGGCGCCGCCGGCCACGAGCACGGTCATGCCGTCGAGGGCGCCGGGTCCGAGCCGTGCCGGGCCCTCCTCGTGAGTGGTGAGCGCACGGTGCGCCGTCATCGCGGGGACGCCGAGGGAGGCACCGACGTCGAACGAGGTGCCGTCCGGCAGCCGGACCGCACGCGACGCCGGCACCACCGTCAGCTCCTGGGCGGTCCCGGTCGGCCGACCGGACGCGGACATGTAGAGCCAGACCCGGTCGCCCACCGCGAGCTCGTCGACCCCGGGACCGACGGCGTCGACGACACCGGCGCCGTCCTGGTTCGGGGTGATCTCGGGGAAGGGCAGTCCGTCGCCGTAGGTCCCACCAGCGCGGGCCTTCCAGTCCGTGGGGTTCACGCCGGAGACGACGACCCGGACCCGGACCTCGCCGGCGCCGGGCTCCTGCGGGTCGCGGTCCGCGAGGGAGAGGACGGACGAGTCACCGGGCTTCGAGTAGACGATCGATCGCATGAGACCAGGCAACCACCGGTGGCCGACGCCGATTCCAGGCTGCGGTCAGTGTGCGGCGTCGTACCGTTCGCGGGCGAGCTCCACGTCGGCCATGTTCGACGTCGCCCAGTCCTCGAGCGGCTGCAGCACGGTGCGGAGTGCGCGTCCGGCGTCGGTGAGCGCGTACTCGACGTGCGGCGGGATCTCGGGGAAGACCGTGCGGGTGACCAGACCGTCCCGTTCCAACGCGCGGAGGGTCTGCGTGAGCATCTTCTGCGACACGCCCTGCACACGCGCGGCGATCACCGTGTACCGCTGGGGACCGTCGGCGAGTGTCCCGATCGTCAGCACGCTCCACCGATCGCCGATCCGGTCGAGCAGCTGTCGCGAGGGACAGTCGGCGGCGTAGGGGCTGTACTCGAGTGCGCTCATGGGTCCTCCTGCACCGGAAGTCACGCACCGTGAGGTGCCTACTTACCGAAAGAGAGTAACACCCCTACAGTGAGTCACGACCGACCGCACCACACGAGAGGAACACGCATGAGCAGGATCGTCGTCGTCGGAGGGACCGGGTACGCCGGGTCCGCCATCACCCACGAGGCGCTGTCGCGCGGCCACCAGGTCGTCGCGATCGCCCGCGACACTTCGAAGCTCGAGCCCGCCGAGGGCCTGACCCTGGCGCAGGGGGACGCGTTCGACGCGGACTTCGTCGCCGAGACCACGAAGGGCGCCGACGTCGTGGTCGTCTCGCTGCACGCGGTGCAGGCGGACGGCAGCGAGCTCAAGGACCACTTCCAGCACTTCGTCGACGCGGCGGCAGCGGCGGGTGCGCGGCTCGGCATCGTCGGTGGCGCCGGGTCGCTCAAGGTCGCGGAGGACGGGCCGGCCCTGTTCGACACGCCCGACTTCCCCGACGCGTTCAAGGCCGAGGCGAAGAGCCACGCGCAGATCCTCGACGCCCTCCGCGCGAGCGACACGGACGTCGACTGGTTCTACGTGAGCCCGGCAGCCGCCTTCGGCAGCTACAACCCCGGCGAGCGTCGCGGCACCTACCGCACGACGGACGAGGTCCTGCTCACCGACGCCGACGGCAACTCGGACATCTCCGGTGCGGACTACGCCATCGCGATCGTCGACGAGATCGAGCAGCCGGCGCACCACCGGGCGCGCTTCGGCGTCGCGTACTGACGCCCTCGAGTACTGACGCCCCGGCTCGCACCGCACCCCTGCGCGCACACCGCACCCCGTCCTGACGGGGTGCGGTGTGCGGAGCGGGGTGCGACGCGACCGCATGCCGGACGGGAGGCCCGGTGCCAGCTGGCACCGGGCCTCCCGTCCGTGGACGCGCCCGTGTCTCAGCGGTGCCCGACGATCGCCGGGAGCGGGACGTGGTGCCGCATCCGCACCGACAGGTGCAGCCCTCCGCGGCGGGCGAGCACGAGCCCGACCACGGCTGCTGCTGCGGCCGGGATCCCGCCGGCGACGACCATGCCGACGTGTGCGCCGAAGTGGTCGACCACCTGCCCCATGAGCGGACCGCCGATCGCCTGGCCGCCGAGCAGCACGAGGACGTAGAGGGACATCACGCGCCCGCGGATCGCGATGTTCGAGGACAGCTGCACGAGCGAGTTCGAGGCGGTCTGGAACAGCAGCTGCGACATCCCGACGGCGACGAGCATCACGGTGAACGGCGCGATGAGCGGGATGCTGCCGGAGACGACGAGCAGGACGCCGGTCCAGAACACCCCGCCGACGATGGTGCGGAGCCGGACCACGGCCCGTCGGGTGGAGAGCAGCGCGCCGGCGAGGGCGCCGATGGCGATCGCCGAGTTGAAGACGCCGTAGCCGCCGGCGCCGACGTGGTAGACCTCGGACGCGAACGCCGAGAGCAGCACCGGCATGGTCAGGGCGAAGACCGAGAAGAACGCCACGAGGACGACCGGCACGATGATCGTCGGCTTCCGGACGGCGTACCGCAGTCCCTCGACGAGCTGGCCCTTCGCGCGCGGTGCCGGCGGCGTGCGGTGTAGCTCGGACACCCGGAGGAACCCGAGCGTGACGACGACCGCGGCGCAGGCGATCGCGTTCACCCCGAACGACCAGCCGGCGCCGACGGCGACGAGCAGGGCGCCGGACAGTGCCGGGCCGATCATGCCGCCGAGCTGGAAGACCGAGGAGTTCACGCTGATGGCGTTCCGGAGGTGCTGCTGGCCGACGATCTCCGTCACGAACACCTGCCGGGCGGGGTTGTCGATGACGGTGACCATGCCGACGACGAAGGCGATCGCCCAGATGTGCCAGGCCTGCACCACGCCGCTCAGCGTCAGCACCGCGAGGAGTGCCGACAGCACCGCGAACGAGCCCTGCGTGATCATCATGAGCGCACGCTTGGAGAACCGGTCGACGATGACCCCGCCGAACAGTCCGAAGAACAGCATCGGCGCGAACTGACAGGCGACCGTGATGCCGACCTGCGCGACGGAGCCGGTCAGCTGGAGCACGAGCCAGTCCTGCGCGATCCGCTGCATCCACCCCGCGGTCATGGCGACCAGGTTCGTCGCCGTGAACAGCCGGAAGTTCGGCACCGACAGGGCGATGAGCGTGTGCCGCCACGGCGGTCGCTCGGCCTGGATCGGCAGGGGCTCGGTGGGTGGGGGGAGGGTCGTCGATGACGCGCTCACAGGTGGGGTTCTCCGGCTGTCGGTGGTCGAACAGGTACCCATTCGAAACTACGTGGACGAGACCCATTCGGCGACCGTATGCTCGCTATCACTCCATTGCGATGTCGAATGAGGTCCCCGTGCTTGACCCGGTGCTGCTGCAGACCTTCCTGGCCGTCGCCGAGACGCGGAGCTTCACGCAGGCGGGGGCGCGGCTCGGCATCAGCCAGCCGACGGTGTCGCAGCACGTCCGCCGGCTCGAGACGGCGGTGTCGCGGACGCTCGTCGCCCGGGACACCCGCGGCGTGACGCTCACCGACAACGGCGACGCGATGGCCGGGTTCGCCAGGACGATCCTCGCGGCACACGCCACGGCGGACGCCTACTTCTCGGGGTCCGCGACCCGCGGACGCCTCCGGTTCGGTGCGGCGGACGACCTCGCGATCACGCAGTTGCCGCGGATCCTCCGGGACTTCCGGCGCCTGCACCCGCAGGTGAACCTCGAGCTCACGGTGAACCAGTCGACACCGCTGCTCCGCCGGGTGCACGCGGGACAGCTCGACCTGGTGTTCATCAAGCAGACCGCGGGGGAGTCCGCCGAGGGGACCCGGGTCGCGACGGACCAGATGGTGTGGATGGCGCAGGACGGCATCGCCGTGGAGCGGGACGAACCCGTGCCGCTCATCGTCTACCAGGCGCCGAGCATCAGTCGGCAGATGGCCATCGACGCGCTCGAGGCCGCCGGTCGCACCTGGCGGATCACCTGCAACACGCGGGACGTCAACGGGGTGCTCGCCGCCGTGCGGGCCGGGATCGGCGTCGCGGTGTTCCCGCACTCGCTCATCCCCGCGGACCTCGTCAAGGTCTCGCAGCGCCTCGGCCTGCCCGACCTGCCCGCCGTCGACTACGTGCTCATCGCGAACCCGACCGTGCAGCGCGAACCGATCGACGCCCTGACGAACGCGATCCTGTCGCGGGGCGTGGTCCGCGCGGTCTGACCGGGCCGCAGCTCAGGGGACGAGCGTGGGGACCGTGCCGGAACCGGTGAGGTCGGGCAGCGTCACGCCCGCCGCCGGCAGGACGACGGTCGCGACGGCCCAGAGCAGCACGAGCGTGCCCACGGTGCCGAGGACCGCGCCGAGCAGGGCGACGGGTCGCTGCCACGTCGCCGCGGGGTTCCGCAGGGTGACGACGGAGAGCAGCACGCCGAGCACGCCGAGCAGCACCCCGACGGCGTGCACGGAGCCCGGCGCGGTGAACCACCACGCCGCGAGTCCGAGGGCGGCGATGCCCGCGACGGCGCCGAGGACCGCGCCGGGTGTGGCACCGAGCGCCCGTCGCGCGGTCGACCGGGTCCGTGCGGCACGGTCGGTGGCCGGTTCCGTGGCCGGCAGCGCGGCGGCCGTCGCATCTGTGGCCGTCGTCGCGGCGGCGGACGGGAGGCTCGGTGCGGCCTGGCCGGCGTTCGTCGCGGTCGTCTGGTGGTCGGCTCGCGGGCCGGCGCCGGTCAGGGCGGCGTCGCCCGTCCTCGGCGCGGGCATCGCCGCGGGGGTCGCGAGGAGGGCCGGCGTCGCCTGCTGGTGGGCGAACCGCGCCGGCGTCCGGTACCCGACCGGGCCCGCGGGCGCCGGCTCGGAGCCCTCCACGACGACGTGTTCGAGTCCCGGCACGGAGAACCGCGGCTGACCGGTGCGCGGGACGACCGGACCGGCCGGTGCTGCCGGGGCAGCGATGACGGTCTCCGGGTCGGCGTCGGCCGAGACGACGTCCATCGGGACGGTGGCCACCGTCACGGCGTCGACCGGCACACGGGCGGCGGGAGCGGGGGCGGCGTCGATCGGTGAGGACGGCGCCGGTGCCCGCAGCGCCCGGGTGTCCGTCCCGGCGACGAGCTGGTCGAACGGCACGGTGTGCACGGTGGGGGAGGTCGGTGCCGGCGGGAGGTGCTCCTGGTCCGGCGGGAAGTCCGGTGCGACGGCGTCCGGGTCCAGCACGGCGGTGGCGTCGGGGGCGACGGCCGGCGCCGGTTCGGCCGGTCCCGCGGTCCCGGCCGACGGGGCGGGAACTGCGGACGGGGCCGGAACTGCGGACGGGGCTGACAGGGTCGACGGGGCGGACACGGCCGGCGGTGTGGACAGGACCGACGAGGCGGACAGGGCCGGCGGGGCGGACGCGACCGCGGGGACGGACGGCGGGGCCCCGACGACGGGGGCCGGCGTGGCGGAGGCGGGTCGAGCCTCCCGGTCGGCGGTGCTCTCCACCGGAGCCGTCACCCATGCGGGGACGGGACGGCGTGGTCGCTCGGAGTCGGGCATGCGGTGCGACGCCACGTGTGCTCCCTCCGGCCGCTGGTCCTTGGTCATTCCTAACGGGCGGTCGTCGTCGTGGTGCAGCCCCAGTTCCGGGGACGCCGGTACGGTCGAGCCATGGCAGCGATCGAACACCGTCCCCTCGGCCCGTCCGGGCTCGTCGTCTCCACCGTCGGCCTCGGCTGCAACAACTTCGGTCGTCCGGGCACCGCGACCGAGACGCAGGACGGTACCGACGCCGTCGTGCACGCGGCCCTCGACGCCGGCGTGACCCTCCTCGACACCGCCGACGTCTACGGCGGGACCCCGGGGCAGTCCGAGTCGATGCTCGGCACGGCCATCGCCGGGCGACGCGACGAGGTCGTCCTCGCCACGAAGTTCGGCATGGACATGCGCGGGTCGAACGGGCCGGACTGGGGTGTCCGCGGCTCCCGTCGGTACGTCCGGCTCGCCGTCGAGTCGTCGCTCCGTCGGCTCGGCACGGACTGGATCGACCTGTACCAGATGCACCGACCCGACGCGGTGACGCCGATCGAGGAGACGTTGTCGGTCCTCGACGACCTCGTGCGCGAGGGCAAGATCCGCTACGTCGGGCACTCGAACTTCGCCGGGTGGCAGATCGCCGAGGCGGAGCTCACCGCATCCATCGCGGGGACGACCGCGTTCGTGTCCGCCCAGAACGAGTACAGCCCCCTGGCCCGTGCCGTCGAGGACGAGGTCCTCCCGGCGGTCCGTGCCTACGCCCTCGGGTTCCTGCCGTTCTTCCCGCTGTACAACGGGCTGCTCAGCGGCAAGTACACGCGGTCCGGGGGCCCGGCGGACGGACGTCTGACGACGCGGAAGCCGGAGCTCCTCGAGCAGGCCCCGTGGGACGTGCTCGAGGCGTACCAGCGGTTCTGCGACGACCGCGGTGTCACGATGCTGCAGGCCACCTTCGCCTGGCTGCTCGCGCAGCCGGGCCTCACCAGTGTGATCGCCGGCGCGACGAAGCCCGAGCAGATCGCGCAGAACGTCGACGCGGGGACCGCGTGGATCCCGAGCGAGGACGACCTCGCCGAGATGACGCTCGTCTTCGAACGGGCGTGACGGGCGTGACCGGACGGGCCTGACGGGCGTGACTGGACGGGCGTGACGGGCGGACGCCCTCGGGCGCCCGCCCCGCCGGTCACATGTCGCGGTAGCGCTTGGCGTCCGCCACGGCCTGCTCGAGCTCGAGTGCCGCGTAGGGCTTGACGTAGCCGGGGGTGTCCCGCTGGATGCGCCAGCCCTCGGCGAGTGCGCCGATGTCCACCGCGTCGAAGCCGAACTCGTCGAGCAGGTCGGACACCACGCGCTTGGCCTCGGCGTCGTCGCCGGCGACCACCAGGGCACGTCGGCCGACGGTGCCGGCCGGGCTCCCCGCGGTCGTGAGGTCCGCCGCGGCGATGTGGTTGAACGCCTTCACGACGCGGGCGCCGGGGAGGTGGTCCTGCAGCAGCTCGGCCGTCGTGGTCGTCTCGTCGTCCAGTGCCGCGATGTGCCCGTCGCGCTGCGGGTAGTAGTTGTTCGTGTCGATCACGACCTTGCCGACGAGGGGCTCGACGGGGATCGTCTCGATCGCGGCGAGCGGGGTCGTCACCACGACGAGGTCGCCCTGTTCGGCCGCCTCGTCCCGGGTGACCGCGTGTGCTCGGTCGCCGAGTTCGGACACCAGGTCCGTCAGCGTCTCCGGCCCGCGGGAGTTCGCGATCGCCACGTCGTACCCGTGCTCCACCGCCAGTCGTGCCAGCTGTGCTCCGATGTTGCCTGCTCCGATGATCCCGATGGTCGTCATGCACCCAGACAACGCCGTGCCCCTCGGAGCATTCCGAGGCAGGATGGCGGCATGGCACACGAGTTCCGCAACGAGACCGACCGACAGCGCTACGCGCTGTACGTCGACGGTGAACTCGTCAGTGTGCTCGACCACCGCGAGAACGCCGACGCCGTCGCGTTCCCGCACACCTACACGGTCCCGGCGCACCGCGGGCACGGCTACGCGGCCGAGCTCGTCGAGTACGCCGTGGCCGACGTCGAGACCAGGACGGACAAGCGGATCGTGCCGATGTGCTGGTTCGTCGGCAAGTGGTTCGACGAGCACCCCGAGAAGGCCTCACTCCTCAGCCGCACCGCCGCGGACTGAGCCGACGACAGGACACCCCGTGCGACAGATCGTCCCCTTCATCTGGTACGACGGGCAGGCCGAGGAGGCCGCCCGGTTCTACACCTCGGTGATCCCCGACTCGACCGTGGAGCACGTCGAGAAGCTCCCCGACGGCAGCACCCTCGTCGTCGAGTTCCGACTCGGCGGCCAGCCGTACCGGGCGATGAACGCTGGCCCCGGCCACCCGCACTCCGACGCGATCTCGTTCCAGGTCGACGTCGAGGACCAGGCGGAGCTCGACCGCATCTGGGACGCGTTCGTCGACGCCGGCGGCACCCCGGTCGCCTGCGGCTGGCTCACCGACGCATGGGGCGTCTCGTGGCAGGTCACGCCGGCGGACATGGGCGAGATCATGAGCGCCGGTGGTGACCCCGAGGGGGCCGGACGCGCGTACCAGGCGATGCGGCAGATGGTGAAGCTCGACATCGCCGCCCTGCAGGCAGCGGCGCGCGGCGCGTAGCGGGTCGTGCCCGCGGCTGCGGGATCGCGCACTCCGGCGGTCCGTCGCGCAGCCGTCGGCGATCCGCCGCGACGCACGGCCCCACCGCGCCGGTATCGTGACCGGGAAGACCCCCGGGGGCGGCCGAGACCATCCCACCGCCGACGACCGGGGACGACAGGTTGGAGCCAGGATGGACCACCCGAGGTCCGACGTCCGGGACGCTGACATCGGACGGGCCTACACGGAACTGTCCCGGATCACGCGCCGTGCGAGCATCCGGGCGCGGGGCGACGACTCCGTGCTGAGCATCGTCGACCAGTCGCTCGTCGACTTCGTCGTGCTGCACCCCGGCTGCATGGCGATCGACATCGCCCGGTACCTGCGACTGAACCGCTCCACGATCTCCCGGCAGCTCGCGGGGCTGCTCGCCGCGGGCCTGGTCCGCACGACCGACGGCGGCACCGGCAACGCGAAGCCGCTGGAGGTCACCGACGCGGGGCGTGCGGCGCTCGAGCGGTCGGTGAAGCTGCACCGCGACGCCCTCGACGAACGGATCGCGAGCTGGTCCGACGACGACATCGCCCTGCTCGCCGGACTCCTCGAACGGCTCGGCGCCTCTGACGAAGCGGGACTGCCGATGCCCGCCAGGGTGACGCCGGACGACACGGACGTGTCGCAGCCGTGACGACCTCGATGGTGCTGCTCTCGGACACGCACCTGCCGAAGCGGGCGAAGGACCTGCCGCCGGCGCTGTGGGCCGACATCGACGCCGCTGACCTGGTCGTGCACGCCGGGGACTGGGTGGACCTCGCCACCCTCGACGCCGTCGCGGCGCGGTCCGCGTCCTTCGTCGGTGTCCGCGGGAACAACGACGGGCCCGAGTTCGACGACCGTCTGCCCCTCGTGGCCCGCGTCGCCGTCGAGGGGCTGCGGTTCGCGGTCGTGCACGAGACCGGGCAGGCGGCCGGCCGGGAACGCCGGATGGCCGCCGCGTACCCGGACGTCGACGTGCTCGTGTTCGGGCACTCGCACATCCCGTGGGACACCGTGGCGCCCGGCGGCCTCCGGCTGCTCAACCCCGGCTCGCCCACGGACCGGCGGCGGCAGCCGGATCACACCTGGATGCGGTGCACCGTGTCGGGCGGATCGCTCGACGTCGAGCTCGTGCGGTCCCCGCCGAGGTCGTAGGGCATCCGGAAGAACGCCAGCTCCCACCGGGTCGAGGTGCGGAACGCCCAGGCCATCGCCCCACGGACCGCCGGGTCAGCGACGTCGGCGAGTTCCTCGACCATCGCGGTGACACGCGCGCTCGACGCCGCGAACTCCTCGTCGCGGTAGGCGGTGACCCAGTCGGCGAACGGGTGGTCGGGCGGCGCGGTGCCGAGCTCGGCCCCGACCCAGGCGTAGACCCGGAAGCACGGCAGGACGGCCGCCGCCAGCACCGCGACGTCGGGGTGAGCCGCCGCCGCGTCGAGGTGCGCGAGGTAGCCGGCGCACGTCGGGTGCACCGGGTCGTCGGCGTGCGTGCCGGCGAGGCGGCGGTGGTGCAGCCTGGCCGCCTCCTCGTCGCAGCCGAGCGCCGCCCGTCGCCACGTCGCCGCGGCGTCGCCCGTGCTCCGTGCGGCGATCGCGGCGAGGTGCCGTCCGTAGGCGCGGAGGTAGTGCACGTCCTGCGCCAGGTACCCCGCGAACACGTCCTGGTCCAGGGTGCCGTCAGCCAACCCACGGAGGAACGGCGTCTCGATCGTCGCGTCGAGCAGCTCCCGGACGTCGGCCCACCAGGCGTCCGTGCTCCGCGGTGCGGGCAGCGCCGCCCGCAGGACCGCCCCGTGGTCGACCGGACCGTTGCCACTGCCGACCCGGAGTGCGTCAGCACCGCGGAGCGCAGCGGTCAACCAGGCCTTCGCCCCGCCCACCGCGATCTCCCAGTCGCCGTGACGCGCGACGAGCGTCGCGATCGCGCTCGACAGCGAACACCCGGTCCCGTGGGTGTTGTCCGTCACCACCCGCGGCGCCGTGAACACGCGCGTCCTGCCGTCGGGCGCGACGAGGACGTCGTCCGAACGGTCGCCGCCGGCGTGTCCGCCCTTCGCGAGGACGATCACCTCCCACGCCGCGGCCACCCCGCGTGCCGCGACGACCGGGTCCGCGGCGTCGACGCCGGCCAGCCGTGCGAGCACCGTCAGCTCCGGACGGTTCGGCGTGACGAGGTCGGCGTCGGCGAGCAGCGCGGTCATCGCCTGTTCCCCCTCCGCGTCGAGCAGCCGGTCGCCGCTCGTCGCGACCATCACCGGATCGACCACGACGAACGGCGGCCGCGTGGTCCGCAGCCAGTCGGTCACCTCCCGGACGACGGCGGCGGTCCCGAGCATCCCGACCTTGACGGCGTCCACCTCCACGTCGTCCGACACGGCATTGAGCTGGTCGCGCAGGACCCGGACGTCCGGGACGTGCACCGACCGCACGCCGTGCGTGTTCTGCGCGACGACGGCGGTCACCACCGCCATGCCGTAGCCGTCGTGCGCCGCGATGGCCTTGAGGTCCGCCTGCAGGCCGGCCCCACCTGTCGGGTCGGTCCCCGCGATGCTGAGGACGCGCGGCACCCGGGTCACCGAGGACCACCGGCCTGGAGGCGCGGCCCGCGCCCGGTACGGCGTCCCACGTCGGCAGCAGCGGGCGCGGAGGCCGACCACGCCGCCACGTAGGACGCGGCAGCCGAGCCCGGGTCCGGCGCCGCGCAGATCCCGGAGACCACGGCGACGCCCGACGCCCCCGCTGCGTGCAGGGGTGCGACGTCGTCGAGGTCGATCCCGCCGATCGCGACGGACGGCAGTTCCGTCGCGGCGGCCAGACGCTTGAACCCGTCGTGTCCGAGCGCCGGCGGATGGTCCGGCTTGGTCGTCGTCGGGTGCACGACACCGACGCCGAGGAGGTCGACCGTCCCGTGCGGCAGCCGGGCGACGGCGTCGAACTGCGCCGGCGTGTTCGCCGTGAGCCCGACGTGCGCCGCCGGCCCGAGCAGGGCCCTCGCCGCCGTCACGGGCACGTCCGACTGCCCGAGGTGCACCCCGGCGACACGGTGCCCCGCGTGCCGTGCGACGAGCGCGACGTCGAGCCGGTCGTCGACGACCACCGCGACGTGGTCACCCACCGCAGCAGCCACGGCGCACGTCAGGGCGAGGAGGTCCCTGGCGCTCGCGTGCTTGTCCCGCACCTGCACGATGCGGACCCCCGCGTGCACGGCCGACCGGACGACACCGACGACGCCGTGCCCGTGTCGGTCGCACAGCGCGGTGTCGGTGACCAGGTAGACGCCGAGGTCCCTCATGCGGCGGCCTCCTCGCCGATCCGCGCGGCAGCGACGAGCTCATCGGGTGTGAGGGACGCCAACCGGTCGAGGAAGTGCACCGAGAACGAGCCCGGCCCGGCGGCGTCCCGAGCCGCGAGCTCCGCCGCGATCGTGTGCACGGCGGTCCCGGCGACCGACGCGCCGAGCGGGTCGTCCGGCGCCACGGCGGTGAACGCCGCGACGACCGCTCCGAGGGCGCAGCCGCCGCCGGTGATGCGCGTGAGCATCGCGGAGCCGTTCGCCACCCGGACCACCGCGCCGGACCCGTCCTGCGCCCGGGACCCGGCGATGAGATCGACCGGGCCGGACACCGCCACCGCGCGGGGTCCCGCGGTGCCGGTGCCGTCCCCGGTCCGGGCGGCCAGGACCGCGGCGACGGCGGACGCCCGGGCCTCGTCGGTGCCCGCCGTGCTGTCGACCCCGCGTCCGCCCGCCGCGTCGCCGAGCAGCGCGAGGACCTCCGACGGGTTGCCGCGCAGCACGGTCGGACCGAGGGGGAGCAGCTCCCGGGCCAGTGCGGTCCGCACCGGCAGGGAACCGACCGCCACCGGGTCGAGGACCCACGGTGTCCCGTGGTCGACGGCGGCCCGCGCGGCCTCCACCGACGCGACACGCGACTCGGCGTGGGGGGTGCCGGTGTTCACCAGCAGGGCGTCCGCCACCCGGGCGAACGGCCCGGCCTCGGTGGGCACGTCGACCATCGCTGCCGAGGCCCCGAGCGCGAGCAGCACGTTCGCCGTGACGTTCTGCACCACCGTGTTCGTGATGCACTGCACCAGCGGCGCCCGGGCACGGACGGCCTCGAGCAGCTCGGCGGAACGGTGGGCCCAGGCAGGGGAGGGCGCAGGAGTGTTCATCGGACGATCCCTTCGCGAGTACGAACTCGAGCAGGTTCGACGGGTGTGATCTCAGCCGCCGGATGCGGCACCCCGTGTCTTCGGACGTCACCGTACACGCCGTCCGCGGTCCCGTACACACGCCGTGTGCCAGGCTGGGACCGTGCCAGACGAGCTGCCCCCAGGTCCTCCGCCCGGTCCCCGCGACCCCGGTGACGCCTGGGCGTACGGGCCGGACGGCACGAAGGCATGGGGGCTCTTCGGCGCGGCCGGACTGCTCGTCGACGACGGCGACGGCCGTGTCCTCCTGCAGCACCGGGTCGAGTGGAGCCACCACGGCGGGACCTGGGGCATCCCCGGCGGTGCCCGCCACGAGCACGAGGACGCCGTGACCGGCGCGCTCCGCGAGTCGGCCGAGGAGGCCGGCGTCCCCGAGGACGGGGTGGACCTCCGCCACACCGCGGTCCTCGACCTCGGGTTCTGGACGTACACGACCGTGGTGGGGCGTGCCTCCCGTCCGTTCCGGCCGGTCATCGCCGACCGCGAGAGCCTCGCGCTCGAGTGGGTCCCGGTCGACGCCGTCGAGGACCTGCCGCTGCACCCCGGTTTCGGGGCCTCGTGGCCGGCGCTCCGCGGAGCCATCGACCGCACCCCGCAAGTCGTCGTCGACGCGGCGAACGTCGTCGGCAGCGTGCCGGACGGCTGGTGGAGGGACCGCGCCGGCGCCGCCGCCCGGCTCGTCGCAGGGATCGCCGCGCTCGCCGCGGTCGGGGTCCCCGCACCGCTCCTCGACCTCGGGTTCACCCGGTGGTGGCCGCGGTGGACGGTCGTGCTCGAGGGTGAGGCCCGCGCAGCGACGGCCGACGTCCCGGGTGCCGCGTCCGGCACCCCCGGCGTCCGGGTCCTCGACGCTCCCGGGTCGGGTGACGACGCGATCGTCGCCGCTGCCCGCACCGCGGTGGAGGCCGGCGACGGCCCCGTCGTGGTCGTGACGGCCGACCGGGAACTCCGAGCGCGGGCGGAGGCCGCCGGCGCGACGAGCCGCGGCCCGTCCTGGCTCCGCGACCAGCTCTGACGCCGCGCCGTGCTGCGCCGCACGGTGCGTCGTTGCGCCGTTCCCTCGCGCCGCACGGTGCGCCGTTGCGCCCGTTCCCGCGCGCCGCACGGTGCGCCGTTCCCCAGCTGGTGCGGCGTTGGTCGATCCGTGCGCCGGTACAACCTGGCACCGAGCGGTCAACCCCGCACCAGGCCCAGCTGGGAGCGCAACCACGCACGGTGCGCCCTTCCCCTGCGCCGCACGGTGCGCCGTTCGCGCAACGCCGCACGGTGCGCCCTACCCCAGGCGGTGCGGCGTTGGTCGCCCCGTGCGCCGGTACAACCTCGCACCGAGCGGCCAACCCTGCACCAGCTCAAGCCCCGCCCCCGCACCCGCGCCCGCCCCCGCACCCGCGCCCGCACCCGCGCCCGCGCCCGCACCAGCGCAAGCGCCCGCGCCCGCGCCCGCAAGCGCCCCCGCCCCCCGCGCCTACGCCGGGATGTGCCGCCGCGACGACACGAGCACCGCGACCCAGGACACCAGCCCGAGCGCAACGACGACCCAGAGCACGACGGGCAGCGCCACCACCTGCGCCACCGCCGCGATGACCGCCGGCGCGAGGAACCCGGCGTACGCCACCGCGTAGAACACCCCCGTCAGTCCGGCCAGGTCCCGCGGCCCCGCGATGCGCTGCACCTCGAGCAGCGCGGACACGAGCGCGATCCCGATCCCGGCGCCGATCACGACGTTCGCAGCGAGGCCGATCCACACCGACTGCTGGACGATCGCGACGGTGACGACCGCGATGCCGACGGTCATCAGGAGCACCGCGGTGGCGAGTCCGCGCGCCGACGTGACCGAGTGCACCCGCTTCGCGAGCGGCTGGACCGCGCTCGACACACCGAGCGCCACGACCGTGGCCGCGGTCGCGAACACGAGGCCCCACGTGCCGGTCGCCCCCGTGAGGCGCGTGGGGAGGTATCCGTACCCGATCGCCGCCGACCCGAACACCCACGGCGCCGCGACGAGGACGACCCGCGTGAACCGTCGGTGTCCGGCGCTGGGGATCCCCAACTGCCGCCACCACGGTCCCGCCACACCGCCGGAGGTCTGCGTCTCGGGGGTCCGCCACACGACGACGGCGAACGGCAGTGCGACCGCGATGTGCACGAGGAATGGCAGGACCTCCGGGATCGGTCCCCACTGCGCGATGAGCCCGGCGACCAGCGCACCCGAGGCGGACCCGAGCGTGAACGCGAGGGACGCGCGGCGTGCTCCGGACGCCACGTCGGCCCCGGGGTCGAACCGCCCCTGGGAGAGCTCCTTCACCCAGCTGTTGCCGACGGCCATGGCGATGCCGACGGTGACACCGGCGAACAGGCGGCCGGCCATCAGGAACCCGGGACCGAGCGGCCCGAGTGCGAGGAGTCCGCTGCCGACGACGGCCGACGCGATGCCGATGAGCATGAGCGGCCGACGACCGTGGCGGTCGGAGAGCGACCCGGCGACGAGGAGCGCCGGGGCGAGTCCGAGGACGTACACCCCGAGGAACACGGTGACGAGCACGGACGAGTAGTGCGCGCGCTGTTCGTACATGAGCAGCAGCGGGCTGAACTGGTTCCCGCCCCACGAGCAGACGAAGACGGCTCCCCACACCATCAGCCACGGCTTCACGGCCGCTCGTGACCGCGAACCGGCAACGGGGACCGGGATCGACCCCGTGGCGCTCACAGCGCACCCCGGTGCGACGCGACGTGCCGACCGAGGACCGCCGCGTACCGACTCGCGTCGCCGTCGGACAGTGCGTCGGCGAGTGCCCGGTGGTCGTCGAGCGACGACTGCAGCTGGGCCGGCTGCACCCGCATCAGCTGGTGCCGGAGTCGCTGCTGCCGGTCGCGGAGGGTGCGCGCGAAGAGGACGGCGATCGCGTTCCGCGACGCGCCGATCACGGCACCGTGGAACTCGGCGTCCACCTCGACGAACCGGTCGACGTCGCCGGCGAGCACGGCGGCCTCCTGTTCCGCGAGCATGGCCTGGAGGCTCGGGGCCAGGTCCGCCACGCGGCCGTCGGCGACGACACGGGTCGCCGCGGTCGACTCGATCGCCTCGCGCATCTCGAGGACGTCCCGCGCCTCGTTCGGCGACATCGGGCGCACGACGGCGCCCTTCCGGGACTCGAGAGCGATGAGCTCCTCGGCCGCGAGCCGGAGGAACGCCTCGTGGACCGGGGTCCGCGAGACCCCGAGGTCCTGGCAGATCGTGTTCTCGCTGATCGCGGTACCCCCGGCGAGGTCACCGCGGATGATGGCCCGCTTGACGTGCTCGTAGGCGCGGTCCGAGGCCGCCGGGGTCGTCGTCGTGCTGTTCACGAGCGACGATCCTACGCCTTGCATGCAACGCTGCATGCGTCGGACGGGCTCCGGATGCGACGGATGTCGGACACCGGGTGCGATGGAACGCGACATCCGCGTGCCCGGGCGGATACGCTGACGTGCACGCCGACGGTCGTCCGACAGACGCCCGCGGTGGCCATGGCACGTCGACGACGACGACCACGACAGGAGCGGGCACTCATGGAGCGCATCACCAAGACCGACGACCGGGTCCGCCGTCCGGCCGGCCCGTGGACCCCCACCGTGCACCGGTTGCTCGCACACCTGCACGAGCAGGGGTTCCTGGCAGCACCGGAGCCCATCGAGCTCGACAACACGCTCGAGACGGTCTCCTTCGTCCCCGGTCTCGCCGGCGAGTACCCCTGGACCGAGGACGTCGCGAGCGAAGCCGCCCTCGTCACCAGTGCCCGGATGCTCCGGCACTACCACGACGCCGCGGCCGGGTTCGCCCTCGACCCCGACGTCGACGTCTGGTCCCAGCCCGGTGCCGGCCCGGTCGAGACCGTCGTCCACGGCGACTTCGCGCCGTACAACTGCGTCTACGACGGCGTCGTCGCGGTCGGCATCATCGACTTCGACACCGCGCACCCCGGGCCGCGGGTCTGGGACGTCGCGAGCGCGGTCTACCGGTTCGCGCCCTTCACCACCGGGGCCGTCGAAGGCTCCACCGCGCCGACCCTCGACGCCCGACTCGCCCGTGCGGCGGAGTTCTGCCGCGCCTACGGACTCGCCGAGGCGTCACGGTCGCTCCTCGTGCCGACGATGCTCGCCTCGATCGCCGCGCTCCTGACGATGCTCGAGGAAGAAGCGGCCGGCGGGAACCCGAAGTTCATCAGCGACCTCGCCCACGGTCACGCCGACCTCTACCGCGCCGACCTGGCCTACATCGAGCAGCACGCCGACGCCATCACCGCCGCGGTCGTCTGAGCACCGACGACGTGCCCGAGCCGACGTGCCCGAGCCGACGTGACCGAGCCGACGTGACGGCAGCGACGTGAGCGCGGCGTCGTGACCCCCACGCGAGCGCAGCTGCGGGCCATGCGGCTCGCGGCTCAGCGCATCGGGTCCCCGGCGTCGGTGGGCACCGCCGCGGGACCCGTCCTCGACGTCGTCGCGCACATGACGGCGCTGCAGGCGCAGGACCTCGGGCAGGCGCTCTGGGCGATCGGGGTCCGCGCGCTCGGCACCACCCGCGCGGACGTCCGAGCGGCGCTCGACCGCGGTGACGTCGTGCGGTCGTGGCCGATGCGCGGCACCCTGCACGTGCTCCGCCCGGACGACCTCCGGATGCTGTCCTCCCGCACCGCCGCCAGGACGATCCGCCAGACTGCGCGACGCCGCGCCCAGCTCGGCCTCGACGACACCGTCGTCGACCAGGCCCGCTCGGTGGTGATCGACGCCCTCCACGGCGGTCGGTCCCTGCCCCGCGACGACCTGTTCGCCCGGTGGCGAGAGCACGGCATCGACCCGACCGGCGGCCGCGGCACACACCTGCTCCTCCACCTGGCGGTCGAGGGGCTCGTGGCCTGGGGGCCGACGAACGGGACGGGCCAGGACCTCGTGCTCCTCGACGAGTGGGCTCCGGCGGTCCAGCCCGTCCCGGACCGCGACGAAGCCCTCGGTCGTCTGATGGTCGGGTACCTCCGTGGGCGCGGACCGGCGACCGAGGCCGACGCCGCGAGCTGGACGAAGCTGCCCCTCGCCGACGTCCGTCGCGGCGTCGCGGTCGCGGGGGAGGCCGTCGAGGACCTCGGTGACGGGGTCCTCGCCCTGGCGGACCGCGTGCCGACCCGCCCGGTCGCTCCCGTCCACCTGCTCCCGGGCTTCGACGAGCAGCTGCTCGGCTACGCGGACCGCACCGCGCACCTCGACACCGAACACGCCGACCGGGTCGTCCCCGGCGGCAACGGCGTGTTCCTGCCGATGGTCCTGCACCGCGGACACGTCGTCGGTACCTGGAGCCGCAGCGAGCGCACGCACGACGTCCGCGTCACGGTGACGGCTTTCGTCCCGCTGCCACCCGCAGTGACCCGGGCGCTTCGCCCGGCCGGGGACCGGTACGCCCGCTTCCTCGGCCGCCCGCTCGACCTCCACCTGCACGCCGACACGGACTGAGCGACCGACGCCCCAGCGAGCGTTCAGCGTCCGTTCGGCTGCCGCCGACACTCCCTCCGGTACTGTGCCAGGGCCATGACCGACAGCCCGGCCGACGCCACCCCGTACGAGGTCCTCGGCGTCCCCGCGACCGCGGACGACGAGGAACTCCGCCGCGCGTACCGTCGCGCCGCCCGCGAGACCCACCCCGACCTCGGCGGCGACGCTGTCCGGTTCCGCCGCGTGCAGATCGCCTGGGAGCGCGTCGGCACCCCCGCCGCGCGCCGCGCCTACGACACCGGATCGCGCCCGACGTCGGCACCCTCCGGCAGCGCGGTGTGGCGACCCGGGTCCGGTCGGGACGAGTACGCCCCACCCGCCGCACGGCGTGACTCCCGCCCCCGGGCACGGTCCCACGGCCATCCAGGGGGTCGCTCGCGCGAGGTCTTCCTCGCCGCGGAGCGGGAGTGGGTCGGACTCGGTGACCCCATCGAGGACCCCTACGACCCGACGCTCGTCCGCTCGGCGCCGCGGTCCGTCCGGCGGCTGCTGGGTGAGGCGCTCGCGGAGGAGGCGACCGCGTCGATCGTCGCCGACATGGGCATCGGCGTGACCGTCTGGCACGACCTCGACGCCGGTGCCGAGGGCAAGCTCGACCACGTCGTGCTGCTGCCGAGCGGCCTGTGGGCGCTCGAGTCCATCGACTGGGGCGGCCCCGTGCGGATCGACCACGGCGAGGTCGTCGGCGACACGCTCGAGCCGGGGGAGCGCCCGGTGAAGGAGCTCGTCCGCGCCGCACGCGCCGTGCAGAAGCAGACGCGGGTCCGGTTCACCGGCCGGCTGCTCGTCGTGCCCGACTCCGCGGTCGACCAGGACGTGCAGCTCGTCGGCTCCCCGAAGAAGCCCACCGCGTACGTGGTCCGCCGCAGTGCGCTCGGCCAGGTCCTGAACGGCGTCTGGTCGCCGGAGGGTGCCGTCGACGTGTTCGAGATCCGGGACCGCCTGCAGCAGACCGTCCGCTTCGTCTGACCGTCCGGGAGCCGCAGAGTCTGGTCAGTACCCGCGGAGCTTCTCGAGGTCGCGGCGCTCCCGCTTGCTGGGGCGGCCGGCGCCGCGCTCACGCATCGGGACGAAGCCGGCCTCCTCCTTCGGCAGCTGCGGCGGGGTGCGGTCGTCGAGGTGCTTCGCGGCCTCGGTGGCACCGACACGCTTCAGGATGATGCTCCGCACGACCACGATGCGGTCGAACCCGGCCTGTCGCACCCGGACCTCGTCGCCGGGACCGACGGGTGTGGACGGCTTCGCCCGCTCGCCGTTCACCCGGACGTGCCCCGCCTTGCACGCGGTCGTCGCGGCGGACCGGGTCTTCGTGATCCGGACCGCCCAGATCCAGCTGTCCACGCGGGCCTTGTCCATCCCTCCACCCTAGGCGGCGCGAGCGCGAGCGCGAGCGCGGGCGGCCCCGCCCGGCCTGTCCCGGCCCCGCCCGCCCAGCACCGTAGGGTCGACGGCGTGGACGAACAGGCACGGATCGCCAGGGCACTCGCCCTCGGCCTGCTCGGCGACGCCACGATCGGCGAACGCGTCGTCGTCCGGGCCCGCGACGGCGCCGGCGCGACCGACGCCCTCGGCGACCTGGTGGCACGGACACCGGACTCCGTCACGATCGACACCCGCCGCGGACGCGTCGAGGTGCGCCTCGCCGACGTCGTCGCCGCCAAGCGCGTCCCACCCCCGCCGGAGCGCCGTCCACGCTGACGACCGGCTGGTGCGAACCGCGGCACCCCGGCGAGCCGTCAGCGGCCTCGCCCCGGCTGCGTCGTAGCCTTCGGCCATGGCAGTCCCCGTCCCGCTCGGCTCCGAGGACCGCACCGCACGGGTGACGCTCCGCCACCCCGACTCCTGGCGTCGCGAGGACGTGTCCCAGGCCGACCTCCGCCTGTCCGGCGACGACGTCGTCCTGACCGTCCGCTCCCGCCCGAGCGACCGCGGCATCGGCGACGAGAACGCCTCGCTCCTGGAACGGCTGCCCGGTTCCGTCGACGGTCTGCTCCTCGTCGGCTGCGACGTCTGGGCATCGGTCGGCGCCCCGGCACGGCTCGTCGAGTACGTCCGTCCCGGTGCCGACCACGAGGACCACGAGTCCACCGCCGTCGCGGGAGCCCACCTGCTCTTCGTGACCGGACGCCACCGCGTCGACGTGACCGTCGAACGACCGCTGGTCCGGCTGGACGCCACGGACGACGCCGTCTTCGCGGTGCTCGACTCCGTCCGCGCCGTCGGCCCGGTCACGGCCGCCGCGCCACGCGACCTCGAACCGCTGCCCACCGCCCCGACACCGCAGGGCATCGAGGGGCCCCGCCTCGACTCCGACGCGCTCTCGACGTTGCAGAGCACGGCCGGCAAGCGCTGGAGCCCGACCCTGCTCCGCACCCCGGGCGGGCGCGGACTGGTGGACGCCGGCCTGGTCGGGCGCTTCGGCACCGTCCCGGCGACCACGCAGACGCTCATCGAGCCGTGGGCCGAGGCGGTGCAGCCGACCACGCTGGAACAGCACCTGCCCGACGGGCGCGTGTCGCGCCTCCAGGCCTGGGCCGGCACCGTGGTCGACGGGACGGACGACGGCGACTCGGTGGTCACCCGGCTCGCGCCGGAACGCGTGGTCGCGATCGCGGCCGGGAGGCTCGGTGTCGGTCCGACGTGGACCTTCCCGTTCCGCACGGGGTCGCTCCGGGCCGACCTGCTCGACCGGCGCCTCGCCGGCGGCGACACCGCCCCCGACCTGCCCGAACACCTCGCGGAGGCCGACCCCCGGCTCGCCCGGTTCTGGGCGGCGCCGTGGACGGTGTCCTACCTCCGTCGTCCGGGGACACCACGTCCGGTCACGATCGTGCGCGCCGAGGGCAACGGGTTCGCCCGCGTCGGACGCACGGACGCCGGCGCCTCCGCCTTCCGTGCGGAGTCGCCGGCGAACGTGTACCGGTCGCTGGTGCGGGCGTTCCTGCCCGCCGTGCCTGCTGCCGAGGGCTAGGCAGCCGGGCCGGCGGTCAGGGTCACCGTGACCGTGGTCGCGGCACCCGTGCTGTCCGTGTAGCCGACCGAGACGCGGTCGCCGACGGACTTCGACTGGATCACCTGGGTGAGCTGGTCCGCGCTCGTGATCGCCGTGCCGTCGATCGAGGTGATGGTGTCCCCGGCGGCGAGCCCGGCGGCGGCCGCACCCGACCCGGCGACGGTCCCGGCGACCGCCACACCGCCCGTGGTCCCCGACGTCCCACCGGCCGCGCCGCTCACCTGGACACCCAGGAAGGCCGGGAGGCCGATCGTGATCGTCCCGGTGGCGTCACCGGCCAGGATCTTGTCCGCGATCGACTTCGCCGTGGTGATCGGGATCGCGTAGCCCGTGACGTCGGCCGAGCCGGACGACGCCGCCGTCGCCATGCCGACGACCTCGCCCTCGGAGTCGAGGACCGGTCCGCCGGAGTCGCCGGAGACGATGTCGGCAGCGACCTCGATGAGACCGTGCAGCGACTCGGTGCCGGTGCCCGACTCGCTCTGGACCTGGATGTCCTGGTCGGTCGCGGTGACCGTGCCGGTCGCGGCGACGAGGTTGCCGGTGCCCTCGGCGTTGCCGACGTCCGTGACGGCGTCCCCGGTCTTCGGCTCGCCGTCGTCGTCGAGCGTGACCGTCGACAGGCCGGACGCGCCCTCGAGCTTGAGGACCGCGACGTCGTTCGTGGCGTCGGCACCGACGACGTCGGCCTTGTACTCCTTGCCGGTGGTCTCGTCGGTCACCGTGATGCTCGTCGCACCCTGGATCACGTGGTTGTTCGTCAGCACGGTGCCGTCCGAGGTGAGGACCATGCCCGTTCCGGCGGCCTGCGAGGAGGCGTCGTAGTTCATCACGGTGTCGATCGTGACGAGCCCCTTCTTCTGGGCGGCGGTGGCGGCGGTCGCGGGAGACTGCGTGCTCGTCCCGCTGCCGGACGACCCGCTGCCGTCGCCGGAGGAACCGCTCCCGCTCCCGTTGCCGGGGACGGTGAAGCCGTAGGTCCCGCTCCCGTTGCCCGTGCCCGGCGTGGTGGTGGTGCCCTGCGACTGGCTCGACGTGGTCCTGGTGCCGGACGAGGTCAGACCGAGCGCGGTGCCACCGGCAGCGCCCACGATCGCGAGCGCGGCGATGCCGGAGCCGATGACCAGCCCGAGTCGGCGCTTCCGCGAACCGGGGCGGGTGCCGAACGCGCCGCTCCAACCGGGGACCGTGGACGGGTGCTGCGCCTGGTGCCCGTACGGCGCGTGTGCGTCGTGCCCCGCGTGCGGGGCTGCCTGGGTCCAGGCGCCCGCGGTGCCGGCCAACGCCGGGCTCCCGATCAGGTACGGGCCGCGCCCGTCGTGCGTGTAGGCGTAGGGGCCGGAACCGTCCGGCGCGTAGAGGTACGGACCGGAGCCGTCGAAGGCGTAGGCGGGACGGAGCGTCGACCGGTCCGCGTGCGGCGCCTCCCACGAGGAGCGGGGCGTGGCCTGCGCGTCGTTCGGGGTGGTGCCCGGCTCGGCGTCGGGGTTCGGGATCTCGTTCATCGGTGCTCTCCGGTCGCTCTCGACGTCCCGGTCGGGCGTCGATGGGTACGAGTACAGGCCCGTTCCCCATGACGGAGCTATGAACGAGCCCTGCACGCGCTCACGACTGCCTCGACGATCGCCGAGGAGCCGTCACCCGACGAGCCGTTAGGGTTGCCTCACCCCTCATGCGTTCCCCGTCGCCCGTGCCTCCCGCGCCCAGCTCCGTCCGCCGACTCGTCGGCGCGACGGTCCTCGCCGTCGTGGTGCTCCTCGTCGCGGTGGCGCTGAGCATCGCCTTCGGATCGCGGCCGATCCCGCTGGGGACGGTCCTCGACACCGTGCTGCACCCGGGCCGGAACGACGAGATCGGCCTCATCGTCCTCGGCAACCGGGTGCCGCGCACCCTCGTCGGGCTGCTCGCCGGTGCCGCACTCGGCGTCGCCGGTGCGGTGATGCAGGGCGTGACGCGCAACCCGCTCGCCGACCCGAGCATCCTCGGCATCAACTCCGGCGCGGCGCTCGCGGTGGTCACCGGCATCGCCGTCTTCGGCATCAGTGGCACCGCCGCCTACCTGCCCTTCGCCTTCGTCGGCGCGGCCCTCGCGGCACTCCTGGTGTACGGCATCGCGGCCGTCGCCCGCCGCGGGCTGACCCCGGTGGGGCTCGCGCTCTCCGGTGCCGTGGTCGCTGCCGCGCTCGGGTCGGTCTCGACCGCCGTCCTCGTGACGAGCCAGAGCCTGCTCGACCAGCTGCGGTTCTGGCAGGTCGGTGCGCTCGCCGGGAAGGACCTCGGCACCGCCGGGATCGTCACCGTCCCCGTGGTCGTCGGGCTCGGCATCGCGTTCGCCCTCGGTCGGTCGCTCAACACGCTCGCACTCGGGGACGAGCTCGCGGCGTCGCTCGGGCAGCGTGTCGTGGTGGTCCGTGCGGTCGGTGGCCTGGTCACGGTGCTGCTCGCCGGGTCCGCGGTCGCCGCCGCCGGGCCGATCGCGTTCGTCGGGCTGGCCGTGCCCCACGCCGTCCGCCGGTTGAGCGGTCCCGACCACCGGTGGACGATCCTGCTGTCCGCCCTCGTCGCGCCGGCGCTGCTCCTCGTCGCCGACGTCATCGGACGCGTCGTGGCGTACCCGGGGGAGCTGCAGGTCGGCATCGTGACGGCGCTGATCGGTGCGCCGGTGTTCATCGCACTCGTGCGCTCGCGGGCGGTGCGTGGCCTGTGAGCAGGGGTGAGGTCGTCGACGCCCGGGCCGGCCGGGTCGCCGCTCCCGGCCGACTCCGGGGAGCGCGACGTGAGCTCGTGGTGCTCGGGGTCGTGCTCGTCGTGCTCGTCGCCCTCGTGCTCGTCGGCCTCGGCGTCGGCGACATCCCGCTCTCGCCGGGGCAGGTCGTGGCGGCGATGGTCGGGCACGGCGACACGATCTCGGACTTCGTGATCGGGCAGCTCCGCGGGCCGAGGACCCTCGCCGCCGTCCTCGTCGGGGCCGCGCTCGGCGTGGCGGGCGGCATCGTGCAGAGCGTCGTCCGGAACCCGATCGCGAGTCCGGACGTCATCGGCATCACGTCCGGCGCGAGCGCGTCCGGCCTGACCGCGATCGTCCTCTTCGGGGTCTCCGGCATCGGCCTGTTCTGGACGGTGCTCGTCGGCGCGGTGCTCGTGTCACTGCTCATCGCCGCCCTCGCCTGGCGTCGGGGGATCACCGGCAACCGCGTGGTGCTCGTCGGCATCGGGGTCGCCGCGATGTCGCTGAGCGTCACCGGGTGGATGCTGACCAGCGGCACCGTGCAACAGGCCGGCACCGCCCTGCTCTGGCTCTCCGGCAGCCTCAACGCCGTCGACCGGGACGTCGTCGGCGTGCTCGCGGTCGCGTTCGTCGTGCTGATGGCCGCGGCCCTCGTGCAGTCCCCACGGCTCACCGTCCTGACCCTCGGCGACGACGTCGCCGCCTCGCTCGGGCTCCGACCGAACCGGGCGAAGCTCCTGCTGTTCCTCACGGCCGTGTGCCTCACCGCCGCCGCCGTCGCCACCGCCGGCCCCGTGTCCTTCGTCGCGCTGATGGCCGCGCCCCTGGCCAGGAGGCTCGTCGGCGGTGGCCGGGTCGCGCTCGGCGTGACGGCCGTGGTGGGCGCCGTGGTCGTCCTGGCGAGCGACCTCGTCGCACAGTTCGCGATCCCCGGGAACACCCTGCCCGTCGGCGTCGTCACCGGTGTCGTCGGCGCGCCCTACCTGCTCTGGCTGCTCGCGCGCGGCCGCTGACCGGCGTTCCGGGCCGTGGAGCCGAGCGCGCAGCTGTCCGCTCGTCGCGGACAGCGGATGTCACCCGTCCACGGGACTCTCGCGCACCCAGGCGTTTCCGATACGCTTGGTTGCCAAGAGGAGGAGGTCCACGATGCCAGATCCAGTGGTTCCGCAGCCGCAGGGAGCACGAGCCCCGGAGCAGCGGCTGGTCGACACGACGCTGACCTTCAGCATGGACATGGGCGCCGCGCTGACGCCGGAGTCCGGTGTCTCACCCGAAGAGCGCGACGCGATCAACGCCCTGCCGTCCGGCTCGGCACTGCTCGTCGTGCGTCGCGGCCCGAACGTCGGCGCCCGGTTCCTGCTCGACTCCGACGTCACGACGGCCGGTCGCCACCCCGACGCCGAGATCTTCCTCGACGACGTCACGGTCTCGCGCAAGCACGCGCAGTTCGTCCGCACCGGGACGGCGTTCCGCGTGAAGGACCTCGGGTCGCTCAACGGGACGTACTTCGACGGCACCCGGATCGACGAAGCGCCGCTCACCGACGGCGCCGAGGTCCAGGTCGGCAAGTTCCGCCTGACGTTCTACGCATCCCGGGTCGACCTGGCGCGCCTGGCGAACGCGTAGTGGCCGCCCGCTCGGCCGCGGCGCGGTCGGGTTCGCCGGCCGCGGACCTGCTGACGATCGGCCAGGTCATCGCCCGGCTCAAGCCGGACTTCCCGGACCTGTCGAGTTCGAAGCTGCGGTTCCTCGAGGAGCGTGAGCTCGTCACGCCGATCCGGACGGCGAGCGGGTACCGCAAGTTCTCCGCGGCCGACGTCGAGCGACTCCGGATCGTGCTCGGCCTGCAGCGCGACCACTACCTGCCGCTCAAGGTCATCAAGGAGTACCTCGCCGACCTCGACGCCGGTCGCGAGCCCGTCCTGCCCGGGGGTGGTGACGGCCCGAAGCCCTCCATCCTCGGGGGCGAGAAGCGGTACTCGCGCGACGACCTCGTCCGTGCGGCCGGCGCGACCCCGATGCTGCTCGCGGACGCCGTGTCCGCATCGCTGCTGCCCGCGTCGGAGACCTTCGGCGAGGACGCCGTGGTCGTCCTGAAGGCCCTCGTCGAACTCCAGCGGACCGGCATCGAACCCCGGCACCTCCGCACCTTCCGGTCCACCGCGGAGCGCGAGGTCGGGCTCATCGAGTCGGCCCTCATGCCCGTCTCCCGCCGCGGGGACGCCACGTCGAAGGCCAAGGCGCTCGAGGCCGCGCGGGAGATCGCCGGTCACCTCGAGGTGATCCGCTCGAACCTGATCCGCGCGGCGATCGGACGGATGGACGCATGACCCGGGACCCGCGCGGGCCCTGTCGGGGAGTCGGTGCCGGGGCGTATCCTCGACACGCCGGACGCGCCGAGTCGGATGTCCCGCGTCGGAGCCGTCGGAGTCGCTACCGTGGGAACCGGCACAACTCTCAACCCGTCGTTGAAGCTTCGGATGAGGGCTCGATCGTCCTGGAAGGCAGTCCAATGAGTGGGGTAGTTCGATGAGCGACAGTGGTACCCCCGGCACCCCGTCGGACATGACGCGGTACGACCTCGGGCTGCTCTTCACCGACGGGCTCCCGGAACACGACGAGCAGAACGGCTACCGCGGCACCGTCGCCGCCAAGGCCGCCGGGATCAGCTACCGCCAGCTCGACTACTGGGCCCGCACCGAACTCGTGCAGCCGACCATCCGCGGCGCCGCGGGTTCCGGTTCGCAGCGGCTGTACGGGTTCCGCGACATCCTCGTCCTGAAGCTCGTCAAGCGCCTCCTCGACACCGGCATCTCGCTCCAGCAGATCCGCACGGCCGTCAACCAGCTCCGCGAGTCCGGCGTCTCGGACCTCGCCCAGACGACCCTGATGTCCGATGGAGCCTCGGTCTACCTGTGCACCTCCGACGACGAGGTCATCGACCTGGTGTCTCGCGGTCAGGGCGTGTTCGGCATCGCGGTCGGCAAGGTCCTGCGTGAGGTCGAGAGCTCCCTGGTCGAGCTCGACGCGACCCCGGCAGCCGACCCCGCCGACGAGCTCGCCGCGCGCCGCGCAACCCGCGCTTCCTGACCCGCCCGCGGGCAGGCGCCCGTTCCCGTGCGCGTTCCCGTTCCCGTTCCCGTCGAGGTTCCGCAATTCGCGCACCTCGACGCGTCGGACCGCCGCTTCGTGGAACCCCCACGGACCTGAGCGGCGAGTCGTGGAACCTCGAGATGCGCGTGCGCGTGCGCTGTGCCCGTGCCCGTGCCCGTGCCCGTGCCCGTGCGCTGTGCCCGCGTGCCCTCCGTGCCCTGCCCCGAGTGGTCACGACACCCCGCCTCCCGCGCGTCGAACGGTCGGAGATCGTCGCCGCACGGCACTTCGCGCGACCGTTGTCGACCACTCGGGGGAAATGAGCGGTGCGTCGTGACCACTCGTCGGGTGTGGGATCGATTCCGGTCCGGGCGACCCAGCACCCTGACGAAGCCCCGAACGACGAAACCCCCGGCAATCCGTGCCGGGGGTTTCGCTGTGTCGGGAGCCGCGGGGCCGTCACTCGGCGGGAGGTGCTCCGTCGGCGTACGGCCCGATCTTGCCGGTGCGCATGATCCGCTCGAGCAGCTGGTCGAAGTTCCGCGCCATCTCCTGCGCGGACTCGCCCGGCCACACGTGCAGGGGCTTCGCTGCACCCTGGGCCTGCTGCAGGGAGGTGCGCTCGGGCAGCTGCGGCGAGAGCACGAGCGGCCCGAACATGTCGCGGAGTTCCTTGATCCGGAACTGGTGCTCGAGCGACTGCACGCGGGCGCGGTTCACGATGATGCCGAGCGGCTGCAGTCGGGGGGACAGACCGCGGCGGATCTCCTCGATCGCACGGAGTGCTCGGTCGGCGGCGGCGACGGAGAACAGCCCGGGCTCGGTGACGACGGAGACCCGGTCGGAAGCGGCCCACGCGGTGCGGGTCAACGCGTTCAGGGACGGCGCACAGTCGATGAGGACGAGTTCGTAGTCCTGCTCGACATTGGCGAGCGCCTCTTCGAGCTTCCAGATGTCGCGGATCGACGGGTGCGGGCCGTCGAAGTTGATCGCCGAGGGCGAGCCGACCATCACGTCGATCTTGCCCTGGGACCCCTTCGTCCACCCCGACGGCGCGATGGCCTGGCGGACGATCTTCTCCTTCGGGTTCTCGAGCACGTCGGCCACGTTGAGGTGGCCGGCGATGTCGATGTCGAGGCCCGTGGAGACGTCCGACTGGGGGTCGAGGTCGACCACCAGCGTTCGCAGTCCCTTGGCGAACGCGGCCGAGGTCAGGCCGAGTGTGACCGTCGTCTTGCCGACACCGCCCTTGAGAGAGCTCACGCTGAGTACATGCACGTTGAGCAACGTTACCGCCAGTAGGGTGGTCTCACCTGACCCAGCGCTGAAAGGGCCCGCGTGTTCCGCAAGATCCTCGTCGCCAACCGTGGTGAGATCGCGATCCGTGCCTTCCGCGCGGCGTACGAACTCGGCGCCCGGACCGTCGCTGTCTACCCCTACGAAGACCGCGGTTCGCTGCACCGTCTCAAGGCGGACGAGGCGTACCTGATCGGGGAGCGCGGGCACCCGGTCCGGGCCTACCTCGACGTGTCGGAGATCATCCGCGTCGCGCGGGAGTCCGGCGCCGACGCGATCTACCCCGGCTACGGCTTCCTGTCCGAGAACCCGGACCTCGCCGCGGCCGCCGCCGCGAACGGCATCACCTTCATCGGCCCCGGCCAGCACGTCCTCGAGATGGCGGGCAACAAGGTCACCGCGAAGGAGCACGCGATCGCGGCCGGCGTCCCGGTCCTCGCCAGCACCCCGGCCAGTCGCGACGTCGACGAGCTCGTCGCCGGCGCCGCGGCCATCGGGTTCCCGGTGTTCGCCAAGGCCGTCGCCGGCGGTGGCGGTCGGGGCATGCGCCGCGTGGAGACCCCCGAGGAGCTCCGTCCGGCGCTCGAGGAAGCGATGCGCGAGGCCGACAGCGCGTTCGGCGACCCGACGATGTTCCTCGAGCAGGCCGTGCTCCGCCCGCGGCACATCGAGGTGCAGATCCTCGCCGACGCGACGGGCGATGACGCCGGCACGATCCACCTCTTCGAGCGTGACTGCTCCGTCCAGCGCCGGAACCAGAAGGTCGTCGAGATCGCCCCGGCGCCGAACCTCGACGCCGACGTCGCCCGGGCGCTGCACCGCGACGCCGTCGCGTTCGCGAGGTCGATCGGGTACGTCAACGCCGGCACCGTCGAGTTCCTCCTCGACACCGTCGGCGAGCGTGCCGGCCAGCACGTCTTCATCGAGATGAACCCGCGCATCCAGGTCGAGCACACGGTGACCGAGGAGGTCACCGACGTCGACCTGGTGCAGTCGCAGATGCGCATCGCCGCGGGGGAGACCCTCGGCGACCTCGGCCTGTCGCAGGACACCGTCGCCGTGCACGGTGCGGCGCTCCAGACCCGCATCACGACCGAGGACCCCACGCAGGGCTTCCGTCCGGACACGGGGCGCATCACCACGTACCGCAGTCCCGGTGGCGCCGGCGTCCGGCTCGACGGCGGCACGGTGGCCACCGGCGCACAGATCAGCCCGCACTTCGACTCGATGCTCGCGAAGATGACCTGCCGTGCGCGGGACTTCCCGAGCGCCGTCGCCCGGGCCAAGCGCGCCCTGGCGGAGTTCCGCATCCGGGGCGTCAGCACGAACATCCCGTTCCTGCAGGCCGTGCTCGACGACCCCGACTTCGCCCGCGGCGACGTCTCGACGTCCTTCATCGCCGAGCGACCGCAGCTGTTCGCCGGGCACGTGTCGAAGGACCGCGGGACGAAGGTCCTCAACTGGCTGGCCGACGTCACGGTGAACCGACCGAACGGCGAGCGTGGCGCGCAGATGGTCGATCCTGCGCTGAAGCTCCCGAGGGTCGACCTGACGACAGCGCCGCCTCCCGGTGAGCGCCAGCGCCTGCAGCAGCTCGGCCCGGCGGCATGGGCCGAGTCCCTCCGCGCCCAGACCGCGCTCGCGGTCACCGAGACCACGATGCGCGACGCCCACCAGTCCCTCCTGGCGACCCGGGTGCGCACCAGAGACCTGGTCGCGGTGGCCCCGCACGTGGCGCGGCTGACGCCGCAGCTGCTCAGCATGGAAGCGTGGGGCGGCGCGACGTACGACGTCGCACTCCGCTTCCTCGTCGAGGACCCGTGGGAACGCCTGGCGGCCCTGCGCGAGGCCATGCCGAACATCCCGATCCAGATGCTGCTGCGTGGACGCAACACCGTCGGGTACACGCCGTACCCGACCGAGGTGTCCGACGCCTTCGTGGCCGAGGCAGCCGCCACCGGCGTCGACGTGTTCCGCGTGTTCGACGCCCTCAACGACGTCAGCCAGCTCCGTCCGGCCCTCGACGCCGTCCTCGCGACGGGCACCGCCGTGGCCGAGGCCGCACTCTGCTACTCGGGCGACCTGCTCGACCCCGCCGAGGACCTCTACACGCTCGACTACTACCTCCGCCTGGCGGAGCAGATGGTGGCGGCTGGTGCGCACGTCATCGGCGTCAAGGACATGGCCGGGCTCCTCCGTGCCGGTGCGGCGGAGCGGCTCGTGACCGCACTCCGCGAACGGTTCGACCAGCCGGTGCACGTCCACACGCACGACACCGCCGGCGGCCAGCTCGCGACGCTCCTCGCCGCGGCCCGTGCCGGCGCCGACGCCGTGGACGTCGCCGCGGCGCCGATGGCCGGGACGACGAGCCAGCCGAGCATGTCCGCGCTCGTCGCCGCACTGGCGCACACCGAGCGCGACACCGGCATCTCCCTCGCCGCCGTCGGCGACCTCGAACCCTACTGGGAAGCGGTGCGTCGCGTGTACGCCCCCTTCGAGTCCGGGCTCGCCGGTCCCACCGGCCGTGTCTACCAGCACGAGATCCCGGGCGGGCAGCTCTCGAACCTCCGCCAGCAGGCGATCGCCCTCGGGCTCGGCGACCGGTTCGAGCAGGTCGAGGACTGGTACGCCGCGGCGAACCGGATCCTCGGGCGCCCGACCAAGGTGACGCCGTCGTCGAAGGTCGTCGGGGACCTCGCGCTCCAGCTCGCGGCCGTCGACGCCGACCCGGACGACTTCGAGCAGAACCCGCAGCAGTACGACGTCCCGGACTCCGTCATCGGCTTCATGGCGGGTGAGCTCGGCGAGCTGCCCGGCGGCTGGCCCGAGCCGTTCCGCTCGAAGGTCCTGGCCGGTCGCACGGTCTCGCTCGAGGTCACGCCCGTGCCGGACGACGAGCGCGCGCACCTCGCCACCCCGGGTCCGGCTCGCCGCGCCGCGCTCAACCGGCTGCTCTTCCCGCAGCCCACGGCCGCGTTCCAGCAGGTGCGCGACGAGTACGGGGACCTGTCGACGGTGTCGACCCTGGACCACCTGTACGGCCTCCGTCAGGGCGAGGAGCACGTCGTCCCGCTCGGCCCCGGCGTCGACCTGCTCGTCGGGCTCGAGGCGATCGGCGAGGCGGACGCGCGGGGCGTCCGCACCGTGATGGCGACGCTGAACGGGCAACTCCGTCCCGTGGCGGTCCGCGACCGGTCGATCCACGTCGAGACGAAGGCCGCCGAGCAGGCGGACCGGTCCGACCCCAGACAGGTCGCGGCACCGTTCTCCGGTGTCGTGACGCTCAAGGTCGCCGTCGGTGACGTCGTCGAGGCCGGAGTGGCCGTGGCGAGCATCGAGGCGATGAAGATGGAAGCGGCCATCACGGCGCCCACCGGGGGCACCGTCGGCCGTCTCGCGATCCCGGTGACCCAGCAGGTGGACGCCGGCGACCTCCTGGTGGTGCTGCAGTAACGTGACCGTCCGTCCCATCCGCCTGTTCGGCGACCCCGTCCTCCGTTCGCCGGCCGACCCGATCGCGCCGTCGGCGCTCGGGTCCCCGGGGATCCGCGACCTCGTGCAGGACCTCGTCGACACCGTCCGCGAACCCGGCCGTGCCGGCGTCGCCGCCCCGCAGATCGGCGTCGGGCTGCGCGCGTTCTCCTACAACGTCGACGGGGAGGTCGGCTACGTCCTGAACCCCGAGGTCGTCGAGGTGTCCGGTGAACCCGAGCTCATGGACGAGGGCTGCCTCTCGGTGCCGGGACTGGCGTACCCGACCTCGCGGTACCCGTACGCGAAGGTCCGCGGCGTCGACGTCGACGGGAACGAGGTCGTCGTCGAGGGCACCGGGCTCATGGCCGAGGCGCTGCAGCACGAGGTCGACCACCTCGACGGGACCGTGTACGTCATGACGCTGGCGCCGGAGACCCGTCGGCAGGCGCTCCGGGACATCCGGACGCAGGACTGGTTCCACTGAGCCGCGTGCGGATCACCGCACGATCGTGACACCCGGACGCGGGATTGTCGCCTTGTCCCGGCAGCGAGGTACCGTGTCCGGGTCGGCCCCCCACCGGCACGGATTCCCACACCCACCCAGGACGCACGATGGCACCTCAGGACGACGAGCTCAGCTCGCACCGCACCCGCACCAACCGCCGACCGGAGCCGGTCCCGACGACGTCCGCCACGGCCGTCCTGGACCCCGCTGACGCTCCGGACGGGCGCAACGGCTGACTGACGAGACGTGACGCACTGGAGGCCCGGTGCCGGTCCGACGGACCGGCACCGGGCCTCCAGTCACACCCGCTCGCCGGGCCGGATCAGCGCCGGCGGCGTCCCGCCACCACCGGCGTCGCGGTCGTCTGCACCTTCGACCCGGAGTAGATGTGCTCCACGTCGGCCGCGAAGTCCCGCATCACGACGTTCCGCTTGATGGTGAGCTTGGGCGTGAGGTGCCCGGACGCCTCGGTCAGCTCGGTGTCGATGATCGTGAACGAGCGGACCGACTCGGCACGCGACACGTGCGCGTTGCCGGCGTCGATCGCCTCCTGCACGGCGGCGTGCACGCGCTCGTCGTAGGCGGCCTCGTGTGCGGAGAGCGCCGGGGTGATCCCACGCGCCTGGCACCACCCGGGCAGCATGTCCCGGTCCAGGGTCACGAGCGCCGCGACGAAGGGCTTGCCCTCACCGACCACGACGACCTGCCCGACCAGCGGGTGCTCACGGATGCGGTCCTCGAGCGGTGCGGGGGCGACGTTCTTCCCGCTCGCGGTCACGATGAGCTCCTTGGCGCGTCCGGTGACCGTGAGGACGCCGTCGCCGTCGAGTCGACCGAGGTCGCCGGTGCGGAACCAGCCGTCCGCGAAGGCCTTCGCGGTGGCCTCGGGGTTCTGCCAGTACCGGTCGAACACGTCCACGCCGCGGATGAGGATCTCGTCGTCGTCGGCGATGCGGACCTCGACGCCGGGCAGTGCGCGCCCGACCGTGCCGATGCGGAGCTCCGCGGCCCGGTTCACGGTGGCCGGTGCGGTCGTCTCGGTGAGGCCGTAGCCCTCGAGGATGAGGACGCCGATCGACCGGAAGAAGTGCGACAGTCGCGGGCTGAGCGGTGCCGAGCCGCTGATGGCGTACTGCACCCGGCCGCCGATCGCGTCGCGGAGCTTGCAGTACACGAGCCGGTCGAACAGGCGGTAGCGCAGCGCGAGCAGGAGCGGCACCCGACCGGCGGCGACGGCCTCGGAGTGCGCGACGGCGGTGTCGGCCGCGGCGCGGAACACCCGGCCGCGCCCGCCGAGGTCGGCCTTCTGCTCGGCGGAGTTGTAGATCTTCTCGAACACCCGCGGGACCGCGAGCAGGAACGTGGGCCGGAAGGTCGCCACGGCCCGCATCAGGTCCTTGGTGTCCGGCTCGTGGCCGACGAGCGTGCCGGCGGAGATCGACATGACGGCGATGAAGCGGGCGAACACGTGGGCCATCGGGATGAACAGCAGGGTCGAGGCGTCGCCCGCGATGATCTCGCTCATCGCCTCGGTCGATCCCTCGACGGTGGCGGTGAAGTTGTCGTGCCGCAGCACACAGCCCTTCGGCCGACCGGTGGTGCCCGACGTGTAGATGATCGTGGCGTCGTCGTGCCCGTGCACGGATGCCGTCCTGGCGTCGAGGTCGGCGTCGGACACGTCCTCGCCGAGGCGGACGAGGTCGTCGAGCCCGCCGCCGTCGATCGTCCAGTGCTGGCCGAGGTGCGGCAGGGCCTCGGCGATCCCGGCGACACGGCGGGCGTGCTCCTCCTGCTCGACGACGATCGCGACGGACTCGGAGTCGCCGAGGATCCACTGCACCTGGTCGGGGGAGCTGGTCTCGTAGACCGGCACCGACACCAGGCCGGCGGTCCAGATCGCGAAGTCGACGAGCGTCCACTCCAGCCGCGTGCGCGACAGGATCGCCACGTGGGCTCCTGGCTCGAGGCCGGCGGCGACGAACCCCTTCGCGATGCCACGGACCCGGGCGAGCACGTCGGACGCGGGGATCGTCGACCACGTGTCGCCGTTCCGCTGCCCGAGGAGCGGGCGGTCCGGTGTGAGTCGCGCGCGGTCGGCGAGCAGTCGTGCCGCCGAGCCGTGGTCGGGTGCGACGGGTGCCGTCGTCGGGGTGGTGCCTGCGCCGGTGGTGGCGGGCCGCTGATCGTTCACGGTGACTCCCTTGTCGGCCGATTCGATTCGAGTTCGCCTCATCTTCGAGGGCTCTGATCCCAGCATAGGGCGCGATGCGCGGCGTTCGATGAGAACGCACCGAACCGGTAGGCTCGGTCCTCGTGCACGCCATCGGAATCGACATCGGGGGGACCAAGATCGCGGGAGCGGTCGTCTCGGAGCTCGGCGAGATCCTCGCCGAGGACCGCGTCGCCACGAACGCTGCGGACCCGGACGCCATGCTCGACGACGTCGTCGCGATGGTCTCGCGACTGCGTGCCGCGCACGAGGTGAGCGCCGTCGGTGTCGCCGCTCCCGGCTTCATCGACGCCTCGCAGTCGATCGTCTACTACACGCCGAACATCCGCTGGCGGAACGAGCCGCTGCGGCAGAAGCTGCAGCAGCGCGTCGGCGACGTGCACATCACCGTCGACAACGACGCCAACGCCGCCGGCTGGGCCGAGTTCCGGTTCGGGGCCGGGCGGCTCGTCTCCGACATGACGATGCTCACGATCGGCACCGGTGTCGGCGGCGCGATCGTCACCGAGGACCGGCTGTTCCGTGGCGGTTTCGGCACCGGCGGCGAGATCGGACACCTCCGCATCGTCCCGAACGGCCTGCCCTGCGGCTGTGGCGCGCGCGGTTGCATCGAGCAGTACGGCTCCGGCCGGGCACTGCAGCGGATGGCGAACGACGTCGCCGACGCCGGCGGCATCGGCGTCGCGCTCGCCCAGGCGCGGGACGACAACGGCGGGCACCTCGACGGCAAGGTCGTCGGGGACCTCATCCTCGCCGACGACCCGGGTGCGCTCGCGGCGCTCCGGCGGCTCGGCCGGCACCTCGGCGAGGCATGTGCCTCGCTGTCCGCCGTGCTCGACCCGCAGCTGTTCGTCTTCGGCGGCGGCGTCGCGAGCGCGGGGGAGCGCCTCCTCGAGCCCATCCGCCAGGCCTACCTCAACAACCTCCCCGCCCGCGGGTACCACCCGGAGCCGGAGTTCGTGATCGCCGAGCTCGTCAACGACGCGGGCGTCGTCGGCGCCGCGGACCTCGCGCGCATCCACGCCCGGACGGCCTAGGGCCCGCCTCCGCCGCCCGTCCCGAACTGGAGTCGACGATGCTCTACTGGCTGCTGAAGAACTTCCTGCTCGGCCCGCTCATCCTCACGCTCTTCCGGCCCTGGGTCGTCGGGCGTGAGCACGTGCCGACGTCGGGCCCGGTGATCTTCGCGTCGAACCACGTGTCGTTCATCGACTCCGTGATCCTGCCCGCCGTGCTCGACCGGCGGATGTCGTTCCTGGCCAAGAGCGACTACTTCACCGGGCGCGGCCTCAAGGGCTGGGCGACGAAGACGTTCTTCAACGCGATCGGTCAGCTCCCGATCGACCGCTCCGGCGGCAAGGCGTCGGAGGCGTCGCTCCGCACCGGCCTGCAGGTGCTCGCGCGCGGCGAGCAGCTCGGCATCTACCCCGAGGGCACGCGGAGTCCCGACGGCCGGCTCTACCGGGGGCGCACGGGCATCGCGCGGATGATCCTCGAGGGACGCGTCCTCGTCGTCCCCGTCGCGATGATCGGCACCAGGGAGGTGCAGCAGATCGGGCAGCGGATCCCGAAGTTCAAGCGCGTCGGCGTCGTCTTCGGCAAGCCCCTCGACTTCTCCCGCTTCCAGGGCTTCGAGACCGACCGCTTCATCCTGCGGAGCGTCACGGACGAGGTCATGCACGAGCTGGCCGGCCTGAGCCGCCAGGAGTACGCGGACGTCTACGCGACGAGCGTCAAGGAACGGGCCAGTTCCGCGCGGGAGAAGGTCATGCGGGAACGGCAGGGCACGGCCGCACGTTAGGCTCTGATGGTCCCGGCACGCCCGCCGGGGCGGACCCCGGCCGTCGGTCGGGGCACCACCATCGAGGAACACCGAGGTACCCCCTTGTTCGAGTCGACCGACTTCGTCGCCCTGCAGGATCCGGACGTCATCGAGGGCCTCGACTACTGGCGGACGCTCCCGATCAAGCAGCAGCCCTCCTGGCCGGACCAGGCAGCAGCCGAGGCTGCCTCCGCCGAGATCGCGGCGCTGCCCCCGCTCGTCTTCGCGGGCGAGGTCGACCAGCTCCGCGACCGCCTCGCCGCCGCCGCGCAGGGCAAGGCGTTCCTGCTGCAGGGCGGTGACTGCGCCGAGACCTTCGCCGGTGCGACCGCCGACTCCATCCGCGACCGCGTCAAGACGATCCTGCAGATGGCCGTCGTCCTGACGTACGGCGCCTCGATGCCCGTCGTCAAGATGGGTCGGATGGCCGGACAGTTCGCCAAGCCGCGGTCGAGCGACTTCGAGACGCGCGGCGACGTCACCCTGCCGGCGTACCGCGGCGACATCGTGAACGGCTACGACTTCACGCCGGAGAGCCGACAGGCCGACCCCCGTCGTCTCGTGCAGGGCTACCACACGGCCGCGTCGACCCTGAACCTCGTCCGCGCCTTCACGCAGGGGGGCTTCGCCGACCTGCGCCAGGTGCACTCGTGGAACAAGGGCTTCGCGTCGAACCCGGCGAACGCCCGGTACGAGCACCTCGCGAAGGAGATCGACCGCGCGATCCGGTTCATGGACGCCTGCGGTGCGGACTTCGACCAGCTGAAGCACGTCGAGTTCTTCGCCTCGCACGAGGGCCTGCTCATGGACTACGAGCGTCCGATGACCCGCATCGACTCCCGTTCCGGTCTGCCGTACGACACGTCCGGCCACTTCATCTGGATCGGGGAGCGCACGCGCGACCTCGACGGCGCGCACGTCGACTTCCTCTCGCGGGTCCGGAACCCGATCGGCGTCAAGCTCGGGCCGACCACCTCGGTCGCCGACATGGAGGCGCTCATCGAGAAGCTCGACCCGAACCGCGAGCCGGGTCGTCTGACCTTCATCACCCGGATGGGCGCCGGCCGGATCCGCGACGAGCTGCCCAAGCTCCTCGAGGCGATCAAGGGCATGGACGCGAACCCGCTCTGGGTCACCGACCCGATGCACGGCAACGGGCTCACGACCCCGTCCGGGTACAAGACGCGCCGCTTCGACGACGTCGTGGACGAGGTCCTCGGCTTCTTCGAGGCGCACCGCGAGGCCGGCACCTACCCGGGCGGCATGCACGTCGAACTCACCGGTGACGACGTCACCGAGTGCCTGGGCGGCTCCGAGCAGATCGACGAGGCGACGCTCGCGACGCGCTACGAGTCGCTCTGTGACCCGCGGCTCAACCACATGCAGTCGCTCGAGCTCGCGTTCCTGGTCGCCGAGGAACTGAGCGCGCACCCGTACACCGCGCGGTAGTCGCGACCACGGGAGAGACGCGGGGCCCGGTGCCAGCTGGCACCGGGCCTTGCGTCCTCGAACCTGCCGCGTCTACTGGTCGTAGCTCAGCGTGACCGTGTCGCCCTTGTGCACCGTCGTCCCCGCCGCGGGGTCGGTCGCCTTCACCGGCAGGCTCGACTTCCAGTCGTAGAACCCACAGAGGATGTTCGTGCAGTTCGGCACGGACACCTTCAGCCCGAGGTTCTCCAGCGTCGACGACGCCTGGTTGATGGTCTTCCCGTGCACGTCGGGGAGCACGATCGGTGCGGGGCCCCTGGACACGACGAGGTCGACCGCGGTGCCCTTGACCGCCGGGTCGGCCTGCGGCGTCGCTGAGATGACCCGGCCGTCCGCGACGCTCTCGCTGTACTGCTCGTCCTGCTTGCCGACCGTGAGCTCGACACCCTGCAGGGTCGTCTCGGCGTCGGACACGGTCTTGCCCACCACGTCGGGGACCGGCCCGAGGGAGACCGTCAGCGTCACCGGCCCGCGTTCGCCGTACTCGGTGACCGTCGTGAGGTCGACGCTGTTGCCGTCGGCGTCCCGCCCCGTGGCCGCGATGACGGTGTCCTTCGCGGCGTCGGCGGAGAACTGGTACCGGGGGTCCTGCAGGTCGAAGTCGTCGTCGAGCGCGGCGTCGGCGGTCGACACCGACTGCCCGACGATCGCGGGGAGGGCGATCATCTTCGGGCCGTCCGACACCAGGATCTGCACCGAGGTGCCGCGGCGGACCTCGCGCGAGGCAGCGGGGGCCGTCGCCGACACCTGACCCTTCGCGACGACGGCGTCGAATCGGGTGCCCGTCCGGTCGGCCGCCTGGAGTCCCTCCGCCTGGAGCAGCTGTCGTGCCTGGGACACGGACTTGCCGGCGACCTGCGGGATCCGCACGTTGCCGCCGGGACCCGGTCCGAAGTACCAACCCACCCCGGCGGCGACGAGGGCGAGGACGACGACGACGACGAGCAGGACCCACCCGCGCTTGCGCCGCCGTGCGGACTTGTCGGCGAGGCGCTGGCTGGCCGGGGAGAGCGCACCAGGTGCGTTGCCGGTCCGTCGTGGTCCCGGGGCGTTGCCGCCGGGGCGCCGCGCCGGGCCGGTGCTCCGGTCGGTGCCGCGCGGTTCGAGGACCGTGGTGGCATCGGAGGTGTCGGGCGTGGGCGCGCCTGCCGGCAGGATCGCCGTCGCGTTCTCCGGACGGAGGATCGCCGTGCGGTACTGACCGGTCGCCCGCTGCTCGTTGCCGGTGATGTGGTCGAGCATCTCGCGGGCGTCCCGCGGTCGGTCGTCGGGGTCGCGTGCCGTGGACCAGGCCACGAGTTCGTCGAGGTGGTGGGGGACGCCGGGGACCGCCAGGCTCGGGGCGGGCACGGTGTCGTTCGCGTGCTGGTACGCGATCTGCATCGGCTGCTCGCCCTTGTACGGCTGCTCGCCGGTGAGCATCTCGTAGAGCATGATCCCGACCGCGTAGATGTCGCTCCGCGAGTCCGCCGCGCCACGCGTGACGAGCTCGGGGGAGAGGTACGCGATCGTGCCGAGCAGCGCAGCACCCGTGGCGGTGTTCTGCGTCGAGGCGCGGGCGAGCCCGAAGTCGCCGAGCTTGATCCGCCCGTCGTCGGCGAGGAGCACGTTCTCCGGCTTCAGGTCGCGGTGCACGATGCCGGCGCGGTGCGCGGACGCGAGGCCGGCGAGCACGGCGCGGAGGATGTCCGTCGCCTGCTCCGGGGTCAGCGCACGGTGCTCCTGCAGGAGGTCGCGCAGCGTGATGCCGGGGATGTACTCCATCACGATGTACGCGGTGTCGTCCTCGGCGCCCTGGTCGTACACGCCGACCAGGTTCGGGTGCGACAGCCGGGCGGCGGACCGGGCCTCCTGGATGAAGCGCTCCCGGAACCCGGGGTCGTCGGCCAGGTGGCCGTGCATGATCTTGATCGCGACCCGCCGCTCGAGGCGGACGTCGGTCGCCAGGTACACGGTCGCCATGCCCCCGCGCGCGATGCGGGAGCGCACGCGGTACCGCTGATCGATCATGCGACCGATCATCGGGTCCGTGGCGGCGTTCGTGCTCATCGGCGGCATTCTACGAACGCCGGACGCGGGAGGAGGTGTCGGCGCACCGGTCGTGATCCAATCTCGATCGGAGGGATGACCCGGCGCCGCCGACGGAGCGACTCCGTCGGGGACGGACTCAGAGCGTGGCCAGCCAGGCGGTCGCCGACTGCTCCCACTGCGCGTAGGCCTTCGGGTAGGCGGAGAGCTGCACGGCCTGTGCGGCATCGGTGACGCTCATCGACGACCACCCCTGGACGTCGAGCAGCCCGGCGGTGGTGCCGGCGTTCGGGTTCGCGCGGCCGCCGAAGAAGAGCTTCGCGGCGTACGTCGGGTCCTGCAGCTGTGCCGCGGTGCCCCAGCCCTGGCTCGGACGCTGCTGGAACAGCCCCACGGAGTCACGGTCGCCGTGGGACAGGTTCCGGAGGCCGGACTCCTGCATGGCTGCGGCCAGGGCGATCACGAGGCCCCGGTCCGGGACGCCGAGGCTCCGGCCGACCCGCACGATGGTCTCGGCGTTCGCGCGCTGTTCGGTCGTGAGGGACGGACCGGACGACGGCAGGACGAGCGTCTTGCCGGCGTAGATCGTGCTCGTGTACGTGAGGCCGTTCGCGGACAGGAGCGCCGACACCGAGACACCGTGTGCCGAGGCGATCGTCGCGATGGTGTCGCCCGTGCCGATCGTCACCGAGCCGCCCTTGGACGTCGACGGGGCCGGAGCCGCAGCCGGTGCGGTGTGCGCCACCGCCGGTGCGCTGCTGACCGGCGCGGGTGCACCGGCCTGCGGCACCGTGAGGGTCTGACCAGGGAAGATCACGCTGCCGAGTGAGAGCGCGTTCGCGCCGAGGAGTGCCGTGGTCGAGACGCCGACCCGCGCAGCGATGCCGGAGATCGTGTCGCCCTGCTTCACGTGGTAGGTCGACGACGACGGCGTGGTCGTGGCGGCGGCGGCGCTCACCACGGGCGTCGAGGCCAGGCGCAGCGACTGCCCCGGGTGGATGATCGTGTTCCAGCCGAGCCCGTTCCGCACGAGGATCTCCTGCGCGGACAGGCCGTACCGGGCGGCGATGCCGGAGACGGTGTCGCCTTGCCGGACCGTGTAGGTGGTCGGTGCCTGCTGAACAGCGGCCACGGTCGAGACGGTGGTCTGCCCCGGGCGGGCGACGGCGGTGCCGAACACGGATCGGTGCCCGACGTTCTGGTCCGCGTCGACGTGTCGCCTGCTGTTCCCGTCGTCGTCGTGCCGCGGCTCGGCGTGGGCGACGGGGCCGGTCAGACCGGCGGTGACGGCGATCGTCCCGGCGAGGACGATCGGCATGGTCGCGAATCGAGCGGAACGCGCTCGGCGTGCTCGCTCCTGGGCGTCGGTGTCCACGGTGTGCTCCTGTCTCCGGGTGAGCCGTGCGCACGCGGGCGCGCACTCACAGGTGACTCCACGCTGGCATGTCGTGAATCGCAAGTCAACCAGAGAGTCAAGTGTGGTGTTCGTGACCAATGTGACTCATGTTGTGGTCCGCTCGAGCGCTCCTCTCTGGCAACATGGGCGTGTGAGTGCCACACCCACGGATGACGTGACCCTTTCCGAACGCTGGCTGACGGTCCCGGACCTCGTCGACATGCTCGGCGTGAGCCCCGGCCGCATCCACCGCCTGTTCGAGCAGCGCACCCTGCTGCCCGCCCGCATCGACGGCGTGCTGCGCGTGCCGAGCGAGTTCCTCGACGAGGGGGAGCCGTTGCCCGAGCTGCGCGGCACGCTCATCGTGCTGAGCGACAACGGCTTCTCCGACGACGAGGCGGTGCGCTGGATGCTCGCCGTCGACGACGCCATCGGCGACTCGCCGATCAACGCGCTGCGCGCCGGCCGCAAGGCCGAGGTGCGTCGCATCGCGCAGTCCCTGCTCTAGCCGCGACGGACTGGAGGCTCGGTGCGGCCCCGCACCGACCCTCCAGTCCGCCTGGTGGTCGCGTCGCCGGTCTGTCCGCGGTGATGTCCGCGTGCGCCAGCTCGTGCGGCGCTCGCTACGCGACGCGGCGGCTGACGGTGTCGGCGAGGGACGCGAGCTGCTCGCGGGCCGACGGCGTCAGGGGAGCGGCGTCGAGTGCGGCCTTCGCGCGCTGCACGTGCCGGTCGATCGAGCGCTCCACCGCCGTGACGGCACCGGAGTCGGTGAGCGTCGCGCGGAGCATCTGGACCTGGTCCTCGTCGAGGTCCGGGTCGCCGAGGAGCTCGTCGAGCAGGGACCGCGCCCCGCCGGGGAGCGCCTTGCGTGCCGTCGCGATGAGCACGGTGCGCTTGCCCTCGCGGAGGTCGTCGCCGGCAGGCTTCCCCGTGACCTCCGGGTCGCCGAAGACCCCGAGCATGTCGTCACGCAGTTGGTAGGCCACCCCGAGCGGGAGGCCGAAGGAGCGCAGACCCTCGAGCTGTGAGTCCGTCGCGCCGGCCACGAGTGCGCCGATCACGAGGGGCGCCTCCACCGAGTACTTGGCGGACTTGAAGACGATGACCCGCTGCGCGCGGAGGAGCTGCTCGCTCTCGTCCACCGTCGGCCAGGCGGTCTCCTCGTGCACGTCGAGGTACTGCCCCGCCGTGACGTCGAGTCGCATCGCGTGGAACTCCTGGCGGACGATGCGCGCGCGGACGGGGTCGAGGAGCGCGAGGCCCTCGTCGAAGACCGCGTCGCTCAGGGAGAGGAGCAGGTCGCCGAGGAGCAGCGCCGAGTTCGTGCCGTACAGCGCGCGGTCGCCGACCCACCCGGACTCCTGGTGGCGGGACTCGAAGCGGCGGTGCGCGGCCGGTCGGCCACGACGGGTGTCCGAACGGTCCATGATGTCGTCGTGCACGAGCGCCGCGGCGTGGAAGACCTCGAGCGCGGCGGCCACCGTGACGATCGCCTCCGCGGTGGTCTGTCGGGACCCCTCGGCGAGCGGGTCGAACGACCCGGAACGGCCCGCGACGGACTGCCAGCCCCAGTAGCAGAACAGGGCACGGAAGCGCTTGCCGCCGGACAGCAGGTCCCGCGCGAACTCGTCGAACGGAGCGAGGTCCGGACTGATCGCGAGGAGCCGATCCCGTTGCTCGTCGAGCGCCCGATCGATCCGAGCCGAAACGAGGTCCACTAATCGCGTACTCTCAGCCACGATCCCTACCTTAGTGGGTGGCCGAGACATAGAATCGGTCCATTGACCACGCGTTGATCCCAGGGACAAAGAGGGAATCAAGATGCCACTCTCGGAGCAAGAGCAGCGACTTCTCGAAGAGATGGAGCGCAGCCTCTACCAGAACGACTCCGACTTCGTGGCGCGCGTCACCCGGCGGCAGGGGCGTCCGACGTACACGTCGATCACGCTCGGGGTCCTGGGCGCGCTCGCTGGAGTCGCCGTCGTCATCCTCGGGTTGGTCCTCCGCCAGCCCCTCATCGGCGTCGTGGGCTTCGTCGTGATGCTCGCCGGCGTGCTCTTCGCGCTCCGACCCGGCATGCGAGCGCCGCGGTCCGGCCAGGCCCCTCGGACGACGTCGTCCGGTGGTGCTCGTCGGCCGTCGTCGGGCGGGTCCTTCATGGACCGCATGAACAACCGCTGGGACAAGCGGAACGACCAGAGCCAGTAGCGCTCGCTCCACTTCCCTCCACGGGGTCGACCTCTCCAGGTCGGCCCCGTTTTCGTTGTGCGGGGGCTGCGCGCGCGCCGGCGGGGTGGGGGACTCGGAACGACAGCGTCGCTGTCGTGCGACATCGGCGCTGTCGTTCGGGGTCGACGTGCGGCGGGCCCGCAGCGTTGCGCGCGCATGGAGCGACATCGGCGCTGTCGTGCGACATCGACACTGTCGTTCGGGGTCGGCGAGCGGTGAGCACGGTGCGAGCGGCGCCGTCGGGGGAGGTCGGCCGCGTCCCGGATCCTTGAGCGTGCAAGGAGCGACATCGTTGCTGTCGTGCGACATCGACGCTGTCGTTCGGCGTCGGCACGAGGTGAGCCCGGGTCGTTGCGCGCGCATGGAGCGACATCGTCGCTGTCGTGCGACGTCGGCACTGTCGTCCTGAGTCGGCAGCAGCAGGCACGCCCCGCGCGCTGATCCGCCTCCACCGCCTGCGAAAGTCCTCCACTTCCCTCCCCGGAGCGCACATCGCCCACCGACGCCCGTGATTCCGGGCCTCCCGGACGCTGACGTGCCGATTCCTCCCGCCGGAAGCGCCCCCAGAACGGGTGTCGAGCCGTGTCTGGGGAGGGAATTCACCCCGTGGTGGAGGGAAGTGGAGTACGGTGGGGGACATCGACAACCGGTGGAGCTGAGGGGAGGCCCCGACGTGCTGCTCGGTACCCATGCCCCGAAGCTCGACGAGAAGGGTCGCGTGATCCTCCCCGCCAAGTTCCGGGACGAGCTGTCCGGGGGTCTCGTGATGACCCGCGGGCAGGAGCGGTGCGTGGTGGTCTTCAGTGCCAGGACGTTCGAGGAACTCCACGAGCGGATCCGTCAGGCACCGATGACGTCGAAGCGCACCAGGGACTACATGCGCCTGTTCCTCTCGGGGGCCAGCGCAGAACAGCCCGACAAGCAGAACCGCGTGACGATCCCGCAGAACCTCCGTGAGTACGCGGGGCTCGAACGGGACCTCACGGTCATCGGCAGCGGTGACCGTGCCGAGATCTGGTCGACCACCGCGTGGGAGGCCTACTACGCCGAGGCCGAAGAGGCATTCGCCGAGAACGACGAGGAGGTGATCCCGGGCATCTTCTGATCCGCGGATCGGGACTCCCAGCCGTGAAGCCCTGACACACCTTCCCCGGTGTCAGGTCGCATGGATGGGGATCCGGACCCGCGGCTCACGGAGAGCAGGGCCACACATGGCAGAGGACACCACACCCGCACCGGAACAGCGCTTCCCGCACACCCCGGTCATGCTCGAACGGATCGTCGACCTGTTCACCCCGACGCTCGAGGGACCGGGCAAGGTCGTCGTCGACGCGACGCTCGGCATGGGCGGTCACTCCGCGGGGCTGCTCGAGCGGTTCCCCGAGCTGACGCTGATCGGGCTCGACCGCGACACCGACGCGCTCGGCATCGCGGGGGACCGGCTCGCCCGCTTCGGCGACCGCGTCCACCTCGTGCACACGGTGTACGACGAGATCCTCGACGCGATCCACGGCGAGGGGTTCGACGAGGTCGACGGCGTGCTGTTCGACCTCGGCGTCTCGTCACTCCAGCTCGACCGCGCCGAGCGGGGCTTCGCGTACAGCCAGGACGCGCCGCTCGACATGCGGATGGACCGGACGCAGGGCATCACCGCTGCCGAGGTCCTCGCCGAGTACGACGAGGCCGAGCTCCGCCGCATCTTCCAGCGCTACGGCGAGGAGAAGCTCGCGGGCCGGTACGCCAAGGCCATCGTCGAGCGCCGCGCCGAGGAGCCCTTCACGATGTCGGGCGACCTCGTCCAGGTGCTGCACGACGCCACGCCGGTCGCGATCCAGCGGCAGGGGCACCCGGCGAAGCGGGTGTTCCAGGCGCTCCGCATCGAGGTCAACACCGAGCTCAGCGTCCTGCAGCGGGCGATCCCCGCAGCGCTCGACGCGATCGCGGTCGGCGGTCGGATCGTCGTGGAGTCGTACCAGTCCCTCGAGGACCGCATCGTCAAGCGCGCGCTGGTCGAGCGCACCACGTCGAGCGCCCCGGCCGACCTGCCGGTGGAGCTCCCCGAGCACGCCCCCACCTTCTCCCTGGTCGTCAAGGGCGCGGAACTGGCCGACGAGGCCGAACGCGCCGCCAACCCCCGAGCAACACCCGTGCGTCTCCGCGCGGCCGAGCGGATCCGGAAGTGACATGAGCACGAACCTCGCACTCGTCGACCCCGTCGTCGCCCCGTCGCGTGCACCGCGACCGTCCTCGTCGCGCCCGGAGCTCGTCGAGGTCACCCCGACCCGCGCACAGCGACGGGCCCGACCGCGCATCGCCTACGCGATCGTCGCGGTGGCGGCGCTCGGGCTGCTGCTCCTGGCGCAGCTCGGGATCAGCATGGTGCTCAGCCAGGGGGCCTACCAGCTCAACTCGCTCAACGCCGAGCAGACCGAACTCGGTCGGACGCAGCAGTCCCTCTCCGAGGAACTGCGCGTGCTCGACTCGCCGCAGAACCTGGCCAGGAACGCGCAGGCCCTCGGCATGATCGCGAACTCGACGCCGGTGTACCTCGACCCGAAGACCGGTCGTGTCTACGGGACGCCGACACCGGCGACCCCGGGTGAGGCGACCGGCAACACCGCGAACCAGGTGCCCAACTCGCTCCTCGACGGCGTCCCGCTCGCCGCCAAGCAGGGCGACACCTCGACGAGCAAGGAGACCGGCGCCACTGCCGGCACCGCCGACGCGACCGCCGGCGCCTCCGACGCATCCGGGTCGACCCCGGGCAAGACGGGTGCGGCCGGCACCGCCGCTGCCCCCGATGCCGCGCCCGCCACGGGCGACGCTGGGAACACCGGCGCGGCCAGCGCGTCGGACTCGGGTTCGTCGAAGTCCTCCGTAGAGTCCGACCCGAACCAGCTCCAGGCACCCACCACCAGGTGACCGCGGGCAGCACACCGCACGGGAAGGACCGCACCGCGTGACGAAGACGATCCGCAACCGTCGACTCCGGTACAGCGTCGTGATCATCGCCGTGATCGCCCTGGTGGCGGTCTTCGTGATCCGACTGGTCGACATCCAGGTCGTCCAGGCCGCCGAGCTCAACAAGGCGTCGAGCGCCAAGCGCAGCATCCCCGTGACGCTCTACGGCACCCGCGGCTCGATCGTCGACCGGAACGGCACCGAGCTCGCCGACAGCGTCACGCGCTACAACATCACGACGGCGCCCCGGCTCGTGAAGGACTTCCAGGGCAAGCTCGGCGGGACCCGCCTGAAGGACGTCTCCGTCTCCGAGGCGCTCGACGCGATCGCGAAGGCCTCCGGGGGTGACGCCGCCGCCATGCAGAAGGCGATCGACGCCGACCCGAAGTCCGACTTCGCCTTCCTGGTGAAGGGCCTCGACGTCGACCACTACGAGGCCGTGCAGGCACTCGCGGTGCCCTGGCTCTACCCGCAGCAGCAGACCGCCCGCACGTACCCCACCGGTGCCACGACGGGCAACATCACCGGCTTCATGGGGACCGACGGTGCCCAGGCCGGCCTGGAGTACGCGTACAACAAGTGCCTCGCCGGCACGAACGGGTCCGAGACCTACGAGCGCGGCGAGGACGGCGTCCAGCTGCCCGGCAGCACCGTCACGACGAAGGAAGCCAAGGACGGCGGGACGCTGCAGACCACGATCGACAGCGACCTGCAGTACATGGCCCAGCAGGACATCGCCGACGCCGCGCAGCAGCTGGGCGCCCAGTCGGCGACCGCGACCGTCACGAAGGCGAAGACGGGCGAGGTGCTCGCCGTGGCGGACTGGCCGACGGTCGACCCGAACAACGTCGACGGCACCACCGACAAGGGCGCGTTCGGCTCCCGTGCCATCACCGACACGTACGAGCCGGGGTCGACGATCAAGGCCGCGATCGCGGCGGCCCTGATCGACCAGGGCAAGGCCACCCCGACGACCGGCGTCGTCGTGCCGTACGAGCGCACGTTCCCGTGGGGCGGCAAGATCCACGACTCCGAGTACCACGCGACCGAGAACCTCACGCTGACGGGCATCCTCCGCGACTCCTCGAACGTCGGCATCACCGAGCTCGGCAGCCGGCTCTCGCAGCAGCAGCGGTACGACTTCATGAAGAAGTTCGGCCTGTTCCAGCCCGAGTCCGCCATCGACTACCCGGGCCAGCCGGCCATGCAGTACGGGGCCAGCCCGGACTGGAGCAGCCAGACGGACATCAACTCGATGTTCGGGCAGGGCATCTCCACGACGGCCATGCAGGTCGCGAGCATCTACCAGACCCTCGCGAACCAGGGTGTCCGGATCCCGCTGCACTTCGTCAAGGGCTGCACGCTCCCCGACGGCACCACGATCGACGCGCCCGACGTGCAGGGCGAGCGCGTCGTGTCCGCGAGCGCCGCGACGCAGGTCGTCGACATGCTGCAGAGCGTCATCAAGGGCGGCACGCTGATGGGCATGGACCCGATCTCGGGCTACAACGTCGCGGCCAAGACCGGTACGGCCGAGGTCGCCGAGGGCTCGAAGGGCTACGGCAGCCAGCGCATCACCTCGGTGGCCGGAATGGCACCCGCCGAAGACCCCCAGTATGTTGTCACGGTGACGTTCACGAAGCCGCAGACCAACAAGTGGTCGAGCGGAGCGGCTCCGGCGTTCCGCACACTCATGTCCCAGGTGCTCGAGAAGTACCGAGTAGCCCCCTCCACGTCCGAGGCGAAGCTGTACCCGCCCACGTGGTGAGGAAGAAGGAGCACTTGTCCGCACGGATCCCCCCGGTCCTCCGACCCGAACACCCGACCCCGAGGGCCGTGGCCGAACTCGCCAACGCGTTCGGTCTGCGGGTCGTCGGCTCGCTCGACGCCGTCGAGACGACCGGCGTCACGCTGAGCGCCGCCGAGGTGCAGCCGGGTGACCTGTTCGTCGGCGTGCACGGCGCGAACCGCCACGGCGCGGAGTTCGCCGCGCAGGCGGCCGAGCGCGGTGCCGTCGCGGTGCTGACCGACGCCGACGGCGTGGCGTTGGCCGAACCGTCCGGCCTGCCGGTGCTCGTGGTCGACGACCCCCGTGCCGCCCTCGGCGACGTGTCCGCCTGGGTCTACCGCACCCACCCGGACGAGGCCACCGACCTCCCGCAGCTCTTCGCGGTGACGGGCACGAACGGCAAGACCAGCACCTCCTACATCCTCGAGGGCATCCTCAAGCAGCTCGGCCTGGTGTCCGGCCTCAGCTCGACCGCCGAGCGCCACATCGGGTCGCTCAGCGTCACCAGCCGCCTGACGACGCCCGAGGCGAGCGAGATGCACGCCCTCCTCGCCCGGATGCGCGAGAGCGAGGTCCGCGCGGTCGCCGTCGAGGTGAGCGCCCAGGCCCTCAGCCGGCACCGCGTCGACGGGATCGTCTTCGACGTCGTGGCGTTCACGAACCTCAGCCACGACCACCTCGACGACTACGCCGACATGGAGGAGTACTACCAGGCGAAGCTCCCGCTGTTCCAGCCGGAGCACGGGCGCCGCGGCGTGGTCTCCCTCGACTCCGAGTGGGGTCAGCGCGTCGTGCAGGACTCCCGCATCCCGGTGACCACGATCACGGTGCACCCCGACGTCGAGGCCGAGTGGCACGTCGACATCGTCGAGGCGCACGCCGCGTACACGGAGTTCCGGCTCACCGGTCCCGAGGGCCGCGAGCTCACCACGCGCGTGCCGCTCATCGGGTGGCACATGGCCGCGAACGCCGCCCTGGCCATCGTCATGCTCGTCGAGGGCGGGTTCGAGCTCGGCGCGATCGCGCACGCGCTCGAGAGCAACCACCGCCACTACGAGGACAGCGCCGATGAGACCGTCAGCGCCATCGAGTGCTACCTCCCCGGCCGCACCGAGCGGGTCTCGGGCGACCGCGGCCCGAGCGTCTACGTCGACTTCGGGCACAGCCCCGACGCGTTCCTCAACACCCTCGCCGCGGTCCGCCAGTTCACCCCGGGCAAGGTCGTCATGCTCTTCGGCGCCGACGGCGACCGCGACACGACCAAGCGCGGCGACATGGCACGGGTCGCTGCCGAGGGCTCGGACATCCTCGTGGTGACGGACCACCACCCGCGCTTCGAGGACGCCGCGTCGATCCGGAAGACCCTGGTCGACGCCGCACGCGAGGCCTACCCCGACCACGAGATCCACGAGGTCAGTCCGCCCGAGGCGGCGATCCGCGCCGCGGTGGCGCTCGTCGGCGAGGGGGACTCGATCCTGTGGGCCGGCCCCGGCCACCAGGACTACCGCGACATCCAGGGCGTGCGCACGCCGTACTCCGCCCGCGACGAGGCCCGAGCGGCACTCCGCGAGGCCGGCTGGGAGCCGAACTCCGGCCCGGTGGAGGACGTGCGATGATCGCCCTCTCCCTCGCCGAGATCGCCGCCGCGGTCGACGGCGAGCTCGTTCACGGTGCCCCGGAGACGATCGTGGACGGCTCGGTCGAGACCGACAGCCGCCTGGTCGCCGCGGGCAGCGTCTTCTTCGCCCTGCTCGGCGAGGAGACGGACGGCCACCGGTTCGTGCCGTCCGCCGCCACCGCCGGTGCCGCGCTCGTCGTCACCGAGCGTGCGACCGCACTGCCAGACGACAGCGGCACGGCACAGATCGTGGTCGCCGACGGCTACGCCGCCCTCGCCGCGCTCGCCCACGAGGTGGTCGCCCGCGTCCGTGCCTCGAGCGCGGGGCGCACCGACGCCGACGGCGCACCGGCGCCGCTCCGGGTCGTCGGGATCACCGGGTCGAACGGCAAGACGAGCACGAAGAACATGCTCCGCACGATCCTCGCCACGCGTGGGAAGACCGTCGCGCCCGAGGGGTCGTTCAACAACCACGTCGGTGCGCCGATCTCGATGCTCCGGATCACCCACGACACCCGCTTCCTCGTGGTCGAGATGGGCGCGAGCGGCATGGGCCACATCCGTCGGCTCGTGCGCATCGCGGAGCCGGACGTCGGTGTCGTCCTCAAGGTGGGCCTCGCGCACGCCGGGGAGTTCGGCGGCATCGAGGCGACGCAGCGCGCGAAGAGCGAGATGGTCACCGACCTGCCCGCCACCGCAACCGCCCTCCTCAACGTCGACGACGACCGCGTGGCGGCGATGCGCGGCCTGACCGCCGCCGAGGTGGTCGGTTTCGGCACATCCGACGACGCCGACTACCGCCTGTCCGGTGTGTCCACGGACCGTGAGGGCACCCGCTTCACGCTCACCGCGCCTCCCGTCCGGGGTGACGGTGACCGGTCTGGGCCCACGCCGCCGGTTCCGGATCGACGCGCCAGCGGCGAGTCGGCCGTGCCGGTGGGGAGAGGCTCGGAGCAGGTCTCCGAGACCGTCGACGTCCGCCTCGCCATCCTGGGTGAGCACCACGCGATGAACGCGACGGCCGCGCTGTCCGTCGCCCACCGCTGGGGCGTCCCACTCGCCGACGGCGCGGCGGCGCTCGCGTCGATGACGCGCGCCGAGCGCTGGCGCATGGAGCTGCTCCAGGGCGGCCCCGAGGGCGTCACCGTGATCAACGACGCCTACAACGCCTCGCCGGACTCCACGGCGGCGGCGCTCCGCACCCTCGCGCAGATCGTGCGCCCGGGGGAGCGCACCATCGCGGTGCTCGGCGAGATGGCCGAGCTCGGCGAGTTCTCCGTCGAGGAGCACGACCGCATCGGTCGCCTCGTCGTCCGTCTCGGCATCGGCCAGCTCGTGGTCGTCGGTCGCGGCGCGATGCCCATCCACCAGGCCGCCACCCTCGAGGGATCGTGGGACGGCGAGTCCGTGTTCATCGAGGACGTCGACGACGCCGTCCACACCCTGCAGGAGATGGTCCGCCCCGGCGACGTCGTCCTCGTCAAGTCCTCGAAGTCGGCCGGGCTGCGGTTCCTCGGCGACCGCCTCGGAGGTGTGTCCGCATGATCGCCCTTCTGATCGCCGGCGCGGTGTCGCTGGTCTTCACACTCCTGCTCACACCGCTGTTCATCAAGCTGTTCCACCGGCTCGGCTGGGGCCAGTTCATCCGTGACGACGGCCCGCAGTCCCACCACACCAAGCGCGGCACCGCCACCATGGGCGGCATCGTGCTGATCCTCGGCACGGTGCTCGGGTACTTCGTCGGGCACCTGGTGGGTCGTGACTCGATCACCCTCTCCGGCGTGCTCGTGCTGTTCCTCATGGTCGGACTCGGCCTGGTCGGGTTCGTCGACGACTTCCTCAAGGTCCGCCGTCAGCGCAGTCTCGGTCTCGGCGGCTGGGCGAAGATCCTCGGGCAGGTGATCGTCGGCGTGGTCTTCGCGACCATCGCCCTGGTCGTGCCGAGTGCGAACGGGAAGCCGCCGGCGTCGACCATGGTGTCGGCCATCCGCGACATCCCGTGGCTCGACTTCATGGCGCTCGGCACCGTGATCGGCACGATCCTGTTCCTGGCGTGGATCGTCTTCCTGACCGTCGCGACGTCGAACGGCGTGAACGTGGCGGACGGCCTCGACGGACTCGCGACCGGGTCGAGCATCCTGGCGATCGGCTCGTACGTGATCATCGCGTTCTGGCAGTCGAACCAGATGTGCGGCGGGGTGCGGCTCGACGCCAGCACGGAGCACGCCTGCTACACCGTGACGAACCCGCTCGACCTCGCCGTCGTCGCGGCAGCGGTCTGCGGCGGCCTGATCGGCTTCCTCTGGTACAACACCTCCCCGGCGCAGATCTTCCTCGGGGACACCGGCTCGCTCGGCCTCGGTGGCGCCCTCGCCGGGCTCGCCATCCTCAGCCGCACCGAGCTCCTGCTCATCCTGATCGGCGGGCTGTTCTTCATCGTCACCGGCTCGGTGATCCTGCAGCGGGTGTACTTCAAGCTCACCCACGGCAAGCGCATCTTCCGGATGAGTCCGCTGCACCACCACTTCGAGCTCAAGGGCTGGGCGGAGGTGACGGTGGTCGTCCGGTTCTGGATCATCGCCGGACTCTGCGTGGCGGCCGGGGTCGGGGTCTTCTACCTGGAATGGATCGCGCGCGTTGGCTGAGTCCGGACCGACCGACCGTCTCGCCGGTCTCGACAGCTGGTACGCCGAGGGCTGGAAGGGCCTCGACGTCGCCGTGCTCGGCCTCGGCGCGACCGGCTTCTCGGTGGCCGACACCCTCGTCGAGCTCGGCAGCACCGTGACCGTCTACTCGACCGACGCCCCCGAGGACAGCGTCGAGCTGCTCGGCGTGATCGGCGCCCGATTCGTGCAGACCCCGCTCGACACCGTCCCCTCGGCGTTGGAGGCACAGGCTCCCGACGTCGTCGTGGTCTCCCCGGGGCTGCCACCGCACAACCCGACCGTGCGGTGGGCGACCGAGCACAGCACCGTCTGGGGCGACATCGAGCTCGCCTGGCGCGTGCGTGACAAGGTCGTCCGCGGCCCCGTCGCCGCACCGTGGGTGACGATCACCGGGACGAACGGCAAGACCACCACGACCCAGCTCACCACCGCGATGTACGCGGCCGAAGGGCTGCGTGCCGCGGCGTGCGGCAACATCGGCGTGCCGGTGCTCGACGTCGTGCGCGACCCCGACGGCTTCGACGTGCTCGTCGTCGAGCTCTCCAGCCACCAGCTGCACTACATGGCCGACTCGGGCGACGGCGCGGTGCTCCCGCTCGCGTCGGCGTGCCTCAACATCGCGGACGACCACCTCGAGTGGCACGGCTCCGCCGAGGCATACCGCGCCGCCAAGGCGAAGGTCTACGAGCGCACCGTCCTCGCCTGCGTGTACAACGTCACCGACGAGGTCACCCGGGCCATGGTCGAGGACGCCGACGTGGTCGAGGGGTGCCGCGCGGTCGGCTTCACGCCCGGGATCCCCGCACCGGGCGAGGTGGGCGTCGTCGAGGACGTCCTCTGCGACCGTGCCTTCACCGAGGACCGCCAGAAGAGCGCCCTCGAGCTCGCCACGGCCGCCGAGCTCGAGACCGCGGGCCTGGCCAGTCCGCACATGACCATGAACGTCCTCGCCGCCGCGGCACTGGCGCGCGCCGGGTCGGTCCGACCGAGTGCGATCCAGAGCGCGGTGCAGGCCTTCCGCGCGGACCACCACCGCACCGAGCTCGTGGCGAGCGCCGACGAGGTCACCTGGGTCGACGACTCGAAGGCGACCAACCCGCACGCGGCCACCGCGTCGCTGTCGGCGTTCCCGTCCGTGGTGTGGATCGTCGGCGGCCAGTTCAAGGGCGTCGACGTCGACGGGCTCGTCGAACGCTTCGGCCCGACCGTGCGCGGTGTCGTCGTGATCGGCACCGACCGGACGCCCGTGCTCGAGGCATTCGCACGACACGCGCCGTCGGTGCCGGTCCTGCAGGTCGAAGCAGCGGACACTGATCAGGTCATGCCCGAGGCGGTCCGGCATGCCGCCTCGGTCGCGCGACCGGGCGACACGGTCCTCCTCGCCCCCGCGGCGGCGTCGTTCGACCAGTTCGGCTCGTACGCGGACCGGGGCGAGCGTTTCGCGGCTGCGGTCCACGAGCACCTGGGAGGCAACGCCGATGGCGACACCGACGGACTTCCGGACCAGGGCGCGTAGCGCGCTCGCGGGCGCCCGTACCGGCGTCGGAGCGCGAGCGCAGAGCGGTCGTCGGACGAACGGCGCGGTCGTCGCGGTGAAGAACGTCTTCGTCGCCGAGTCGAGCACGTTCTACTCGATCCTCGGCGTGACGCTGTTCCTCGTCGTCTTCGGCGTCGTGATGGTGCTGTCGTCGTCGAGCGTCGAGCAGTACAAGGAGACGCACGACTTCTTCGGCGCCTTCAGCCGTCAGGGCATGTACGCGATCATCGGCGTCCCGCTCATGCTCGTCGCGAGCCGCATCCCGACGGGGGTCTGGCGGAAGTACTCCCGCTGGGTCATCGTGCTGGGCCTCGTGGTGCAGGCCGCGGTGGTGCTGACGCCGCTCGGCTACTCCATCCAGGGCAACCGGAACTGGATCAAGCTCGGCAGCTTCACCGCGCAGCCGTCCGAGATCCTCAAGCTCGCGCTCGTGCTCGGCATCGGCACGATCATCTACCAGAAGCGGAACCGTCTCGACGAGTGGAAGCAGGTCCTGCCGCCCATCGCCCTGGTGGTCGCGGGGTCGATCGGCCTCGTCCTCTTCGGCGGTGACCAGGGCACCGCGATGGTCATGATGATCCTGGTCTTCGGCGCGATGTTCGTCGGCGGGGTCCGGCTCCGCCACATCGGCATCGGCGTCGGCGCGATCCTCGTGCTGCTGCCGTTCGTCACGATGGCGTCGAGCTCGCGGTCCTCCCGCATCAGTGCCTGGCTGTCGGGGTGCACCGACACGAGCCAGTACCAGGACCTCTGCTGGCAGCCCGTGCACGGCATGTGGGCGCTGGCGTCCGGTGGGGTGTTCGGGGTCGGTCTCGGCAACTCCAAGGCGAAGTGGTCGTGGCTGCCGGAGGCCGACAACGACTACATCTTCGCGATCATCGGCGAGGAGCTCGGCCTCATCGGCGCGGTCGTCGTCCTCGCCCTGTTCGTCGTGCTCGCGATCAGCATGATCCGCATCATCCGGCTCTCCGACGACGTCTTCGTCCGCACGGTCACCGGTGGCGTGCTCGCCTGGATCATCGGGCAGGCGCTCGTCAACATCGGTGTTGTCCTCGGCCTGCTGCCGGTGCTGGGCGTGCCACTCCCGCTCATCTCCGCCGGTGGGTCGGCGCTCATCATGACCCTCGTGGCGATCGGCGTCGTGCTGAGCTTCGCCCGCGACCTGCCGAGTCGGCAGACACTCGCGGCCCGCAGTGCCGCGCGCCTGCCCGAGCCCTCCGGACGCCTCCGATGAGCACCTACCTCTTCGCCGGCGGCGGGACCGCCGGCCACGTCAACCCCCTGCTCGCCGTGGCCGACCGGCTGACCGAGCGGTCGCCCGACGACCGTGTCATCGTCCTCGGCACCGCGGAGGGACTCGAGGCGCGGCTCGTCCCGATGCGCGGCTACGAGCTGCTGACGATCCCGCGCCTGCCGTTCCCGCGCAAGCCGAACGCCGCCGCACTCCGGTTCCCAGGAGCGTTCTGGCGTGCCGTCCGGCAGACCGAGGCGATCATCCGTGACCGCGGGGTCGACGTCGTGCTCGGCGTGGGCGGCTACGCATCCGCGCCGGCCTACATCGCGGCGAAGCGCACCGGCACGCCGATCGTCGTACACGAACAGAACGCCAAGCCGGGTCTGGCGAACCGTCTCGCCGCGTTCCTCACCCGGTACGTCGGTGTCACGTTCTCGAACACCCGGCTCCGGAACTCCCGGGTCGTCGGCATGCCGCTCCGGCGGGAGATCGAGTCGCTCGACCGCCGTGCGAGCCGCGCCGAGGGCCTCGCCGAGTTCGGGCTGGATCCCGCTCGCCCGGTGCTCCTCGTCACCGGCGGGTCGTCCGGTGCCCGGAGCATCAACCGCACCGTCAACGGATCGGCCGCCGCAATCGTCGGGGCCGGCTGGCAGGTCCTGCACGTCGTCGGGGGGAAGTCCGACATCGGGCCGAGCGACCTCGACGGCTACACGGTCCTGCCGTACTGCGACCGCATGGACCTGGCGTACGCCGCGTCCGACTTCGTCGTCTCGCGCTCGGGCGCCGGCATGGTCTGCGAGCTCACGGCCGTCGGGCTCCCGAGCGTCCTGGTGCCGTACCCTGTCGGCAACGGCGAGCAGCGCCACAACGCCCGCGACGTCGTCGACGCCGGGGGAGCGGTGCTCGTCGCCGACGAGGAGTTCGACCGTGACTGGGTCACGTTCGAGCTCCTGAGCATCCTGCAGGACCGCTCCCGGATCGCCGACATGGCGGTCCGCGCCGGCAGCGTCGGTCACCGCGACGGCGCCGACCGGATGACCGACCTGGCCCGCGACGCCGCGAGGGCGACGAGCGGCCGACCGACCGGCGGACCTGCCGGCGCTCAGCGGAGCGCCACCTCGCCCGAGGGCACCACGCCGGGCAGCACCACGGAGGAACGATGACCATCAAGCCGGACCTGACCCAGCCGATCCCGGACGACCTCGGGACGGTCCACTTCGTCGGCATCGGCGGCTCCGGCATGAGCGGCATCGCCCGGATGTTCCTCGCCGCCGGGCACGCCGTCACCGGGAGCGACTCCCGCGAGACGGCGACCACCGGCCGGATGCGGGAGCTCGGCGCGGACGTGCACATCGGCCACGACGCGGCGAACGTCGGCGCGGCGGACACGATCGTCGTGACGAGCGCGCTCTGGCCGGACAACCCCGAACTCCTCGAGGCGCAGCGCCGCGGCCTGCCGGTGCTGCACCGCTCGCAGGCGCTCGCGGCGCTCATCGCCGAGCACCGTCTCGTCGCGGTCGCCGGCGCGCACGGCAAGACCACCTCGACCGGCATGGTCGTCACCGCGATGGTCGAGCTCGGCCTCGACCCGAGCTTCGTCAACGGCGGCGTGATCCAGTCGCTCGGCACGAGCTCCGCTCCGGGATCGAGCGACCTGTTCGTGGTCGAGGCCGACGAGTCCGACGGCTCCTTCCTGCTCTACGACGTCGCGGTCGCGCTCATCACGAACGTCGACGCCGACCACCTGGACCACTACGGCACCGAGGCGGCCTTCATCGAGGCCTTCGTCGAGTTCGCCGGCAAGGCGCGGGAGCGGGTCGTGGTCTCGAGCGACGACGCCGGTGCGAAGCGCGTCACCGAGGGCGTCCGCGCCCGACCAGACGCCCCGGAGATCGTGACGTTCGGCGAGGCCGCCGACGCGGACGTGCGCATCGAGCGGATCGTCGAGTCCGCCGGCGTCGAGGTCGACTTCCGTGCCGCCGGTCAGCAGCACCACCTCACCCTGCGGGTGCCCGGTCGCCACAACGCGGTCAACGCGGTCGGCGCCTTCGCGGTGCTCGTCGGGCTCGGCGTCGAACCGTCCGACGCGATCCGTGGCCTCGAGGCCTTCGGCGGCACCGAGCGGCGCTTCGAGCTGCACGGCGTCGAGCGCGGGGTGTCGGTGTACGACGACTACGCCCACCACCCGACCGAGGTCGCGGCGGCACTCCGGGCAGCCCGGAACGTCGTCGGCGACGGTCGGATCATCGCGATCCACCAGCCGCACCTGTACTCCCGGACGGCGCTGATGGCCGGCGACTTCGCCGCGGTCTACGAGGAACTCGCGGACCACACCGTCGTCCTCGACGTCTACGGCGCCCGCGAGGACCCCGTCCCCGGCGTCACCGGCGCACTCGTGCAGGAGCGCTTCGCCGACCAGTCCCACGTCGACTACCTGCCGGACTGGGCGGAGGCCTCCGCCCGTGCCGCCGCGGTCGCCAGCGACGGCGACATCATCATGACGCTGAGCTGCGGCGACGTGTACCGGATCATCCCGCAGGTCCTCACCGCGCTCCAGGACGACGGGACCCCCTCGCGGTGAAGCGCCCCGAGGGCTTCGACGAGGGTCCGGTCCAGCCGGACGCCCCGGCCGAGGACGGCCACGCGCCGCGTGAGCGACGGGCTCCGCGGCTGCCGCGGCTGCCCGTCCGTCGTGCTGGCGGCACCGACCGGGAGGCCCGGCTCGACTCCGCCCCGCCGGCCGCGGCCCCCGAGACGCCCACCGCAGACGCCGCCGCCGCCGATCCCGCCGGCCCTGCTGTGGCCGAGCACGTCGCGTCGCACCCCGCTGCGGACGCCGCACTCCGCCAGGGCGGGGCGCAGCGTGCGCACGGGGGTGCGACGCCCGACGGCAACCAGGCGGCCGTGACGGACGTCATCGACGCGCCCATGGTCTCCCGTCCGGACCACGACGAGGAACGACCGATCGGTGCCGGCGTGCGTGCCGCGGAGACCGCCCGCGAAGCCCGGGTGGCGCGGAAGCGGCGCAAGCTGCTCGAGCGTGCCGAGGTCCGGCGGTTCACCCGTCGCGCCCGTCACCGCCGCGTCGCGTGGATCACCGCCGGTGGCGTGGTCGTGGTGCTCGGCGTGTCCATCCTCGTCGCGGTGTACTCCCCGCTCATGGCGCTCCGCACGATCGAGGTCAAGGGCACGAGCCGGGTCGACGACGCCGCGCTCCGGCAGGCGCTGTCCGACCAGATGGGGACGCCGCTCGCCCGGCTCGACTTCGGCGCCATCAAGCGCGACATCGCCGGCTTCCCGCTGATCGAGAGCTACGTCACCGAGGAGGAGCCTCCGCACACCCTCGTGATCACGGTGACCGAGCGGACGCCCGTCGTCGCGGTGAAGACCGGTGACACGTTCGACCTCGTCGACCCCGCCGGGATCGTCGTGCAGTCCTCGCCCACGCAGCCGGACACGATGCCCGTCGCGGACATCGGGGCGGCGAAGCTCGGGTCGAGCGTGTTCCGCACGATGACCGAGGTCGTGCTGGCGTTGCCGTCGACGGTCCGCTCCCAGGTCGCCGGGATCTCGGCGACCACGGCGGACGACGTCACGCTCACCATGAAGGACGGGTCGCGGGTCGTCTGGGGGAGCCCGGACGACTCCGACGCCAAGGCCGCGCTGCTCGACGCGCTCGTCAAGGACCACGCCACCCGCGACCCGGGGACCGCGGTCGAGTACGACGTCTCCGCTCCTGACAACGGCATCATCCGGTCGCAGTCCTGACGACGTCTCCGCACGTGGACATCGAGGGCAACGGCATCATCCGGTCGCAGTCCTGACGAGAGGGTCGACGTCGTCGGGCTCGCGCACCGGCGGTGCGAGAATTGCGGCACCACATCGCCGACACGCGGCGTGGCGGCACGACACCGCAGGGAGCGCCCCCGTAGCGTCGTCGCAAGCACCACACCTAGCAGCAAAGACTCTGAACTTCAAGTAGAGGTTGAGGGTTCAACCGGAGGCCGGACTGACGTGACCACGAACCACAACTACCTCGCCGTGATCAAGGTCGTCGGTGTCGGCGGCGGCGGCGTCAACGCCGTCAACCGCATGATCGAGCTGGGCCTCCGAGGGGTCGAGTTCATCGCGATCAACACCGACGCCCAGGCGCTCCTGCTCAGCGACGCCGACGTCAAGCTCGACGTCGGTCGCGAGATCACCCGCGGCCTCGGTGCCGGCGCGGACCCCGAGGTCGGCCGCCGTGCCGCCGAGGACCACGCCGAGGAGATCGAGGAGGCCCTCGCGGGCGCCGACATGGTCTTCGTGACCGCCGGTGAGGGCGGTGGGACCGGCACGGGTGGTGCTCCCGTGGTCGCCCGCATCGCGAAGTCGATCGGCGCGCTCACCATCGGTGTCGTCACGAAGCCGTTCAGCTTCGAGGGCAAGCGCCGTCAGTCCCAGGCCGAGAACGGTGTCGCCGGGCTCAAGGACGAGGTCGACACGCTCATCGTCGTGCCGAACGACCGGCTGCTCGAGATCTCTGACCGTGGCATCTCCATGGTCGAGGCCTTCGCGACCGCCGACCAGGTGCTCCTCGCCGGCGTGCAGGGCATCACCGACCTGATCACGACCCCGGGTCTGATCAACCTCGACTTCGCCGACGTCAAGAGCGTCATGCAGGGTGCCGGTTCCGCGCTCATGGGCATCGGCTCCTCGCGGGGTGCCGACCGCGCGATCAAGGCCGCCGAGCTGGCCGTCGCGTCCCCGCTCCTCGAGGCGTCCATCGACGGTGCCCACGGTGTGCTGCTGTCGATCCAGGGTGGTTCGAACCTCGGCATCTTCGAGATCAACGACGCCGCCCGCCTGGTCCAGGAGGCCGTGCACCCCGAGGCGAACATCATCTTCGGTGCCGTCATCGACGACACCCTCGGCGACGAGGTCCGCGTGACGGTGATCGCCGCCGGGTTCGACGGTGGAGAGCCGGCGCAGCAGCTCAAGGACCGTCGCTCGAGCTGGGTCGACCCGGACGGCGGGTCCGCAGCCGGCTCGACCGGTGCGATCGAGGACTCCACCCACGCAGCCCCGTCCTGGGCATCGCAGGAGCACGAGCCGCCGGCGCAGCGCGCTGCCGACCCGGCCTTCGACGGTGACGACGACGAGCTCGACGTCCCCGACTTCCTGAAGTAAGACGACATGACGGACGGCTCCACGAGCCTCCAGGACCGGCTGTCCGCGGTCCGCGACGGCATCGCCGACGCGGCCAGGGCAGCCGGTCGCTCGTCCGACGAGCTGACGCTGGTGGTCGTGACGAAGTACCACCCGGCGTCGCTCGTCCGCGAGCTCGCCGGCCTCGGTGTCACCGACGTGGGGGAGAACCGCCACCAGGAGGCACAGGCCAAGGCCGCTGAGCTGGCGGACCTCGACCTGACCTGGCACTTCGTCGGTCAGCTGCAGTCGAAGAAGGCGCGGCAGGTCCGCCGGTACGCCCACGTCGTGCAGTCACTCGACCGCGACTCCGTCGTCGACGCCTTCGCGCCCACCGACGCGGAACCGGACCCACCGGTGATCGACGGGTTCGTGCAGGTCAACCTCACCGACGACCCCGGCCGTGGCGGCGTCGCTCCGGACGCCGTGGAGGCGATGGTCGAGCGGGTCCTCGCCACCGGGACGATCGCGCTCCGCGGTGTGATGGCCGTCGCGCCGCTCGACGAGGACCCCCGGCCCGCGTTCGTCCGGCTGCGCGGGATCTCCGAGCGTGTGCGCTCCATCGTGCCGACCGCGACCGACATCTCCGCCGGGATGAGCGGCGACTACGCCGACGCGATCGCCGAGGGCGCGACACACCTGCGGATCGGCACGGCAATCACGGGAAACCGGCCTGCCGCGCCCTAGCCTCGTGGAAGGGCATCCACGAGCACGCACACCCCTGGAGGAACCATGGCCGGTCCGTTGAAGAAGACGATGGTCTACCTCGGCCTCGCCGACGAGGAACTCGAGTACGACGAGGAACCGCAGCAGGCGTCGCCGGCCCAGGCGCGCGCGCAGCAGGCAGCCCCCGCCGCACCCCAGCAGGAGGCCGCCCCGGCGGCAGCCCCCGCAGCAGCGCCGGCGGCCACTCCCACGGCGGCTCCGACCGAGTCGAAGCACACCCACCAGCGCGGCGCGCAGGTCACCCCGCTCCGCCGCTCGCACACGACCGCACAGAAGGCGACTCCGGTCCAGGAAATGAACGAGATCCTCACCGTCCACCCGCGCGAGTACAAGGACGCCCAGTCCATCGCCGAGAGCTTCCGTGACGGCATCCCCGTCATCATCAACCTCTCGCAGATGACCGAGACGGACGCGCGTCGCATGATCGACTTCGCGAGCGGTCTGTCCCTCGGCCTCTACGGCAAGATCGAGCGCGTCACCAACAAGGTGTTCCTGCTCTCTCCGGCGCACATCGCAGTGAGCGGTGAGGCGCCCGAGGTAGAGTCCGACATCGAGGCGTCCTTCTTCGCCCAGTCCTGAGTCGTCACGACACCCGGTCCACCGTGACCGGGGGTCGTCGCCCAGGCCCACCCGCCCTGTGCAGGACTCCCGACCGAGCCCCTGCACCCGAGACGAGCGAGCCGAACCGTGTCCGTGATCTTCACGATCCTGTACTTCCTCCTCCTGCTGTACTTCTTCGTGCTCTGGGGGCGGTTCGCGCTCGACATGGTGCAGGCGTTCAACCGGTCGTGGCGTCCCCGCGGCGGCATGCTCGTCGTCGCCGAGCTCGTGTACACGCTCACGGACCCGCCGATCCGCACCGTGCGCCGTGCGCTGCCGCCGCTGCGCATGGGCGCTGTGGCACTCGACTTCGGATGGTCGATCGTCATGCTCGTGACGATCGTCCTGATGAGCATCGTGCGCTACGTCTCCGTCGTGGTCTGACCCACGACGGCCGTCCTGAGCCATCCGCAACGCGCCGCGCCGGAGCCATGATCACCGATCAGGTCCGGCGTCGGTGTACGGTGGTCGGGATCGATGTCCGCTCCGGCGGACGTCCGCACCGGAAGTCCCGGCTGGAGCACGCTCTGGTCAGACGCCCCGGTTCCACACGTTCAGCAGTTCTATTGAGGTGACGGCAATGGCTTTGACGCCGGAAGACGTAGTCAACAAGCGGTTCCAGCCGACCAAGTTCCGCGAGGGCTACGACCAGGACGAGGTCGACGACTTCCTCGACGAGGTCGTGGTCGAGCTCCGCCGCCTGACCCAGGAGAACGAAGAGCTCCGCGGTCGTCTGAAGGCCGCCGAGACGGCCCCGACGGCGGCCGCCCCGGAGCCCGCTCCGACCCCCGAGCCGACGCCCGAGCCCGAGCCGGCTCCCGTCGCAGCGGCTCCCGAGCCCGCGCCGGTCGCCGCTGCGGCCCCGGCCACCACGGTCAGCCCGGACGAGGACACCGAGGGCACCACGAACCTCCTCACGCTCGCTCGTCGCCTGCACGAGGAGCACGTCCGCGAGGGCATCGAGAAGCGCGACGCGCTCATCGCCGAGGGCCAGGCCCAGGCCGCCCGTCTCGTCTCCGACGCCGAGGCCAAGCAGCGCCAGATCATCGCGGACACCGAGAACACGAACCGCCAGCGGGTCGCCGTGCTCGAGCAGGAGCGCACGCAGCTCGAGGGCAAGATCGACGAGCTCCGCACGTTCGAGCGCGACTACCGCGCACAGCTGAAGAGCTACATCCAGAGCCAGCTGTCCGAGCTCGACTCCTCGTCGGGCACGGAGCAGTCCGGTCTCACCCCGGCGCCGGCCTCGGCGCAGGGCTTCGGCAACTGATTTGTCCCAGCAAGACCCCCGAGCGAAGGTCAGTGTCCGCGCGATCGCGGCACTGGCCTTCGCCGCTGTCGTGGTGGTGGTGCTCGACCAGGTCGTGAAGGCGCTCGTCGTCGCGAACCTGCCGTACGGGCAGGTCGTCCCGGTGCTCGGGAACGCGCTGCAGTTCCTCTACGTCCGGAACCCCGGCGCTGCGTTCTCGTTCGCGGTCAACATGACCTGGGTGTTCTCGATCGTCTCCGCGGCCGTCGTGGTCGCGATCATCGTCTTCGCCCGCCGGATCCGCTCGATGTGGTGGGCGATCGTGCTCGGCTTGCTGCTCGGCGGCGCCCTCGGCAACCTCACCGACCGACTGTTCCGCGAACCCGGCTTCGGTCGCGGTCACGTCGTCGACTTCATCTCGACGCCGTGGATGATGCCGGCGATCTACAACATCGCGGACTCGTTCATCTGCGTCAGCATGGTGGTCTTCGTGCTGCTGGTCGTCTTCGGGGTGAACCTCGACGGCACCCGCACCGTGTCCGCCAAGAAGGGCCGCGCCGGACTGGAGGCCCGTGGCGACGCCGCCACGGACGCTGCGGTCCCCGACTCGGGAACCGCGACCGACGTGGCGGACGCCACCCCCGCCTCCCGGCCCGCCACCGGCGACCGGCGCGACGCGCTCGGCCACGACGCGACGTGACCGAGTCGCGGTCCCTGCCCGTCCCCGACGGGCTCGCGGGTGAGCGCGTCGACGCCGCCATCGCGAAGCTCCTCGGGTTCAGCCGGTCCTTCGCCGCCGACGTCGTCGCGGCGGGCGGTGTCCGCGTCGACGGCGTCGTCGTCGACAAGTCCGACCGGCTGCACGCCGACTCGTGGCTCGAGGTCGAGTGGGCCCCGAAGGAGCCGCCGCGCATCGTCCCGGCCGTCGTGCCGGGGATGACGATCGTGCACGACGACGAGGACATCGTCGTCGTCGACAAGCCAGTCGGCGTGGCGGCGCACCCGTCCCCGGGGTGGGACGGCCCGACCGTGCCCGGCGGCCTCGCCGCCGCCGGGTTCACCATCGCCACCTCGGGAGCGGCAGAACGCGCCGGCATCGTGCACCGCCTCGACGTCGGCACGTCCGGCCTGATGGTCGTCGCGAAGACCGAGCTCGCGTACACGCACCTGAAGCGCGCCTTCAAGGAGCGCACGGTCGAGAAGGTCTACCACGCGCTCGCCCAGGGCCATCCCGACCCGACCTCCGGAACGGTCGACGCACCGATCGGTCGGCACCCGTCGAGCGACTGGAAGTTCGCGGTGACCTCGGACGGCAAGCCCAGCGTCACGCACTACGAGACGCTCGAGGCCTTCCGGTCCGCGACGCTGCTCGAGGTACACCTGGAGACCGGGCGCACCCACCAGATCCGCGTGCACATGGCGGCGACGCGGCACCCGCTCGTGGGCGACACGATGTACGGGGCCGATCCGGTGCTCGCCGAGTCGCTCGGGCTCACGCGGCAGTGGCTCGACGCGGTGCGGCTCGGGTTCGAGCACCCGCGGACCGGATCCTGGGTGGAGTTCCGGGCGGAGTACCCGGAGGACCTCGCGCTCGCGCTCGAGCGGATCCGGAGCGGTTCGGCCTAGGGCGTCGCGGGGCGTCGGCGTCGCTCGTCACCGTGCGACGCCGCGCGTCGACGCCGCACGTCGCCGTGCGACGTCGACGCGCTGGTCAGGACGTGGCGCTGGTCAGCGGGCGACCTCGGCTGTCGGAGCGGACTCGGCGGCGCGTCCCGGTGTCGTGGGCTGGCT
>NZ_VEAF01000001.1:0-562163 GCF_007673775.1 Curtobacterium sp. 9128 | reverse complement strand
TGCCGGGCGTGGTGGGCTGGCTGCCGGGCGTGGTGGGCTGGCTGCCGGGCGTGGTGGGCTGGCTGCCGGGCGTGGTGGGCTGGCCGCCGGGCGTGGTGGGCTGGCTGCCGGGCGTCGTGCGCTGGCGTCCCGGCAGGAGGACCGCGGTGCCGGTGGCGACCACCGTGATGCCGATCGCCCACCAGAACGCCTGCTGGAACGCGGCGACCGGGTCGGCACCCGCTGCGGCACCGGCCAGGACGACCGCGAGCACCGCGGTCCCGAACGCGCCACCGAGTTGCTGCGCGAGCCGCGTGATGGTGCTCGCGTGCGGCATCTCGGTGCGCTCCAGGCCGACGAACCCGACCGCCATCACCGGGATCATCACGGCGCCCAGCCCGAGCCCGCGGATCACCAGGACGAGTCCGATCCACCACGCGTTCGTCGACCCGTCCGCGAAGGCGAAGGGGATCGTCGCGAGGAGCACCACGGCGAAGCCGACGATCGCGACCCATCGCGCACCGATGCGGTCCGTGAGTCGTCCGGCCAGCGACCGGCTGAGCAGGGAGCCGACGCCCTGGGGGATGAGCAGCAGCCCGGCACCGAGGGCGTCGGTGCCGCGGAGCTCCTGGAACGACAGCGGCAGCAGGAGCATCCCGCCGTAGAGCGCGGCGCCCATGAGGAACATCAGCGTCGCGGCGGCCGCGAGGGGGCGGTGTCGGAGCAGGACGAGGTCGACCAGCGCGGTCTCGCGACGCCGTGTCGCCCAGAGGGTGAACGCGACGAGGAGGGCGAGGCCCACGGCCAGCGGCGCCCAGACGTCCGGTCGGGCGAAGCCGTCCGTGCGGCTGGCGTTGCTCAGGCCGTACAGCACGCCGACGACGGCGGGGGAGAGCAGCAGGAGTCCGACGAGGTCGAGCCGTGCGGTCCCGACCGGACCGTCAGCGGGCATGAACCGCCATGCGAGGACGAGTCCGACGACCGCGAACGGCACGTTCACCCAGAACAGCCACGGCCAGCTCCCGGCGCCGAGGATCAGGCCGCCGATCACCGGGCCGAGGATCGGGCCGAGCGCGGTCGGCAGTGATGCCACGGCCATGAGCTTGCCGACGTCGCGCCCGCCGGCGGCCTGCATCAGCAGCGTCGTCAGCAACGGCATCATCGCGCCGGCGCCGACCCCCTGCACGACGCGGAAGGCGATGAGGCTCGGCGCGTCCCATGCGAGCGAGCACAGCACGCTGCCGACGAGGAACACGACGAGTGCGGCCATCCAGAGGCGCCGACCGCCGACGCGGTTCTGCAGCCACCCGACCAGGGGCACCGTGACGCCCATGGCGAGGAGGTAGCCCGTGCTGACCCACTGGATGGTCTCGACGCTGGCGTGCAGGTCCCGACTCAGGGTGTGCAGCGCGACGCTGACGATCGTCGAGTCGAACAGCGGTGCCATCGCGCCGACGACCAGGGCGATGGCCAACCTGCTGAGGTTCTTGTCCATGAAGATACGCTCCCGTTTCTTGTTGGCGCCAAACTACTGCGGCGCAGTAAGATACGCAAGTGGATCTTGCAAAGACGCGACGACGGGGTGCCGAGCTCGAGGCGGCGCTGCTCGACGCGGCGTGGGACGAGCTCGAGCACGTCGGCTACGCCGCCCTGACCTACGAGGGCGTCGCCGCCCGCGCCGAGACGTCGAAGCCGGTGCTGTACCGCCGGTGGCCGACGAAGGTGGACCTGGTCCTCGCTGCCCTGCAGCACGCCGGCCTCTTCGAACGACGGCCGGTCGCCGACACCGGCAGCCTCCGTGGCGACGTGCTCACGGCACTGCGCGACTTCAACGCCGCCCGCTCGGACTTCATCACGTTGATCAGCCTGTACATGTCGAACATCAACGCGGACACGGGGCTGTCACCCGCCGACCTCCGCGAGCGACTGCTCGGCGGCGGGACCCCGCTCGGGCGGGAGTTCCTCGAACGAGCGGCCGCGCGCGGGGAGGTGCCGGCGCACGACTGGCCGGAAGGACTCGTCACCCTGCCGTCGGACCTGATGCGGCACGACCTCGTGATGACGCTGAAGCGGGTGCCCGACGCGCGCATCCTCGAGATCGTCGACGACATCTGGTTGCCGCTCGTGCGCTGAGGTCGAGGCAGGATCCGGTGCCGTCGGGGCCCGCGGTGTCCCCGGTCGCGGTTAGGCTGTTCCCACCCTGCCGCAGCGTCATGAACCGGAGGTTCCGTGTCGGATTCCGACTCCTTCGTCCACCTGCACGTGCACAGCGAGTACTCGATGCTCGACGGTGCCGCGCGACTGAACGACCTCGTCGCGGAGACCGCGGCGCAGGGCATGCCCGCCGTGGCGGTCACCGACCACGGCAACATGTTCGGCGCGTTCGAGTTCTGGAAGGCCGCCAAGGCCGGTGGGGTGAAGCCCATCATCGGGACAGAGGCCTACATCACGCCGCGGACGCACCGCACCGACAAGACCCGTGTGCGCTGGGGCGACGGCGGCGGGGACGACGTCTCCGGTTCCGGCTCGTACACGCACATGACGATGTTCGCCGAGAACACGACGGGCATGCACAACCTGTTCCGGCTGTCGTCGAAGGCCTCGATCGAGGGCTACTACTTCAAGCCCCGCATGGACATCGAACTCCTGCAGGAACACCACGAGGGCATCATCGCCACGACGGGCTGCCCGTCGGGGGAGATCCAGACCCGCCTGCGCCTCGGGCAGTACGACGAGGCGATCAAGGCCGCGGCGGACTACCGCGACATCTTCGGCAAGGAGAACTACTTCGCCGAGATCATGGACCACGGGCTCGAGATCGAGCGTCGGGTGATGAGCGACGTCATCAAGATCGCGAAGGACCTCGGCCTGCCCCTGGTCGGCACGAACGACCTGCACTACACCCACGCCCACGACGCCAAGTCGCACGCCGCACTGCTCTGCGTGCAGTCCGGCTCGACGCTCAACGACCCGAACCGCTTCAAGTTCGACGCCGACGAGTTCTACCTGAAGACCCCGCAGCAGATGCGCCACGTCTTCCGGGACACCCTCGAAGCCTGCGACAACACGCTGCTCATCGCCGAGCGATGCAACGTCGAGTTCGACACCGCGGCGAACTACATGCCGAAGTTCCCCGTGCCCGAGGGGGAGACCGAGCACTCCTGGTTCGAGAAGGAGGTCGCGAAGGGCCTGGCGTACCGCTACCCGGACGGCGTCACGCCCGAGGTCCAGGAGCGCGCCGACTACGAGGTCGGGATCATCAACCAGATGGGCTTCCCCGGGTACTTCCTCGTGGTCGCGGACTTCATCAACTGGTCGAAGAACAACGGCATCCGCGTCGGACCGGGGCGCGGTTCCGGCGCCGGCTCGATGGTGGCGTACGCGATGCGCATCACCGACCTCGACCCGATCCGGCACGGCCTGATCTTCGAGCGCTTCCTCAACCCGGACCGCGTCTCGATGCCCGACTTCGACGTCGACTTCGACGACCGGCGCCGCGGTGAGGCGATCAAGTACGTCACCGAGAAGTACGGCTCCGAGCGTGTGGCGCAGATCGTCACCTACGGCACGATCAAGGCGAAGCAGGCGCTGAAGGACTCCTCGCGCGTGCTCGGCTTCCCGTTCGGCATGGGCGAGAAGCTCACCAAGGCGATGCCGCCACCCGTGATGGGCAAGGACATCCCGCTCACCGGGATCTTCGACAAGAACCACCCGCGCTTCAAGGAAGCCGTGGACGTCCGCACGGTCGTCGAGACCGACCCCGAGGCCAAGACGGTGTTCGACACCGCGCTCGGACTCGAGGGGCTGAAGCGCCAGTGGGGCGTGCACGCGGCCGGCGTCATCATGTCGAGCGACCCGCTGATCGACATCATCCCGATCATGAAGCGGGAGCAGGACGGCCAGATCGTCACGCAGTTCGACTACCCGGCGTCGGAGTCGCTCGGTCTGATCAAGATGGACTTCCTGGGGCTCCGGAACCTCACGATCATCAGCGACGCCCTGGCCAACATCAAGACGAACCGGGGGATCGACCTCGACCTCGAGACGATGGGCCTCGAGGACCCGGAGGCCTACGCGCTGCTGCAGCGCGGTGACACCCTCGGCGTGTTCCAGCTCGACGGTGGTCCGATGCGCGGGCTGCTGCGCCTGATGAAGCCGGACAACTTCGAGGACATCTCCGCGCTCATCGCCCTGTACCGTCCTGGACCCATGGGCGCGAACTCGCACACCAACTACGCGCTCCGGAAGAACGGCGAGCAGGCGATCACGCCGATCCACCCGGAGCTCGCCGAACCGCTCCAGGACATCATCGGCACGACCTACGGCCTGATCATCTACCAGGAGCAGGTCATGGCCATCGCGCAGAAGGTCGCCGGGTTCTCCCTCGGCCAGGCGGACATCCTCCGCCGAGCGATGGGCAAGAAGAAGAAGTCCGAGCTGGACAAGCAGTACGCCGGCTTCGAGAAGGGCATGCAGGACAACGGCTACTCCGCCGCTGCGATCAAGACGCTCTGGGACATCCTGCTGCCGTTCTCGGACTACGCGTTCAACAAGGCGCACTCCGCCGCGTACGGCGTCGTGTCGTTCTGGACCGCGTACCTCAAGGCGCACTACCCGGCCGAGTACATGGCGGCCCTGCTGACGAGTGTCGGCGACGCACGCGACAAGCTCGCCCTGTACCTCAACGAGTGCCGCCGGATGGGCATCAAGGTCATGCCGCCGGACGTCAACGAGTCGATCGGGTTCTTCGCCGCCGTCGGGGACGACATCCGCTTCGGCATGGGCGCGATCCGCAACGTCGGGTTCAACGTCGTGGACGACATCGTCGCGGCGCGCACTGAGAAGGGCCCCTTCGACTCCTTCCACGACTTCCTCCGGAAGATCCCGATCTCGTCGGCGAACAAGCGCACCGTCGAGTCGCTCATCAAGGCCGGGGCGTTCGACGAGTTCGGGGACACCCGGCGCGCACTCGTCGAGATCCACGAGAGCGCCGTCGAGGCCGCGGTCAAGGTCAAGCGCGACGAGGTCCACGGCAACGTCGGCTTCGACTTCGACTCGCTGTTCGCCGAGGTCGCCGAGGAGCAGCCCGCGATGGCGGCCGTCTCGCAGGTGCCAGACCGGCCGGAGTGGTCCAAGCGCGACAAGCTGGCGTTCGAGCGCGACATGCTCGGGCTCTACGTGTCCGACCACCCGCTCGCCGGGCTCGAGATCGAGTTGGCGAAGCACCAGTCGGTGACCATCGCGGACCTCATCGGCATGGACGACTCCGTCGAGGGCGAGACAGTCACGGTCGCCGGCCTGCTGACGAGCGTCCAGCACCGCGTGGCGAAGACGAGCGGCAACCCGTACGGCATCGTCCAGATCGAGGACTTCGGCGGTGAGATCGGCGTGATGTTCCTCGGCAAGACGTACCAGGAGTTCGGGCCGTCGCTGGTGGCCGACTCGATCGTGGTGCTCCGAGGGCGGGTGAACGTCCGTGACGACGGCAAGGCCCTGCACGCCGTGAGCATGTTCCAGCCGAACCTCGGCGACGTGATGGGCTCGGGCCCGCTGACGCTGAGCGTGCCGGAGCGACAGGCGACGACCGAGATCGTCACCGAGCTCGCCGCCGTCCTCGGTCGGCACACGGGCGAGACCGAGGTGCGACTGCGGCTGCTCAAGGACGACGTGGCACGGACGTTCGAGCTGCCCTTCCCGGTCAACCTCACCCCGGACCTGTTCGGCGAGCTGAAGAGCCTGCTCGGTCCGCGCTGCCTGGTGTAGGCGGGCTGGCTCCGCCCGGAGCGCCGGTACGCTGGACCCCTCATGATGCAGCGAATCGACCTCCGCGGTGGCCTGCCCGCCCGCGCCGACCTCCTCCGTCTCATGCCGCGTGCCGCCGGTGACGTCGGTCATGCGGTCGACGCTGCGCGCGTGCTCGTCGACGACGTGCGTGACCGTGGGGCGTCGGCGCTCCGCGAGCAGGCGGACCGGTTCGACGGGGGCGCGCCCGAGCACGTCCGCGTCCCGGCGGCCGAGATCGCCGCGGCCGTCGCCGGTCTGACCCCGGAGCTCCGGTCGGCGCTCGACGAGGCGATCCGCCGTGTCCGGGCGGCGAGCGCGGCCCAGGTCCCCGCCGCGTCCGTCACGACGCTCGCCCCCGGCGCCGAGGTCCACCAGCGCTGGCAGCCGATGCGCCGCGTCGGGCTCTACGTGCCCGGCGGGAAGGCCGTGTACCCGTCGAGCGTCGTCATGAACGTCGTCCCCGCGCAGGTCGCCGGCGTCGGGTCGATCGCCCTGGTGTCGCCGCCGCAGCGCGACCACGGGGGAGCGGTGCACCCGACGATCCTCGCGGCGGCGGGGCTGCTCGGGATCGACGAGGTCTACGCGATGGGTGGCGCGGGTGCGATCGCCGCGCTGGCGTACGGCGTCCCGGAGATCGGCCTCGAGCCCGTCGACCTCGTCACCGGTCCCGGCAACAACTACGTCGCCGCCGCCAAGCGCCTGGTCCGCGGGACCGTCGGCATCGACGCCGAGGCCGGCGCGACCGAGATCCTCGTGATCGCCGACGACACGGCCGACCCCGCGCACGTGGCGGCCGACCTCGTCAGCCAGGCCGAGCACGACGAACAGGCGGGCAGTGTGCTCGTGACGACGTCGGCGGCGTTCGCCGATGCGGTGGAGGCGGCCATCCCCGCGCAGACGGTCGGACTCGGGACGGCGGTGCGCCTCCAGACCGCACTCGACGGGCCGCAGTCCGCCGTCGTGCTGGTGGACTCCCTCGCCGATGCGGCGACCGTGAGCAACGCCTACGGGCCGGAGCACCTCGAGATCCAGACGGCGGACGACGATGCGGTCCTCGCGGACATCGACGCCGCCGGTGCCGTGTTCGTCGGGCGGAGTACGCCGGTCAGCCTCGGGGACTACCTCGCCGGTTCGAACCACGTGCTGCCGACCGGCGGGCAGGCGCGCTTCGGCTCCGGGCTGTCCGCGTCGACGTTCCTGCGCCCGCAGCAGGTGATCCGGTACACCGCCGACGCGCTGGCCGAGGTGGCACCGCACATCGTGGCGCTCGCAACCGAGGAGCAGCTCCCCGCGCACGGTGCCGCGGTGACGGTCCGGACCGGCCCCGTTGTCCACACCGGCGGGTCCGAGCGCCCGTAGCGCGCCCGACGAACCGATAGCCTGGGCGGGACATGTTCTGCCCTTTCTGCCGCCACCCGGACTCCCGCGTCGTCGACTCCCGCACGAGCGACGACGGCACCTCGATCCGTCGCCGCCGTCAGTGCCCGAACTGCGGGCGTCGGTTCTCGACGACGGAGACCGCCTCGCTCAACGTCGTCAAGCGGAACGGCGTGCTCGAACCCTTCAGCCGCGAGAAGATCATCTCCGGCGTGCGGAAGGCGTGCCAGGGTCGCCCGGTCACGGACTCCGACCTGGCGGTCCTCGCGCAGCGCGTCGAGGAGATCGTCCGGTCCTCCGGAGCGAGCCAGATCGAGGCGAACGACATCGGCCTCGCGATCCTGGACCCGCTCCGCGAGCTCGACGAGGTCGCCTACCTCCGGTACGCCAGCGTCTACCAGGCGTTCGACTCGCTCGAGGACTTCGAGTCCGCGATCGGACAGCTGCGCATCGACCACCACGGCTCCGAGCAGCCGGCCGCGGGGTCGGGCGCGTGAGCGGCATCGCGGAGCGCATCGTCCACGCCGGGTACGGAGTGGTGTTCCGCGGGGTCTTCGCGAACATGGACCCCGAGCGGGCGCACCACCTGGCGTTCGGCGTGATCCGGGCGCTGCCGAGCATCCCCGTCCTCTCCGGGCTCGTCGAGCGGTACTCCCGCCCGCCCGCGCAGGACGGCGTCACCACGATGGGCATCCACTTCCCGTCCCGCTTCGGGCTCGCCGCCGGGTTCGACAAGGACGCGCGGGCGATCGGCGGCCTGGGCCTCCTCGGGTTCGGGCACGTCGAGGTGGGCACGATCACCGCGAAGGCCCAGCCCGGCAACGACCGGCCCCGGCTCTTCCGGTTGATCCCCGACCGGGCGCTGATCAACCGGATGGGCTTCAACAACCACGGTGCGGCCGCGGCTGCCCGGCGTCTCGAGCGTGCCCGCCGGAACCCCGGACGCCCGGTCATCGGCGTGAACATCGGCAAGAGCCGCGTGGTCGACGTCGCGGACGCCACGGACGACTACCTGGAGTCCACGCGGCTGCTCGCGCCGTTCGCGGACTACCTCGCGGTGAACGTCAGTTCGCCGAACACCCCGGGACTCCGAGGGCTGCAGGAACTCGACCAGCTCCGCCCGCTGCTCTCCGCGGTCCACGACGCCGCCGGCCGCGTGCCGGTGCTCGTCAAGATCGCGCCGGACCTGACGGACGAGCAGATCGACGCGATCGCGGGACTCGCGGTCGACATCGGGCTCGCTGGCATCATCGCGAACAACACGACGATCGAGCGCTCCGGACTCACGACTCCCGCTCCGGAGGTCGAGGCGATGGGTGCCGGTGGGCTCTCCGGCGCCCCGCTCGCCGCACGGTCGCTCGACGTCCTCCGGCGTGTGCGCGCCGCGGTGCCGTCGTCGTTCTGCGTGATCGCGGTCGGGGGAGTGACCACCGAGGCCGACGTGCAGGCCCGCATCGAGGCGGGTGCGACGCTCGTGCAGGGCTACACCGCGTTCCTCTACGAGGGGCCGACCTGGGCGACGCGGATCAACCGGCTGCGTCGGCGGCGGTTGCGGCGCGAGGCGCGCGCGGCCCGCTGACGCGTCCGCCGGGCGGTGGCCCGCCCGTCGGCCCGGGGCTCCGGCCCGGCTCTGCGGCCCGGCTCTGCGGCCCGGTTGTGCGGCCCGGTTGTGCGGCCCGTCGAGGTTCCGCAATTCCGGCACCTCGGCGGACTCTGCGCGCGAGTCGTGGAACCGTGCCGACCCACGCACGGCGAGTCGTGGAACCCCGGAACCGGCCCCGGACTGGAGGCGCTGCTCCCGCTGGCACCGCGCCTCCAGTCCGGTGGCGCTCGGCGCCGCACCCTCGCCGTGGAGGTTCCGCAATTGCGGAACCCGCGCGGCCAGCACGGGCGAGTCGTGCGACCGCGATGAACGTGAGCGGCGAGTTGTGGAACCTCGGGCACGCGACGGGACGGGACGGAACGGAACGGGACGGACGTTAGGGACGGGACGGTCTCGGGCGTCCGGCGTCCGGCCCCCGGGGTAGCCGAGTGGTCACGACACCCCGCTCATGTTCCTCGAGTGGTCACGTCTGGTCGGTCGGGCGTGCCGCTGACGACGATTCGTGGCCGATCGACGGTCAACGGGCGGTGTGTCGTGACCACTCGACGCAGCACCGCCCGCGTACACGACCCCGCACTGACACCGCCCGAGAACGACACAGCGCCCCGGGAACGACACAGCGCCGCCGGCCGGAGCCGACGGCGCTGCAGTGACGCGCGAAGGGGTCAGGCGGGGTACTGCCCACGCTTCACCTGCGGCTTCGGCAGACGCAGGAAGCGCAGCTGCCACGCCCGCGTCAGGATGTAGAGGAAGGTCCCGCGCTGGAACTCGCCGAACTTGGCGGTGAGCTTCTTGCGGAGCACGAACCAGAGCACGAGGCAGTCGAGGATGAACAGCCCGACGAACGCCCACACGAGCAACAGCGCGTACGAGGCCGCCGCCGTCTGCGACCCGACGAACCCGACGATCAGGAAGACCACGAGCACGGGCATCATGACCTCGCCCACGTTCCACCTGGCGTCGATGTAGTCACGGACGAACCGACGCTGGTCGCCGCGGTCCTTCGCCGGGAGGTAGCGCTCCTCGCCGTTGGCCATGCCGATCCGAGCACGCTCCCGCTCGCTGGTGAGCCGCGCCCGAGCCGCCTTCTTGTCGACCGGGGTGTTGCCGACCAGGGGACGACGGTTCGCGGCCTCACGCTCGCGGCGGGACGGCGTCGGACGGCCCTTGCCGTGCTCGAGCAGTTCCTCTTCCGAGGGGTTGACTGTCGTGTCGGTCTTGGGTGCTGCCTTGGCCACGGTGATTCCTGCTGTCGGAGAGCGGTGCGCCGGGGAGGGCCCCCGCGCCGGTTGTCCTCTAGATTACCGGGCATGACCGACACCGCACAGCCCGCCGCCGCGACCGACCCCGACCTGCTCGACGCCCTCCGCGAACAGGTGCAGGGCGACCTGCCGACCACGATCGCGGACCTGTCGGCGCTCGTGCGGATCCCGTCGGTGTCGTGGTCGGCGTTCGACCCCGCCCACGTGCGCCGCAACGCCGAGGCAGTCGCGGACCTGGCACGGAGCACCGGTGTGTTCGACGAGGTCCGCATCGTCCGCAGTGCCGTGGACGGCGACACCCCCGACGGAGCCTCCGCCGCCGCCGGCACCGAGCACGACGGCGTGGAGCTCGGCCAGCCGGCGGTCCTCGCCGTGCGACCGGCCCGGAACGGCACGCCGACCGTGATGCTCTACGCGCACCACGACGTCCAGCCGCAGGGCGACGACGCGCTGTGGGAGACGCCGCCGTTCGAGCCGACCCTCCGCGGCGACCGCCTCTACGGCCGCGGCGCGTCGGACGACAAGGCCGGCGTGATGACCCACGTCGCCGCGCTCCGCGCCCTGCACGCCCGGTTCGGCGACGACCTCGACCTCGGCATCGTGCTCTTCGTCGAGGGCGAGGAGGAGTTCGGCTCCCGTTCGTTCCGCACGTTCCTCCGCGAGCAGAAGGAGCACCTCGCCGCCGACGTCATCGTGGTCGCCGACAGCGACAACTGGTCGACCGAGGTCCCGGCGATCACCGTGTCCCTCCGCGGGAACGTCACCTTCAAGCTCACGCTGACGACCCTCGAGCACGCCAGCCACAGCGGCATGTTCGGGGGAGCGGCACCCGACGCGATGCTGCCGATGGTGCGACTCCTCGCATCGCTGCACGACGATGCCGGGTCCGTCGCGGTCGAGGGGCTCACCGCGTACGACGCCCCGGTCCCGGCCAGGAGCGAGTCCGAGCTCGCCGCTGACGCCGCCCTGGTCGCGGGCGCGACGCCGATCGGGACCGGTGACGTCCTCGCGCGCATGTGGTTCCAGCCGTCGATCACCGTCACGGGCATGGACGTCCCGAGCGTCGCGAACGCCTCGAACACGCTGCTGCCGACCGTCTCCGCGCGGGTGTCGGTGCGCGTGGCACCGGGGCAGTCGGCCCGCGACGCGTACGCCGCGGTGGAGCGCCACATCCACGCGCACACGCCGTTCGGCGCCCGCGTCGAGATCACCGAGCCCGACGCCGGCGACGGCTTCCTCGTCGACACGAGCGGCTGGGCCGTCGCCGAGGCCCGCACCGCCATGACCGAGGGCTGGGGTGCCGAACCGGTGGAGCAGGGCATCGGCGGGTCCATCCCGTTCGTGTCCGACCTGGCCGCGGAGTTCCCGGACGCGCAGATCCTGGTGACCGGGGTCGAGGACCCCGACACGCGGGCGCACAGCCCGAACGAGTCGCAGCACCTCGGGGTGCTGCACCGGGCGATCGCCTCCGAGACGATCCTGCTGGCCCGCCTCGCGACCCGCTGACGACCTGGAGGCCCGGTGCACGTTCTCCACAACGGCTGCGGCCCGTCGGTGGGCGTGCTTACAATCGATCCGGCGCGGTGATCCGCACCGCCGCAGAAGGAGGGGCGCATGAGCGACACCATCACCAGTGAGACAACGCCGGCGACGGCACCCGCGTCGCACGGGGTCCTGCTCAGCGACGCCGCAGCGGGGAAGGTGGCGAGCCTCCTCGAGCAGGAAGGCCGTGACGACCTCCGCCTGCGTCTCGCCGTCCAGCCGGGCGGCTGCTCGGGTCTGATCTACCAGCTGTACTTCGACGAGCGTCTCCTCGACGGCGACGCCACCGCCGAGTTCGACGGGGTCGAGGTCGTCGTCGACAAGATGAGCGTCCCGTACCTCGACGGCGCGACGATCGACTTCGAGGACACCATCCAGAAGCAGGGCTTCACCATCGACAACCCCAACGCGCAGGGCAGCTGCGCGTGCGGCGACAGCTTCCACTGAACCGCACGGGCTCGACGAACGCGAGCGGGGAACGACCGACACGGTCGCTCCCCGCTCGCGTTCGTCGTGCGGCCAGTCCGCGGTGACCAGGGGAAACGCCTCCCGTGAGTGTCCACATCCGGTCGCTGGGTGTGTCGCGTGTGCGCGAGGCGTCACCAGCTGCGAGTAAGCTAGGAGTGTTCCAACCAAGCTGGGAGCCAGCCAGGAGACGCCTTGGTGCGCCTCACGTCGGTCTTCGACGGACTGTGCTCCGGGTTCACGTCATTCCGAGAGGTAACAGTGCGTTCGAATCGCCGTATACGTTGGGCGGCCGTCCCGGTGGCCGTCGGTCTGGTCATCGCACTGGCGGGTTGCTCGCAGCAGCAGCTCAACGGGTGGCTGCCGGGCACCGATGAGACGAAGAACGTCACGAACCACACCAGCCGCATCGTCGGACTGTGGACCACCAGCTGGGTCGTGCTCCTCGCCGTCGGTCTCATCGTCTGGGGCCTGATCATCTGGGCCGCGATCGTCTACCGCCGTCGGAAGGGCCAGACCGGCCTCCCGGTGCAGATGCGCTACAACATGCCGCTCGAGATCTTCTACACGATCGTGCCGCTCATCCTGGTGCTCGGCTTCTTCGCCTTCACCGCGAAGGACCAGGCCGCGATCGAGAAGCCGTTCGCGCAGCCGGACACCACGGTGCACGTCTACGGCAAGCGCTGGGCATGGGACTTCAACTACATCGACCAGAACGACCCGTCGAAGAGCGTCTACTACCAGGGCATCCAGGCCCAGGAAGAGGAGAACGGCAACGGCTCGATCGACGAGTCGCAGCTGCCGACGCTGTACCTGCCGGTCGGCAAGAAGGTCAAGATCGAGCTCAGCTCGCGCGACGTCGACCACTCCTTCTGGGTCATCGACTTCCTCTACAAGAAGGACATGCTCCCCGGGAAGACGAACTACGAGTACTTCATCCCGGAGAAGGAAGGCACGTACCAGGGCAAGTGCGCCGAGCTCTGCGGCGAGTACCACTCCCTGATGCTCTTCCAGGTCAAGGTCGTGTCGCCGGCGAAGTACCAGGCGTACCTCGACACGCTCAAGGACCAGGGCAAGGTGGGCCTGCTCGGCAACGAGTACAACACCAACACCAACCAGCCTGACAACAAGGCGCCCGTCACGGCGTCCAGCGACAACAAGTAGTAGGGGCTCGCCAGATGACCACGTCATTCGTCGGCCAACCGACCACCACCGCGACGCCGGACTTCCAGGCGTCGAAGGTCGGTCGGAAGGGCAACACCATCGTCCGGTGGATCACCTCCACCGACCACAAGACGATCGGGTACATGTACCTGATCACGTCGTTCCTGTACTTCCTGCTCGCCGGCGTGATGGCGCTCGTCATCCGCGCGCAGCTCTTCGAGCCCGGGCTGCAGCTCGTGGCCACGAAGGAGCAGTACAACCAGCTGTTCACGATGCACGGCACGATCATGCTGCTGCTCTTCGCGACGCCGCTGTTCTCGGGCTTCGCGAACGCGATCATGCCGCTGCAGATCGGTGCGCCGGACGTGGCGTTCCCGCGTCTGAACGGCTTCGCCTTCTGGCTGTACTTCTTCGGCGGCCTCATCGCCGTCGGCGGCTTCCTCACCCCGCAGGGTGCGGCGTCGTTCGGCTGGTTCGCCTACGCCCCACTCAGTGACACCACGTTCACACCGGGGCTCGGCGGGACGCTCTGGGTCTTCGGGCTCGGCCTGACCGGCTTCTCGACGATCCTCGGCGCGGTGAACTTCATCACCACGATCATCACGATGCGTGCCCCCGGCATGACCATGTTCCGCATGTCGATCTTCACGTGGAACACCCTCGTGACGTCGCTGCTGGTCCTGATGGCCTTCCCGGTGCTGGCCGCCGCGCTCTTCGGCCTCGGGCTCGACCGCGTGTTCGACGCGCAGATCTTCAACCCGGCCAACGGCGGGGCCCTGCTCTGGCAGCACCTCTTCTGGTTCTTCGGCCACCCCGAGGTCTACATCATCGCCCTGCCGTTCTTCGGCATCGTGACCGAGGTCTTCCCGGTCTTCAGCCGCAAGCCCGTCTTCGGCTACAAGACCCTGGTCTACGCGACCATCTCGATCGCAGCCCTGTCGGTCACGGTGTGGGCGCACCACATGTACGTCACCGGTTCGGTGCTGCTGCCGTGGTTCTCGCTCATGACGATGCTCATCGCGGTCCCGACCGGCGTGAAGATCTTCAACTGGGTCGGCACCATGTGGCGCGGCTCGGTGACGTTCGAGACCCCGATCCTCTGGGCGATCGGCTTCCTCATCACCTTCACGTTCGGTGGTCTGACGGGTGTCATCCTGGCGTCCCCGCCGCTCGACTTCCACGTGTCCGACTCCTACTTCGTCGTGGCGCACTTCCACTACGTCGTGTTCGGCACCGTCGTGTTCGCGATGTTCTCCGGCTTCTACTTCTGGTGGCCGAAGTGGACGGGACGCATGCTCAACGAGCGCCTCGGCAAGATCCACTTCTGGCTGCTGTTCATCGGCTTCCACACGACGTTCCTCATCCAGCACTGGCTGGGCGTCATCGGCATGCCGCGCCGCTACGCGACGTACCTGCCGAACGACGGCTTCACCTGGATGAACCAGCTGTCGACGATCGGCGCGATGATCCTCGGCATCTCGTTCCTGCCGTTCATCTTCAACGTCTACGTCACCGCGCGGAACGCCCCGAAGGTGGCCGTGAACGACCCGTGGGGCTACGGCCGTTCGCTCGAGTGGGCGACCAGCTGCCCGCCGCCGCGGCACAACTTCACGTCGATCCCGCGGATCCGTTCCGAGTCCCCGGCCTTCGACCTGAACCACCCGGAAGCCGGCGTGCCGGTGGGTGTCGGTCCCGCGAAGGACGCTCCGGACGCCCCGACCTACGACGCCGCGAAGGGCGAGGTGAAGTAAGGCCATGCGCGCCAACGTCAACCTGTTCTGGATCCTCTTCGGGTTCTTCGTCCTCGCGGATGCCGCGTACACGACCTGGTACGCACTCGCCCACAACGGCGGGTGGGAGCCGGTCGGCACGGTCGGCATCGGCCTCGTCGGGATCATGGCCGCGTTCATCGCGTTCTACCTCGGCCGCGTGCTCTCCGCCCAGGGCGGCGACCTGCCGGAGGACCGTCAGGACGCCAACATCGAGGACGGCGACGCCGAGCTCGGGCACTTCAGCCCGTGGTCGTGGTGGCCCATCCTCCTGGCGGCCTCCACCTCGATCGTCTTCCTCGGCGTCGCAGCCGGACTGTGGATCGTGCCGATCGGTCTCGCGTTCGTCGCCGTGACCCTCGTCGGCTGGGTCTTCGAGTACTACCGCGGCAACTTCGGGCACTGACCCACACCTGACGCACTTCGGGCGGCACCACTTCCGGTGCCGCCCGACGTGCGTCCGGACGACCTCCGGGAGCGCGCGCAACGGCGTTCGCCCACCCGGGAATCAACCGGCCCGTGTACGGCTTGGAGCCATGCGGACCCCTCCACCTCGCGAAAGGAGTCACCACCGGTGACCGACAAGCGCACCCTCATCATCTTCGGCGCGACGGGCGACCTCGCCTCCCGCCTGCTGCTGCCCGGCCTCGGGACGTTCCTGCAGAGCGGACGCTCCGTCCCCGTGCAGCTGATCGGTACGGGACGCAGCGAGCGTTCCCCCGAGCAGTGGAAGGACATCGTCACGAAGTCCTTCGCCTCGCAGGACGTCCAGGGCCCCGAGGTCGACGCCACGATCGCGTCGACGCAGTTCATCCAGGGCGACCCGACCGACCCGAAGCACCTCGAGGCGCTCCTCGCCGCGGCGGACAACGAGCCGATCCTGTACTTCGCCCTCCCGCCGCAGATCGCCTCGGACATCTGCGAGGCCCTGCAGCAGGTCGAGCTCCCCGAGGGGACGACCCTCGCCTTCGAGAAGCCCTTCGGCACGGACGTCGCCAGCGCCAAGGCCCTCAACGAGACGGTCCTCAAGCTCGTCCCCGAAGAGCGCGTGCACCGCACCGACCACTTCCTTGGTCGCACCACGGTCCTCAACATCATCGGTCTGCGCTTCGCCAACCGCCTGTTCGAGCCCATCTGGAACGCGGAGAACATCGAGAAGGTCGACATCTTCTACGACGAGACCCTCGGGCTCGAGAACCGCGCGCAGTACTACGACGAGGCCGGTGCGATGGTCGACATGATCCAGTCGCATCTGCTGCAGATCCTCGGCATCGTCACGATGGACGCTCCGGCCGACATCGACGCCGTCGAGTTCCGCTCGTCCCTGGCCCGGGCGCTCCGATCGACCGAACTCAAGGGCGGCGACCCGAAGATCGCGTCGCGTCGTGCGGTCTACACGGCCGGCACCATCGACGGCAAGGAGCTGCCGTCCTACCAGGACGAGGACGGCGTCGACAAGTCGCGCGAGACGGAGACGCTCGCCGAGATCTCCGTCGAGGTCGACACCGCTCGCTGGAAGGGCGTCCCCTTCACGCTGCGTTCGGGCAAGGCCCTCGGTGCGAGCCGGAAGGAGGTGCTCATCACCTTCAAGCCGGTGACGCGCCTGCCCTCCGGCCTCAGCGGTCGCCCGAAGGCGGACACGCTGCGCATCGTGCTGAACCCGGACGAGATCGAGCTGACCGTGTCGGCCAACGGCGGTGGCAACCCGTTCGAGATGGGCCAGGTCACGCTGTCGTCGTCCTTCAGCGACGGCGAACTGACCCCCTACGGCGAGGTGCTCAACGGGATCTTCCACGACGACCCGCTGCTCTCCATCCGCGGCGACGTCGCGGAGCGCTGCTGGGAGATCGTCGAGCCGGTCGTCACGGCCTGGAAGGCCGACGAGGTCCCGCTCGAGGAGTACCGCGCCGGTTCGCGCGGGCCGGCGGACTGGGAGTCGTCCTCCTGACGCACGCCGCGTCCTGACCGACGCACCTGCATGACGGGAGGCCCGGTGCCAGCTGGCACCGGGCCTCCCGTCTGCGTGTGGTCGGGACCCGACGAACGACTCAGGCCGGCACGCCGGCCCGGCCGCCCTCCCCGGTCCAGGAGTGCGTGGAGCCGTCGTGCTGCGGCGTGCGGGTGCGGTGACCGGCGGCGGCGCCGCGGGCACGGGCGATCGCGTCGGCGGCCGAGACGAGCGTCAGGTGGGACAGGGCCTGCGGGGTGTTGCCGATGTGGTGTCCGGTGGCGACGTCGATCTCCTCGGAGAGCATGCCGACGTCGTTGGCGTACCCGACGAGCACGTCCATGAGCTTCTCCGCGTCCTCGATCCGGCCGGACGCCGCGTACTGCTCGACGAGCCAGAACGAGCACGCCAGGAACGGGTGCTCGCTGCCGCTCAGCCCGTCGAAGCCGCTCGTGGTGCGGTACCGCAGGACGAGGCCGTCGTCGCCGACGCGGAGGTCCTGCTCGATCGCCGCGACGGTGCCGAGCATGCGGGGGTCGTCGGCCCGGCAGAAGCCGATCTGGGGGAGCACCAGCAGGCTGGCGTCGACCTCGTCGGTGTCGTAGTGCTGGCGGAACGAGCCGCGTTCGGCGTTCCACCCGTGCTCGTCGATCTCGGCGCGCACGGCGTCACGCAGCTGTCGCCAGCGGTCCGCCGGGCCCTCGAGCCCGAATTCCTCGACCGCGGCGACACCGCGGTCGAACGCCGCCCAGACCATCGCGCGGGAGTGCGTGAAGTCGCGCCGCGGTCCGCGCATCTCCCAGATGCCGTTGTCCGGCTCCTTCCAGTGCTCCTCGACGTAGCCGAGGAGTGCCCGCTGGAGGGCCCAGGAGTCGGCGTTCTCCTCGACCCCGAGCTCGCGGGCGTCGTGCAGCGCGGCGAGCACCTCGCCGAACACGTCGCCCTGGTACTGCGTGTACGCGCCGTTGCCGACCCGGACCGGCTTCGAGTCGGCGTACCCGGCCAGGTGGTCGAGCTCCCACTCGGGCAGCTCCCGCTCGCCCGCGATGCCGTACATGATCTGCACGTCGGCGGGGTCGCCGGCGATCGCGCGGAGCAGCCACCCCCGCCAGTGCTTCGCCTCGTCGCGGTAGCCGTGCGCGATCATCGAGGCGAGCGCCAGCGACGCGTCGCGGAGCCACACGTACCGGTAGTCCCAGTTGCGTTCCCCGCCCGGGTCCTCCGGCAGGCTGGTGGTGGCCGCGGCGACGACCCCGCCGGTCTCGGCGTGCGTCATCGCACGGAGGAAGAGCAGTGAGCGGCGAGTGGCGTCGGCGTACCGGCCGTCGACGCGGGCGCTCCCGGCCCAGTCGCGCCACCACCGCCTGGTGGATGCGAGGGCGTCGTCGACGTCGACCGGCTCCGGCGGCTCGCGGTGCGAGGGGTACCAGGTGAGGACGGTGTCGAGCACGTCGCCGTCGTGCACGGTCCTCGTCGCGACGTGCCGGTGGTCGTCCGCGTGGAACCGGATGCCCGTGACGATGACCGACCCGGGTCCGGCGGTGGCGACGAGGGCGGGACCGTCGTCGTCCCCGACCTGGCGGACCCAGGGGAGCGCCCGCGCGTAGTCGAACCGGATGCGGATGGCCTGGCGCACCTCCACCTCGCCACGCAGACCGCGGACGCGTCGGACGATGCTCGCCCGGTGCGCGCCGACGGGCATGAAGTCCGTCACCTCGACGACGCCGGTCGCGGTCGTCCAGATCGTCGTCAGCACGAGGGTGTCCTCGTCGTACCGGCGGACCGCGGTGGCGTCCTGGTCGGTCGGCCGGAGCGTCCAGTGCCCGTCGTGCTCGTCACCGAGGAGCGCGGCGAAGGTCGACGGACTGTCGAAGCGCGGCAGGCACGCCCAGTCGATGGTCCCGGATCGGTCGACGAGGGCGGCGGTGTGGCAGTCGCCGATGATCGCGTGGTCTTCGATGCGCTGGGTCATGGGTCGATCGAACCACTCGCGGCAGGGGTCACACCGCTGCCGTGCGCCGCGGACTGAGAGTGCACGCAGGGACTAGTCGAGCTGCGTGATCCCGACCCGGGCCAGCTCGGTCCACAGTCCCGCACCGTCCGGCGCGTAGACCCACGGCGCCGCGGATTCACGCGATCGCTCCTGTGCCCGCGACCGGCCACCGGCGAGCACGGCCTCGCTCGTGGAGAGCTGGCGGATCGCCACACCCGCGACGTTCTCCGGGTGCTCCCGGGCGAAGTCGCCGTACAGGGTCTCGTCGTGCTGACCGTCGTCGCCCACGAGCAGCCACTTCACGTCCGGGAAGTCCCGCGCGAGCCGGCGGAGGTTCTCGTGCTTGTGGAGCTGCCCGCTGCGGAAGAAGCGGTCGTGCGTGGGGCCCCAGTCGGTCAGCAGGAGCGTGCCCGACGGGTACATGTTCCGCGTCAGGAAGCGCTGCAGCGTCGGCGCCACGTTCCACGCCCCCGTGGAGAGGTAGACGGTCGGGGCGCCGGGGTGCTGGGCGAGGACGCGCTCGTAGAGCACCGACATGCCCGGCACGGGGCGGCGGGCGTGCTCGGTGAGGACGAACGAGTTCCACGCCGCGAGCATCGGGCGGGGGAGCGAGGTCACCATGACGGTGTCGTCGATGTCCGACAGCAGGCCGAAGCGGGTGTCCGGGTGCACGACGAACACGTCGGCCTCGGCGTCGCGCTGTCCGCCGGCCGACAGGCGGATGGTCTGCCACCCGGGTTCGAGGTCGATCGGCACGATCGTGTCCACGACGCCGCCCCGGTCGGACTGCACCGTGTGCGTCACCCCGCCGGCACTGATCGTCACCTCGGCGTGGTCCACCGCGACGCTCGTGAAGGTCCGCCAGCCGCGGACGCCGGTGTAGGAGGCATCCGAGGCGAGCCCGCGCCGGGTGAGGAGCACGCGACAGAGCACGCGGATCCACCCGGGAGCGCCGTACCCGGTGTACGGGATGACCGTCGGGACGAGACCGTGGCGGCGGGCCCGCTGCTCGCGGAACTCCTGGACGGCGTCCTCGATGCGGGCCGCACGGTGCAGGATCGGCTCGGCCAGCGACGGTTCGTGGGACCTCGGGTCGGGCATCGTGCCATCATCCCACGCGGCGGTCCCGGTGGGACACGACGCACTCGACACCCGGCGAATCGCAGCAGTATTCCAGCCGGGCTCTGCGAGACTCCTCCCGTCAACCACCAGTCCGCGGTCGCCGCGAGAAGGAGAACACGTGCTCGTCACCGAGGTTTCGAACGCACTGCCGGGGGGATCATCACTGCTCAGGAACGAGCCGGTCCAAGCCCGCAGTTCGGCGCGCCTCGCCGGACTCCTCGACGCCGCAGCAGCGGTGATCGACGAGATCGGCTTCGAGCGGCTCACCACGGCCATGGTCGCCGAGCGGGCGGGGGCGTCCATCGGCACGGTCTACCGGTACTTCCCGGACCGCATCGCCGTCGTCGAGGCGCTGGCCATCCGCTGCACCCAGCGCCTCGCCACCCGCTTCGTCGAGGTGCTCGACTCCAGCGGCGCGACGACCTGGCAGGAGGCCTGCGACGCGCTCATCGACATGACCGCCGAGATGTACCGCACCGAGCCGGGCTTCCGCGCGATCCGGTTCGGCGACGCGGCGGACACCGGGGTCGGTGACGACGAGGACCGCATGGGGGCCCTCGGCGGCGCGGTCAACGCGATCATGCACGAGCGGTTCGGGATGCCCTCCGGCGAGGCGATCGACCGTGCGTGGGTCGTGCTCGCCGAGTCCGGCCACGCGGTCCTCGCCCGGGCGACACAGGACCGCGAGCACCCGGACACCGCGCTGATCGAGTCGTACCGGACGATGACGCGCATGTACATGGAGTCGCTGGTCGCCGCTTCCTGAGCGGCAGGACCCACCCGACGGCGCCCGCGCACCTCGACGAGGAGCGCGGGCGCCGTCGTGTCGATCGGCCCTGGTTGCGGCTCCGGATGGCCGGAACACGCCCGGCTGTGTCACGGATCGTCACCTGGGTGCACCACTGTCGGCGCCGACGGGTACTCTCACTCGGAGTCGGGCTACCTCCTACCAGAAGGGCACCCATGATCGAGTTCCGCTCGGTGCGCAAGACGTACCCGGACGGCACCAACGCCGTCGAGCGGTTCGACCTCGTCATCCCCTCCCGCACCACGACGGTCTTCGTCGGGTCCAGCGGCTGTGGCAAGACGACGTTGCTCCGCATGATCAACCGGATGGTCGACCCTTCGTCGGGCTCCGTCTCCATCGACGGCAAGGACGTCGCCGACGGTGACCCCGTGCAGCTCCGCCGCAGCATCGGCTACGTGATGCAGAGCTCCGGGCTCCTGCCCCACCGCAAGGTCGCGGACAACATCGCCACGGTGCCGCTGCTCACCGGCGTGTCCAAGTCGGAGGCCCGTGCCAGGGCCCTCGAGCTCATGGACACCGTGGGCCTTGACCGTGCCTTCGCCGACCGCTACCCGTCGCAACTGTCCGGCGGCCAGCAGCAGCGCGTGGGTGTCGCCCGCGGGCTCGCCGTCGACCCCAACATCCTGCTGATGGACGAGCCGTTCGGCGCCGTCGACCCGCTGGTCCGCAACGACCTGCAGGACGAACTGATCCGGCTGCAGCGGGAGCTCGGCAAGACCGTCGTGTTCGTCACGCACGACATCGACGAGGCGTTCAAGCTCGGCGACCAGGTGGTCATCCTGAAGAAGGGCGGCGAGATCGCCCAGCTCGGCACCCCGGCGGAGATCCTCTCCGAACCGGCCGACGACTTCGTCGCGAACTTCATCGGCGCCGGTCGCGGTCGTCGTGCCCTGCGCGTCGAACAGACCCCCACCGGCCCGATCGTCGTCGACGGCGACGGTCGCGCCGCCGGTGTCCTGACCGGCCCCGTGGCGGTGGTGGACGCCGCGGCAGGGATGCACGGTGCCCCGTCCGCCACGACCGAGGCCGCTGCGTCCGACGCAGCGGGTGCTCCGGCGCAGGGTGGGAGCACCCGGTGAACTGGGTGCTGTCGAACCTCGACACGATCGGGGACGACGTCGTCGCGCACCTCGCGATCGCGATCCCGCCGATCATCATCAGCTTCCTGCTGTCGATCCCGATCGGCTGGCTCGTCGTCCGGCTCCGTCGGGCAGGTGGCCGTCCGGTGACCCGCGGCATCGGCGGCAGCATCGTCACGGTGGCCGGGCTGCTCTACGCGATCCCGTCGCTGCCGCTCTTCATCGCCCTGCCGAGCATCCTCGGCACCGGCCTGCAGGACCCCGTCAACGTCGTCATCGGCCTGACCCTGTACGGCCTGGCCCTGATGGTGCGCTCGACGGTCGACGGGCTCGAGTCCATCGACGGCCCGACCGTCTCGGCAGCCACGGCGATGGGGTACTCACCGGTGCAGCGGTTCTTCCGGGTCGACCTGCCCCTCGCCGGCCCGGTGCTGCTCGCCGGGCTCCGGGTCGTCGCGGTCTCCACGATCTCGCTGACGACGGTCGGCGCGGTGCTCGGCATCCAGAGTCTCGGCTCGCTGTTCACCGACGGCATCGGCCGCGGCATCACCGAGGAGATCGTGAGCGGCATCGTGATGGTCCTGGTCCTGGCGTTCGCGCTCGACGGCCTGCTCGTGCTGCTCGGGCGCATCGTGATGCCCTGGACACGCAGGAACACGGTGTCCCGCCGGCAGACCCGCCGCGTGCTGCAGTCGGCGGAGGTGACCTCGTGATCATCGGACAGGCCTTCGCGTGGGTCTTCGACCCCGCCAACTACGGCGGCTTCAACGCCATCCCGACCCGGCTCTGGGAACACGTCTGGATCTCGCTGCTCGCGGTGCTCATCGCCTCGGTGATCGCGGTGCCGCTCGGCTGGCTCATCGGACACACCGGTCGGGCCCGCGGGGTCGCGATCGCGCTGTCCGGCGGCATCCGCGCCCTGCCGACCCTCGGCGTGCTCACCCTGTTCGGACTGCTGCTCGGCGTGGGCCTGCAGGCGCCGCTCCTGGCGCTCGTGATCCTGGCGATCCCGTCGGTGCTCGCCGGTGCGTACTCGGGGATCGAGTCCGTCGACCCCGTCACCGTCGACGCGGCCCGTGCCCAGGGCATGACCGGGTGGCAGATCCTGACCAAGGTCGAGGTCCCGCTCGGGCTGCCCCTGCTGATCGGTGGCATCCGCGCCGCCGTCCTGCAGGTCGTCGCCACCGCCACCCTGGCTGCCTACGTCGGCGCCGGCGGCCTCGGAGGCTACGTGTTCCTGGGGCTCAAGACCCAGGACTACGCCGAGATGCTCGGCGCCTCCGTCCTCGTGATCGCCCTCGCGATCGCGTTCGAGATCGTCTTCTCCCTGCTCCAGCGGGCGGTGGTGCCCGCGGGCGTCTCCGCTCGGGTCGCGGGGGGACGCACGGGGTCGCGCAAGCGGGCCCGCAATCCCATCCCGGAAGGAAACCCCTCGTGATCACAGCACCCAAGATCCGCGCCGGCATCGCTGCCGCGCTGGCCGTGGGCGTCGTCGCCGCACTGGCCGGCTGCTCGTCGAGCAGCCCGCTGGACAGCGGCTCCAGCGCCTCGTCGGACTCGAAGACGATCGTCGTCGGCTCGCAGCAGTACTACTCGAACGAGATCATCGCCGAGCTCTACGCGCAGGTCCTCGAGAAGGACGGCTTCAAGGTCCAGCGCAACTTCAACATCGGTCAGCGTGAGGTCTACCTCCCGCAGCTGCAGAAGGGCGCGATCGACGTCATGCCGGAGTACAGCGGCAACCTGCTGCAGTACTACGACAAGAGCTCGACGGCGAAGACCGCGTCGGAGATCGCGTCCGGGCTGAAGACGGCGCTGCCGAAGGGCCTCCGAGCCCTCGACGCCGCCGAGGCCACGGACCAGGACAGCTACACCGTGACGAAGGAGTTCTCCGAGAAGAACGACGTCACGAGCCTGTCCGACCTGTCGAAGGTCAGCGAGAAGCTCACGGTCGGCGCGAACTCCGAGTTCCAGACCCGTCCGTACGGTCCCGAGGGGCTGAAGTCGGAGTACGGCGTCGACGTCGACTTCAAGGCGATCGAGGACTCCGGCGGCGCGCTGACGGTCAAGGCGCTCCAGGACGGCACCGTCCAGCTCGCGGACATCTACAGCGCCGACCCGAGCATCAAGGCGAACGACTTCGTGTCGCTGAAGGACCCGAAGAACCTCATCCTGCCGCAGAACGTCACGCCGGTCGTGTCGAGCAAGGTCAGCGACAAGGCCGCGGCCGACATCGACAAGGTCAGCAAGGTGCTCACCACCGACGCGCTCATCGAGCTCAACACCAAGAGCACGAAGGACAAGGAGAAGGCGTCCACGATCGCGAAGGACTTCCTCTCGGACAAGGGTCTGCTCTGATCGGCTGACCACCGAAGTACGACGACAGGTGTCGGGCAACATGCCCGGCACCTTTCGTCGTTCCGGGGAACCGATTTTCCGCACGGATGTGCCGTGCAGCGGCCGTGCACGTTTGTGCACGGAGGCCTTCTACATCTTGTCGAAGTGGTTCCTGGTTCGGTACCGTGGAGGCGTCCCGAGGGCGTGACGACCAGACAGCAGCCCTTCCACAGGAAGCAACTGACGTGCACCACATCCGCTCGGCATCCACGATCGGTCACGCGGCATGAACGCGGTCCTCGATCCCCTCATCCTCTCGCGGTGGCAGTTCGGGTTGACCACCATCTACCACTTCCTCTTCGTCCCGCTGACGATCGGGATGGCCGTGGTCGTGGCGGTGTTCCAGACCGCGTGGTACCGCACCGGGCGGGCGCACTACCTCCAGCTCACCCGCTTCTTCGGGCGCATCTTCCTCATCAACTTCGCGATGGGCGTCGTCACCGGCATCGTGCAGGAGTTCCAGTTCGGCATGAACTGGTCGAACTACTCCCGCTTCGTCGGTGACGTGTTCGGCGCCCCGCTCGCGCTCGAGGGCATCCTGGCGTTCTTCTTCGAGGCGGCCTTCATCGGCGTGTGGATCTTCGGCTGGGACCGCCTGCCGAAGGGGCTGCACCTGGCGAGCATGTGGTGCGTCAGCGCGGGGACGATCATGTCGGCGTACTTCATCATCGCCGCGAACGCGTTCATGCAGCACCCGGTCGGGTACGAGATCAACGCGGCGAAGGGCCGGGCGCAGCTCACCGACATCTGGGCGGTGCTGACGAACAAGGTCGCCCTCGCCGCGTTCCCGCACACGCTGTTCGCCTGCTTCATGGTGGCCGCCGGGGTCATCATCGCGGTGGCGTCGTGGCACCTGGCGCGGAACCAGAACCTCGAGACGATGATGCCGGCGCTCAAGTTCGGGCTCTGGACGATGGTGGCCGCCGGCGCCCTGACGGTGCTGACCGGTGACCAGCTCGGTCTGACGATGGTCGACACGCAGCCGATGAAGATGGCCGCGGCCGAGGCGCTCTACAACACCGCCACCGGCAAGGACGCCTCGTTCTCGATCTTCACGCTCGGCACCCCGGACGGTGTCCACGAGCTGTTCTCGATCCGGGTGCCGTACCTGCTCTCGTTCCTCTCGACGCACACCTTCACCGGCACCGTCGAGGGCATCAACGACCTGCAGGCGCAGTACACGCAGGTGTACGGCCCCGGCGACTACAAGCCGATCATCTGGGTGACCTACTGGTCGTTCCGCTGGATGATCGCCCTCGGCGTCGGCGCGGTCCTCGTCTCCCTGGCGGGGCTCTGGCTCACCCGCAAGGGCCGGTTCCCGACCAAGCGCTGGGTCTGGCGGATCGCCACCTGGGCGGTGCCGCTGCCGATGGCCGCGATGATCGTCGGCTGGGTCTTCACCGAGATGGGTCGTCAGCCCTGGCTCGTGTTCGGCCTCCTCAAGACCGCTGACGGGGTGTCCCCGAACGTGACCGGGCTGGAGGTCCTCATCTCGCTGGTCGTCTTCACGCTCATCTACGGCGCGCTGGCGGTCGTCGAGTTCCGACTCATCAAGAAGGTCGCCCAGGAGGGCCCGGCGGCTCCCGCGGAGGTCGACGAGGCCACCGGCGAGGTCAAGCACGAAGTGACGGTGTACTGATGGATCTCCCTGTTCTCTGGTTCGCGATCGTCGGCGTCTTCTTCGTCGGGTACTTCGTGCTCGACGGGTTCGACTTCGGCGTCGGGATGGCGCTGCCGTTCCTCGGCAAGGACGACACCGACCGTCGCGTGATGATCAACACGATCGGCCCGGTCTGGGACCTCAACGAGACCTGGGTCATCGTCGCCGGCGCCTGCCTGTTCGCGGCGTTCCCCGAGTGGTACGCCACGATGTTCTCCGGCTTCTACCTCGCGCTGCTGCTCATCCTCGCGGCGCTCATCGCCCGCGGGGTGTCGTTCGAGTACCGGCACCAGAACAAGCACCTCGAGTGGAAGCGGCGCTTCGACCTGATGATCATCGTCGGCAGCGCCCTGCCGTCCTTCCTCTGGGGCGTCGCGTTCGGCAACGTCGTCCGTGGCATCCCGATGGACGCCGGCCACAACTACACCGGCACGCTGTTCGACCTGCTCAACCCGTTCGCCCTGCTGACCGGCCTGGCGACGCTCCTGGTGTTCTTCACCCACGGGGTCGTCTTCATCGCGCTGAAGACCGAGGGCGACATCCGGCAGCGCGCCAAGCGCCTCGCGACCCGTGCCGGCATCGTGACGATCGTCGTCGCGGCGGCGTTCCTGGTGGCGATGGCGTCCGTCCGGGCGACCCCGGCGTCCCTGGTGCTCTCCGTCGTCGCCGCCCTGGCACTCGTCCTCGCCGTGCTCTGCAACGCCTGGGGGCGCGAGGGCCGGGCGTTCACGCTGATGGCCGTGACGATCGCCGCGGTGGTGCTGGCCATGTTCACCGCGATCTTCCCGGCCGTGATGCCCGACTCGGTCGACGCGGCGAACAGCCTCACGGTGTACAACGCCTCCAGTGGCACCTACACGCTGACGGTCATGAGCTGGGTCGCGGTGGTCTTCGTGCCGCTCGTGTTCGCCTACCAAGCCTGGACCTACTGGGTGTTCCGCAAGCGCGTCACCCGCGCCCAGGTCACCGCCGCCGCGCACTAGGAGGCCCGAGGATGAAGCCGCTCGATCCGCGCCTGCTCCGCCTGTCCCGCTCGGCGCGCGGCTTCGTCGTCGCCGCAGCCGGCACCGGCGTCCTCCGGACGGTCGCGACCATCGCGATCGCCTGGGGGATCGCCGCGACCGTCACCGAGGTGGTGGACGTGGTGCACCACGGCGGCGTCGTCCCGTCGACGGTCGTGCCGACGCTGGCGCTGCTCGCGGGGGCGTTCGTCCTCCGCGCCGTGGCGGCGTGGGCGACGGACGACCTCGCCGCCCGTGCCGCCGCCACCGTGAAGAGCGAGCTCCGCCGCACGGTGCTCGCCCGGGCGGCCGAGCGCGGACCGGCCTGGCTCGCGGAGCGCTCGAGCGCCGGGTTCGCCACCACCCTCGGACCCGGGCTCGACGCTCTCGACGCCTACTTCGGTCGCTACCTGCCGCAGCTCGCGCTCACCGCGATCGCGACCCCGGTGCTCCTCGTCGCGATCGGGTTCGGCGACCTGACGAGCGGGCTGATCGTCCTGGCCGCACTGCCGGTCATCCCGGTGTTCATGATTTTGATCGGACTCGCGACCCAGACGCTGCAGCGTCGCCAGTCCGACGCCCTCGCCCGGCTCGGTGGCGCCTTCCTCGAGGCCGTCGAGGGGGTCGCCACGCTCAAGGTGTTCGGTCGTGCCCGTCGGCAGGTCGCCAGGATCGGCACCGTCACCGACGCCTACCGTCGCGGCACGCTCGGCGTCCTCCGCCTGTCGTTCGTCAGCGGGTTCGCGCTCGAGCTCGCGGCCAGCCTGTCGGTCGCGCTCGTCGCCGTCTCGATCGGCATCCGGCTCGTCGACGGGTCCCTCGGCCTCGGTGCCGCGATGTTCGTCCTGGTCCTCGCACCGGAGGCCTTCGCACCGATCCGCCAGGTCGGCGCCGACTTCCACGCGGCGCAGGACGGCGTGGAGGCGTCGGCCGCCGTGCTCGACGTCCTCGACGACGCCCACGCACCCGTCGTCGACGCGGCCGTGCCCGCGGCGTCGGACGCGCTCGCGCTCGACGCGGTGACGGTCCGCCGCCCCGACGTCGTCGTCGGCCCGGTGTCCCTGACCGCACCGGCGGGCACGCTGGTCGTGCTCGCCGGTCCGAGCGGCTCCGGCAAGTCGAGCCTCATCGCCGCGATCCGCGGGGTCCTGCCCCACGAGGGCACCGTTCGCGTGCCGGGCGTCGCCGGGACGACCACGCGTGACCGCATCGCCTGGGCCGACCAGCGTCCGCGCCTCGTGCGCGGTTCCGTCGCGGAGAACGTGGCACTCAGCGCGGAACCGGACCTCGACGACGTCCGGTGTGCGCTCCGCGACGCTGCGCTGGGACTCGACCCTGGCCTCCAGGTCGGCGCCGGTGGGACCGGACTCTCCGGCGGCCAGGCGCAGCGCGTCGCCGTCGCCCGCGCGCTGTACCGGCACCGACGCGCGGACACGCGCCTCGTCCTCCTCGACGAACCCACGTCGGCCCTCGACGCCGAGGCCGAGGCCCACGTCGTCGACACGCTGCGTCGGCTCGCCGACGCCGGAGCCGTGGTCGTCGTCGCGAGCCACCGCCCGGCCGTCCTCGCGGCAGCGGACGTCCGGGTCGACGTCGCCGCCAGCGGTGCCGTCGCGGTTGCCGGGGTCCGCGCATGAGCGGCCTGGAGGCTCGGGACGCGTCCGTCCTCCGGCTCGCCATGCCGCGCGGTGCCGGGTGGTGGCGCGCGGTCGCCGCCGGCTCCCTGAGCGCGCTGTGCGCCGTGGCGCTGCTGGCCGCGAGCGGCTACCTCATCACGCGGGCTGCCGAACACCCGCCGATCCTCTACCTGACGCTCGTGATGGTCGGGGTGCGGGCGTTCGCGCTCGGGCGGGCGGCCCTCCGCTACGTCGACCGGCTCGCCGGGCACGACGCGTCGTTCCGGCAGCTGGCGGTCGTCCGCACCGAGATGTACCGACGCCTCGCCTCCGTCGCGCCGGCCGGCCTCGGCACGACCGGTCGCGGCGACCTCATGACCCGGCTCGTCACCGACACCGACCGGTTGCAGGACCTGCCGATCCGCGTCGTCGGGCCGCTGGTCACCGCGGGCGTCACCGCGGCGCTCTCCGTCGTGGCCGTGGCGCTCGTCTCCGTGCCGGCGGCCGTCGTCCTCCTCGTCGCGCTCGGCGTCGCGGCCGTGCTCGGCTCGGTCGTCACCGCGTCCATCGCGCGGCGCAGCGACGCGGAGACCGCCGCGGAGCGCGGGCGGGTGGCCGACCTGGTGCTCGACACCGTCCGGACGCTCGACGTCTTCGCCGCGTACGGCACCCTCGACGAGCGGCTCGGCCGCATCGCTGCCCTCGACGCCCGGGTCACCAGGGCGGTGCGACGCCGGGCCACGGTCGAGTCCCTCGTGGGAGCCCTCGTCGGACTCATCGGTGGCGCCGCCGTCATCGGGATCCTCGCCGTCGGCGCCCCGGTCGTGGCCGCCGGTGCCCTCGACGGTCCGCTCTGGGTCCTGGCGGTCTTCGTCCCGCTGGCGCTGTTCGAGGTCGTCGGCGGGGTCCCGCTCGCGGTCCTGACCCTCCGTCGTGTCCGTGCCGCCGCCGACCGCGTCGAGCGGGTCGTCCCCGCGGAGACCCCGACGGGCATCGTCGCCGAGCCCGACGAGGACGCCGACCCCGCCGCACTCGTCGTGGACGGACCCGTGACGGTGTCGGTCCGCGGGATGACGGTGCAGTGGCCCGGCGCCGCGACGGCCGCGGTCGAGGACGTGTCGTTCGACCTGGCCCCCGGCGAGGTCGTCGTGGTCGAGGGCCCGAGCGGCGCAGGCAAGTCGACGCTCGTCGACGCGCTCGTGCGGTTCGTCGACCACCGGGGCAGCTACACGATCGACGGGGTCGAGGCGCGGACGATGCACCCGGACGCGGTGCGCGCGCGGGTCGGGCTGATCGAGCAGGACCCGTTCGTGTTCGACCAGTCCATCCGGCAGAACCTGCTCTTCGCGCGCGACACCGCCGGTGACGACGAGCTGCTGGCCGTGCTCGACCGGGTCGGCCTGCGCTCGTGGGTCGAACGGCGCGGTGGTCTCGACGCGGGGGTGGGGGAGCGGGGCGGCCTGGTCTCCGGCGGGCAGGCGCACCGGCTCGCACTCGCCCGGGCGCTCCTGCACGCCTTCCCGGTGCTCGTCCTCGACGAGCCGACGGCCGACATCGACCCCGATCTCGGCGGTGCCGTCCTCCGGGACCTCGTGTCCACCGCCCGTGCCGCCGGGCGGACCGTCGTGGTCGTGTCACACGTGCCGGTGGCCGCCGACCTGGTCGACCGGACGATCCGGATGCGGGACGGCCGCATCGTGGCCTGACCATCCCCGTGACGTTCGCTCCTGGCCGTCCGCGAGTGGGGCCCGTGCCTTGTAATCTTGAGGACCGGAACACGTCCGACGGACGTTCCACGCGCCTCCAGACCGGCGCATCCCGACCGATTGAGAGTTCCGTGACCATCGAGCAGCACGTCGAGGACCCGCACACCTACGACTTCCGGCGCATCCAGGACAAGTGGCAGGGGCGGTGGGAGGAGCTCGGGCTCTTCACCGTCGACCCCGAGGACCGCCGTCCCCGGAAGTACATCCTCGAGATGTTCCCGTACCCGTCCGGCGACCTGCACATGGGGCACGCCGAGAACTGGGCGCTCGGTGACTTCGTCGCGCGCTACTGGCGGCAGCAGGGCTTCAACGTGCTCCACCCGATCGGTTGGGACTCCTTCGGCCTGCCGGCCGAGAACGCGGCGATCAAGCGCGGGGTGGACCCGAAGGACTGGACCTACGCGAACATCGCGCAGCAGAAGGCGTCCTTCAAGCGGTACGCACCGTCCTTCGACTGGACGACGGAGATCCACACCTCCGACCCCGAGTACTACAAGTGGAACCAGTGGCTGTTCCTCAAGATGTACGAGAAGGGCCTGGCGTACCGGAAGGACAGCTGGGTCAACTGGGACCCGGTGGACCAGACCGTCCTGGCGAACGAGCAGGTCCTGCCGGACGGCACATCCGACCGCTCCGGTGCCGTCGTCGTGAAGAAGAAGCTCACGCAGTGGTACTTCAAGATCACCGACTACGCGGACCGGCTGCTCGACGACCTCAACCAGCTGGAGGGGCGCTGGCCCGCGAAGGTCCTGGCGATGCAGCGCAACTGGATCGGTCGTTCCGTCGGTGCCGACGTCGACTTCGTCATCGAGGGTCGTGACGAGCCCGTGACGGTGTTCACGACCCGTCCGGACACCATCCACGGTGTGACGTTCCTCGTCGTGGCGCCCGACTCCGACCTGGCGGCGTCGCTCGTCGCCACGGCCTCGCCCGAGGTGCGTGCCGCGTTCGAGGACTACCTCGTCGCGACGCAGAAGACCTCCGAGATCGACCGGCAGAACGCGGACCGCCCGAAGACCGGCGTGCCCCTGGACCGGTTCGCGATCCACCCGCTCACCGGCGAGCGCCTGCCGATCTGGGCGGCCGACTACGTGCTGGCGGACTACGGCCACGGTGCCGTGATGGCGGTGCCCGCGCACGACCAGCGCGACCTGGACTTCGCCCGGGCCTTCGACCTGCCGGTGAAGGTCGTCGTCGACACGAACCAGCCGGTCACCGGCGCGATCCCGGTGATCACCGACGACATGGAGCTGCCCGCCCTGGACCCGGTGTCCACCGGTCAGGCGCTCACCGGGCAGGGACGGATGATCAACTCCGGCCCGCTCGACGGCATGTCGAAGCAGCACGCCATCACGGCCGCGATCTCGCTCCTCGACGAGCGGGGCACCGGGCGCGCGGCGAAGACGTACCGCCTGCGTGACTGGCTCATCTCCCGCCAGCGCTTCTGGGGCACCCCGATCCCGATCATCCACGGCGAAGACGGCACCGAGTACCCGGTGCCGGAGGACCAGCTGCCCGTGGTGCTGCCCCCGACCGAGGGACTCGACCTCAAGCCGAAGGGCACCTCGCCCCTCGGCGGCGCCACCGACTGGGTGAACGTGCCGAACCCCGTCGACGGGTCGCCCGCCAAGCGCGACGCCGACACGATGGACACGTTCGTCGACTCGTCCTGGTACTTCCTGCGCTTCCTGTCGGCGAACGACGACACGCAGGCCTTCGACCCGGCGCTCGTGAACAAGTGGGCGCCCGTCGACCAGTACATCGGCGGTGTCGAGCACGCGATCCTGCACCTGCTCTACGCACGCTTCGTCACGAAGGTGCTGTTCGACCTCGGCTACCTCGACTTCACGGAGCCGTTCTCGGCGCTGCTCAACCAGGGCATGGTGCTCTCCGGCGGCTCCAAGATGTCGAAGTCGAAGGGCGGTGTCTCGCTCGGTGACGAGCTCGACGCGCACGGTGTCGACGCCATCCGCCTGGTGATGGGCTTCGCCGGCCCGCCGGAGGACGACATCAACTGGGAGGACGTCTCGCCGGCGGCCTCCGCACGCTTCCTGGCCCGCGCCTACCGTCTCGCCACCGACGTCACGTCCACCCCGGACACTGTCTGGGCCGACGGCGACCGTGCGTTGCGCCAGGTGACGCACCGGTTCCTCGCGGACGCGCCGGGGCTGATGGAGTCCTTCAAGTTCAACGTCGTGATCGCGCGGCTGATGGACCTCGTCAACGTCACCCGGAAGGCCATCGACAGCGGTCCCGGTGCAGGCGACCCCGCGGTCCGCGAGGCCGTCGAGACCGTCGCGTTGGGCCTCAGCGTGTTCGCGCCGTACGCGGGCGAAGAGATGTGGGAGAAGCTCGGCTACGAGGGCTCCGTCGCCACGTACGGCTGGCGGAAGGCGGACCCGACGCTCCTCGTGCAGGAGACCCTGACCGCCGTGGTCCAGGTCAACGGGAAGGTGCGCGACTCGTTCGAGGTGTCGAAGTCGATCGAGCCGGACGAGCTCGAGGCGCTCGCGCGGTCCTCGGCGAACGTGCAGCGGTACATCGGCGACCGGGAGGTCGTGAAGGTCATCGTGCGGGCGCCGAAGCTGGTGAACATCGCGATCAAGGGCTGATCGCACGCGGGGCCGGTCGGTCGGCCGGGCCCCGCGGTGTGCCGGTGGCGGTCTGGCGTCGGTGCGTGCGTCGGGGTGAGCGGACCTGGAGCGGAACGACGGGGTTACCCTGGAATGGTGGACCGGGGGAACACACGGCGTGGTCATCGAGCCGTGATGGTGGCGGCCGTGGTGGCCGTCTCCGTCTCTGTCGCGGTCGCCGGCTGCTCCGGGACGCCCGCCCCGGCGAACGTCGACGACCGGACGGCCGCTCGGACGACCGCGACGATGCTGGCCACGGCGAACGACCTGACCGACGTGCTCGGGCCGGGCTGGGAGCTCGCCACCGGAGCACCCGCCGACGACGTCACCGTCGACGACCTCGACGACGGGGAGTGCCAGGGGACGACGTGGATGGGCCTGAACGACCAGGACCCGACGGGGTTCTCGTCCGAGGTGCACCTGCATGACGACCAGCAGGTCGTGACGCCGTCGGTGCGGCAGCAGGTCAGGGCCGTGTTCCGCGAGCACCACCTCACCACGATCACCGAGGCGGCGCGCGACGCACACAGCACGTCGATCACCGCCACCGGCGCGGCGGGACGGAGCCCCACGGTCGTGTTCACCTACCCGACCGACGGCGCGGGCGCGGCGACCATCACCGGGTGGGGTCTCTGTCACCGGTGACCGCACGCTCGGGTGGCAGGATGGTCTGCCATGGGGGAGCGTTCGAACGCCAGGCGTCGGCGTCGTAGTGGCCGGATGATCGCGGTCGTGCGCGCGGACGCGCGAGCGTCCCGGACGTTCGGCGTGGCGGAACGGGTTGCACGGCGCCGCTTCGAGCGCACCGCGCTGGTCACCGGCATCGCCGGCCTGCTCTGGCCGGTGGGGCTCGGCCTGTTCGCGTCGATCCGCGGATCGATCACGCATCCCCCGGTACCCGCGCACGGGAAGTACCGGTACGCGAACGTCGCCACCGGGTGGCCGGACTTCACGGCGCCCTGGCCGGTCCCGATCGCGCTGGTCCTCGTGGTCGTCGTCAGCAGCCTGCTCCTGCTGCGACACCGGCGCGTCGTCGGAGCCGCGCTGCCGTCCGTCGCCTTCGCGTGGGTGACCGTCGGCATCGGTGTGACCTGGGTGGGGTGCATGTACCTCGGTGCCGCGCAGTGGCCGCACGGGCAGGCGGCGCTCGGCGTTCCCGTCCTCGTGGTCGGTGTCGTCCTGTGGGTGCTGAACCGACGGCGGGAGAACCGGCTGATCCGAGCGGAGAACGGACTGTCCCGCCGCCGGTGAGCGTCGGTTCTCCACAGGGGGGTCCCGGAGCGCATCCGTCCACCATCCGCACGCGGAGGTCGATGCGGCCCTCCCGGGCTCCCTAGCGTCTGGTGCCATGTCCCGCTTCGCCCTGACGCCCCGTGCCGCGCTGGTCCTCGCGGGCCTCGTCGTCGTGGTCGCGCTCGTCGTGGTGCTGGTCGGGACCGTCCGGAGTGGTGCTGGAGCCACGGCGACGGTGACCGGGGCGCCAGCGGTTCCGGGCTCGGGGCCGGGCTCTGCGGGGTCGGGGGCGGGGTCTTCGGGGTCTGGAGCCGCCGGTCGACAGCCCCTCACGCCGGACTCGACCGGTCCGTCCGGCACTCCTGACCGGTCGGGTGGAACGGCCGCACCAACGGTCGTCGTCCACGTGCTCGGGGCGGTCGAGCGTCCCGGGGTCGAGACGCTGCCGGCGACGAGTCGGGTGACCGATGCGCTCGCGGCGGCCGGGGGAGCCGCCGCGGACGCCGATCTGGCGCGGCTCAACCTCGCGCGGCCACTCGTGGACGGGGAGCGGTTGTACGTGCCGCGTGTCGGCGAGGTCGACGTGCCGCAGGCGATCGACGGGCCGGCCTCGGGCAGCGCTCCGGCCGCGGGTGCCGGCCCGGGCTCGGCGTCTGCCGCTGACGCCGTGGTGGACCTCAACACGGCCGACCAGGCGGCGCTCGAGACCCTGCCGGGCATCGGTCCGGCGCTCGCCGGGCGGATCCTGGCGTGGCGCGACGAGCACGGACGGTTCACGGCGGTCGACGACCTCCTCGACGTCAGCGGGATCGGCGACGCCCGGTTCGCCGAGCTCCGGGAGCGGGTGCGCGTGTGACCGCCGCGGTGGGCTGGTCGGACCTGCGGGTGGGTGCGCCCGCGGCGGTCGTGTGGGCGGCGTCGGCCGTGCTCGTCGGAAGCATCGCAGCGGCCTGGGGCGTCTCCGTCGTCGCGGCGATCGTGGCGGTGGTGGGCGTCGTCGTGCTCGCCCGGTCTCGGGCGGACGGACTCCGGCTGGTCGCCTCGATCGCGGTGGCGACGGCGCTGTTCGTGGGCCTGGTCGGGGTCTCGGTCGCGGTCGGTGCGGCGGAGCGGACGCCGGCAGCGCTCGCGTCGCCGCCGCGCGGGCCGGTCGCGGTGCAGGTCGTCCTCGGCCGTGACCTCGCGCCGGGGGACCGGTCGGTCGTCGGGACGCTGGTCACGGTCGGCGCGGGGGCGTCGCCACTGCACGTCCCGGTGCGGGTCGTGCCCGACCGCGACCACGACCACCAGCGCACCGTCGGCGCGGGGAGTCGGCTCTCCGCCCGGGCCGTCGTGCAGCCGGACACACCCGGGTCGGCGACGGCCTTCGTGCTCTTCATCCGGGGATCCGTGACCGTGGGGACACCCTCGGGTCTCCTCGCGGTGACCGACGACACCCGACGCGCGTTCGTGGACGTCACGCGGGGCCTGCCGGAACCGGGCGCAGCGCTCCTGCGGGGACTGGCCATCGGCGACCGCAGCGGACTCGATGCGGACACCGAGGCCGCGATGGAGACGAGTGCGCTGACCCACCTGACTGCCGTGTCGGGATCGAACTGTGCCGTGATCGTGGCGCTCGTCGTCGTGGTCGGGCGGGCGATCGGCCTCGGTCGCGCCATCAGGACAGCCGTTGCGGTCGCGCTCTTGCTCGGCTTCGTGGTGCTCGTGCGACCGGACCCGTCCGTCCTCCGCGCGACGGTGATGGCGGTCGTCGTGCTGGTCGTCCACCTGGCCGGTCGACCGGTGCGCGGCGTTCCGCTGATCGCGCTCGCGGTGATCGGCATGCTGGTGGTCGACCCGTGGTTCTCCCGGTCGTTCGCGTTCGGGCTGTCGGTCCTCGCGACGAGCGGCATCGTCGTGCTCGGACCACCCCTCACCGCAGTGCTCGCACGCCGCGTGTGGGGGCCGGTGGCCGCTGCCGTCGCCGTGCCCGTCGCGGCGCAGGTGGCGTGCTGGCCGCTGACGGTCCCGCTGTCCGCCGCGCTGCCGACGTACGCGGTCCCGGCGAACCTCCTCGCCGAGCCCTTCGCCCCGATCGTGACCGTCGTCGGGCTCGCCGCCTGCGTCCTCGCGCCGCTGTGGCCAGCCGGGGCTGCCGCGCTGGCGGCCGTGGCGTGGGTGCCGGCATCCGCGATCGGTGTCGTCGCACGCGGAGCGGCGACCCTCCCGGCCGCGTCCGTCCCCTGGCCGGCTGGCCTGGTCGGTGTCGCAGCCGCCGTCGTGGTCAGCGCCGCCGTCGCCGTCGCCGTGCTCGTCCCCGCCGCTGCGCGCTGGCGACTGCTCCTCGCCGCCGGGGTCGTCGTCGTGGTCGGCGCGGGTACGGCCGTCGTCCCACTGGTGGTCGTCCGCGCCGGCGTGCCGAGCAACTGGTCGGTGGTGGCGTGCGACGTCGGTCAGGGGGACGCCGTCCTGGTCCGGAGCGGGACGAGCACCGCCCTCATCGACGTCGGTGACGAACCGGAGCGCCTGCGTTCCTGCCTCGACCTGCTCGGGGTCGGTCACCTCGAGCTCCTCATGCTCACGCACTTCGACCGTGACCACGTCGGCGCCGTCGACGAGGTCGCAGGGCAGGTGGACGTCGCGCTCACCGGCCCGGTCGACCGTCCCGCCGACGCCGCGGTCGTCCGTGGCCTCGTCGCGGCCGGGGTCGACGTCCGGCGCGCTGACGACCGAACGGCGGGGACACTCGGCAGCGTGCACTGGCGTGTGCTCTGGCCGCGGCACGGTGCCACCGCCGCGGGCAACGACGCGAGCATCGTGCTGCAGCTCGACGCCGACGGGTCCTGTCCGCCCTGCCTGTCCGGTGTGTTCCTCGGGGACCTCGACCGCGACGCGCAACGACGACTCCGAACGGTGGCACCGCGGGGACCGATCGACGTCGTGAAGGTGTCGCACCACGGGTCCGCCGACCAGGACCCGACCCTGTACCGGCAGCTCGCAGCCCGGGTCGGACTGATCGGCGTCGGCGCCGACAACCCCTACGGCCACCCGACCGAACGGGCCCTGCGGATGCTCGCCGACGCCGGGACCACCGCGTTCCGCACGGACCAGCAGGGCACCGTCGTCGTCTCAGGAACGAACGGGAGTCCGGTGGTGTGGACGGAGCGCACGCCGTCCGACGCAGGGTCGGACGTGGCCCCTAGACTCGGACGCGCACCATCGGAAGGAACGCATGCCCGCCAAGAAGCCCGCGCGCGCCGCCGCGAAGATCGACCAGGTCCCGTGGTCCGGCATCCGTCCCGCGCCCGTCGTCCTCGTCACCGGGCCGGAGACCTTCCTCGCGGAACGGGCTACAGGCATGCTGCGCGACCTCCTCGTCGGCGAGGACCCCGCGCTCGAGGTCCACGACCTCGAAGCAGACCAGTACGCGCCGGGGGTCCTGGCGACGCTCGCCAGCCCCTCGCTGTTCGGCGAGCCCCGACTGGTCCGGGTCACGAACGTCGAGAAGTGCACGGACGCGTTCATCACCGAGACCATCGCGTACCTCGGCGCACCGGCGGACGACGTCACGATCGTGCTGCGGCACGGCGGGGGCGTCCGCGGCAAGAAACTCCTCGACACGATCCGCAGCGGTGTCGGCGGTGGGATCGAGGTGCAGTGCGACGAACTCAAGCGGGAGTCGGACCGCGCCGACTTCGTGAACGCCGAGTTCCGCGCCGCTCGACGGAAGATCGCCCCGTCGGCCGTGCGCACGCTCGTGGCGGCGTTCGCGGACGACCTCGCCGAGCTCGCGGCGGCGTGCCGGCAGCTCCTCGCCGACGAAGCGCAGGAGATCACGGACAAGGTCGTCGACAAGTACTACGGCGGTCGGGTCGAGACGAACGCCTTCAAGGTGGCCGACATCGCGCTCGCGGGGCGATCGGCTCCGGCGATCGTCGAACTCCGGCACGCCCTCGCGACCGGCGAGGCCCCCGTGCCGATCGTCGCCGCGTTCGCGAGCAAGATCCGCACGATGGCGAAGGTCAGCGCCTTCCGGGGCTCCAGCGGCCAGGCGGCATCGGCGCTCGGCATGGCGCCGTGGCAGGTGCAGCGCGCACAGCGCGACGTCGCCGGGTGGAGCGAGTCCGGGCTCGCGAACGCGATCATCAGCATCGCCGAGGCGGACACGGCGGTCAAGGGCGGCGCACGCGACGCGCACTACGCGCTCGAGGTCATGGTCCGCACCATCGCCCGACGCGGCGAGGAGCGCTGAGGCGAGCCGAGCCTCCTGTCCGGCGGGCGGCGTCCGGCGTCCGGCCGCGGCCCTGTCGCCGCGAGACGCCCACTGCACTGCGTTCCGGACACGACACCGTGTCGATGCGCGGTGCTGTGTCCGGACCGCGGTTCACCGTTCCACTCCCGTGGAACGACGGAGGCCCCGCACCGAGCCGGTGCGGGGCCTCCGAGAGGATCAGTGCGTCAGAGCGCAGCGACCTTCTTCGCGATGGCCGACTTGCGGTTCGCGGCCTGGTTCTTGTGGATGACGCCCTTGCTCACGGCCTTGTCGAGCTTCTTCGTCGCGGTGACCAGAGCGGCAGCAGCCTTCTCCTTGTCGCCGGACGAGACGGCCTCGTTGGTGTGGCGGATGAGCGTCTTGAGCTCGGACTTGTAGGCCTTGTTGCGCTCCTGGGCCTTCAGGTTGGTCTTGATGCGCTTCATCTGCGACTTGATGTTCGCCATGCGTGGTGCTCCTGCTTCGTCTCGTACGGGTGAGTGCGACCGCTGGGTAGAGGGGCCCTTGGTCGTCTCGCGTTCCACCCGTGGGCGGGGAACGCGCAAGCCAGCAAGCAACACTACCAGGACGGGGGACGCCGTACAACGCATCCGACACGCGGTCGCGCCCCGCGATGGTGCGCGTCACCGCGCGGAAACACGGGCGCGTTACCGTGGCGGTCATGCCGTCCCTCGCACCTCGGATCGACACCGTCCCCGCCTCCGGCATCCGCCGGGTCTTCGAACAGGCCGCCCTGCTGCAGAGCGGTGGTGAGGCCGTGACGATGCTCGTCGTCGGGGAGCCCGACGTCCCCGTGGCCGCGCACATCGGGGACGCCGCCAGGCGTGCGTGGACCGAGGACCGGACGGACTACACGCCGAACGGGGGCATCCTCCCGCTCCGGCAGGCGATCCAGCAGAAGCTGCTGCGCGAGAACCGGATCGAGGCCGACCTCGAACAGATCTGGATGACGATCGGCGCGACGCAGGCGCTCTTCCAGGCGATGACGCTCGTGCTGAGCCCCGGCGACGAGATCCTGGTGCCGGACCCCGGGTACACGACCTTCACGATGAACGCGCACATCCTCGGCGCGACGCCGGTGCCGTACCGGCTCGAGGCGGAGCGCGGGTTCGAGCCCGACCTCGGTGCCCTCGAGGCGAGCATCACCGAGCGCACCAGGGCGATCGTGGTGAACTCCCCGTCGAACCCCCTCGGGTCGGTGTTCGGCGAGGACACGCTCCGCAGCCTCCTCGCGCTCGCGAAGGAGCACGACCTCTGGGTGATCAGCGACGAGGTCTACGAGTACTTCACCTACGGCACCCGCCACGTCAGCCTGGCTGCCCTCGACGAGGACGACCGCGTCTTCACCGCGTTCTCGCTGAGCAAGACGTACGCGATGACCGGCGTCCGCGTCGGGTACCTGGTGACGCCGAAGGGGCTCGGTCCGACGATGCGCACGGTGCAGGAGTCGATGATCAGCTGCGTCGCGGAGCCCGACCAGTACGCGGCCCTCGCGGCGATCGTGGGGGACCACTCGGCCGTGCGCGATGCCCGGGAGCACTACCGCGCGAACCTCGCGGTCGCCACCGAGGTGCTCGATGCCGCTGGCATCCGGTACAACGACCCGGAGGGCGCCTTCTACCTGTGGATCGACATGTCGCACGCGTCCGACGGTGACATCGCGGCGTGGACGCTCGGCTTCCTGCAGCGCGAGAAGATCGCGGTCGCGCCCGGGAGCGCGTTCGGTCGGAGTGGCGAGGGCTGGATCCGGGTCTGCCTGGCGGCGACGCCGGAGGACCTGCGGCACGGCCTGGGTGCGCTGCCCGCGCCGGAGCACGCGCGCGTCTGAGCGCACCGTGCGCGGTTGCAGGGTGGTGCGCCGTCAGTGGGGTGGTGCGCGGGAACAGCGGCGCACGGCGCGGCTGAGGGCGCACCGTGCTCGGATGCGCCCGGTGCGCGGCGCACGAGGCGCGGAAGGGCGCAGGGGCGCACCGTGCGCGGTTGCAGGGTTGTGCGCCGTCAGTGGGGTGGTGCGTGGGAACAGCGGCGCACGGCACGACTGAGGGCGCACCAGGCGCGGCGCACCAGGCGCGGATGGGCGCAGGGGCGCACCGTGCGCGGTTGCCCGGCCGGTGCGCCGCCAGCGCCGGCCGAACCGTGCACCTTCGCACCGGCGCACCGTGCGCGGGCGCCGGACTGGAGGCACGGCACGCGTCCGGCATGCGCCGCACCCCGAGTGCACACAACCGTGGGACAATCGTTCGACCGTCCGACCCACCTGAGGAACCGTGAGCCCACAAGCATCCGCTCCGCTCGAGCCCGCCGCGACTCCGGCCGAGGCGATCCGCAACTTCTGCATCATCGCGCACATCGACCACGGCAAGTCCACGCTGGCCGACCGCATGCTGCAGATCACCGGCATCGTCGAGGAACGTGCGATGCGCGCGCAGTACCTCGACCGGATGGACATCGAGCGCGAGCGCGGCATCACGATCAAGTCGCAGGCCGTTCGCATGCCGTGGGAGCTCGACGGACAGACCTTCGCGCTCAACATGATCGACACGCCCGGCCACGTCGACTTCTCGTACGAGGTGTCGCGGTCGCTCGCCGCGTGCGAGGGTGCGATCCTCCTCGTCGACGCCGCGCAGGGCATCGAGGCCCAGACGCTCGCGAACCTCTACCTGGCGCTCGAGAACGACCTCGAGATCATCCCGGTGCTCAACAAGATCGACCTCCCCGCGGCCGACCCGGACAAGTACGCCGCCGAGCTCGCGCAGCTCATCGGCGGCAAGCCCGAGGACGTCCTCCGCGTCTCCGGCAAGACCGGCGTCGGGGTGGCGGAGCTCCTCGACCGCGTGGTCCGCACCGTGCCGGCGCCCGTCGGCGAGGTCGACGCCCCGGCGCGGGCGATGATCTTCGACTCGGTCTACGACAGCTACCGCGGCGTCGTGACCTACGTCCGCATGGTCGACGGCTCGATCGGCCCGCGCGAGAAGGTCCAGATGATGTCGACCAAGTCGACGCACGAGATCCTCGAGATCGGGGTCTCCTCGCCGGAGCCGAAGCCGACGAAGGGCCTCTCGGTCGGCGAGGTCGGCTACCTCATCACCGGCGTGAAGGACGTCCGCCAGTCCAAGGTCGGCGACACCGTCACCAGCGCGCAGAAGCCCGCGACCGACGCCCTGGCCGGCTACACGGACCCGAAGCCGATGGTCTTCTCGGGCCTCTACCCGATCGACGGCTCCGACTACCCGGACCTCCGCGACGCCCTCGACAAGCTCAAGCTCTCCGACGCGGCACTGGTGTACGAACCCGAGACGTCGGTGGCGCTCGGCTTCGGCTTCCGCTGCGGGTTCCTCGGCCTGCTCCACCTCGAGATCATCACCGAGCGCCTCAGCCGGGAGTTCGGACTCGACCTCATCACCACCGCCCCGAGCGTGATCTACGAGGTGACGACCGAGGACAACAGCGTGACGGAGGTCACGAACCCGTCCGAGTTCCCGACCGGGCGCATCGTCGAGGTCCGTGAGCCGATGGTCCGCGCCGCGATCCTGGCGCCGAAGGACTACGTGGGCGCGATCATGGAGCTCTGCCAGCAGCGCCGCGGCTCCCTGCTCGGCATGGAGTACCTCGGTGAGGACCGCGTGGAGATCCGCTACGAGATCCCGCTCGGCGAGATCGTGTTCGACTTCTTCGACCAGCTGAAGAGCAAGACGCAGGGCTACGCGAGCCTCGACTACGAACCCACCGGCGACCAGGCCGCCGACCTCGTCAAGGTCGACATCCTGCTGCAGGGCGACCAGGTCGACGCGTTCAGCGCGATCGTCCACCGCGACAAGGCCTACGCCTACGGCACGCTGATGACCGAGCGGCTCCGGAAGCTCATCCCGCGCCAGCAGTTCGAGGTCCCGATCCAGGCCGCGATCGGTGCCCGCATCATCGCCCGCGAGAGCATCCGCGCGATGCGCAAGGACGTCCTGGCGAAGTGCTACGGCGGTGACATCACCCGGAAGCGCAAGCTGCTCGAGAAGCAGAAGGAGGGCAAGAAGCGCATGAAGACGATCGGCCGGGTCGAGGTCCCGCAGGAGGCCTTCATCGCCGCGCTGTCCGGGGACGTCGAGGAGAAGAAGAAGTGAGCGGCCGCGGAGGCTACCTGACCGCCCTGACCTACGGCGCCGTCGGGGCCACCCAGGCGCCGGACCTGATGACGTACCCGCCGGAGGGCTTCGTGCCGGCGGAGTCCCGCGCTCGGATCGGCCACGGCGACCAGCGGTTCGAGACCGCCGTCACGCAGGCCCTGACGTGGCAGATCCAAAAGCGCAGCGGCATCGAGGTGCGGGTGGACGACGCCCCGGACGACGACGAGGTCCGCTACAACCCGGTGACCTTCGACGAGCAGGGCGTGCCGATCGCCCCGGCGTCCATCGGGACCCCGCGGGTGGAGCACTTCGCGCCGGACGGCACACCGTTGGTCACCGCGGGCACGTCCGCGGTGCTGACGATGCACGCGTTCGGGCAGACCGTGCAGGCGCCGGTCCGGGTCGTGTCCGTGATCGACGAGCCCGACCGCAAGGGCTTCGCCTACGGCACGCTCGAGGGGCACCCGCTCTCCGGCGAGGAGTCGTTCGTCGTCGAGCGCACCTCGGACGGCTCGGTCTGGCTGCAGGTCCGCCAGTTCTCCCAGCCCGCGAGCCGGAAGTGGCGGCTGGTCGCGCCGATGCTGCGTCGTCAGCAGCGGGCGATGGCGCAGCGCTACCTCGAGGCGCTCCGCGGCGACTGACGCCCGACGACCGACCGCGGGCGCGCCTACGCGACGGGACGCAGCGGCGGGAGTGCGGCGATGGCGTCCTCGATGAGCGACGCGTCGGTGACGCAGTCCCGTGCGACCACGACGGCGTTCGTGTGTCGGAGGGCGTCCACGTCGTAGACGCCGGTCGCCACGGCGAGGAACGGGATGCCGACCGCGTCCGCGGCCTCGCCGTCCCGCGGCGTGTCCCCGACGATCACCGCGCGGGTGCCCGCGAGTGCCGCGGCCGCACGGGCGGTGACCCCGGCCCGTTCGACCTCCTCGTCGCCGAAGTACGAGTGGTCCCAGTCGAAGGCGTCGACGTCGAAGCCCGCCCCGAGGAGCTTGACCCGGGCCCGGTAGGCGGAGTTGCCGGTCAGCAGGCCGTTCCGCCAGCCGATCTCGGCGAAGCGCGCGACGAGGTCCCGCGCGCCGGGGGCCGGCGTGCGGTGGTCGCCCGCGCGGTGTCGTTCCTCGGAGAGGTCGCGCAGGTGGTCGCTGACCGCGGAGACGACGCCGTCGTCGAGGTCGTGCGCCCGGACGTGCTCGGCGATGATGCCGGCGTCCGTGCGACCGTGCTGGTGGCCGACGAGCTGGGGGAGGTCACGGCCGACGGCGCGCTCCAGGGCCAGGTGGTAGAGGTTGCCCGGCGAGGTCGCGTTGCGGACGAGGGTGCCGTCGATGTCCCACAGCACCGTGGTCGGGACGGGGTGGTGCTCCATGCCCTCCATCATGACGGAGAATGGAGCCCATGCCGAGTGCTCTGCCGATCGCCGACCCGGCCCCGGCCGACGGCCTGCTCACCCCGGGTCCCGGCGCCGGCGACGTCCCGTTCGGCGTGTACGTGCACGTGCCGTTCTGTCGGGTGCGGTGCGGCTACTGCGACTTCAACACCTACACGGCCTCGGAACTCCGTGGCGTCCGCCGTGACGACTACGCCGGCCACGCCGTCCGCGAGGTCGAGTGGGCCGCCCAGGTGCTCGACCGCTCGGGGGTGCCGCGTCGTCCGGTCTCGACCGTCTTCTTCGGCGGGGGCACCCCGACGATGCTGCCGGCGAGCGACCTGGCGATGATCCTCCGGGCGATCGACGACACGTGGGGGATCCTGCCCGGAGCCGAGGTCACGACCGAGGCGAACCCCGACTCGGTCGACGCCGACGCGATCCGCACGCTGCGACGCGCGGGCTTCACCCGGATGAGCTACGGCATGCAGTCCGCGGTCCCGCACGTGCTCGCGACGCTCGACCGGACGCACGAGCCCGCCCGCGTCCCGCTGGTCACGGCCCTGGCCCGTGACGAGGGGCTCGACGTCTCGCTCGACCTCATCTACTCGACGCCGGGGGAGTCCCTCGACGACTGGCGGACCTCCCTCGACGCCGCGCTCGCCTGCGAGCCGGACCACGTGTCCGCGTACTCGCTCATCGTCGAGGACGGCACCGCCATGGGCCGCGCGGTCTCCCGCGGGGAGCTCCCGGCTCCGGACGACGACCTCGCCGCGGACATGTACGAGCTCGCGGACCGGGTCCTCGGCGACGCGGGCTACGGCTGGTACGAGGTGTCGAACTGGGCGAGGGGCGAGGACCACGCCAGCCGACACAACCTGTCCTACTGGAAGGGCCACGACTGGTGGGGCATCGGCCCCGGCGCGCACTCGAGCGTCGCGGGCACGCGATGGTGGAACGTCAAGCACCCGGCCGCCTACGCGAACCGGGTGCTCGCCGGCGAGTCGCCGGCGGCGGGACGCGAGACCATCGACGACGAGACCCGGTACGTCGAACGGGTGCTGCTCGCTGCGCGCGTCCGCGGCGAGCTCACGACGGACGACCTCCGCCAGGAGGCCCGTGGCCGGGTCGCGGGGCTCATCGCCCGTGGTCTCGTGGACGGTCGCAGTGCCCTGGCCCGCCCCGGCCGGGTCGAGCTCACGCTCCAGGGGCGGCTGCTCGCCGACGCGGTCGTGCGCGAGCTGCTCGACTAGGCCTTCACGAACTCGATCGCGACGGGGTAGCGGTAGAGCTGTCCCCGGTTCGCGGCGACCGCGGCGAGGATGCTGAAGACGATCGTGAGCACTCGCACGGCCAGCAGGATCAGCAGCCCGATCCCCAGCCAGCTCGTGATGACACCGACCGCGTCGGCGATCGCCATCGTGATCTGGAAGTTCAGGGCCGCGCGGGTGTGCTCGCGGACGAACTGGCCGCGGTCGCGGAGCACGAAGTACGCCACGAGCGGCGCGACGAAGCTGAAGAAGATGCCCCCGACGTGCGTCAGCGTCGACCAGAGGCGCTGGTCCTCCGGGGTCATCGGCTGGGGCGGCTGGTACTGGGGCCCACCGGGCTGCTGTGCGTAGCCGTGGGGACCGTTCGGCGGCTGTCCGTAGCTCATGCGCGCCAGCGTATCCACACCGGTGCAGAAGTGTCGGGACGTCGGTGCCCGGGCGTAGGATCAGCACTCGACACGTCCGAGTGCCAGCGTCGAGAGAAGGGATGCCGATGGTCAGCGAACGTTCCCTCGAGGTCCTCAAGGCCATCGTGCGCGACTACGTCGCCTCCCGCGAACCCGTCGGCTCGAAGTCGATCGTCGAGCGGCACGCGTTCGGGGTCAGCGCCGCGACCATCCGCAACGACATGGCCCTGCTCGAGGACGAGCAGCTCATCATCGCGCCGCACACCTCGTCGGGTCGCGTCCCGACGGACAAGGGCTACCGGCTCTTCGTCGACCACCTCGCGGCCGCCCGACCGCTCTCGAGCGCGCAGCGACAGGCGATCGAGACCTTCCTCGGCGCCTCCAACGACCTCGACGACGTCCTCAGCCGAACCGTCCGGCTGCTGAGCCAGCTGACGAACCAGGTCGCCCTGGTGCAGTACCCGTCGATGGTGCGCGCTCGGGTGCGGCACGTCGAACTCGTCCGGCTCGCCGAGACCCGCCTCATGGTCGTGCTCATCACCGACACCGCCCGGGTCGAGCAGCGCGTCGTCGAGACCGACGTCGACCTCGACGAGTCCGCGCTGGTCGAGCTCCGTGCGGTGCTCAACGCCGCATCCGTCGGGCTCCTGCTCCACGACGTCCCCACCGCGCTCCGTGCCGTGCCCGCCCAGATCCGACCCGACGCCCAGGTCCTGGCCGGCGTCGTCGTCGCGACCCTCATCGAGCAGGTCGCCGAGGGGCGGCAGGACCGGCTGCTGATGGCCGGTGCCGCGAACCTGGCCAAGAGCGAGTCAGACTTCTCCGGGGGCCTCTTCCCGGTGCTCGAGGCGATCGAGGAACAGGTGACCCTGCTCCGGTTGTTCGGCGAGATGCAGCTCGACGACGCGACCGTCACCGCCCGCATCGGCGTCGAGAACGCCGAGTACGGCCTCGACGCCACCAGCATCGTCGCCGGGGGCTACCTCGCCGCCGGCGGCGAGGTCGCCCGCCTGGGCGTCCTCGGCCCGACCCGCATGGACTACGGCTCGAACATGGCCGCGGTGCGCGCGGTCGCGCGGTACCTGTCCAGACTGCTCGGAGAGAATTGACGACCGCCCCGACGTCCGCCGACGGTGCGCGCGCCGTCTCGGGGACGCGCGCCGACAGGCGGGCACACCCCGAGCCTCCAGTCCGACCCATCCACACGACCGACGAAACCTCCTGAGGAACACGTGGCAGACCACTACGACGTCCTCGGTGTCCCGCGCGACGCGGCCGACGCCGACATCAAGAAGGCGTACCGCCGACTCGCTCGCGAGCTCCACCCCGACGTGAACCCGAGCCCCGACGCCGCCGAGCGCTTCAAGGACGTGACGCACGCGTACGACGTGCTGAGCGACCCGGAGCAGCGCCGCCGCTACGACGCCGGCCCCGCCGCAGACGGGCCCTTCGGCGGTGGAGCGGGCGGCTTCAGCGACATCTTCGACGCCTTCTTCGGTGGAGGCGGTGGTGGCGGTCGCGGATCCGGCCCCCGCAGCCGCGCCGAGCGCGGACAGGACGCCCTGCTGCGGATCGACGTCGACCTCGACGAGGTCGTCTTCGGCACGCACAAGGACGTCGAGGTGGACACGGCGGTGCTCTGCGAGACCTGCGGCGGATCGTGCTGCGCGCCGGGGACGAGCCCGCGCACCTGCGACATCTGCGGTGGTTCCGGCCACATCCAGCGCCAGGTCCGCTCGCTCCTCGGCAACGTCGTCACGAGTGCCCCCTGCGGGACCTGCCGCGGCCACGGCACCGTCATCCCCAACCCGTGCCCGACCTGCCAGGGACAGGGCCGGGTCCGTGCGCGTCGCACCATCCCGGTGGACGTGCCGGCCGGTGTCGACTCGGGGCTGCGACTGCAGATGCCCGGACAGGGCGAGGTCGGGCCCGCAGGTGGACCCGCCGGCGACCTCTACCTCGAGATCCGCGTGCGGCACCACGACGTCTTCAGCCGTGACGGCGACGACCTCCTCGCCACGCTCGAGGTCGCGATGACCGATGCGGTGCTCGGGACGACCACCACGATCGACGGGCTGGACGGACCGGTGGAACTCGAGATCCGCCCGGGCGTGCAGAGCGCCGACGTGCTGGTCCTGAAGGACCGCGGGGTCACGAAGCTGCGCGGCAACGGTCGCGGCGACCTCCGGGTCGGCGTGCAGGTCGTCACGCCGACCAAGCTCTCGCACAAGGAGCGGCAGCTCGTCGAGCAGCTCGCGAAGTCGCAGAAGGCGTCGCCGCCACAGCTCGCGCGGTTCCAGCAGGGCATGTTCGGCAAGCTGCGCGACCGCTTCTTCAACCACTGATGGCGTCCCTCTACCTCGTCGACTCGCTCGAGGGCGTCTCGATCGGCGGTTCCGTGACGCTCGACGGCGCCGAGGGACGGCACGCCGTCACGGTGTCCCGGGTCCGGGTCGGCGAGGTGCTGCGCATCTCGGACGGCCGGGGCACCGTCGTCACCGGTGCGGTGGCGACGCTCGGTCGCGATGCCCTCGAACTGACCGTGTCGGACGTCGCCGCGGCGCCGCAGCCGGTGCCGTCCCTGACTCTCGTGCAGGCCCTGGCGAAGGGCGGCCGTGACGAGATGGCGGTGCAGGCGGCGACCGAGGTGGGCGTCGACCACGTCGTACCGTGGTCCGCTGCCCGCAGCGTCTCCCGGTGGGAGGGTGCGAAGGTCGCCAAGGGCCGGGCGCGCTGGGCCGCCATCGCGCACGAGGCCGCGAAGCAGGCGGTCCGGTCCTGGGTGCCGACGGTGTCGGACCCGGTCACGACGGCCGCGCTCGCGGCGTCGGTGTCCGCGGAGTCCGTGCTGCTCGTCCTCGACCCGACCGCCACCGATCGGCTCGCCACCTGGGAGCCGCCGACGGACGCGACGTCGATCGCGCTGGTGGTCGGACCCGAGGGCGGCATCGACGGATCCGAGCTCGACCGGTTGTCCGCGGCCGGTGCGGTCCGGGTGCGGCTCGGGGACACCGTCCTCCGGACGTCGACGGCCGGTCCCGCCGCACTCGCGGTGCTCCAGACCCGGCTCGGGCGATGGTGACCGCGGCCGTGTCGGCCCGGATCGGGCACCGCCAGCGGTCCGAGGCCGCGCCGCGGACCGGCCCCGTGCCGGTGGTGCGATCTACGATGGACGCATGAGCAGCGTCTTCACCAAGATCATCGACCGCGAGATCCCGTCGACCGTCGTGGCCGAGGACGACCGCGTGATCGCGATCGAGGACATCGCCCCGAAGGCCCCGGTCCACGTGCTCGTCATCCCCAAGACCGACGCGTACGCGAACGTCGCCGAGCTCGCCGCCGGGGACCCCGACCTCCTCGCCCACGTCGTGGCCACCGCGCAGCGCATCGCCGACGAGCGTGCGGGTGGTCAGTTCCGTCTCGTCTTCAACACCGGCGAAGCCGCCGGTCAGACCGTGTTCCACGTGCACGCGCACGTACTCGCAGGCGACCTGCAGGAAGGCACCCTTGCCAGCTGACGAAACCGCCCCAACCGAGACCGAAGCCGTCTCGGAGATCACCGTCGACGGCATCGCCATGGTGCAGTTGCTCGGACCCCAGGACCGACTGCTGAAGACCGTCGAACGCCAGTACCCGGGCGTGCGCGTCCTGGTCCGCGGCAACGAGGTCACCCTGACCGGCCCGGAGCGCGACGTCGCCCGTGCCCGCGCGCTCGTCGACGAGCTCGTCGGCATGGTCCGTCGCGGCCAGGACGTCGGTCAGGCCGACATCCCGACCTCGGCACGCATCATCGACGAGCAGCGCAGCCCGTCCGACGTGTTCGGGACCCCGATCGTGTCGAGCCGTGGCAAGTCCGTGCGGCCGAAGACCGACGGGCAGCGGGCGTACGTCGACGCGATCGACGAGAACACCATCACGTTCGGGATCGGTCCGGCCGGCACCGGCAAGACCTACCTGGCGATGGCGAAGGCCGTGCAGGCACTGCAGCGGCGTGAGGTCACCCGCATCATCCTTACCCGTCCCGCGGTGGAGGCCGGCGAGCGGCTCGGGTTCCTCCCCGGGACCCTGACCGACAAGATCGACCCGTACCTGCGGCCGCTGTACGACGCGCTCAACGAGATGATGGACCCCGAGCTCGTGCCGAAGCTGCTCGCGGCGGGCACGGTGGAGGTGGCTCCGCTGGCGTACATGCGCGGCCGGACGCTCAACGACTCGTTCGTCGTGCTCGACGAGGCGCAGAACACCACGCCGGAGCAGATGAAGATGTTCCTGACGCGTCTGGGCTTCGGTTCGAAGATGGTCGTCACGGGCGACATCACGCAGGTGGACCTCCCCGGCAACGTGTCGGGTCTCCGCCTGGTGACGCGCATCCTCGCCGACGTGGACGACATCCACTTCGCCCGACTCGGCAGCGAGGACGTCGTGCGGCACACGCTCGTCGGTCGGATCGTCGACGCGTACACGGTGTACGACGAACAGCGGCTCGCCGAGCAGGCCGGACAGCGCCCCGGCGGTCGCGGCACCGCTCCGGCGGGCAACCCGTCCGGGGTGAACCGCGCGGAACGGCGCGGGCGACCACCACAGGACCGCCAGGCTGCACCCTGGCCGCAGAACGACACCCGAGGAGGAACCCGGTGAGCATCGAGCTCAACAACGAGTCGGGCGTCCAGGTCGACGACGACGCCATCCAGCGTCTCGCCACCTTCGCGCTCGACGCGCTGCACGTCCACGCCGACGCGGAGCTCGCCGTCGTGCTCGTCGACGAGGGGGCGATGGAGCAGCTGCACATCCGCTGGATGGACGAACCGGGCCCGACCGACGTCCTCAGCTTCCCGATGGACGAGCTCCGCCCCGGCACCGAGGACGACCCGACGCCCGCAGGACTCCTCGGCGACATCGTGCTCTGCCCGCAGGTCGCCGAGGCGCAGGCGAAGACCGCCGGGCACTCCACCACCGACGAGCTCCTGCTGCTGACCTGCCACGGCATCCTGCACCTGCTCGGGTTCGACCACGCGGAACCCGAGGAGAAGGCCGAGATGTTCGGCCTGCAGGGCGAGATCCTCACGGCCTTCGCGGCTGCTCGCCGGGGGCGGTGACCGCGGTGCTCCTCGTCGCCGTCCTGCTCGCGGTGGCGTTCGTCCTCGTCGTGCTCGGCGGGCTGCTCGCCGCGTCCGACGCCGCCCTCGGGGTGCTCTCCCGCGCCGACCTCGACGAGGTCGCCCGGGGCAGCAAGCGCCGTCGTGCCATCGAGGCGATCGCCGACGACGTCGGTGCACACGTGAACGCGCTGAACTTCGTCCGGGTGCTCGCCGAGACGGCCGCCGCGGTCCTGGTGACGATCGCGCTGTTCACGGTGCTCGACACGTGGTGGGTGGCGCTCATCGTCTCGGCGGCGATCATGACGGCGGTGTCCTTCGTGCTCGTCGGGTCCAGCCCGCGGAGCGTCGGTCGTGCCCACGCCGAGGCCCTGGTCGGCGTCACGGGAGGGCTCGTGCACGGCGTCCGCATCGTCATCGGTCCGCTCGCCGACCTCCTCGTGCTGATCGGCGACCGGGTGACGCCCGGCCGGAACGGCAGCGCGTCGAGCGTGTCCAGCGAGGAGCAGCTGCTCTCGCTCGTGGACGAGGCGACCGAGAGCAACGTGCTCGAGGCCGACGACCGCGAGCTCATCCACTCGGTCTTCGAGTTCAGCGACACCCTGGTGCGCGAGGTCATGGTGCCCCGCACCGACATGGTCACCGCCGACGCGTCCGACACGGTGTCCACGGTCATGGAGCAGTTCCTGGCCGCCGGGGTCTCCCGGATGCCCGTCACCGGCCGCGACAGCGACGACGTGCTCGGCGTCGTCTACCTCCGCGACCTCGCCAGGGCCCTCTACGAGAACGACCGTGCCGGCGGCCGTGTCGTCACGTCGCTCCTGCGGGCCGCCGAGTTCGTCCCGGAGTCCAAGCACGCCGACGAGACGCTCCGGCACATGCAGGCCGTGAAGAACCACCTGGTCCTGGTCGTCGACGAGTACGGCGGGGTGGCCGGACTCGTGACGATGGAGGACCTCATCGAGGAGCTCGTCGGCGACATCTCCGACGAGTACGACCGCACCGTCGTCGACCGGGTCGAGGTCAGCGACGGCGTCTGGCGGATCTCGGCCCGCATGCCCATCGACGACCTCGGCGACCTGTTCGGCGTCGACCTCGACGACGACGACGTCGACACCGCCGGGGGCCTGCTCACCAAGGAACTCGGTCACCTGGCCACCGCGGGCGAGTCCGTGACCGTCTCCGGCGTCGTGCTCACCGCGGACCGTGTCGAGGGCAAGCGCCGCCACCTCATCTCCGTGCTCGCCGAACGCACCGATGCCCTCGCCGGCGCGGAGCAGGCGTTCGAGGGCTCCACATCCACCACGACGGGATCCACCTCCGCATGAGCGACACCGCCAGCACGCCCACCTTCCGCGCCGGGTTCGTCTCGTTCGTCGGGCGCCCGAACGTCGGCAAGTCGACGCTGACCAACGCCCTGGTCGGCGAGAAGGTCGCGATCACGTCCTCGAAGCCGCAGACCACCCGCCGGGCGATCCGTGGCATCGTGCACCGCCCCGACGGGCAGGTGATCATCGTCGACACCCCTGGCGTGCACCGTCCGCGCACGCTCCTCGGCGAACGGCTCAACGACCTCGTGCAGTCGACCCTCGGGGACGTCGACGTGATCGGCTTCTGCGTGCCGGCGAACGAGCCGATCGGCCCGGGCGACCGCTTCATCAACGAGACGCTCGACCACTTCCCGCGCGCGAAGAAGATCGCCATCGTGACGAAGATCGACCGGGCCGGCAAGGAGAAGGTCGCGGAGCAGCTCATCGCGGTGTCCGCGCTGCGCGAGTGGGACGCGATCGTGCCGACCTCCGGAACGGAGGGGACGCAGCTCGAGGCGCTCCTCGGCGAGATCACCGCGCTCCTGCCCGAGTCGCCGCCGCTCTACGGGGCCGAGGCCGTGACCGAGGAGACGAGCGAGGACCGCATCGCCGAGCTCATCCGCGAGGCGGCCCTCGAGGGTGTCCGCGACGAACTCCCGCACTCGCTCGCGGTCCTCATCGAGGACATGGTCGAGCCGGACCCGGACGACGACCCGGACGGACCGCTCCGCATCTTCGCGAACCTGTTCGTCGAGCGGGACAGCCAGAAGGCGATCGTCATCGGGCACAAGGGGGAGCGTCTGCGGGACGTCGGCACGAGGGCGCGTGCGGCGATCGAGTCGCTGCTCGGTGGTCGGCACGTGTACCTGAACATCCGGGTGAAGGTCGCCAAGGAGTGGCAGCGTGACCCGAAGCAGCTCGGCCGACTCGGGTTCTGACCGGGAGCACGTCATCCCGGGGAACGACGCGCTCGTGCGCGTCGCGCCGTACCGTGGACGGGTGTTCCGTCCCATGCTCCGCGCGCAGGTCGTCACCGACGTCGTGATCGCCGGCGCCCTCGGTGTGCTCCTCGTCGTCGCGTCGGCCCGGGGGATCGAGAGCCCGACCGCGTACGTCGTGGTGCTCGGGCTGACGGTCGCGCTCGCCCTGCGCCGCCTGTCGCCCGGGCTCGCGCTGACCATCGCCTGGGTCGTCGCGGTCTTCCAGATGGCCACGGACCAGGTGGTCGGCACGGACTTCGTCCTGCCCGCCGACCTCTTCATCGCCGGCATCGTCTACACGACCGCGGCCTACGGCAGCCGCCGCGTCCGACTCGCCGGGCTCGTGTCGGCCATCGCCGGGGCGGTCATCGCCGCCGCGTACATCGGGCTCACGGACTTCGCGACCCGCTCGACGGCGCCGACGATGTACGGCGCCGGCCCCGAGTCCCTCACGCTGACCGCCGGCGTGTTCGCGGTGGTGCTCGCCGTGCTGCTCCTGCCCTGGCTCAGCGGCGTCGTGGCCCGCACGCGCCAGACGGCCCGGATGAGCCGTGAGGCGCAGCTGCTCGCCGAACGCGACGCCGCGCGTGCCGACCAGGCCGTCGCCGTCGAACAGGAGCGCGTCCGGATCGCCCGCGACATGCACGACATCGTGGCGCACTCGCTCGCCGTCGTCATCGCCCAGGCCGACGGGGCCCGCTACGCGCTGCGCGCCGACCCCGCGATCGCGGACCAGGCGCTCGGCACGATCTCCGGGACGGCCAGACGGGCCCTCGGCGACGTCCGGGAGCTCCTCGGAGCGCTCCGGCACGAGCAGGGAACGACGCCCACGCCGGACGTGGACGACATCGAGCGGCTCGCCGGCGAGATGCGCGACGTCGGCCTCGACGTGCGCATCGAACGCCGTGGTGACGGGTCGACCCTGCCGACGTCGACGCAGCTCGCGGTGTACCGCATCGTCCAGGAGAGCCTGACGAACGCGTACAAGCACGGCGAGCGGGGCACCCCCGTGCACACCACGCTGACGTACCGGCCCGACACGGTCGAGATCGACGTGGTGAACCGACGCGCCGACGACGGTCGTTCGGGGCCCGGCACCGGCCACGGGCTCGTCGGGATGCGCGAGCGTGCCACGATGTCGGGCGGGAGCATGACCGCGGGGCCGCGCGGCGACGACTTCGCCGTGGCCGTCCGCATGCCCGCCCACCCCGCCAGCGGTCAGATGCCGCGCGGGCTGTTCAGCTCGACCACGACACCGACCGACCGGGAGCACACCGCACGATGACCGACACCCAGATCCGCGTCGCGCTCGTCGACGACCAGGCGCTGTTCCGCACCGGCATCCGCATGCTCGTCGACTCACAGCCCGACCTGGTGTTCGTCGGGGAGGCCGGCGACGGCAGCGAGGGCGTCGAACTCGTCCGGCGACACCGCCCCGACGTCGTGCTCATGGACGTCCGCATGCCGGTCATGGACGGCATCACCGCGACCGCGAAGATCGTCGAGGACGCCGGCACCGACGGCGCGAAGGTGCTCGTGCTCACGACCTTCGACTTCGACGAGGCGGCGGCCAAGGCGATCCGCGCCGGCGCGAGCGGCTTCGTCCTCAAGGACGCCGATCCGGAGTTCCTCCTCGCCGCGATCCGCACGGTGCACGCGGGGACCGCCGTCTTCGCGGCCTCGGCGACCCGGGAGCTCCTGCGCCGCTACGACGACACCCAGACCCAGGCAGCGAAGGTGCCGGCTGCGTTCGCCGACCTGACACCGCGCGAACGGGAGATCTTCGACCTCGCGGCGCGCGGGTTCAGCAACAGCGAGATCGCCCAGCACGAGTACGTCAGCGAGGCCACGGTGAAGACGCACATCTCGCGCGTGCTGACGAAGCTCGAGCTCCGCGACCGCGTCCGGCTCGTGGTGTTCGCCCACGAGCACGGGCTCGTCACGAAGGACTGACCGGCACCGTCCCTCATCCCTCGGGATGATCCCTCCACGGCGAACCGAGCCGAGCGGACGATCCACAGGAGCCGCGCGACCGACGCGATCCGTGCCTCCCGGCGGTCAAGGTGGATGCATGACCACGAGCCACGCCCCGATCATCCGACTCGACCACGTGTCCAAGCACTACGGCGACGCTGTGCGCCGTGTCACGGCGCTCGACGACGTCAGCGTCGACATCGGCGCCGGAGAGTTCACCGCGGTCATGGGGCCGTCCGGATCCGGCAAGTCGACGCTCATGCACGTCGCTGCCGGGCTCGACGCCGTGTCGACGGGCCGGATCACGATCGACGGCACCGACATCACCCGCCTCGGCGACCGCGAGCTCACCGAGCTGCGGCGGCGCCGACTGGGGTTCGTCTTCCAGTCCTTCAACCTCGTCCCCACGCTCGACGTCAGCGAGAACATCCGACTCCCGTTCCTGCTCGGCGGGCACGAGCCCGCCCGGGCGGAACGCGAGTGGATCGACCGGCTCGTCGACCAGCTCGGCCTCGGCGACCGTCTCACGCACCGTCCGCACCAGCTGTCGGGCGGCCAGCAGCAGCGCGTCGCCATCGCCCGGGCCCTCGCATCCCGACCAGCCGTCGTCGTCGCCGACGAACCGACCGGTGCACTCGACTCGCGGACCGGGCGCGACGTGCTCGCCATCCTGCGCGGCGCCGTCGCCGAGTGGGGGCAGAGCGTCGTGATGGTGACGCACGACCCGACCGCGGCCGCGAACGCCGACCGGATCCTGTTCCTCGCCGACGGCCGGGTCGTCGCCGACCGTCCGGCGATGTCCGCTGCCGAGATCTCCGCCACGATGCTCGGGATGGAGGCGGCCGCGTGAACGCCGTCCGCGACTTCGCTCCCACCGTCCTCGTCGCCGCCCTCGGGACCACGTTCGGGTCCGCGCTCGTGATCGCTCCCGGCATCGTGACCGAGGCGCTCGGCGCGCTCGGACTGTCCGACCTCGCCAGCGTCCGGTCGATCCTCGACGTCATCGGATGGCTGTTCCTCGGGATCGCGCTCTACGTCGGGGCGATCGTCACCGCGAACACCTGCGCGACGCTCATCGCCGGGCAGACCCGTGTCCTCGCCCTGCAGCGACTGGTCGGTGCGAGCGGGGCATCGCTCCGCTCCCGGATCACCCGTGCCGGCCTCGTCGTCGGCCTGGTCGGGGGCGTCCTCGGCGCGATCGTCGGCACCGGGGTCAGCGCGCTGTTCGTCGCCGTCCTGCGCGGCAACGGGTCGCTCCCGGACACCGGGTACACCCTGGTGCCGTGGCAGCTCGTCCTGCCGATCGTCGCCGTCGTGCTCGCCACGTGGGGCGCCTTCGCGGTCGGGTCGCGGCGCGTCCTGACCGTCACCCCACTCCAGGCCCTGTCGTCGGGCATCGAGCCCAGCCACGACGACGTCCGGTCGGGCACCGCGCGCAAGGTCACGGCGATCGTGCTCATGGCCGGTGGAGGCCTGCTCATGGTGCTCGGTCTCGCCGTCAGCCACTCGACGCCGATCGCGGTCCTCCCCGCGGCGCTCGGCGGGTTCGTGTCCTTCGCCGGGATCGCCGTCGGCGCGACCATCGTCATGCCGCCGGTGCTCGCCCTGATCGGCCGGGTCGGCGCGAAGGACCCCGTGGTGCTGCTCGCCGGCCGGAACGCGCTCCGGGCCCCGGGGCGGGCTGCCCGCGCGACGATCGGGCTGGTGATCGGTGTCACCCTGCTCGTCACCTTCGCGGTGGCGCTCGGGATGATGCAGCACGTGCTCGCGGCCCAGCTGCACGACCACGCGCAGGGCGGCAGCCCGGAACAGGTCCAGGCGTTGAACGACGTCTTCGTCCGGGTGAACGGGGTCGTCAGCGTGATCGTCGGCTTCTCCGCCGTCATCGCCGCCGTCGGGGTCGTGAACGCCCTCGCACTCGGCGTGCTCCAGCGGCGTCGCGAGCTCGGGCTGCTCCGCGTCCTCGGCCTCACCGGGGCGCAGGTCCGACGCATGATCGTCACCGAGGCCGTGCAGATGGTCGTCGCAGCCGTCCTCACCGGGCTGGTGCTCGGCACGTTCTACGGCTGGGTCGGCGGCCAGACACTGCTCGGCTCGCTCGGCGCCGCCGGTGCGCCGGTGCTGCCGCCCATGACGATCGCCATCGTGGTCATCGGGGCGCTCGTCCTCGCGGTGGTGGCCACGGTCGCACCCGTGCGCCGCGCGATGCGCGTCCCCCCGACGGAGGCGCTCGCCGTCGACTGACCCCGCGTCGTCAGCGGCGACGGACGGGAGGCTCGGTGCCGGTCAGGCGTCGAGCCTCCCGTCGTGCGCGTGCTGCCGGGACCTGTACTCGCCACCCCATCCGCCGCGCCTGCAGCCCCGCGTTGCCCGGCGCATTCGCGTACCCCGCGGCTCGAGGTTCCACGACTCGCCGCTCACGTCCGCCGAGGTTCCACGACGCGCCCTCGCGGCACGCCGAGGTTCCGGAATTGTGGAACGCCGACGGACGCGCGGCATCGTGCATCGCGCGCGTACCGAGTGGTCGCGACACACCGCTCACGTGCACCGAAGGGTCGCGGAACGTCGCACGGCACGCTCCCGAGCGACCACCCGTGACCACTCAGCGCACGCGCCCGGGGTGGCGTGACCACTCCGCGACGGTCCCGCACGCCCCGCCGGGCTCGGGCTCGGACTCCGCAGACCATCCCCGAAGTTCCACGACTCGCCGCTCACATCCGCCGAGGTTCCACGACTCGCCCTCCCCGCAAGCCGAGGTTCCAGAATTACGGAACCTCGGCGAGAGAGCGCGCGCACCCCGCACCACGTCACACGGCGGACCACCGGTGCTACGGTGGACGGGCTATGTACTCGGCGCTCCTCCTCCTTCGCTGCCGCGACGAGGCCTGACACACCGGCCCACCTCGTCGCGGAGTCTCGTCGTCGGCCGACACCACCTGACGAACCGAAAGCGAACGACCGATGCAGAACACCCAGCGCCCCTCCGGGATGCCGATCCACAAGTACGTCCCCTTCCACGAGCAGATCACCGTGGACCTGCCCGACCGCACGTGGCCGACCAAGCGCATCGAGAAGGCTCCGCGCTGGTGCGCGGTCGACCTCCGGGACGGCAACCAGGCCCTCATCGACCCGATGGACGCCGAGCGCAAGCGGGCCATGTTCGACCTCCTCGTCCGGATGGGCTACAAGGAGATCGAGGTCGGGTTCCCCAGCGCCTCGCAGACCGACTTCGACTTCGTCCGCAGCCTCATCGACGAGGGCGCCATCCCCGACGACGTGACCATCCAGGTGCTGACCCAGGCGCGCGAGCACCTGATCCAGCGCACGTACGAGGCCATCGACGGCGCCAAGCAGGCCATCGTCCACCTCTACAACTCGACGTCGATCGTCCAGCGCGAGGTCGTCTTCCGGACCGACGTGCAGGGCGTCGTCGACATCGCGGTCGCCGGGGCGAAGCTCTGCAAGGCGGCCGAGGCGAACCTGCAGCACGACACGACGGTGTACTACGAGTACTCGCCGGAGTCCTACACGGGCACCGAGCTCGCCGTGGCGCTGGAGATCTGCAACGCCGTGCTCGAGGTCTTCGAGCCGACCCCGGAGCGCAAGGTCATCATCAACCTGCCGGCGACGGTGGAGATGGCGACGCCGAACGTGTACGCCGACTCGATCGAGTGGATGTCCCGCAACCTCGCCCACCGGCAGGACGTGATCCTCTCGCTGCACCCGCACAACGACCGCGGGACCGCCGTCGCCGCCGCCGAGCTCGGCTACATGGCCGGAGCGGACCGCATCGAGGGCTGCCTGTTCGGCAACGGGGAGCGCACGGGCAACGTCGACCTCGTCGCCCTCGGCATGAACCTGTTCACGCAGGGCATCGACCCCGAGGTCAGCTTCGCCGACATCGACCAGATCAAGCGCACCGTCGAGTACTGCAACCAGCTCCCGGTGCCGGAACGACAGCCGTGGGCCGGCGACCTCGTCTACACGGCCTTCAGCGGGTCGCACCAGGACGCCATCAAGAAGGGCTTCGACGCGATGCAGGCGAAGGCCGCCGCCGCGGGCACGAGCGTCGACGAGGTCGAGTGGGCCGTGCCGTACCTGCCGGTCGACCCGAAGGACATCGGTCGGTCCTACGAGGCGGTGATCCGGGTCAACTCGCAGTCCGGCAAGGGCGGGGTCGCCTACCTGCTCAAGACGGACCACGCGATCGACCTGCCCCGCAAGCTGCAGATCGAGTTCTCCGGCGTCGTGCAGCAGCGCACCGACACCGAGGGCGGCGAGTTCAGCTCCGAGAAGATCTGGGACCTGTTCCGCGACGAGTACCTGCCGGCACCGGTCGACGAGGACAAGTGGGGCCGCTACGAGATCACGAAGACCGCGACGTCGAGCGACTTCGACGGCACGACGAAGCTCTCGGTGGCGCTGCGGGTCGACGACGGCTCGGTCACCGCTGAGGCGGTCGGCACCGGCCCCATCGACGCGTTCCTCTCGGTCATGCGCGAGCAGGGTGTCGCCGTGACGCTCTACGACTACTCGGAGCACACGATGAGCGCGTCCGGCGACGCGAAGGCCGCGTCCTACGTCGAGCTCGACGTCGACGGCGTCCGCCTCTGGGGCGTCGGCATCGACGCCGACATCGCGACGGCGTCCCTCAAGGCGATCGTCTCCGCGGTGAACCGCGCGGTCCGCGCGGGTGCCGCCTCGGGGACCGCGGAGCTCGTCTCCGCCTGACCGCACCCCGCTCCACACGTCGCGCCCCGTTCCCACGGGGCGCGACGTGCGTGTCCGGGCGCGTCCGCCGACCACGACGACCCGGTCGGGAGGCTCGGCTCGCGTCACCGCCCGACACCGGCCCGCGTCGTGGGCGCGTGGTGTCGGCGCACCGGGGGATACTGGGCGCATGCCGCTGTACCGGGACGAGTGTGTCGTGCTCCGCACCCACAAGCTCGGTGAGGCGGACCGCATCGTCACGCTCCTGAGTCGCCAGCACGGCAAGATCCGCGCCGTCGCGAAGGGCGTGCGGCGGACGGCGTCGAAGTTCGGGTCCCGACTCGAACCGTTCATGGTCGTCGACGCGCAGTTCTACGAGGGCCGGTCGCTCGACATCGTCACGCAGGCGGAGTCCCTCGGGTCGTACGGCGCGCAGATCGTCGCGGACTACGGCGCGTACACGGCTGCCAGCGCGATGGTCGAGACGGCGGACCGGCTGAGCGAGGCGGACGCCGGACTCCAGCAGTACCTGCTGCTCGTCGGCGCACTGCGCTCCCTGTCCCGCGGCGAACACTTCCCGAGCGCCACGCTCGACTCGTACCTCCTCCGCGCGATGAGCATCGCCGGGTGGGCGCCGTCGTTCTCGGACTGCGCCGTCACGGGGGAGCCCGGACCACACTCGGCCTTCGTCGTGCAGCTCGGCGGAGTGGTCGCCGACGGAGCCGCGCCACCCGGATCGCCCCGCCTCGACCACACCACGCTGTCGCTCCTCGGCTCGCTGCTGGCGGGGGACTGGGCGACGGTCGACAGCGCCGACGAACGGACGCGCTCCCGGGCGTCCGGCGTGGTCGCGGCCTACGCCCAGTGGCACCTGGAACGATCGCTCAAGTCGCTGCCGCACGTCGACCGGACCGAGCACCCCGCGCCCGTCCCGGCGCACGACGGACCGGTGCACGACAGCGCCGCCGCGACGGCACGGGCGGTCGCCGCGACACCGGCACCGTCCCTCCCCGACGTCCACGAAGGAGCCCCCACCGCATGAGCCCTCGCCGCACCGATGCTCCCGAGCCCTTCCTGCCCGTCGACTGGACCGGCGAGACACCGCCGGCGATCCCGCAGCGGTTCGTCCCCGAGCACGTGGCGATCGTGATGGACGGCAACGGACGTTGGGCCAACGGTCGCGGCCTGACCCGGATCGAGGGGCACAAGGCGGGCGAGGCCTCGCTGCTCGACGTCGTCGCCGGCGGCATCCAGATCGGCGTCGAGCACATCTCGGCGTACGCGTTCTCGACCGAGAACTGGAAGCGCTCCCCGGAAGAGGTCCGGTTCCTGATGGGCTTCAACCGGGACGTGATCCGCCGTCGCCGCGACCAGCTCCACGAGTGGGGCGTGCGCGTCCGCTGGGCTGGACGTCGGCCGCGGCTCTGGCGCAGTGTCATCGAGGAGCTCGAGGCCGCCGAGCGGATGACGGCGGGCAACGACGTGCTCACCCTGACGATGTGCGTCAACTACGGCGGCCGCAACGAGATCACCGACGCTGTCCGGTCCCTCGCCGAGGACGTCGCCGCCGGCCGGTTGAAGCCGAGCCAGGTCACCGAGAAGGCCCTGGCCAAGCGCCTGTACGTGCCCGAGATGCCGGACGTCGACCTCTTCCTGCGGAGCTCGGGAGAGCAGCGGACGAGCAACTTCCTGCTGTGGCAGTCCGCCTACGCCGAGATGGTGTTCCTCGACCGGCTCTGGCCGGACTTCCGCCGCACCGATCTGTGGGGCGCGATCGAGGAGTACGCCCGTCGTGATCGCCGCTACGGCGGGGCCGTGGACGCCCCCACCGCGTAGTCCGGCGCGCCGAGGTCCGACGGCGGGGCGCGACCATGCGACGCAGCCCGGCGGGTCGGCGGCGCGCGACCGTGCGACGCGGAGCGGCGCAGCTACTCCGCCAGCAGCGCCGCCGCCCCGAGCACCGCATCGAGCGTCGCTCGGACACTCGGCACCCGTTCCGCCCCCCGTGCGACGACGACCTCGACGCGCCGGGCCAGGTCGTCGTCCACCGGGTCGATCGTCACCGCGGCGGGGATGACCGTCGTCGCGAGGGCCAGCCGGGGGAGCAGCGCCACCCCGAGCCCCGCCGCGACGAGTCCCACGACCGCGGCGGCGTTGTCGGTCTCGAGCACGATGTCCGGTGTGAACCCGGCCGTCGCGCACGAGGCGAGCAGGTGCCCTCGGCAGCGCGGACAGCCGCCGATCCACCGGGCGTCCCGCAGCGACGCCAGGTCCACGACGGCCCCGGGACCGGCCGCGGCCCCGGGACCGGCCCCGGCACCGGGACCGGTGCCGGCCCTCGACCCGACCACCGCCGGGACCGCGGTCGACGCGCCGGGGTGCGCCGAGCCTCCCGGCCGGACCAGCGCCAGCGGGTCCCGCCCCAGCGCCCGCGTGACGAGCGCCGGATCCGCCACCACCTCGTCACCGACGTACGTGAACGTCAGCGCGACGTCGACCTCGCCGCGCCGGACCAGGTCGAGCGCCTCCGGGGGCTCGACCTCGACGTAGGACGTCGTGACGCCGGGGACGGTCGACGCCATCGACGCCAGCACGGCCGGGACGAGCGTCGACGACGCGCTGGGGAACCCGGCGATCCGGACCCGGCCCCGGGCCAGACCGCCGACGGCGTCGAGGTCCTCGCGGGCAGCTGTCAGGGCCGCCTGCACGTGCAGTGCATGGTCGGCGAGCACCTGGCCGGCCTCGGTCAGGGTCACCCCGCGCGCGCCGCGCAGCACGAGCGCGTGCCCGAGCCGTGTCTCGGCGCGTTGGAGCAGCTGGCTCACCGCTGGCTGGCTGTACCCGAGCTGCGCCGCGGCACTCGTGATCGAGCCGGCGTCGGCGACGGCACGGAGGGTCCGGAGGAGTTGCGGGTCGAGATCGTCCACAACACGATGCTATGGCTCCGCCAACCAAGCTGCCGTGGTGTGATGGGCGCGGACGTCGCACGATCGTGGGCATGGACTCCTTCGTCGACGGCCACGGCTACCTCGCCGCCTGCACCGCCGGGCTCCCCACGCGCGGCACGCTCGCCGCGCAGCGTGCCGACCTCGACGCGTGGGGCACCGGCGCGTCGAGCCCGGTCGGGTACGGCGCGCTCGTCGAGGAGGGGCGCGGCCTGTTCGCGCAGGTCGTCGGGGTCCCCGCCGAACGCGTCGCCACGGGCTCGCAGACCTCGGTGATGACGGCGGTGGTCGCGGCGTCGCTGCCGGACGGCGCCGAGGTCGTCGTCCCGGAGGGCGACTTCAGCTCGATCGTCTTCCCGTTCCTCGCCCAGGCGCACCGCGGGGTCCGCGTCCGGAGCGTCCCGCTCGACGCACTGACGTCGAGTCTCGCGCCCGACACGGCACTCGTCGCGTGGTCGGCCGTGCAGTCCGCGACCGGTGTCGTCGCCGACAGCACCGCCGTGGTCGACGCCGCCCACGCCGTCGGCGCACGGACCCTCTGCGACCTGACGCAGGCGGCCGGTGTCCTGCCGGTCTCCGCCGAGCCCTTCGACGTGACCGTCACGCACGCCTACAAGTGGCTCTGCGCGCCGCGGGGCGTCGCGTTCATGACGCTGTCCGAGGCGGCGCTCGGCTGGCTCCGTCCGGTGCAGGCCGGGTGGTACGCCGGGGCCGACGTCTGGTCCTCCTGCTACGGCCCGGCGATGCGACTCGCCGACGACGCGCGCCGCTTCGACGTGTCCCCGGCGTGGCAGGCCTGGCCCGGAGCGGTCGCCGCGCTGCGGCACATCGCGTCGCTCGACCCGGCGTCGGCCTGGAGGCACGCCACCGGTCTCGCGGACCGGCTGGCGGACCGCCTCGGCGTGGCCCGGCAGTCGCAGGCCGTCATGACGGTGCCCGACCCGTCCGGCGCACAGCTCGCGGCGCTCACCGCGGCCGGCATCACGGCGTCCGGACGGGCCGGGCGGCTGCGGCTCGCGTTCCACCACTGGAACGACGAGTCGGACGTCGACGCGGTGGCCGCCGTGCTCGCCCGTTAGTCTTGCCGGGTACGTTTCCCGCCCCGGGCACCCAGCTCGGCGACACTACGGAGTTCTCCTTGGCTCAGCCCACCCGTCTCGACTCGGTCATCGCCCTCGCCAAAGGCCGCGGGTTCGTCTTCCAGTCGGGTGAGATCTACGGAGGATCCCGTTCCGCCTGGGACTACGGGCCCCTCGGCGTCGAACTGAAGGAGAACATCAAGCGCCAGTGGTGGCAGCGGTTCGTCCGCGGTCGCGGCGACATGGTGGGCCTCGACTCCGCCGTCATCCTGCCCCGGAAGGTGTGGGAGGCGTCCGGCCACGTGGCGACGTTCACCGACCCGCTGGTCGAGTGCCTGCACTGCCACCACCGCTACCGCGAGGACCACCTCATCGAGTCGTTCGAGGCGAAGAAGGGCCGCGCGCCCGAGGGCGGCATGGCCGAGATCGCCTGCGCGAACTGCGGCACCCGCGGCCAGTGGACCGAGCCCCGTGAGTTCTCCGGCATGCTGAAGACCTACCTCGGCCCGGTCGAGTCCGAGGAGGGCCTGAACTTCCTCCGCCCGGAGACCGCGCAGGGCATCTTCACCGACTTCGCGCAGGTCGTCACCACCAGCCGCATGAAGCCCCCGTTCGGCATCGGTCAGGTCGGCAAGGCGTTCCGCAACGAGATCACCCCCGGCAACTTCATCTTCCGCACCCGCGAGTTCGAGCAGATGGAGATCGAGTACTTCGTCCCGCCGGCCACCGCGGGGGAGCACTACGAGCAGTGGATCGCCGACTCGGTCGCCTGGTACACCGACCTCGGCATCGACCCCGAGAACCTCCGCCGGTTCGACGTGCCGGACGGGGAGCGTGCGCACTACTCGGACGCCACCGCCGACATCGAGTACCGGTTCGGGTTCCAGGGCTCGGAGTGGGGCGAGCTCATGGGCGTCGCGAACCGCACCGACTTCGACCTGCAGAACCACATCACGGCCTCCGGCAAGGACCTGCGGTACTTCGACCAGGCCGCCAACGAGAAGTACGTGCCGTACGTCATCGAGCCGTCGTTCGGTCTGACCCGCGCGCTGATGGCGTTCCTCATCGACGCCTACCACGAGGACGAGGCCCCGAACGCGAAGGGTGGCGTCGACAAGCGCACCGTGCTCCGGCTCGACCCGCGGCTGGCCCCGGTCAAGGCCGCCGTCCTGCCGCTGTCCCGCAACGAGCAGCTGTCGCCCGTCGCCCGAGGCCTCGCCGACGACCTCCGCCAGGTCTGGAACGTGGACTTCGACGACGCGGGTGCGATCGGCCGCCGCTACCGCCGTCACGACGAGATCGGCACGCCGTTCTGCATCACGGTCGACTTCGACACGCTCGAGGACCGCGCGGTCACCGTGCGCGAGCGCGACTCGATGAGCCAGGAGCGCGTGTCGCTCGACCGGCTGCAGGGGTACCTGGCCGAGCGCCTGCTCGGCGCGTAGCCCCCGGCGCGCGGCCGGTGCGCGGCGGCACGGGGAACCGTGCACCGGAATACGCGCACCGCGCCGGCGTTGTCGTCAGCATGAGCAACGACTCCGTGAAGGTCGACGTCTGGTCCGACATCGCGTGCCCCTGGTGTTACATCGGCAAGCGCAAGTTCGAGGCGGGCGTGGCAGCCTTCGGTTCACCCGTCGAGGTCGAGTACCACTCGTTCGAGCTGAGCCCGGACACCCCCGTGGACTTCGAGGGCACCGAGGCCGAGTTCCTCTCCCGGCACAAGGGCCTGCCGGTGCAGCAGGCCCAGCAGATGATCGACCAGGTCGCGGGCATCGCGGGCTCGGTCGGGCTCCACTACGACTACGACGCGCTCCGCCACACCAACACGGTCAAGGCCCACCAGGTCATCCACCTCGCCAAGCAGCACGGCAAGCAGCTCGAGATGGTCGAGCGGCTCTTCACCGCGTACTTCGAGCGCGGCGAACACGTCGGGCAGGACGAGTCGCTGGCGTCCCTGGCGGCGGAGGTCGGCCTCGACCGCGACGAGGTCCTCGCCACGCTCCGCGACGACGCCAAGCTGGCCGACGTCCGGGCCGACCAGGCGCAGGCTCAGGCATACGGCATCAACGGGGTGCCGTTCTTCGTGATCGACGGCAAGTACGGCGTCTCCGGCGCCCAGGACCCGGCGGCGTTCGAGCAGGTGCTCCGGCAGGTCGTCGCGCTGCGCGAGTCGACACCGGCGGAGGTCGCCGAGGCGGCCGCACGGGCCGCGGACGACGCGAGCGCGGACGTGGAGGCGACCCGATGACGGACCTCGACGTGCGCGCACAGGCCGCACCGAGCCTCCAGGCCGTGCCGGGGCTGCAGCCGCTGCTGGCGGACGCCGTCGTGTGCGAGGGCGACTCGTGCTTCGTGCCCGGCGCCGAGGGGGACTGGTCGGAGGTCCCGGACTAGCGCTGCGGTTCCTCGTCGGTGATGTCGGCCACGGTCGCGCCGTAGGCGGCGATGAGGTCGTCCGCATCGACGAACGCGCTCGCACCGTGGCGTCCGGCGCCGAGGGCGACCCGACGGCCGACGATGCGCTCGTCGGCGAACACCGGCAGGTCCCCGGTGGCGCCGATGGGCGTGATCGTGCCGCGTTCGTAGCCGGTCGCCTGGAGCGCGGTGGCGGCGTCGGGCATCGACAGCTTGTTGACGCCGACGACCGCGCGGAGCTTCTTCCACGCGATGCTGCGGCCGCCGGGGACGAGCGCGAGGACGAAGTCGCCGTCGTGCCGTTTCACGACGAGGGTCTTGACGACGTCGCCCGGGGTGATGCCGAGCAGGTCGGCGGCCCCGGCCAGGGAGTCCGCTGCCGGGCGCTCGACCACCTCGACCCGGAGGCCTCGGGCTGCTGCGTCGGCGTCGAATCGGGCGATGGCGTCGGTCGTCATGGGGAGAACGCTACCGGCGCGCGCCGACGTGGGAGAATGGAGCCCGTATGACCATCACTCAAGCTCCCCGGAAGCCCCTGCGCATCGGCCCGATCGAGGTCGACGTGCCCGTCGTGCTCGCGCCGATGGCGGGCATCACGAACATGGCGTACCGCCGGCTCTGCCGCGAGTACGGCGCCGGCCTGTACGTGTGCGAGATGATCACGTCCCGCGCCCTCGTGGAGCGGACGCCGGTCTCGATGCAGCTCATCCAGCACCACGAGTCCGAGACCCCGCGGTCGATCCAGCTGTACGGCGTCGAGCCGAACACCGTGGCCGAGGCCGCCACGATCCTCGTCGCCGAGGACCGCGCCGACCACATCGACCTCAACTTCGGGTGCCCGGTGCCGAAGGTCACGCGCAAGGGCGGTGGCGCCGCGCTCCCGTGGAAGCTCGACCTCTTCCGCGAGCTCGTGACCAAGACCGTGCGCGCCGCTGGTGACGTCCCCGTCACGGTCAAGATGCGCAAGGGCATCGACGCCGACCACCTCACCTACCTCGACGCCGCCCGCATCGCGCGGGACGCCGGCGTCGCCGCGGTCTCGCTGCACGCCCGCACCGCGAACGAGCACTACTCCGGCCACGCCGACTGGTCGGCGATCGCCACGCTGAAGGAGACGATCACCGACATCCCGGTGCTCGGCAACGGTGACATCTGGTCCGCCGCGGACGCGCTCCGGATGGTCGACGAGACCGGGGCCGACGGCGTCGTCGTCGGACGTGGCTGCCTCGGTCGGCCGTGGTTGTTCGGCGACCTCGCTGCGGCGTTCCGCGGCGAGGGACTGCGGTACATGCCGACCCTCGGGGAGGTCGCTGCCGGCTTCCGTCGGCACGCCGAGCTCCTGGTCGAGTTCTTCGGATCGGAAGAGCACGGCTGCCGCGACGTCCGGAAGCACGTCGCCTGGTACTTCAAGGGGTACCCGATCGGTGGCGACGTGCGCTCCGGCCTCGCGATGGCGTCGAGCCTGCAGGAGATCGACGACCTGCTCGGGCAGCTCGACGCCGCGGCGCCGTACCCGGGCGCCGACGCCGAGGGTCCCCGCGGTCGTGCCGGTCACCCGAAGCGCACGGCGCTGCCCGACCGCTGGCTCGAGAGCCGTGACGTCGACTCCGAGTTCCGCAAGGTCCTCGCCGCCGCCGAGCTGCACCACAGCGGCGGATGAGCGCCACGAGCTCGTACGGGCCGGCCGACGCGGACCGCTGGCTGCCCGAGGAACACGGCAACCGCCGCAGTGACTTCGCCCGCGACCGCGCACGCCTGCTGCACTCGAGTGCCCTCCGTCGCCTGGCCGCGAAGACCCAGGTCCTCAGTCCGACGACCGGTCTCGACTTCGCCCGGAACCGCCTGACGCACTCGCTCGAGGTCGCCCAGGTCGGCCGCGAGCTCGCCGACTCGCTGGGGCTCGACCCGGACGTGGTGGACACGGCGTGCCTCGCCCACGACATCGGGCACCCGCCGTTCGGCCACAACGGGGAGACCGCCGTCAACGCGTGGGCCGCGGACATCGGCGGGTTCGAGGGGAACGCACAGACCCTGCGGCTCCTGACCCGCCTGGAACCGAAGGTGTACGGCGACGACGGCCGGGCGTACGGGCTCAACCTCACCCGCGCCTCGCTCGACGCGTCGTGCAAGTACCCGTGGCCGGCGTCCCAGGGCGTCGGCGAGGCGTCCTCCGGGCGCACCAAGTTCGGGTTCTACGACGACGACCACGACGCGTTCGAGTGGCTCCGCGCCGGGGCACCCCGCCGACAGCGCTGCATCGAGGCGCAGGTGATGGACCTCTCCGACGACATCGCGTACTCCGTGCACGACTTCGAGGACGCCGTCGTCGCGGGCTTCATCGACGTCGCGGCGCTGGGGGACCGCGTCGGTGAGAACGACATCGTCTCCGCCATGCACGCCTGGGTCGGCGACGACCTCAGCCGCGACGAACTGCTCGAGGCGTTCGACCGGCTGCGGTCGCTGCCGTTGTGGATGACGTCCTACGACGGCTCACGGCAGGACGCCGCACGGCTGAAGAACCTCACGTCGCAGCTCATCGGCCGCTTCGCCAGGACCGCCACGAGCGCCACCCGGCAGGCGTACGCGTCCGGGTCGCTCGTCCGGTTCGCCGCGTCGGTCGTCACCCCACCGGAGATCATCGGCGAGATCGCCGTGCTCAAGGGCATCGTGGCCGCGTTCGTGATGACCCAGGGCGATCGACAGCCGGTGTACGAGGACCAGCGTCGCCTGCTCACGGAGCTGCTCGACGCCGTCGCCGCGCGCGAGGACGCCGCACTCGAGCCGGGGTTCGCCGCGGACTGGCGGTCTGCGGGCGACGACGACGGGCGACTCCGTGCAGTGGTCGACCAGGTCGCCAGCCTGACCGACCAGGGAGCCCTGGCGTGGCACCGGCGCCTGGTCGTCGGCGAGCGGGAAGCGGTGCACATCGCGGTCTGAGCGGCCGGGGACGTCGGCGCGGTCCGGGCCGGCGGTCTGGCCTGGCTCTTGGTCGGGCGGCACGGTCGCGGCCGTCGGTCGGCCGGATCGTTGGTCGGGCGGCACGGTCTGGGCCGTCGGTCGGCCGGATCGCTGGTCGGGCGGCACGGTCTGGGCCGTCGGCGCCGCGAACTAAGATCGTCGTGTGGCTGGACTCATCGCGCGGAACGACATCGACGAGGTCCGCGCACGCGTGAACATCGCCGACGTCGTCGGTGACTTCGTCACGCTCAAGTCCGCCGGGGTCGGGTCGTTGAAGGGGCTCTGCCCGTTCCACGACGAGCGCTCCCCGTCGTTCCACGTCCGACCCCAGGTGGGCCGGTACCACTGCTTCGGGTGCGGCGAGGACGGCGACGTCTTCAGCTTCATCATGAAGCAGGACCACACCACCTTCTCCGAAGCGGTCGAGCGGATGGCCGCCAAGATCGGCTTCACGCTCCACTACGAGGAGGGCGACGGGCCGCGTACCGACTACAACACCCGCGCGCGGCTGATCGCCGCGAACGAGGCAGCGCAGCAGTTCTACGTCGCGCAGCTCACCACGCCGCAGGCCGACCCCGCGCGCCGGTTCCTGGGGGAGCGCGGGTTCGACCCCGCGGCCGCGCAGCACTTCGGTGTCGGGTTCGCGCCGAAGTCGTACGACGCGCTCAAGGACCACCTCACGGGTCGGGGCTTCACGATGGAGGAGATCGTCTCCGCCGGACTCGTCAGCCAGGGGGACCGCTCACCGTACGACCGGTTCCGCGGCCGCCTCATGTGGCCGATCCGCGACGTCACCGGTGCCACGATCGGGTTCGGCGCCCGACGGCTGCTCGAGGACGACAAGGGCCCGAAGTACCTCAACACCCCCGAGACGCCGATCTACCACAAGAGCCAGGTGCTCTACGGGCTCGACCTCGCCCGGCGGGACATCGCGAAGCAGAAGCAGGTCGTGATCGTCGAGGGCTACACCGATGTGATGGCCTGCCACCTCGCCGGGGTGACCACCGCGGTCGCCACGTGTGGCACGTCGTTCGGCGTCGACCACATCAAGGTCCTCCGTCCGATGCTCGGGGACGTCAGCGGTGCCGACCCGAACGCCAACGGCGAGGTCGTCTTCACCTTCGACCCCGACGAGGCCGGTCAGCGTGCGGCGTCCCGGGCGTTCGCCGAGGAGCAGCGCTTCGCCGCGCAGACGTTCGTCGCCGTCGCTCCCGGTGGACTCGACCCCTGCGACCTGCGGCTCGCCCGCGGGGACGACGCCATCCGCCGACTCGTCACGAACAAGCGGCCGATGTTCGAGTTCATGATCCGTCGGACGCTCGACGGCCACGACCTCGAGACGGTCGAGGGCCGCGTGGCCGCGCTCCGCTCGGCGGCGCCCGTGCTCGCCGGCATCCGTGACCGCTCCCTGACGCAGGGCTACGTCCGCGAGCTCGCCGGGTGGCTCGGCATGGAGATGGGCGACGTCCGCCGTGCGGTCGAGGGCGCCAGGTCCCGGGCGTCCGCGGACCACGGCCGCGGTGCGGTCCCGGTCGGCCAGGCCGGTCCAGGAGGACAGATGGTGGCGCCGCTCGACGAGCCCGTCGCCGGCATCCGGTCGCTGCCGAACGACCCGATCACCCGGATGGAGCGCGACGCGGTGATGGCGATGGTGCAGCAGCCCACCTCCGTCGGGGCGCCGCTCCTCGGCCTCGCGGCCGCGGCGACGTTCTCCGCGCCGATGCTGGCCGTCGTCCGGGACGCCGTCGTGGCGAACGTCGACGCCCTCGGCCGGTCCGACTGGCTCGACCGCCTGACCGCCGACGTGCCCGCGCCGGTCCGGGGCCTGGTGTCCGAGCTCGCCCTCGCGCCGATCCCCGCGCGGAACGACGAGGACCTCGCGATCTACTGCCGTGGCATCGTCGTGGCCCTGGTGGAGCGGGACCTGCTCGCGCGCAAGGCGTCCCTCCTCGGGCAGCTGCAGCGTGCCGACCCGAACGGCGACCCCGAGCGGCGTGGGGACATCCAGCGGCAGCTCGTCGACATCGACGCGCAGCGCATGCGGCTCCGCGCCGACGCTGAGGCGTCCTGACCCGACCGTCGGAACCGCAGGCGGGCGCGACACCTCGTCAGGTGCCGCCGAACGGTCACAGACCGTCGTCCGGGCGCCGCGGGAGCGACGGCTCGTGCCCACTCGGCATCCGCACGCGGGGTGTCACGACCCGTCCGGGCCCCTGACGGCCAGCACGACGCCGCGCGACCCCGCGCACGCAAGTGTTGCGGCACGCAACGTTCGTGTGCGGCGCGCCGCTGGGCACGAGCGCATCTTGCGGCACGCGCACCACTCCTGCGTTACAGCGGTGTAAACAAATCGGCCCCGCCGCGCGGACTTCCGTGGCATGGTGTCTCTCAATGAACAGCCCGGACCGGCACACAGCGGTTCCACCCGCCGGCACCGGGGTTCCTGCAACCACCACCAGAGAGGCATCGGACATGGCATCCATGTTCCACAAGCGCACGGCCACGTGGGGCAAGCGCACCATCGCGCTCGGCGCCGGAGCAGCAGCGACGGCGCTGGTGCTCACGGGCTGCGCCGGCGGCAGCGGCTCGACGACCGACCTGAACGGCCTGATCATCGGCACGACCGACTCGATCACGTCGCTCGACCCGGCCGGCTCGTACGACAACGGCTCCTTCGCCGTGCAGAACCAGGTCTTCCCGTTCCTGATGAACACCCCCGTCGGCAGCCCCGACGTCAAGCCGGACATCGCCACGAAGGGCGAGTTCACCGACCCGACGACGTACACGGTGACGCTCAAGAAGGGTCTGGAGTTCGCGAACGGCCACAAGCTCGACTCCAGCGACGTGAAGTTCTCGTTCGAGCGTGAGCTCAAGATCAACAACGAGAACGGCCCGCAGTCCCTGCTCGCCAACCTCAAGAGCATCGACACGCCGAACGCGACCACCGTGGTGTTCAACCTCGACCACGCCGACCAGACCTGGCCGCAGGTGCTCTCGAGCCCCGCCGGTCCGATCGTCGACGAGCAGGTCTTCTCCGCCGACAAGCTCACCCCCGCCGCGGACATCGTCAAGGGCAAGGCCTTCGCCGGGCAGTACGAGATCACCTCGTACAAGGAGAACCAGCTCATCCAGTACAAGGCCAACCCGAAGTACGACGGGCTGCTCGGCAAGGCGAAGACCGACGAGGTGACGGCCAACTACTACACCAAGGAGACCGACCTCAAGCTCGCCGTGCAGAAGGGCGACGTCGACGTGGCGTACCGCTCGCTGACGCCGACCGACATCGCCTCGCTCCGCAAGGACAGCAAGCTCACGGTCACCGACGGCCCCGGCGGCGAGATCCGCTACCTCGTCTTCAACTTCAAGTCGCAGCCCTTCGGCACCGGCCAGTCCGACGCGAGCGACACGAAGGCCCTCGCTGTGCGGCAGGCCGTGGCGGACGTCGTCGACCGTGACGCGCTCGCCAAGGAGGTCTACAACAACACGTACACGCCGCTGTACTCGATGGTGCCGGACGGCCTCACCGGTGCGTCGACGCCGTTCAAGTCGATGTACGGCAACGGCAGCGGGGCTCCGGACGTCGACAAGGCGAAGAAGACCCTGGCGGACGCCGGCGTCGACGGCAAGGTGCAGCTCGACATCCAGTACGCGCCGGACCACTACGGCTCGGCCTCGGACGACGAGTACGCGCTCCTCAAGACGCAGCTCGAGAAGTCGGGCCTGTTCACCGTGAACATCCAGTCGACGGTCTACACGACCTACGCCCAGGAGCGCACGAAGGACTCGTACCCGGAGTACCAGCTCGGGTGGTTCCCGGACTTCTCGGACGCCGACAACTACCTGTCGCCGTTCTTCACGAAGGACAACTTCGTGCAGAACCACTACGACGACCCGACGATCCAGGACCTCATCGCGAAGGAGCAGGCCGAGTCCGACCCGTCCAAGCGCGCTGACCTGATCGAGCAGGCCCAGGAGCGCGAGGCGACGCAGATCTCGACGCTGCCGCTCCTGCAGGGCAAGTCCGTGGCGGTCGCCTCGAAGGACGTCAAGGGCCTCAAGCTCGACGCGTCGTTCAAGTTCCGCTACGCCACGCTGAGCAAGTAAGCACCACCCCGGAGGGGGCGTTCCGACACCGGAACGCCCCCTTCTCGGCCGCACAGCCCCGAAAGGCACCCACCCAGTGACCCTCACGACCCCAGAGGCGATCGACACCGAGCCCACGAAGCCGGCGGCACAGCGCAGTGCCAAGTCCGGCGGTGGCCTCGGCCGGTACGTCCTCATCCGGTTCCTCCTCATCTTCCCGACCGTCTTCATCCTGGTGACGCTCGTGTTCTTCCTGATGCGCATCATCGGGAACCCGATCGTCGCGTCGGTCGGCGGCCGGTTGACCCAGGCGCAGCTGCAGGAACGCCTGCACGCCGCCGGGTACGACCGCCCGGTGATCGTCCAGTACCTCGAGTACCTCGGGAACATCGCCCGCGGCGACTTCGGCACGACGGCCACGGACCACCGACCGATCACCGAGATCATCGTCACGTACGGCGGTGCCACCGCGGAGCTCGTCTTCTACGCGCTCATTGTCGCGCTCGTCCTGGGCATCCCGCTCGGCATGCTCGCCGCGTACCTCCGCGACAAGTGGCCGGACGTGCTGCTCCGGGCACTCGCGATCCTGACCTACGCCACGCCGGTGTTCTTCGGCGGTCTGCTGATGAAGCTCGTCTTCTCGGTCTGGCTCGGGTGGCTGCCGCTCGGCGACCGGGCATCGACGCGCGTCGAGCTCGCACTCGACCAGGTCCCCGGCGCGACCGGCATCTACATCATCGACGCGCTCCGCACCGGCAACGGGCAGATCATCGGCGACGTGCTGCTGCACGCCGTCCTGCCGGCCCTGACCCTGGGCCTCCTCACCGCGGGCATCTTCCTCCGCCTGGTGCGGGCGAACATGATCGGCTCGCTCGGCTCCGAGTACGTCGACGCGGCCCGCTCGCGCGGTGTCCGGGAGTCGCGGCTCGTCCGCACCCACGCGTTCCGTCCCGCTCTCGTGCCGATCATCACCGTGATGGGCTTGCAGATCGCGATGCTCCTCGGCGGGTCCGTCCTCACCGAGACCACCTTCGGGTGGCGCGGCCTCGGCTTCGAGCTGAACCAGTACCTGTCGGCCCGTGACTTCGTCGCGGTGCAGGGCATCGTCGCGATCCTCGCGGTGATCGTCGCCGTGACCAACTTCGTCGTCGACGTCGTCGCGGCCCTGATCGACCCGAGAGTGAGGTTCTGACGATGACCGACTCGTCCCTCGTCGACCGCCACGAGCCGCTCTGGAAGCGCCTGCCCGTCGTCGTCCAGCTCCGCCGCAGCACCGGCTGGCAGCGCGCCATGCTCATCACCGGCGTCGTCATCTGTGCCGTGTACCTGCTGGTCGCGGTCTTCGCACCGCTCATCGCCCCGTACGGCTTCGGCCAGCTGCAGTCCGCGGACGGCGCGAGCTTCCCCCGCACCGGTGCGCCGAGCCCCGAGCACATCTGGGGCACCACCGTCGGCGGCTTCGACGTGTTCAGCCGCGTCGTGTTCGGCGCCCGCACCGCGGTGCTCGTCGTCATCGTCGCCGTGGTCGTGTCGATCATCGTCGGCGTCCTGCTCGGCATGGTCTCCGGGTACATCGGCGGCTGGCTCGACCGGATCCTGGTCGTCGTCGCGGACGCGATCTACGCGTTCCCGTCGCTGCTGCTCGCGATCGTGGTCTCGATCGTCGTCTCCGGGGGCAACTCGAGCTACTACGGCGGCATCACGGCCGCGGCGATCTCGATCACCGTGGTCTACGTCCCGCAGTACTTCCGCGTGGTGCGCGCGGAGGCGGTCCGGCTGAAGAACGACGCCTTCGTGGAGTCCGCCCGGGTGATCGGTTCGAACCCGTGGCGGATCATGACGCGCCACGTGCTCCGCAACTCGACGCGCAGCCTGCCGCTCATCCTCACCCTGAACGCGAGTGACGCGATCCTCACGCTCGCCGGACTCGGGTTCCTCGGGTTCGGCATCGGCCCGACCGCCGGTGCCGAGTGGGGCTACGACCTCAGCCGTGCGCTGTCCGACGTCGCATCCGGCGTCTGGTGGACCGGCGTCTACCCGGGTGTCGCGATCGTGGTGCTCGTCCTCGGCGTCACCTTCGTCGGCGAGAGCCTCAACGACATCTCCGATCCCCGCCTGCGTGCGCGCCGGCGACTCAAGCAGCTGGTCTCCACGCGTGACTCGGCGACCGCAGCGGAAGGGGCAGCAGCATGACCGACGCGACCGACAGCCTCCAGTCAGCACGGAACGAGCCGGTGGTCGTCGTCGACGACCTCACGGTCACCTTCGCCACCGACGGCGGCGCCGTCGACGCGGTGAAGGGCGTCAGCATCGACGTCCGACCCGGCGAGGTGCTCGCCCTGGTCGGCGAGTCCGGTTCCGGCAAGTCCGTGACGGCGCGCAGCATGCTGCGCCTCATGCCGGAGACCGCGACGCTCGGCGGCGCGGTGATGCTCGACGGCACCGACGTCGTGTCCGTCGGGGCGCAGCGTCTCCGCGAACTCCGCGGGACCGCCGGCGCGATGGTGTTCCAGGAGCCCTCGACGGCCCTGAACCCGGTCTTCACGGTCGGGTGGCAGATCGCCGAGGGCCTCCGCGCCCACGGCGGCATGTCCAAGAAGGAGGCCCGCGCGAAGGCGATCGACTACCTGCGCCGCGTCGGCATCCCCGACCCCGAGGTCCGGGTCGACCACTACCCGCACCAGTTCTCCGGCGGGCAGAAGCAGCGTGTCGTGATCGCGAGCGCGCTGGCGCTCGAACCGAGCGTGATCATCGCGGACGAGCCGACCACCGCGCTCGACGTGACGGTCCAGGCCGAGATCCTCGACCTGCTGCGCCGCTGCCGCGACGAGTTCGGGGCCGCGATCGTGATCATCACGCACAACATGGGCGTGGTGGCGGACCTCGCGGACCGCGTCGCCGTCATGTACCAGGGCGAGATCGTCGAGGAGGCGCCGGTCGCCGAGCTCTTCAGCGCCCCGCAGGCCGACTACACGAAGCGCCTGCTCGCGGCGGTGCCCCGGCTCGAGGCGAGCACCGGCGTCGCCCGCCGCGCGATCATCGCCGAGGACGTCGAACCCGTCGTCGAGGCGCGGGCCCTCGAGATCGAGTACCCGGGTCGCCTCGGGTCACCCGCGTTCCGGGCGGTCAAGGGCGTCGACCTGGCGATCCGACCCGGCGAGGTCCTCGGCCTGGTGGGGGAGTCGGGTTCGGGCAAGACCACGATCGGGCGGGCCATCGCCGGGCTGACGAAGGTCACCGGCGGATCGCTCAGGGTCCTCGGGACCGAGATGCTCGGGTACCGCGAGCGGGACTTCAAGCGGCTGCGGAAGGACATCGGGTTCGTCTTCCAGGACCCGGCGACGTCGTTCAACCCGCTGTTGACGATCGCCGAGTGCGTCGCCGAGCCGCTCATCGTGCACGGGGTGGCGTCGTCGCCGCGTGCGGCCCGGAAGCAGGTCGACGAGCTCATGGAGGCCGTGCAGCTCCCGGCGGCGTACGGCGACCGGTACCCGCACGAGCTGTCCGGTGGGCAGCGCCAGCGCGCGTCCCTCGCCCGGTCACTGGCGCTGCGGCCGAAGCTCCTCATCGCGGACGAGCCGACCAGTGCGCTCGACGTGTCGGTGCAGGCGCGCGTGCTGGAGCTCTTCCTCGAGCTGCAGCAGGACTTCGGCTTCGCGTCGTTGTTCATCAGCCACGACCTGGCGGTCGTCGGCGCCCTGTCCGACCGGATCGCGGTGCTGTACCGGGGCGACCTGGTCGAGACCGGGACCACGGCCGAGGTGCTCGGCGCCCCGCAGCACCCCTACACGCAGCGCCTGCTGGCGTCGCTCCCGGTGCCGGACCCGGCGGAGCAGGCGGAGCGACGGCGTACGCTGGAGCAACTGGAGCACGTCGGGTCCTGACCCGGCCGACCGTCCTGGAGGCCCGACCAGCGTCGACGACGCGGGTCGCGCCTCCAGTCGGTGGTCTCCACTGCACCACGTACGATGCGCGGCCGCGTTCCGTCCGCGCTGTGCCGCCAGGGGCGGCGCGGAAGGGGTTCCATGATCGGGGTCAACGGACCTGCGGTGGTCGCTGACGACGTCTCCATCGAGTACCGCGTGCCGGGTGCCCGGCCGATCCGGGCGGTCGACGGCGTCAGCCTGACCGTCCGCAGCGGGGAGATCCTGGCGCTCCTGGGGGAGTCCGGGTCCGGCAAGTCGACGTTCGCCGCGACCATCGCCGGCCAGTTCGGCGCGCGCGGCGAGGGCGAGGGCGCGCAGCGCCGCCACATCGTCGGCGGTGAGCTCACGGTGCTCGGGCAGAAGACCCGCGGCCTGCGGGCGTCCTCCCGGCGCTTCGCCCGACTCACCGGACGGATCGGCTACCTCGCGCAGGACGCCGCCGACCGTCTCAGCCCCGACCTGACCGTGGGTGAGGCCATCGCCGAACCCATCTACGCCCGCGACCGACGGTTCGACCGGAAGGCGGCGGGACTGATCGTCGCGCGACTCGTCGACGCCGTACACCTGCCGCTCGGCGTCATGCGCCTCAACACGTGGGAGCTCTCGAGCGGGCAGCGGCAGCGGGTCGCCCTCGCACAGGCACTCGTGCTCGAACCGCAGCTCCTCGTCGCCGACCAGCCCGCCCGCGGTGTCGACGTGCTCGTCCGGCAGTCCGTGCTCGAGGCACTGGCGAGCCTGCAGCAGGGCCGGCAGTTCTCCGCGGTCGTCGTGTCGAGCGACCTCCGCGAAGCCCGTGCGCTTGCGGACCGGGTGGCCGTGATGAGCGAGGGGCGCCTGGTGGGACTCGGCACCTTCGACGAGGTGCTCGACAGCCCCGTCGACCCCTACGTCAAGACCCTCGCCGCGACCGCCGCTCGGCCGGTCAAGCGACGACCTGGCGGTGCTGCCGGCACCGGTGCGGCGGGTTCCGCTGCTGCCGGTGGGCCGCGTCGGTCCTCGGCGCCGCGGCGACCCGCCGCCGCCGGGGCCGGACCCCGCACCGATCGACAGGAGAACGCGTGACGAACCGTGGCCACCGTGCCGTGCTGACCGACCAGGGAGCGCCGCTGCCGGTGGCCCCACCGGAGCCGGGGCCCGTCGCGGTCCTGCCGGACCCGCGGGACCTGCACGTCGCCGCCGTGTCCGACGCCGGTGGGACGGTCGGACCACTCGGTGCCGACACCCGCGGGATCGTCTGGCTCGACGCACGGGACGCCGACGGGCTCGCATCCGCGCTCCGGACGGCTCCCGACGTCCGCTGGGTGCAGCTGCCGTTCGCCGGCGTCGACGCGTTCGCGCACCTCATCGCCGAGCACGGCGACCGCGTCCTGTTCACCTCGGCCAAGGGCGCCTACGCGGAGCCGGTCGCGGAGCACGCCCTCGCGCTGACCCTCGCGACGCTGCGGGTGCTGCCCGAGCGTGCACGTGCGACGTCCTGGGCGACGGAGCAGGAGGGCGTGTCCCTGTACGGGCGGTCGGTGCTCGTGGTCGGTGCCGGCGGGATCGCGCTCGAGTACCTGCGGCTGCTCGCCCCGTTCGAGGTCGACGTCACCGTCGTCCGGCGCTCGAGCACGCCGGTCCCCGGGGCGTCGCGCACCGTGACGACGGACCACCTCGACGCTGTTCTGCCGTCCGCCGACGTCGTGATGATCGCGGCCGCGATGACCTCCGACACGGCGAAGCTCTTCGGTCCGGCGCAGTTCGCGCTCATGCGACCGACCGCCCGGCTCGTGAACGTCGCCCGCGGTGGGCTCGTCGACACCGACGCGCTGGTCGAGGCACTCCGGACCGGGCAGATCGGCGGTGCCGGTGTGGACGTGACCGACCCGGAGCCGCTGCCGGACGGACACCCGCTGTGGACGACGCCGGGCGCGGTCGTCACGCCGCACCAGGCCGACACGCCGGAGATGGTCGCGCCGCTGCTCGCCGAGCGCGTCGGTGCGAACGTCCGCGCGTTCCTGTCCGGTTCCGGGACCGGCTTCGTGGGGGTCGTGGACCCGGCCGCCGGGTACTGATCGGCCAGTCGCCGATGGGCGGCACGCCCGGGGTGCGTGTCCGATGCGCGGTGCGCGGGCGTTGTCCTGCTATGCTGTTACCCGTTGTCCAGACCGGTCCGACCGAGACGGCAACTGATCCTCGATAGCTCAATTGGCAGAGCAGCCGGCTGTTAACCGGCAGGTTGTTGGTTCGAGTCCAACTCGGGGAGCGTCAGGCCCTCACCCTTCGGGGTGGGGGCCTCTTCGTCGTCCGGGTGGCGCTGGTGTCCGTCGGCCGGTCGATCGTCGGCGTGGTCCGCCGTCGGCGTGGTCCGCCGTCGCCGTGCGGATCGTCAGCGTCCTCGGAACGGCAAGCTGTTAGCGTTCACAGGTGCGCCGTCCCCGTCGAGTCGATCCCGCTGCCGGCGGGCTCCTCGGCCTGGGTCTCCGCGGCGTCCGATCGCGCTTCGGCCTGAGTACCGCACTCGGGGCCGTCGTCGTCGCGGTGCTCGCCGGCTGCACCGCCGGGGCCGCGCCGGAACCGGACGCGTCCGTGGACCGCGCGCCGACGTCGGCGGTGGACGAGACCGGCGGGGCTCCGATCGTCTTCGCCTTCGTGTGCGAGGGGGGTCCGGGCGGCGAACGACCGGACGGTTCGGCCACCTACACGACGTACGCGGCCGTGTGGGCGGACGAGCGGACCCACTGTCGCGCCGAGCGGGTCACGGGGACGACAGCCTCGTCGCAGCAGCGGGCCGCCGTCGAGGCTGCGGCCGGGAACGCCTCGCTCGAGGACCTCGCGGCGACGTGCGCGGTGTCCGGGACGGCTCCGTGGACGACGCCGATCGGTTCCGCGGCGGAGGCGGCGGCAGCGGCGGGCCTGGCGCTGTACTGCCCGGGGCACCCGGAGATGGAGCACCTGCGGGAGGCGATCGCGGCCTACCGGGGGTGAGGCGGGCCTCCAAGCCGGTGCACCAGGCCGGGCGTGCTGGTCGGGCTGGGCCGGATGTGCTGGTCGGGCCGGGTGTGCTGGTCGCGCCGGGCCGGGCCGGACGTGCCGCTGTCTCAGCCCTCGGGGTGGTCGCGACCGGGCAGCCACGTCTTGCCGGGGACGCCCCAGCTCTGCTTCCTGACCGACTTCACGGACTGCTTGAACCACGGGTGCGACAGCCGGTCCGCGTAGAGGACGCCGTCGAGGTGGTCGTACTCGTGCTGGAAGATCCGGGCGAGCCAGCCGTGCGCCTCGATCTCGAACGGCGCACCGTGCTCGTCGAAGGCCCGGAGCAGGGCACCCTCGCTCCGCCGGAGCGGGAAGCGGTCACCCGGGATCGAGAGGCACCCCTCGGACTCCTCGTCCTCGTCGAGTTCCTCCACGGACTCGGGCTCGGCCGGCGTGATCCACAGGACGGGGTTCACCGCTGCGCCGCGCCAGAGCACCCCGTCATCATCGGTCCATGAGTACACGAACAGCCGCTTGCCGACACCGACCTGCGGACCCGCGAGCCCGACGCCCGGCGCCAGGTCCATCGTCGCGAACATGTCCGCCACCAGGGTGCGGAGGTCGTCGTCGAAGTCGGTGACCTCGTCGGCGCGGGTGTGCAGGACGGGTTCACCGGTGATCCGGATCGGGAGGACGGCCATTCCCCCAGGTTATCGGGAGCGGTCCTATACCCTCGACGCGTGACGCCGGATCTCCAGCTGCCAGCGGCAGTGAGCAACCTGACGCCCTTCCAGGCGCTGATGATCCCGGTCGCCCTGATCGGGGCGGTGTTCCTGTCGCTCGGAGCGCAGTTCCAGGCCCGCGGGGTGAAGCGCGTCGAGGCGAAGCTCGGCAAACAGTCGAAGGGGCTCAGCCTCGGGCACGTGATGGCCCTGCTCGGCAGCGGGTACTGGGTGCTCGGGACGCTGATGCTCGGCATCGCAGTGGTCCTGCAGCTGATCAGCATCACGAACGCGCCGCTCATCGTGGTGCAGCCGCTCGGTGCTGTGGCGCTCGTCATCACGACGTGGTTCTCGTCGCGGTCGTCCGGCATCCCGCTCGGGCAGCGTGCACGTCGCGCGGTGTGGACCTGCATCATCGGTGTCGGCATCTTCGTCGCGATCGCGGCCTTCGTCGGTCGCGAGAGCGCGATCACCCGGGGGCAGCTCGTCACCGTGCTCGTCGTCCTGGCGGTCGTGCTCGTCCTCGTGCTGCTGTCCTTCCGGATCGTCGCGAAGCACAAGAACGCGCTGTACTACATCATCGGTGCCGGTGTGCTCTACGGCTTCGTGGCGACCCTGGCGAAGGTGGCGCTGAACCGGTTCGTCAACCACTCCTTCGACTGGCTCACCGTCCTGGCCATCGTCGGTGTGGTCGTGGCGGCGTCGCTCGGCGGGTACTTCGTGCAGAACGCGTACTCGACGGGCTCCGCCGACCTCGTCATCGCCGGGCTGACCGTGGTCGACCCCATCGTCGCCGTCGGGATCGGCGTGATCGTCCTCGGCGAAGCCGCCGGGGCACCGGTCGGTGCCGTGATCTGGTTCGTGGTCGCCGCGGCGATCGCCGTGACCGGGGTGTTCATGCTCGCGAAGTACCACCCGGAAGCGCGACGCTGACACCCTGCCGACGGTGTCCTCCGCAGGGACCAGGACGGTCAGCCGCGCGGCGGACGAGCCGTCGCAGCGGCGTACGGTAGCGTTTCAGACCCAGACCCACCCCGGTCCGACGGAACACCGACGGACCGGTCGAAGGCCCAGGAGAGGACGACGCCCGCCGTGTCAGGAGACGCCACCCCCACCGGACGCCCGCTGCGCATCCTCATGGCAGCGGACACCTTCGCGCCGGACGTGAACGGCGCAGCGACCTTCACCGAGCAGCTCGCCGTCGGACTCGCCGAACGCGGCCACGAGGTCCACATCATCGCGCCGGCCGCCGGCCGTCACCACGGCACCTACGAGGAAGAGCACCACGGCGTCATGCTCGTCGTGCACCGGCTGCCGTCGTACAAGTGGCCGCTCCACGCCTGGCTGCGCTTCGCGTGGCCGTGGACGGTCCGGAAGCACGTCGCGCCGATCATCGACGCGCTGCGGCCCGACGTGGTCCACATCCAGTCGCACATCATCATCGGCCGCGGCGTCGCCCGCGAAGCCCACGACCGTGGCATCCGGGTCATCGCGACGAACCACTTCATGCCCGAGAACCTGCTCGAGTACACGCCCTTCGGACGCTTCACGCTGCCGATCGCGCTGAAGATCGCGTGGAACGACGCCGCACAGACCTACCGCCGGGCCGACGTGATCACCACGCCGACGAACCTCGCCGCGGACTACCTGCGCCAGGCGATCGCCGGGCAGCGGGTGCTGGCGATCTCGTGCGGCATCGACGCCTCCCGCTACGTCGCCCGCGAAGGTCGCCCGGCGGTCAACGACATCGTCTTCGTCGGCCGGGTGGCCCCCGAGAAGAACCTCGACGTCCTCTTCCGTGCGCTGCCGCTGCTGCCCGCCGAGCTGCTCGCCCGCATCACGATCGTCGGCGACGGCGAGATGATCCCGAAGCTCACCACGCTCGCGAAGGAGCTCGGCATCGAGGACCGGGTCACGTTCCTCGGCTTCGTCACGGACGAGGTGAAGTTCCGGACCCTGACGAACGCCACGGTCTTCGCGATGCCGTCGACCGCCGAGCTGCAGAGCATCGCTTCCCTCGAGGCGATGGCCTCGGGCCTCCCCGTCGTCGTGGCGAACTCGATGGCGCTCCCGCACCTCGTCGACGGCAACGGGTACCTGTTCGAGCCGGGGTCGGAGCAGGACCTCGCCGAGAAGCTCCAGGCGGTCCTCACCGCATCCGACGAGGACTACGTCGCGATGCGGAAGCGCAGCCTGGCGATGATCGAGGCACACGACATCAACCGCACCCTCTCGACGTTCGAGTCGCTGTATCGTGGGGAGCGGGTGGCCTCGGCCGCCGACGAGGGGCGGTAGCCAAGCTGGTCAAGGCAGTCTGCTCATAACGGAACGATCCGCGGGTTCGAGTCCCGCCCGCCCCACGTAGCAAGATCGGCCCGCCCAGGGAGTGGACCGCGCTGGATGACGAGCGCGCACCCCGGCGCGGGTCCCAGCAGATCCGAAAGGCGGGCTCGGCCCACGTGCACCTCCCAACTCGCAAGCGGCGTCAGGACGACGCCGTGACCCAGGACCACGGCCCGACGCCGAACGTCACGTTCGACTCGTCCGGCTCCAACACCGGTGTCCGTGTCAACGCCTTCCGCATCGGCTTCATGGGCGGCATCGGCGTCCTCGTCGCGCTGCTCGCCGGCGCGCTCATCGGTCAGCTGTCGACCGTGCTCGTCTACATCGGCGTCGCACTCTTCATCGCACTCGGCCTCGACCCGCTCGTCACCTTCCTCGAGCGGTACGTCCCGCGGTGGGCAGCGATCCTCGCGGTCGTCGTCGTCGTCCTCGGGGCCTTCGTCGGCATCGTCTTCGCGGTCGTGCCGATCGTCGTCACGCAGGCCACCAACCTGGTGCAGAACTTCCCCGACATCGTCGAGGACATCTCCAGGCAGCAGTGGGTGCAGGACCTGTCGAAGCAGCTCTCCGGAGCGTTCGACCTCGGCCACGCGCTGCAGTCGGTGCAGTCCTTCGCCGAGGACCCCGGCAACCTGCTGAGCCTCGGCGGCGGGATCCTGGCGGTCGGCTCGGGCATCCTGTCGGGTCTGACGGGCGTGCTCATCGTCCTGATCCTGATGCTGTACTTCCTGGCGTCGATGCGCAGCATGAAGAGCATGCTGTACCGCTTCGTCCCGGCGTCCCGCCGCGAGAACTTCCGCGAGGTCAGCGAAGAGGTCACCTCGTCGGTCGGCCGCTACGTGGTCGGGCAGATCACCCAGGCCGCGACCAACGGCATCCTCAGCCTGGTCTGGCTGCTCATCATCGGCGCACCGCTCCCGGTGCTCCTGGCGACCTTCGCCTTCATGGGATCGCTGATCCCGCTCGTCGGCACCCTCGGGGCGGCCGTGGTGATCTCGCTGCTCTGCCTGTTCGCGTCACCGGCGACCGCCCTGGCCGCGGCGATCTACTACCTCGTCTACATGCAGGTGGAGTCGTACGTGATCTCTCCGCGCATCATGTCCCGCGCCGTGCAGGTCCCCGGAGCCCTCGTCGTCATCGCCGCGGTCGCCGGCGCCACGATCGGCGGAGTCCTCGGTGCCCTCGTCGCCGTCCCGATCGCCGCGTCGGTCATCATCATCGTGCAGAAGGTCATCTACCCCCGCCAGGAGCAGGCATGACCGAGGAACGTTCGCCGCGGGACCGCTGGGCGGTCAGCCCGCGCGGTCCGCTCGCACTCGTGAACGCCCAGCGGGTCGACCATCCACAGACGGTCTGGCCGGTCCCGGGGTCGTGGGCCCCGGCCGTCGGCGGTCTCACCGTGACGGCCGCAGCCGAGGACGGCGTGCTCGTCGACGGTGTCCCCGTGGACGGGAGCGTCCTGGTGGCCGGTGACGACGCCGTCGTGCCGTCCACCGTCGCGTTCCCGGACGGCTTCGCCGGCACCGTCGCCGGGCACACCCTGCGTGTGTGGGATCCGGCATCCGAGGCGATCGCCCGCTTCGGACGCATCGACCGGTTCCCGCGGTCGTCGGCGTGGGTCGCTCCGGGTCGCTTCCGTCCCGCGGCGGACGTCGTCGGCCTGGAGGCTCGTGGCACCGTCCTCGACGCCGCCGGCGATCCGCTCGTGGTCGCCGGGACGATCGCGACGCGTGTCGGTGGCGTGGAGACGGAGCTCCTCGCGGTCCGTTCGGCGCCGTTCGGCGGTTCGGCGCGGCTGCAGCTCATCGTCCAGGACGGCACCGCCGCGCTGCCCGAGGACGACGCCGAGAGCAGCTACTCGATGGGCCGGTTCCTGTTCGTCGCAGACCCGGGCCAGCCGTCCGACGTCGAGCTCGACTGGAACGAACTCGTCCTGCCGCCGTGCGCGTTCTCCTACCAGTACGCGTGCCCGATCCCGCCGCCGGAGAACCGCACGACCGTGCGGATCACGGCGGGGGAGCGGCACCCGCTCGATCGGGACGGCGCCGTCTTCCACTGATCCTGCCCGCGTCCTTGCCGTTCCCAGCGGGGACGCTGCATAATGGGCGTGTCTGCAAGGACATCACAATCGGATATCGATGGTTCCAGCCACGAGATCCTCCGCAGGTCGATGGGGAAGTCGCACCTGATGATCGGAGGAACCATGACCGGGACTGCGTCAGGAGTGCTCTACGTGCACTCCTCTCCTCGCGCGCTCTGCCCCCATGTCGAATGGGCAGCAGGTCGCGCCATGAGTCGCGCCGTGAACTTCTCCTGGCTGGATCAGCCGGCGCAGGACGGGTCGCGTCGGACCGAGTACACCTGGACCGGTGCCGTCGGGACGGGTGCCGCGATCGCGTCTGCCCTCCGCGGCTGGGAGCACCTCCGCTACGAGGTGACCGAGGAACCCACGGCGGACTCCGACGGCGGCCGGTGGATGCACACGCCGGACCTCGGCGTCTTCTACGCGCAGACCGACGTCACGGGCAACATGGTCATCCCCGAGGACCGCGTGCGCTACGCCATGGAGGTCGCCGGCAGCAACGCCCTCGAACTCCACCGTGAACTCCGGCTCGCGCTCGGGCAGGCCTGGGACGACGAACTCGAGCCCTTCCGGCACGCCGCCGAGGGCAATCCCGTCGTCTGGCTGCACCGCGTCGGTTGACCCGCGTCGGTTGACCCGCGGCGGCGCAGGGCGGCGGACGGACGCTTCGCCGACCGGCCAGCGGACGGACGGACGTCCGGGCGCGACCACGGGACGGACGGAGGCCCGCCCCGCTGACGCGGGACGGGCCTCCAGGCCGAGCGGTGTCAGACCGAGCGGAACGCGACGACGGCGTTGTGGCCGCCGAAGCCGAACGAGTTGCTGACCGCGAGCAGGTCACCGGCGGGCAGTTCGCGCGGCGCGGTCGCGACGTCCATGACGATCTCCGGGTCCTGCTCGGTGAGGTTGATCGTCGGCGGGGCCACGCGGTTGTGCAGCGCGAGCACCGTGAACATCGCCTCGATCGCACCGGCACCGCCGAGCAGGTGCCCGGTCGAGGCCTTCGTGGCGGAGACCACGACGGAGTCGAGGTGGTCACCGAAGACCCGACGCATCGCGTGGTACTCCGCGATGTCGCCCACCGGCGTCGACGTGGCGTGCGCGTTGACGTGGACGACGTCGTCGCGGGAGGCGCCGGCGTGCTCGAGCGCCGTCAGGACGGCACGGGCGGCCGCGCTGCCCTCCGGGTCCGGAGCGGTGATGTGGAACGCGTCCGAGGTGATGCCGGCGCCGGCGATCTCCGCGTAGATCTTCGCGCCGCGGGCCTCGGCGTGCTCCTTCGTCTCGAGGATGAGGGCAGCGGCCCCGTCGGCGAGCACGAAGCCGTCGCGCGTGACGTCGTAGGGGCGCGATGCGGTCTCGGGGGAGTCGTTCCGACGCGACAGGGCCTGCATCGCGGCGAAGGACGCGAGCGGCATCGGGTGCAGGGCGGCTTCGGCGCCACCCGCGATCACGATGTCGGCTTCGCCGGTGGCGACGTGCCGGTAGGCCTCGGCGAGCGACTCGGTGGACGAGGCGCATGCGGAGAGGTACGTGCGGGCACCACCACGGGCGCCGAACTCCATCTCGATCGCCGCCGCCGGGCCGTTCGCCATGAGCATCGGCACCGTCATCGGCAGGACGCGACGCGGACCCTTCTCGCGGAGGGTGTCCCAGGCGTCGAGCAGCGTGTTCACGCCGCCGATCCCGGTCGCCCAGTCGACGATGAGGCGCTCGGGCACGACGGTCTCGTCGTCGATGCCGGCGTCGGCCCATGCCTCGCGCGCCGCGATGAGGGACAGCTGCGACGACGGGTCGAACCGCTTGGTCTCCGGGCGGGTGAGCTGGTCGGTGATGAAGTTCCGCGCCTGGCCGGCGAACTCGACGGGGAGTTCGAGCTCGGCGTAGCGCGGGTCCTCGATCCTGGTGATGCCGGACTTGCCCGCGAGCAGGGCGTCCCAGGTCTCCGAGGCGGTCGCGGCGAGAGGGGTGATCGCACCGATCCCGGTGACGACGACGGTCTTGTTGGTCATGGAACGACTTGTTTCTTCCGAGGTGGACGAGAAGAGCGCCGCGGCCCGTGACCGGAAGGGTCGAGCCGGACCACGGCGCTCAGGAAGGACGTGTCAGGCCTGGGCCTTGACGATGAAGTCGACAGCGTCCCCGACGGTCTTGAGGTTCTTGACCTCTTCGTCCGGGATCTTCACGTCGAACTTCTCTTCGGCGTTGACGACGATGGTCATCATCGAGATCGAGTCGATGTCGAGGTCGTCGGTGAACGACTTGTCGGACTGCACGGTGTCGGTCGCGATGCCGGTCTCGTCGTTGATCAGCTCGGCCAGGCCGGCGAGGACTTCTTCGTTGGACAGGGCCATGATGGTGTCTCCTTGAGGGGGGTGTCGTTTGACCGTGGACCAGCCTAGGGCACGGGGTGGTTCCGTGCCTGCAGCCGGGGGGACTGGGAAGTGCTAGGGGAGGACGACCACCTGTGCGCCGAACACGAGTCCGGCGCCGAACCCGATCTGCAGGGCGAGGCCGCCCGACAGCTCGGGGTGCTCGTCGAGCAGGCGGTGCGTGGCGAGCGGGATGCTCGCGGCCGAGGTGTTGCCGGTGGTCGTGATGTCGCGGGCGATCATCACGGAGTCGGGGATGCCGAGCTGCTTGGCGAACTCGTCGATGATGCGGATGTTCGCCTGGTGCGGCACGAACGCGGCGAGCTGGTCGGGACGGACCCCGGCGGCCTCGAGCGCCTCGCGGGCGACCTTGACCATCTCCCAGACGGCCCAGCGGAACACGGTCTGACCGGCCTGCCGTATCGTCGGCCGCGCGGCCCCCGCTTCCCACTCGTTGAAGGTGGCGGTCATGCCGATCGCGTCCCACTTGGAGCCGTCGGAGCCCCAGATGGTCGGCGCGATGCCGGGGAAGTCACTCGGGCCGACGATCGCCGCGCCCGCTCCGTCGCCGAGCAGGAACGAGATCGACCGGTCCGTCGGGTCGACGATGTCGCTGAGCTTCTCGGCGCCGACGACCAGCACGTGGTCGGCGATGCCGGACTTGACGAACGAGTCCGCCTGGGCGATGCCGTAGGCGTAGCCGGCGCACGCGGCGCTGATGTCGTACGCGGCCGCGGGCGTGGCCCCGATGCGCTCGGCGAGGAGCGACGCCATCGACGGGGTCGCCACGGTGTGGGTCACGGTGCTGACCAGCACGACGCCGATCTGCTCCGGGGCGATGCCGGCCTTCGCGATCGCCTCGAGGGCGGCCTCCTCGGCGAGGTCGACGGCCTCGACGTCGGCCCCGGCGCGCATGCGCGTCACGATGCCGGTGCGCTGGCGGATCCACTCGTCCGACGAGTCGATCGGCCCGACGAGGTCGTCGTTCGGGACGGTGTTCGCGCCACGGGCTGCGCCGAAGGCGAGGATGCGGCTGAACTCGTGCCCGCGGCGCTGCGCGAGGACGGGACGGACGGCGGGCTCGTCGTGCGTGGACACGTCGGTCATGCGGACACCTCCGAGGTGCTGAGGAGCTCGATCGCGGCCGGCAGGTCCTCGGGGGTCTTGATCGCGACCGACGGCGTGCCGCGCATGCCGCGCTTGGCGAGTCCGACGAGCGCCCCTGCGGGAGCGAGCTCGATGATCCCGGTGACCCCGGCCTCCTGGAAGGAGGTCATGACGGCGTCCCAGTGCACCGGACTGGCGATCTGGGCGACCATCAGGTCCACGAACCGGCGGCCGTCGTCGACACGTGACCCGTCGGCGTTCGTCCAGATGGGCAGCGTCGGGTCGGCCACCGCTGCTGCGGCGGCGACGGGCGCGACGCGCTCGACCGCCGGGGCCATGTACCGGGTGTGGAAGGCACCCGCCACCGCGAGCGGCACGACCCTGGCCTTGGCCGGCGGGTCGGCGGCGAGGGCGGCGATCGCGTCGGCGGCACCGGCGACGACGGTCTGGCCGCCGCCGTTGTGGTTCGCGGCGACGAGACCCGTGGCCTCGAGTGCGCTGGCCAGCTCGTCCGGGTCGCCGCCGAGGACGGCAGCCATCGAGGTCGGCTCGAGCGCGGCGGCGTCGGCCATGGCGCGACCGCGGGCGGCGACGAGGGAGACGGCGTCGGTCGGCTGCAGCACCCCGGCGACCGCTGCGGCGGTGAACTCACCGACCGAGTGCCCGGCCACACCGCCGACGAGCGAGCGGCGGCCGTCGGCCAGGAGTGCGTCCGCGGTGACGAGACCGGCGGCGACGATGAGCGGCTGGGCGAGCGCGGTGTCCTTGATCGTGTCCGCGTCGGAGTCGGTGCCGTGCAGGGCGAGGTCCACGCCGATCGCTTCGGACCACTGCCCGACGCGTTCGCGGACGGCGGCGTCCTCGAGCCATGGGGCGAGGAAGCCGGGGGTCTGGGAGCCCTGTCCGGGCGCGACGACGACGATCACCGGACAATCCTGACGGCAGCGGGGCGCGGGGCCCGTGTGGACACCCGACACGAAACGCTACGGGACATTGTGGAACCCCTACCGTCCGTGTGGTCTCGCGGGGAGGAGGTCACCGGCGACCGACGCGGCGACGGCGTGTCGTGGTCATCGGCGACCGACGCGGCGACGGCGTGTCGTGGTCATCGGTGACCGACGCGGCGACGGCGTGTCGTGGTCATCGGCGACCGACGCGGCGACGACCGGAGGCCGATTCCGACATCGCACCGAGGATGAGCGCCGACTGCACGATGAGGGCGTCTCGGGCGTGGGTGGCGTCCCAGCCGATGATGTCGGCCACACGGCGGAGGCGGTAGCGCACCGTGTTCGGGTGGACGAAGAGCTCGCGGGCGGTCGCCTCGAGCGACCGTCCGGTGTCGAGGTAGCACCAGAGCGTCTGGAGCAGCTCGGTGGACTGGTCCTTCAGCGGCACGTAGATGCGCTGCACGAGGGCGGATCGGGCCAGCGGGTCGCCGGCCAGGGCACGCTCGGGCAGCAGGTCGTCCGCGAGTGCCGGGCGGGGAGCGCCGCGCCAGGCCCGGGCGACGGCGAACCCGGCGAGGGCGGCCTTCGCCGAGGTGGACGCGTCGACGACACCGGGGACCTCGTTGCCGAGCACCAGGTGCCCCTCGCCGAACATCGGCTCGAGGGACTGCGCGATGGCCATGAACGAGACCGGTTCCTCGCCCTCGGGGACGTCGTCCCGCGGGGTCGAGCGGCCGATGACGACCACGAGCCGGGAGCCCTGCACGCCGATGAGGACGTCGGCGTCCATGTGGCGCGCCGTCCGACGGACCTGGTCGACCTCGAGCTGCTTCGGTGCCGTGCCGACGAGCACCGCGACCTCGCCGTGCCCGTGCCAGCCGAGCGCGGCGATCCGGGACGGCAGCTCGTCGTCGTACTCCCCGGACAGGATCGAGTCGACCACGAGCGCCTCGAGCCGGGCGTCCCACAGCCCACGGGCCTCGGCCGCTCGGGCGTAGACGTCGGCGGCCGCGAAGGCGATGTCCCGCGAGTACTTCAGGATCGCCTCCTGCAGCATCTCGTCGTCCTTGGCGCGTTCCTCGACCACGGTGACCACGACGCGGATGAGCTGCAGGGTCTGCTGCAGGCTCACCGAGCGCAGGAGCTCCCGCGGAGCGGACCCGAAGACGTCGGCGGCGGCGATCCACGGCGTCGACGCGCTGCCCTCGAGCCACGAGATGAACGAGGTGATGCCGGCCTGCGCGACCATCCCGACCGCCGAACGGCGCCCGGGAGGCATCTCGCTGTACCAGGGGAGGGTGTCCTCGAGCCGCTTGATCGTGGCGGTCGAGAGCTCGCCCGACACCTGCCGGAGCCAGGAGAGCGCGCGTTCGCGATCGCTCTCCCGGCTCGCGGCGGTGGCGGTGCGGGGTGTCGTCACAGGCGAGGTCAGCTCTCGCCGCCGGCCGAGCCGGTGGTCCCGGCGGTGACGTCGTGCAGCCGGTACTTGTCGATCGCCTGCTGCACGAGCGCGGCGTCGACCTTGCCCTGCTTCGCGAGCTGCTGCAGCGTCCGCACGACGACCGACGGGCCGTCGATGTGGAAGAAACGGCGTGCCGCGGGGCGGGTGTCCGAGAAGCCGAAGCCGTCGGCGCCGAGCGTGGCGTAGTCCGTCGGCACGAACGGGCGGATCTGCTCCTGCACCTGGTGCATGAAGTCGCTCACGGCGACGACCGGCCCCTCGGTGCCGAGCAGGCGCTCGGTGACGTACGGCGTGCGGGGCTGGTCGCCCGGGTTGAGGAACGCGTGCTGCTCCGCGGCGAGACCGTCACGGTAGAGCTCACCCCAGCTCGTGACGCTCCAGACGTCGGCGGAGACGCCCCAGTCGGACGCCAGCAGCTCCTGCGCCTCGAGGATCCACGGCACCGCGACACCCGACGCGAGCAGCTGGGCCTTCGGGCCGTCGTGCTCGCTCGGCTTGAGCAGGTACATGCCCTTGACGATCCCGTCGACGTCGACGCCCTCGGGCTCGGCCGGCTGCACGATCGGCTCGTTGTACACCGTCAGGTAGTACATGACGTTCGGGTCGTCGTGCTTCGGCGAGCCGTCCTCGTCCGTGCCGTACATCCGGTCGAGGCCGGCCTGCACGATGTGCCCGATCTCGTAGCCGTACGCGGGGTCGTAGGACACGACCGCCGGGTTGGTCGTCGCGAGGAGCAACGAGTGCCCGTCGGCGTGCTGCAGGCCCTCACCGGTCAGGGTGGTGCGACCGGCGGTGGCGCCGATCATGAACCCACGGGTCATCTGGTCGCCGGCGGCCCAGATCGCGTCGCCGGTGCGCTGGAACCCGAACATCGAGTAGAAGACGTAGACCGGGATGAGCGGCTCGCCCTGCGTCGAGTACGAGGTACCGACGGCGGTGAACGCGGCCAGGGCTCCGGCCTCGTTGATGCCGACGTGGATGATCTGGCCCTGGGGGCTCTCCTTGTAGGCCAGCAGCAGCTCGCGGTCGACCGACGTGTAGTGCTGCCCGTTCGGGTTGTAGATCTTCGCCGTCGGGAAGTACGCGTCCATGCCGAAGGTGCGCGCCTCGTCCGGGATGATCGGGACCACGCGGTCGCCGAAGTCCGGGGAGCGGAGCAGGTCCTTCAGCAGCCGGGCGAACGCCATGGTCGTGGCGATCTCCTGCTTGCCGGAGCCCTTCTTGACGACCTGGTACTTGGCGTCGTCGGGGAGGGTGATCGACGTGTACTTCGTCCGGCGCTCCGGGACGTACCCGCCGAGCGCGCGACGGCGCTCGTGCATGTACTGGATCGCCTCGTCGTCGTTTCCCGGGTGGTAGTACGGCGGCGTGTAGGGGTTCTCCTCGAGCTGCGCGTCGGAGATCGGGATGCGCATCTCGTCGCGGAACTGCTTGAGGTTGTCGAGCGTGAGCTTCTTCATCTGGTGGGTCGCGTTGCGGCCCTCGAAGCTCGGGCCGAGGCCGTAGCCCTTGACGGTCTTCGCGAGGATGACCGTCGGCTGCCCCTTGTGCTCGGTCGCCGCCTTGAACGCCGCGTAGACCTTGCGGTAGTCGTGACCGCCGCGCTTGAGGTTCCAGATCTGGTCGTCGGTGTAGTCCTCGACCAGCGCGAGCGCCTTCGGGTCGCGCCCGAAGAAGTTCTCGCGGACGTACGCGCCGTTCTCGGCCTTGTACGTCTGGTAGTCGCCGTCCGGCGTCTGGTTCATGAGGTTGAGCAGGGCGCCCTCGGTGTCGCGGGCGAGCAGGTCGTCCCACTCGCGGCCCCACACGACCTTGATGACGTTCCACCCGGCGCCGCGGAAGAAGGCCTCGAGCTCCTGGATGATCTTGCCGTTGCCGCGGACCGGGCCGTCGAGGCGCTGGAGGTTGCAGTTGATGACGAAGTTGAGGTTGTCGAGCCCGTCGTTCGCCGCGACCTGCAGCTGCCCGCGGGACTCGACCTCGTCCATCTCGCCGTCGCCGAGGAAGGCCCAGACCTGCTGGTCGGAGGCGTCCTTGATGCCGCGGTTCGAGAGGTACTTGGCCTGCTGGGCCTGGTAGATCGCGTTGATCGGGCCGATGCCCATCGACACGGTCGGGAACTGCCAGAAGTGCGGCATGAGTCGCGGGTGCGGGTACGACGACAGACCGCCGCCCGCGTGCGACTTCTCCTGGCGGAACCCGTCGAGCTGGTCCTCGCTGAGACGCCCCTCCATGAAGGCGCGGGCGTACATGCCGGGGGAGGCGTGGCCCTGGAAGAAGACCTGGTCGCCGCCGGACGGGTGGTCCTGCGCGCGGAAGAAGTGGTTGTAGCCGACCTCGTACATGGCGGCGCTCGACGCGTACGTCGAGATGTGCCCGCCGACCGCGATGCCCGGCCGCTGTGCGCGGTGCACCGTGATCGCCGCGTTCCACCGGATCCACCGGCGGTAGCGGCGCTCGAGTTCCTCGTTGCCGGGGAACTCCGGCTCGTCCTCGGGCGCGATCGTGTTGACGTAGTCCGTCGTCGGGACCATCGGCACGCCGAGGTGCAGCTCGTTCGAGCGCTTCAGCAGGCTCTGCATGATCTCGCGGGCCCGCTGGTGGCCGTGCGTCGCGACGAGGCCGTCGAGCGACTCACGCCACTCTGCGGTCTCCTCGGGGTCCTGGTCGGTCCCTGCTGCAGTGCTGCGCGGGTCCTGGTCGTTCACCGTCACCCTTGACCTCGGTTCGTTCTCGTGGTGGTGGACATGGTGGCGCACCGGTCGGTCGGGTCACGACCAGCGGTGGGGCCGACCCCACTCTAGGCCCAGCCGCCGACGTGCCACCTGATGGTGCCGTGTGTCCCGAGCGGGTGAACGGGTGCTTGCATTCGCGTGCCGTCGGCGTACGATTGCCGATCGTGCCCGTGCGACCCTGCGCGTGCACGGACCGAACGGGCACACCCGCCGCCCGAGGAAGAAGCACACGCAACGATGGCACTGGAGAGCGGCTCACTCGCGCCGGACTTCGAACTCCCGAACCAGTTCGGTGAGCACATCCGCCTCAGCGACTTCCGCGGGTCCCGCCCCGTCGCGCTCGTCTTCTTCCCGCTCGCGTTCTCGTCGACGTGCACGAGTGAGCTCTGCGCCCTCCGGGACAACATCGCGATGTTCCAGGACAACCGCGTCGAGCTCATCGGCATCTCGGTCGACTCCAAGGCCACGCTCCGCTCGTTCGCGGACGTCAACGGCTACGACTTCGAGCTGCTCGCCGACTTCTGGCCGCACGGCGCGGTGTCGAAGGAGTACGGCGTCTTCCTCGAGCACAAGGGCTTCGCCAACCGCGCCACGTTCGTCATCGACGTGCAGGGCCGCATCCGCGCCTCCATCATCTCGGAGCCCGGCGTCGCCCGCGACGTCACCGAGTACCGGGCGGCCCTCGACCGGCTCGCCGCCTGCACCGCGCCCGTCCCGGTCGGCTAGGGCAAGCGCCCGTCCCTCCCGTTCCGAACACCTCCTGGGCGCATCCGCGCCGGACTGGAGGCACGGTGCACGCACCCGACAGCACCGCGGCACCGCGGGTGGTCACCACGGACGAGTACGCGCCCTTCCCGCTCACGTCCGACCCCGCCAGGTGGTCGCTCCGCCGTTCCGTCGTCGACACGGCGTCCGGGCCGGTCGTCGTGCACGCGCGTCCGGGTGACCACCCGGTGCTGTTCCTGCACGGCGTCGCCGGGTCGTGGACCACGTGGACCCCGCTGCTCGACGCCGCCGACGGGCACCCGTCCCGCGGGGTGGTCCTCCTCGACCTGCCCGGTTGGGGATCCTCGCCGGCCCCGGCGCGGCCGCTCTCCGTCGACGACGCCGTCGCCGTGGTCAGCGAGGTGCTCGACGCGCTCGGCCTTGCGTCCGTCGACGTCGTCGGGCACTCGATGGGCGCATTCATCGGCATGCACCTCGCGGTGACCGCTCCCGAGCGGACCCGGTCGGTCGCGCTCGTGTCCGGGACCACGTTCGCCGGGATCGACGCCGCCCGACACCCGCTCCGTGGCGCCGTGACGCTGCCGGCGTTCACGCTGCTCCGGGCCGGGCTCGCGGTCACCCGGAACGCGGCGCTCCCACTGCTCCGTGCCTCCGACCGGATCGGGCTGCTCCGGCTCCTCGCCGCTCCGGTCTTCACCCACGTCCGCCGACTGGACCGCAGCGTCCTCGACGCGTTCGTCGAGGAGCTCCGTCCGGCCGCGTTCCTCGCCGCGGCGCGGACGGGTGCCGGCTACGACACCGAGCGGTGGCGTGCGGTGTCCTGCCCGGTCGTCGCGATCTCGGGGCGGGACGACGTCTTCGCCCGCGCGTCGGACCTCGACGGACTCCGTCGCGTGGTCCCGCAGGCACGCACCGTGCTCCTCGACGACTGCGGCCACTTCGCCCACGTCGAGCACCCCGCCGCGGTCGTCCGTGCCGTCGCGGACGCTGCGGTCAGTGGTACTGCGGCGGCCAGTCGAACGCCGCCGGGCGATGCGGAGCCTCGCCGATCGAGGTGACGACGAGGTCGACCTCGCCGAGGTCCCGGAGCACGATCGAGCGCGGGTTGCCGTAGTACCGGTGCCCGTCGACCCACACCGTGAGGTCGCCGTGCAGTCCACCCACGCCCCAGGCGCTGAGTGGGACGTCCCACTCGTCGAAGAACTGCCCGAGGGTGAAGTCGCGGCGCTCGGGGGACTCCACGTGGACGATCCCCGACGTGTCGTGCGTGTGCAGCTCGGCGGCGAACCGCCGGGTGTCCGAGTGGCCGATGTCCGCCGGGATCACGACCGGGGTGTCCCCGTCCGTGATCGTCACGTGCGTGTGGATGTGCTCGGCGAGCGGCTGCCCCCACACGTCGTGGAGTCCGGCCGCCGCCGCACGTGTGGCGAGGTCGGTCGGCCGCGACCAGGTCGGCGTTCCCTGCTGCGCACACCCGCTCGCGAGCGCGACGACCACGACCCCTGCCGCCACCGCTGCCGCAACCCGCCTCATCCCTCGTTCCTACACCCGCCCGTACCCGCGTCGCCCGCCGCGCGGCACTCGCCCGCCGTCGAGCGGGCGGAATGCCGTGGTGCGCGAGCCGCCTGACCCTGGCATTCCGCCCGCTCGACAGGGCCTCATGCGCCGCGCGGCATCGGCCGTGGGCCGAGCGGGCGAAGTACCGGGGTGCGTGAGCCGCTCGACCCTGCCATTTCGCCCGCTCAGCGTCGGGACCATGCGTGGAGAGGTATGCGTCCGCGAGCGGGCGCAATCGCCGGGTCGGGCGCTGGGCGCACCGCGGCATTTCGCCCGCTCGACGTGGTCTGCATGCCCCGCGGCGCATGCCTCCGAGTTGAGCGGGCGGAATCGCGGGGACGGAAGCCAGGCACACCACGGCATTCCGCCCGCTCGACCGGGCGGGCATGCGCGCCGGACCACGAGCACGAGGATCGCTCGCGTGTATACACGTTCGCAGCCGAGTTGAGCGAGTTCGATGGGTGGCCAGACGCCGACGAACCGCGCTGAACGGGGGTTTCTACCCCAATTGCCGTGAAGACAACCCTCCCGTAACAGCCTCGAAATCTGCGTTGACGCGACGGAAACACCGAACTGTATACCGTTGCCGCATGCCACACGCTTTCCGCCTCGTCGGGGTCCTCCACCTCCCACCGCTGCCCGGTGCGGTCAACTACGCCGGTGCCTTCGTCCGCGAGATCGCGCAACGCGCTGCCGAGGACGCCGTCGCCCTCCGGGACGCCGGTTTCACGCACGTGATGGTGCAGGATGCGAGCGACATGCCCCAGGCCGTGCGGGTCGGAGCCCCGACGGTCGCGGCACTGGCCGTCATCGGCGCCGCCGTCACCGCCGCGGTCGAGCTGCCCGTCGGTGTCGTGGTGGGCCACAACGACGGCCCGAGTGCCGTGGCCATCGCCCACGCGATCGGCGCGTCCTTCGTCCGGGTGAAGGTCCTCACGGGCGTCTCGATCGGACCGACCGGCTGGATCCAGGGGTGCGCCCACGAGGTCGCGGCGATGCGCCGCCTGATCGGGAGCGACGTCGAGGTCTGGGCCGACGTCCACGAGGCGACGAGCCTGGCGCTGGCGTCGACCCCGGCGTGGGCCGCGGTCGAGTCGCACGACTTCGGTCGGGCCGACGCCCTCGTCGTCACGCGGGACAGCGGCGTCCCGGACGCGCTGGCGTCCATCGCGTCCCTCCGCGCGACGTTGCCCGACGTTCCGTTCCTGGTCGGAGGACGGGTCACGCTCGACACCATCGGCGAGACCGTCGCCGGCGCCGACGGCGCGGTCCTCGGCAGCGCGATCAAGCGGTCCCGTGCGGCGGACGCCCGGGTCGACCCCGCCGTCGCCGCCCGCTTCGGCGCCGCACTGACCACCACCGACCCCGACACACGGAGCCCGCGATGACCACCACCCCGCCCAGCCCGTTCATCGGCGACGGCAGCCCCCTCGACGCCCGTCAGCAGCGCGTCGTCGAGCGGGTCTCGGCCGCCGAGCACGCCTCGATCGTCGCGCTCCCCACCGACCACCCCCTCGACCCGAAGCGACGCGCTCGTGACGAGGCGACCTACCCGGAGCTGCTGGCGCAACCCGAGCGCATCCGGGAGACCCTCGCGGTGAACGACGCCGCCCTCACTGACCTGGCCGAGGTCATCGCGGCGATGCACGTCGACCGCGTCTTCGTGACCGGCGCCGGTGACTCCCTCGCGGTGGCGATCGCCGCGCGCCAGGCACTCGAGCTCATGCTCGGCGTCCCGTGCGAACCGGTGCAGAGCCTCGACCTGGCCTACTACCTCGCACCGCTCGTGACGAGCCGCAGCGTCGTCATCGCGCTCTCGAGCTCGGGGGAGACGACCCGGACGGTCGAGGCAGCGCTCATCGCCCAGCACGTCGGCGCACTGACGGTCGCGATCACGAACACCGCCGGGTCGACCCTCGACCAGGAGAGCGAGCGCACCCTCCTGCTGCGTGCCACCCGCGTGGGCTGGCCGACGCAGTCCTCGACCACCGCCCTGGCGCTGCTGCTCGACCTGGCCACCCGGGTCGGCGTGGTGCAGGGGCACCCCGAGGCCGCGGCACTCCGTGCCGGTCTCGCGACGATCCCCGACCGGATGGAGGAGGTCATCGCCGCCACCGAACCGCGCCTGGCCGCCGTGGCCGCCCGCGAGCACGCCAGCGGGACCTTCCTGTTCTCCGCGGCCGGCCCGAGCTGGGGCGCGGCGATCATCGGCGCCGCGAAGGTGAAGGAGTGCACCCCGGACCGCGCCGAGGCGATCCAGGTCGAGGAGTTCCACCACTACAACTCCCTGAAGACGGGGGAGCCGATCTGGATCATCGCCCCCGCCGGCCCCTCGGTGCCGCGCGCGGTGCACACGGCGAGCGAGGCCAAGCGCTTCGGCGGTCGCGTCCACGTGGTGACCACCGACGGCGTCGACGCGTTCGACACCGTCGCGGACGAGGTCCTCGTCGTCCCGGCCGTCCCCGAGCCGCTGAGTCCGCTGCTCACCGTGCTTCCCGCGCAGCTGGTCGGCTACCTCCTCGCGATGGAGCAGTTCCGCGCCGCCGAGGCCGCCCTCGCATCGGGGAGCCTCGATGGCTGACGCCTCGCTGCTCTGCATCGGCAACCTGACGATCGACGACCTCGTCCTCGACGGCACCACGACCACCGCCCTCGGCGGCGACGCCCTCTTCGCCGCGCTCGCGGCGCGACGCGTGCTGTCGGACGTGCGCATGCTGGCACCGGTGGGGACGGACCTGCCGGCACCGCTCCTCCAGGCCGTCGCCGGAGCCGGCGTCCGGATCGAGGCGACCCGACCCCGTGCCGTGCCCACGATCCGGAACCGGGTGACGTACGCGGCGGACGGATCGCGGTCGTGGGACCTGCTCTCCGGCGACGACGCGTTCGACGTGATGAGCGTGTACCCGGACGACGTCGCTCCCGCGGCGCTCGACGTGGACGGCGTGCTCGTCTCCGCGATGAGCCTGGGCTCGCAGCTCACCCTCGGCCCCTGGCTCCGGGCGGCGACCCGAGCCCGCCGGACCACGGTCTACCTGGACCTGCAGGAGGACTACGTCGTCGGCAACGAGGCCGCGCTCATGGCGCTCCTCCCGACGTGCGACGTGTTCCTGCCGAGTGAGGTCGAGGCCGTCGCCCTGGCGGGGACCACCGACCTGCCGCTCGCCGCGTCCCGGTTCCGGGACGCCGGTGCCGGCGTCGTCGTCGTCAAGACGGCCGAACGCGGCTGCCTCGTCTGCTCGGAGGAGGGCGTCGTCGTCGTCCCGACTGACGCGGTGGAGCCGGTCGACTCGACCGGTGCGGGCGACGCGTTCTGCGGCGCCTTCGCAGCGGCGCACGTCGCCGGCGCCGACCCGGTCGAGGCAGCCCGGCACGGCGCGGCAGCGGCGCGGGTCGCGATCGGCGGCCACGGCGTGTCCGCGCTCCTCGACGACCACGGCATCACCCGCACGATCGCCCGGATGGAGGACCACCGATGACCCACGTGCGGATCCTGAACCCGAACACCAGTGCGACGATGACCGCCGCTGTGCTCGCCGCGGCCCGGGCCGTCGCCCGCCCGGACACGACGGTGAGTGCCACGCACTCCTCGGGGGCGCCGGCGACCGTCGAGACGCACGTCGACGAGGTCTTCGGTGCCGCCGGCGTGCTCGGCCAGGTCGAGCGCGGCGAACGCGACGGCGTGGACGGGTACGTCGTCGCGTGTTTCGGCGACACCGGGCTCGAGGCAGCCAGGGAACGCGCGGCCGGCCCGGTCGTCGGCATGACCGAGGCGGCGCTCCAGACCGCGACGCTCCTGGCACACCGCTTCACCGTCATCACCATGCCCCCACGGACGCTCGCGATGACGGACCGCGTCGTCGCGTCCATGGGACTCGCGCACCGTTGCACGGTGCGCGCCGTGGACGTCTCGGTCGCCGCGATCGAGGCGGGCGCCGGTCCGGCGTTCGACGCGTTCGTCCTGGAGGCCCGTGCCGCGGTGGCAGCGGACGGTGCGGAGGCCGTGGTGCTCGGCTGCGCCGGGCTCACCGAGCTCGTCGCGTCGCTCACGGACGCGCTCGGCATCCCGGTCGTCGACGGCGTCGCCGCCGCGACCACCGCCGTCGAGGGCCTGCTGGCGCAGCGGCTCTCGACGTCCAGGGCGGGCACCTGGGCGGCGCCGACGGGCTCGGCCACGACGGACGAGGTGTGGCGATGAGCGTGCTCCTGACCGACGTGTACGTCTGGGCCCCGGCGACGCCGGCCGGCATGACCGGGCCGACCGACGTCCTCGTCGTCGACGACACCGTCCTCTCGATCGGACCGGGTGCCCGCGCGGCCGCTCCGGCCGACGCCCGCGTGGTCGACGGCGGCGGACACCACGTGGTCGTCCCCGGACTCGTGAACGCGCACTTCCACTCGCCGGCGAACCACCTCAAGGGCGCGTTCCGCAGCCGTCCCCTGGAGACGTTCATGCTCTACGAGTCGCCGGCGGACCCGGCACTCGCACCGACTCCGCGCGAGGCGTACCTGCGCACCATGCTCGCCGCGCTGGAGATGCTCCGCACGGGGACGACGAGCGTGCAGGACGACGCGTTCCTGATGCCGACGCCGGACCCCGACGTCATCGACGCGGTGCTGCAGGCCTACGCCGACAGCGGCATCCGCGCGACGGTGGCACTCGACCAGCCGGAGCTCCCGGACGCCGACAAGCTGCCCTTCCTCGACGGCGCCGACACCGACTTCGCCGCAGCCCTGCACACACCGGCCCCGGCGGCGGCACCGGAACTCCTCGCCGCCTACGACCACCTGATCGGGCGCTGGCACGGCGCTGCCGGCGGTCGTCTGTCCGCCGCGGTGTCGATCTCGGCACCGCAGCGGGTGAGCCCCGAGTACTGGGGAGCACTCGACGACCTCAGCCGTACCCACGACCTGCCCGTGTTCGCACACATGCTCGAGACCCGGACCCAGCGGGCGCTCTCGGCACCGGGCAGCGGCCAGGAGCGCTTCGTCGGACGGAGCCTGGTGCGGTACGCGGCAGACCTCGGGCTGCTGCACGACCGTGTCAACGTCATCCACGCCGTGTGGGTCGACGACGACGACCTCGACCTGATCGCCGAGGCCGGCGCCGTCGTCGCCCACAACCCGGTCAGCAACCTGCGCCTCGGCAGCGGGGTCATGCCGTTCCGGGCCATGCGGGACCGCGGGATCACGATCGCCCTCGGCGTCGACGAGGCGATCTGCGACGACACCGTCAACACGTGGGGCGTGGTCAAGCAGACCGGCCTCGTGCACAACGTCTCCGGACTCGACGCCGACGACTGGCCCGCACCGGCCGAGGTCCTCGACGCGCTCTGGGAGGGCGGTGCCGCGGCGATGCGGCGGACGGGGCAGATCGGCCGCGTGTCGGTCGGCGCCCAGGCGGACCTCGTGCTCCTCGACCTGCACGCTCCCGCGTTCACGCCCTTCAACGACCTCCGCGGCCAGCTCGTGTACTGCGAGACCGGCGGCAGCGTCCGGATGACGATCGTCGCCGGCCGCGTGGTCGCCGAGGACGGCCGGGTCGTCTCGGTCGACGAACACGCACTCCTCGCCGAGGCCCGCGAGCTGCACGCCGCTCGCCGCCCGGCTCTCGAACGGACGTGGGCCGCGGCCGACGCGGTGCTGCCGGCGTACGACGCCGTCGTGCGCCGCGCCGCCCGCACCGACGTCGGCATGAACAGGTGGATCGGATGACACACGACGACATGCTCCGGGCGGCCACGACCCCCGGACACGACCTCTGGCCCTACCGGCCGATCACGGCACCGGGCGGACCCGCCTGGCCGGACGGCCGCCGGCTCGCCGTCTACGTCGCCGTGGGACTCGAGGAGTACCGCTTCGGCGTCGGTCGGACCGAGGACGTCGTCCCCGACGTCACCGCCCCCGACCTCGTGAACACCTCGTGGCGCGACTACGGCAACCGCGTCGGCGCGTTCCGGCTCCTCGAACGACTCGACCGCGCCGGCATCCCCCCGACCGTGCTGCTCAACACCGCCGTCTACGACACCGCACCGGGACTCGTCGCCGAGGCACGGCGTCTCGGCGCCGAGTTCGTCGGACACGGGATCTCGAACTCCGACTCCCTCGCCGGCATGTCCTCGGCGCAGGAGGCGGCGTACCTCGCCGCCGTCGCCGCACGGATCGCGGCCGAGGAGGGGACCGCGCCCGGCGGCTGGTCGAGCCCGTGGCTCACCCAGACCACCTCCACCGTCGACAACCTCGCAGCGACCGGGTACCGCTACCTGCTCGACCTGCGGATCGACGACCGTCCGGTGACCATCACGACGCCGTCCGGGCCGATCACGGCGCTGCCCTACGCCCTCGAGGTCAACGACAGCACGACCGTCATCGGGCGCGGCGCGTCCGCGGGGGAGTTCGCCGACATGATCGTCGACGAGTTCGACGAACTGCTCGAACGCTCCGCCGACCAGCCCCTCGTCATGAGCGTCGTCGTGCACTCGTTCATCTCCGGCGCACCGTTCCGCCTCCGTGCCCTCGACCGGGCGCTGCGCCACATGACCGAACGGCGCGACGCGGTGTGGTTCACCCAGCCCCGCGCCATCGCCGCGCACCTCGCCGCGCACGGCACCGACGTGGGGAGGACGGCATGACCCCGATCGCCGAGGTCCACGACCTCCACCTGTCGCTCGAACGCGACGGCGTCCGTTCCGACGTGCTCCGCGGGATCGACCTGACGATCGGACCCGGCGAGATCGTCGGCCTGGTCGGCGAGTCCGGATCCGGCAAGAGCATGCTCGCGATGAGCCTGCTCGGCCTGCTGCCGGACGCCGCGCACCCGGTCGTCACCGGTGCGGTCACCGTCGCCGGGACCGACATGGCACACGGAGCGGAGTCCGAACGGCGCGCGACCAGACGCACCGCGCTCGGCGCCGTGTTCCAGGACCCGATGACCTCGTTGAACCCCACGATGCGCGTCGGCCGACAGATCGTCGAGGCAGGGCAGGACCGTGCCGGCGCGATCGCGCTGCTCGACGCCATGGGCGTCCCCGACCCCACCATGCGCTTCAGCGTCTACCCGCACGAGCTCTCCGGTGGTCTGCGGCAGCGGGTCATGGCCGCGATCGCCGTGGCCGGTCGTCCCGCGCTCGTGGTCGCCGACGAGCCGACCACCGCGCTCGACGTCACGGTGCAGGCCCAGCTGCTCGACCTCCTCCGCGAACTCCGCGACGAGCACGGGTGCAGCGTCCTCCTGATCACGCACGACCTCGGCGTCGCGTCGCAGATCGCCGACCGCATCGCCGTGATGTACGCCGGACGCCTCGCCGAGGTCGGCCCGGCCGCCGCCGTCCTGACCACACCGGCACACCCCTACACCGCCGGGCTCATGCGCTCCCGGCTCTCGCTCCGCCTCGACCGGGGCGACCGACTGCCCACCCTCCCCGTCGACACCCTCGACCCGGCCGAGCGCCTCGTCGGGTGCCCCTACCGGGCACGCTGCCCGCTCGCCCTCGACCGGTGCGCCGTCGAGATGCCGACCCTGGCGGACTCCCGACCCGCTCCGGACCACGGCGCCGCGTGCCTGGTGCCCGCCGAGACGGTCCGAACCGACCTGACGGCGGCGAGCCGAGCCTCCGCCCCGGTGCACGACGCCCGACCGACGGCCGTCACGTCCGCCCCACCGACGGCGGACCCGGCCGCCGCACCGGCCGTCGTCGTCTCCGGACTCGTCTGCTCCTACACCACCGGGCACGGCCGCCGTCGTCGCACCGTCCACGCCGTGCAGGGCATCGACCTGACCGTCGGCGCCGGCGAGGCACTCGCGATCGTCGGCGAGAGCGGTTCCGGCAAGTCGACCGTGCTCCGCGCGGTCGCGGGACTCGTCCCCGCACGGTCAGGATCGATCACCGTCGCCGCCGGCGGCGCACAGATGGTGTTCCAGGACGCCGGGTCGTCGCTCACGCCGTGGATGACCGTGGGGGAGACCCTCCGGGAACGCCTCGCGCCGGAACGGCTCGGCCGCGCCGAGACGGAGGGACGCGTGACGGCAGCGCTCGAGCGCATCGGACTCCCCGCCGCCGTCGCCCGGCTCCGACCGGCCGACCTGTCCGGCGGGCAGCGGCAACGCGTCGCCCTCGCCCGGGCGACCATCGTCCGACCCGCCGTCCTCCTCTGCGACGAACCGACCAGCGCCCTCGACGCGTCGCTCGCCGCGATGACCCTGAACCTCATCCGCGACATGCGACGGGAGCTCGACATGACCGTGCTGTTCGTCACCCACGACCTGGCGGTGGCCCGACTGATGGGGGACCGGATCGCCGTCGTGCAGGGCGGTCGGATCGTCGAGGTCGGCGACTCCGACGCCGTCGTCCGCGACCCCCGCGAGCCCTACACGCGCACCCTCGTCGCGTCGGTCCCCGAGATCGCGGTGACCCGGTGAGCGCCGTCGCCGTCACGAGACGGTTCTCCCCGGTGAACCTCACCAACGGTGTGCACGCCGGCCGGGCAACAGCCTGGGTCCTCGTCGGGCTCCTCGGCGCACTCACCCTCGTCGCCCTCCTCGCGCCGGTCCTCGCGCCGGCCGACCCGATCCAACCCGTCGGCGGTGTGCAGCTGGCCGTCGGGACCCCCGGTCACCTGCTCGGCACGGACTCCATCGGGCGCGACATCCTCTCCCGCACCCTGTACGGGCTCCGCACCTCGTGGTTCTCGGCGCTCGCCGTCGTCGCGGTCGGGTTGCTCGTCGGCGGCGTGGTCGGTGTCACCGCCGGTGTCGCCGGAGGGTGGGTGGACACGGCGCTGATGCGGGTCACCGACCTGTTCCTCGCGCTGCCGTCGACCCTCGTCGCGATCGCGATCGTCGCCGCGCTCGGCCCGGGGCTGACCAACACCCTCATGGGCATCTCGGTCGTCTGGTGGCCGTACTACGCCAGGATCATCCGCTCGGAGATCCGGTCGATCGTCGCCAGGCCACACGTCGAGGCCGCCCGTGTCACCGGCGTCGGCGGTCCACGCCTCGTGTTCCGGCACGTCCTGCCCGGTGCGGTCCCCACCGCGATCGTCACCGCGAGCCTCGACATCGGCAACGTCGTCCTGCTGCTCGCCGGTCTGTCGTTCCTCGGACTCGGGCAGCCGTCACCGGCGCCGGAGCTCGGCGCGGACACCGCGGCGAACACGCAGCTGCTCCTCACCGCGTGGTGGGTGCCCGTCGTCCCCGGTGTCGCCGTCCTCGTCCTCAGCCTCGTCGCGAACCTCGCCGGCGACGGCATCCGAACCCTCGTCACCAGGAGGTGACCGCATGACCAGGTTCCTGCTCCGACGCGCCGGCTCGCTCGTCGTGGTGCTGCTCGTGCTCAGCGTGGTCGTGTTCGTCCTGCAGCAGGTCGCACCGGGCGACCCGGCGCGGGCGGCGCTCGGCGCGAATGCGTCCCGGCAGGCCGTCGACGCCGAACGCCACCGTCTCGGGCTCGACGACCCGCTGCCGGTCCAGTTCCTGCGCTTCCTCGGCAACGCGCTGCACGGGGACTTCGGGACGAGCTTCCGGACCCACCGCGCGGTGGCGACGGACCTGGCGTCGGCGCTCCCGGCGACCGTGGAGCTCGTGCTCGCCGCGTTCGTGGTCGCGCTCCTGCTGGCCACGCTCTTCGCGGCGTCGGCAGCGCTGTCCTGGCCGTTCGCCGGCGTGTACCGCGGCGTGCTGCTCCTCGGGGCGACGGCACCGCCGTTCCTGCTCGCCCTCGGCGGCATCGTCCTCTTCTACGCGCAGCTCGGCTGGTTGCCGGCCTCCGGGCGGGGCGACGGTGGACCCGGCTCGGAGCTCGCACACCTGGTGCTGCCCGCGACCGTCCTCGCGATCGCGCCGGCCCTGGCGATCGGTCGGATCCTCCGTGCCGGGCTGGAGACGACCCTCGCCGCCGACCACATCCGCACCGCGCGGTCGAAGGGGATCGGCGACGCCGGGATCCTCGCACACCACGTCGTGCGGAACGCGATCGGCCCCGCCCTCTCGATGGCCGGACTCCAGCTCGGCTTCATGTTCGCCGGTGACGTCGTCGTCGAGCAGGTCTTCAGCTGGCCGGGGATGGGCAACTACCTCGCGAACAGCATCCCGACGTCGGACTTCCCGGCGATCGCCGCGGTCACGCTCGTGCTCGGCGCCGTCTACGTCGTCGTCAACACCGTCGCCGACGTCCTCCAGACCGCCGCGGACCCCCGCCTCGCCTGAGGCGCCGCGGACCAGCACCACCCCTCCAGCACCACCCCTCCAGCACCACCCCTCCAGCACCACCCCTCCAGCACCACCTCGGCACCACCCACCCGAAGGAGATCCCGTGAGGCTCAGCACACTCCGCAGGCGGACGCGCGTCGCACTCGCCACCGCCGCGGTCATGCCCCTCCTCGCCCTCGCCGCGTGCTCCGGCACCGGGAGCGCGACCACCGCGAACGCCGCGCCGACGAACGGCACCCTGACCGTCGGACTGCTCGGCGACATCGGCCAGCCGCCGGACCCGGACATCTACTACGCCAACAACGGCCTCGCGATCGTGCTCAACACGTACGAGGGGCTCGTCCAGTACGCGAACGACACCGACGCGGTGAAGATCGCGCCGCGCCTGGCGACCTCGTGGGACGTGAGCGGCGACAACACCACGTACACGTTCCACCTCCGGAAGGGCGTGACCTTCCACGACGGCACGCCGTTCACGTCGGCGGCGGTGAAGGTCGCGTTCGACCGGCGCATCGCCGTCAAGGGCGGTGCCGCCTACATGGTGGAGGGCGTGAAGAGCGTCGCGACCCCGGACGACCTGACGGCCGTGGTCACCCTCGACGCGCCGAACTCGGCGTTCCTGGACTACCTGGCGTCGCCCTTCGGCCCGAAGATGGAGTCGCCGACCGCGCTGCAGGAGCACGCCGGTTCCGACGACGCCCAGACGTGGTTGCAGACCCACGACGCCGGCACGGGCGCGTACGAGATCAGCGCCGCCGACCCCGGCACCTCGTGGACGCTCAAGCGGTACGACGACTACTGGGGCTCGAAGTCGCCGTTCACCACGGTGAAGCTGCCGATCTACTCCGACGTGTCTGCGCTGCAGCTCGCGTTCGACCGCGGTGACGTGTCCGCCGTCGTCGCGGCCCTGCCCTCGTCGAGCCTGTCGAAGTACGAGGACTCGACGAAGTACGCCAGTTCCATGCTCCCGACCCTGCAGTCCGCGCTCGTGACCCTGAACCCGTCGCGGCAGTTCTTCAGCACGAAGGAGGCACGTCTGGCCTTCCTGCAGAGCATCGACCAGGAGTCCCTGGTCAAGCAGGTGCTCGGGAGCCGATCGGAGCCGGCCACCACCCTCTACGCCAAGGGCATGATCCCCGGCGGCAAGGACGAGCAGGAGCTGCGGTACAAGCCGTCCGTGCTGAAGGACTACGCGGCCGGCCTGCCGAAGGGCACGAGCATGACCATCGGGTACGCGAGCGGCAACACGAACGCCCAGCAGATGGCGAACATCCAGGCCGCCAAGCTGCAGGCGCTCGGCATCCAGGCGACGGCGAAGTCCTACCCGACGTCGCAGGTGTTCGGGTGGATCAACGACCCGAGCACGGGTCCCGATGCGTTCTTCGACGGCAACAACGGCCCGGACGGTGGCTCGCCCTACATGTGGGGACACGTGTTTTGGGACAGGTCCGGCGGCATCAACTACTTCGGCTGCGACGTCCCGAGCGTCGACGAGAAGCTGAACCAGGCGGTCGCGACCGGCGACGACGACCTGTACGTGGCCGCCGCGGAGGAGTACGCCGCGACCGGGTGCTACTACAACCTGTCGTACAACAAGGACTGGGTCCTCGCCCAGAAGTGGTTGACCGGCGTCGCCGCGTCGCACAACATCGGCGCGAACGAGCTCGACTTCAGCAAGCTCGGCATCGAGAAGTGAGGCACGGGATCGGCGGTCCGGGCGCGCGTCCGGACCGCCGCTCCCCGTCTCGTCCGGGAGGATGGCCACGATGACCACGACGCGCCGTGCCGACGCGACGGACCAACCGTCGCTCTCACGCCAGATCCATGCCCGGATGCGGGAGGCGATCATCCGCGGCGAGTACCCGCAGGGGCACAAGCTCGCCGAGGTCCGGATCGCCGAGGAGCTCGCGGTCTCGCGCGTCCCCCTCCGCGAAGCCGTCCCGATGCTCGAGATGGAGGGCTTCGTCGTCACCTCGCCGCGCCGCGGGGCCGTGGTCACCACCTGGACGTCCGACCTCATCCACGAGCTGTTCGACCTGCGGGAGGTCCTGGAGGTCGGTGCCGCCGGACTCGCCGCCCGGGCCGTCGCCCGCGGGACCTCCGCGACGGCGGTCGAACGGGCGCTCGAGCACTCGCACGCGGTCGTCGACGAGGGCGATCCGTACCGCATCGCCGAGGCGAGCACGCTGTTCCACCAGACGATCGTCGAGACCACCGGGAACTCGATGATGGAGGCGTCGATGCGGTCGGTGTCCGGGCGCGTGCAGTGGCTGTTCTTCCTGACGAGCGAACTCGACGTGCACGACGCCTTCCACGACCACGTCGAACTCGCCGCCGCGATCGCCCGCGGCGACGAGCGGATGGCGGAGGCGCTCGCGTTCGCGCACATCGAACGCGACCGGGAGCCGTCGTTCTCGGTGCTCCACAAACCGATCCGCTGACAGCGGACCGGGCGCCGTCGGCCACCGCCAGCCGATTGACTGGGACGATGCGGACGCTGGTGCTGGGTGGGACGGGATGGCTCGGGAGCGCGATCGTGCGGGAGCACCTGGCGCTCGGGGCGGACGTGACGTGTCTGGCACGCGGGGAGAGCGGCACGGTCCCCGACGGCGCCCGGTTCGTCCGAGCCGACCGACGAGACGCGGACGCGTACGACACCGTCCGCGGCGCGTGGGACGAGGTCGTGGAGCTGTGCGCCGCCCCTGATCTGGTCCAGCCGGCACTCGCGGCACTCGCAGACGACGCCGCGCACTGGACGCTCGTGTCCACCGTGTCGGTGTACGCCCGGAACGACGAACCCGACGCGGACGAATCTGCAGCACTCGTCGACCCGGCCGACCCGACGGAGTACGGGCCGGGCAAGGTCGCGGCGGAACGCAGCACCGCCGCACGCCTCGGCGCGTCCGGAGCCGGGGGCGGCCGGCTGTCCGTCGTCCGTCCGGGCCTCGTCGTCGGTCCGGGTGACCCGAGCGATCGGTTCGGGTACTGGCCGGCGCGGCTGCAGGGCACGGGGCCGGTCCTCACCCCGACGACGGCGGGGCGGTTCGTGCAGGTCGTCGACGTCGGCGACCTGGCGGCGTGGACCGCGGCGGCGGCGCGGACGGCGCACGTCGGCGTCGTGAACGCGGTCGGGGCGGCGGTCCCGATGGAGGACTTCCTCCGCACCGTCGCCGCGGTCGGCGGGTTCGACGGCGAGACCGTCGCGGTCGAGGACGACGCGCTCCTCGCGCGGGACGTCCGGTACTGGGCTGGTCCCCGTTCCCAACCGCTGTGGCTGCCCCGGTCCGACGCCGCGTTCGCGCAGCGGTCCGGGGTGGCGTGGCACGCTGCCGGTGGCCGCTCCCGACCGCTGGCGTCCACCGTCGCCGCGGTGCTCGATGACGAACGGGCCCGGGGCGTCGACCGGCCGCGCCGCTCCGGACTCACACGAGCCGAAGCGGACGCCGTCATCGATTACGTCAGCTGATCGACCCGCTCGGACCCTGACCCGGTGCGGTCAGCCGCGAACGTCGCCGCGACGCGGGCGCGGACCTCGGACACGACCGTACGCCGCATGCTCAGGGAGAACAGCGCGTGGTCCCCGTCGTGCACGGGCACCAGGCTCACCGAGCCCGCGCGGGTCCCCGGTGCGTACCGCTGGAGTGCCGCCCGTCCGCCGAGACGCTCGAAGACCGCGAGGTCGACCGGAGCGGCGATGACCACCACGTCGGTGCCGGACGCCACGAGCGGCCGGACGTGCTGCAGGACGCCGCCGGTCCGTTGCCGCTCGACCCGGGCACGGAGGGCCGGCGGGACGAGGCGGTCGTACCAGGACCGTGTCCACTGACGGCTCCGGGAGGGGACGTCGGTGGCGGTCGCGGTGACGTCGCCCGGTGCGGCGGCCCGACGGCGGAAGTCGTTGGGGCTGATCTCCACGACGAGTCGTGGTGACAGCCCCGCCGAGCGTCCGGCGAGCCACGCGCCGGCGCAGAGACCGACGAGCGCGAGTCGGTCGCCCTGCACGCCGAGCGCGGACACGACTGCGGCCTGGTCGTCGACCCACGTCTGTGCGAAGAGGTGGTTGTGCTCGTCGGGGGACACCGCGGTGCTCTCCCCGGTCCCGCGGCGATCGAGCCGGACGACGCGCACACCGTCCTCCGCGAGTGCCCGGGCGAGCGCGACCTGGTGGTCGTTCCCACCGACCCGGTGCTCGGCGCCGCCGGTGTGCAGGAGGACGACGGGCCCGTGCTCGCGCGTGCCGGCCGGGACCGTCGCCACGGCGAAGAGCGATTCGGGTCCGAGGTGGACGACGTGCTCCGAGACACCGGAGTCGAGGTCGAGCACGGCGTCCAGACGCGGCGGCCGCGACGTGACCACCGCCTCCGGGACGTGCGCGTCGACCCAGGTCACCACCGTGTCGATCGCCGCAGCGGGGATCCGCGCGTGGATGCTCATCTCGTCGAGGAGTTCGGCGCTGCCGGAGACCTCGACGGTGGGGACGTCGCCGACCGCTCGCGGGGCACGTGCCCCGGGTCGCACGAGCACGACGGTCGAGCGGGGGTCCCGTTCGACGTGCACGAGTGCGGCGACCGCCGCGGCCTGCGCGGTGTCGAGGTCGATGCCGACGAGGGACTCGACACCGTCGACCACACGGGGTGCCTCGATGGTCAGCGTCGCGAGTGCGCGCTGTCGCCGCAGCCAGGCGCGACCGGACTCCGGCGCGTCCCAGAGCACCACGCCGTCGTCCTCGGTCGCGGCTGCCGAGGCGATGAGGGCCGCCGACGCGAGTCCGACGAAGACGATCCGCTCGACCCCGGTCGTGCGGAGCACGTCGGCCGCGTGGCGTGCGGACCGGACGGGTGCGTCCGGGTCGGCGTCGTCCTGCGCGTCGCCACGGCCCGACGCGTCGTAGCGCACCGAAGCCACGCCACGAGCCTCCAGGCGGTCGGCCAGCAGGCGGAACGAGCGGTAGGCGAGGACGCCCTCCTGGCCGAGCGGTGCGCAGATCACCACCCCGGCGCGGACCGACGGTGGCACCTGGACGGCGGCGCGGATCGCCGGGACACCCGACCAGCCGTGGAACGTCGTCACAGGGCCAGCGCGCGTCGGACCGTCAGCGGCCACGCGTCGGGGTCGGTGCCGTGGGCGGCGAAGAGCGCGATCGTGATGCGCTCCAGGCCGAACGCGAGGCACGCGCTGTGCGCGACCTCGCCGTCGGCGGTCCGGATCCCGAACGCCCGGCCGAAGTGGTCCTCGTGCAGGTTCGCCGAGCTGATCGCCGTGGGCTCGCCGACGTCGCCGTACACGGGGGTGACGAACTCGGACTTCAGGGACTGCTCGATCTGGTTCCGGGCCATGACCGTGCCGACCCGGCCGAAGAACGGGTCGTTCGCCGGGACGACGTCGATCGCCAGCCCGAACCCCTCGAGCAGTGCCCGCATGACGGGGACGTGCTCGTCGCGGTGCGCTCGTGCCGCGGCCGGCGTCCCGATGTGGACGAACTCGTGCATGTGGAACGCCTGCATCCGCATGGGGTCGAGCGACGGCTCGCGGCGGAAGGAGTCCCCGAGGACGTCGAAGGACCGGCCCGCCTGCGGCACGGTGTCACCGACGAGGCCGTAGACGGGGTGGCACACCGCCGGCGCGAGCATGAGGTCCGCCGGTTCGAGGAAGCCCTCCCACCGATCGCCCCGCTCGCGTGCCGCCAGGAGCGCCCGGTGCTCGCGGTCGCCGCCGGTGAAGACGGAGACCGACGCCGCGAGGTCGGGGAAGGAGGCGATGTAGTCGGTGCGCTCGAAGGCGGCGAGCGGTTCGACGGGCGGGAAGCGCAGCACCTCCGCGTCGAGGGGCGCCATGGTGGCCACTGCGGCGGCGTCCACCGCGGTGGCCACGCGGTCGAACACCCCGGTTCGGCCGTAGAGGCCGGGGGAGCCGAGGTCGATCAGGATCCCGTCGGCGAGGAGCGTGCTGCGGAGCGCGGCACGGGCGCGGTCGAGGGCGGTGTCGGTGGTCGGTTCGGTGACGGTCACAGGATCACTCCGGTCATGAGGGCCAGTCCGGCGTCGTTGTGGAGGAGACGGTCGTTGCTCACCATGACGGCGGCGCCGTGGGCGTCTCGGAGGTGTCGGGCGATGCTCGTCGGGCCGGATGCGGCGTAGCCGGCGATGCCGACGACGCGCAGTGCGGCCGTGACGATGTCGGTGACCCGCTCGGAGGCGCTGATCTTCAGCGCGTTCGCGGCCAGGGCGTACGCGCTGGACTCGAGGGTGTCGGGGTCGTCGGCGACGGCGTCGAAGCGCTCCGCGGCGTGACGGACGCCGTCGGCGAGTGTCTGCAGGTCGACGAGCAGTTCGGCCAGCCGCAGTGCCGCTGGCGGGGTGGTGCCGATGCTCGCTCTGGCCTGCTTCCGCACGGCGGAGCGGGCACGGTCGGCGGCCGAGACGGCGATGCCGACCCAGACGGACGCCCAGAGCACGTGCGAGACCGGCAGGACCGTCTGCGCGGAGATCGTCGCGTAGTCGTCGCGGAGGACGTGGTCGCTCGTGGTCTCGGCGTCGAGGACCCACCCGTTGCTGCAGGTGCCGCGGAGCCCGAGCGTGTCCCACGTCGAGGTCTGGGTGAGCACGGTCTGCTCGCGGTCGCAGATGACGAGGCGCTGGTCGGAGGCGGGGGCGTCGAGGTCCCGTCGCGCGGTGACGAACAGCGCGTCCGCCTCGGTGGCGTAGGAGATCACCGGGGCGTCCTTGCGGAGGCGGATCCGCCCGGGGAGGGCCCCGGCGTCCTCGATCGCGCAGGTGGACCGCCGTGCGTCGCCGCCGACGCCGCGCTCCGTGGTGGACGACGCGACGAGGGCGCCGTCGCGGACGCGGTCGATCATCGCGAGGACGGCGGGATCGTCCCCGCCGTGCCGCCACAGTGCCATCACCTGGCCCTGGTGCATCGCGAACACCATGCCGGTGGCGGCGCAGGCACGGCCGAGCTCGGTCGCGATGGTGGCGAGGTCGGACACCGTGGCTCCGTCGCCGCCGTGCTCCTCGGGCACCGCGGCGGCGAGCAGCCCGTACTCCCGCATCGCGGCGATCGCCTCGCGCGGCGGTCTGGCGTCGCGGTCGACCTCGTCGGCGAACTGTGCGGCGACGGCCGCCACGGCCGCGGTGCGTTCCGCGAACCGTTCGGCCGTGTCGACGCGGGCCGTCGGCTGCAGCGTCGTCATGCGAGCGCCTCCGTGGCCGCGGCGGTCATCGCGCTGATGGAGGCGAAGGTCGCGCGGGTGAGCAGGTGGTCGGGGAACTCGGTGTCGAGCTGGTCCTCGACGGCGAGCATCACGTTCACGGTGGCGTGCGAGGTCAGGCCGAGCGCGTAGAGGTCGGCGTGCGGCGACAGGTCCTGCGGGTCGATGCTGAGCCGGGCGTGGTCGGCGAGTGCGCGTCGGACGACCTGGTCGGTCGTGTCGGCGAGGGCGGTCGAGGTCGCCCGGGTGTCCTGATCCGGCTGCATGCGAGCAACGATAGGGAGCGGACGGACCCGGAAAGCCGCCGTGCGGATGCGTGAAGCCGCATCGTTGCCCCAGGGCCTGTCCGTTCGTTCAGGTCTGGGGTCGCCGGTGCTCGACGAGGGCGACGGCGGTGGCGAGCGCCAGGCCGCGCTCGTGGGACAGCGAGACCGCGATGGGTCCGACGCCCTGCTCCTCGGCGAGCGCGGCCGCGGCACCGGAGAGTTCCACGAGGGGCGCGCCGACGGCGTCGAGGACGATGGCGACGTCGAGCAGCGGGAGTGCGCGGGTGTCGCTCGGACGGAGGAGCTTGACCACCGCCTCCTTGCCGGCGAACCGCGCCGCGAGCCGTTCCGGATCGTCGTCGGTGTCGCGCCGCTCGCGTGCGGTGAAGACCCTGGTGAGGTACCGCTCGCCGTGGGCCGCGATCCCCGCGACCACGTCGGCGACGTCGGCGAGGTCGCAGCCGGTCCGGATGCTCGTCATGGCGGGAGCGTACGGGATCGTGGCGCGCCGTAGGATGAAGGTCGAGGGCCTTTAGCTCAGCTGGTAGAGCGCCACGTTTACACCGTGGATGTCAGTCCCGTCGCTCGCGCTCCGCTGGTCGCCGAAAGACCAGGTCAGGACGGTGATCGTCCCGTTCCCTCTGACTGGTCCGAGCGTTGCTCCGTGTCCGTGTCGGTTTGGTGTCGGTGCGGAAATGGCAACGGCTAGGCGGCAGCGACCGGTTCCACCGTGACCGAAGCCGCACCGATGTACGAGAGGCCCGGCACGACGGCGGCGCACATCTGCTCGAAGTGCGGCCGATCCACTGCCGCGATGAAGCGGAACACCGACTCGAGGACGACCACCGCCTCGTGCACGTCCACGGGCCGAGAGATGTCCGCTTCTTCGCTGTGCGACGACTGGTGAAGGAACCGCACCAGACGCTGGCGGAGTGGCTGCTCGATCTGGTGTTCGTCGAACGCCGTCCGCATGCTCCCTTCGAAGTCGCCCATGAGCACTGGCAACCGAAAGGCCAGGAACGACTCCAAGAGCCGCCTCGCGGCGTTCGGTAGGAGCGCAGCAGCTTCAAGCTCAGCCTCGAACTGCGTACCGGAGTTCCGCTCGAGGACGGCACTGCCGACTCGCCAGAACAGGTAGTGGTACTGGGAGCGCAGCTTCTTGCGGAGCTGAGGGTCGCTCCAGCTCCGCAGCACAGGCACACGACGGGGAACGTCCTCAGCGTCGCGACTCACCCTCGAGCGCAGTTCGTGCAATGAGTACGAGTTGTCCCGGCGGAGCCGCGAGTTCAGCCGGTCCAGTTGGTTCACCCACATCCGGAAGAGCTCGAAGCTGTGCGTGAGCAGGATCAACTGGTGGCGGATGCCCGCTCCGACGAAGGTGTTCCAGAGGTGCCCGGAGACGCCGACCATGATCTCCTGGTCCAGACTCGACACCGGATCGTCAATGACGACGGTCAGGTCGGCGCCACGCATCGTCTCGTCGCGGAGGCTGCACAGGAAGTGGAGCAGCGAGATCGCCGTCCGCTCGCCCTCGCTGAGACCGACGGCCGGGCGCCCGTCCCGTTCGATGGCGTAACGCCCATCGACGGCGGTGAAGCGGAGCTCGTCGCGACCGAGGAGGACGGCAACGTCTCGGGTGAGCTCGCTTGCAAGTGGTCCCGCGTCGAGCCCGGCAGAATTCAGGCGCCCACGTTCGCGGGTCAACTGCTCGCGCTCGGCGCCGTGGTCTGCCGCTTGTTGCTCGGCGCCGAGCGCTCGCTCCGACAACGACACGTACTCCGAGCGGATCAACTCGACCCGAGCGCGCTCGACACGGTCGGCGGCGTCCGCGCGGATCGACTCGAACGCCGCCGAACGCTCGTTGTGGTCCCGCAGCACGAGGTTGATCGCGGCCACGTCGTCCGATTGGCCGTCGACAACACCGGGATCGAACGTGACCACGTCGAACATCGCGGAGCGCTTGGTCTCGATCGCACGGCGAACCGCGTCGAGGGCCTCGCTTCGAGACGTGGTGGCCTCTCGCACCCCGGCGAGCAGCTCACCGTACGACTCCCGGAGCGGCGGGTACAGGAGATTTGCTGCCGGCGCGCGGGAGATCATGCCCTGCTGAGCCGCGATGACCGCTGCGACGCGGCCGTCCAGCATGTCGAGCGTGCGCTCCAGCTGCCGGAACCGGCCGTCGAAGTGCGCGGCCAGAGCACCTCGGCGTTCGTCGGTCACCACACCGCCACAGAACAGGCACCGATCGCGTTGCTCGTGCCTCGACATGCCTTCACTCACCCAGGTGCTGTCCTCGGGATGCGCGGCCAGGTCGTCGAGGACCACGTTCGACACCGAGGTGGCAAGCGCGTCACCCACCTCGGCGACGAGCGGAACGACACTTTCACCGGTGATGGTGAGGAGGGCGACTGGCTCCATCTTCTGCGGACGAACAGTGCCGAGATGCGTCGAGATGACCTCGTCGAGGGGTTCGTCGAACCTGGTCGGCAAGGCATCCAGCAAGGTCTTCACCTGGCGACGGTTGTAGGCCCGGCCGTACCGTGCGCTCACGTGCTGCAGCTCGCTGTGGATCGTCGTCGCGGTCGCAGTTGCGAGACGGTCCGCAGCGTTTCTCGCGCGGCCGGCGTCCTCAACCGCGAGACGCTCCTCGCTCTCGATGATCTCGAGGCGTTCGGCGATCTGCGCGAGCCGTGTCTCGCGACCAACGCTCTTCTGGCCGAGGACGAGAAGCGGTGCTGCCTCGCTGCGATCGGTGCCGAAGCTCAGGTTGTTCTCGACGTAGTCCTGGTTGAACACGCGGACGCGTGTCCAGAAGGGGTCCTCGCTCGACGTGACTTGGCGAAGCCTGTCGCCGTCTTCGACTGAGACGTGCACGGTCGAGGCCGATGATGCCGCGGTCGCCTCGCCGAACGCGCGTGCGACTGACGACTTGCCGGTGCCGTTGCCGCCATAGACGACGTTGATCCGTTCGAAGTTGGAGGAATCGCTGCCGGGCTGCCAACGCCGGAAAAGACCGATGCCGTCGATACGGACGATGCGCTTGATCACGGGACCCCCGGCCCTTCGAGTGTGGACCCGGTCGGGTCGAACGAGCGCCGCAGCGCCGAGGGCAAGTATCGCGCAGGCGAGAGTCGGCCACCGTCGTCGGCGACGGCGAGTCAAGTCGCTCGTCGTCACGATGTCAGCTCATCGCCAAGTAGGATCGGCCTTGAGGGCTCTTAGCTCAGTTGGTAGAGCACTTCGCTTACACCGAAGTGGTCGGCGGTTCGAGCCCGCCAGAGCCCACCGGACCCTGGCAATGGTTCCGGCTCGAGCACGGGTCAGGTCCGCCGACTCGGCTCGTGATCAGCCGACGTAGAACACGTGGGGCGCACGGGCCTGCACCGAGAGCTGTCCGCCGGGACCGTTGCCCCCTACGATGACTTTGAACGGCTGCCCCGAGCCGTGATTTCGTCCAGCGCATGCGCACTCACACAGCCATGCGTTTTCGGGGAGTCCCGTCTTCCAGCACGCTTCCACGCACTTCTCGACACCGCCATGCTGAATCAGCGTTACCCGGCCGTATCGTGCGGCGAGACCGTGGATGACAGCGTTCGTGTGCGGCCGCGAGACCGACCATGATCGGGAGCTGGGGGAGTAGTTGACCTGACCCCGCCGTGAAGCGTTGAACATGTCTCCGAGGATGGTGTAGCCGCGTCCGTTGCCCTCGAACGGCATGTTCTGGATCTCCGTGCGCCGACCAGGACGAATCGTCACCGTGAGATCACCCATGCTCGGAGCCTAGAGGCTCTCGAGCGGTGCGAGCCGGAGGTCTGGAGCGGGATTGGGGCAAGGCGCACTTGTACGCGTCACCTTCTTGATGGCCTCCGGTCGGCGAGTTGACTTGCTCGACACCCGAACTCGGGGTCGCTTCGAAGGCCGACATGAGGGATCGTCGGTCGAATGGGGAGCACGGCAGCCACCGAGTCTGGATCGTTGAGCCACCACGCGGTGTTGCCGTGAGCGCCGACCAGCCAGGGACGATCGCGGTCACTCTGCACGGGAGCCGCGTGATGATCGACCGCGTCGTCTTCGTCGAGCTGTTCGAGAACTCTGTCGTGAGTGCACGCGTTCCGTATCGCCACGCCCTCGAACGGTCAACGATCAGCTTTTCTGATCTCGTCGATCTGGCGCGCACCGCACAGGTGCCGTACGCACTCTGCTTCGCGCCGCGCGAGCTGGTTCGGGCGCAGGTCGAAACGAAGACGCAGAAGCTGCTGCAAGGGTTGAGCAAAGACACCTTCGCCGTCAACTCGCGTACGACGATCGAGCTCAGCGACGTCGAGCTCATCGTCAAGGATCTTGTGCGGAAGCAGATGATGCTGCGCACTCACGACGAGTCGCTCGCCGAGAACAAGATCGTTGGAGTCCTCCGGAAGCCTCGGGCGACGATCGAGGAGGACGTCGCCGTGCTGCTCACAGCTCTCGACTTGGATGTGGCCGTACTCCGCTTGGCTCGATCGAAGGGCGCCGCCCTGTCGTTGCTCATCGAGACGCTGGAGTCGCACCAGATCCTCGTCTCGCGCAGCGTCCGCGGCTTCATGCCGCAGCTCATCGAGGTCAAGTTCAGTGGGCTGACCATCAAGGACAAGAAGGTCCCGTACATCTTCCTCTCGCGGGGGAGTCACGGCGACGACGAGGAGCCGGAGGGGCGTCAGCTCTTCACGCTTACCCTTCTCACCGTCTTGGTCGCTCGCGGCATCTTCGCCCCGGTGACCTACGACGGCCGGAACCTTGCGTCGGACCCGGGCCGCGAGTACGACATCGTTGGCGAGGTCCTAATGCCGGCGGCGGAGATGCGAACGGTTCCGTCCGACGACCTCGGGAAAATCAGGAGCACCGCCGACTCGTTCAAGGTGACTCCGAGCGCGCTGGTCGTGCGCCTCCAGCGGCTCGGACTCATCAGTTGTGTCGGTGCTCAGCAACACCTCGAGGAACTTCGCCTCGAGTTCGCCAACCGGCCGAAGTCGCAGGGCCGCCAACCGAAACCCGTGAACGGGGTCCGGACGTACAACGGCCGGGAGCTGTCCGTTCGCATGCTCGGCGCGCTGGATGCCGGCAAGATCACCGAAGGTGAGTTCTGCCGAGCGGTCTGCGCGAACAAGATCCGACCGCGAGAGATCCGGGACTTCCGGGAGGCGCTCGGATGATGGGGACGTTCTACCTCCTCGACAACAACGCGTTGACTCGGCTGACGCCGGAGCAACGCTCCTCGGCGTTCGTGCACGAACAGTGTCGGCTACCGTCCGAAGTGCTCCACGAAGCACGATTCCTTCCGGACGTCGATTCGCTGCGCGCGCTCGAATACTCGACCGATGAGGGCGTCCTCCTGCACCTCGCTGCCGTCCTTCAATGTGTTCCAGCCGACGACACGACCCTCATCGACCTCTACGCAAATCTCGGGAATGCCGACCCGATGTTGCTCGCGTGCGCGCTCGACGCGATGGCCGAGGCTGAGCTGGGTCTGTTCGGTGCGGAGTGGGTGGTCGTGTCGAACGACCGCGCCGTGGTGACGCTGGCTGGTGACCTAGGCGTGCCGACACTCTCGAGCGACGAGTTCTCGTTGGTGCTCATCGAGGAGGGCTGAGACGGAGCGGCCGGGCCGGGCCGGGCCCCGTTCGGTTCCGCTGCCTCCGCCTCATGACAAGTCTCGCTCCTCGGAGCGCTCGCGTCGAGCTCGCATCATCCGGGCGATGGCGGCCATGTCGCCGTCGTCGTTCATCCAGTGGGAGTAGCGGTTGACGGTCTGCTGTGTCGTGCTGTGACCGAGCCATACAGAGATGGTCTTGACGTTGATTCCGTCGCTCATCCACGCCGTCGCGGCGGTGTGGCGAAGGTCGTGGACACGATGGTTCCCTGCCGTCGTCTTCCAGCGAAGGTCGCGGGTGAAGTTCGGTCCGCTCAGTTCGGAGCCGCCGGTCGACCGGAACAGGAACGCGTCGGGCGACTTGCCATCAGCATGGCGCATCGCGATTTCCTCTGCGTTGCCCATGAGAGGGACCTTCCGGCTTCGCCGTCCTTTCGTCTGCTTTTCGGGGTACCCGTCGCTCTTCGAGCGCTCGACCATGACTGCGGGGAAGGGGTTCGTGACGATGTTGCGGACACGGAGCGCCTTCATCTCTCCCCAGCGCAAGCCGGTCTCCCGAAGAAACTCGACAACGTCGGCGTAGTTCGGGTTCAGGGCTCGCTGAGCCACGAGCATCGACCTGAACTCCGACTCGGTGAAGGGCCGGACGGTGTTCGTTTCCGTTCCGTCCCCGCGACCGAGCGGTGCATCCAGGACTGGGTTGTGCGAGATGTACGCCTCCCGCACCGCGTACGCGAAGACCCCACCGAGCGACTCCCGAATTCGCTTCGCGGTGCTGTGCCGCTTGGTGCGCACGAGGTTGGCGACGTACCTTCGCAGCTGCCGGCCGTCGATGGAACCGATGGGAAGCCGCTTCATCTGGTCTGAGACGTGGAGGCGGAGGTTTGTCTCATCGGTGTCGTAGGTCTGTTGCGAGACGAGTCCGCGCCGCTCGGTCAGGAACTCCTTGATGAGTTCTGCGAGCGTCATCTCGGCGTTGCGAGGGTCGGACCAGGTTCCGGATGCGAGAGTCGTCTTCTGGCCGAGCTCCCAAGCGTCGGCGTCCTTCTTCCGGTCGAACGTCGCCATCGAGACCTGCTTGCCGCGGTGGTAGACGCGGGCGCGCCAACGTCCGTTGTCCGCCTTCTTGACGCTCATCAGGCTGCCTCCGCCTCGTCGCTCAGCATGTTGAGCCATGCATCGACGTCGGACGTCCGAAACCTGAGGGCTCGACCGATGCGGACGCCCCTCGGGCCGCGTCCCTGGCTTCGCAGCGAGTAGAGCGTGCTCTTCGAGGTCTGCGTGTAGTGGCTGAGCTCGTCCATCGTGAGCATTGGCTCCAGCTGGGGGTTCGCGCTCGCGTCGGTCATGGATTGTGTATGCGCGGACGCATTCGGTACGCCGCACGTCGCGCAGCGGGTCTGGGTTTCGGTCATGGGAGGCCTATGCGTCGCTCACGGGACCAGCACCCGGAAACCGGGTTTTGCCTGGTCAGGCGGTAACTCGGGACGATCGTCGCCAGTCCAGTCGGTCACGATCGCACGCGAGACCGGGGCGTGGGGCGCCCGTTCCTTGAACATCTGGCACCCTTTGAGCGTGGCAACGATCATGACGAAGACAAAGGCAGCCGCGACCATCCGGGAGCACCTCGCCCAGAGCGGCGTCGATGTGACGAAGCTCCACACGGTCACGAACACCGCTCAGCTCGTCATTCTCGAAGACGACCTCGTCGTTTCTGCAGCGTTGCTTCGGCCGCGCGGCGTGACCGCCGACCAGGTCACGCCGGTCCTCGAGCGAGCTGAGATGCGAGCGGTTCGGGTGTACGTGGTGTCTGGCTGGAACGAGGATGCAACTGCGGCTCTTGACGCGGTAGGCATCGAGCGATTCAGCATTGGGTCAAACGGTGTTGTCACAGCGGACAACGTGGTGGCGGAGATCTCGGCTGCCTCGGGAGCGCTGCTGGACGAGGCTAGGGCGCTGAGCGTTGTCAACGACATCGCGGCCGCCGCACACCGGCTCCAGGCTGCGGCGGAGCAGCTTGTCGATCTGGCTTTGCGAGTCCGTATCGCGCAACAGCGCGGAGCTGTCACGTCGACGGAATGGTTGGACGTCGTGGACATTCGGAGACGAGTAGACGACGCGCGGAACTTGCTGGCTCCTGCTCTTGATCGTGCGAAGGTGGCGGTGCCCTTCGGCCGTGTTCCAGCGAGTCGGATCGCTCGTTGGCTTCCGGTCAGATCTGCGAACGAGACGCTGGCGGAAGTCATGGCAATCGGTCGCCGAGAGATCGACGCGTCGCAGAGGGCGCTCGGGCTGGCGTAGCGTCGCCAGCCCTGGCGTCAGGGCTCGTCGGGCAGCTCCGTCAGGGTGCGTCGAATGAGCTCGTGGGAGAGCACTCCGACATCCGTTCCGGCGTGCAAGGCCTTGAGTGCTCCGATGAGCTCCTCCCGCGCGATGTTCGCAACCTCCCCGCTGTCCCAAACTTCGGCCGCGCGCACCCGCCATCGGGTGCGTCGGATGACCTCGAACGCGGTCTCGTCCGACTCCGGGTCCTGCGCGGCGAGAAGAACGAGTCGTTCGAGTTCACGTGAGGTCTGGAGCAGCGCCCATCGTGCGCGCAGTTGAGATGCGATATCCATGCTCGTCTCTATGCGCGGAGTTCCTCGACCTGCTCCTCCGAGCCGTGCGAATTGGGCCTCAGAATGCCACGCCGGGGCCAGCGCCAGCTCGCCAATCTCGCCCAGAACAGGGCCGAATTTTCGCTCGACGCCTCACCCATGTCGGAGACGGCGGAACCGTTGCGTCTTGTGAGGAAAGACCAACGGGCCAGACGACGTGGCACGCGGCGATGCGATCCTACGAGGCTCCCGCTGGTCCGTTGCGCCCGTGTCAGGCTCCGGTAGAGGAGCGGCGCGACGACGATGTCGTGGAGGCCTGAGGTCACCTCTCAGACCGTTCATGCGCGGCTCCTGTCGTCGACACGTCAGCGCTTCGCCTTCGCCGAGCCCGCTGTCGTACACACCACGGGTCACGGCGGACGCACCGCGAGTGTCCTCGTCTCGTCAATTCACGTCGGGCCGACATCAGGGTGCTGCCGAAGACGGCCCCGCATGCTCGCCGCCCAGGTCGTGATCTCCCGGCAAGGCGTCGTGCGCCTGCCACGCGCGTCACATCTTGGTGATGTCCTTCTGGACACTGTGCCGACGTGAGCGCACCGACGTGGCGCTGCCGTTTGCGGTTCGCCGACCGTTCCTCCTGGACGATTCGACATCATCACACCGCTCGCTACGACGCTGTCGGCCAACACGCGATCTTGGCTGACGATCTCGCGCCGGTCCTACTGCCTTGGCACGACCAGGCTCCACCCATTGATGGTCATTAGCGGCGCTACCGCGCACATAAGGAGAACCGGGACCGCGGATACTCCGACCCTCCCTAACGTTGACGGTCGAGGGGTGACACGTCTGGCAGTGACGCCGACTGGCCCAGCCCTCGTGTCCGCTCAACGAGGAGAGGCCCAATGCAGTCCACCCGCACCGTCGCGCGAGCACGACGCGCAGCTTTCGCCAGCTTCCTCGGCGGCACCCTGGAGTACTACGACTTCTTCGTGTACACGACCGCGGCATCGCTGATCTTCGGCCGGGTGTTCTTCCCTGCGGGGGATCCGACCGCCGCGCTGATCCAGTCCTTCGCGGTGCTCGGAGTCGGATACGTGTTCCGGCCGATCGGCGCCTTCATCTTCGGGCACCTCGGCGACCGCGTCAGCCGGAAGAACACGCTCGTGGCGACGCTGACGATCATGGGCGCCTCGACGTTCCTCATCGGCGTCCTCCCCACGTTCCAGACGGCCGGCTACCTCGCGCCGATTCTGCTCGTCGTGCTCCGGATCCTGCAGGGCTTGTCCGCCGGTGGCGAGACCGCCGGCGCTTCCACGTTGACGGTCGAGGAGTCGCCGGAGGGTCGCCGGGCGTTCTACGCGAGTTTCACGTCTTCGGGCATCAGCGCCGGGATCGTCCTGGCATCGCTCGTCTTCCTTCCCGTCGCCGCGCTGCCGGAAGCCGCCCGCGACAGCTGGGGATGGCGAGTCCCGTTCCTGCTTTCCGTCGTCGTCCTGATCGTCGCGTACCTCGTGCGCCGCCGCCTCGAGGAACCTGAGGTGTTCGTCGACGAGAAGGACGCCCATCGGCGCGCCCGTCTGCCGATGGTCGGGCTGTTCCGGTCGAATCCGAAGGCGTTCCTGGTCGTCGTACTGATGTCGCTGGTGATCGTCATCACCACGTTCATGCAGTCGTTCGGCCTCGCGTACGCGACCCAGATCAGCACGCTGTCACCGGCGGACATGCTCTGGACCAGCGTCGCGGGCAACGTGCTCGCTGTCGTCTGGGGACAGCCCGTTCATCGTCGCGGCCCCGGGGACATCGCGGAACTCGAATCAGGACACTCCGACGACTGGGGTCCACGAGCGCTTCTTGCCTGTCTACGGAAGCTTTGTGGCGGCGGGCCCACGGAGGCCGAGCGGGTGGTCGTTGAATACGCCTGGGCCACAAACGATGAGTTTCGCGTCATCTACTCCTGGACCGGTGGCCGACGAGTCGGCATCATCCGGAATAGAGAGACCACCATCGACCGGATGGACGTCTACGCAACCGGAGACATTGCGACACCCGAAGAGTTCGGCCAGGAGGTAGCGGACTTCAACATCGGAGAGCCCTGGGGGCGTACGGCGACATCCTCGATGTTGATGCCGACGGTCTCGGGTGGTGGGGCCACATCCCCCTTTGCCGCCGCTCGTGACCGCCCGTTGATGGATCGATCTTCGGACACGTCCTCAGTGGTCCAGCGTGCGTATCCACGTCGCTGGTGCTGCGCGTCCGCGAGCGATAGACAAGGAGCTACGGCCGCCGAAGGAGTTGTCGATGCTGGTTCAGGTTTGTGGTCTTCCTGGTGCAGGGAAGTCGACGCTGTCTGCTGCTATCGCGGAGCTGATGCCCTCGCTGACGCTCCGCGTCGACGCGATCGAGGGCGCGATGTGGAAGTACCAAATCCCACGCGAGCAGTCCGGTATCGCTGCGTACTCGATCATGCATGCCATCGTGGTACCGAACCTCCGTCGCGGTCAGGTGGTCATCGCGGACGCGGTGAGCGGCGTTGAACCTGCTCGGGCTGGGTGGGTGTCCACGGCTGATGCCGCCGGGGTGCCGCTGCGCGTGATCGAGGTCGTGTGTGCCGACGTCGACGAACACCGCCGCCGCGTGGAACAGCGTGCGAACGACCTGCCCGGGTTCACGTTGCCGACGTGGGACGAGGTACAGCGCACCGCCGACGAGTACGAGCCCCGCACGGACGATCGGCTCATCACCGACAGCACCCGCCCTCTCGAAGAGACGGTTCGCCAGGCACTCGACTACCTCGAACTCCACGCCCGGTAGGCGATCGGCTACCGGACGGCGGAGGGGGGGGGGGGGGGGCGGTCCTACGGAATGGTCAGGTGTGCGAGTGGCCGTGGCTGTTCTCCTCGGGTGCGTCGCTCATCATGCGGAGCATCGACCAGGAACCGCTGCGGATGAACACGACCAGCAGGAACGCGGCGATCAGGAGGAACACGATGTTGAGCCAGGTGGTGTAGTTCCAGCTGATTGTGGTCGCGACGATGCTCAGGTGCCGGTTCGTGGGAATCAGGCCCAGCGGAGTGAACAGCAGCTCGACGGCGTACCCGGCGAGGACCATGGCGCCGTAGAAGATGCCGGTGATCCGGAGGGCGGCCTTCCAGCCGTAGTACTTCCGGTAGATGACGATGATCGGGATGATGATCAGGTCGGCGAAGATGAAGCTGATCACGCCGCCGAAGCTGATCCCACCGTTCCAGAGCACTGCAGCCAGGGGCACGTTACCGACGGAGCAGACGAAGCTCACCATCGCCAGGATCGGTCCGATGATTGGGTCGATGATGAACGCGAGCGTGGGGTGCCCTTCGAGGAAGATCGCTTGCAGCCAGGCTTTCGGCACCCACGCGTCGAATGCGCCGGCGATGAGCAGACCGATGATGATGTCGCGGATGACGGATGCCCAGTCCATGACGAAGTACTGCGACACACTTGTCAGCCCCGGCTTCGAGAACAGTCGCCGCCAAAACCCCTGGTTGCCCTGCACGGACATGTCCATCGCCGCGTGGCCCTCCATCGATCCGGCAAGGCCCTTGTCGGCTTGCTCGCGGGCGGCGTCGAGGATCTTGCCACGCATCCAGAGTCGGAAACCGAGGGCGATGAGGATGATCATGATTGGGCCGCCGATGAACTCCGCGAGGGTGAACTGCCAGCCCATCACGAACGCCAGGATCAGGCCGAGTTCGACGACGAGGTTCGTCGATGCGACCTCGAACGCCATCGCGGATGACAGGCTCGCGCCTTTCCGGAACAGGGCTCGTGCGAGTGCGACTGCGGCGTAGGAGCAGGACGATGACAGGGCGCCGAGTCCGGTCGCGACGCTGATCGCGCGAGGCGAGTCGTCGTGCATGAGCTTCATGATCCGGTCCGTGCGGACGACGGCTTGGATGATACCGGACAGGGCGAAGCCGAGGATGAGGGGCCAGAGGATCTCCCACCCCATGGAGCCAGCGGCTGCGAGGGCGTCGCCGAGCGCGTTGAGGATGAACATGTACACCTACTTCGTTGCGGTGCGGGAAGAGTGTCCCGCAGCGTCGTGAGAATGAGGGAGACCGGACCGGGTCGGACCGGACCGGTTGCGCGCCGAGGAGGCGGTCAAGCCTGCCTCGGCGCGCGCCGGGTCACTTGGATGCGAGCATGTCCTGCATCTGGGTGATCTGCTCGGTCTGGCTCTGCACGATCGACTTCGCGAGTGCGACCGCGTCTGCGTTCTTGCCCTTGGTGACTTCGGTTTTCGCCATGTCGACGGCGCTGGTGTGGTGCTGGATCATCTGCTCGAGGTAGAGCTGCCCGGCGTCCCGCGGGGACGCGTTCTGGAGGTCCTGCATGTCCGAGTCGGACATCATCCCCGACATCGCAGAGTGGTTCATCCCAGACATGCTCGGCATCTGGGTCGGTTTGTTCCACGCCTTCAGCCAGCCGGTCATTTCCGTGATCTCGGGGGCCTGTTCGGCCTTGATCTGCTTCGCCAGCGTCCCGACGTCGGCCTGCACGCCGGAGCCCTTCGCGAGGAGCATGTCGCTCATCTCGATGGCCTGCTGGTGGTGGGGCAGCATCTGCTGCGTGAACTTGACGTCCTGATCGTTGTGCGACGCCGCGGAGGTGGATTTCGACGACGAGGATTCCGACGACGACGTCTCTGGGCTGCTGGTGTTGTTGGTGGAGCAGCCCGCGAGAGTGAGCCCGATGGCCAGGGCTGCGGCGGCCGCGAGAGCGCGCATGGTGGTGGTCTGCATGGTGGATTCCGCTTCCGTGGATGCGTCAGATGGGTGCGGGCAGGCGACTGCCTGCCCGGGTTCTGGGCATGCGGGTGCTCCCGGAGGGTGGGAGGACCCGCCGGGGTGGAATCAGACTCGGATGATCTGCAATGCCGATAGTGACGGCGGCCGCGGCGCCGCGACACGGCGTGCCACGTGGGCTGCGAGGGCGAGCAGCCGCGCGAGGAGATGCAGCACCCCGCCACTCCGGGCGCGGAGCAGCACCCACGCGAACAGGGCGATCGTCAGCATGCACGCCATCCCCATCAGCGAGCACATCAGCGCACACAAGCCACCATCGCAGCCGGCATCGCTCAGGACGTTCATCACCGCAACCGCGGGAACCACGTCTTGAGCATGACCGGTGGCCGCGGTGTGACTGGTGGCAGCGGCCGGGTGGTGCTCCATCGCGGCGGTGGGAGCTGTCATCGGATGCTCAGGGTCGGCGGTGTGCCCGGCCATGGTGTGCATCAGGACCGTGAACCCGACCAGCAGCAGCAACGCCATCGTCGCCGTGACCTGCAACAGCAGTCGGCGACGCGGAGACGTGGTGATGATCATCTGGTTTCAGTGGGTCGGAGAGCGGAGAGCGTCAGCCGTGCGAGGCGACAGGTGACCGTCATGATACCCCCAAGGGGTACCCGCCGTCCGAGGATCGTGGAGGGCAGCAGCCAGCACAGGTATCGAGGTGCGGAAGATTGTCGGTGCAGGCATGGGGTGGTGGGTGCATACTTGTGGGGTCTTCGGACCCGGCAGTGGGGCTTGCCGGACCCAACCTCGACAATCGTCGACAACAGTCCCTATCTCAGCTGGTCGCGCTTTTGCGCGCCTGAGGTAGGGATATGTCATGGTCGAGTCGAACACTGCCGGTGTTGTCGTCGTCGGTGTGCAGCCAGGGCAGGCGCACGACGTCGTCGGTGTCGCGGCTGCCGTCGCTGAACGCTTCAGCGCCCGCCTGGTGTGTGTGGTCATCGATCCGGCGCTGCTGTCGACGGGGTTCCGTGCGGATGGGTCGGAGATCATCGAACCGATTGACCCGGACACGGCGGACAGCGACCCGCAGCAGCTCCCCGACGAAGACGTGCGGGTCATTCAGGAGCTCGCTGCAGCGCGATCAGTGGACGTGGAAGTTGCCTTCCGGGTCGGGGATCCGAGTCGCGCACTCGCTGCGGTGGCTGAGGAACGTGATGCGGTGATGATCGTCGTCGGATCGCAGACCGGCCGACGCCGGGTGACGGAACTGCTCAATGGGTCTGTCGCCGCGCACTTGACCCATCAGCAGCACCGGCCGGTGTTGGTCGTCCCGCATGACCCGGTTGGTGCCACCGTGGTCCGGCCGTCGGATGCCCCGTGACGGGCACGCTGATGCTTCTGCGGCATGGGGAGAGCACCGCGAACGAAGCCGGCACTTTCACCGGGCTCCTCGACGTCCCGCTCACGCCTCACGGTGAAGAGCAAGCGGCAGCGGCGGGGCAGCTTCTTCGGTCGAAGCACATCACGCCGGACGTCGTGGTCACCTCCACATTGCGCCGAGCCGTCCGCACCGCCGAACTGGTCTGCGACGCCCTCGGGACACAGATGCCCACAGAAGCGGTGTGGCAGTTCAACGAACGCAACTACGGTGCTCTGACCGGGATGACGAAGACCGACGCCCGTCGGATGCTCGGTGACGACAAGTACTTGCGGCTCCGCAGGTCCCGTACCGGCGCGCCGCCACCGATGTCGCTGCAGCTGTGGGAGGAACTGCGGTCAAGTTCCGCGCTGCGCGGCCTGCCCGACGGCGCTCTCCGACGCACCGAGGCCCTCTCGGACGTCATCGAGCGGGTCCGCCCCGTCCTGCACGACCGGCTCCTGCCGATGCTGCGGGCAGGGCGGAGCGTCCTCGTCGTCGCGCACGGGAACTCGCTCCGTGCGTTGTGCGCATGCATTGACGACCTCACCGACCCGGAGCTCGAGCAGCTGAACCTGCCGACCGGGCAACCCGTGCAGTACCACCTCGCCCCGACGGGTGCTCTCGTCCCGCGGGGTGGGGCGTTCCTGGATCCGACAGCAGCACAGCACGCCGCGGCGTTGGTCGCGGCAGAAGGCGGAACATGACCACCCGAACGGACACCCCGATGCCCGACGACCAGCTCCCCTCCGACCCGGACGTCGACGTCTCCGACCCCGCAGCGACCATGCGGCCGGTGCATCTGCGGTGGCGGTACGTCGGCCTCGTCGCAGTCGGTGGGGCCGCTGGTACTGCCCTCCGTGACGTCATCAGCATCGTGCTTCCTGCCGATGGCGGGGTGAGTTGGTCGATCTTCTGGATCAACATCACCGGCGCGTTGGCCCTCGGTGTGCTGTTGGAAGCGCTCGCGCACCGTGGGCCCGATGCCGGCCGCCGGAGGGTGCTGCGGCTGCTCCTCGGGACCGGGGTCCTCGGCGGGTTCACCACCTACAGCACCCTCGCCGAGTCCACCGCCGCCCTGTTCCTCGACGGGCACGGACTCGCCGGCACCGGGTACGCGCTCCTGACCGTCCTGTCCGGCGCGATCGCGACCGCCTGCGGTCTCGTCGTCGCCGGCTGGTTCCGACCCCGAACGGAGGACGCATGAACGCCGCGCTCATCCTCGCCGTCGCCGTCGCCGGCGGTGCCGGCGCTGCCGGCCGGTTCCTCCTCGACGGGGTGATCAACACCGGCCGGGAGTTCCGGCTCCCCGTCGGCACGTTGACGATCAACGTCACCGGGTCGCTGCTGCTGGGGATCATCGTCGGTGCCGCCACCCACCTCGGTGCGGTGCCGGTCGCGGTCCTCGGCACCGGGGTGATGGGCGGCTACACCACGTTCAGCACCGCCAGCTTCGAAACCGTCCGCCTCGCCCGCAGCGGCCGGATCACCGCCGCCGCGATCAACGGGCTCGGGATGCTCGTCGTCTCCGTCGCCGTCGCGACCGCCGGCATTCTCCTCGGCGGCACCCTGTGACCACCCCGCCCACTGACCACACACCCGCTCCAGAACCGGAGGCGCTGATGCTGTTCGACGTCACGATCGAGATTCCCCGCGGCAGCGGCAACAAGTACGAAGTCGACCACACCACCGGCCGGATCCGGCTCGACCGGGCGGTGTTCACCAGCATGGTGTTCCCCCAGGACTACGGCTCCATCGACAACACCCTCGGCGAGGACGGCGACCCCCTCGACGCCCTCGTGCTCCTACCCCGTCCCACGTTCCCCGGCGTCGTCATCACGGTCCGGCCGGTCGGGATGCTGCGCATGGTCGACGAGAACGGCGGCGACGACAAGATCCTCACCGTCCCCGCTGGCGACGACCGCTTCGCGCAGCTGCAGGACATCACAGATGTGCCGGAGCCCACGCTGGCGGAGATCGAGCACTTCTTCGCCCACTACAAGGAGATCGAGCACGGCAAGCACGTCACCACCAACGGGTGGGCCGACCGTGCTGCTGCCGAAGCCGTCATCCGCACCGCACAGGAAGCCCACACCCGACACCCGTGACCCACGGGTCCACAGACTGCCGCGGGGAGGCACTGGCGCTGAGTGATCGCTAGGAGGTCGTCCCTCCGCCTCCCCGCGGCTTCCCCGCAACCACCCGCCAGCTCGACGCATGACCCGAACCGAAGGAGCGTCACCATGAACGACTACATCAGCGGCATCCACCACCACGGAGCACATCAGGGCGAGTACGTCACTCACCACGACCACCCCGTCACCATCGACGCCGTCCACGGCGCCCGCATCCTCGACTCCCGCGGCCACCCGACCGTTCGCGTCTCCCTCGAGCTCGACGACGGCCGCACCGTCACCGGGGACGCCCCCGCGGGCGCATCCACCGGCGCCCACGAAGCCGTCGAGCTCCGCGACGGCGGTTCCAAGTTCGGCGGCCGCGACGTTACTCAGGCGCTCCACCTGATCAACACCGATATCTCAGGGCTCCTCACTGGCCGGTCATGGTCTTCGATCGGGCGGATCGACGCCGCCCTCGCCGAACTCGACGGCACCACCGGGTACCGCCGGCTCGGCGCGAACAGCGTCGTCGCCACCTCGATCGCCGCATCCCGGGCCCTCGCCCACGCCGCGGACCTGCCGCTCTGGAAGTGGATCGCCGAGATCACCGGCTCGACGCCGCGCCTGCCGGTCCCGCACTTCAACGTCCTCAACGGCGGCGCGCACGCAGCGAACGCCCTGGACTTCCAGGAGTTCATGATCGCCCCCGTCGATGCCGACTCGATGGCCGACGCCGTCCGCATCGGCGCGGACGTCTACCACGCGCTCGCGGCCCTGGTGCGGGACCGGTTCGGCAGCCTCGGCCTCGGCGACGAGGGTGGCTTCGCACCGTCAATTGCCGCCCCCGAGGAAGCGCTCGACCTGCTCGTCGCCGCGATCCGTGCCGCGGGCTACGAGCCGGGCGTCGATCAGGTGGCGATCGCGCTCGACCCGGCAGCGAACGAGTTCTCCCAGGGCGCCGGATCCTACCGGATGCTTGACGACAGCCTCGACCGGGACGGGCTGGTCGACTACTACCGGCACCTGGTCGACGCGTATCCGATCCGGAGCGTCGAAGACGGGTTCGCGGAAGACGACCATGAGGGGTTCCGCCGCATGCAGGCAGCGCTCGGCGACCGGATCCAGATCGTCGGCGACGACCTCTACGTCACCGACCCGCAACGGATCCGCGACGGCGGCGAACAGCAGCTGACGAACGCGGCACTGATCAAGCCGAACCAGATCGGCACCGTCTCCCAGACCCTCGGCGCGATCGCCACCGCCACCAGCATCGGGATGGCCAGCATGGTGTCGCACCGTTCCGGGGAGACCACGGACACGTTCATCGCGGACCTCGTCGTCGGAACCGGCACCGGGCAGATCAAGTCCGGCGCACCCGCCCGCGGGGAACGCGTCGCGAAGTACAACCGGCTCATCGAAATCGCCGAACAGCACCCGGAGCTGCCCTACGGACTGATCTGACCACTGGCGCTCGAGCTGCGGGCGGTGTCTAGGAACGCCGTCACAGCGGGCCCCGGGCGGCCCGTCCAGATTGCGCGCAGCGGCCGGATCAGTGGCGGGCCGAGCAGCGCTACTCGGACGAGGGCACCGTCGGCGAGGTCGGTGTCGACGGTGCGGAGACTCATCACCGCCGGCGCGATGCCGGCCCGCGCGTTGGCGCGGATGATGCCGGTCGTCTCCAGCACGGCCGCTGGGGCGACCAGGCGGAGCCCAGCACGGTCGAGCCACGCCTCGACCGTGGCGCGGGTCCCGGACCCTTCCTCACGCAGCAGCAGCGGCGTCTCCGCGAGGTCATCCGCGGTGATGCCCGAAGCGCTTGCCCACGGGTGGTGCGGGGCGACGACGACCACGAGTTCGTCCTCGTCGACCACCAGCGAGGACAGGTCAGGTGGCGCAGCAGGTGTCTCCGTGAATCCGACGTCGGCAGCGCCGGAACGGACGAGGTCGGTCACGTCGGCGGAGTTTCCCGCGATCAACCGCACCGACGCCTCGGGTGCGACGGCCCGGTGGACGAGCAACCATCCAGGGAGCAGGAGTTCGGCGATCGTCTGCGACGCTGCGACCACGAGAGATCCCGCGGGTTCTCGAAGCGCGGCGACTCCTACTTCGAGCCGCCGGGAGGCCTCCAACACGGGAACGGCCAGACCGAGCACCACCCGGCCGGCGTCGGTCAGCGCGGTCCCGGATGCCGTCCGGTGCGCCAGCGGCTGACCAGTCGCCTGTTCCGCGGCACGCAAGCGCGCCGAGACCGCCTGCTGCGTCACCCCCAACGCCTCGGCCGCGCGGGTCAACGAACCGGTCTCCGCGACGCGGACGAGGACCTCGAGGGTGTCGAGGTCCAGAGTCCGGTCCGTCAACCGCCGCAGTGCCACAAGCAACCATTGTGCCCTGCCAACGAGTCCGCCGTTCCCGAACCACGGGGAACGCGCGCACGATGGGTGCATGTCCGCTCACCTCGCCCACGCACCCGCGACGTCCGAGCACTATGCGCGCGACCGGCGGCTGTTCCGGGAGCTGGAGCAGCCCGGTCTGATCGTGTCGAACCTGACCCCGAACTGGTTCGCGTCGATCATGGGCACCGGGATCGTCGCCGTCGCGGCCGCATCGCTGCCGCTGCAGTTCCCCGGTCTGCGCACCGCGGCGACGATCGTGTGGGCGATCGCCGCGGTCCTGCTCGTCGCCCTCACCATCGCGACGGTCCTGCACTGGGTCCGCTACCGGAGCACCGCAGCGAAGCACCACCTGCACCCGGTGATCTCGCACTTCTACGGCGCACCGCCGATGGCGTTCCTCACCGTCGGCGCCGGAACGATCCTCCTCGGCAAAGACTGGATCGGCCTCCCCGCCGCCGTCACCATCGACTGGGTCCTCTGGAGCCTCGGCACCATCGGCGGACTCCTCACTGCGGTCCTGGTGCCGTACCTGGCGTTCACCCGCCACGAGAACCGACCCGACTCCGCGTTCGGCGGCTGGCTGATGCCGATCGTCCCGCCGATGGTGTCCGCCTCCACCGGCGCCCTCCTGCTGCCCTACGCCCCCGCCGGGCAGGGGCGCGAGACACTGCTGTGGTCCTGCTACGGCTTCTTCGGCCTCAGCCTCATCACGTCCCTGGTCGTGATCACGCTGATCTGGAGCCGACTCGCGCAGCACAAGGTCGGTGCGGCCGGGATGGTGCCGACGCTGTGGATCGTCCTCGGACCGGTCGGGCAGTCGATCACCGCGGTGAACCTCCTCGCCTCGAACGCACCGACCGTCGTCGACGCCTCGACCGCCCACGCGCTGCTGGTCGTGGCGTTGGTGTACGGGTTCGCGATGCTCGGCTTCGCGCTGCTGTGGACCGTCATCGCCCTCGCCATCACCATCCGCACCGCTCGAGAACATCTGCCGTTCAGCCTGACGTGGTGGTCGTTCACGTTCCCCGTCGGTACCTGCGTCACCGGGCTGAACGGCCTGGCCCTGCACTCCGGACTCACCGTCGTCGCTGTGCTCGCGGTCGTCTACTACGCCGGCCTCGTCGCCGCGTGGATCACCGTTGCCGTCCGCACCTTCCACGGCTCCGTCATCCGCGGCACACTCCTCGCACCACCACAGCCGGCGTGAGCACCCCCGACGAACTCGCGGATGAGGTCGCGGACGTTCGATCGCTGAACGTCCTCGCGGAGGCATGGCGCACCGCACCCGACGGCTCGCGACGGTTCGTCCCGAGCTTCGACCCACGATCCGGCGGCACGTCCAGCCGAGTGCTGGTCCTCATGCAGTCACCCGGCCCCCAGACCATTGCCGCAGCGCACTCGGCGGTCTGCAGCGAGGACAACCCGGGGCCGACCGCGGCCGCGTTCCGCGCAGCCCGCATCGAGTCCGGACTCGCACGCAACGCGTACCTCCGCTGGAACCTCATCCCGTGGGAACTCCCCGGGCGCATACGACCTGCAGACATCGACGAGGGAAGACATGCCCTGAGCGTTCTCCTCAAGGCGCTCCCCTCCGTCGAAGCGATCGTCACGTACGGGAGCATCGCTCTCGACGGAGTCATGCGGTACCTCACCCTGGACGAGCACGCCCGACTCGTCCCCGTCATCGCGGCACCACACCCCTCTCCCGCCAACGGCCGCCACCGCGCGGAACAGCACCGACGTTCCGTTCAGGCACTCCGACTCGCCGCACGGATGCGTCGAATGTAGCGAGGCTTCAGCTGCCTCCACTGGCAAGGCACGAGTGACCGATAGCCGGTCGTCGACCGGCCGGCTGCGGACCGCCGCTCGATCGAGGGTCCGAGTGTCGCATATAGATGGTCCGCTTTGATTCTCTCAAGGCTGCCCCATACGAACGCTTCTGGCCGGCGGGCGCAGCGCGTCTGCTCGGCATTCAGAGGCCGAGGTCGTAGCGGCGCAGCGACGGACTCCAGGCGCCCGCGGACTCCTTTGATCGCGGGGCTCCCGTCGTGGCTAGTTGGATCTGTGCGGAGGAGAAGCCGATTGCTGTGTCGTCGAGGTCAGGCCTGTCGGCGCGGTCACTCCGAGTGGTTCGTTGTCGTGCTGAGGCGCCTTTTCGTCGCCCGACGGTCGCCAACCGAGGCCTGGTCGACTGAGGTGACGCGTCACGGGCTCGAGGCGACGTGCCACACCCCGTCGTTGGTCTCAACGAGTCCCGGCACGGGCGCGGGGTCCGCGGTTCGGCAGTTGTCGCACGAGACGCCGGCGCAATCTGGGGCGCCCACAGTCGTGGGTGACACTTCCGATGCTTGAAGCGTGCTGTCGTACGGGCCTGTCACGAAGGAAGATGGTGGATGAGGTCGTAGTGGACGTCGGTGCGGAAGTGGATTCGGCTGCGGAGCTGGTTGGCGAGGTCAGTTTCGTGGTAGCCGCGCATGAGAGTGGCTACGGTGATGGTGTCGTCGGTGATGCCGCCGGCGGAGAAGTTCGACGTCGCGAAGATGGTCTCGTCCTCGGGGACAGCGACGGTGAACTTCGGTCGCGCCCTCCCATCCCTTGGTGGGACGGCGGGCGTGAATCCCAGCGCGGCCATGTCGGGCATGGTGCGGGTGAACGCCACCCGTGTTCGTCCGGTTCCGACGTCGTCTTTCCGGCCGAGATACGAAAGGCCAGGGAACGGGGTCATCGCCGCCCAGGCGCCGGAGACGAGTGCGCCGGCGTCGATGAGGAGGCGCGCTTGTTCTTTGACGGTACCGGGGTGGTGCCAGCTGGTGGCGGTACCACCGGGCCCGTTGTAGGTCATCGCCCAGTCGGCGAGGGCGAACATGTCGACCGCTTCCCATCCGATGTCGACGTGCCGAACGGTGTCGCCGAGAACGCTGAGCGCGTCACCGACCCGTCCAACGCTCATCCCCGTGTGGGCCGCGATCTGATCGATACGGCCGCTGGCAACAGGGAGGGTGCGTGCGACGGCGAACACCGCGTACCGGTCACTTCGGAGCTCTTGGAACGCAGGCTCTCCGGCGATCTGCCGGCCGTCCTCCCATACCTGGGAGCCGTCAACGAGCAGCACGTTCGGTGCGGACCGCGCTACTTCGACGAAGGTGCGGCGGTTGACGTACGCCGGTGTCGGCACGAGCAGCAGTTCTGGCTCGTCGTCGAGACTCAGGCCGGGTTGGCGGCGGGGGGATGCGGCTGGTGCGACGCGGGCGCGGCGGCCGTCGGCGAGGCGGATTGTGTCGTGGGTCTCGATCGTGGCGGGCAGGCCCGCGCGTTCGAGGGCGACGAGTTCGCGCGTGATGTCGACCGGCCACGTGGACCAGTCCCGCAAGTCGAGGATGTCGGTACGTTGCCGGGCTTGAGACCACCATTCGTCGCTGGCGCTGTGCATCAGATTCCCTTCGAGATCGGATCTGCCGTGCCGGCGACTGTCTCGGATGGAGACCGGCGGGGCTACCTGCGATATGTGCGGAGGTAGCGAGGTCATCGACAACATGCCTCGAGTGACCCCTCGAGGCGAGTCAGCATTCACAACCACGGAGGTCACGTCAGATGGCACCCCGGTTCGCGACTTGCGGCGCTCCCAAAGCCCGTCCTGTCCGCGCATAGGAACGGCGCCGCCGATGTCCGGCCGGCTTCAAGAGAGGAACGACCATGATGATTTCCGCCGGAACCGTTGTCGCTGCGAGCAAGGACCATGGGGGAACGAGCAGGACGTTCGTACCCGGAGGGTGTCGTGGCGTCGTCACCAAGGGTGGCGGTTGGCCTCTCCAGGTGCGTTGGGAAGGTCTCGCGTGCGCACAGCCCGCATACCGTGACGAGATCATCTGACGAAGGCCGAGCTCGTGGCGGTCGGCTGACATCGCTCGGCCGACCCCCACCCTCACGCGGCCTGCGACCGGTTCAGCGCGGCGCCGAGGCGTCGCCCGTTGGCGTTGTCGGCTTCGATCGACGCGGAGAAGTCGGCGACCCAGTTCTCGCCGTCCTCGCGGGGCATCCGCATCTCGTTCCCGGCGTAGAACGTCGAGTCCGGCAGCGGAACGATGTTGATGATGTAGTAGAGGGACTGTCGAGGGCATCCGATTTCATCAGCGAGCCACCCCAGGCCCACTGTCGCTCGCGATGCCTGTCGGCGCCTTGGGAACGGGCGTCGTCGGCGGCTGCGCTGCTCCTCGGCAAAGGTGCGTGCGTCTTCGATGGGCATCTGGATGGATCGCCCGATCCGTCGCGCGGATGCAGGCAGCGCGCCCTCTGCACTCAGGGCCCACACCCGGCGCAGTGACACGTTCAACTGAGCGGCGAGCCACTCGAGCCCGACTGTCTCGACATCCAGCGGGAACGGTTCGGTGTTCTGTCCGAAGAAGCGCTGCTTGTCCGCACGCCGTTCTGCGATGAGCACGTCGGCGTCGGCGCGAGGGATCCAGAACTTTCCGTCGACCTTGGATGCAGACTCGGGGAGCATGCCCTTGGCGCTCCAGGCGTAAACGGTGCCGAGGGTGACGTCAGCCGCCGCAGCGAGCTCTCGGAGTGACATGGCGCCGTTGCCGGCGGGCTGATTGGTGGGGGACATGTGTTCGCTTCCTCGTGGTGGACGGACAGGCTGTTTGCTGTCCACCCACCTCTATGCGGCGAAAATGTCGGAGTGACCGAGACGGGCTGAGTTGACCTGTGTTTCGGTCCAGTCCAGCGACGGCGAGGCCGGTGTGTCATAGCCGCCGTCCTCAGGGAGGAACCGGGCTGATGGCCCTTGTCGTCGGGGCTCCTGACATGCACCCAGGGTGCCCGGATCGTCGTTCCTGGCGGATAGTGCTTGCCCGTGATGAGCCCTGAAAGTGTCAGAAAAGTCGGTCTGAACTGGGGAAACCTCTCGTGGCTTCCGTGCATGACCGTTGCGGGGAGGTACAGCTATAGACCTTTTAGGGGGTATATAGGTGTGGGGATCTAGGGCCGATCTACTTCTTCTTCTTCTTCTTTGTATCCTCTATACATAAGTCTTCAAGTCAAAGGGCCCTCTACCCCTTCCGATCGGCTTGCCACCGGCGATCTGCGGTGACTTGACGATCCCGTCCACGCGTCGAGCACCGGCAAGTCACCGCTTGCTCGATGACGGCCGGATCGCGCCGGCCCTCGAGAAAGTCGCGTCAACGCCGCGGTTCGCCGCATAGAAGCGTTCGTGATGAACTCAGCCCCCGCCGCGCATTCGGACCTTCGACGCGCGGACGCACCGCGTGCGGATGATCAGCACCAGCCCGAATGCTGTCGTCGTTCCGTCCGTCCGTCCGTACGCACGCATGTCGTGCAATCCGCGCATACATCTCTCGTGAACGGATCAGGATCGACCGGGGCGCCACGCGCGATCACTCCGGCAGCTGTGGACCTCGCATGAGCGGCTACCCCGAGGCCAAGCAGCACCTCGCGGCGGAGACGCTCTCCGTGCTGCAAGCGGGCGGCGGTACGTGGCGAGCCATCTCGTGGGGGCGCCTGCGTTCGACTGTCGATGCGCATTCGTCGTCGCCGACCACCGGCGAGCCGATGCTCATCGAGTACCGCAGTGGGCCCGAGGACGACGCGGAGGTCCGCGTTCGTGCGCAGGTCCTCACGCTTGGTCCCGGCGTCGGGTTGATAGTCGAGCTCGTCACCCCGCAGGAAGGCGCTAGGGAGTACGCGCGCGTTGCGAAGCGAGATGCGCCGGACGAGGTCCGCCGCGTCCACATCCGCGCTGGTTGGACCGCGGTGGTGCGGGCAGGCGAGATCTTCTCACCCGCTGAGGCGACCGCTCTCCTCGGCTGGGCAATGCCGGAAGACGGCCGCCTGCTCGATGCGCTGTGGTCGCTGCAACAACCGCTCGACTACCTCGCCGACATTCGCGCAGGACGGCGTCGGCCGCCGTCGTGACCATCGAGCCGTCCGCCCACACCCTCGTCCACATCAGCGGAGACTGGATGCTGTTCGATGACCCGCGAGCCGCGCTGGCTCAACTGCTCCCGGGCGCCTCGAATCGCGCCGAGCTGATGATTGCCGTCGCACAGAGAGCACAGCACGCCGAACTGGAACACTGGGAGCGCGTGCATCGCCGTCAGGGCACCGCGTCGATGACGGTTGAGGAGCTGGCCATCTACACGGCACCGAAGGGCGAGCGATTCGAATCCGACCTCCCGGAGCAGTGGGTCGGAAAACCGGCCCTCTACCTCACCGTCATGCAGCTGCACGGTGCGCCGTTACCGCTGGGTTCGGTAGAGCGGGTGGGGCCGAGCGACGGGCAGATGCTTCTGATGTTGGAGCGCGCTGGCATTCTCGACGTGATGTGAGCGCGCGAAGAGGCCCTCGACGCGAACTCGCATCGAGGGCCTCTGGGGAACCCGGTGGTCAGCTCAGAACGGAGAAGCAGAGCCCGAGGTCGGCCTGGCGGAGAACTCTCGCGGCCCGCTCTCCCCACGCCAGGAACATCGACCCCGCGCCAGGCGACCCCTGTGGCCGGCCCGTCCGGCCGTTGATGAACTTGATGCGGCCAGCGGTGAAGCAGACGACGTCGGCCGAAGCCATCGCCTTGTGCGCCCACTTGGTGTCCGTGCGTGCGAAGACGAGTGCGATGCCATCGCCGTGTGCAGCCAGCTTCTCGAGCCATGCGTCCGTGTCGTCGTAAGGCGGGTTTACCCAGCACATGCCGTGCCACGGGGAGGTCAGCCCGTCATCGTTGATGGTGAAGCAGTTCACGGCCGGAACGTTCGAGAGCGCGGAACCGGGGGAGCAGGGGTCCAGGTCGAAATCGACGCCCAGAGCGTCGAACACGGCGGCCGGGGTGTACCACTCGATGTTCGGGTTGTTCGGGCCCGACTCGTGGGTGAAACCGCGGCCTCGACGAGAAGGGGCGGTCTGGCCGTTCGACGTCTGAGCGCTGCGGGCCTTGATGGTGTGGGTGTTTGCGTTGGTCATGCACGCCCTATGCATGACCCGACGCCGCGGGGGCCTTGTTCGAGGAAAGCCCAGGTCAAGTCGGGTGTCGTCGAGCACCCGGCGCAGCTGACTCGTCGCGCGGACCCTCGCCGCCTACAGTGCCGACGCCGCGAGTCCTGGTGTGTGCGGTGGAGCTTCCGCGTGTCGGTGTGGTGTTGGTGAAGACGCGGAGGCGGTGGCAACTAACCGCAAAGAACCGGACTTTGAACAGCTGCGATGGTTGCGGTTACTTGCCTACCGGTCTGGCAGCGTCCAGGGACAAGGACATTTACACCGTGGATGTCGTCGGTTCGATCCCGGCAGGGCCCACCGTCTCCCGCTCCGCCCCGAACCGCTCGACGAGCTCCCGCTTCAGCACCTTGCCGCTCGGCCCGAGCGGCAGTGCGTCGAGCACGTGTACGGCGCGCGGGTACTTGTACGCCGCGATCTCCCCGGCGACGAAGGCGACGAGCTCGTCCGGCGTCACGGTCGCGTCCGCTCGGAGCACCACGGCGGCCTCGATCTCCTGCCCGTGCACGGCGTGGGGGACGCCGAACACGGCGGCCATCGTCACGTCGGGGTGTGCCGCGAGGACCTCCTCGACCTGCCGCGGGTACACGTTGTAGCCGTTCCGGATGATCATGTCCTTCGTGCGGTCGACGATCGTCAGGTAGCCCTCGTCGTCCTTCGTGCCGAGGTCGCCGGTGCGGAACCACCCGTCGACGATCGCGTGCGCGGTGTCCTCCGGCCGGTCGAGGTACCCGTTCATGAGGTTGTGGCCGCGGATCACGAGCTCGCCGATCTCGCCGTGCGGCAGCAGGACGATCGTGTCCGCGGTGGCCGGGTCGGCGATCTCGACGTCGACGCCCCAGACCGGCGTGCCGATGGTACCCGGGTGCGGTGGCCGGCCGACGTGGTTGAACGTCGCGACCGGGGACGTCTCCGTGAGGCCGTAGCCCTCGTGGATCGGCGCGTCGTACACGGCCTGGAAGCGTTCCAGCACCGCGAGCGGCAGGGATGCGCCGCCGGAGATCGCGTAGCGCAGGTGCGGGCGGGCCTCGTTCCTGGTGGCGGCGTCGAGCAGGGCGATGTACATCGTCGGGACGCCCATGAAGATCTCGCAGCCGTGGTCGACCATCGCGGTCAGGGCGGCGTCCCCGTCGAACTTCGGCAGCATCACGATCGTCGCTCCTGCGCGGAAGCCGGTGTTCATCGTGCAGGTCTGCCCGAAGGTGTGGAACAGCGGCAGCGCGCCGAGGAGCACGTCGCCGCGGCGCATGTCGAACGTCGTCAGCAGGTTCGTGTTGACCTGCTCGAGCAGTGCGAAGTGCGATCCCTCCGCGCCCTTCGGGTGCCCCGTGGTGCCGCTCGTGTACAGGATCGTCGCCGTGTCGAACGGGTGGCGGGGCGTGTAGGTCGTGAGCGGCTCGCTCGACGCGGCCAGTGCCTCCAGGCGGTCGTGTCCACCACCGGCGGCCCCGTCCGGTTCCGGGGCGAGGACCGTGACGACGTCCACGTCGGCCAGTGCGGCGCCGGCAGCTCCCTCGGCGAGCAGCGGCGCGGCGCAGACGAGGAGCGAGGCGCCGCTGTCGCGCAGGACGTACTCGATCTCGCGCCGCTTGAGCAGCGCGTGCACGGGCACGACGACCGCTCCGAGGGCGAGGACGGCGTAGTACACGCGGGCGAAGTCGGTGACGTTCGGGATGAGCATGGCGACGCGCGCCCCCGCCGTCACGCCGCGTGCCCGGAGCGCGCCCGCGTAGGCGAGGGTCTCCGACCAGAGTTCGGCGTAGGTCGTGCGCTGGTCGCCGACGACCACGGCGACGTCGTCCGGGAACCGCGCGGCGGACTCGGCGAGGATCGCCGCGACGGAGGCCGTGGCCCGGGTCGTCGGCGACGTGGTGGCCTGCTGGTGGGTGGTGTCCATTCCGGTCTCCGTCTCCGATGACGTGGTTCCCTCACGATCCTACGGATGTCGATCGACCTGGTCCCAGACCGACGACGCCGTGTCCCGCACCCTCCGTTCGGAGTGGTTGTCGGTTCCGACGGGCCTGTGTAGGTTGATCGACATGCAGTGCCGCTGAACCGTCTCCGATTCCATCTGTGCGCCACGTCCCGGCGCGATCGAGAGGTTCACCATGTCCGCACACCTGCCCCTGCACGGCAAGACCGCCCTCGTCACCGGTGTCTCCCGACGACGCGGCATCGGGTTCGCCGTCGCCACGAAGCTCGCGTCCCTGGGCGCGCACGTCGTCATCCACCACCACCGACCGCACGACCTCGACCTGCCCTGGGGCGGCGACGACCTCGACGCCGTCCGCGCGGGGGTCCGCGCGCACCTGGCCGCGGGAGCACGGTTCGCGGACGTCGCCGCCGACCTGTCCGACCCCGCGTCCGTGCCGGAGGTCATCGCCACCGCGGCGGCCCTGACCGGGGACCTCGACGTCCTCGTCTGCAACCAGGCCAAGAGCGGCGACGACGGCAGCATCCTCGACATGACACCGGAACGCCTCACCGCGTTCTGGGAGGTCAACACCCGGGCCACGATGCTGCTCACCGCCGAGTTCGCCCGACGACGGGCACCGCAGCTCGCCGTCGACGCCGCACCGCGACGACCGGGGGACCGCATCACCGGGAACGGTCCGTACGCGGAGCCCCGCGGGCACGTCTTCTGGATGACGTCGGGGCAGGTCCACGGCGCCATGCGGGGCGAGGTCGCGTACGCCGCCAGCAAGGCCGCCCTCGCCGGGGTGACCGCGACGGTCGCCGCCGAGCTCCTCGAGCTCGGCATCGTCCTCAACACCGTCGACCCGGGCCCCGTCAACACCGGCTACATGGACCCGGAGACCACCGACCGCTCCCTGGAGGACCTCGACGCCTGGGTCGCCAGCACGCCCTTCGGCCGCCTCGGCCGACCCGAGGACCCAGCCGAGCTCATCGGCTGGCTCGCCACCTCCGGTGGCAGCTGGGTCGTCGGTCAGGTGCTCACCAGCGACGGCGGCTTCTCGCTCTGACCGGTGCACACCGGACTGGAGGCCCGTGGCGACGCCGCCACGAGCCTCCAGTCCGGCACGTGCCGCGGTCGGCGGCCGAGCTGTGCGCTGCTGCGGTCAGCGGCCCAGCTGCGCGCGCAGGTACGGCGCGGTCCGGCTCTCGCCGGAGGCGGCGACCTCCTCCGGTGTGCCGGACGCCACCACCTGCCCGCCGTGGTCGCCCCCGGCCGGCCCCATGTCGACGACGTGGTCGGCGTGTGCGACGACGTCCATCGCGTGCTCGACCACGACCACCGTGTTGCCCGCGTCCGTGAGCCGCGACAGCTGCTCGGTGAGCAGCTCGACGTCGGCCGGGTGCAGCCCCGTGGTGGGTTCGTCGAGCAGGTACAGCGTGTGCCCCGTGCGGGCCCGCTGGAGCTCGGTCGCGAGCTTGATGCGCTGCGCCTCGCCGCCGGAGAGCTCCGGCGCGGGCTGTCCGAGTCGCAGGTAGCCGAGGCCGACCTGGCGGAGCGCCTCGAGACCGCGGGCCGCGGCCGGCAGCTCGGCGAGGAACGGTGCCGCCTCGTCCACCGTCATCGCGAGCACGTCCGCGATCGACGCACCGTGCCAGCGCACCTCGAGCGTCTCGGCCGTGTACCGCGAACCGTGGCACTCGGGACACGGAGCCCAGCTCCCCGGCAGGAACAGGAGCTCGACCGACACCGACCCCTCGCCCTGGCACACCTCGCAGCGACCCCCGGCGACGTTGAACGAGAACCGACCGGCACCCCAGCCGCGCTCACGGGCCGTGTCGGTCGCGGCGAACGCGGCACGGACCGCGTCGAACAGCCCCGTGTACGTGGCGAGGTTCGACCGCGGCGTCCGGCCGATCGGCTTCTGGTCCACCTGCACGACCCGGTCGACGAGCGGGTGCTCCGTCGCCGTCGCCGGCAGGACCCCGCCCACCAGCGACGACTTGCCCGACCCGCTGACCCCCGTCACCGCGGTCATGACCCCGAGCGGGAGGTCGACGTCGAGGTCGCGGAGGTTGTGCCGACTGACCCCCCGGAGCTCGAGCGTCCCCACCGGCGTCCGCGGGACCCGCGACGGCCCGCCCGACCCGCGCGGGTCGAGGAACCGCCGGGTGACCGACGCCTCCACCTCCGCCAGACCGTCGACCGGTCCGCTGTACAGCACCGTCCCACCCGCGGAACCCGCACCCGGACCGACGTCGACGATCCAGTCCGCCCGACGGACGATGCGCATGTCGTGCTCCACCACGAACACGCTGTTGCCACTCGCCCGGAGGTCCTCGAGCACCGCCGTCAACGACTCGGCGTCCGCCGGGTGCAACCCCGCACTCGGCTCGTCGAGGACGTAGACGACCCCGAAGAGCCCCGACCGCAGCTGCGTGGCGATGCGGAGCCGCTGCGTCTCCCCGGGTGACAGCGTCGGGGTCGCGCGGTCCAGGGACAGGTACCCCAACCCGAGCCCGGTCAGCACCTCCACGCGCCGGAGCAGGTCACCGGCGATCGCCACCGCGACCTCCGTCCGCTCACCCGACGAAGCCCGCGACGTCGCCGGAGCCGCGTCCGTGACCGCCGCGATCGGGCGGAGCGTGTCAGCGAGGACCGTCAGGGGGAGCCCGTTCATCGCCGCGATGGTCCGCCCGGCGACCGTCACGGCCAGCGCGGCACGGGTCAGCCCCGTCCCACCACACAGGCCGCACGGCCCGGACTCCACGAACCGCAGGACCTTCGTCCGCTGCGTCTCGCTCTGCGAGTCGGCGAGCGTGTGCATCACGAACTGCCGAGCACTCCAGAACCGCCCCTTGTACGGCTTCGCCACCCGGTCCCGCTTCGGGTGCACCTCGACCACCGGCTGCTCCTCGGTGAACAGCAGCCAGTCACGGTCGGCACGGGACAGCTCCCGCCACGGACGGTCGATGTCGTACCCGAGCGCCGCCGTCACGTCGCGGAGGTTCTTGCCCTGCCACGCCCCCGGCCACGCCGTGATCGCCCCGTCCCGGATGCTCAGCCCGTCGTCGTGCACCGCCGACGCCTCGGTCACCTCGTGCGCCACACCGAGACCGTGACACCGCGGACACGCACCGGCCGCCGTGTTCGGCGAGAACGAGTCCGACTCCAACCGCTCGGCACCGGCAGGGTAGGTCCCCGCCCGGGAGTACAGCATGCGCATCGAGTTCGACAGCGTCGTCAGCGTCCCCACCGTCGACCGCGAACTCGGCGCCCCCCGACGCTGCTGCAGGGCGACGGCCGGCGGCAGACCCGTGATCGAGTCCACGTGCGGCGTGGACCCCTGCGCGATGAGCCGACGCGCGTACGGGGCCACCGACTCCAGGAACCGCCGCTGCGCCTCGGCGAACACCGTCCCGAACGCCAGCGAGGACTTCCCCGACCCGGAGACCCCCGTGAACGCGACGATCCGGTCGCGCGGCACGTCCACGTCGACGTCCCGCAGGTTGTTCTCCCGCGCTCCCCGCACCCGGATGAACTCGTCCTGTCCGGGGTGGGCACGGGCAGTGGGGTCCGACGGAGCAGGCATCTGCTCGATGCTAGGCGCCGGCCCTGGACGTCACCGGGCGCCCTCCGCGCCCGACGCGCACCGACGCACGACGACCCGGCCGTAGAGTCGACCCGTGCACGTCGTCATCGCCGGCTGTGGCGACCTCGGGATCGCCGCCGGACTCCGCTTCCACGCCGCAGGCCACTCCGTCGTCGGCCTCCGCCGCACCCCGGACCGCATCCCGGCGCCCCTCGCGGGCGGCGCCGTCGACCTCCGACACGAGCAGCCGGTGATCGACGGCGACACCGGTGTCGTGGTCGTGGCGCTCGCCGCGGGGAGCCGGGACACCGAGACCTACCGGGCGACCTACGTCGACGGGCTCCGGAACGTGCTCGACGGCGTCGACTCCTCCGGTGCCACGCCACGCATCGTCGTCGTGTCCTCGACGGCGGTGTACGGCGGCGCCGGTGTCGTCGACGAGTCGACGCCGGCGACCGGCGGCACCCCGACCGCCGACGTCCTGCTCGAGGCGGAGTCGCTGCTGCGCGACCGTGCGCCCGCCGCGACGCTGGTGCGGCTCTCCGGGATATACGGCCCGGGTCGGACACGCCTCGTCGACCAGGTCCGCAGCGGCCGGGCGACGGTCGCGCCGCCGGGGGAGTCGTCCCCGATGACGAACCGCATCCACCGCGACGACGCCGCGGCGCTCCTCGTGCACCTGGCCACGACGGCGAGCGCGCCCCCGCTCGTGATCGGCACGGACGACGAGCCGGTCCGCCGTGACGACGTGCTGCGGTTCCTGGCCGACGAGCTCGGCGCGGGGCCGCTTCCGGCGGCACCCGTCGAGGGCCCCGTCACCGACAAGCGCCTGTCGAACGCGCTCCTGCGGTCGACGGGCTTCGCCTTCGCCTACCCGACGTACCGCGAGGGGTACCGCGCCGTGCTCGCCGGCGAGGGCATCCGGTACGCCTAGCCGGCTCGGGCGCGGCGTCACCCCGCGCGCAGGGCCTCGTCGACCAGGACCCCCGCGACGGCCCGCGCCACGCCCGTGTCGGCGTCGGCATCCCGGAGCCGCATCGCGAGGGCTCCGGACACGACGAGGGTGAGCTGCTCACCGAGCGCCTGGGCCCCCGTCCCGACGAGGGGCTCGGCGAGCGCGGTGAGGCGCGTCCGCATGTCGCTCGTCTCGGTGTCGAGGACCACCCGGATCTCCGTCGGGGCGTCCGCGTACTCGGACGCCGTGCCGAGGAAGGCGCACCACCGTGAGGCTGCCGTGCGTGCGCGGTAGGCGTCGAGCGCGTCGAACACCGCGAGCAGTCGCGTCCGCGGGTCGCCGTGCTCCGCGACGGCGGCGGTCCACGTGCCCTCCCAGTCCCGTCGACGCCGTTCGAGGGTCGCCGCGACGAGGGACTCCTTGCTCGGGTAGGCGCGGTAGAGGGTGGCCGACGAGACACCGGCGCGGTCGAGCACGGCGTCGACGGAGGTGGCCGCGATGCCGTTCGTGAAGAACAGCTCCTCGGCAGCGTCGAGGAGCTTCCGCTCGGTTCCTGCACGGATCGCCATGCCTGCACTCTAGGCTCGGAAAAGTGAAACGATCGTTTTCGAATTCGACCGGGCTCGTCGTCGCGGGCACGGCGCTCATCGCGGTGACCTACGGGCTGGTGCGGCTGGCGTACGGGCTGGTCCTGCCCGACGCGCAGGCCGACCTCGGGTTCGGCGCCGCGACGGCCGGGTGGGTCTCCGCCGGCGCATCGGTCGCCTACGTCGTCGGCGCGGCCGTCGGCTTCCTCGCCGCCGCGGCACGTCCGCGGGCACTGGTCGTCCTCGCCGCCGGCACCGCGGCCGTCGGCGCCGCCGGCACCGCGGCGAGCCAGGACCCGGTGGCCTTCGGCGCCTTCGTGGTCCTCGGCTCGACGGGGGCCGGCGCCGCGTCGCCCGCACTGGTCCGGATCGTGGCGAGGAACGCACGACCCGAGCGCGCCGCGCGCCTGCAGTCGATCGTGAACGCCGGGACCGGACCCGGGCTCGTCGCCGCCGGGCTCCTGGCGCTGCTGCTCCTGCCCGACTGGCGGACGGCGTGGTCCGTCGCCGCGGTCTGCGCGGTCCTGGCCGGGACCGCGGTGCTCTGCACGGACCGTCCACGAGCGGCGGACCGTCCGCGACCGGCGGACCGTCCGCGACCGGCGGACCGTCCGCGTGCGGCGGAGCGTCCGCGAGCAGCCGGCGGTCCGGGGGTCACCGCCGGGCGGTCGTGGGTCACCGCGCATCGCCGACTCCTCGTCGCGTCGCTCCTGCTCGGGGCGGCCTCCGCGGCCGTCTGGAACTTCGGCCGGTCCACGCTCGTCGATGCCGGGGTGGGCAGGGACGGCTCGATCGTCGCCTGGGTCGCGCTCGGTGTCGGGGGAGCGGCGGTCGTCGTCACGAGCCGGTGGACGGCCCGCCTGACTCCAGCGCGGCTCTGGCGGATCAGCGTCGCGGGCGTCGTGGTCGGGTCCCTCGCGCTCGGGGTCTGGCCGGGGACCCTGCCGGTCGCGCTCCTCGGGTGCCTGGTCTTCGGCTGGGGCTACACGGCGGCGACCGGTGCCCAGATCGCCTGGACGACCGCGATCGACGCCGACCGCGCCGAGGCCGGGACGGCCGTGCTCTTCGTCACGCTGGTGCTCGGACAGGCACTCGGAGCCGCCGCCGCCGGTGCCGTGATCGGCGCGGCCGGTGCCGCAGCGGCGTTCCTGCTGGCCGCCCTCGTCGCTGCCGCTGCCGTCCCGGTGGCCGGCGGGCGGCACTGAGTCAATGGACCGACGGCCGCGGCACCCCGCCTGGCGCCCGTCGTCAGGTCGCGCCGCGCTCCGTGCGGCATGATGGGCTCCCGTGAACGGACAGCAGCAGCCCCGCTGGCGCACGACCTGGTCGATGGTGCAGGTCGGCGTGCTCTCGGCCGCGGTGATCATCTGCATCGTGATGCTCGTCGTCGGCGACCACACGCTCGACCGGGTCTGGGCCGTCGCGCTCGTGTTCTTCGGGATCGCGCTGCTCGGCCACACCGCGTTCCTGGTCTGGACGCGCCGCACGGAGCGCGACCACCGCTGACCGCGGCCCCGCGGACGTCGCGTGCAGACGGCGCGGTGTGTCCGCGGGGCCGGATCTCGGCGTGCGTCCGGCTACGGCGTGACCATGCCGCCGTTCACGTTGAGCGTCTCGCCCGCGACGAAGCTCGACTCCTGCGACGCCAGGAAGACGTACGCCGGCGCCAGCTCGGCGGGCTGACCCGCACGGCCCATCGGCGACTCGCTGCTGCCGAACTCCGGCAGGGACTCCGGGTCGACACCACGTGTGACCTGCAGCACCGACCACGTCGGTCCCGGAGCGACGACGTTCACGCGGATGCCCTTCTCGATGAGCGCCTGCGAGAGCCCCTTCGAGAGGTTGTTGATCGCACCCTTGGTGGCGGCGTAGTCGAGCCGGTCCGGCGCCGGCTGGTAGGCCTCCATCGACGCCGTCGTGGTGATCGTCGACCCGGGCTGCAGGTGCGGCAGCGCGGCCTTGACGAGGCGGAACAGCGCGAAGACGTTCACGTCGAAGGTCGCCTCGAACTGGTCGTCGGTGATGTCGAGCAGGTCGGGCTGCCAGACCTGCTTGCCGGCGACGCTGACGAGCGCGTCGAGCCCGCCCAGGCCGGCAACGGCCTCCTCGACGAGTCGGCCCGCGTACTCGCGGTCCCGCAGATCACCCGGGATGGCGACCGCGGTCCGACCCGCTGCCCGGATCTGCTCGATGACGTGATCGGCGTCCTCCTGCTCGTCCGGCAGGTACGCCAGGGCGACGTCGGCGCCCTCGCGGGCGAACGCGATCGCGACCGCGCCGCCGATGCCGGAGTCCGCGCCGGTGATGAGCGCCTTCCGGCCGGCGAGCCGGCCGGTCCCGCGGTACGACTCTTCGCCGAGGTCCGGCACCGGCGTCATCCGGGACTGGAGGCCCGGCTCGGCCTGCGTCTGCGGCTCCGGGCTGACGTTCGGGTAGCGCGACCGGGGGTCGCCGAACTCGTACTGGTCCGTGGGCATGTCAGTTGGCCTCCAGTTCGACCTTGATCCAGCCGGGCTCGCGCCGGTCGAACGCCTCGTAGGCGTCGATCGCGGAACCGATCGGCTCGTGTTCGGTGATGAGTGCCGTCGGGTCGAACTGCCCGGCGGCGACCATGTCGATGAGCGGCGGCGTGACCGAGTGGTGGTCGCAGTTGCCCATGCGGATGGTCAGGTTCTTGTTCATGGCCTGCCCGATCGGGTACCGCTCGGCGGTCGGACCGTAGACGCCGATGATGCCGATGCGGCCGTACTTCGCGACGACCTCGACGGCCCACTGCGCGACCTGGGAGGGGCCGTCGCCGGGCTTCCACTGCTGCGCCTCGCCGAAGCCGTCGGGCGATGCGTCCGGAGCGACCTGGCGCACCTCGGCGTCGAACGCCTGCGCCTGCTCGTCGGACACGGCGGCCGGGCCCTGCTTGGGTCGCTCGGCGTCGACACCGACCGCGTCGATGACGGCGTCCGCGCCGATGCCGTTCGTCAGGTCCATGATCGCCTGCACCGGGTCCTCGCGGTTGTAGTCGACGATCTCGCAGTGCTGCGCGAGTGCCGCCGCGAGCCGGGTCTCCTCGCCGTCGACGACGATCACGCGACCGGCTCCCTGCTTGTACGCCGAGGCCGCCGCGAACTGCCCGACGATCCCCGCACCGAAGACGACGACGACGTCGCCGCGGGTGACCCCCGCGAGCTCGGCGCCGAACCAGCCGGTCGGGAAGATGTCCGACAGCAGGATGGCCTGCTCGTCGCTGACGTTCTCGGGCAGCGGGTGCATGGTGTTCTGCGCCCAGGGGACGCGCACGTACTCGGCCTGCAGGCCGTTCACCGGGCCGGTCGACTCCGGGCCGCCGAAGAAGCTCGTGCCGGCCTGCGGGCCGTTCGGGTTCGCCACGTCGCACTGTGCGGTCTTGCCCATCCGGCAGTAGCGGCAGGCCCCGCAGGAGATGGTCGAGTTGATGACGACGCGGTCGCCGGGGCTGTAACCACGGACCGCGTCACCGACCTCGGTGACGACGCCGACGGCCTCGTGGCCGAGGATGGTGCCCTCCTGCATCGGGGCCATGGTGCCGCGGACGAAGTGCAGGTCGGTGCCGCAGATCGCACTGCGGGTGATGCGGACGATCGCGTCGTGCGGGTCCTGGATGGTGGGCTCGGGGACCTCGTCCATCCGGATGTCGCCGATGCCGTGCCAGACGACTGCGCGCATGGGTTCTTCCTTCCGTCGTTCAGGGAACGGACCCAGCGAACTCGCGCGCGCCTGGGTACCGGTTCGGCAGACGCGCAGACCGGACCGACCGGGCGGTCCGTGCGTCGTCAGGGGACCCCGGGCACCATGGCCCCCATGAGTGACGACGAACGACAGACCAGGGACGACTTCGCCGACGCGGTGAACATGACCGCGTCGGAGCTCCGGAAGTGGCTCGACACCGACGAGTCCAAGGAGGTCGGACAGAAGTCGGGTGGGAGCACCGAGTCGACGGGACACCAGAGCGGGCGGCACATCGTGCGCATCCTGGAGAAGCGGCAGTCCGAGTACACCGAGGCCGACTACGCACACATGCGGAAGGTCGTCGGGTACGTCGCACGGCATGCGAAGCAGCGACCGCACGGCGACGTGCACGACACCCCGTGGCGGTGGTCGCTCATGAACTGGGGCAACGACCCCGAGAAGCACTGAGCGCACGCGGGTACCGTGCTCGCCATGCCGAAGCAGCAGAACCCGAGCCTGAAGAACCCCGAGATGTACGAGGCACTCCGGTCCGAGGGCAACTCGGAGGAGAAGTCCGCGCGGATCAGCAACGCCGCGGCGGCACGCGGGAAGCACGCCGTCGCGGCGAAGGGCGGCGAGTCCGGTTCCTACGAGGACTGGACCGTGCCGGACCTCAGGGGGCGTGCGAAGGAGCTCGGGCTCACCGGGTACTCGTCGATGCGGAAGCACGAGCTGGTCGAGGCGCTGCGGCAGCACTGACGGTGACCGCGGTGACGTCGTCGGTCGCGGTCAGCGCCAGCTCGCAGAACATCGCGTCGGCCCACGAGAACCACTCCCGTGAGAACGCGGTCGGGTCGTCGACGTCGAACGACTCGTGCATCCGGCCGGTGCCGGCGTCCGTCGCGAGCAGCACGTCGACCAACTCCCGCCGTCGTTCCGCCGTACCGGTGAGGCCCTCGACGCAGAGCGCGATCGGCCACACCCGGTTCGGTTCGGTGTGCTGGCTGCCGATGCCCGAGGCCGCCGTGCCGCTGTACCAGTAGGGGTTCTCCGGTCCGAGCACCATCCGCCGCGTCGCACGGGTCACCTCGGGGTCGAGGACGTCGGGCGCGTCGATGGGCAGCGACAGGAGCGACGGCGTGTTCGCGTCGTCCATGAGCACGACCCCGCCGAGGCCGTCCACCTCGTACGCGTAGACCCGTTCGCCGTCGTGTTCGACGACGCCGTGCTCGCGCACTCCTGCCATGATCTCCGCGCGGAGGGTGTCGGCGTCGTCGGCGAGTCGCTCGTCGCCGAGCACCTGACGGGCGAGGTCGGCCAGGGCGAGCAACGCCTGGGCCGCATGCAGGTTCTCGGGCACGTTGTAGCCGTACGTGCAGGCGTCGTCGGACGGCCGGAACCCGCACCAGGTCATGCCCGTGGGCGCGACCGGGGTCCCGCGGCCCTCGCGGGCGAGCGTCTCCGTCGAGATCCCGACGTCGCGGACGAACCGGTAGGTCGAACGGTCGTGGTCCTGCTCGACGCGGAGGTGGTCGACGACCGTGCGGAGCACCCGGTGGGCCCGCTCGTCGAACAGGTCCGTGCGGCCCGTCGCCCGCCAGATCCGGTGGGCGAACTGCACGGGGTAGGCGAGACTGTCGACCTCGTACTTCTGCTCCCACACCGACGGGTCGTCGCACAGGTCGCGGTCGTCGTGGTGTGCGCCGGTGGCGGAGCGGTTGACGGCGTTGGCGTACGGGTCGTGTTCGATCGACCGGAACTGCCGGCGGACGACGCCGACCAGGACGTCCGCGAGCGGCGGGCAGGCGTGGACGAAGCGCAGGTACGGGAGCATCTGCGTCGTCGAGTCGCGGAGCCACATCGCGGGGATGTCGCCCGTGATCACGAAGGCGCTGCCGTCCTCGTCGAGCGTGATGGTGTCGGTCAGCGTCCGGCGCAGGGCGTCCTCCACGCGGTCGCCGACCTCGACCCCGAGTGCGCCCCGGACCGCGTCGGCGGCGGTCCGGAGCGCCGCGGAGACCTGCGGGTCGACGATCACGCGTCCACCGGGTCGACCTGCAGGACGGGCGCGATCGTGCCGGTGCGGGCACCCTCGTACGCCGCGAGGATCATCCCCAGGACGGCGATGCCCTCCCGCTCGGTGTGGATCGGTCGGACGCCGTCCTGGAGACACGTGGCGAACGCGCCGATCTCCGCCGCGAACGTGTCGATCTCCTCGTGCGTGACGGTCTCGCTCGTCCCGTCGAGCAGGTCCCAGCGGAGCGTGGTGCCGTCGCTCGTGAGGGAGCCGAGCTCCCCGACGACGCTGAAGCGCTCGGTCCCCGCGGCGGGTTCGTACGCCCAGCTCGTCACGAGCTGCCCGACGGCGCCGTTGTCGAACCGGAAGAGGGCCTGCGCGGAGTCCTCGCCCTCCATGAAGCCCAGGCGGTGGGTCGACAGCATCGCCGTCGCCTGCACCGGGACGCCGCCCGCGAGGTGCATGAGCAGGTAGCTCGGGTGGTAGCCGGTGTCGATGAGCTCGCCGCCGCCGCTCGTCGAGGCGTGCGCGCGCCAGCCCATGTTCTCCGGGTCGAAGTCGTTGCGGAAGCTGTCGGTCGTACGGACCTCGTACACGGTGCCGAGGACGCCGTCGTCGATGAGCTCCTTCGCCTTCGCGACGGCCGGCAGGAACAGCTGGTTGTGCGCGCACATCAGGGTGATCCCGGCCTCGGACACGGCCGCCTGCACGTCGCGTGCCTCCTCCGGGGTCAGGCAGAGGGGCTTCTCGCAGAGGACGTGCTTGCCGGCCCGGGCCGCGGCGACGATGGCGTCGCGGTGCAGGTGGTGCGGCAGGCAGATGTCGACGGCGTCGACGTCCGCACGCTCGAGCAGCTGGTGGTAGTCGGTGTGGTGCGGGACGCCGAGCTCGGCCCCGCGGGCCTGGGCGGTCGCGGGGACGGCGTCGGCGACCGCGGTGATGCGGATGCGGTCGGGGTGCTGGGCGTAGCCGTCGATGTGGACGGTCGCGATGCCGCCGCCCCCGATGAGTCCGACGCGGATGATGTCGGTGGACATGGTTGCTCCTGGTTCGTGCTGGTGGTGTCGGTCGTGCGGGGACGCGTCAGGCGGTGACGGGCGTCCGGGCGGCGGCGTTCGCGGCGACGACGAGCCGGGTGAGCTCGACGGCGCGCGCGATGTTGTCGTCGGCGCGGGTGCCGGCGACGACGCGGTCCACCCACTGCCCGAAGGCGTCCTGGCCGTCCGCGGGGACCTCGATGGTGACCGGGTCGTCGCCGTAGGCGGACCCGCCGGCGGTGAGCCGGGCCTCCTGGTCGGAGAACGCGAGCCATCCACCGGTGCCGGCCACGTCGATGGTGAAGGGGGTCCCGGCGACGAAGCCGGCCTCGATGACGCCGATCGCCTGCGAGGCGTACCCGACCGTGACGACCGCGTGGTCCTCGACCGCGCGCCCGGTGACCGAGCGGTACACCGCCTCCACCGTGTCGGGTCGGGCACCGAGGAAGAGCTGCGTCAGGTAGACCGGGTGACACCCGAGGTCGGTGAGTGCGCCGCCGATCGCGGTCTGCGGGTCGAAGAACCGCTCGGGCAGCCACGGCCGGACCGCGCCGTCGTGGGACAGGCGCACCCTGGCGTGGTTCACCTCGCCGAGACGGCCGGACCGGATCTCGTCGAGGATCGCCGCCGTGTACCCGTGGTAGAGCCGGGGGAGCGACACCGTGAGCGCGACGCCGGCCGAGTCGCACGCCGCGACGACCTCGTCGCACTCCTCGACCGTCGGGGCGAGGAGCTTCTCGGTGAACACGTGCTTGCCGGCGCGGGCGGCACGGGTGATGACGTCGCGGTGCACGTCGGTCGAGGTGGTGATCGTCACGGCGTCGACGTCGTCACGGGCGAGCAGGGCGTCGAGGTCGTCGGTGTAGGGCACGCCGAACTGTGCGGCGCCCTCCTGTCCGCGCTGGACGTCGTCGTCCCACACGGCGACGAGCTCCGTGCCGGGGTGCTCGACGGTCTGGCGTGCGTAGTCGCCGGCGTGGACGTGCCAGAAGCCGAGGACGGCGACGCGGACCGGGGTGGTGGTGCTGGGCATGGGTGGATCTCCTGGTGGTGGTGGTCGGGTCGTGCCCTGGTCGGCGAGGTCCGGGTCAGATCCGGACCTCGTCGTAGTCCTTCGGCAGCTTGAACGGGGAGTACGTCTGCATCATCGGGTTGACCCGTGCCTGCGCCCGCTCCACCGCCTCCTTCGGCGAGGCCGTGCCGAGCAGGACGCTCGACCTGGCGTCGGCGAGCGAGTCCCACCAGGCCCCGCCGACGGGCAGCGGCGGGCGGCACGTGGACGCCGGCATCGACTCGACGAAGAAGCGGATCGACTTCGCCGAGCCCTTCGGGTCCTTGAGCGCCGCGATGTTCGACGGCACGCTCGTCGCGGGGACCATGTACGTCTCCTGCCCCCGCTTGCCGGTGAAGTACTTCATCAGCTCCCAGACGGCCCGGTTCTTCTTCGAGCCCTTCGGCATGCAGAGCGCGAACCCGCCCGACCACGTGTACTTGTCGTCGCCGGCTGCCTGTGTCGGCAGGTAGGCCATGGTCCAGTCGAGGTCCTTCGGCCCGTAGTTGTCGAACGTCTGGATCGTCGACGGCACGCTGACCATGAACGCCATCCGGTTCTGCAGGAACGCCATCTGCCCCGGCGGGTGCCCGGTGGGCTCGTACGTGGCGATGAACGTGTCCGCTGCCCGGTAGCCGTAGTGGTCCGCCCAGTCCCGGTAGAAGTCGTAGACCTTCTCGACCCCGGCGGAGTCCATCGTCATCTGCGAGTCGGCCTGGTCGAAGTACGACGCGCCGAGCCCCAGCCCCCACGTGAAGGGCCAGCCCTCGCCGTACCAGGGCAGCAGACCCATCTTCGTGTAGTCGCCGCCCTCCTTCTTCGTGATCCGGTCGCTGACCTCGCGGACACGGTCGAAGGTGACCGGTCCGTTCTGCTGCCAGTCGAACTCGTCGAGGTCGACACCGGCGTCGCGGAGCATCTTCCGGTTCACGAACATGCCGCGGGCGTCGGTGTCGTGGGGGAGCCCGTAGGTCTTGCCCTGGTAGGTGAGCTCGCCGACGGTGAAGCCGAGCCAGCTCGACAGGAACTCCTCCTTCGGGACGTCCTCGAACTCCGCGATGAGCTCGTCGATCGGTTCGATCAGCCCGATCGCGGCGTACTGCGCCGCGCTGAACCGGTCGAGCAGCCAGAGGTCCGGCGCCGTCCCGCCGCGGACCGCCGTGATGACGCTCGTGGCGTCGCCGGTGCCCTGTGACGGCACCTGGTTGACCTGGACGTCGATCTCGGGGTGGAGCTGCTTGAACTGGTTGATGACCTTCGTCTGGAAGGGCACGAACGTGCCGGTCACACCCCACAGGGAGACCGAGTTCGCGTTGCTCCGGCTGCCGGAGCCGGTCGAGCACGCGGCAGCGAGGAGGGCGATGGCCCCGGCGCCGCCGGTGGCCGCGGCGCCGCGGAGGAAGGTACGGCGGTCGAAGGAGGCACCGCTGGTGCGCGCGTTCACTTGAAGCTCCCGATCTGGATGCCCTTGAGGAAGGTCCGCTGGAAGAAGAAGAACAGGACGACGAGCGGCAGGATGATGAGGATCGAGGCCGCCATCAACTGGTTGAACTGGAAGTCCGCGCTGTTGTTCAGGCGGAACACCTGGAGGCCGATCGACAGGGTCTGCACGTTCTGGTCCTGCAGGTAGATGAGCGGGCCGAGGAAGTCGTTCCAGGCGCCGACGGCGGCGAAGATGCCGACCGTGACGAGGGCCGCCCTGGCCTGGGGGAAGACGATCCGCCAGAGGATGCGCCACTCGGACGCGCCGTCCATCCGGGCTGCGTCGAGCAGGTCCTTCGGGATCTGCAGCAGGAACTGCCGGAGCAGGAAGACGTAGAACGCCGATCCGAACAGGCTCGGCACGACGAGCGGCAGGAACGTGTTGATCCAGCCGAGACGGGCGTACAGGTCGAACATCGGGATGAGGGTCACCGGGAACGGGATGAACAGCGTCGCGAGGACGACGTAGAACATCCGGTCGCGTCCACGCCACTCGATGCACGCGAAGCCGTACGCGATGATCAGGTTCGACACCATCGAGAACAGCGTCACGAGGACCGTGATGATCAGGGTGTTCCGGAAGAACGTGAAGAACGGCATCGCGGTGACGGCCTCGCCGAAGTTCGACCAGTCCAGCCAGTGCGGGAACCAGGTCGGTGGGAACGCCCCGAGTTCGCCGTTGCTCTTCAGCGCGGAGATGACCATCCAGTAGATGGGCACCAGGAACAGCAGGCTCATCGCGATGAGCACCACGCGGGCGCCGATCGACGACCAGGGGGAGCGGACGGAGCCGTCGGCGTTCCTCGAGCGGTCGGCGCGGGCGTTCCTGCGGTCCTTCGGGCGGACGTCCTCGATGGACGACGTCGCGGTGGTCACGGGGTCCTTCTGCAGCGTCATGGTGTCACTCCCCGCTCACGTCGTAGTTCACGAACCGCTTCGACAGCCAGTAGACGAGTCCGGAGAGGATCATCCCGGCCAGGAACAGCAGGACCGCCATCGCGCTCGCGAACCCGAGCTGGGCGTAGCTGAACGCGTTCTTGTAGAGGTAGAGCATGTAGAACAACGTCCCGTTGTCGGGCGACCCGAGGCCACCCGTCCCGGACGAGATCACGTACGCCTCGGTGAACACCTGCAGGCCGTTGCTGATCCCGGTGATGAGGTTGAACAGGATCGCGGGGGAGATCAGCGGCAGCGTCAGCGCGAAGAACTGCCGGACCGGGCCGGCACCGTCCACACGGGCGGCCTCGTAGAGCGTCTTCGGGATGCCGCGCATGCCGGCCAGGAACACCAGTGCCGCGTTGCCGGCGCCCATCTGCGCCAGGGCGACGATGACGAGCTTCGCCGTCGTCGGGTCGCCGAGCAGGTTCGTCGCCGGGATGCCGACGAGCTTCATCACCTGGTTCACGATGCCGGTCTGCGGGTTGACGAGGACCACGAAGATGAACGCGAGTGCGAACGTCGGGATGAGCGACGGGATGTAGAGCGCCGTCCGGTACCAGCTGATCTCCTTGACGTCCTGGTTCATCGCCAACGCGATGACGATCGCCACGACGATGCCGACGGGCACCGCGATCACGGCGTAGAACAGCGTGTTGCCGACGGCGGTGTGCACGAGGGGGTCGAGGAAGGCGGCGACGTAGTTCGCGAAGCCCACGAACGTCGCGGCCTGCATGCCGGAGTACCGCGTCAGGCTGATCACGAACGAGTAGATCAGCGGGTAGGCGATGAACACGAGCACCCCGAAGATCCACGGGGAGATGAAGGCGATGCCGATGCGGAGGCGTCGTTTCTCCGCTGCGGTCCAGGGGTGGTTCTTCCCCGCTCGTCGACCGGTGCGCTCGGTCGAGGTCGCGGGTCGCGATGTGCGGGCCGGGCGAGCGGTCGTCGTCACGGGCGTCCCTTCGGGTCCCCGCGGCGCACCGCTGCGTCCACGGGCGCAGCCACGTCGGTGTGGCCGCTGGGCGAACTGTCGGATCAGATCGGTTCAATCCAATTGATTGACAAATTCGCTTGGTGAGCGATGCTATGGACCATGCACGAAGTTCGTCAAGCACCGGATCGCTGAGGTGTCCGCCGGGCAGAACGGAGCACACGTCGCCGCGCACAACCGTGCCGTGGTGCTCGACGTCGTGCGCCGCGACGGGCCCGTGTCGCGGTCGGCGCTGACCCAGCGGACCGGGCTGACGGCGCAGACGGTGTCCAACATCGCGGCCCGGTTGCTCGCCGACGGACTGGTCCGCGAGCGCGGAGCAGGGGGCGATCGCGGCGTGGCCGGCGCCGGTGTCGCGCGTCGTCGCCTCGAGCTCGCGCCGGACGGCTGCTCCGCGGTCGGGATCCACCTCGACCCCGCGCAGGTCTCCGTGGTGCTGCTCGACCTGGCCGGCGGGCTCCTCGCGCAGCGGCACCTCGGCGCCGCCGACCTCGACCGACCGGCCGCGACCCTCGACGCCATGGCCGCCGCGGTCGAGGACGTGCTGGCCGAGACCGGCGTCGACCGCACCAGGGTCGTCGGAATCGGGATCGCGGCACCGGGCCCGATCGAACGCGACCTGGCGGCACTCGGCGCGCCGGTGCAGCTGGCGTCGTGGTCCGGCGTCCCGCTCGCAGCCGAGCTCGCCGCACGCACCGGGCTCCCCGTCCGCATCGAGAAGGACGCCGTCGCGAGCGCCCTCGCCGAGTGGTGGACGGGGTCGGCCACCGAGGACCTGGTGTCCGTCTACCTCGGTCACGGCGTGGGTGCCGGCATCGTCGTCGGCGGGGAGGTCGTCCGCGGCAGCACCGGGAACGCGGGGGAGTTCGGCGCGATGCCCGTGCACGCGCACGGCGGCTGGACCGAGCTCTGGGAGGCGTGTCAGCCACTCCAGCAGGTCCGCCGCGGCGTCGCCGCCGGACTGCTCGCCGACCCGAGCGAGGACCCGGCGTCCGTCCGCGCGGCCTTCGAACGGCTCTGTGCGGGTGAAGCCGCGCGGCCCCTGCTCGTCGAGGCCGGCGGAGCGCTCGGTTCCGCCCTGGTGCACGTCGTGGAGCTGCTCGACGTCCGTCGTGTGGTGGTCGGGGGCAGCACCGCGCTCGCCGGCGGTGAGCCGTTCCTCGACGCACTCCGGACGCGGCTGCGCGACCGACTCGTCCACGGTCCGGTGCCCTCCGTGGTCGTCACGGCGCTCGGCGAGGACGTCGTCGCGCGTGGCGCGGCGTGTTCGGTGCTGCTCACCACGGTCCCGTCGGCGGGCGGCGGGGTGGTGCGGCAGATCCGGACGGGAGGCCGTGCTCGCCCCCGCGACATCGCCCACCCCTGGTAGACGGTCGCCGCGGGACCGTGGCGGCTCCCGGCCCCGTCGTCGCGGCCGTCGACGCGTGCTGCCGTCGGCGGGTGCTAGTCGCCGAGGCGCAGCAGCAGCGGTCCGAGCAGGCCGATCACCCAGATCGCGACGATCGCGGCGGCGCCGATCGCGAGGCCCCGGCGCTTCCACCGCCGCTGCGGCGTCTCCGGCTCCCCGCCCCACATCTGCGTGCGGACCATGATGCGGTTCGCCTCGCCGACGAGCTGCCGGATCTGCGGGTCGTCCATGTCGAGGTGGCCCTCGCGCGCGTGCTCCGCGATCGCCGCCGCTTCGTCCAGCGACAGGCCGTCGCTGGTGCTCCCCGGACCGGTCATGAGGTCATCGTCCCACGTCGCGGAACCGCTCGCACGGCCGGCGACCAGCAGCCGCGCGTAGGAACGGGAGCATGGCACATCGATTCCGCGGTCAGGTCGTCGTCGTCACCGGAGCCTCGAGCGGCATCGGTCGAGCGGCAGCCCACGAGTTCGCCCGACAGGGCGCGACGGTCGTCCTCGCCGCGCGCAGTCACGACAGCCTCGAGGCCGCCGCCGCGGAGTGTCGTCGGCTCGGCGCCGAGGCCGTCGCGATCCCGACGGACGTGGCCGACGAACGGCAGGTCGCGGACCTCATCGGCACGGTCACGAGCCGGTTCGGGCGCATCGACGTCTTCGTCGGCAACGCGGCGCTGTTCATCTACGGACTCTTCGAGCAGACGCCGACGGAGTCGTTCAAGCGCGTGGTCGACACGAACCTCTACGGGCACCTCAACGCGGTCACGCACCTGCTGCCGCACTGGAAGCAGCGCGGGCGCGGCACCTACGTCCTCGTGGGGAGCGTCCAGTCCCTGCTGTCCGCCCCGTACCAGTCGGCGTACGTGACGAGCAAGCACGCCGCCCTCGGGCTGATCGACGTGCTCGGCGACGAGTTCGCGCACACCGGGATCCGCTTCACCACGCTCATGCCGTCGACGATCGACACCCCGATCTACCAGAACGGCGCCAACTACACCGGGAAGAACTCGCACCCGTTGCCGCCGACGGTCTCCGTAGAGCGCGCGGGCAAGGCGGTCGTCCACGCCGCGCTGCACCCGAAGCGCTACCGCTTCGTCGGGCGCATCCAGGCGTCCCTCGTGCCGCTGCAGTACGTGTTCCCCGGGCTCTTCCACGCGATCACGAAGCCGATGGTGGAGACGTTCGCACTCCGCGGGAAGGGCGCGCCGACGGACGGCAACCTGTGGCAGCCCGCCGACGCCGGCAACGCGACGGACGGCGGTTGGGTCGCGAAGCGGCGACGGGTCACGCGTCCCCTGCTCTGGGTCGGTGCCGCTGCCGCCGTCACCGCGGTGGTCGTCGGCCGTCGGCGCTGAGCGGGCCGCCGCTCGCCTCGGCCGGGCACCCGCCCGCGCCGCACCCGCCCGACTCGGAACGACGAGGTCGCTGTCGTACGACAGCGGCGTTGTCGTTCCTTGTCGGCGCCAGATGTTGCGTGCGCCGGGGAGCGACAGCGTCGTCGTCGTACGACGTCGACCGTGTCGTTCGGCGTCGACGCAACGAGCGCCGGTAGGCCGACGCTGCGACGCTGCGATCAGTCCACGACGGCGGCGACGGCCTCGATCTCGACCAGCTGGTCGTCGTAACCGAGCACCGTGACGCCGAGCAGCGTGCTCGGGACGTCGTGGCTGCCGAAGGCATCGCGGACGACCTCCCACGCGGCGATCAGGTCCGCCTGGTCCGATGAAGCCACGAGCACCCGGGTCGACACCACATCGGTGAGCGTCGCGCCGGCATCGGCCAACGCCTGCCGGAGGTTCGCCACGCACGCCGCAGCCTGTCCGGCGTGGTCGCCCACCGCGACCGTGCGCCCTTCGGCGTCGAGCGGGCACGACCCGGCCAGGAAGACCAGTCGCGCCTCGGCCGGAGCGGTCGCGGCGTAGGCGTACTCCGCGACGGAGCTCAACGAGCCGGAACGGATGAGCTGCACTGCGCTGACCATGCCCCCATCCTGCCGAGTCCTGCTCGTCTCTGCGACGTCGACCCACAACGACACCGTCGATGTCGCACGACAGCGACACTGTCGCCCGTTGCAGTCGCCCGATGTTGCACCCGCGCCGGCACGACAAGGTCGACGTCGTACGACAGCGACCCTGTCGTTCCGAGTCGGCAGCGCCCGGCCACCCGCGCAGCGCCCGCCCACTTGCGCAGCACCCGCAGACCCCCGCAGCGCCGCGCACCGATGGGCCGCAGGACACATCGCCCGCGTCCGGCTCTGCCGCCGCGACCCCGCACCCCTACGTTCGTTCCGTGGACACTGGGGAACCGACGACCGACCGTGACGACCGTCCGGCCGGGGTCCGACCGGTGGTCCTGCTGGCGGCTGCCTCGAGTGCCGCGCTGTGGCTGCTGGTCGGCCTCGCCGGCGGAGCACTGACGTGGTCGGCATCGACCTCCCGGTACGGAGTGGTCATCGACGCGGTCCTGCCACCCACCCTCCCGTCGAGCACCCTGGCCCAACCCGCCCCGTGGGACCTCGTCCAACCGGCGCTCGTGGTCGCCATGGTCGCTGCCCTCGTCGCGACCGGCATGGCGGTCCTCGCGCGACGCTCCTCGTGGTCGACGTCCGCACGCGCACCGCGGTTCTGCGCCGTCTGGCTCGTCGTGGTCGTCGCCGCCGACGTGACGGCAGCGCTGTGGACCGTGGGCACCGCAGTGGCCGTGCCCGGTCCGAACGGGTACGTCTGGGCGCTGCGGGACGCCGTCCCCGCCATGCTCGCGACGGGCTGGTTCGGCGTCGTCTGGGGCTGGCTGCCCGCGCTGTGGGCACTCCGTGACGACACCGGCACGAGCACCGACACCGCACCGGTCACGACGAGCCGCACGCCCGGGATCGTCGCCGGTGCCGTGGCGCTCGTGCTCGCGGTCGTCCTCGTCGCGGTGCAGCCGACGATCGACCGCGACGCCCGCGTCGCCGCCGGCGGCACACCCGACGGCGAACCCACCGCCACGCCGACGACGACCCCGCGACCGGCCCCGCCCGCGCCCGTCGCGACCGACGCCGAGGCACCCGGCGCCGACTGGTGCGCGACCGACGACGTGCAGCTCTCGCTCTCGGCGGTCGACGGTGCACTCGGCCACCGCGCGATGTCCGTCGTGCTCCTCAACCGCTCGACGTCGGCGTGCGTCGTCGACGGCTTCCCCGACGTCGCGTTCGCGGCCGAGGACGGCGCAGCGGTCCCCGTCCCGCTGGACCACGGTGCGTCCTACCTCGGCGGAGCAGCCACCCCGTCGGCCGTCACCGTCGCCCCGGGTGGCAGTGCCGTCGCAGCCCTCGCGTGGGGTGCCGGCGGCACCGGCGAGGCCGTCGCCACGTTCTGGATCGCCCCGTACGCCGGTGCGTCACGGACGCCGCTCGCGGCGGACACCGACCTCGCAGCCGACGCGACGGTGACGGTCAGCGCCTGGGCGACCCCGGTCACCTCCGCGGGCTGACCCGGACCGGAGGCGCGGGGCGGCCCGGCACCGAGCCTCCCGTCCGGCGGAACGACGGACTGGAGGCGCGTGGCGGCCCGGCACCGAGCCTCCCGTCCGGTGGAACGACGGCTCAGGGCGTCACGCGCGTCCACCCGGAGGCCGCGCGCCACGCGCGCGGGTCGAAGGTGAAGACGCTGCCCATGCCCGGTTGGTCGAGCTTCCGGGAGATCGGTGCCCCGGTGAGGTGCGCCAGGAGGAGTGCTCCCACCGCACCGTGCGAGACGATCGTCACGTCGGAGCCGTCCGCGGTGCAGCGACGGACCGCGTCGACGATGCGGGCCTGCGCGTCGACGGCACGCTCCCATCCGCGGACCGACTCGGTCGGTCGGGCGAAGAACGCGTCGACGACCGGCTCGAACTCGGGTGGGGGCAGGTACCCGGTCGCGCTCCGGTCGATCTCACCGAGTGCGGCGTCGGTCGAGGCGGTCCGTCCGACGGCCCCGGCCAGGAGCTCGGCGGACTCGACGGCCTTGCGCTCGTCGCTCGACACGATCCGCGCGACGCCGGCGTGCCACGCGACCCGGTGTGCCGCAGCCGCGCGGAGCCGTCCGCCCGGCGAGAGGTGCCACGTCTCGATGGGCACGGCCGGGTCGATCACCACCTCGGCGTGGGTCAGGAAGCAGGAGACCATCCGGTCATCGTGGCAGAACGGCTCGGCCGTGGGCGAAGAGGTCGACTCGGAACGACGCTGTCGTCGTCGTGCGACATCGACAGCGTCGCCCCGCGTCGGAGCGTGGACGGGAGGAAGCGCCTCCGTCAGCCGAGCACGGACCGCAGCCGGGGGAGCGTCGCGACGTCCTCGTGGGGGCCGCCGCCCTCGTGGCCGTTGAACTCCCAGACCGTCATCTCCTTCGGTCCGCCGTAGGCGTTGTACGCGGCGTACACGGTGGACGGCGGGCACGTCGGGTCCATCAGCGCCGTCGACCACCAGGAGGGCGCGGTCGCTCGTGCCGCGTGCAGGACACCGTCGAAGTACGCCAGCGTGCCGAACACCCGGTCGCGGTCGGTCCGGTGCACCGTGAGGTACTGCGCGATCTCGCGGTAGGGGAACGCGTCCGTGATCACGGTCGCGCGGGGGAAGTCGCAGAGGAACGGCACGCGGGGGAAGACCCCGGCGAGTCCGTCGACCAGGCCGGACACCGCGATCGCGAGGCCGCCGCCCTGGCTGGTGCCGAGCACGGCGATCCGTGCTGGGTCGATGAGGTCGACGGCGCGGGCGGCGTCCACCGCGCGGACGGCGTCGGTCGTCAACCGCCGGTAGTAGTAGGTCTCGGGCGACTCGACGCCGCGAGTCATGAACCCACCCGTCGAGGGTCCCGAGCCGTCCGGGTCCGGGGTGTCGCCGACGGACCACCCGGAGCCCTGCCCACGTGTGTCCATGAGCAGGTGGGCGTACCCGGCTGAGGCCCAGAGCAGGTGCTCGGTGGCCAGGCCGCGCCCGCCGCCGTACCCGAGGTACTCGACGACCGCGGGGAGCGGTGCGTCCGCCGTGGACCCGGCCGGGACGGTCAGCCACGCCCGGATCCGCTGTCCGGCCCACCCCGCGAAGGTCACGTCGTAGGTGTCGACGGTGCTGAGACCAGTGTCGGCCCGGTCGACCTCGACGTCGATCGGGTGCTGTCGGGCCTGGTCGAGGGTCGTCGACCAGAACCGGTCGAAGTCGTCGGGCTCGATGACGCTGCCGCGGTGTGCGAGGAGCTCCGGCCCCGTGATGTCCGTGTACACGACGACGACCCTGGCACGACCACGTCCCCGCGCGCCAGGGGTGCGGTCAGGACCGGACGAGCCGGGCGATCGCCTCGGAGGCCTCCTTGATCTTCGCGTCGGGGTCGCCGCCGTCGGCCATCGCGTCCGCGACACAGTGGCTGAGGTGGTCCTCGACGAGTCCCAACGCGACCGACTGGAGGGCCTTCGTCATCGCGGAGACCTGGGTGAGGATGTCGATGCAGTACTGCTCGTCCTCAACCATGCGCTGCAGCCCGCGTGCCTGACCCTCGATGCGTCGCAAGCGCTTGAGGTAGTCGTCCTTCGACGAGATGTACCCGTGGTGGTGGTCGGTCATGACGCCTCCTGTCGAGTGGTACCCCGCCAGGGTATGCCACTCGCTGCGAGTGGTTGACGCGGTTGACAGGTCGGCCGTACGATCGGTTGACACGGTTGCAGCCGGAGGGAACCTTCCCGGCCCCGTGCAACGAGGAGGGTGGCACCGATGGCAGCGGCACAACGAGCATCGGCCCAGCGCGCGACCGAGCCGGCGGCCGCCGCGCTGCTCGACGCGATCCGCGACCGACTCCACGCGGGCGGCTACGACGACACGCTCACGGGTGCCACCGACGTCGGCGCCCTGGCCGACCGCATGGTCGCGGCGCTCCCGAGCGTCAAGCACGAGGCCGACGCGCTCATCGGCCCGTTCTACGACGCGTCGTCGCTCGCCGCGTGGCGCGGTGTCACCCGGCAGGCGATCAGCAAGGCGAGCACGAAGGGCGACCTGCTCGGGCTGAAGATCGGCGACGGCAGCCGGATCTTCCCGTCGTTCCAGTTCGGAGCCTCCGGTGCCCCGCTGCCCCGGCTGCGCGAGGTGCTCGCGCTCCTCGACCCGGAGCGCATCGACCCCTGGGGGAGCGCCCTGTGGCTGAACACCGTCGCGGACGAGTTCGGCGGCACGACGGCGGCCGACGCCCTCCGCGACGGACGGCACGAGCAGGTGCTCCGCGCCGCGCGTCGCGCTGCCGACGCCTGGCTGGCTGACGCGTGACCGACCAGCGCAGCGACGTCGGTCAGCGTGCCCCGGCGGACGACCTCGACCTGTCCGGGTTCCCGGTCGTGGCGTCGCGCGGCACCACCTTCTACCGGGCGAAGCGGCACGACCGTGGCGCCTGGTGGTTCGCCAGCACCCCCGCCGACGCGGACGGGGCGACCGGCGGACGGTTCGACCTCGCCGACCCCCGCGGCACCTGCTACTGGGCTGACTCGGTCGAGGTGGCGGTCCGCGAACGGCTGGCGCACCACACGCTCCGGACGAACACCGTCTTCGTCGGTCGTGCCCGCGAGATGGTCGTCGTCGCAGCACGTGCCTCGCGGGGGCGACGCTTCGCGGACGTCACCGATCCCGACGCGGTGCGGGCCGGGGTCGGCGCCGAGCTGCAGACGATGGGGGACTACCGCGTCCCACAGGCCTGGGCCAGGGCATTCGACGCGGCCGGCCTCGCCGGCGTCCGGTACAGCACCCGCTTCACGAGTGCATCGGCCCCGAACGCGTGGGCGGTGTTCGGTGACGCCGGGGTCCCGCGGCGCCCGCGACCAGAACGGGTGCACCGTGACGGCGTCACCGCCTGCCTGGAGTCGGGCATCCGCGTGCTCGAGGACGGGTCGACGGCCGCGCCGGACCGCTTCACGATCATCCGGCCGCCAGCCGACTGACACCGGATCCGCGGCCGCGGCCGCGTCCGCTGTCGGTGGTCCGACCTAGCGTGACCGACGTGGTGGAGTCCGTCGATGCGTGGTGGCGTCGCCGACAGTGGTCGCGCGGCGAGCCGGTGCCGTACGCCGTCGGCGAGTTCCGGGCCGCGTGGGCGTCGTACCCGGTCCTGATCCGGCAGTACCACCCGGAGTGGAACGCCGGCGTCGTCCTGACCCAGATCCCACCGGCGGCCGAGGTGCTGCTCACGTGGGAGTGCGACGTCGGACACGTCTTCGTCGCCACACCCGCCGAGCAGCGCGGTCGACCCGGCCGCGAGCGTCGACGCTCCGTGTGGTGTCCGGAGTGCGCGGTGCTGGCGAAGCCGCAGCGCTGGCCGACGCTGCCCGAGGAGTGGCCGAGCGCCGTCCCGGTGCCGCAGCGCGCCGTGCGCACCACCGGACGGCAGACGCTGCCCGCCGCCCGCGCCTCCCGGGCCACCGGTGTGTCCGCGCTGCCGACCGGCGTCGCACCGACCGCCGGACGCACGACGGGGCGGAGCGCCGCGCGGACGACCGGCCGAGGCGCCGCGCGGGCGACCGGGCGCCGGGACCCGGAACGTCGGATCTGTCCGAAGACGCCACGGGTCCCCTCCGGCGAGGCGTTCGTCAGCGTGTGCGCGCCCGCCACGGCCTCCGCGGTCGAGGCGGAACTCCGGCAGGCCCTGTCGGACCGGTTCGACTTCACCTTCGACCGCAACGCCATCCGGCTCGACCGGCCCTTCCACGACCACGTCGAGGCGTGGCCGGACATCGTCCTGCCGGAGCTCCGCGTCGCGATCGAGTACGACTCCACCGGCCGGCACGGACTCGAGCACGTCGGCCCCCGCGAGGACTCGGACCGTCGGAAGGACCGCGCGGTCCGCGGCGTCGGGTGGGAGGTCGTCCGCATCCGGACGGGACGGCTCCCGGCGCTCGGGCCGCACGACCTGCAGGTCTCCGGGATCTCCGGTCGGACGATCACGCAGCTGGTCGACACCCTCCGTGACCTCCGGGGCGCCCTCTTCGTCGACGCCTACGCCCGCTGACGCCGCCGGGCGCCGAGCGCGCCACACCGTGCGCTCCACCGGGCACCGTGCGCGCCACCGGGCACCGTGCGCGCCGCCGATCCGGCGACCACCGCACGTTGCCGGTCCGGCGCCCAGCGGGCACCGTGCGCGCCGCCGCTCACCCCCGGAGCGCCAGCGCCTCACTCGTCCACCGCGCGTGGACCGCCCACGGGTCGACGACCCCCGCGGCCACGACCGCGACGTGCGCGAGGAGTTCCGGCGACGTCCGGAACCACTCCGTCCCCGGGTACCGGAGCGCCCCGAACGCCGCGTGTCGCCGCCGCTCGAGCACGCGGTCGCCGCGCTCGAACGCCAGGAGCTCCTGGTGGCTGATGCGACCGAGTCGCTGCCGTGGGTTCGCCGTCGTGCCGATCTTGACCCGGTCACCGAGGTCGTCCCGCTGCCGCAGGTAGTAGACGACGTCGACCCGTGGGGGAGCGAGGCCACCGTCCGGCACGTCCCCGTACGGCCACTCGCAGACCGCGCACAGTGCGGCGGAGGGCCAGCGGACGCCGAGCCGCGACCCGCAGACCAGGCACGGCCCCGGGAGGGCGTCCTCGGTACCGACCCGCTCGGAACGGAAGTCGGACACCAGCAGCACGTGCGACTCGCACAGCGGGACCGATGCGCCGGACGCGACCGGCTCCGCGCACCCGGGGACGCAGCAGGAGGTGACCATGCGCGGAACGCTACCGACGACGTCCGACGCTGCCGGGCCTCCAGTCCGGCCGCCCCTCAGTCGAAGATGACGCCGATCGGTTCGCGCTTCTCCTCCTGGAAGCGGTCCTCGGCCCGGCCGAGCGCCCAGTAGGCGGACAGCGACATGTCCGCCTTGTCGAGTTCCCACTCGTCCTGCAGCAGCCGTCGGATCGCCTTGACCGCGGTCCGCTCACCGTGCGCGAAGACCTGCACCGGCCGGGAGGCACGGGGCAGTCGTCGGGTCTCCTCCAGCAGGAGCGTGCCCGGCTCGGCGCCGGTGGCGTCCCGGTGCAGCCACCGGAGCGCCACACCGGCGGGGTGGGGGAGGTCCTGCTCGTCGGCGGGCCCGGCGACCTCGACCAGTGCGACGCCGGTCGCGTCCGTCGACATCGCCGCGAGGGCCGAGGCGATCGCGGGCAGGGCGCTGTCGTCCCCGAGCAGCACGTGGGTCACCGCGGTGTCGGTGCTCGGCGTGTACCCGCCGCCGGGCCCGGAGAGCGCGAGCAGGTCGCCGGGCGCCGCGGCGGCGGCCCACGGACCGGCGAGCCCCTCGTCGCCGTGCACGACGAAGTCGATGGCGATGGTCCGCGCGGCGGTGTCGACGGCCCGCACGGTGTAGGTGCGCCGGGACGGCCGGTCCGCCTTCGGGAGGGTCTCGCGCAGCGCTTCGAGGTCGTACGGCGGCTGGAGGCCGAGCGACGGCTTCGCGAGCAGGAGCTTGACGTACCGGTCCGTCGCGGCCAGGCGTTCGGGGTCGGCTCCGGCGACGAAGTCGTCGAAGGCCGGGCCACCCAGGTGGACGCGGACCATGTGCGGGGACAGGCGCTCGGTCCGGTCGACGACGAAGACGTGCTGGGGACGGTTCGGTTTGCTCATCGTGGTGCAGGTTCCTCTCGGGTGGTCGCGATCGCCTGGGAGGTGCGGCCACGACGCTTGACGTCCAGCGTACTGAGGTTAGCCTTACCTCATGGACGCCCCGGTCACCCCGTTCTCCGAGCTGCTGCGGAAGCGCGCTCGTCGATCGCCCGGTTCTGCGACCGGGAACGGCTTCATGGACGACCTCGTCGGCGGTCGGTGCGACGTCGCCGACTACGCCGACCTGCTCGGGCAGTACGCGTTCGTCTACGACGCCCTCGAGCGCGCCGCCGAACGGATGGCGGACCACCCCGTGGCGGCGCCCTTCGTGACGCCGCAGCTGACCAGGATGCCGGCCATCCGCGCCGACCTCGAGTACCTCGTGGGGCCTGACTGGTCGGAGCTGGTCTGCCCGATGCCCGCGACCACTGCGTACGTCCGTCGGCTCAACGAGGTCGCCGCGCACTGGCCCGGCGGGTTCGTCGCCCACCACTACACGCGGTCCCTCGGCGACCTGTCCGGTGGCCGGGCGACGGCGGAGCTCCTCGCCGACCAGTTCGGGTTCGACACGAACGGCGTGCTCTTCTTCATCTTCGACCAGGTCGCCGACCCGGACGCGTTCGAGGACACCTACCGCGCGGAGCTCGACGCGGCGCCGTGGGACGACGTCGAGCGGCAGCGTGTGCTCGCCGAGGTGTCGCTCGCGTCGACGCTCGACCGCGGGCTGCTCGCCGGACTCGACGCACGACGCGGTCCGGTCGGCACCCGGCGCGCCGGGGTGCGCTGAGCCGGAGTCCGGAGACGGCCTGCTGGCGTCGCTGCACGGTCGTCGTCTGCGCGGGTGCCGATCGGCAGACCGCCTGCTGGCGTCGCTGCACGGTCGTCGTCTGCGCGGGTGCCGACCGGCAGACCGGCCGGACGGTCGTCGTCACGTGCGCTCCGCTGCCAGTACGCTGCTGGGAACCCGGGGTGGTGCCCGGGCGACCCTCGAAAGGACCCCATGACGGCGATCGACGGATCGACGCGCTTCGGCAGCGCGCGCGACGACGTGAGCGGCGCGGTCGACAGCGACCTCCGCGCCGATGTCCGCTACCTCGGCAGGCTGCTCGGACGCGTGCTGCGCGAGAGCGGTGGCGAGGACCTGCTGCGCGACGTCGAGGCGCTCCGTGCCGCGGTGATCGAGGCGTACGAGGGCTCCGACGCGGACGGCGCTGCACGGGCCGAAGCGGTCGTCGCCGGGATGTCGGCCGAGCGTGCCGAAGAGGTCGCCAGGGCCTTCACCACCTACTTCCACCTCACCAACCTCGCGGAGGAGCACCACCGTGTGCGGGTCCTCCGCCTGCGTGGTGACGACGGCGGCGTCGCGGGTGACTCGTTCCCCGCGACGTTCGCCGAGCTGGTCGACGAGGTCGGCGCCGACGAAGCCGCTGCCCGGCTCGGGGCGCTGCGCTTCCACCCCGTCCTCACGGCCCACCCGACCGAGGCCCGACGCCGCGCCGTGACCACCGGGGTCCGCCGCATCACGGACCTGATCGACGAGCGGGACCGCGCGAAGAACGCCACGGCCCTCGCCGAGAACGAACGCCGGCTGCTCGAGGAGATCACGACGCTCCTGCGCACGTCCCCGCTCCGCACGACCCGCCCGACGCCGCTCGACGAGGTCCGCACCGCGATGAGCGTCTTCGACCAGACCCTGTTCGAGATCGTGCCGCAGGTCTACCGGCTGCTCGACGACCGGATCCTCGGCGAGGACGCCGGCAGCGTCCCGGCGAAGGCGCCGGCGTTCGTGCGCTTCGGGACCTGGATCGGCGGTGACCGCGACGGCAACCCGCACGTGACGGCCGACGTCACCCGGCAGGCCGCCGAGATCGCGGCCGAACACGTCCTGCTCGGCCTCACCCGTGCCGCCACCCGCATCGGGAGCACCCTGACGCTCGACAGCACCGAGACGCCGGCCGACGCCGGGCTCACCGCGCTCGTTGCCGCGCAGGAGGCCCTCGACCCGGTCATCGCCGAGCGCATCGGCATCCGCGCGCCGAACGAGACCCATCGCCGAGCGCTGCTGTTCACCGCGGCGCGGGTCGACGCCACGCGGCGCGGCGATGCAGGACTCGCCTACGGCGGCCCGGAGGAGTTCCTCGCCGACCTCCGCACGATCCAGTCGTCGCTGGTCGCCGCCGGTGCGGCCCGACCGGCGTACGGCGAGCTGCAGAACCTCATCTGGCAGGTCGAGACCTTCGGGTTCCACCTCGCGGAGCTCGAGGTCCGGCAGCACTCGCAGGTGCACCGCACGGCCCTCGCCGAGGTCCGCGCCGGCGGCGAGCTGAGCGAGACCACCCAGGAGGTCCTGGCCGTCTTCCGCACGATCGCCGAGCTGCAGCGCCGCTACGGGGTCCGTGCCGCGAACCGGTACATCGTCTCGTTCACCCAGTCGGCCGCCGACCTGGCGAACGTGCACGAGCTCGCCGTGGCCGCGCTCGGGTCGGTCGAGGCCGCACCCGTGCTCGACGTGATCCCGCTGTTCGAGACCTTCGCCGACCTGCACGCCAGCGTCGGCATCCTCGACGAGGCCGTCGCGACCGAGCCGTTCCGCCGGCGTCTGGCAGCTACCGGCCGGAAGCTCGAGGTCATGCTCGGGTACTCCGACTCGTCGAAGGACGTCGGCCCGGTGTCGGCGAACCTGGCCCTCTTCGACGCGCAGGCGAAGATCGCCGAGTGGGCCAGTCGGAACGCGGTCGAGCTGACGCTGTTCCACGGTCGCGGCGGCTCGCTCGGGCGCGGCGGCGGCCCCGCGAACGAGGCGGTGCTCGCGCAGCCGCCGGGGTCGATCGACGGTCGACTCAAGCTCACCGAGCAGGGCGAGGTCATCTTCGCCCAGTACGGCGACCAGGACATCGCCGCCCGGCACCTCGAGCAGATGGCGTCCGCGACGCTCTTCGCGTCGTCGCCGTCGAACGAGGCGAGGACCGCCGCGGCTGCCGACCGCTTCGCCGACCTCGCACAGCAGCTCGACGACGTCTCCCGTGGAGCCTTCTACGACCTCGTAAAGGCCGACGGGTTCGCGCCCTGGTTCGCCCGGGTCACCCCGATGGAGGAGATCGGACTCCTGCCGCTCGGCTCGCGTCCGGCCCGCCGCGGGCTCTCGGTGGAGTCGCTCGAGGACCTCCGAGCCATCCCGTGGGTGTTCTCCTGGACCCAGGCGCGCATCAACCTCGCCGGCTGGTACGGCCTGGGTTCGGCACTCGAGGCCGTGGGGGACGAGGACCTCCTCCGCACCGCGTACGCCGAGTGGCCGCTGTTCGGCGCGATGATCAAGAACGTCGCGATGTCGCTCGCGAAGACGGACGAGCAGATCGCCCGGCGGTACCTCGAGCTCGCCGACCGCGACGACCTGGCGGCGAAGGTCCTCGACGAGATGCTCCGCACCCGCGAGTGGGTGCTCCGCATCTCCGGCGGCGAGGACGTCCTGGCCGACCGTCCGGTGCTCGCCCGTGCCGTCCGGCTCCGCAGCCCGTACGTCGACGCCCTGTCGCACCTGCAGCTCCGTGCGCTGCGCGCGATCCGCACGAGTGGCAGCACCGACCCGACGGACGCCGACCACCGTCTGCTGCTCCTGACCGTCAACGGGGTCGCGGCCGGCCTGCAGAACACCGGCTGATCCCCGGCGCGGGGGCGTCGCGCGAGTGTGCCCGTTGCCCGGACTCGGAACGACACCGTCGATGTCGTACGACAGCGACCGCGTCGCTTCGTTCGTGTGCGCTGGTCGCCCCGCGCGCACGTGCCCGTTGCCCGGACTCGGAACGACACCGTCGATGTCGTACGACAGCGACGACGTCGTTCCGAGTCGACCGGCCCGGCCCAGCCCGGCCCGGCCCGGCCCGGCCCGGCCGAGCACCCACCCCGGCCCTGGTCGAATCGATTCGGGACGGGTAGCGTGGCGCCCGTGACGACGGAGCGCATGCGGCCCAGGACCATCTCGACGACCCTGCCGCCGATCGTCCCGCTCGCCCTGATCGTCGGCGTCTCGCCCTTCGCGACCGACATGTACATCCCCGCGCTGCCGGCGATCGCGCGCGACCTCGGGACCTCGCCCGGCGCCGTCCAGCTGTCGCTCACCGCGTTCCTCGTCGCCTTCGCGGTCGGGCAGCTGCTCGCCGGACCGGTCAGCGACGGGATCGGCCGCCGCCCGATGCTGCTCTGGGGGACCGCGTTGTTCGCCGTCGGGTCTCTCGGCTGCGCCGTCGCACCGGACGTGGTCACGCTCGTCGTCGCCCGGGTGGTCGAGGGTCTCGCCGGCGCCGCCGCCGCCGTCGCCGGTCGGGCGATGGTCTCCGACGTCACCGAGGGGCCCGTGATGGCCAAGGTGTTCGGCACCCTCGCCGCGATCAACGCGATCGGCCCGGTGGTCGCACCCCTCGCCGGCGGCGCGGTGCTGCAGGTCGGTTCCTGGCGGGTCATGTTCGTCGTGCTCGCGGCGCTCGGTGCGGTGTTCTTCGCGATGGTGCTCGCCCGGTTCCGCGAGACGCTCGACCCTGCGGTGCGCGGCGGCGTGGGCCTCGGTGCGAACTGGCAGCGGATGCGCGAGCTGCTCGCGATCCGGCGGTTCCGGGCCTACCTGGTGTCCGGGGTCCTCTCGACGATCGGGTTCTTCGCGTACATCGCGACGAGTTCGTTCGTGTTCCAGACGCAGTTCGGGTTCTCCGAGGGGCTGTACACGATCGTGTTCGCCACGAACGCGACGATGATGATCGTCACCACGCTCGTGTTCCGCCGTGTCGTCGGGCGCTTCTCCGAGGACGGCCTGCTCACCTTCGGTCTCGTCGTCGGCACGGTCGGCGGTGCCGGGGTCCTGGTGTCGGCGCTGGTCGGCCTCGGCCCGGTCCCGGTCTGGTGCTCGCTCGCCGTCGTGACCGGCGCGTGGGGGTTCGTCCTGCCGGCCGCGATGACCCGGACGCAGCACGTCGGCGCGCGACACCCCGGGACGGCAGCCGCACTCCAGGGTGGACTCTCGTTCGGCCTCGGCGGGCTCGGCACGCCGCTCGCGGGGCTCCTCGGCGGCACGGCGGTCGCGATGGGCTCGGTGATGGTGGTGCTGATGGCCGCTGCGGTCGTCGTGCAGGCGGTCGCCACGCGACGAAGTCGCTGAACCACCGACGGCGGACGGGGTGGAACCGATAGTCTCCGGTGAGTACGTGCACCGACCTGGGGAGGACCACCGGCATGGACATCGTCGTACACGAGGCACAGACCGACGCAGCGGTCCTGGAGTGCAAGGGGCGCCTGAACATGGTGTCGGCCCCGGCATTCCGCGAGGCCGTCGCGAAGGTCGTCGGCGAGGGACGGCACCGCGTCGTCGTCGAGCTCTCGGCCGTCGACTTCATGGACTCGTCCGGCCTGGGCGCGCTCGTCGGGTGCCTGAAGACGGCGCGGCAGGCCGGAGGCGACCTCCGCATCGCCGCTCCGTCCGACCAGGTCTCGATGGTGCTCAAGCTGTCCAACATCGACAAGATCCTCCGCACGTACCCCGACGGGGACGCTGCGGTGTCCAACTGGGGATGAGCGGGTCCGCCGTGGCCGAGCACCTCCTCGACTTCGCCTCGCCGCCGGACGACGTGAACGCCGTCCACGACTTCCTCGCCGCGGTGTGGGGCTCCGAGCCCTCCGTCGGCCCCGAGGACCGCATGGCCTTCGAGCTCGCCCTCGTCGAACTGGCCTCCAACGTCGTCGAGCACGCCGGTGGTGGCGGGCGCGTCGCCTGCTCGCTCGCGCTCGCGGTCTCCGCCGACGGACTGGAGGCACGGCTCACCGACGACGGGCGACCGGCGGACGTCGACGTGGCCGGTGCGGCACTGCCGGACGCGTCCGCCGAGAGCGGTCGCGGTCTCGCGCTGGTCGGGATGGTCGTCGACGAGTTCCGGTACGAGCGTGCCGATGACCGGAACCGCTGGACCGTCCGCCGCGGCCGGTCCGCGGTCTGACTGTCCGGAAACCGCACACGAAGGGCCGGATTCCGCAGGCCAAACCGAACGATTCTGTTCAGACGGCCGAGTCGTGTCACGATCCGGTCGATGACAGTCGAGTCCGACCCCAGGATGCGCTTCGAGACGTCTGGTGACGACCTCGGGAGCGCGCTCCGCATGTACCAGGACGCCTACGAGGGCACCGGGTTCGCGGCGGAGCACACCGGCCGGGACTTCTCGTACCGCTTCCGCGTCGTGGGGGACGACGCCATGTCCTTCCGGTCGACCCGGTTCGACGCCCGTGTCCGCGGCGAGGTCGAGATCGGCGACGAGTACGTCGTGATGTGGACCACCGAGGGCGGTGGACGGATCGACATCGGGCAGCAGGAGGTCGGGCTGGCGCCGGGCTCGCCGATGATGTTCCCGACGGGCCGTCCGTGGGCGTTCGAGCTCGCGGACATCCGCCAGAGCCTCGTGCAGTTCGACCGCGCGTTCCTCGAGGGCGTCGCGGCGGAGCTCCACGGCGTGCAGCCGGCGCCGCTCGTGTTCGACCACACGGCCGCGCTCGCCTCCGAGGACGTCCGCAGCTGGAACCGCCAGGTGCAGGACGCGGCGGCGACGGTGCTCGGGTCGGGACCCGTGTCTCCGCTCGTGCTCGCCGAGACGTCCCGGCAGACGGCGGCGGCGCTGCTGCGGACCTTCCCGCACCGGGTGCTCGCTCCCGACGTCAGCCTGCCCCAGGGAGCGACGGGCCGGGTCCGGGAGGCTGTCGAGTACATGCACGCCTTCGCCCACACGCCGATCTCGACGACGGACGTCGCCGCCCAGGTCGGCTTGAGCGTCCGCGGGCTCCAGCAGGCGTTCCAGCGTCAGGTCGGGACCGCGCCGAACGCGATGCTCCGCGGCATCCGGCTCGACCGCATCCGCCAGGAGCTCGTGCGCAGCAGCCCCGGTGAGGCAACGGTGGCATCCGTGGCGGTGCGGTGGGGGTTCGCGCACCTCGGACGGTTCTCGGCCGCGTACGCCTCCCGCTTCGGCGAGTACCCGCGGGACACGCTGCAGCGCTGACCCCGGCCAGGTGGTCCCGGCCCGTAGCCTGCACGGGTGACTCGACCGCGACCGTGGGTGATCGTGCCCGGCATCTGGAACTCCGACGCGGACCACTGGCAGTCGCACTGGCAGCGTGCCGAGGGTGACCGTGCCGTCCGGATCGCGCCGACGTCGTGGTCCGAGCCGGACCCGCGCGACTGGTCCGCGGCGATCGACCGTGCCGTCGCCGCATCCGCGGAGCCGCCGGTGCTCGTGGCGCACAGTCTCGGTGTCCTCGCGGTGGCGTCCTGGCTCACCGAGCACGACGACGGCCGGGTCGCCGGCGCGTTCCTCGTCGCGCCGCCGGACCCGGCGGCACCGGGGTTCCCCGTGGCCGCCGCGGGGTTCACGGCGCCGACCGGGGTCGTCCGTACGCCGACGACGCTGGTCGTCAGCGACGACGACCCGTACTGCAGCGCCGAGCGGGCGCTCGCGATGGCGTCGACACTCGGCGCGTCCGTGGTCAGGATCGGCCCGCTCCAGCACGTCAACGTGGCGAGCGGTGTGGGGGAGTGGCCGGACGGTCGGCGCCTGCTCGAGGAGTTCGCCGCCGCGCTCTGAGGCCCGGGTACGACATCGCCGGCAGCACGCCCCGACACGCCGTTCACCTTCGGCCCGACATGCCACCCGATGCCGCGACACTCCGCGGATGTCCGCGCTTCCGGTCGCCGCGATATTCATACTCTCCTCATGGAGACGCAGTCCGGTGCACGCAGCCCCCTCGTGGACCCGTTCGGTCGCGAGCTCGAGGAGTGGCTCCGTGACGCACCGGCGACCCGGACGCCGTACGTGGCGGACCTCGTCGTCCCGCCCGTCACCGGCCCCGTGCAGCGTCCGGACCTCACCGGTGTCGACAGCGCCGGGTCCGAGACCGACGAGTCGGACGCCGCTGACGCGACCGCGACCGTTGCCGCGATCGCTTCCGACGACACCGCGTTCCGACGCCCGCGGGACCGCGGTCGGCACGCCTCGGTCTGTGCGCCGTCGTTCCCCGAACCGCCGGAGCGTCTGGCGCTGCGGATCGACGAGCTCGCGCTCGAGGTCTCGGCACAGAGCGGCCGACCGGTGCTCGAACGCATCGTCGTCCTCGAGGACGAGATCCGTCGACGCGACGAGGACCTCGCGCGGCTGACCGCGTGGGAGGCCGACGTCGCCGACGTCGCCGACCCCGAGGTCGACGCTGCGCGCGCCTACGCCCGCACCGTCTTCGCCGACCTGCTCGCCGACGCCGCGGACGAGGCCGACCGTCGTGACCGCGCCGCCCGCCGCCGGGCTGTCGCCACCGGAGCCCTGGCGACCGTCACCGCCCCGACCACCGTCGTCGTCCCGACCGCGGCTCCGGCGCTCGTGCCCGTCGAACTCGTGCAGCCGACTGCCGCACCCGTCGCGCCGGACCGGATCGAGGACCTGGACGTGGAGTCTGCCCGCGGCGACGAGCCCGCACGGCCGGTGCTGCGCCTCCCGGCCGTGTCGCCGGTGTCCGCGAACACGCGACCCACCCCGCTCGTCCAGCCCGTCACCGGACCCACGGTCGTCGACCGGGACGCGTTCGCCGCGGTCCTCCGCGCGCACGTGCCGGCGACGGACGGTACGCCCGTCGTGTTCCCGGAGGAGCAGGCGGCCGAGCTCCCCACCGTCGTCACCACCGAGGCGGCCCTTCGGGCGGACGTCGCCGAGACGGATCGCCCGTCCGGCTGGTGGGCGCGCACCGTCGCCGCGGTGCTCCGCCTGTTCCGCCGCTGAACCCGGCGGTCCGCCGCTCCTCGGTAGACTGACCGGATGCCGACGCTCCGCGATCTCCAGGCCGTGATCGAGTCCCTCTGGCCTGCTTCCGGCGCGGAGTCCTGGGACGCCGTCGGCCTGGTGTCCGGAGACCCGGACCAGGGCGTCGAGCACGTGCACCTCGCGGTCGACGCGGTGCCGGACACCGCGCGTGAAGCCGTGGCCGTCGGCGCGGACCTGCTGCTCACGCACCACCCGCTGCTGCTCCGGGGCGTGACGACCGTGGCGGAGACGACCGCGAAGGGGTCCGTCCTGGCGACGCTGATCCGCGGCGCTTGCGCGCTCCTCGCCGCGCACACGAACGCCGACGTCGTCGCCACCGGCACGTCCGCGGTGCTCGCCGACCGGATCGGTCTGACCGAGCAGCGCCCGCTCGAGCCCGGGGCGTCGCCCGGGGTCGGTCTCGGGCGCGTCGGCGTCCTGGCCGAACCGATCACGCTCGGGGCGCTCGCCCGGCGGATCGTCGACGTCCTCCCGCCCACCGCCACCGGCGTGCGGGTCTCCGGCGCGTACGACCAGCCCGTCCGCACCGTCGCACTGTGTGCGGGCGCCGGTGACTCGCTCCTCGGCAACCCGCTCGTGCAGGCCGCCGACGTCTACGTCACGAGTGACCTCCGACACCACCCCGCGTCCGAGTTCCGCGAACAGGCCGCCCTCGCCGACGGTCCCGCACTGATCGACACCTCGCACTGGGCGACCGAGTGGCTCTGGCTCGACGTCGCCGCAGCGGAGCTCCGGCGCGCGGCCGGGGTCCGCGTCACCGTGAGCGACCTCCGCACCGACCCGTGGGACTTCGCCGTCCTGCCGAACGCACCAGCCCCCACCACCGAGCACCACAGCGAAGGAGCCTGACCATGAAGGCAGCACCCGAGGACCAGGTCATCCTCCTCGACGTCCAGCGTCTGGACAACGACATCACCCGCATCGCCCACCGCATCAGCGCGCTGCAGAAGGGCGACAAGCTCACCCAGCTCGGAACGAGGGCCGCCGGCCTCCGGAGCGACCTCGTCGCCGCCACCGGGCGGGTCGAGGACGCCGAGCGCGACCTCGCGCGCCTGGAGTCCGACACCGCCACGGCGCAGGCGCGGATCGAGCGGGACACGACCATGCTGCAGCACGTCTCGAGTGCGAAGGACGCCGCCGGGCTGCAGAGCGAACTCGAGTCCCTGCAGCGGCGCATCGGCGACCTCGAGACGTCCGAGCTCGAGATCATGGAGACGCTCGACGGACTCCGCGCGCGGGTCGGTGACGTCGAGGCGGAGCTCGCCGACGTCGAGGCCCAGCGGAGCGCCCTCGTCGCCGAACGCGACACCGAGATCGTGCGGCTCCAGGCCGACCGGGAGGCCGTGACCCAGAGCCGTGCGGACGTCGCGGCCAAGGTCCCCGAGGACCTGCTGGCGCTGTACGAGCGGCAGCGCGCGCGGTACGGCTTCGGAGCGTCGCTGCTGCAGGGCGGCGTGTCCACGGCGTCCGGGGTGACGCTCACGGGCGCCGACCTGCAGGCGGTCCGGGCAGCGGCGCCGGACGACGTCGTCCTCTGCCCGGACAGCGAGGCGATCCTGGTCCGGACGAAGGAGTCCGGTCTGTAGACCGACGCCGGGGCGGACAGGAGGCCCGGTGCCAGCTGGCACCGGGCCTCCTGTCGTGTCCGTGGATGCGAACGGGCCGGCCGTACGCCGGGTTCTGTCCTTCCTGACGGAAGTGACGGCCATCTCTCTCGGACCGACGTTGCCGTCGGCCTCCAGCGGTCTACCCGAGGACTCAGCGAGCAGCCTCGACGTCCTCTGTCTGACCTTGCTCCGGGCGAGGTTTACCGAGCGGATCCGGTCACCCGGATCCCTGGTGGTCTCTTACACCACCGTTTCACCCTTACCGGTGTCGCCACCGGCGGTCTGCTTTCTGTGGCACTGTCTCGCGGATTGCTCCGGGTGGGTGTTACCCACCGCCCTGCTCTGTGGAGCCCGGACGTTCCTCGGCGCTCCCGGGGGAGCGACGCGACCGTCTCACCGACCCGTTCGCACGCCCGAGTCTACCGGTGGCACGTCGAGGTTCCGTAATTCTGGGACCCCACCCGATCGCGCTGGCCCGGGCCCTGGCCCGTCGCCCGTCGAGGTTCCGTAATTCTGGAACCTCGACGGGCCGGGCCGGCGAGTTGTGGAACCTGGACGGAGCGCGGGCGGTGAGTCGTGGAACCTCGACGGGCAGCGGGCGACGGGCAGCGGGCAGCGGGCAGCGGGCGACGGGCGACGACAACGTCCGACGCACGCCGACCCGCGCCGTGGCCCCGGACCGGCAGCGTTACTTCGACATCTCCGCGAGGGTCGCCGCGCCGATGATGCCCGCGTTGTTGCGGAGCGTGGCGGGGATGATGTCCGCCTGCAGGTCGAGCAGCGGCAGGAACTCCTCGTACTGCTTCGACACCCCACCACCGACGACGAAGAGCTCCGGGGAGAGCAGGGCCTCGAGCCGCGAGTAGTACTTCTGCAGGCGCTTCGCCCAGTGCTTCCACGAGAGGTCGTCCCGCTCCTTCGCCGCGAAGGACGCCTTCGTCTCGTAGTCGACCCCGTCGATCTCCAGGTGACCGAGCTCGGCGTTGACGATGAGCACGCCGTCGTTGATCAGCGCCGTGCCGATGCCCGTGCCGAGCGTGGTCATTATCACCAGTCCGTCCCGACCCTTCGCGGCACCGAACTGCTGCTCGGCGAACCCGGCGGCGTCGGCGTCGTTGACGAAGTGGATGGAGCGGCCGAGCTCCTTCTCGAAGAGCGCCTCGGCCTCGAAGCCGATCCACTTCTTCGACACGTTCGCGGCCGACATGGTCTTGCCCTCGCGGACGACCGCCGGGAAGCAGACGCCGACGGGCACGTCCTGGTCCGGCCCGAGCTCCTGCAGGATCTCGACGACGACCGCGACGATGTCGTGGGGCTTGCCGCCCTCGGGGGTGGCCTTCTTGATGCGGTCGGTCGTCAGTTCACCGGTCGTCGTGTCGACGATCGCGCCCTTGATGCCCGTACCGCCGATGTCGACGCCGACTGCGAGTGAGGTCATGAGGAGCGGTGCCTTTCAGGAGACGGTCAGGAGTTCGGCGCCACGCTCCGTGACGACGAGGGTCTGTTCGAACTGTGCGGTCCAGGACTTGTCACGGGTGCTGACGGTCCAGTCGTCGGCCCAGATGTCGGCGTCGATCCCGCCGAGCGTGAGCATCGGCTCGATGGTGAACACCATGCCGGGCTCGATGACGGTGTCGTACTGGGGCGCGTCGTAGTGGGGGATGATCAGCCCCGAGTGGAAGGCACGACCGACCCCGTGCCCGGTGTAGTCGCGGACCACGCCGTAGCCGAAGCGCTTGGCGTACGACTCGATCGCGCGGCCGATGACGTTGACCTGCCGACCGGGAGCGACGGCGCGGATGCCGCGGTTCATCGCCTCCTCGGTGCGTGTCACGAGGTCCTGCACCTCGGGTGCCGCGGTCCCGACGACGAACGTGCGGTTCGTATCGCCGTGCATGCCGTCCTTGTACGCGGTGATGTCGATGTTGACGATGTCACCGTCCTGCAGCACGGTGTCGTCCGGGATGCCGTGGCAGATGACCTCGTTGAGCGAGGAGCACAGCGACTTCGGGTAGCCCCGGTAGCCGAGTGTCGACGGGTAGGCGCCGTGGCCGACGACGTACTCGTGCCCGATGCGGTCGAGTTCGTCCGTGGTGACCCCGGGCCGGATGGCGGCACCGACGGCGTCGATCGCCCGCGAGGCGATCCGTCCCGCGGCGCGGATGCGCTCGACCTCATCTGGGGAGTAGGTGTCGCCGAGTCCGTGCTCGTGCGGCTCGACCCGGCCGACGTACTCGGGACGCTCGATGTCCTTCGGGACGCTCCGCTGCGGTCCGATCCGGCCGGCGGTCAGGTGTCCGTGTTCGTCCCGGGGCATGTCCACGAGTCTAGTCAGGCCACGGACCGGTCGCGGTCGGGGTCGCCGCGTGCGCAGCAGGCGACCGCCTGGAGGCCCGGTGCCGGTCAGCGGGACCGGCGCCGGGCCTCCAGGCGGGCACCCGGGTCCGAGCCGACGTGCGCGTCGGTGGGTACGGTGGGCGGCATGAGCGACGAGCGCATCGAGTCCCAGTGGTGGTTCAACGACAAGACCCACACGGTCGAGCAGGGCCCGCAGTCCCCGCAGCGTGACCGCATCGGCCCGTTCGCGACGCGCGAGGAGGCCGAGCACGCCCTCGACCGCATCAAGGCCAACAACGAGCAGTGGGACGAGGAGGACGCCTGACGCGTCGCACCCCGGCGCGGACATCGCACCCCGTCGCGACGGGGTGCGATGTGCGCAGCGGGGCGCAATCCGGACGTGATCGGTCCGCCGACCAGCCCGGTCAGGGCCGGTAGGTGATCGGCAGGCGCCGGTCACGTCCGAAGGCCATGCCCGAGATCTTCGGCCCGATGGCTCCCTGCCGCCGCTTCCACTCCGAGCGGTCCACCAGCCGCGTGACCTCGGCCACCGTCGCCGCGTCGAAGCCGCGCGCGACGATGTCCGCCGCGCCCTCGGCCTGTGTCACGTACAGGTCGAGGACCGCGTCGAGCACCTCGTAGGGCGGCAGGCTGTCCTGGTCCTCCTGCCCGTCGCGGAGCTCGGCCGACGGGGGCTTCGTGATCGAGTTCTCCGGGATCGGCTCGGTCTCGCCGCGGGACGCCGCCAGCCGGTTCCGCCACCGGGCGAGCTCCCACACCATCGTCTTCGGCACGTCCTTGATCGGGGCGAAGCCGCCGACGGAGTCCCCGTAGATCGTGGAGTAGCCCACCGCGAGCTCGGTCTTGTTGCCCGTCGTGAGCACGAGGTGGCCGTCGAGGTTCGACAGCCCCATCAGGATCAGCGCCCGGACGCGCGCCTGGATGTTCTCGGCGGCCAGGCCGGTCAGTCCGAGCTGGGCGTCGAAGGGGGCGACCAGGTCGGCGATCGGCTCCGTCCGGTACCGCAGTCCGAGCCGCGCGGCGACGTCGTCCGCGTCCGACCGCGAGTGCGACGACGACCACCGCGACGGCATCGAGACCCCGACCACGTTCGCCGGTCCGAGGGCGTCGACGGCGATCGCCGCGCACACCGCCGAGTCGATCCCACCGGAGAGGCCGAGCACGACCGACCGGAAGCCGTTCTTCACCACGTAGTCGCGCGTGCCGAGGACGAGCGCCTCCCACACGGCCGCGGTGTCGTCGAGCGGGACGGCGACGTCGCGGGGGAGCGCCGGCCGCCCGCCCTCGGGGAACCGGCCGCCGGGCGTGGTGTCCGGCGTGTCGAGCGACACCCGCTGCACCCGCTCGGTGACCACCGGGTCGGTGGCCGGCGCGGGGTCGATGTCCACCACGAGCAGGTGCGGGGCGAACTGCGGCGCCCGGGCCAGGACCGTGCCGTGTTCGTCGACGACCACCGAGTCGCCGTCGAAGACCAGGTCGTCCTGCCCGCCGACGATGTTGACGTACGCGACGACGGTGTCGGACTCGGTCGCGCGCCGGGTGACGAGCGGGAGCCGGACCTCGTCCTTGTCCGCCACCCACGGCGACGCGTTCACGACGAGGAGCAGTCCGGCGTCGGCGTCCAGGACCCGGGCGACGGGGCCGCCGTCGCGCCAGAGGTCCTCGCAGATGATGATCGCCACGTCGACGTCCGCGATCCGGGCGACGAGGAGGTCGTCGCCCGGGATGAACACCCGGTACTCGTCGAACACCGAGTAGTTCGGCAGGTGGTACTTCGCCGTGGTGGCCACGACGCGCCCGTGCTGCAGCACGCTGGCGCAGTTCTTCGCGATCGCCGTCGGCGCCGTGCTGACGTCGACCGCGCGGGGCTCGAAGGGCCCGTCCGGGTGACCGACGACGACGGGGACGGCACCGAGTCCGGCGTCGGCGAGCTGCACCGCGAGCGTCTCCACCGCGGCACGTGCGGCCCGGAGGAAGGACGGCCGGGACGCGAGGTCCTCGATCGGGTACCCGGAGATCGCCATCTCGCCGACGGCCACCAGGTCGGCGCCGCGGGCCGCCGCGGAGCGGACTGCCTGCAGGACCTCGGCGGCGTTCCGGGCGAAGGCGCCCACGACCGGGTTCGTCTGGGCGAGTGCCAAGCGGAGACGGGGCATGAGCACTAGCCTATTGACCACGGTCGCCAGACGACCGTGGTGGAACGCGGAAAGGGCGTGCATGGACAAGCAGACGGACTTCGTGCTCCGCACCATCGAGGAGCGGGGCATCAAGTTCATCCGACTCTGGTTCACGGACGTGATCGGGACGCTGAAGTCCGTCGCGATCGCCCCTGCCGAGGTCGAGGGCGCGTTCGCCGAGGGCATCGGGTTCGACGGCTCCGCCATCGAGGGCCTGAGCCGCTCGTACGAGGCCGACGTGCTCGCGCACCCGGACCCCTCGACGTTCCAGATCCTGCCGTGGCGCGGGGAGATCGACCCAACCGCCCGCATGTTCTGCGACATCGCCACCCCGGACGGTCAGCCCGCCGTGGCCGACCCCCGCAACGTCCTGAAGCGGACCCTGGCGCGGGCGAGCGAACGCGGGTTCACGTTCTACACGCACCCCGAGATCGAGTTCTACCTGCTCAAGGACCGCGACTGGAAGGACGGCGGCCCGAAGCCCGTCGACCAGGCCGGCTACTTCGACAACGTCCCCGGCGGCAGCGCGCACGACTTCCGCCGCCGTGCCGTCCGCATGCTCGAGGACCTCGGCATCTCCGTGGAGTTCAGCCACCACGAGGCCGGTCCAGGGCAGAACGAGATCGACCTCCGCTACGCCGACGCCCTGACGATGGCGGACAACATCATGACCTTCCGCACCGTCGTGAAGGAGGTCGCGATCGAGCAGGGCGTCTACGCGACGTTCATGCCGAAGCCGATCTCCGGCCAGCCCGGCTCCGGGATGCACACGCACGTCTCCCTGTTCGAGGGCGACCAGAACGCCTTCTTCGAGGCCGGCGGCGAGTACCAGCTCTCGACCACGGCCCGCCAGTTCATCGCCGGTGTGCTCCGGCACGCGCCCGAGATCACGGCGGTCACGAACCAGTTCGTGAACTCGTACAAGCGTCTCTGGGGCGGCGACGAGGCCCCGTCCTTCGTGACCTGGGGCCACAACAACCGCTCCGCGCTCGTCCGTGTCCCGCTGTACAAGCCGAACAAGGGCCAGTCCTCGCGCATCGAGTACCGCGGCATCGACTCCGCCGCGAACCCGTACCTGGCGTACTCGCTGATGCTCGCGGCCGGGCTCAAGGGCATCGAGGAGGGCTACGAGCTCCCCGCCGAGGCCGAGGACAACGTCTGGAGCCTGACGGACGCCGAGCGCAAGGCCCTCGGGTACGCGCAGCTGCCGGCGAGCCTCGACCACGCGCTGTCGCTGATGGAGGACTCCGAGCTCGTCGCGGAGACCCTCGGCGAGCAGGTGTTCAACTACGTGCTCCTCAACAAGCGGCAGGAGTGGAAGCGGTACCGCGACCAGGTCACGCCGTTCGAGCTGGACACCAACCTCGGCATGCTCTAGCCCACACAGGCAGCGCAGCGCCGGGCGCACCACCAGGAGGACTCGTGTCACCAGGGCGACTGACGACGTCGCGTTCCGAGCTCGCCCGGCTGGGCTTCGCGGAGCTCTCGGAGAGCCTGGAACGGCTCGCCGCCCTGGAGGCCCGGTTCGGCTCCGCCATGCGGCTGCCGGTGAGCGACCGGCCGGCGCTGTGGGAGGCGACGGCCGATCCCGACGGCGCGCTCCGCCGTGCCGAGCGGCTCATGGAGCAGCACCCGACCCAGGTCGGCGCCGTCCTGGCGGACGACGCCGCCACGGAGCGGTTCGTTCGGCTGCTCGGCGCGTCCGTCGGGCTCGGGGAGTTCCTGCAGCGTCGTCCGGCCGAGCTCGCGCTGTTCCTCGAGCCGGTCGGGGCTCCGTGGACCCAGCAGCGGTACACCGCGTCACTGACCGAGGCGGTCGACGGTGCCACCGGCGAGGACGCCCGCCTCCGCCTCCGGGTCCGCTACCGACGCCACCTCGCGCAGATCGCGCTGTTCGACGTCCTGCACGCGGACCCGACCGCGGCGTTCCCCGCCGTCGCCGCCGGACTCGCGGACCTCGCCGGCGCGGCGCTCGACGTCGCGGTCGACGTCGCCCGCCGTGAGGTCCCGTTCCCCGCCGCCGACGTGGCCGCCACCCCGCTCGCGGTCATCGCGATGGGCAAGGCCGGAGCGCGCGAGCTGAACTACGTCAGCGACGTCGACGTCATCTTCGTGACGGAACCGAACGACACCGTCGACACCGACAAGGCCGTGCGCATCGCCACCCGGATCGCGATCGCCGCGACGCACGTCATCACCGACCTCGCCGTCGAGCCCGCGCTGTGGGAGGTCGACGCGAACCTCCGCCCGGAGGGCAAGGACGGTGCGCTCGTCCGGACGCTCGACTCCCACGTGGCGTACTACGAGCGCTGGGCGAAGGCGTGGGAGTTCCAGGCGCTGCTGAAGGCCAGGGCGATCGCCGGGTCGGCGGACCTCGGGGAGCGGTACACCGACGCGGTCGCCCCGTTCGTCTGGAACTCGTCGAAGCGGCCGGGGTTCGTCGAGTCCGTGCAGCGGATGCGGGAGCGCGTGACGGACAACATCCCGGACGCCGAGGTCGACCGTCAGCTCAAGCTCGGACCAGGGGGCCTCCGCGACGTCGAGTTCACCGTGCAGCTCCTGCAGCTGGTGCACGGACAGGACGACGAGAGCGTCCGGGTCCGCTCGACGCTCGAGGCGATGGACGCCCTCACCGCCGCCGGGTACGTCGGGCGACCGGAGGCGGCGCGGTTCGGGCCCGACTACGCCCTGCTGCGCGTGCTGGAACACCGGATCCAGCTCCGCCGACTGCAGCGGACCCACCTGATGCCCGTCGACGAGGACGAGCTCCGGGTCCTGGCGCGCTCGAGCGGGTTCGCGGCGGGGGCCGCAGCGCTGGAGACCCGGTGGCGGGCCGTGAAGCTCGAGGTCCGCGGGCTGCACGAGCGGCTGTTCTACCGCCCGCTGCTGTCGGCCGTGGCGGCGTCCGACGGCGACATCGTCCTGACGAGCGACCAGGCGCGTGACCGCCTCGGGGCGATCGGGTTCGCCGACCCGGACGGCGCCCTGGCGCACATCCGGGCGTTGACGCTCGGCACGTCCCGTCGCGCCTCCATCCAACGCAACCTCCTGCCGGTGCTGCTCCGCTGGATGGCGGAGGGACCGGCCCCGGACCGGGCGCTGCTCGCCTTCCGGCGGTTGAGCGACACCCTCGGGGAGTCGAGCTGGTTCCTCCGGATGCTCCGCGACTCGTCCGGGGCGGCCCACAGCCTGACGACGGTGCTGTCCGAGTCGGCGTTCCTCTCCGGGCTCCTGGAACGCTTCCCCGAGGCCGTCGCGTGGCTGGACGAACCGGAGTCGCTCCTGCAGCCGAGGCCGATCGCGTCGCTGCTGTCCGAGGTCCGGGCGACGACGGCCCGGCACGGCGACGACGTCGCGGCGGCCGCGTCGCTCATCCGGTCGGTGCGGCGCCGGGAGACCCTGCGGCTCGGCATGGCGGCGACGCTCGGACGCCTCGACGTCGACCAGCTCGGTCCGGCACTCAGCGACATCACCGAGGCGACCCTGACGGGCGCACTCGAACTCGCCCGTCGTGACGCTCCCGCTGGTCTGGAGTTCGGCATCATCGCCATGGGCCGGTACGGCGGCCGCGAGCTCGGGTTCGGCTCCGACGCGGACGTCCTGTACGTGTACCGCGCTCCCGAGGACCTCGCCGACACCGCGCCGCGCGCCGCGCAGCAGATCGTCCGCGAACTGGGGCGGCTCACGGACGACGCGATCTACCCGTTCGACCTCGACATCGACCTGCGGCCGGAGGGGAAGAACGGGCCGGTCGTCCGCACGCTCGAGTCCTACGGCGCCTACTACGCCCGGTGGTCGCTCACGTGGGAGGCCCAGGCGCTCCTGCGCGCCCGGGGTGCCGTCGGCGACGAACGGCTGCTCCGGGACTTCGAGCACCTCGCCGACCGGACGCGCTACCCGGACCACATCGAGGAGCGCGAGGTCCGCGAGGTCCGACGCATCAAGGCACGGGTCGAGTCCGAGCGGCTGCCCCGTGGCGCCGATCCCGCCCGCCACCTCAAGCTCGGTCGTGGATCGCTCAGCGACGTCGAGTGGTTCGTCCAGCTCCTGCAGCTGCAGTACGCCCTGACGGTCCCGTCGCTCCGCACGACCTCCACGCTCGACGCGCTCGACGGCGCCGTCGCGGCCGGTCTCGTCGCTCCGGAGGACGGGGAACGGCTCGCGGCTGCGTGGCGGTTCGCGTCCAGGACCCGCAGCGCGCTCGTGCTCTGGTCGGGCCGGACGACCGACGTGCTGCCGGTCGAGCGCACCCAGCTCGAGGGCGTCGCCCGGCTGATGGAGTACCCGCCGGGGTCGGCGTCGCAGCTCGAGGAGGACTACCTCGGCGTCACCCGGCGGGCCCGCCAGGTGTTCGAGCGCGAGTTCTACGGCGTCTGACGCCGGCCGCGACACGCCCGAGGTGAGCTCGTCGGGTCGAAGTCGAGATGTCGTCGGAGGTTAAATCTCCGTTTCGTGGATCGTCCCCCGTTCGCGGACGGCTGTACCCCGCCGGCCAACTCGGCATCACCTGTCGGACAGGTGGCGACCCGATGCCGGACCGACACCCGTGGACGTTCCCGACGCATCGACGGTGCCACAGGTGACCCGTCGCTGACCTGGGTTTTCCTGCGGAGGTGCTGCGAGCCTCCCGGCAGATGACGGGCCGTGCTGGGCGGACCCGCAGGATCCCCGCGGTCCGCACATGTGCTGACAGCACCCGGGGGGACACGCCCTGTGGTCCGAGAGGGGGACCGTCGTGTACCCCGTTCGTCGGAGTGTCTGCCCCCGGATGGGGGGCACGTTGCCGAGGGGGTTCGTGAGGTGCATCAATGGACCTCACCCGAACCGACCCCCGATTTCCCGATGACGCGGAATCTCCACCCCGAACGTTGAAGCAGGGATCGATGTTCACCTTCATTCTGCAGATCCGGCAGATGGTCGACGGGCACCCCGAGTTCTACCTCTTCGCCGTGTACTCCGCGGTGATCTGGCTGCTCTGGTTGCTCAAGGTCGTGCTGTCCGCCCGGTACCGCCCCTTCACCGGCACCTACACCGGCACGACGAGCGTCGTGGTCCCCGTCGTGGACGAGCCGCTCGACCTGTTCCGGGACGTGATCGGCCGCATGGTCGAGCAGCGCCCCGGCGAGATCATCGTCGTCATCAACGGCAAGCGGAACGAGGCACTCGAGGAGGTCTGCGACGAGTTCGCGCCCCTCGTCCGCTGGACCCACACGCCGATCCCCGGCAAGCGCAACGCCGTCAAGGTCGGCACCGAGATGTCCACCGGGGACATCACCGTCCTCGTCGACTCGGACACGGTGTGGACGCCGGGCACGCTCGAGGAACTGCTCAAGCCGTTCGCCGACGAGTCCGTCGGTGGTGTGACCACCCGCCAGCGCATCCTCGAGCCCACCCGCTCCTGGATCACCCGCTGGGCCGACTGGCTGGAGAACTCCCGCGCGCTGTACTCGATGCCCGCGCAGAGCGTCCTCGGGCAGATCGGTTGCCTGCCCGGTCGGACGATCGCCTTCCGCCGGAGCATCCTCGCCCGGGTGATGGACCGGTTCATGCACGAGGAGTTCCTCGGCGTCTTCCTCGAGGTCTCCGACGACCGCACCCTGACGAACCTGACCCTCAAGGAGGGCTACCGGACCGTCTACCAGTACACGTCGCTCGTCTACACGGACGCGCCCCTGCAGGTGAAGAAGCTGTTCAAGCAGCAGCTCCGATGGGCACGCGGCTCGCAGTACAACACGCTGCGGATGATGCCGTGGATGCTCGGCCACGCGCCGGTGCTGGCACTGTTCTTCATCACCGACATCATCCTGCCGTTCATGCTCTTCGGCGTGATCGCCGGGTGGGTCTACCGCGCACTGACCGGGCAGGGCCAGAACCTGTACCAGGGGATCCTCCACCAGTACGGCTTCTCGACAGGGTTCGTCTACGTCGCGGCGCTCATGGTCGTGTCGAGCGTGCTGAGCATGGCGATCCGGCAGATGCGGCACCTGGCGGAGAAGCCGAGCGACTTCTTCCGCCTGCCGATGTTCATCATCGTGTCGACGTTCTTCCTGATGCCGATCCGGCTCATCGGGTTCTTCCGTCTGGCACACGCCAGCGGCTGGGGGACCCGAGCCGGCGCCTACGCCGGCGGTCCGATGGAGACCGATCCCGCGCAGCCGCAGGCCGTCGCGACCCAGACGCCGGTCAGCCCCGTCGACCGGTCCGTGGACCGCCTCGGTGCCGAGGGGCAGCACGGGACGGGCCGCGTGGACGACGAGCAGCTCGCTGCGGACCGGGCGTTCGACGACCTGTTCGGACCGGCAGCACGCGGTCTCGACGGCCTCGACGTCACGACCAACTCGACCACGACGGTGCTCGCCACGCGCCGGTCGGCCGCGGCCGCCGCCGCGGGTGCACCAGCGGTCTCGGCTGCTCCGGTCGCTGCCGGCGCGCGGGCGAAGGCCCGTCGTTACAACCCCTACGCGGCGATCCCGTACGGCATCGGGATCGCGATCTTCGTCCTGGAGGCCCTCACCATTGTCTGACCTCTTCCGCTCGAACGGCTCCTGGTGGGCCCCGTCGAGCAAGCACGCCAAGCGCACCGCCATCGGCACGACGGCCATCGTCCTGGCGCTCGCACTCATCACCTGGTCGGTCTGGATCTCGCCGTCCAGCCCCGTCGCCACGGCCGTCCACCACGCCCTCGGCGTCGAGACCAAGGCCGAGAAGAAGGCCGCAGACGCCGAGGCGCTGCAGACGAAGCTGACCGCGGCGCAGCAGCAGATCTGGAAGCTGGAGGGGCAGCTCAAGTCCACGACGGCCCAGTCCGGCTCGCGCGGCGACCAGGTCGCGCAGCTCAAGGCGCAGATCAGCTCACTGCAGTCGCAACTCGGCTCAGCGCAGGCCGCGGCCGCCAGCCGGTCCGGCTCGTCCGCCGGCGGTTCGTCCGGTGCGTCCAAGTCCGGAGGCTCTGGTTCCGGGACCCACACGGTCGCCTCCGGTGGTGCCGCGACCAAGCCGAACACCGGCCCGTCGAAGGACCCCGGCCCCGCACCGGTGGCCGTGCCCACGAAGCAGCAGATCCTCGACCAGCCGACGCGCTGGTACGGCCTCTACACCGAGCAGTCGCCGTTCAACTGGTCCGAGTACGACCAGGTGTCGCAACAGGTCGGCACGGCCACGAACATGGTCGGCTTCTTCCAGGGCTTCGACCAGGACTTCAACGCCGGGGCCGTCCAGCGGTCGTGGGCGAACGGCCGCCTGCCGATGATGACCTGGGAGACCGTCCCCGCCGGCACCGGCAACGACGCGAAGTACGTCGCCGGCTACACCAACCACGACATCGCGTCCGGTGCGTTCGACGACTACCTGACCCGGTACGCCAAGGCGGTCGCGGCGAACGCACAGCCCATGGTCATCCGTCTCGACCACGAGATGAACGGCTCCTGGTACAACTGGTCCGAAGGGTCGGCGCAGCAGAACGCCGCGGGCTCCTACGTGGCGATGTGGCAGCACGTGCACGACGTCTTCCAGGCCAACGGCGCGAACGACTACGTCGTCTGGAACTGGTCCCCGAGCCGCATCGACAAGCTCGGCAACACGAAGTACCAGACGCTCGACTACCTCGAGGAGTACTACCCCGGATCGGCGGACGTCGACTGGGTCGGGATGAGCGGCTACTACCGGACCGTGACCGAGGACCCGACCTTCGCGAACACCTTCGGCCGGACGCTCGCGCAGCTCCGGCAGGTGGCACCGGACAAGCACGTCCTGCTCAGCGAGATCGGCGCGACGGAGACCGGTGGCTCGGCCTCCGGTGGGCAGAAGGCGAAGTGGATCACGTCCCTCTTCGACGCCCTCGCCGACCCCGCCAACGACGACGTCATCGGCTTCGCGTACTTCAGCGAGACCGCGACGACCATCGTCGACGGCACCCGTTCCACCAACGACTGGCGACTCAACTCGCGCTCCGACAGCCTGCAGGCATTCGCCCAGGGCATCGCGCGCACCGACATCGACTACGACCTGCAGAAGGTGACCCCGTGAGCACTCCGAAGAAGAACACCGTGACCTCCACCGCCGAGGACGTCCGTCCGGCACCCGTCATCAGCGTGATCGGCACCGGCTACCTCGGTGCCACCCACGCGGCAGCGATGGCCGAGATGGGCTTCGAGACGATCGGCGTGGACGTCGACCCCGCCAAGCTCGCCGCGCTCTCCGCCGGCGAGGTGCCGTTCTACGAGCCCGGCCTGCCGGAGCTCATCACCAAGCACGTCGCCAGCGGCAAACTGCGGTTCACGGCGGACATCGCCGCGGCGGTGGCCGCGGCTGACGTCCACTTCGTGTGCGTCGGGACCCCGCAGAAGGCCGGATCGCACGCCGCCAACCTGGCGTACGTCGAGAGCGCGACCCGCGGCGTCGCTGAGCACCTCACCCACCCGGGCCTCATCGTCGGCAAGTCGACCGTGCCCGTCGGCACCGCGGCACGGCTGCGCGGCATCGTCCGGGAGTTCGCGCCGAGCGGGATCACCGCCGAGCTCATCTGGAACCCCGAGTTCCTGCGCGAGGGCAAGGCCGTCGAGGACACCCTGCACCCGGACCGGCTGGTCTGGGGTGGGGCATCCGCCGCTGCCGACGCGGTGATCCGCGAGGTCTACGCGGCACCGATCAGCGAGGGGACCCCGGTCATCACGACCGACCTCGCCACCGCGGAGCTCGTCAAGGTGAGCGCGAACGCGTTCCTCGCGACGAAGATCTCGTTCATCAACGCCATCTCCGAGATGTGCGCCATCACCGGGGCCGACGTCACGACGCTCGCCGACGCGCTCGGGCACGACGCCCGCATCGGCCGGAAGTTCCTCAACGCCGGACTCGGGTTCGGCGGCGGGTGCCTGCCGAAGGACATCCGCGCGCTCATGCACCGTGCGAACGAGATCGGCGCCGGGCAGGTCGTCGGTCTCATGCAGCAGGTCGACGAGATCAACATGGGCCAGCGGCAGCGGGTCATCGACATGGCGATCGACGCCGCCGGAGGCTCGGTGCTGAACCGGCGCATCGCGGTCGTCGGCGCGGCGTTCAAGCCGCTCACCGACGACGTGCGCGACTCCCCGGCGCTCAACGTCGCCGCTGCGCTGCACCTCCGCGGTGCGCAGGTCACGCTGTGGGACCCCGAGGCGGTGGAGACGGCGAAGCGCCTGTTCCCGACGCTGAGCTACGCGGGGTCGATGACGGAGGCGCTCGAGGGCGCCGACGTCGTGCTCGTGCTCACGGAGTGGGACGAGATCGTCGGCGCCGACCCGTCGGAGCTGGCCGCCCTCGTCGGCCGCCAGGTCGTGATCGACGCGCGCAACTGCCTGCCGGTCGAGGACTGGGTGCGCTCCGGGTGGACCGTCCGCTCGCTCGGCCGTCCGACCCCGGTCGTGGACACGCCCGCGAGCATGGCCGCCGGCGCGAGCGACGTGCTGGTCACGGCGCGCTGAGCACCGCACTGGAGGCCCGGTGCCGGTCCGACGGACCGGCACCGGGCCTCCAGGCGGTTGCGGTGGATCCCGGCGGGACGCGCCGCTGCCTCCTCACGCCCTCAGCGACGGTTCACGGGCGTGCCCGCCCGTGAACCGTCGCTGAGCGCGAAGTGCCGTGCACGCGGGAAGGCCCCGCACCGGGATCCGGTGCGGGGCCTTCCGTGCGAGCGCGTCGCGCGTGCTCAGACGCCGAAGTACAGCTCGTACTCGAACGGGTGCGGACGCTGCGCGAGGGGGAGGATCTCGTTCTCACGCTTGTAGTCGATCCACGTCTGGATGAGGTCCTCGGTGAAGACGTTGCCCTTCGTGAGGAACTCGTGGTCCGCCTCGAGCGCCTCGAGTGCCTCGTCGAGCGAGCCGGGGACCTGGGGGATGCCCTTGGCCTCCTCCGGCGGGAGCTCGTAGAGGTCCTTGTCGACGGGCTCGTGCGGCTCGATGCGGTTCTGGATGCCGTCGAGGCCCGCCATGAGCTGCGCGGCGAAGGCGAGGTACGGGTTGCCGGAGGCGTCGGGCGCGCGGAACTCGATGCGCTTGGCCTTCGGGTTGGTGCCCGTGATCGGGATGCGGATCGCCGCCGAGCGGTTGCCGGCCGAGTAGACCAGGTTGACCGGCGCCTCGAAGCCCTTCACCAGGCGGTGGTACGAGTTGATCGACGGGTTCGTGAAGGCGAGCAGCGCGGGGGCGTGCTTGAGGATGCCGCCGATGTACCACCGAGCGGTGTCCGAGAGGCCGCCGTAGCCGTTCTCGTCGTAGAACAGCGGCTTGCCGTCGTTCCAGAGCGACTGGTGGGTGTGCATGCCCGAACCGTTGTCGCCGAAGAGCGGCTTCGGCATGAACGTGGCGACCTTGCCCCACTGGTCGGCCGTGTTCTTGACGATGTACTTGAACTTGAGGATGTCGTCCGCCGCGTGGACCATCGTGTCGAAGCGGTAGTTGATCTCCTGCTGCCCGCCGGTGCCCACCTCGTGGTGCGAGCGCTCGAGGACGAAGCCCGCCTCGATGAGCTTGAGCGTGATGTCGTCGCGGAGGTCGGCCGTCTTGTCGACCGGCGACACGGGGAAGTAGCCGCCCTTGTACGGGGTCTTGTTGGCGAGGTTGCCGCCCTCTTCCGCGCGGCCGGTGTTCCAGGCGCCCTCTTCGGAGTCCACCGAGTAGAAGGACTTGTTCTGCGTGACGGAGTAGCGCACGTCGTCGAAGATGTAGAACTCGGCCTCGGGGGCGAAGAACGCGGTGTCCGCGATGCCCGTCGACGCGAGGTACTTCTCCGCCTTCTTGGCGACCTGGCGCGGGTCGCGGCCGTAGATCTCGCCGTTGCGCGGGTTGTAGATGTCGAAGATCATGATCAGCGTGCGCTCGGCGCGGAACTGGTCGATGTACGCCGTGGTCACGTCAGGGATGAGCTGCATGTCCGACTCGTGGATCGACGCGAAGCCGCGGATCGAGGAGCCGTCGAAGAGCTGACCGACCGAGAAGAAGTCCTCGTCGACCGTGCTGGCCGGGATGTTGAAGTGCTGCTGCACGCCCGGCAGGTCGGTGAAGCGGATGTCGAGGAACTTGACGTCCGTGTCCTTGATGAAGGCCAGGACCTCGGAGGAATCGCTGAACATGTGTGTCGATCTCCTGGGGGTTGGGTGAAGTGGGGGTGCCGCGGGTGCACCTCCGACGAGGCTATTGACACGGGGTTTCCCGGACGTGACTGCGTTGTTTCCGGCGTGTTACGCACCGACTGTCGCCTACCCTGGTGACATGGCCCGCTCCACCTCGTCGTCCTCCGCCGCTGCCGCACCCGGTGCGGGGGAGTGGCCCGGGAAGGTCCTCGGTCTGCCGGAGTCCGGCCCGCGGTCGATGGGGGGCTTCGGGCGGCGCCTCGGTGGGCTCGTGATCGACTGGGCGCTGGCGTCCGTCATCTCGCTGGCGATCGGGACCTACGGTGCTGCGGGCAACTTCGCCACGCTCGGCATCTTCGCCGCGCTCCAGGTGCTCTTCATCGCGCTGTTGTCCGGGTCGTTCGGGCACGTCTGCGTCGGACTCCGGGTGGTGCCCGTCCGCGGTGGCTACGTCGGGGTCTGGCGTCCGGTGGTCCGCACCGTGCTGCTCTGCGTCGTCGTGCCGGTGCTCATCCACGCGAAGGACGGTCGGCCTCTGCACGATGCCGCTGCCGGCACGGTGCTCGTCCGTCGCTGACGGAGGGCCGCTGTCGGGTCGGGCATCGGGTCGGGCGTCGGCAGAGTCTCTTGCGGGGCGTTCCCTGGCCGGCGGTCGGTCCCGCGTCGGCGGGGCGTCCGGGCCGGGCGTTCCTCGGCTGGGCGTTCCTCGTCCCCGAGCGGTCACGACGCCCCGCGTGCTGTCCGTCGACGGGTCGGTACTCGTCGGCGCGCTCGTCCCCAGCCGACGTTCTCCGACCACCCGGCGAACCCGAGCGGGGTGTCGTGACCGCTCGACCACTTGTGCGCGACGTGACCGCTCGGGCGGCACGCGAGCGCCCGCACCGCCCGCGGGACGCCCGGCCAGACGCAGAACGCCCCCGACCAGCGGTGGTCGGGGGCGTTCTGCGTTCGAGCGACGTGCCCGCGTGCGACGTGGGTCAGCGCGGACGACCGGCGCGGACCCGCGTCGGGTCCATGCCCTTCGGGATCGCGGACGCGGGGCTCTGCGTGAGGGAGTCGAGCCGGTTCGCGACGGCGAGCACCTCGTTGCGGTTGAGCGACTTCTTGAACTTGTTCATCGCCCGGGGGAGCTTGTGCAGCGTGACGGCCTCGTCACCGTCACCGACGTGCACGACGTGCACCGGCACGTTCGGGACGATGCGCTGGACCTTGCGGCGCTCTTCGTCGACCTGCCGGGTCAGGTTGCCCCGCTGCCCCTCGGTGATGAGGACGACGCCGGGGGTCCCCACGGCACGGTAGACCGCCGCCTGGGACCGACCGTGGACCGCGACGGGCATCTCGCTCGACCGCCACTGGCGACGCAGCGAGTTCGAGAGCACGGCACCGACGGCGCCCGGCTGCCCCTCGATCTGCGAGTACGCGGCGCGCTCGGCGAGACGGCCGAGCACGATCAGGAACAACAGCACGCCGAGCAGCACACCCGCGACGATCCACAGCACCACCGCGAGCCAGTTCTGGCCGGGGAGCAGCAGGGCGAGCAGGATGCCGAGGACGACCGGGACGACGAACGCGGCGGCGAACCACCAGATCGACGTCGGGTCGGCCCGACGCGTCATCTGGAAGACCTGGTACATCTGCTTGAGACGCCCCGGCTCCTTCGCCTTCGTGTCCGGTGAACTGCTGCGTGCCATGCCGTCAAGGATACGGCCTGGTGGACTCCCTGTGGACCGCTCGCGGTCCGGCTGTGGGCGAACGCGGTTCTCCACACCCGCTGCCACCGGCCTGGAGGCGCGTCCTGCGCCCGCCACGATGGTCGCCATGGACGCGATCACGATCGACCGGTGGTGGACCGGGCCGGACTCCGGACCGTTCGCGGCGTGGGTCGCCGACCGCTGCTCGGCGGACCCGGTGCACTGCGTGCGGGTGGCGGCTGTCGGTCGGCGCGCTGACGGCGCGCTCGTCGTGCACCTGGAGTCGCTGCACGGCACACCGTTGCCCGACGCGCTCGACCGGATCGGGGGCCCGACCGTCGGGGTCGCCGTGACCCTGACCGTGCCGCTCCTCGACGTCGCCGTCCAGGCCGTCGCGGGATCGCTCGTCCTCGGGACGGCGCGGGCGGACGACGTGCTCGTCGACGACGCCGGGGCGCCGGTCCTCGTCGACCGACCCCCGGGTTCGTCCGCTGCCGACGGTCTGCCGGCGGCGACGAGGTCGTCGGAGACCAGCGGTGCGACGGCGCTGCTGCACGCGGCACGGACGGTCTGGGAACGTGTCGACCCCCGGTCTCCGTGCCGTGCCCAGGTGGATGCGGCCTTCGCCGACGCGATCGGGGGCGGCAGCGCCGAGCTCACGCGGCTGGTGTCCGTCGTGCGGGCGACCGCTCCGCCGCGGCCGGTGCGGTGGGAGCCACCGGCGGACGTGTTCGCGTTCGTCGAGCAGCAGGAACCCGCCCCGCCGTCGCCGGGTGAGCGGCTCGGTGCGCTGCTCGGCAACGGCGTGCCGCTCCCGGGTGGTGGCCGCATCCCGGTCCGCCGACTCCTGATCGGTGTGGTCGTCGCGGTCGGTGTCGCGGCGGCGGGTGTGTTCGCGATCAGTTCAGGACCGTGACCGGTGTGCCGCACACCCGCATGCAACGGCGACGGCCCCGCCTCCCTGGGGAGGCGGGGCCGTCGACGAGCGGCAGGATCGCGGTCAGTACCCGAGGTTCGGCGCGAAGTTGCCCTCCTCGAGGCGGTTCTTCACCGCGACGAGGTACCGCGAGGCGTCTGCCCCGTCGATGATCCGGTGGTCGTACGACAGCGCCAGGTAGACGAACGAACGGATCGCGATCGCCTCCTGCCCGTCGACCTTGACGACCGCCGGACGCTTCGTGACGATGCCGGTCCCGAGGATGGCCGACTGCGGGAGGAACACCACGGGGGTGTCGAACAGTGCGCCACGCGAACCGGTGTTGGTGAGCGTGAACGTCCCACCGGCGAGCTCGTCGGGCTTCAGCTGGTTGTTGCGGGTGCGCTCGGCGAGGTCGGCGATCGACTTCGAGAACTGCGCGAGGTCGAGCGACGCGGCGTCCTTGATCACCGGCGTGAGGAGCCCACGCTCGGTGTCCACGGCGATCGACACGTTCTCGGTCTCCGGGTAGACGATCTCGTCGCCCTCGACCGTGGAGTTGATCTTCGGGTGCGCCTTCAGCGCCTCCGATGCCGCGAGGGCGAAGAAGGGCATGAAGGACAGCTTCGAGCCGGTCTTCTCGAGGAACTCGGCCTTGTGCGCGTCACGGAACTGCGCGACCTTCGTCACGTCGACCTCGACGACGCTCGTGAGCTGCGCGGTCGAGGTCATCGACTGCACGGCACGCTCGGCGACGACCTTGCGCAGGCGCGTCATCTTCTCGCGGGTCCCGCGCAGCGGCGAGACCTCGGCGACGAACGGGCCGGACGCGGCTGCGGGGGCCGCCGAGCCACCGGCTGCCGGAGCGGCCGAGACGGCGGCGAGCACGTCCTCCTTGCGGATGCGACCGCCGACACCCGTGCCGGTGACGGTGGAGAGGTCGACGCCCTGCTCGTTCGCGAGCTTGCGGACCAGGGGCGTGACGTAGCCGGACGCCGCACCCGTCTGGGTGGGGTTCGGAACCGATGCGGATGCCGTCGGGGCGCTCGAGACCGCCGCGGCGGGAGCCGGGACGGCAGCGGGCGGGGCCGGAGCGGCAGCGGGCGGCGGGACCGGAGCCGCCTGGGGGACCGGCGCTGCCGCTGGGGGAGCGGACGGCGCCGCGGGCGCGGCGGGCTGCGTCTGCCCGGCCGGTGCCGGCTCGGGCTCGGTCGGCTGCGGAGCGGGGGTCTCGGACTCCTGCTCGGTGCTCGGAGCGGCCTCGGGCTCGGACTCCTCGGCAGCGGCCTCGTTCGGAGCGGCGTCGTCGTTCGCCGAGTCGTCCGACGATCCGCCGGACGCGCCGTCGCCGATCTTGACCAGCGGCGTCCCGACCTCGACGGTCTCGTCTTCCTGGACGAGGATCTCCTCGACGACGCCGGCGATCGGCGACGGGATCTCGGTGTCGACCTTGTCGGTCGAGACCTCGAGCAGCGGCTCGTCGACCTCGACCCGGTCCCCGACGTTCTTCAGCCATCGGGTCACCGTGCCCTCGGTGACGCTCTCGCCGAGCGCCGGGAGGTTGACGGATTCGCTCATCGGGTGGACTCCTCTTCGCAGGGGTTGTTCGTGGTGGTTGGTGTCGTCGTCATGGTGCGCGCGATCACAGGGCGTGCAGCGGCTTGCCCGCGAGGTGCAGGAACGCCTCGCCGAGCGCCTCGTTCTGCGTCGGGTGGGCGTGGACGAGCGGGGCGACGTCCTCGGGGTGCGCCTCCCAGTTCACGGCGAGCTGTGCCTCGCCGATGAGCTCGCCGACGCGCGCGCCGATCATGCTGACGCCGACGACCGGGCCGTCGACGACGCGGACGACCTTGATCGATCCCGACGTGCCGATGATGTGGCTCTTGCCGTTGCCGGCGAGGTTGTACTCGTAGGAGTCGATCTTGTCGGCGCCGTACTGGTCTTCGGCCTTGGCCTGCGAGAGGCCGACCGAGGCGACCTCGGGGTCCGAGTACGTGATCTTCGGGATGTTCTTGTCCTCGATGACCACCGGGTTCAGCCCGGCGATCTCCTCGGCGACGAAGATGCCCTGCTGGAACCCGCGGTGCGCGAGCTGCAGGCCCGGGACGATGTCGCCGACCGCGTAGACGTTCGGCAGGTTCGTGGCGAGCCGCTCGTTCGTGGTGACGAAGCCGCGGTCCATCGCGACGCCGACCTCGTCGAAGCCGACGTTCTGCGTGACCGGGCCACGGCCGACCGCGACCAGGAGGACGTCGCCCTCGAAGGTCTTGCCGTCCTCGAGCGTGACGACGACGCCGTTCTCGTGCTGCTCGACGCCCTGGAACCGCACACCGAGCGAGAACTCGATGCCGCGCTTGCGGAAGGCGCGCTCGAGCTGCTTCGACATCGACTCGTCCTCGGCGGGGATGAGGTGCGGCAGTGCCTCGACGATGGTGACCTCGGCGCCGAACGACTTCCAGACGCTCGCGAACTCGACGCCGATGACGCCGCCACCGAGGATGACGACCTTGTTCGGCACGTAGTCCATGCGGAGCGCGGTCTCGGACGTGATCACACGGCCGCCGATCTCGAGCCCGGGGAGGGACTTCGAGTAGGAGCCCGTCGCGAGCACCACGTTGCGACCGGTGACCGTCTGGTCCCCGACCTGCACGGTGTTCTGCGAGGTGAGTCGACCCCAGCCCTCCACCACGGTGATGCCGCGGGCCTTGATGAGCCCCTGCAGGCCCTTGTACTTCGAGCTGATGACGCCCTGCTGGTACTCGATGACCTTCGGCACGTCGACACCGGCGAACTCGGCGATGACGCCGTACTTCTCGGCGTCACGGGTGCCGTCGGCGATCTCGGCCGCGTGCAGCAGCGCCTTGGTCGGGATGCACCCGCGGTGCAGACACGTCCCTCCGAGCTTGTCTCCCTCGATGAGCGCGACGCTCATGCCGAGCTCGGCGGCCCGCAGCGCTGCGGCGTACCCGCCGCTCCCGCCACCGAGGACCACGACGTCGTAAGTCTGTTCCGTCACCTGGTGCAACTCCCTCGTGCGTGTGAGGCCGGGCCCGTCCCTGGTGGATCCTGGCCCGCGCATGGACACCGCGGCGGCGGTGCCCGACGGTCGGACCGTGTGGTTCCGGTCCCGTCCCGTCCGTTTCCGGCGGGGGACGCGCAGAACACGCCCGCCCCGCCGGAACCCAACCTACTACTTGGACTGGAGCTCTTCTGCGAGTGCGATCAGTGTCCGCACCATGACGCCCGTCGCGCCCTTGCCGAGCCAGCCGTAGCCACCGCCCTTGTTCTCCGACGGACCCGCGATGTCCAGGTGCGCCCACGGCACGTCGCCCTCGACGAAGCGCTCCAGGAACTTGCCCGCCAGGAGCATCCCGCCGGCCGGGTTCCCGACCGTGGCGTTCACCATGTCGGCGACGTCGCTGGCGAGCCGAGCATCGAGCTCCTCGGGGAGCGGCATCGGCCAGATCGGCTCGGCGACGCTCGCAGCCAGCGAGCGGATCTGTGCGACGAGGTCGTCCGACCCCATGAGCCCGGTGGTGCGGTCGCCGAGGGCGACGACCTGCGCACCGGTCAGCGTGGCGACGTCGACGACCGCGTCGGGCTGCTCGAGCGTCGCCGCGACCAGGCCGTCGCCGAGGACCAGACGGCCCTCGGCGTCGGTGTTGGTGACCTCGACGGTCTTGCCGTTCTTCAGCGTGAGCACGTCCCCGGGGCGCGTCGCCGAACCGGACGGCATGTTCTCGGCGAGGCAGAGCCACGCCGTGACCCGCACGTCGAGTCCGAGTCGCGCGGCGGCGACCGTCGTGGCGAGGACCGTCGCGGCACCGGTCATGTCGGTCTTCATCCCGAGCATCGACGCAGCGGGCTTCAGCGACAGGCCGCCGGAGTCGAAGGTGATGCCCTTCCCGACCAGGGCGAGGTGCTTCGTCGCACCCTCCGGCGCGTAACGCACCACCACGAGCCGCGGGGGCCGGACCGAGCCGGCGCCGACTCCGAGGATGCCCCCGAAGCCCTGCTCGGCGAGGGCGGTCTCGTCGAGGACCTCGACGGAGATCGGCAGGTCCGAGGCGAGCTCGGTGGCGCGCTCGGCGACCTCGGCGGGTCCGAGGTCACCCGCGGTGGTGTTGACGAGGTCGCGGACGAGCGCCGCGGCGTCGGCGACGACGGCGGGACGGACGGTGGCGTCGGCGGCGGCGGACGGCGCGAGCACCGTGATCGCCTGGTCGCCACGCTGCGGACCCGTGGTGCCGGTGCCCTTATGTCGGGTGAACGAGTAGCCCCCGAGTGCGGCGCCCTCGAGCGCGGCGTCGACGAGCTCGTCGGTGTCGGTCGGCAGTGCCAGCACGATCGACGATGCCTGGGGGAGCTGGCGGACGGCACTGCCCGCGGCGCTCCGGACCGCCGCGGCGTCGGTGGCGGAGCCGAGCCCGACGAGCGCGATGCTCGCGGCCTCGACGCCGACGGCCGGGATGCGCACGAGCTGGTCCTTGGCGCCGGTGGCCCCGATCGCCGCGAGGTCGAGGTCGTCGAGCGCGGAGAAGGGCGCCGTGGCGGGCGCGGCGATGGTCGCGGGGCCACCGTCGGACCCCGGGCGGACACCGACCACGAGCACGTCGGCGGAGATCGAGGAGGGAGATGAACTGTCGGTGGAGAGCGTCGGTCGGACCATGTCCCAACCCTATCCACGCACTGTTCGCTGTCGGCGTGGGATGCGCGGCAGGTGTGGACGAACCGCCCGCCTAGCATGGGGACGGTGAACCGCCCCGAGGACCTCTACACGTTCGATGAGTCCGCCCCGACGGTGCCTGCCGGCCTGCACCTCGTCGCCGGCCTGACCGGGTTCGCCGACGCCGGATCCGCCGTGGCCCAGGTGACGACGGCGATCCTCGAGTCCCTGGACACCCGGCTCGTCGCCGAGTTCGACCCCGACGTGCTCCTGGACTGGCGCGCCCGCAGGCCCGTGATCACCTTCGAGCACGACCACATCAGTGCGATCGAGCCGCCGCGCCTCGCGCTGCACCTGGTCCGCGACGAACTCGGGCAGCCCTTCCTCTTCCTCTCCGGGTACGAGCCGGACTTCCAGTGGAACCGGTTCGTCCGCGCGGTGACGGACCTCGCCGCCGAGCTCCAGGTCGCCGACACCACCTGGGTGCAGTCGATCCCGATGCCCGTGCCGCACACCCGTCCGATCAACCTCACCGTCTCGGGCACCCGGGCCGACCTCGTCGAGTCGATGAGCGTCTGGAAGCCACAGACCCAGGCCCCGGCGAACGTCCTGCACCTCGTCGAGCACCGGCTCAGCGAGCTCGACCAGCAGGTCACCGGCCTCGTCCTGCTGGTGCCGCACTACCTGTCGGACACCGAGTTCCCGGACGCCGCGGTCGCGGCGCTCTCCGGCATCTCCGCCTCCACGGGGCTCATCTTCCCGACGGACGCACTCCGCGAGGAGGGGCGCGAGTTCATCGCGCGCGTCGACGAGCAGGTGGCCGGCAACCCGGAGCTGCAGCGACTCGTCGGCGCGCTCGAGGAACGGCACGACACGTACATGGAGGGCAACGCCGTGGCGTCGCCCCTCACGAACGTCGACGGCGAGGTGCCGACCGCGGACTCGATCGCCGCCGAGCTCGAGCGGTTCCTGGCGGACCGCCGCGGTGACGGCGAGGCGCCCGAGGACTGAGGTCCCCACACGCGTCGACCGCGACGGCCGTCGCGTGGTTGCGCACCGCCTCCCGGCCTGGAGGCCGTGCACACGTCGTTCCCGCACCGCGCGTTCTCCACAGCCCGTCCTGGCGCCGGTGGCGCGCGGCTAGCCTGGTCCGGTGAACTCCCGCCGTGCCTTCCTCGTGTGGGGTGTCGCGGTGCTCGCGTACGTCCTCGCCGTCGTCCAGCGGTCGTCGCTCGGCGTGTCCGGCGTCGACGCCCAGGACCGCTTCGCGGTGTCCGCCGCGGTGCTCTCCACGCTCGCCGTCGTGCAGATCGCGGTCTACGCCGGGCTGCAGATCCCGGTCGGCATCGCACTCGACCGCATCGGGCCGCGTCGGCTCGTCCTGCTCGGCGCGCTGCTCCTCACCGTCGGGCAGGCGGTCGTCGCGGTGTCCCCGACGATCGGGCCGGCGATCGTCGGCCGGGTGCTCGTCGGCGCCGGTGACGCGATGACCTTCATCTCGGTGATGCGGCTGCTGCCGATGTGGTTCAGCGGCCGGATCCTGCCGCAGATCTCGCAGTGGACCGGCAACCTCGGGCAGGTCGGTCAGATCGCGTCCGCCTTCCCGTTCGCCCTGCTCCTGCACACCGCCGGTTGGTCGGCCGCGTTCGGCGTCGCCGCGGCCGCGAGCGCCGTCGGCCTCGTGCTCGCGGTGGTCTTCGTCCGGAACGGACCGGTCCCGGTGCGCACCGACACCATCCCGCTGCCGCACTCCTGGGGCGCGGCGTTCCGGACCTTCGGCCACGCACTGCGGCGTCCCGGCACCCAGCTCGGGTTCTGGTCGCACTACGTCACGCAGTCCTCCGGCACCGTGTTCAGCCTGCTCTGGGGCGTCCCGATGCTGCGGGGCCTCGGCTACACCTCGACCGAGGCCGCGGCGTTCCTGACCGTGATCGTCGTCGTCGGCTTCGTCGTGGGGCCGGTGCTCGGCGTCCTCTGCGCGCGGTTCCCGTTCCGCCGGTCCAACCTCGTGCTCGGGGTCGTGGTGCTGCTCGGCGTGGTGTGGACCGCCGTGCTCCTCTGGCCCGGTCACCCGCCGACGTGGTTGCTCGTCCTGCTCGTCGTCGCGATGGGCGTCGGGGGACCCGGCTCGTTGATCGGCTTCGACTTCGCGCGGTCCTTCAACCCGACCGGCTCCCTCGGGTCTGCGAACGGGGTCGTCAACGTCGGGGGCTTCCTGGCGGCGTTCGTGATGATGTTCTGCATCGGGGTCCTGCTCGACGCCGTGTCGCGGGCCACGGGCGACACCGTGTTCGCCTGGTCGAACTTCCGGATCGCCCTCACCGTGCAGTACGTCGTCGTCGGGGCGGGGGTCGCGATGCTCCTGCACGCGCGCCGACGGACGCGGGCGGTGCTGCACGCCGAGGACGGAATACGCGTGGGCCCGCTGTGGGTTGCACTGGTTGCACGTCTGCGGAAGCGGACCGTGCAATAATGAGAGCCGGACCCGTTCGGGTTCCCCGTGTGCAGGTGCTCTTCCGGAGCGCCGGTTTCGTCGGGGGACTTGACATGGGTCCTAGTGCTGCCCCGCAACGGGCGGTGCGTCTGGAACGACCAGGAGCATCTGGACGGACCGGGAGTGCCTGGGACGACCAGGCGTGGCCCGGGACGACCAGGGCCGCCAGGAACGATGAAGCCGGTGACGTGGGGGAACTGCGGCGCGGGCCCTCGGCGGCGAGGGAGGCCACGACCCCAGGAACGTGGCACGACGAGAGAGGTGATCGCATGGCTGCCCGGAGCACGACGATCGATCCCACGAAGGACAACGCCGACGCGGTGGACCAGGCCACGGCCGAGGACACCGACGGCACCGCTGCACCCGCGAAGGCGGCAGCGAAGAAGGCCCCGGCCAAGAAGGCCGCGGCGAAGAAGGCGCCTGCCAAGAAGGCGACCACGAAGAAGGCCGCCGACGAGGACACCGACGTCGACGAGGACGCCATCGACCCGACCGACGCGGTCGACGAGGTGGCCGAGGACGCCGATGAGGAGACCCCCAAGCAGTCCACCGCTGCCGACGCCGCGACCGCGGTCGCCGCCGGCGCGCTCGTCATCTCGCAGTCCGACGACGACGAGGCCCCGGTCTACTCGACGACCATCACCGGTGCGACGGCCGACCCGGTCAAGGACTACCTGAAGCAGATCGGCAAGGTCGCGCTCCTGAACGCCGAGCAGGAGGTCGAGCTCGCCATGCGCATCGAGGCCGGCCTGTTCGCCGAGGACAAGTTGCAGCACTCGACCGGCCTGTCCAAGCCCGAGGAGCGCGAGCTCCGCTGGGTGGCCCGTGACGGCCAGCGTGCCAAGTCGCACCTGCTCGGCGCGAACCTCCGCCTCGTCGTCTCGCTCGCCAAGCGCTACACCGGTCGTGGGATGCAGTTCCTCGACCTGATTCAGGAGGGCAACCTGGGCCTCATCCGTGCGGTCGAGAAGTTCGACTACACGAAGGGCTTCAAGTTCTCCACCTACGCGACGTGGTGGATCCGCCAGGCGATCACGCGTGCGATGGCCGACCAGGCCAGGACCATCCGCATCCCGGTGCACATGGTCGAGGTCATCAACAAGCTCGCCCGCGTCCAGCGGCAGATGCTGCAGGACCTCGGTCGCGAGCCCACCCCGGAAGAGCTCGCCCGCGAGCTCGACATGACGCCCGAGAAGGTCGTCGAGGTCCAGAAGTACGGCCGTGAGCCGATCTCGCTGCACACGCCGCTCGGCGAGGACGGCGACTCGGAGTTCGGTGACCTCATCGAGGACACCGAGGCGGTCGTCCCGGCCGACGCGGTGGGCTTCACGATGCTGCAGAAGCAGCTCGAGAGCCTGCTCGACTCCCTCTCCGAGCGCGAGGCGGGCGTGATCCGCATGCGCTTCGGCCTGGGCGACGGTCAGCCGAAGACGCTCGACCAGATCGGCGACACGTTCGGGGTGACGCGCGAGCGCATCCGGCAGATCGAGTCCAAGACGATGGCGAAGCTCCGTCACCCGTCGCGGTCGCAGTCGCTGCGCGACTACCTCGAGTAGGCCGCACGTGCGCTTCTTCATCCCGATCCTCATCGGGCGGATCCTCCGCGCCCTCGCACGTGCGAGGGGCGGGGGGTCCGCGTACCCCGGGTTCATCGTCCTGAAGCTCGTCCCCGACTTCCTGCAGCGCGTCACCGAGCAGTTCCCGAACGGCGTGGTCTTCGTCCTCGGGTCGAACGGCAAGTCGACGACGACGCACATGATCTCCGAGATCGTCCGTGCGCACGGTCTCCGCGTGTTCACGAACCCCTCCGGCGCGAACCTGCCCCAGGGCATCGCGTCGGCACTCCTGTCCGAGGTGTCGCTGACCGGTCGTCTCAAGGCGGACATCGGCATCCTCGAGGTGGACGAGGCGTTCGCCGTCGAACTCGCGGGCATCCTGTCGCCGTCGACGGTGACGATGCTCAACGTGCAGGTCGACCAGTTGTACCGGTTCTTCGAGACCGAGCGTGTGGCGACCATGATGCTCGACACCGCGGCGCTGTCGAGCGCGAACGTCATCACGAACCACGACGACCAGTTCCTCGACGCGTACGCGGGCGTGGACGGCCAGCGTGTGCTCCGCTTCGGTGCGAGCGCCGAGGTCGTGGCGGCCGCGCCGAACGGTCTGCAGAACGCCGACGACTTCGCTCGTGCCGACCGGGCGACCACCACCGCGGACGCCGAGGTCGTCGAGAACCGCGGCGACGCGGCGACGATCGCCTTCGAGGGAGCGTCGATCCCGGTCCGCCTCCCGGCGCGCGGCCTGCACTACGCGGTGGACGCAGCGGCGGCGACCGCGACGGCCAGTGCCGCGCTCGGTGCTCAGTTCCGCACGGACGCCGTGACGCGGGCGTTCACCACGATGAAGCCGGCGTACGGCCGCGGTGAACGGCTCCCGATCGCGGGGGAGTCGGCCGAGTTCACGATGTTCAAGAACGCCGCGAGCCTGCAGCTCAACCTCGACGCGCTGCCCGACCGTCCGGAGCAGGTGCTCATGGCGATCGACGAGGGCACGCCGGACATCTCGTGGATCTACGACATCGACTTCTCGAAGCTCGACCACGTCGACGTCGTCTCCGGGGACAAGGCCTGGCAGATCGCCATCGCGCTCGAGCACGCGGGCGTCCGCATCGGGACCGTCGAACCCGACGTCGAGCGCGCGATCCGGCTCATGCAGGGCCTCGGCACGACGACGACGGGCACGAAGAACTTCATCGTCAACTACGAGATCATGATGATCGCCCGGAAGGCCCTCGGCCACCCGGACCTGGAGAAGACCGCATGACGGCCGATCGCCTGACCATCCTGCACGTCTACCCGCGCCAGATGGGGGTCTCGGGGGACCGCGGCAACGTGGTCGCCCTGACCCGCCGTGCGGACGCCGCCGACCTCCCGACCGAGGTCGTCGAGTACGCCCCCGGGGACATGCTTCCCACCGCGGCCGACGTCGTCGTGATCGGCAACGGACCGCTCAGCGCGATGCGCTCCCTCGGTGCCGACGTCGAGCGCGTCGCCGGACCGCTCCGCGACTTCGCCGCGGCCGGCGTCCCCGTCGTCGCGCTCGGTGGCGGATTCGACCTCGCCACCAACGAGGTCGTCCCGACCGAGGGCGCACCGGTCACCGGGTTCGGCGTCTTCGACGCCCGCGCCGTCCGCGGCGCCGAGCGTCGGGTCAACTACTTCGTGCTCGAGACCCGGTACCCGCTCCTGCCCGGCGCGGCGAAGCGTCTCGCCGGCTTCGAGGACCACGCCACGCGGATCGAGCTCGGCGCCGGCGTCTCGCCGTTCGCCGACGTCGTGTCCGGCGGTGGCAACCAGGCGGGGTCGCCCGTCGAGGGTGCGATCGTGCGGAACTCGTTCGGGACGCACACGCAGGGCCCGCTCCTGCCGCTGAACCCGGCGCTGACCGACGCCGTGCTCGCGGCGGCCACCACGCGGGTCGGCCGCGACTACGCGCCGGACCCGCAGCGCACCGCGGACATCGACCGCTACGCGCGCGAGGCGCGCGCCACCGTCGACCGCTACGTCGACAAGGCGTTCAAGCGCATCGCCTGAGCCGGCCACACACATGACGGGAGGCCCGGTACCAGCTGGTACCGGGCCTCCCGTCCGTTCGGTGGTCGCGTCGGGCGCGACTACTTCGACTCGTGGAGTCGGCTGCTCTCGTCGTGCCACTCGATGGCGGTCGCTGCGAGCTTGTCCTTGAACTCGGCACCGTGGTGCGCGCAGAAGAACAGTTCGCCGCTCGCCATGGTGGCTCGGATGTAGGCCTGCGCCCCGCAGCTGTCACACCGGTCGGCAGCGGTGAGCTGGTGGTTGCTGACGTCGTCGATGGAGAGGTCCTGCACGGTCTGGGTCATTGCTGTGCTCCTCACGGATTGCAGGTGGCGCTTGATGGTCGGACCATTTCAACACGTGGTGCCTGGATGTGCGGCATTGTGTGCGCCCATTTCGCTCAGCGCGGACCGATCATCCCCAGTGCGAGTGTCAGCCGGGTGGTGTCGTCGGTGCTGGGTAGGCTCGGGAGGTGAGCTCCGACTACTCCGCACGCCATCTCTCCGTCCTCGAAGGACTCGAGGCAGTACGGAAGCGTCCCGGTATGTACATCGGGTCGACCGACTCCCGCGGGCTCATGCACTGCCTGTGGGAGATCATCGACAACTCCGTCGACGAAGCCCTCGCCGGACACGGTGACGAGATCGGCGTCCGGCTCTTCCCGGACGGCTCCGTCCAGGTCTCCGACACCGCACGCGGCATCCCGGTCGACGTCGAACCGAAGACCGGGCTCACCGGGGTCGAGGTCGTGTTCACGAAGCTGCACGCCGGCGGCAAGTTCGGGTCCGGTTCCTACGCGGCCTCGGGTGGCCTGCACGGCGTCGGTGCCTCGGTCGTGAACGCGCTGTCCGAGCGCCTCGACGTCGAGGTCGACCGCGGGGGCAAGACATACGCGATGTCGTTCCACCGCGGTGAGCCCGGCATCTTCGACGACTCCGACGGCATCGGCCCGGACGCGCCGTTCAGCCCCTTCACGTCGGGCAGCGAGCTCCGGGTGGTCGGCAAGGTGAAGAAGGGCGTCACCGGGTCGCGCGTGCGCTACTGGGCAGACCGGCAGATCTTCACGAAGGACGCCGCGTTCAGCATGAGCGACCTGGTGAACCGTGCGCGGCAGACCGCGTTCCTGGTCCCCGGGCTCGGGCTGACCATCACCGACGAACGCCCCGCCGCGATCGAGGCCGCGGCGGCTCGCGCCGAGGCCACCGGGACGGCGGCGGAGTCCGGTCCGGTCGTCGAGCGCTTCCGGTACGAGGGCGGCATCAGCGAGTTCGTCGAGCACCTCGCCCCGGACAGCGCGATCACCGACGTCTGGCGCGTGCAGGGGACGGGGACGTTCACCGAGACCGTGCCGATGCTCGACGACAAGGGGCACATGGTCTCCACCGACGTCGAGCGCTCGTGCGAGGTCGACCTGGCGCTCCGATGGGGTGGCGGCTACGAGACGGTGTTCCGGAGCTTCGTGAACATTATCGCGACCCCGAAGGGCGGCACCCATCAGGCCGGCTTCGAGAGCGGCGTGATGAAGGCCGTCCGTGCGCAGGTCGAGGCGAACGCCCGCAAGCTCAAGGTCGGGCAGGACAAGCTCGACAAGGACGACGTCCTCGCCGGCATGACCGCCGTGCTCACCGTCCGGCTGCCGGAGCCGCAGTTCGAGGGCCAGACGAAGGAGGTCCTCGGGACCCCGGCGGTCCGGAAGATCGTCGACTCCGTCGTGTCGAAGCGCATGACGGAGATCCTCACCTCGACGCAGCGCACCGAGAAGGCCCAGGCGGCGACACTGCTCGAGAAGGTCGTCTCGGAGATGAAGTCGCGCATCTCCGCCCGGGCGCACAAGGAGACCCAGCGGCGGAAGAACGCCCTCGAGAACTCCTCCCTGCCGACCAAGCTCGCCGACTGCCGATCGAACGACGTCGAGGGCACCGAGCTCTTCATCGTCGAGGGGGACTCCGCCCTCGGGACCGCCAAGCTCGCGCGCAACAGCGAGTACCAGGCGCTCCTCCCGATCCGCGGCAAGATCCTCAACGTGCAGAAGGCCTCGGTGTCGGACATGCTCGGCAACGCCGAGTGCGCCTCGATCATCCAGGTCATCGGTGCCGGGTCCGGCCGGACGTTCGAGCTCGACCAGGCCCGCTACGGCAAGGTCATCATCATGTCCGACGCCGACGTCGACGGTGCCCACATCCGGACGCTCCTGCTGACGCTGTTCTTCCGGTACATGCGGCCGATGATCGAGCAGGGTCGGGTCTTCGCCGCGGTCCCGCCGCTGCACCGGGTCGTCGTGGTGAACCGCGGCAAGCCGAACGACACGCTCTACACGTACTCGGAGCAGGAGCTGCAGTCGGTGCTGAAGAAGCTCGAGAAGTCGGGCAAGAAGTACCAGGAGCCGATCCAGCGGTACAAGGGCCTCGGCGAGATGGACGCCGACCAGCTCGCGGAGACGACGATGGACCGCACGCACCGGACGCTCCGGCGCGTGAACGTGTCCGACGCCGAGGGCGCCGCGAAGGTGTTCGAGCTGCTGATGGGCAACGACGTGGCCCCGCGCAAGGAGTTCATCCTGGCGGGCGAGGGCCTCGACCACGACCGCATCGACGCCTAGCGCCGGCGGCGACTCGTCGCGCTCACCGACGCTGAAGGCGCGCCGGCGCCAGGCGCCCTGCGCCGGCGCGCCCTACGCCTCGCCGCGCGTGCCGTCGAGCGTCGCCGCGCTGCCGCCGATCGAGCCGATGACGGCCTCGAGCGGGCTCCCGGACCCGTCGCGCTTCGACAGCCAGTCCGGCAGCGTCCGGGCAGCGCCGTCCGCGCCGACCGCGTGCGGCGGAGCGATGCCGGCCCACGCGACGGTCAGCCCGTCCTCGCCCTTCAGGAACGCGTGCGCCCGGACGCCCTGGGTCGCCCGGCCCTTCGCGGGGAACTCCGACAACGAGGAGACCTTCGCCCGCCCGGTGTCGGTACCGGGCAGCGCCGCGGACGACGTGGACACGGTGGCGACGACGGCGTCCTCGGAGGGAGCCACCGCCCCGAACCAGATCACGCTGGCACCGGCGGCCAGGGAGACCCCGGCGACACCGCCGGCCGGCAGCCCCTGGGCGCGCACGAGCGCGGCGCCGAAGCGCAGCAACTGTGCGTTCGAGGTGATGAAGACCAGGTCGTCCGACTCCGGCGACTGTGCGGCGCCGACGACGGTGTCGCCCGCCTTGAGTCCGATGGCGACGAACTCGGGCTTGTCCGGCCACGCCCCCGGGACGACGCGCTTCACGACGCCCTGCGCGGTGCCGATGGCCAGGGAGTGCTCGGTCGCGCCGGACAGGTCGACGATGGCCACGACGGCCTCGGACCGGGGGATGCCGAGGTAGTCGTTGATCCGCACCCCGGCGTCCAGCCGGACCGCGGCGGGTGGGACGGCGGGGACGTCGACGGGGGAGAAGCGCACGATACGCCCGGTCGAGGTCAGTGCCCCCACCTGTCCGCGCACCGTGCTGACCACGGTCGCGAGGACGGCGTCGTGCTTCGAGCGCTTCGGGACCCGGACGATGCCGAGCTCCGACGTCGGGATGTCGACCCGGATCAGCCGCCCGGTGGTCGAGAGCAGGACCCGGCACGGCGAGTCGGCGACCTGCAGGTCCTCCGGGTCCACCACGGCCTTGCGCCCACCGCGGACGGGGGCGTCCGCCTCGGTCAGGAGCGTGCGGCGCGGCGTGGCGAACCGGTCGGACACCTCGGTGAGTTCGAGCGCGACCTGCGCCCGGAGCCGCTCGTCGGACGCGAGCAGTTCCTCGAGCGCGGCGATGTCGGCGAGGAGCTGGTCGCGCTCGCCCTCGAGCTCGAGGCGCGAGAACTTCGTCAGGCGCCGCAGTCGGAGCTCGAGGATGTACTCGGCCTGCACCTCGGACAGGTCGAAGACGTCCTGCAGTCGGGTGCGCGCGGCCTCGGAGTCGTCGGAGGACCGGATGACCTCGATGACCTCGTCGATGTCGAGGATCGCGACGAGCAGGCCCTCCACCAGGTGCAGGCGTTCGCGACGCCGGGCGAGTCGGTACTCGGAGCGTCGGGTCACGACCGCCAGCCGGTGCTGCACGTACACGTCGAGCAGCTCGCGGAGCCCGAGCGTCTTCGGGGACCCGCCGACCAGGGCGACGTTGTTGATGCCGAAGCCCTCTTCGAGGGGCGTGTGCTTGTAGAGCTGTTCGAGCACGGCCGTCGGGTTGAACCCGGACTTGATGCCGATGACGAGCCGGAGACCGTGGTTCCGGTCGGTGAGGTCGTTGACGTCGGAGATGCCGACGAGCTTCTTCGCCTGGACGCCGTCCTTGATCTTCTCGATCACCCGCTCGGGGCCGACGAGGTACGGCAGCTCGGTGACGACGAGGCCGGTCTTGCGGGGCGTGAGGTTCTCGACGGCTACCTTCGCCCGGGTGCGGAAGGTGCCGCGACCGGTGGCGTAGGCGTCGCGCACGCCGGAGAGCCCGACGATCGTGCCACCGGACGGCAGGTCGGGCCCCGGCACGAACTCCATGAGCTCTTCGAGGGGCGCCTGCGGGTTCATCAGCAGGTGCTTCGCCGCCTCGACCACCTCGCCGAGGTTGTGCGGGGCCATGTTCGTGGCCATGCCGACCGCGATGCCCGAGGCGCCGTTGACGAGCAGGTTCGGGAACGCGGCGGGGAGCACACCCGGCTGCATGATCTGGTTGTCGTAGTTCGGGACGAAGTCGACGACGTCCTCGCCGAGGCCCTCGGTCATCGCCATGGACGGCTCGGCCAGGCGCGCCTCGGTGTACCGGGCCGCGGCGGGGCCGTCGTCGAGCGAGCCGAAGTTGCCGTGGCCGTCGACGAGCGGGACGCGCATCGTGAACGGTTGCGCCATCCGCACCAGGGCGTCGTAGATCGCGCCGTCTCCGTGCGGGTGCAGCTTGCCCATGACCTCGCCGGTGACACGGGCGCTCTTCACGTGGCCGCGGTCCGGCCGGAGTCCCATCTCCGACATCTGGTACAGGATCCGTCGCTGCACCGGCTTCAGGCCGTCCCGGGCGTCGGGGAGGGCACGCGAGTAGATGACCGAGTACGCGTACTCCAGGAAGGAGCCCTGCATCTCCTCGGAGACGTCGACGTCCTCGATGCGCTCACCGTCGGGGAGACCGACTGCGTCCGTGCGTGCCATGGGACCTTTCTGGGAGGATCGGGAGGTGACACAGAGCCTACCGACGGCCCCCGACGACTCCGCGAACCTCGCCGACGTGCTCCCGAGTTGCCTGGTGGCGCTCGGCGCTGCCGACGCGGCGTGGGTGCGCGCGAACGGCCTGGAGGCCCGGATCGCCCTCCGTCCCGCCCGTTCCGCGGTCGTCGTCCTGGTCGACGGCCTGGGAGCCGGCGCGCTCGGCGCGCGCGCGGGGCACGCGCGGTTCCTCACGGGCACCAGGAAGCGGCTGCGGAGCGGCTTCCCGACGACGACCGCCGCGGCGCTGACGACCCTGACGACGGGTCGCGCTCCCGGCGTCCACGGCGTGGTCGGCTACAGCGGGTGGAACCCCGACACCCGGACCGTCATGAACCTCCTCGGCGGATGGGACTCGGAGGTGCCGGCGGGCTGGCTGCTCACCCCGACGCTGTTCACCGAGGCCGCCGCGCTGGGGATCGACCCCGTCGTCGTCGGCCCAACGCGGTACCGGACGTCCGGCATGACCGCCAACGTGCTCGGCGGTGCCCGGTACGTCGCTGCCGACGGCATCCCCGAACGGGTCGACGCCGCGATCGCCGAGACGGCGGGCGGACGGTCGCTCGTGTACCTCTACGTGCCCGAGCTCGACTCGATCGCCCACAAGCACGGATGGCAGTCGGACCGCTGGACGGCGGCGCTCGAGGCGCTCGACGGCGAGCTCGCGCGCCTCGACACCGGCGTCGCCCGGGACGTCGGCGTCCTCGTGACCGCCGACCACGGCATCCTCGACGTCCCCGCGGAGTCGAACGTAACGATCGCCCCCGAGCTCCTCGCCGACGTCGTCGGGGTCGCTGGGGACCCCCGCTGCCGCCAGCTCACCGTGGCGCCGGGGACCGACGTGCCGGCGCTCGTCGAGGCCTGGCGTGCGGCGGTCGGCAAGCGCGCCTGGGTGGCGAGCAAGGACGAGGCGATCGACGCGAACTGGTTCGGCCCGGTGTCGGAGCAGGTGCTGCCGCGGATCGGCGACGTCGTCGTGGTGGCGCGCGGCTCGTGGGCGTTCAACGACGACCGCGACCTCGATCCGCGCCGGACGCCGAGCCGGATGGTCGGTCAGCACGGTGCGATGACGGACGAGGAGACCGGCGTGCCGCTGCGCCTCGCCGGCGCCTTCGCGAACTGAGCCGGCGCCTCGTCGCCTGCACCGGCGCGCCGCGCCGGAACGTCAGGACCCCGCCACGCAAGGTGCGTGGCGGGGTCCTGACGAGCCTCCAGGCGGCCGGGGGTCAGGCCATGTCGTCGTCGGGACGGGTACCGAACACGATCTCGTCCCAGCTCGGCATCGACCGGCGAGCGCGCTTCTTGCGCTCCTGACGGCTCTCGCCGTCCGGTGCCGAGGAGGGCCGCTGGTCGGGCTGCGGCGCGGTGTCCGACTGGTCCTCGAAGCCCTGCAGCGGGATGTCCACGACGCTGACGGACCCGCGCGTCTCGTCCTGGTGCTGGTCTGCGATCGACACCGACTCGCGTTCGCCGCGGCGACGACGGAGCGCCTCGAGCAGGTCGGCGGTCTCGTTCCCCGGAGCACGTTCCTCGATCGCCGCCGCACCGATGCGAGGGAGCGGCGCACGCAGCGGTGCGCGTTCGGCGACCTCCGGGTTCGTGACGGACTCGTCCGGCTCGTCGACCCGGAACGCACCGGAGTCGAACCGGGTGCCGTCGGTGTCCTGCTGGTCGAACTCGACCGCGCGGAGCCGGGGCGCGAGTCCCTCGTCCTCGGTGTGGGACAGTCGGTGCGCGTCGCTCGTGTCCGCCGTCAGTGTCGACGTCTTCGGGTCGAAGAGCCACTGGGCGTCGTGCTCGACCTCCGCGGCGGTGTAGCGGACCTGCACGACCCAGCCGTTCTCGACGTGCTTCCAGCTCGACCAGGCGACGTCGGTGGCGTCCCCGGCCTCGAGGCGGGCGGCGATGGCCTCGCCGAAGACGTCGGGGGTGGTGTCGTCGACCGGGGTGACCGGGACGCGGCGGGCGGCGTCGAGGATGAAGGCGCGCTCGGCGAGCACGGGACCCTCGAAGCGCCGGACGTACTCGACGTCCACGTCGAGCGCTGCGGCGACGTCGGCGGCGTCCGCACCACCGCGGATGCGGGCCTGGACGTCCTTGGGGGAGACGCGCTTCTGCGGCGTACCGTCCGGGTTCGCCTGTCGGACCTGTCCCGGCAGCGCCGAGGTGACGGGCAACCGGAACTCGCTGCCGCCGTCGGTCGCGAGCAGGAGTGCCCCGGATTCCACCCCGATGACTCTGACGTCTTGCATGGTTCCGCCTTCCCAGCGTCGCACGGTCGTGCCTCGTACCCGGGAAGTATGCAGCGCGAGCGGCCGGATCCCGGGGAGGCGCGCGCCGCGCGCCGTCATCAGCCGGACACGGGTCCTGTCCACGAGCCGCAGTGCGTTCGACCGGCGGGAATGGAAGACGTCGACGGCGGGTTGGACGGGCACGACGAGCCACTCGGACGTTCAGTTTGCATCGGGGCGGCGCGTGTTGGATACTGTCGCCGCCGATCTCCGGCGACGACCTCTCGATACGAGAAATGGATGGGCATGGCCACCGATTACGACGCCCCCCGGAAGACCGACGACAACTCCGACTCGGAGTCGATCGAGGCCCTCAAGGAGCGCGTGCCCGACAAGATGTCGGGGGTCGTCGATGATGATTCCGACAACCCGGGCAGCTTCGAGCTGGCCGGGCAGGACCTCAGCGACGTGGACCTCGACGTCGTCGTGCTCCCCCCGCAGGTCGACGAGTTCACGTGCGTGGAGTGCTTCCTCGTGAAGCACCGCTCGCAGCTCGACCACGAGTCGAAGCTCGGCCCGGTCTGTGCGGAGTGCGCGGCCCTGTAGGGCGCAGCGAACGACGAACGGCCCGCTTCCCCACACGGGGAGGCGGGCCGTTCGTCGCTCCGGCGGAGACGACCCGGCGGAGACGTTTCGACGGACACGACCTGGTGTCGCAGGACGACCGGCGCGGGCGCGTCAGGACCGCAGCGCCTCGACGATCTTCTGCGGGTGGCGTGCGCTGACGAGCCAGTACGGCGTCGGGTCGGCGTCGTCGCGCACCTCGACCCGCACCACGCCCCGGACGTAGCCGCGGAACAGCGTCCACGCCCGCGCGTCCAGCTTCGGTCCGCGCTGCGTGGTCGCCTCGGCGCCGGTGAAGGCGGCCACCTCGCCGACGAGGTTCCGGGGCAGGTGCGCCCGTCCCGCGCGGAACTCGGTCTCCGTCACCTCGATGACGGGGGCGAGCAACCACAGGAGGACCAGCACGGCGGCCTCCATGCAGGCGGCGACGACGACGCCCGTCGTGGCGTTGATCGGCAGGAAGACGAGCAGGCTCGCGGGGATGACGAGCGCGGTCGCCAGGTAGAGACCGGGCGGCGCCCAGAGTCGTTCGCGGTACAGGGTCACGACCCCATTCGATCACGACTCGGGGCAGGTCACGGAACGGTCACGGTCTGCACTACCCTCGACACGTGACCGAACCAGTCGACGTCCTCTGGACCGGGGAGAACGCTCCCGGCTACGCCCACCCCGGTGATGCCGGTGCCGACCTCGTCTCGACCGAGGCCTTCGTGCTCGCGCCGGGTGAGCGTCGCCTGGTCGGGACCGGTCTGGCGATCGCGCTCCCCGAGGGCCACGCGGCGTTCGTCGTCCCGCGCAGCGGCCTCGCCGCCAAGCACGGCATCACGATCGTGAACGCGCCGGGCACCGTCGACGCCGGCTACCGCGGCGAGGTCAAGGTCGCACTGCTCAACACCGACGCCACCGAGCCGTACGAGGTCCGCGTGGGCGACCGGATCGCACAGATGATCGTGCTCCCGGTGCCCCGTGTGACGTTCTCCCGCGTCGACGCGCTGCCGGACAGCGTCCGCGGCCAGGGCGGATTCGGCTCCTCGGGCTACGGTGACACGAACCAGCAGGAAGGAACGCAGCGATGAGGATCGGCCGACGCAAGCGCGACGAGGTCGAGGTGGCCGCAGAGGTCGCCGCCGACATCGAGGTCGCGGACACCAGCCCCGAGGTCGACCTCGCCGACGAGGCTGACGCGGGACTCGACGAGGTCGTGGCACTCGCCCCGACCGGCAAGTCCGCTCCCGTCGACCGCGAGGAAGCGGGCCCGCTCGACGAGACCGAGGCGAACCCGGTCCGTCCGTACGTGGACCTCGGCGGCGTGAAGATCCTGCCGCGCGAGGGCCTGCACCTCCGGCTCGAGGTCGAGGAGGGCTCGCAGCGCGTCGTCGCGGTCGGGCTCGACTTCGACGACTCGACGCTCCAGGTCCAGCCGTTCGCGGCGCCGCGGTCGACCGGGCTCTGGCACGAGATCCGCGCGCAGATCGCCGAGCAGATCGAGCGTCAGGGCGGCGACGTGACCGAGGTGGACGGGCCGTTCGGTCCGGAGCTCCGCGCGTCGGTGCCCGTCGTCGTCGACGGCGGCGACGGCCCCGCTGCCGCGGCTCGTCCCGCCCGCTTCATCGGCGTCGACGGTCCCCGCTGGTTCCTCCGCGGCGTGATCGCGGGCAAGGCCGCGGACGACCCGGACGACGCCGAGGAGATCGAGGAGCTCTTCCGGAGCGTCGTCGTGGTCCGTGGCGGGACCCCGATGCCGCCGCGCGACCTCATCCCGCTGCACATGCCGAAGTCGACGCAGTCCGCGATCTGACACCCTCCGCCGACGATCTGGAGCGCCAGGTGCCCGAGCACGACGATGACCACCAGGCGGAGTCCGAGGAGCAGCTGTCGCTGACGGCCCAGCTCCGCGCCGCCGCTCGGAAGGCCGGCATCGGCCAGGTCGCCCCAGGCGAGGCGCCGTCCGGCCGGGCGCTGCTCACCGCGGTCGGCGGTGCGCGCGGCCTGGCGGAGTCGGTGCTGCCCGGGTTCGCGTTCCTCGTCGTGTACGCGGTCACGAAGGAACTCGTCCCGAGCGTCGTGATCCCCGTCGTCGTCGGCCTGGTGTTCGTGGTGCTGCGGCTGGTGCAGCGCCAGTCGCTGGCGATGTCCTTCGCCGGCATCCTCGGCGTGGCGATCTCGGCCGGTCTCGCCCTGATCACCGGGAAGGCCGAGAGCAACTTCATCCCGGGCATCGTCATCAACCTGGTGTGCCTGCTCGTGCTGCTGGTCACGCTGGCGATCCGACGGCCGCTCATCGGGCTGGTCGTGGGCCTGCTCGCGCAGGGGGAGGACGGCGGGCCGATGGACTGGCGATCCGACCCCGCGAAGCGCCGGGTGCTCACGGTCGCGACCTGGATGTGGGCGGGCCTGTTCGCCCTCCGGCTGGTGATCGAGATCCCGCTGTACCTCACCGCCCAGGTGGAGTTGCTCGCCGGCATCAAGCTCATCACGGGCGTGCCGCTCTACGCGGCGCTGCTCTGGGTCACGTGGCTGCTGGTCCGGACCGTGTTCCGGCGCGACGAGGGTCCCGCCGCGGTGTAGCGTTGTCTTGACATCAAGACACTTTCCCCGGGGCACCGCAGCGTCGGGGGTTTAGGTTTGCCTTGCTGGTGGGACGGTCCCCGGCCCGCGAAGATGAGGGCAAACCGATCAGTAGGGAGGCGGCACGGTGGCTGCAGTCAATAGCTTCGGCTCGAAGGACACACTGTCGGTTGGGGGTGTCGACTACGCGATCCACCGGATCGACACGGTCCCCGGCCACGAGAAGCTCCCGTACAGCCTGAAGGTGCTGCTCGAGAACCTCCTCCGCACCGAGGACGGCAAGAACGTCACGGCTGACCAGATCCGTTCGCTCGGGTCCTGGCGCCCCGAGGCCGACCCGGACACCGAGATCCAGTTCTCGCCGGCCCGCGTGGTCATGCAGGACTTCACGGGCGTCCCGTGCATCGTCGACCTCGCCACGATGCGTGAGGCGATGGCCGAGATCGGCGGCGACCCGAACAAGATCAACCCGCTGTCGCCGGCCGAGATGGTCATCGACCACTCCGTCATCGCCGACCTGTTCGGTCGCGAGGACGCGCTCCAGCGCAACACCGACCTGGAGTACGAGCGCAACGGGGAGCGCTACCAGTTCCTGCGCTGGGGCCAGACCGCGTTCGAGGACTTCAAGGTCGTCCCGCCGGGCACCGGCATCGTCCACCAGGTCAACATCGAGTACCTGGCGAAGGTGACCTACACGCGCGAGTTCGACGGCGAGCTGTACGCCTACCCGGACACCCTCGTCGGCACGGACTCGCACACCACGATGGTGAACGGGCTCGGCGTGCTCGGCTGGGGCGTCGGCGGCATCGAGGCCGAGGCGGCGATGCTCGGCCAGCCGGTGTCGATGCTCATCCCGAAGGTCGTCGGCTTCAAGCTCTCCGGTGCGATCCCCGCCGGCGTGACCGCGACCGACGTGGTCCTCACCATCACCCAGGAGCTCCGCAAGCACGGCGTCGTGGGCAAGTTCGTCGAGTTCTACGGCGAGGGCGTCAGTGCCGTCCCGCTCGCGAACCGCGCGACCATCGGCAACATGAGCCCCGAGTTCGGTTCCACGGCGGCGATCTTCCCGGTCGACGACGTCACGCTCGACTACCTCCGCCTGACCGGCCGTGACGAGGCGCAGATCGCCCTCGTCGAGGCCTACGCCAAGACGCAGGGCTTGTGGCACGACGCCTCGGTCGAGCCGGCGTACTCGGAGTACATGGAGCTCGACCTCTCCACGGTCGTCCCCTCGATCTCCGGGCCGAAGCGTCCGCAGGACCGCATCGAGCTGTCGAAGGCGAAGGACCAGTTCGAGGTCGACCTGGCGAACTACGCGAGCATCGACCACACCGAAGAGGACAAGGCCGTCGCGGACACGTTCCCCGCGTCCGACCCGGTCGCCGCGGCCCCCGGTGACGAGCACGCCGTCGACGACCTGCAGGACGCCCCGGCCTCCGAGGTACCGGTCCACGCCTCGAGCGCCCCGGGATCGGTCTCGAAGCCGACGCCCGTCACGGTGGGCGACGGCACGCCCTTCACCATCGACCACGGTGCGGTCGCGATCGCCGCGATCACCTCGTGCACGAACACGTCGAACCCCTCGGTGATGATGGCCGCCGGCATCCTCGCGCGGAACGCCGCGAACAAGGGCCTGACCGCGAAGCCCTGGGTGAAGACCACCCTCGCGCCGGGGTCGAAGGTCGTCACCGACTACTACGAGAAGGCGGGCCTGACCACCTACCTCGAGCAGCTCGGCTTCTACACGGTTGGCTACGGTTGCACCACCTGCATCGGCAACTCGGGCCCGCTGCCCGAGGAGATCTCGCAGGCCGTGCAGGACAACGACCTGGCCGTCACCGCGGTGCTCTCCGGCAACCGCAACTTCGAGGGCCGCATCAACCCGGACGTCAAGATGAACTACCTGGCCTCCCCGCCGCTGGTCATCGCCTACGCCCTCGCCGGGTCGATGCACTTCGACTTCGAGCGCGACGCCCTCGGGCAGGACCAGGCCGGCAACGACGTGTTCCTGGCCGACATCTGGCCCGACACGGCCGAGGTGCAGCAGGTCATCGACGCCTCCATCGACACCGAGATGTTCACCCACGAGTACGGCTCCGTGTTCGAGGGCGACGACCGCTGGAAGAACCTGCCGACCCCGACGGGCGACACCTTCGAGTGGGACGCCCGGTCGACCTACGTGCGGAAGCCCCCGTACTTCGACGGCATGACGATGACGCCCGACGCGGTGTCCGACATCTCCGGTGCCCGCGTCCTCGCGAAGCTCGGTGACTCGGTCACGACGGACCACATCTCGCCCGCAGGCTCGATCAAGGCGGACAGCCCGGCCGGCAAGTACCTCGCCGAGCACGGCGTCGACCGGAAGGACTTCAACTCCTACGGGTCGCGTCGCGGCAACCACGAGGTGATGATCCGCGGCACGTTCGCGAACATCCGGCTGCGCAACCAGCTGCTCGACGGCGTTGAGGGCGGGTACACCCGCGACTTCACCACGCCGAACGGCGAGCAGTCGTTCATCTACGACGCGTCGCAGCACTACCAGGAGCAGGGCATCCCGCTCGTCGTCCTGGGCGGCAAGGAGTACGGCTCCGGCTCGTCGCGCGACTGGGCGGCGAAGGGCACGAACCTGCTCGGGGTCAAGGCCGTCATCACCGAGAGCTTCGAGCGCATCCACCGCTCGAACCTCATCGGCATGGGCGTCGTCCCGCTGCAGTTCCCCGATGGCGAGTCCATCGAGTCGCTCGGCCTGGACGGCACCGAGGTCATCGCGATCTCCGGGCTGACCGAGCTGAACGAGGGCCGCACCCCGAAGACCGTGCACGTCACGGCGACGCCGAGCGAGCACTCGCCCGAGGGCAAGCAGCCCGTCGAGTTCGACGCGGTCGTCCGCATCGACACCCCCGGTGAGGCCGACTACTACCGCAACGGCGGCATCCTGCAGTACGTGCTCCGTTCGCTCGTCTGACGCGATCCGGACCGGACAGGAGGCGCGGTGCCAGCTGGCACCGCGCCTTCCGTCCGTTGTCGGGTCACCCGCATAGAGTGGGCCGATAGCACGACGAAAGGAGCGCCCGTGAGTCTGCTCGCCAGCATCACGTCGCCGCGCGACCTGAAGCGTCTCAGTGACGCCCAGATGACCGACCTCGCCGCCGAGATCCGGCGGTTCCTGGTCGCCGAGGTCGCGAAGACCGGTGGACACCTCGGTCCGAACCTCGGCGTCGTCGAGCTGACCCTCGCGATGCACCGCGTGTTCGACTCCCCGAACGACCCGTTCGTGTTCGACACCGGACACCAGTCGTACGTGCACAAGCTCGTCACCGGCCGACAGGACTTCTCGCACCTCCGTGAGCGCGGCGGCATCGCCGGCTACCCGCAGCGGAGCGAGTCGGAGCACGACATCGTGGAGTCCTCGCACGCGTCCTCGTCGCTGTCCTGGGCGGACGGGATCTCCCGCGCCTTCCGGCAGACCGGCCAGCACGACCGGACCGTCGTGGCCGTCGTCGGCGACGGCGCGCTCACGGGCGGCATGACGTGGGAGGCGCTCAACAACATCTCCGACGACAACGACCGGCGCCTGGTCATCGTCGTCAACGACAACGGGCGCTCGTACGCCCCGACGATCGGCGGGATGGCCCGCTACCTCAACTCCGTCCGCACGCGTCGGGAGTACCGCGCCCTGTTCGAGAAGACCCAGGCGGCCGCGGCACGTTTCGGTGCTCCCGGGCGCGCGGTCTACCGGGGCATGCGCGGAGGGCTGCACGGCTTCCTGTCCCGCCTGACGAACAACGAGGCGCTCTACTCGAACCTCGACGTCAAGTACATCGGGCCGGTCAACGGGCACGACCAGCAGGCCATGGAGAGCGCGCTCCGGCAGGCCAAGGAGTACGGCGCACCGGTCATCGTGCACGCGATCACCGAGAAGGGGCACGGCTTCGAGCCGGCGCTCCGCGACCAGGCCGACCAGTTCCACGCGGTCGGCCACATCGACCCGGAGACGGGCGAGTCGCTCGACACCGCGTCGGGGCCGTCGTGGACGTCGGTGTTCGCGTCCTCGCTCGCGGACCTCGGCGACGCGGACCCGCGCATCGTGGCGATCACCGCGGCGATGCTCCGACCAACCGGGCTGCACCTGTTCCAGCAGCGGCACCCCGAGCGCGTGTTCGACGTCGGCATCGCGGAGCAGCACGCCGTCACCAGCGCCGCCGGGCTCGCCTACGGGGGACTGCACCCGGTCGTGGCGCTCTACGCGACGTTCCTCAACCGCGCGTTCGACCAGGTGCTCATGGACGTGGCCCTGCACCGTGCCGGCGTGACCTTCGTGCTCGACCGCGCCGGAGTGACCGGGCCGGACGGTCCGTCGCACCACGGCATGTGGGACCTGGCGATGCTCCAGGTGGTCCCGGGGATCCGGATCGCGGCGCCCAGGGACGCCGTGACGCTGCGCGAAGAGCTCGGCGAGGCCGTCGCGATCGACGACGCCCCGACGGTGCTCCGGTGGTCGAAGGGACAGGTCGGGCCGGACATCCCCGCGCTGTCGCGGTTCGACGACGGCGTCGACCTGCTGCACGCGGCGGACTCCTCGGGCGAGGACGTCCTGCTCGTGGCGGTGGGCTCGATGGTGCCGGTCGCGCTCGACGCCGCGGCACTGCTCGAGGCGCAGGGCATCGGCGTGACCGTCGTCGACCCGCGCTGGGTCGTGCCGATCCCGGGGTCGCTCATCGAGCTCTCCCGCCGGCACCGGCTCGTCGTCACCATCGAGGACGGCGTCCGCGTCGGTGGGGTCGGTACCCGCCTGCGGCAGGACCTCCGTGCCGCCGGGGTCGACACCGGCGTGACGGAGCTCGGCCTGCCGGACGCGTTCATCGACCACGCCAGCCGCTCGCAGATCCTGCAGGACGCCGGGCTGACGGCGCAGGCGATCGCCCGCGACGTCATCGACCAGGTGGTCGGCACGAAGCTGCCGCAGGCGAAGCCGGCCCGCGACCGGGAGACCGCCGAGCGCTAGCGGAGGTCCGGTCGTCCGTTCGGATCGCACCCTCGGACGAACATCGCACCCCGTGGAGACGGGGTGCGATGTTCGTTACGGGGCGCCGAGGCGACTAGCGCGAGGCGGGCCCGACGACCAGCGGGTCGTGGAACGTCCCGCCGAAGACACGCTCGGAAGCGCCCGCGCGGTCGAGGTACGGGCTGATGCCACCGGCCTGGAACGGGTAGCCGGCGCCGAGGATGAGCCCGAGGTCGATCTCCTCGACGTGCTGCACGACACCGTCCTCGAGCATGCGGTGCACCTCGTCGGCCAGGGCGTCCTCGAACCGGCGCTGCATCTCGGCGGCGTCGACCGGCTTCGCGTCCTTCTTCGCGGGTGCGACGAGCTTGACCGCTGCCGGGTCGTACCCGGTCACGGCGCCCTTCTTGTCGCGGGTCAGGATGTGCCCGTGGTCGGCGATCCGCTTCAGACCGTCGCCGGGGTAGAAGCGCTCCGGCCATGCGGCGTGGTGCGAGTCGAGCACGTGCGCGCCGACCGGCAGCCCGACGAGCTCGAGCAGTTCGAACGGCGACATCGGCAGGCCGAGCGGCTGCGCACCCGCGGCGACGACGTCGAACGGCGTGCCCTCCTCGACACCGCGCATGGCCTCGCCGAGCACCCGGGCGAGCACCCGGTTGACGACGAAGCCGGGCTGGTCGGCCGTGATGATCGCCGTCTTCTTCAGCGTCTTCGCCACGGCGAGGGCGGTGGCGACGGCCTCGTCCGAGGTCTTCGTCGCACGGACCACCTCGAGCAGCGGCATCACCGCGACCGGGTTGAAGAAGTGGAAGCCGACGAGACGCTCCGGGTTCGTCAGGACCGACGCCATCTCGTCGACGGAGAGCGACGACGTGTTCGTGGCGAGGATCGCGTCGGGGGCGACGACCTGCTCGATCTTGCGGAAGACGTCCTGCTTGACGCGCATCTCCTCGAACACGGCCTCGATGACCCAGTCGGCGTCGGCGAACGCGTCGTACGACACCGAGCCGCTGACGAGCGCCGCGATGCGGTTGGCGTCGTCGGGGGAGACCCGGCCCTTCGCCAGGAGTTCCTGGACCGAGGCACGGATGCGTTCGACCCCGGCGTCGACGCGGCTCTGGTCGACGTCGGTGATCACGACGGGGACGCCGAGGCGACGGGCGAACAGCAGGGCGAACTGCGACGCCATGAGCCCGGCACCGAGGACGCCGACCTTCGTGATCTTCTTCGGTTCGACGTCGGTCGGGGCTCCGACGGGCTTCTTCGCGCGCTTCTGCACGAGGTCGAACGCGTACATCGACGCGGCGAACTGGTCGCCGGAGATGAGGTCGGCCAGGGCGTCGTCCTCACCGGCGAAGCGCTCGTCGAGTGATCCGGACTTCGCGGCGGCGACCAGGTCGAGCGCACGGAACGGCGACTTCGGCACCGTGCCGATCTTCGACGCGACCTGCGAGCGGGCGACCTTGACGACGGTTCCCCACGACGCCTTCTCGAGCAGCCCCGGTTCGTTCTTCCGCTCGACCTTCGTCGCGCCCGAGACCACACGGTCCGCCCAGGCGACCGCCGACGGCAGGAACGTCACCGACGGGATGAGGGCGTCGCCGATGCCGAGCTCCACCGCGGCGGGCCCGTCGAGGAGCCGGTTGTTCTTCAGCGGGTTCTCGACGATGACCCGGAGCGCCTTCTCCGGCCCGATGAGCCGGGGGAGCAGTGTCGCGCCGCCCCAGCCGGGGATGATGCCGAGGAAGACCTCCGGCAGCCCGATGCCCTGCGCCGCGGACGAGAAGACCCGGTAGGTACAGTGCAGTGCGACCTCGAGGCCGCCGCCGAGGGCGATGCCGTTCACGAACGCGAACGACGGCACGCCGAGGTCGGAGAACTTGCGGAGGGTGGCGTGGCCGAGGGCCGCCAGGTCATGGGCGACCTCGCGCGAGGGCACGGACGACGCCTGGGAAAGGTCGGCCCCGGCGGCGAAGCAGTACTCCTTGCCCGTGACGGCGACGGCCTGGACGTCGCCCTTCGCCGCCGAAGCGCGGAGGGCGTCGAGCACGTCCGAGAGCTCCCGCAGGGTGCGCGGACCGAGCGTCGAGGGGCGCTTGAAGTCCTTGCCGTTGTCGAGCGTGATGAGCGCGAGCGTGCCGCCGGAGGGCAGCGCGACGTGCTTGACGTACGAGTGGGTGACGACCTCGTCCACACTCAGAGCGGTCAGCTGGTCGTTGTCGGCGATGGTCATGGTCAGGCCGCCTTCCGTGCCGCGGACTTGCTGAACGAGGGGTTCTCCCAGATGACGGTCCCGCCCTGGCCGAGCCCGATGCACATGGTGGTGATGCCGTACCGGACGTCGGGCCGCTCGGCGAACTGTGCCGCGAGCTGGTTCATCAACCGGACGCCACTCGACGCCAGCGGGTGCCCGACGGCGATAGCGCCGCCCCACGCGTTGACGTTCGTGGAGTCCTGCGGGATGCCGTAGTTGTCGAGGAAGGCGAGGACCTGCACGGCGAACGCCTCGTTGATCTCGAAGAGGCCGATGTCGTCGATCGTCAGACCGGCCTTCGCGAGGGCCTTGTCCGTCGCCGGGACGGGGCCGATGCCCATCACCTCGGGGTCGACGCCCGCGAAGGCGAACGAGACCATGCGCATCTTCGGCGTCAGCCCGAACTGCTTCGCACCGCTGTCCGACGCGATGAGGCTCATGGTGGCACCGTCGTTGAGTCCTGCTGCGTTGCCGGCGGTGATGCGTCCGTGGGGCCGGAACGGCGTCTTCAGGGCGGCTAGCGCCTCCAGCGTGGTACCGGGACGGGGCGGCTCGTCGCTCGAGACGATGTCCCATCCCTCGCCGGTGTTCACCTCGACGGGGACCAGGTCCGGCTGCAGCTTGCCCGCCGCCCACGCGGCGGCGTACCGCTGCTGCGACTGCACGGCGAACGCGTCGGTGCGGTCCTTCGTGATGGCGGGGAACCGGTCGTGCAGCCGCTCGGCGGTCTTGCCCATGACGAGCGCGTCGGCGTTCACCATCCGCTCGGCGATGAACCGGGGGTTCGGGTCGGAGTTGAAGCCCATCGGGTGGCGACCCATGTGCTCGACGCCACCGGCGATGGCGATGTCCGCCGCCCCGAAGGCGATCGCGCCGGCGAGGGTGGTGACGCTCGTCATCGCGCCGGCACACATGCGGTCGATCGCGTAGCCGGGGACGGTCTTCGGCAGGCCGGCGAGCATGCCCACGGTGCGGCCGAGGGTGAGTCCCTGGTCGCCCTGCTGCGTGGTGGCCGCCACGGCGACGTCGTCGACGGCTGCGAGGTCGAGGGACGCGTTCCGGTCGAGGAGGCCGCGCATCGCGTGCACGGCGAGGTCGTCGGCGCGGGTCCGCCAGAACACCCCCTTCTCCCCGGCGCGTCCGAACGGTGTCCGTACGCCGTCGACGAAGACGACGTCTGATGCCTTTGGCAAAGCTGGCCTCCTGGAGATCCACGACGATGTGGCGGTCCACATCGACGGGGCAGGACGATCGGGTCGTCCGGCCCTGGTCGGGGCGCACCCCGACGTCCTTCCCGACGCTATGCCCCGCTGCTGGGGGCGCGCACCTCGGTTGGTCGGTTCCTACGACCCGGCCGGACCCTCGGTCGGAGACGGCTGTCCGGCTGCGACAAAGGCGTCGGCGATGCGGGCCGCGGTCTCGTCGACCTGCCAGGGGCGGGCGTCGAGTGCGAGCAGTGCGGCGGCGACCGTCTCCTCGTCGACCGGCGTCGGCGGCTCCCACGCGACGGCACGGAGGGTGTCCGGCGTGAGCAGGTTCTCGAGGGGCAGGTCGAGCTCCTCGGCCCGCGCGGTGACGGCGGCCCTGGCGGCCTTGTAGCGGCGGTCGGCCTCGGGGTTCCGCTCCGCCCACGCGCGCGGTGGCGGGAGCGTGGGCTCGCCGGTGCCACGCATCCGGGGCAGGTCGTCGGTCGTCCGTCCGGCCTCGACCGCTGCCCACCAGCGGTCGAGCTCGGAACGGCTGGCCCGGCCGGTGAAGGCCTTCAGCGCGGCGAGGTCCTTGCGCGTCTCGGGTGCCGCTGCCGCCGCCGCGACGATCGCGGCGTCCGGGATCGTGCGACCGGGTGAGACGTCGGTCTCGCGGGCGAAGGCGTCGCGCGCCTCCCACAGGGAACGGGCGATCGCGAGCGCGCGCTGGCCGCGGAGGGCGTGCATCCCCGAGAGGCGCCGCCAGGGTTCGGCGCGCGGCGGCTTCGGAGCACGGTGCAGCACCGCGTCGAACTCCTGGCGCGCGATCTCGGTCTTGCCCGCGTCGTCGAGTCGTGCCGCGAGGGCGTCTCGGAGGTCGGGGAGCAGTTCGACGTCGAGGGCGGCGTAGACCAGCCACGACTGGGGCAGGGGTCGCGTCGACCAGTCGGCCGCGGAGTGCGCCTTGGCGAGGGTGATGCCGAGGAGCTGCTCGACGACGGCGCCCAGCCCGACGCGGGGGAACCCGGCGATGCGTGCACCGAGCTCGGTGTCGAAGATGCGCTCCGGCTCGAGGCCGACCTCGCGCAGGCAGGGGAGGTCCTGCGATGCGGCGTGGAAGAGCCACTCCTCGCCGACGATGGCGTCCTGGAGCTCCGGGAAGGTGCCGATCGCGATGGGGTCGAAGAGGAACGCGCCGGCGCCGCGGCGGAAGACCTGGATGAGGTACGCCCGCTGCGAGTACTTGTAGCCGCTCGCGCGTTCGGCGTCGACGGCCACGGGACCGTGCCCTGCGGCGATCGCGGCGACGGCGGCGAGGTAGTCCTCGCGCGACTCGATCACCTTGACGGCATCGTGCCCTTCCTCGAAGGACGGCGCGGCGGCAGCCGGGCCGGCACTCGATGCCGGGTCGACGGTGGGGACGGGGTCAGTCACTTCGCGAGCCTCCTGGGGCCGAGGAGCGTCACGCCGTCCGACGACGGCGGGAGCCCTGCGAGCATGGCGACGATCTCCTCCCACGCCTCGACGTGGGCGACGAGCTCGTCGCCGTCGACGTCGACGACCTGCGGCGTCCACGAGGCGCGGAGTTCGAGCTGCGCGCCGTCGCCCTGCGCCGCGAGCTCGCCGTAGCCGCGGGAGATGATCTTGGTTGCTGTTCCCGAGGCGTGGCCGTAGCGCGCACCGTGCGCCTCGAGGGCGTCCACGAGCCAGCTCCACGTCACGTCGGCGACGAACTCGTCCACGCCGATCTCCGGCTCGAGCGGTGCCTGGGCGAAGCTGACGATCCGGAACGGGCCGTGCCACCCCTCGGGTTCTGCGGGGTCGTACAGGGCGATGAAGCGCCCGGTGCCGAGGTCGGAGTCGACCCCGTGTGCCACCCCGGAGACGTCCGCCGCGAGGGCGATCGAGAACGGGGCCATCCGGCTCGGCGACGGGATCTCGGTGACCGTCGTCTCGGCCCGGGTGCCGCCCGCCGACACGTACGCGCGGAGCTGCGCGAAGGCCTCGGGCTCTCGGGTTTCGGACACGGATGCAGACTAGGCTCCCCGCCATGTCCCGTTCCGCGCGACCCGCCGAAGACCCGGTGCAGGACACCGCACGATCGGCCGGTCTGGTCGCCCTCGGAGCCGGCATCGCCGCCGCTGCTATCGGCACCGCGGTCGTCGGCGGCTTCGTCGCCGCGGTCGCCAGGATGGTCGTCACGCCGGACCGCAAGCGCGCCGAACGCCTCCCGATCCACGCGGTCGACCCGGACCGCGGCACGGTCACACTGGAGCGGACGCCGGACACCGAGCTGCAGGGGCGGTACAGCCTCTGGTTCGGTGGCGGGACCGGTCACCTGCGGGTCGGCGAGGTCCTCGGCACGACGCCGACCACCGTCACGCGACGCATCATCGCCGTCGACGCCGGCGACCCGACGAGTGCCCGCCGCGGCCGATGGGGCGGCTGGTTCTACCTGACACCAGGCGAGCTCGACGTCCCCGTGGAGGACATCGACGTCCCGACGCCGAACGGCCCGGCACCCGCATGGGTGGTCCGCGCCGACGACCCGGCCGCACCGTGGGCGGTGCTCGTGCACGGTCGCGGCGTCACCCGCGCCGAGACCATCCGTGCCGTCCCGGTGTTCCGCGCCGCTGGCTACTCGGTGCTCCTGGCCTCGTGGCGGAACGACGGCGTCGCCCCGAAGAGCAGCGACGGTCGGTACGGGCTCGGCAGCACCGAGTGGGAGGACATCGACGCCGCGCTCCGCTGGCTCGACGGTCAGGGCGCGACGAGCGTGGTGCTGATGGGCTGGTCGATGGGCGGCGCGGTCGTCCTGCAGGCACTGGTGCGGTCGCGGTACGCGCGCCTGGTCGACGGCGTGGTGCTCGAGTCCGCCGTGGTCGACTGGAACGCGGTGCTCAAGTCCCAGAGCCAGGCGATGCGGCTGCCGCGGGTGGTCCGGAAGGTGGCCCAGCGGGTGCTCCGCACGCCGGTGCTCCACCGGCTCGCCGGCCTCGAGCAGCCCGTCGACCTCCGCGAACTCGACATGGTCGCGCGTGCCGACGAGCTCACCGTGCCGATCCTGCTGCTGCACAGCGACGACGACGGCTTCGTCCCGTCCGCCGCGTCCCACGCCCTCGCGGCGGCCCGCCCGGACCTGGTGCGGCTCGAGGTCGCCCACGTCGCGCGGCACACCAAGCTCTGGAACCACGACGCCGACTGGTTCGACGCGAGCATCCTCGCCTGGCTCACCGAGGTGGTGCAGCCGAGGGACGCGACCAGCGCCCGGTAGACGGGAGCAGCCGACGGACGGGAGGCTCGGCACCAGCTGGTGCCGAGCCTCCCGTCCGTCGGTCCCACCGTCGGCTCAGGCGGCGGCGGTCACCGCCCGCACCTGTCGCTGGACCCGTCCGAGCATGCCGACCATGCCGCGGATCCGGAGCGGGCTCACCGCCTCGGTGAGGCCGAGCGTCAGCGGGTAGTCCGCCGGGACCCCGAGGACCTCGGCTGCGGTGAGGCCGGAGAGCCCCTGCGCGAGGATCGAGGCGAAGCCGCGGGTCGTCGGGGCCTCGCGCGGGGCGGTCGCGTGCATCCGGACCACGTCCGGAGCGTCCCCGTCGGCCCCGACGGTCACGGTGATGAAGACGGGGGACTGGCACTCCTCGACGCGTTCGAGTTCGTCCTCGTGCCCCTGCAGGCGCTCGGGCAGCGCGGGGAGCTCGTCGGAGAACTCGAGGAGCAGCTGCAGGCGGTCCTGCTGCGAGAGCTCGAGGAAGTCGTCGCGGATTTCGGCGAGGGGCTGCGGGAGTGCGGTGCTCATCGGGTCGGCAGGCTCCCCGGCTCGGCACCCTGCGCGATCGGGACGCGGACGGCGCTGCCCCACTCGGTCCAGGAGCCGTCGTAGTTGCGCACGTTCTCGTGGCCGAGGAGGTAGCGGAGCACGAACCAGGTGTGGCTCGACCGCTCGCCGATCCGGCAGTAGGCGATCACGTCGTCGGTGTCGGCGATCCCTGCGCCGTCGCGGTACACGGCCTCGAGGTCGTCGCGCCGCTTGAACGTGCCGTCGGGAGCGGCCGCCGTGGCCCAGGGGATGTTCACGGCGGTCGGGATGTGCCCGGCGCGCAGGGCGCCCTCCTCCGGGTACTCGGGCGCGGTGGTGCGCTCACCGCTGTACTCGGGGGCGCTCCGGACGTCGATGAGCGGCTTGCCGAGGTGGTCGAGGACGTCCTCCTTGAAGGCGCGGACCACGGTGTCGTCGCGCTCGACGACGGGGTACTCGACGGCGGTGACGTCCGGACGCTCGGTGGTCAGCGCACGGTCCTCGGCGATCCACTTCGCCCGACCGCCGTCGAGCAGGCGGACGTCCTCGTGGCCGAACAGCGTGAAGACCCAGAGGGCGTAGGCGGCCCACCAGTTGTTCTTGTCGCCGTAGACCACCACGGTGGTGTCGCGGCCGATGCCCTTGCCGCCGACGAGTCGCGCGAACGCCTCGCCGTCGATGTAGTCGCGTTGCACGGGGTCGTTGAGGTCGGTGTGCCAGTCGATCTTCACGGCACCGGGGACGTGTCCGGTCTCGTAGAGCAGGACGTCCTCGTCGGACTCCACGACGACGAGGTCCGCCCGCGACGACGGATCGGCCTGCGCGGCGTCCAGCTGCTCCTGGAGCCAGGCCGTCGACACGAGTCGCTCGGGGTGGGCGTAGGCGCGGAACTCTGCGGACGGGTCGACCGGTGCGGTCATCGTGGATACCTCCTGGGTGCGGTGGCGCCGGACTAGGATCGGTGCTCGGCGTCGGGAGCAACGGTACGCGGACGTACCGCTCTCCCCATGCAACGTGACACCGCACGACACGCTTCCCGGAAGGCACTGCATGCCCCAGCACCTCGTCGACCGCGACCCGCAGGTGACCCCCCAGCAGATGGCCGCGGCGCTGGTGCCTCCGCCGCAGTTCCGCGACGCGTCGTTCGCGTCGTACCGCCCGGACGCGGACTACCCGTCCCAGGCGGCCGTCCGCGACGCCGTCGAGGCGTTCGTCGCCAGTCGCCCGGAACCGGTCAAGCGCGGGCTGTTCGGGCGTCGTCGCTCCGCTGCGGTGGACGGCACGACGAAGTCCGGCGTGTACCTCGACGGCGGGTTCGGCGTGGGCAAGACGCACCTGCTCGCGGCGGCCTACCACGCGGAGACCGGCCGCAAGGTGTTCGGCACCTTCATCGAGTACACCGCCCTGGTCGGGGCGCTCGGGTTCCAGGGCACGGTCGAGCTGCTCCGCGGGACCTCGCTCGTCTGCATCGACGAGTTCGAGCTCGACGACCCGGGTGACACGATGGTGATGACGCGGCTGATCAAGGAGCTGACGGAGTCCGGCACCCGGTTCGCCGCCACGTCGAACACCCCGCCGGGAGCCCTCGGCGAGGGCCGGTTCGCCGCGCAGGACTTCCTCCGCGAGATCCAGGCGATGTCGGACCGGTTCGAGACGATGCGCATCGACGGCCTCGACTTCCGTCGGCGCGCCGTCGACGAGTCGGCCGCCGTCGTCCCGGACGTGGCCGCGGCGCTGCCGTCCGGCTCGGTGACCCTCGACGACTTCCGGGCGGTCGTGGCGCACCTGGCGTCCGTACACCCGTCGAAGTACGTCGCGCTGGTGGACGGGCTCGACGCGGTCGGGCTCACCGACGTCGGCGCGTTCACGGACCAGACCGACGCGCTGCGCTGGGTCGCGCTCGTCGACCGGCTGTACGACGCGCAGGTGCGGATCGTCGCGTCCGGTACGCCGCTCGACGCCGTCTACCCCGCCTCGATGCTCGAGGGCGGGTACCGCAAGAAGTACCTGCGTGCGGCGAGCCGCGTGGTCGCCCTCACCCGGGCAGTGGACTGAGCCCACTGCCGGACAGGAGGCTCGGGACCGGCCCGCACCGCGCCTCCCGTCCGGGATGCACGACGCGTGTCGGCGACCGTCCGGCCGGTCGGGGGAACTCCTGGCCCCCGTCCAGGGGGTCGCGAGCGTCCGGTAACACGACGTTTACACAGCGGCCGCTGGCGTTACACCCGCGAAACACTTCGTGCTCCCTCGCGAAACCTCACCTCGCCAGACTCGGTCACACCCGAGGCGGCCACGTCGGTACCCCGATGCACAGCGAGCACCGCCGACGTGGTGACCGCACTGCAATCGAGAGGTGAGACATGCTTGATCAAGGCAACACGACCTTCGTGTTGGTGATGGCAGCCCTGGTGTTGTTCATGACACCCGGCCTGGCGTTCTTCTACGGCGGACTGGTGAAGGCCAAGTCCGTCATCAGCATGATGATGATGTCCTTCGGGGCGATCGCGCTGGTGAGCGTCCTCTGGGTCGTCTACGGCTACGCGATCTCGTTCGCCAACCACGGTGCCGGCACCGCGGTCTCCGGCGTCGTCGGGTTCTTCAGCATCGACTGGAACCAGATCGGCCTCGGTCAGGCGTTCGAGGAGGCCAAGGCCTCGACGATCCACGCGGCGTACCCCTCGATGGCCTTCGTCGGCTTCCAGGCGACCTTCGCGATCATCACCGTCGCCCTGATCTCCGGCGCGATCGCCGACCGTGCCAAGTTCGGCGCGTGGATGGTCTTCGCCGGCGTCTGGGTCACGGTCGTGTACTTCCCGGTCGCGTCCTGGGTGTTCAACCTCACCTCTGGTTGGGCTGCGACGTGGGGCGTCATCGACTTCGCCGGTGGGACCGCGGTCCACATCAACGCCGGTGCCGCCGGACTGGCGCTCGCGATCGTCCTCGGCAAGCGCGTCGGGTTCGCCAAGGGCGCGCACAAGCCGCACAACCCGCCGTTCGTCCTGCTCGGTGCCGCGATCCTCTGGTTCGGCTGGTTCGGGTTCAACGCCGGCTCCGAGGGTGCTGCCGACGGCATCGCCGCGATCGCCTGGGTGAACACCCTTGCCGCCCCGGCCGCCGCCATCCTCGGGTGGCTGCTCGTCGAGAAGCTCAAGGACGGCAAGGCCACCTCGGTCGGCGCTGCATCCGGAGCGGTGACCGGTCTGGTCGCGATCACCCCGGCGTGTGCGGCGCTCACCCCGGGCTGGGGCATCCTGCTCGGGTTCCTCGCGGGCATCGTGTGCTGCTTCGCGATCGACTGGAAGTACAAGCTCGGCTTCGACGACTCGCTCGACGTCGTGGGTGTGCACCTCGTCGGCGGCATCTTCGGGACGCTCTACCTCGGCTTCTTCGCCAACACCACCGGTCTGATCTACTCGGGCTCGTTCGCCCAGCTCGGCAAGCAGGCCGCGGCCGCCGGCGCCGTCGGTGCGTACTCGTTCGTGCTCGCCTTCATCATCGGGTTCATCATCGAGAAGACGATGGGCTTCCGTGTGAAGACGGAGGACGAGGTCGCCGGCATCGACACCGCCGTCCACGGCGAGGAGGGCTACGTCCTCTACGAGGAGCGCGACGAGACCCCGGTCTCGGTGCGCTAGCGCCGACCGCTCGTCCGGAGGCCCCCGCGCTCGGCGCGGGGGCCTTCGTCGTGTGCGGGGTGTCGTGCGGGTGCGGGCGGGTGCTGACTCGGAACGACATCGTCGCTGTCGTACGACATCGACACTGTCGTCGCGACCGAGTGAGGATGTGCGCGGCCGCAACGAGCGACACCGTCGTCGTCGTGCGACGTCGACGCTGTCGTTCGGAGTCGACCGGCATCGAGCCGCGACCCACACCCGCGTGCGCGAACGGCACGTGGCACCCTGGGGAGATGACGACGACGTCGACACTGACCAACCTCCGCGAGGTCGGGGGCGCGGACTTCCAGGCCGGCCGGCGCCGGACGGTGTTCCGGAGCAACACCGAACCGGACGTCCCGGCGAGCGCGTACCCGGCCGACGTCACCGTGGTCGACCTCCGCCGCGACGACGAGGTCGACCACGTCCCACACCCGCTCCGCAACTCCGGCCGGTACCTCGGCGTGCCGCTGTTCGACCCCTCGACGGCGGAGTCCGGAGCGGAGGCGGTCGAGCTCGAGGAGCAGTACACCGACTGGCTGACGCGGCACGCCTCGGGCATCGCCGACGCGCTCCGTGCCGTGGCCGGCTCCGACGGCGACGTGCTGGTGTGCTGTTCGGCGGGGAAGGACCGTACCGGAGTGGTCAGCGCGCTGCTCGCCCGGCTGTGGGGTGCGTCGACGGAGCGCATCGGCGAGGACTACGCGGCGAGTGCGGAGGGCCTCGCGGAGCGGTTCTCCCGCGAGCGCGCCGTGAGCGCCGAGCCTGCGGCGACCGCCGTCGCGCAGCGGTGCGTCCCGGAGACCATGCGGACCGTGATCGCGCACGTGGAGCAGCGATGGGGCAGCGTCGAGGACTACCTGCGGTCGATCGGGTTGTCAGACGCGGAGATCGACGCGCTGCGGTGACCACACGACGGAGGCTCGGTGCGCGACCGACGCGCTCCGAGCCTCCAGGGTGTGGCTCAGCTCACCAGGCGAAGTCCTCCGGCGAGGTCTTGTGGCCCGGGAACAGTTCGTCGAGGCGCGACAACGCCGCGTCGTCGAGACGGATGTCGGTCGCACGGACCGCAGACTCCCACTGCTCCATGGTGCGCGGCCCGGTGATCGGTGCCGTGACGCCCGGCTGGTGCAGCAGCCACGCGAGCGCGAGCTCGCCCGGCGTGTGCCCGAGCTCCTTCGCGAACGCCTCGTAGGCGGTCAGCTGGTCGCGGTGGCCCTCGACGTACTCGGCGCTCCGACCGCTGAGCCGACGCGAGCCCTGCTCGGTCTTCTCGATGATGCCGCCGAGGAGGCCGCCCTGCAGCGGCGACCACGGGATGAGGCCGAGGCCGTAGTGCCGCGCTGCCGGGAGGACCTCGCGTTCGACGTCACGCACCACGAGGTTGTAGATCGACTGCTCGCTGACCAGGCCGAGGAAGTTGCGGTGCTTCGCCGCCTCCTGCGCCTGGGCGATGTGCCAGCCGGCGAAGTTCGACGAGCCGACGTAGAGCACCTTGCCCTGCGCAACGGCGAGCTCCATGGCCTGCCAGATCTCGTCCCAGGGCGTGTCCCGGTCGACGTGGTGCATCTGGTACAGGTCGATGTGGTCGGTCTGCAGGCGGCGCAGCGACGCGTCGAGCGACTGGCGGATGTTGAGCGCCGAGAGCTTGCCGCCGTTCGGCCACTCGATCATCTCGCCGTACACCTTGGTGGCGAGCACGGTCTTCTCGCGACGGCCGCCGCCCTTGGCGAACCAGCGGCCGATGATCTCCTCGGTGGCACCCTTGCCGACCGAGCCGCCGTAGCCGTTGGCAGTGTCGAAGAAGTTCACGCCGAGCTCGTGCGCCCGGTCCATGATCGCGTGGGAGTCGCCCTCGCTGGTCTCCGGTCCGAAGTTCATCGTGCCGAGCACTGCCCGTGACACCGACAACCCTGTCCGTCCGAGATGTGTGTAGTCCATGGCGACTGGTCTACGCCGCCGCCGCCCCGAGGTGAGAGGCCCTGGGAGTACCTGCCGAACGCTGTCCCGGTGCACAGGGGCACATGCCGCACGGCGCATGCGGCGACGGCACGACCGGGTAACGTGCGGGAGATGATCACCCCCGCACCCCTGCGTGGCAGCCGGATCCTCGGGTTCGGCCACCACCAGCCCGACCGTGTCCTGACGAACGACGAGCTGTCGACGATGGTCGACACGAACGACGAGTGGATCGTCACGCGCACGGGCATCTCGACCCGGCACATCGCGGGCCCGGACGACACGGTCACGTCGATGGCGACCGAGGCAGCCCGTGCAGCGCTGGCGGACGCCGGCGTGGCCCCGACCGACGTCGACCTGGTCATCGTCGCCTCGACCACGCACCGCGACCGTGCGCCGTACACGGCAGGGCGGGTGGCCGCGGCACTCGGGATGGCGAACGGCCCGGCACCGATCGACATCAACACGGCGTGCAGCGGGTTCGAGTACGGCATGGCTCTGGCGGACCAGGCGATCCGCACCGGCTCGGCCGACACCGCCGTCGTGATCGGTTCCGAGATGCTCTCCGGCATCGTCGACTGGACTGACCGCTCGACGTGCGTCCTCGTCGGCGACGGCGCGGGCGCGGCCGTCCTCGGTGTGTCCGAGACTCCCGAGATCGGGCCCGTGTCGTGGGGGAGCGTGCCGCACCTGCAGCGTGCCGTGCTCGTCGAGGGCGAACCCGAGCGCTTCTCGCAGGAGGGCCGCTCGATCTACCGCTGGGCCATCACCGAGGCCGAGGGCCACGCGCGCCGTGTGGTGGAGCAGGCCGGACTCCGCATGGAGGACATCGAGGTCTTCGCGTTCCACCAGGCGAACCTGCGCATCATCGAGCCGCTCGTCGCAGCGCTCGACGGCGGCTCCAAGTTCGTCGTGCGCGACGTCGTCGAGTCCGGCAACACATCGGCAGCGAGCGTGCCGCTCGGCCTGTCGAAGGCGTGGGCCCGCGGCGAGCTGCCCGAGGGCGTGCCGGCGCTGCTGTTCGGCTTCGGCGGCGGGTTCGCGCACGCGGGCCAGGTCGTCACCACGCCGGTCCGGGCGCGCTGAGGAGGGGCCGTCGGTCCCGCGATGATCGTCGGTTCCGCGCCGTTCGTCGGCCGGCCTTGATCGTTTCCGGACGACGGACTGGAGGCGCGTGACCGCCCCGCCGCGCGCCATCGGCCCGGCGGTGGTCCGGGTCAGAGCGCGGTGTCGCTCCGTCGGTCCGTGGCCTCCGCCTGCTCGATGGCTCGGCGGCGGCGGCGGGACAGCCGTGGCTGTCGCGACTCCTGCCGCTGCAGCACGACCGGGAACTGCTCCGGCGGCAGGCCGAACGCCGTCCGCGACGCCTGGATGACGCGACGACCGAGCGCGTGGTTGCCGAGGCCACCGACCGCTGCCCCGATGCCGAACGGCAGGGCGCGTCCCAGCATCGAGGTGCTCTGGCGAGCGACGAACCGCTTGATGAACATGTCGCGGAGCTGACCGCCCATCCCGCTGACGACCTGCTTCGGCATCGACGAGGCCACCATCTCGCCCCAGAACGCCGTGCGCGCCTGGCCACCGGCAGCCTGTCCGGCGAGCTGCTTGATGAGTTGGGTGCCCGGCGTGCCGAGGATCATCGCCATCACGAGGGTGCGGGAACGGTCGGGGTCCTCGATCGCGATGCCGTGCACCTCCGTCACGGACTGCGCGAACAGTGCGGTGGTCTCCAGGAAGCCCATCGTCTCCACGCCGGTCAGGCCGAAGCTCGCGACCATGCCGATGCCGGGGATCACCGCGCTCGCACCGACGGCTGCGCCACCCGACGTCACCGCCGTCAGGTAGTGCCGTTCGAGGATCTGGATGACCTCGGCCGGGGAGGCATCGGGGTGCCGACGCCGGACCGTGTTGACGTGCGCGACCACGGCGGGGCGCTGCACGTCGAGCAGTCGGTCGAGCCACCGCTCCCAGCCCTTCGCGGTGGTCGGGAGTTTCACGTCGGGCCGCTTCGCGACCTCGGCGGTGGTCGTCTGGTCGACCGGCGCCTGGGGGAACGGGACGATCGCCTGGTCCGACGGGTGCTTCTGCTTCGGGGCCATGCCGCCACGCTACGCCGGGCATGTGGGAGGCTCGCTGGGTGACCCGCCCCGCTCCTCCGGATGCCGCGCTCGACGACGCCCGTCGGGCAGCAGGCTTCCTGACGGTCGACGAGACCGCGGAGCTGGCCCCTCGGGTCCGCGTGCTCGACCCGACATCCGTGCTCGTCGGGCGCGGTGTCGTCCTCGGCGACGGCGTCGTGCTGTACCCGGGCACCGTGCTCGAGGTCCGCGGGCACGGCAGCATCACGGTCGAAGCCGGCGCGCGCATCGGGCCCGGAGCGGTCAGCGTCGTCGCGGACGGAGCCTCGATCCGGATCGGTTCGCTGGCGGAGCTCGGCCCCGGCGGTGTGACCGTCACGGGACAGGCCGACGGTGACGTCGTCGTGGGCTCCCACGTCCGACTCCGCGGTGGAGCCCAGGTCGAGGGCCCCGCGTTCCTGGGTGACGGGTCGCAGGTCCTCGGGGCGGTGTCGGTGCGCGACGTGGTGCTCGCCGGCGGTGGGTCCGCTGCCGAGCCGGACCCCGATCGCCGCGGTGCCGTGGTCAAGGGGGCCGGCCGGGCGCACGGGGTGCGGCTCGAGGTCGGAGAGGTCGTCGCGATCGGCACCGGGCCGGCCGTGGTCGAACGGCAGCGCTCGTACCACCCAAACGCGCCGACGACCTCGTCGTGATGCGTCGACTGGTCGGCGGCTCGTCGAGCACTAGCGCAGCGGGACACCGGCGCGGATGAGCGCGACACGGATCACCTCCGGGTCCATGAGGTCCTGCCAGCTGAGCCGGATGACCAACCGCACCTCGGGGAACGAGCGAATGAAGTCCTCCCGCCGTTTCTCCTGCCAGAGCGCCTCGGCCGAGGACGCACCCGCGAGCATGGCGGGGTCGCGGTACTTCGCTCGCCCGTCCACCTCGACGACGACCCCCTGACCGGGGAACCAGAAGTCGACGACGGCGCGACGGTCACCCGGCCGTACGAACTCGTGCTGCTGGACGGGGTCCGGTGCCCCGAGCTGCCGGAAACGCACCCGCGCGATCGACTCCGCCGGCGAGCCGGACAGCGACGACGCCATCGCGATCGCCGCCTGGACCCGCGCGGGTGCTCGGCGAGGGGACGCCTCGGCCTCGTCCACGAGCATCTCGGCGAACACGCGGCGTTCCGACAGCGCCGCGTCGAGCATCGGGATGGAGGCCACCGCGCAGGCGACGGCAGCGACGTCCACGAGGGTCTGCACCAGCGAGGTGACGGCCGCGCCGCAGAAGTCGACCGGGGTCGTCGGCGGTGTGTCGGCGAAGCGGCGGGGTCTGCTGGACCCCGGTGGAGCGACGTGCACCTGGAGCAGCGATGTGGTCTCCGCATGGGTCCGGCGTGGATCGATCACCTGCACCTTCTGCGGCGGTGGCGTCACGAAGGGGAGGCCGTGCACGGCCGCGGCAGACGCGTGTGAGATGGCGCGCGGGCGCCGGACGGAGGAGGCGGTCGCGCGGAGGAGCAGCAGGTGCCGCATCTCCGGCCAGAGGTCTTCGACGTCGTGCTGCTCGACGAAGACCCCCGGTCGGACGACGGTCAGCTCGCCGCGTCGCGCGCGCCGCTGCAGGGCGCGACGTTCGGCGCTGGCGTGGTCCGCGGTGCGGATGAGGGGGATCCCCATGACGTGATCGTGCATGCCCGACACGATGCCGCTCGGTACGCCCCCATCAGGCGGGCAGGAGGCGATCTGTGGGGCGTTGGCCGAGCCTCCAGGCCTGTGGAGGGGAGGCGTGCACGTGTGGCGCGACAACGTCGACGTCGTACGACAGCAACGCTGTCGTCATGACGCGTGCAAGGCCCATGCGCGCGCATCGTGCGACAAGGTCGACGTCGTACGACAGCGACGCTGTCGTTCCGAGTCGGCTCCGGGCGGGCGTCCGGCCGGCCGGCCGGACGGACGAGTCGACTCCCCGCGGGTGAGAAGACGGCGCCCCCTACCGCGCCGCGAGCTCCGCGCGCAACGGCAGGTCCTGCTGCTCGAGGATGAACTGCGCCCCGACCGACGTCCGCGCGTTCACGACCACCGGCGCGAGCAGGTTCACGGTCGTGCCGGACGCTCCGGGCGTGGCCACGACGAGGAGCATCGCGTCCTCCGGGGCGGTCAGTCCGATCGTCGCCGCCTGCTCGTCGGACAGGGACGGCGCGTAGTCGGGCAGGTGCACCGCGGCGTCGAGGAGGAACATCTTCGGCGCGGTCACGCCGGACGCGGTGGTGCCGACCCCGACGAGGGTGAACAGGCCGTCTGCTCCCGCGACGGGCGTCAGCGTGAACGCGACGAGGGGTTCGAGGCCGAACGGGGCGACGGCGAAGGTCAGGTCGATCATCGGAGGTAGTCCATCAGGGTCGGCTGCAGGACCTTCGCGGTGACGGCGAGGGCTGCCTGGTAGTTGGTCTGCTGCACCTGCAGGTCGAGGACGGCGCCCGCGAGGTCCTTGTCCTCGATCGAGGAGCGTCGGGTCTCGAGGTCGACCGAGGACGACTTCAACGACGACTGCGCTGCAATCGCGGCCGCGTGTCGGACACCGACATCGGCCTGCGCACCGCGCACGGTGGCGATGTGCGCGTCGACGTCGTTCAGGCGGGAGTTCACGTTGACGCCGTTCTGCAGGTCGCCGACGATCGAGTCGATCATGGCGAAGACCGAGGTCGACCCCGATCCGAACACCGACGCACCTGGCGTGTCGACACGCACGGTGCTGCCGTCCCCGATGCGCCGGTCGACGGGGGCCGACGACGGCGCCCAGCCGGTCGTGGGGTCGTACGCGGTCGCGGCGGGGGACGCGCCGGCGAAGACCGACCGCGAGCCGTACTGCGTGTTCGCACTCGCCTGCAGGTCGGCGGAGAGCGCGCGGAACTGCGTGACGAACGCGTCCCGGTCGGCGTCGCTCATCGTGCCGCTGTTCGCGGCCTGCACGGTCAGGTCCCGCACCTTCGCGAGCACGTCGTAGACGCCCCCGAGTGCGCTGTCGGTGGTGGCGAGCCACCCGGCGGCGTCGTCGGCGTTCCGCGTGTACTGCGCGTTCGCGGCCTGGTCCTTGCGGACCTGCATCGAGGACGCCGTCCCGACCGGGTCGTCCGAGGGCTTGCCGATCGCCTTGAGCGTGGTGGCCTGCTCGGTGAGCTGTGCGAGCTTCGCCGCGCCGGCCTGCAGCCGACCGGTGGCCGCAGCCATGGACATCTGGGTGGTGACACGGGTGATCACGATCAGCTCCTCCCGACGAGGCCGACGCGGTTGATGAGGGTGTCGAGCATCTCGTCGACGGCCGTCAGCACGCGCGCGGCACCCTGGTACGCGTGCTGGTAGGTGAGCAGGGCCACGTTCTCCTCGTCGAGGTCGACCCCGGCACCCGCCTGCTGCTGCGTGCGTGCGTTGGTCAGGGCGAGACCGGTGAGCGTCGCCTCGGACGTCGCCGACCGGGAGGCCGTGCCCACTCCCGCCACGAAGGTCGCCCAGGTCCGGTCGGGAGCGTCCACGGCCTTCCCCAGCTCCCCGATCGCGTCGGCGAGGGAACCGTCGTACTGGCCCGCCGCGTTCCGCGTCGCGATGCCGTCGCCGTCGGTCGGGAGGACGGTGAGCCCCTGCGCGGCCGGCACGCCGGCCGTGAGACCGAAGAAGTCCGTGCCTGTCGCCCCGCCCGGGGTCGTGCCCGTGCGGTGCAGCGCGTTCACCTGGGTCGCCAGCGACGTCGCGACGGCGTCGTAGGCCGCGGACGCCTGCGCGAGCGCACCCCCGGTGCCGTCGGCGCGCGCCGGCGCGAGCAGGGAGACGTTGCCCGCGATCGAGCCACCGTCGAGTGCCACGGCCGAGCCGGAGCCGGAGGTCCACGAGAGCGTGACGGCGCCGGCGTCGCCGATCTTCGTCGCACCGCCGAGGGCGACGCTCCGGGCATCGGTGCCCTGCACGAGCGGGTTGCCGCCGATCAGGACGTCCACGGTGCCGTCGGCGTTGGTGCGGGTGGTGCCGCCGGCCAGCGAGGCGATCTGTTCGGTGAGCTGGTCGCGCTGATCCATGAGCTCGTTCGCGCTGGCACCACCGGCGAGGGCGGAGCGGATGCGGCCGTTCAGGCTCGCGACCTGCTCGGCGGCGTCGTTGAGCTGCGCGACCTGCCCGGCGACGGTGCTCCGGACGCTCGACCACTGCGCGTCGACGGCCTCCGAGCCGCTCGCGAGCGTGGCCGCGACGGTCCGGGCGGCGCCGAGGAGGGCCGTTGCGGCGCCGGGGTCGTCGGTGTGGGTCGCCAGGTCGCTCCATGCCGACCAGAGCCCGTCGAGCTTCGTCGCGAGGCCGTCGCTCCCCGGCTCGTGGAGACCCGCTTCGAGCTGGTCGAGCCCGGTGCCCCTGGCCGTGGCGTACGCGGAGGACCCCGCCGCCGCGCGGACGCCGGCGTCCAGCGTGAGGGACCCGAGACGAGCGATCCCGTCCACGGAGACGCCCTGCCCCGCGAGTGCGGCCGTCCCGCGCATGAAGCCGGTCTGCGCCGCGGGCACCGCCGACTGCGTCACGCGCTGCCGCGTGTAGCCCGTGGTGCCGGCGTTCGCGATGTTCTGCCCGGCGACGTCGATGCCCGCGCGGGCTGCGGCGAGGCCGGAGGACGCGGTGGCGAGGGACCCGAAGGTGCTGACCATCGTCTACAGGTTCCCGTCGAACAGGCGGGCTTCGCCGGAGCCGTGCCCGGAGGACCCGGTCGCGTCGTAGGTCGCGGCGTCGCCGACGGTACCGGCGAGCGTCTCCTCGGTGGCCTGGGCGGCCGTGCGGAGGAAGCGGTCGTTCTCGTCCCGCAGCGCACCGATCTGCGTGGTCAGCTCGACCATCGCGCGGAGGTGCGACGCGAGGATCTCGCCCCACGGCCCGCTCGGCGCGGCCGCGACGACGTCACGCAGGGGTGCGTCGGCGTCCACACCCCACTCCTCGGCCACGGCGGCGCTCTGCGCGCTGCGCTCGAGGCCCGTGGAGCGGAGCCGTTCGAGGACCTGCTCGACCTCGCGGTTGGCGTGCGAGACCCAGCGGGAGCGCCCGGCGGCGAGCAGCAGCTGCTCCTCCTCGAGCTTGAAGGTGAGCAGTTCGAGCAGTTCTCGTTCGCGCCAGAGCACGGCGGACAGGTCGTTCACGCTCATCATCTCCTCCCGATGTCGTTCATCCTGCGGACACCGGGGACTATCGGTCGGGTGCCGCTGGGCGTAAGCCACCGGTGGCGCGAGCCGGGCCACCACGGACGTGCGCCGGGCGGCCGTGGCGCGCCGCGCCTCCAGTCCGGGGGACACCACCGCCCGTTCCTGCGCTCCTGTCCTCCGAAGTGCCGACCCGGAAACGCCGCCACACCCCCGCACTGGGGACGGGTGAGGGGCTGTTCAGCCGTTTGCCAGCCGATACATTCGAAGCGCACTCCTCGGGGGACAGATCCCGGGCGCGGGTGCGACGCCCGGAGGGACCCGGGCGACTCTTCGGCGTACCACCGGCCTCGACGCGGCCGGTGTCCGCCATGCCCACGGACGGGTCACACCAGTCGAGACGACCAGGGGATCAGCATGGACCGCACCGAACGCAACGCGATGGTCGTCGAGCACCTCCCGCTCGTCGGGTACATCGTCGCGGACGTCCGGTCCCGCGCCACCCACCTCGACCGCGACGACCTCGCCGCCGTCGGCGCACTCGCCCTCGTGGCCGCCGCCGACGCGTTCGACCCCACCCTCGGCGTGCCGTTCGGCGCCTACGCCAGGACCCGCGTGACCGGCGCCATCGCCGACGACATGCGGAGCGCCGACTGGGCGAGCCGTGGCACCCGGAAGCGGATCCGCGAGGCCCTCGCGACGCAGGAGGCGCTGTCCTCCCGCCTCGGCCGCACCGTCACCGTGCAGGAGATCGCCGACGCGATGGGCGTGGACCGGCAGACCGCGGCGGACGCGATGCACGACGCGGGTCGGGTCGTCACGCCGATCGACGAGACCGTCCACGACACCGTCGCCGCCGACCTGCCGCTCCCCGGCGAGGACCTCGTCGAGGCCGAGCGTCGCCGCTACCTCCGCGCCGCGGTCGAGGCGCTGCCCGAGCGGATGCGGTTCATCGTCGAGGCGGTCTACTTCGGCGACCGGACGGTCACCGACGTCGCCGCCGAACTCGGCATCACCCACTCGGCCGTGTCTCAGCAGCGCTCCGAGGCCATGCGGCTCCTCCGCGACGGCCTCGCCACGCACTACGGCGACGGCGGCCCGGCTCCGGAGCCGGCGTCCCGGACGACGGCGGCACGGCGGAGCGCGTACCTGGCCAAGGTCGCCGCGAACGCCGCGGTCGGTGTCGCCCGCGCCGTCCACGACGCCACCGCCGGTCACCAGGTGGCCGCGAGTTGAGACGCGGGGACCACCCGGAGGAATCCGGGCGGTTCTCCTAACGCCTCCGGCCGACCGGCCGAGAGGACACCATGCCAGCCCACGGACGGGCCGGCGAAGACCCAGACTTCACGGAGGAATTCACCATGGGTATGTCCATCAACACCAACCTCTCGGCACTCAACACGTACCGGAACCTCAACGCGACGCAGAACGACCTGTCGAAGTCCCTCGAGAAGCTCTCGAGCGGCCTCCGCATCAACCGTGCTGCCGACGACGCTGCCGGTCTGTCGATCTCCGAGGGACTGAAGTCCCAGGTCGGTGGCCTCACGGTCGCCGCCCGCAACGCGCAGGACGGCATCTCCGTCGTGCAGACCGCTGAAGGTGGTCTCACCGAGACCCACTCGATCCTCCAGCGCATGCGCGACCTCGCCGTGCAGGCCGGCAACGACTCGAACAACGCCGACTCGCGCACCGCGATCACCACCGAGGTCAACCAGCTCCAGCAGGAGCTCGGTCGCATCGCGTCGTCGACCAACTTCAACGGCACCTCGCTGCTCAACAGCTCGAAGACCCTGCAGTTCCAGGTCGGGGCGAACGGCGACAGCGACAGCCAGATCTCGGTCGACCTGTCGGGTGCGAACGTCCAGAAGATCGCGACCGCGCTCGCCACCGGTGCAGCCACCGGCGGTGCGCAGTTCACGGTGTCCGACGTCAAGGCGCTCTCGAACCAGCCGCTGTCGTTCTCGTCCACCAAGACGGGCGACGACGGTGCTCAGGTCACGACCTCTGTGACGACGGGCACGCTGCACGGTGCGGCGAAGGCGGCTCCGGCCACCGGCTACGACGACTTCGCCAGCATCGATGAGTACGTCACGGCGCTGAACGGCGACGCGAAGTTCTCCGGCAGCTACACGGCATCGACCGTCCGTGACGCGAACGGCGCCGCCACCGGCTTCGTCGTTCGCGCGAACGACGGCGGCACCGTTGCCACGAAGAGTCCGCTCGATTCGGACAACGCAGCCACCAACCCGACGACCGTCGTCTCGGGCAAGGCCGCGGACGCCGACACGAAGGTCGGTCTGAACTTCGACACCGCGGCGGACGCTCAGGCGGCCATCCGGGCGATCGACGCGCAGATCAAGAACGTGTCGTCGGCTCGTTCGAACCTCGGTGCCATCCAGAACCGCTTCGACCACGCCATCAACGTGACGAACGTGGCCAAGGAGAACCTGACCGCTGCGCAGTCCCGCATCACCGACGTCGACATGGCAGAGGAGATGGTCAAGTACACGCGCGACAACATCCTCAGCCAGGCCGGCACCTCGATGCTCGCGCAGGCGAACCAGAGCACGCAGGGCGTCCTCTCGCTGCTCCGCTAGTCGCAGCACGCTCCGCCTCCGCTGACCGTTCGGGTGTCGGCGGAGGCGGAGCACCCCCTCCACGTCCACCAGCAGACAGCAGGGAGCATCGGCGATGTCCAGCCTCGGGATCGACGGCCTCGTCAGCGGCCTCAACACGACCGACCTGATCAACTCGCTGATGACCATCGAGCAGGTCCCGCAGACCCTGCTCAAGACGAAGGTCACCTCGACCAACTCGTTCATCTCGTCCCTGCAGACGATCAACGGCCTGTTCCAGAGCCTGGCGACGAAGGCCACCGCGGCCGCGGCACCGACGTCCCTGTCGCTGTTCACCGCGACGAGCTCGTCGTCCTCGGTCACGGCGAGCACGGGCACCGGCGCGGCAACCGGTTCAGTGTCGTTCACCGTCGACGCCACGGCCGCCGCGAAGGTGGGCGTCACCGCCGCGATGGCGACGTGGTCCGACCAGGCGTCGCCCCTGACGCTCGTCAAGCCGGACGGGACGAAGGTCGAACTCGCTCCGGCGTCCGGGTCGCTCGACGACACGGTGTCGGCGATCAACAAGGCCGCCGCCGGCGTCACGGCGACGAAGGTCGCGTCCGGCACCGCGGCCGACGGCACGAAGCTCTACCGCCTCCAGGTGTCGTCGAACGCGACGGGCGCGGCGAACGGCTTCTCCCTGTACCGGGGGAGCGCCGCCGACGTCGCAGCCGGCTCGGCGACGGACGTCTTCACGCAGCCCGGCGCCGCCGTGGTCCGCCAGGCCGCCGACGCCGCGGTGACGCTGTACGCCGGGACCGCTGCGGCGCAGACGGTCACGAGTGCGACGAACAGCTTCGCCGACCTGCTCCCCGGGGTGTCGGTGAACGTCAGCACGACCTCGACGGACCCCGTCACGGTGACGATCGGCCGGGACGCATCCAAGGCGCAGTCGGTCGCCTCCGGCCTCGTCGACGCCTTCACCGCGATCTCGTCGTACTACTCCCAGAACACCGGGGTGACGAGCACGACGAGCCCCACGAACGGGACGACGACCACCACGGCCGGCGTGCTCCTCGGGGACGCGACCACCCGCTCCGCGATGCAGCGGGTGAGCAGTGCGATGTCGACCCCGGTGAACGGCAGATCGCCCTCGACCATCGGCGTCGTCATCCAGAAGGACGGCACGTTCGACTTCGACCAGGACGTGTTCCAGAAGGCCCTGGCAGCCGACCCCGCCGGGACGCAGGCGGTCCTGTCCGGGATCGCCCAGAACGTCGCCGACGCCGCGAACGCCGCCAGTGACAAGTACACCGGCTCCATCACCACCTCGATCACCGGGCAGCAGTCCGTGGTCAAGGACCTCAACGACCAGATCGACGCCTGGACGGACCGCCTCAGCATGCGTCGTGCGACGCTGCAGGCGCAGTACACGGCGCTCGAGACCAGCCTCAGCTCCCTGAAGTCCCAGTCGAGTTGGCTCAGCGGCCAGCTCTCCTCGCTGTCGACGTCGAGCTGAGCGAGGAGACACCATGTACGACAAGTCCACCGTGCGCCGTCGAGCGCAGTACACCAGCGAGGCCGTCCTCTCCGCGACGCCCGCGCAGCTCGTCACGATGCTCTACGACCGGCTGCTGCTCGACCTGCACCGCGCCGAGGCCGCCCAGGGCACCGCCGACTGGGACACCGCCCGCGAGCAGCTCCTGCACGCCCAGGCGATCGTCGGCGAGCTCTCCGCCACGCTGCGCATCGACGCGTGGGACGGCGGCGAGGGCCTCCTCGCGGTCTACAACTACGCGTCGACGTCGCTCATCACCGCGAACGTGCACCGCGACGTGCAGGCCACGCGCGACTGCATCCGCATCCTCGAACCGCTCCGCCAGGCCTGGCACGAGGCGGCAGCGGCGCTGCCGGCGACGCCGGCGCCGGTCGGGCACACGACGGGCGGCGCGCTCGGTGTCGCCTGACGAGCAGCACGCCGCATGGGAGGCCGTGCTCACCACCCTGGAGCAGGCGACGGCCACGGACGACCCGGCCCCGTGGCGCGAACCGGCCGAGCTGGGCCCGGTGCCGCGGGACCTGGTGGGGCGGGCCTCCCGGCTGCTCGCCGCGCAGCGGGACCGCATCGCGGTCCTCGAACAGGAGCGCCGCGGCACGCTGGAGCACCTCGGTGCGCTCCGCGCCGTCGACGCGACCCGCGAACCGCAGCGCTCGGTGTACCTCGACGCCTCCGCCTGAGCCCCCCGTTCGGGGCGACCGCTAACCGGCACCGACCGGCGCTCCGATAGGCGCTGGGGAGCACGGATCGCTCGACCACCGGCCACGGATCGGCCACCACCGCACGACGACCTCGCCCACACGCGACGTCGTCCAGCCGAGGGGACCCTTCCGTGTTCGACTCCGTGACGTCGGCAGCGCTGCAGAGCGCGCTCGACGGACTCTCGATGCGTCAGCGCGTGATCGCGAACAACATCGCGAACATCAACACCACGAACTACCACGCCGAGAAGGTGCAGTTCGAGGACGCGCTCGCGCAGTCCGTGGTCGAGGGGAACGGCCACACGACGCCGACAGTCGCGCGCAGCCTCGAGCCGACGAACACGAACGGCAACAACGTCGACCTCGACGAGGAGACGCTCTCGAACGTCGACACCGTGCTGCGCTACCAGTTCGCGACGCAGGCGATGAACTCCGAGCTCACCAGCGTCCGTGCGGCGATGCGGACGAACTCGTGACGACCTTCGACGCGATCGGCATCGCGAGCACCGGCCTCACCGTGCACCGGAAGTGGCTCGACGCGATCTCGGACAACATCGCCAACGTCAACACCGTCCGGTCGATGGACGACAGCGCGTTCCAGGCGCGCTACGTCGAGGTGCAGGAGGGCAACGGCGTGTCCGGTGCCTACGTGAAGGGCGCCGCGTTCGGCAGCGCCGCCGGCCGCGTCACCTACGACCCGGACAACCCGCTCGCGAACGCCGAGGGCTACGTCCGCATGCCGGACATCGACCTCGGCACCCAGATGGCGGACCTCATCATGGCCCAGCGCGGCTACCAGGCGAACGCCGCCGTGGTCGACCGCGCCAAGACCGCCTACGAGGCGGCACTGCAGATCGGGAAGAACTGATGCCCATCGACGCCGTCAACGGCGTGACCACGAACGCCCTCTCCGGGGTGTTCGGCACGAACCAGGCCACGACGCCCGCCACCACCGCCGAGCCGACCACCGGCGTCGACGGCTCCTTCGCCTCGAGCCTCGGCAACGCCGTCGACGGGCTGCAGGAGCTGCAGAGCACGTCGAAGACCCTCGCGCTCAAGGCCGTCACCGGCAACCTCGACGACATCCACGACGCCACCATCGCGTCCACCCGCGCCCAGGTCACGCTCGAACTCGTCGCCGCGGTGCGCAACAAGGGCGTCGACGCGTTCAACGAGATCATGCGGATGCAGGCCTGATGCCCGCCGCACTGCAGAACGTGTTCGGACGCCTCGGCGCCTACGTCAAGGGCTTCTCCGCCGCCCAGCGCACCATCGCGATCCTCGGCGTCGCCGCCCTCGTCCTCGGCGGGGTCGCGCTCGCGTCCTGGCTCGGGAAGCCGTCCTACGCCCCGCTGTTCACCGGGCTCGCCGCGGCGGACGCCAGCAGCGTCACCGACCAGCTGACCACGGACGGCGTGCCGTTCCAGCTCACCGACGGCGGCGCGACGATCCTCGTGCCGCAGTCCGCCGTCTACACCGAGCGGCTCAAGGCGGCGTCGAACGGTCTGCCGTCGTCGAACGAGGGCGGCTACTCGCTGCTCGACAAGATGGGCGTGACGAGCTCGGAGTTCCAGCAGGACGTCACCTACAAGCGGGCGATCGAGGGCGAGCTCGCGAAGACGATCTCCGCGATGGACGGCGTGCAGACCGCCACCGTGCAGCTCGCCATCCCGGAGAAGTCGGTGTTCGTCTCCGAGGAGAAGGACCCGACGGCGTCGGTGTTCATCGCCACGAAGAACGGCCAGCAGCTCACCACCGACCAGGTCCAGGCGATCGTGCACCTGACGAGCGCCGCGGTCGAGGGCATGCAGCCCACCGACGTGTCCGTCGTCGACCAGAAGGGCCAGACCCTCTCGGCCGTCGGCACCGGTGCGACCGGCTCCGGCGCCGACCAGGCCGCCGACTACGACGCGACCACGTCGAAGAAGATCCAGGACCTGCTCGACACCACGCTCGGCGCCGGGAACGCGAGCGTCGTGGTCTCCGCGACCATGAACCAGGACACCGGCACCCGCACGTCGGAGTCCTACGCGACGCCGACCACCGGCCCCGTGGCGCTCAACGAGTCGTCGACGACCGAGCAGTACGGCGCCGGCGCGGCCGGGGCGAACGGCGCGACCGGTGTCCTCGGCCCGGACAACATCGCCGTCCCGAACGGCACCGCGACGAGCGGCACCGGCACCGGTGGGTACACGAACGAGTCGGCGACGAAGAACAACGCCGTCGACCACACCACGGAGACCACGCAGATGCCGGCCGGCGGGGTCCAGCGGCAGACCGTGTCGGTCGCGCTCAACAGCAAGGCGGCGTCGGTGCAGAACGCGAACCTGCAGAGCATCAACGACCTCGTCGCAGCGGCGGCCGGTGCCGACACCGTCCGAGGCGACCAGGTCAAGGTCGCGATGATGGACTTCGACACCAGCACCGCCGACGAGGCCGCGAAGGCCCTCAAGGCGCAGCAGCAGGCCGACCAGCAGGAGGCGATGTGGTCGGCGATCCGGACGGCCGGCATCGTCATCGGCATCGCCCTGGCGCTCATCGCCCTCGTCGTGGTGCTCCTCCGCCGCGGCCGTCGCCAGGAGCGCGAGGCGGTCGACGTCGGCGAGCTCGACGCCTTCGGCAGCGCGTTCGAGCTGCCGCTCGCCGTCGACGCCGCCGATCAGCGCAGCGAACTCGGCGCGGGGGACGCCCCGACCGTCGCGCTGCCCGCGCTGCCGGTCGACGACGCGCCGACCGAGGTGCTCACCACCGACGAGGTCACCGCCGAGCGTCGTCGCCAGGACATCGCGGCCCTCGCGGAGCGTGACCCGAAGCGCACGGCCGAGCTCCTCCGCGGGCTCCTCGACGACCGGACGACGGTGTGAACGCCGCCGCTGCACCGAGCGACCGGGCCCTGAGCGGCGCACAGAAGGTCGCGCTCATCCTGCTGCAGATGGAGACCGAGCGCGCCGCCGAGGTGATGAAGCAGTTCTCCGAGCTCGAGGCCGAGGAGATCTCCGCCGAGATCGTCCGGATGCGCCGGGTGGACGACGCGGTGGTCGACCAGACCATCACCGAGTTCCACCGGATGACCCGCACCGGCCGCTCCCAGCGCCGTGGCGGCAAGGAGACCGCCCTCGGGCTGCTCGAGGCGTCGTTCGGTGCCGAGCGCGCCGCGGGCGTGATGGACCGCCTGGCCTCGAACCTCGCGGGCCAGTCGTTCGAGTTCCTCGACGACGCCGAACCCGGGCAGATCATCACGCTGCTCGAGGGCGAGCTGCCGCAGACCATCGCGCTCGTCCTCGCGCACCTCAAGCCCGGCCAGGCGAGCGCCGTGCTCGCCGGCGTGGACGAGCGTGCCCGCACGGACGTCGCGCAGGCGTTCGCCACGATGGGCTCGGCGACACCGGAGGCCGTCGGCATCGTCGCCGGTGTGCTCCGCCAGCGCGCCGGCGCCGTCGTCTCGCCGCGCGAGAGCGTCGAGGTCGTCGGCGGCATCCAGCCCCTCGTCGACATCATCAACCGCTCGGACGTCGCCACCGAGAAGGCCGTGCTCGACGGTCTCGAGGCGCGCGACCCGGAACTCGCCGAGGACATCCGCTCCCGGATGCTCACGTTCGAGGACATCGTCAAGCTCGAGGCCCGCGACATCCAGCAGGTGCTGCGCGGGATCGACTCGAAGGTGCTCGCGACCGCGATGAAGGGCGCCGCTGGCCCGGTCGTCGAGACCATCCGCGCGAACGTCTCCGAGCGCAACCGGCAGCTCCTCGACGACGAGCTGCAGGCGATGGGCCCGGTGCGCGTGTCGCAGGTCGAGGAGGCGCGTGCCGAGGTGGTCCGGTCGGTCCGCGAGCTCGAGGCGCAGGGCGTCATCACCGTCCACCGCGCGGAGGAGGACGAGCTCGTTGAGTGACGCCGCCTTCGCGCCGTTGGCGTTCCCCGTCGTCGCCGATGCCGGGCTCCGCGAACGCGCCGCCAGTGCCGAGGTCCGCGGCCACGCCGCCGGGTACGCCGCGGGGCTCCGTGCCGCCCAGGCGGAGACGGACGCGCTCCGCGCCGAGCTCGCGGCGACCCACGCCCACCGGGTCGCGCAGCTCGAGGCCGAGACCGCCAGACGGATCGCCGTGCTCGGTGCCATGACGGACGCGCTCGTCGCGCGCACCGTACCGGTCCTGGAATCCGCGGAACAGAGCGTCGTCGCGGCGGCCATGGAACTCGCCGAGGCCGCCGTCGGGTACGGGATCCGGGCCTCCCGTCCGGTAGACGGTGCCGATGCCGGACGGGAGGCACGGTTCGTCCCCGGTGCGGAGGCGACCGTCCGACGGGCGCTCGCCTCCGTCGACCACACGGTCGCGATCGCGGTCCGGCTGAGCCCCGCGGACGCCGCGGCCGTCGCGGGCGTCGACCTGCCGGTGCCGGTCCGGGCGGACGCGTCGCTCGCGGACGGCGACGCCGTCGTGGACCTGCCCGACGGCATGCTCGACGCCCGGATCGGTGCGGCACTCGCCCGTGCGGCGGACGCGCTCGGGGTGACCGCATGACGACGACGCTGCTCCGCCCGCGGACGCTCGACGCCGCCGTGGCCCTCGCCGCCCCGCAGCGGGTCGGCGTGGTGACGAGCGCGGTCGGCCTCGGCCTCACCGTCGCCGGGCTCGACGCCCGGGTGGGGGAGGTCGTGCTCGTCGGCGACGACGGCGACCGGCCCACCGCGGTCGAGGTCGTCGCGACCGACGCCGCCGGCGTGCGCTGCATGCCGCTCGGACGACTCACCGGCATCACGGCGGGTACCGCGGCCCGGCCGACGGGGCGACCCGTGCTCGTCCCCACCGGTGTCGGGCTGTTCGGTCGGGTGCTCGACGGGCTCGGCCGCCCGATCGACGACCGCGGGCCGCTCGACGTCGACGCCTGGGTGGACCTCGACCACCCGACGCCGAACGCCATGGCGCGCGCCCGCATCCAGGCGCCGATGCAGCTCGGCGTCCGCGTGCTCGACACCCTGACGACCGTCGGCCGTGGACAGCGCATGGGCCTGTTCGCCGGCTCCGGTGTCGGCAAGTCGTCACTGCTGTCGATGGTCGCGCGGGGGAGCGACGCCGCCGTGAACGTCATCGCACTCGTCGGGGAGCGCGGGCGCGAGGTCCGGGAGTTCCTGGAGGACGACCTGGGGCCCGAGGGGCTCGCCCGGTCGATCGTGGTCGTGTCGACGTCCGACGAACCCGCACTCATGCGTCTCCGTGCCGCGTTCGTCGCGACCCGCATCGCGGAGTCGTTCCGGGACGCCGGGCAGGACGTCGTGCTGATGATGGACTCGCTCACCCGCGTCGCGATGGCGCAGCGCGAGATCGGCCTGTCCGTGGGGGAGCCGCCGGCCACCCGGGGCTACCCGCCGTCGACGTTCTCCGTGCTCGCGGGGCTGCTCGAACGCGCCGGGACGGACCGCGCCGGCAGCATCACCGGTATCTACACCGTGCTCGTCGACGGCGACGACCACAACGAGCCGATCGCCGACGCCGCCAGGAGCATCCTCGACGGGCACGTGGTGCTCGACCGGAAGCTCGCCGTGACCGGGCACTTCCCGTCCGTCGACGCCCTCGGGTCGATCTCCCGTGTCGCGTCGAAGGTCACCACGCCGGGGCAACGCGCCGCCGCGACGACGCTGCGCTCGGTGATGGCCGCACGGCGTGCCGCGCAGGACCTGCTCGACGTGGGCGCGTACCAGCGCGGCTCGAACCCCCTGGTGGACTCCGCGGTGGACCACCAGGGCGCGATCGACGCGTTCCTCCGCCAGGGCATGGACGAGCGTGCCAGCGCGGCGTCGTCCTGGGACCGCCTCGACGCGCTCGTGCAGCAGCTCGGAGGTGTCTGATGGCCAGACGGTTCCCCCTCGCCGGACTCCTGCGACTCCGGCACGCCGAGCAGGACCAGGCAGCGGCGGTCCTCGCGGCCGCGAACGACCGGGTGCGGGACGCCGCCGACGCCCGGGTCGCCGCCCGCCGCACCCTCGACGACACCGAGAGCGCGATGTCGGTCGACGACGCCGCGACCCTCAGTGCCGTCGCCGCCGCGCGGGCTGCGACCCGCGGGATGCTCCAGGAGCTCGACGCCGTGGTGCAGCACCGGCGCGCCGATGCCGACGCCGCGCAGGCCGCGTACACCGAGGCGCGGCGGTCCGCGCTCGGCCTGGAGAAGCTCGAGACCCAGCACTCCGAGCGCGTGGCGGCCGAGGACCTGCGCGCCGAACAGACCGCCCTCGACGAGATCGCGGCGCGCCGCCGCAGCACGGAGGACCCCCGATGAGCCTCGACGCCGTCCTGAGCCGGATCTCCGCGATCCGCTCCCAGATCGACGCACTCGCCGGTGGCGACACCGCCGGGTCGACGTCCTCGGCGTCGACGGCGGACTCGTCCGCGGCGTTCGCGTCCGCCCTCGCCGGTGCGTCCGGCGCCGGTACGTCCGGCACCGGTACGTCCGGCGCCGGCGCGACCGGAGCCGTCGCGCCGGGTGCCCCGACCACCTCGGTCGACGCCGGGAAGGGCACCGTCGCGACCGGCAGCGGTGCCACCGGGGACGACGTCGTCGCGGACGCGAAGAAGTACCTCGGCGTGCCCTACGTGTTCGGCGGCACGACACGGTCCGGCATGGACTGCTCGGGCCTCGTGCAGACCGTGTTCAAGGACCTCGGGGTCACGATGCCGCGGGTCGTGCCCGACCAGGCGAAGATGGGCGTCGCGGTGCCGTCGCTGGCCCAGGCGCAGCCGGGGGACCTCATCATCCCGAAGGGCGAGGGACACGTCGTCATCTACGTCGGCGACGGCAAGGTCCTGCACGCCCCGCGCCCGGGCAAGGACGTCCGGATCGTGGACAACTGGTACAAGGACTCCGACATCGCCACCATCCGCCGGATCGTCCCGTCCGCGCAGGACGCCGCGGCGACCAAGGCGGCCCAGTCGGTCGCCGCCACCAGGAGCACGAGCGGGACCGACCTGCAGACCGCTGCCCTGATGGCGATGATGCAGTCCGGGAGCGCCGCAGCATGACCGTGACGATGCCCACGAGCCCGCCCTCCGCGCCGGCGTCAGCGTCCGCTCGGTCGTCGACGGCGTCGGGTCGGTCGGCCGCCGGCTTCGACGCCGCGATGTCCGCCGCGTCCGACGTCCCGCCCCGCGGGCCTGCACGCGCCGGCTCCGGTCCCGCTGCCGGACCGGGTGCCGACGCGGATGCGGGTGCCGCTGCTGCGGCCACCGGTCCAGGTGTCGGCGCAGACGGGGCTCCTGGCAGCACCGGAGCGTCGGCGGTCGACGACCGTCGGTCCGACGCGGCGGCACGGCCGGACGACGCCACCGCGGCGCCGACCGTGCCCTCCGGCGCGCTCACGGTCGCGACACCCGTGCCGGGCGTCGCGCTGGCCGACACCGCGCGGGTCGCAGGACCCGTGGACAGTCGCGTGGCGCTGAACGCCGCCGCCGCGTCCGGCGCGGCCAGCGCCGAGGGCGCGGCTCCGCAGGTTCTCGGGCTGACCGACACCCCGCGGACCGCAGAGCCCGTGGACAGTCGGCCGGCGCGGAACGTCGCGGACGCAGCCGCCGGCGCGACCGCCGGCCCGCCCGCCGCACCTGGCGCTCCCGCCGCGTCCGCCGCACGGGACCTCGCGCAGACCGACACCGCGCGGACAGCGGGACCCGTGGGCGGTCGCCCGGCGCGGAACGTCGCCCAGGCGGCCACCGCGCCCGCCACGGGCATGCCGGGTGGAACGGCGAGCCCCGCGCCCGGCGCCGCGGCCCCCGCGGCCCCCGCAACGACCCCGGCACCGGCGGCGACCCCGGCACCGGCGGCGGTTCCGGTGGCGGCCTCGGTACCGGCGGCGATCTCGGCACCGGCGGCGACTCCGGTATCCGCGGCGACCACGACGACCTCGGTGGCGGCGCCGGTGGACCCGCAGCGCGACGCGAGCGCACGCGCCCAGGCCGAGCCGAGCCTCCCGGCCGGTGCGGTCGTCCGGACCGACGCGACGTTCGCGCTCCCCGCCGCACCGACCGCACCCGCGGTCGCGGCGGCGTCCACGCCGACCACCGCGCCCGCCACCCCGCCGGCCCCCCTCGCCCAGCAGCTCGCACGCCCCGTCTTCACCCTCGCGCAGGCCGGGCCCGGCGACCACGTCGTCACGGTCCAGGTCGTGCCCGACACGCTCGGCCCGGTCACGGTCCGCGCGCACGTCACCGCGCACGGCATGCACGTCGAGCTGTTCGCGGCCTCGGACGCCGGGCGCGACGCGGTCCGGCAGGTCCTGCCGGACCTGCGTCGTGACGCCGCCACGTCCGGCGTGGCGACCACCCTCGACCTGTCGTCCCAGAACCACCCGGAACGCGACGCGGGGTCCTCCCCGGGTCGCGACGGGCGCGGCGGCGACCGTCCGGCACGCGGCGACGGCCTGGAGGCTCGACCCGCCCCCGTCAGACCCGCCGCGCCCGCCTCCACCTCCGTCCGCAGCGCGGGACTCGACGTCCTCGCCTGACCAGCCCCACGAGAAAGAAGCACCGATGCCGATCGACTCGATCACGGGCAGCGTGGACACGGCCGCGCAGGCCGCCGCCCTCGCCGCGAACGCCGCCACCAAGAAGTCCCAGACGATGGACTCCGAGGTGTTCATGAAGCTGCTCGTGACGCAGCTGCAGAACCAGGACCCGTCCTCGCCGATGGACACGAACCAGATGATCAGCCAGCAGACGCAGCTCGCGATGATGGAGCAGATCACGAACCAGACCACCACGGGGAACGAGAACTTCTCGTTGCAGATGCGCATCGCCGCGGCGAACCTCGTCGGCAAGCAGGTCACCTACACGGACGCCGCCTCCGGTGCATCGGTCACCGGTGCCGCGAGTGCCGTGTCGTACGCGAACAGCGTGCCGACCGTGACCGTCAACGGGAAGGAGGTCGATCTCGACGTGATCTCCGGGATCAAGACCGCCTGACCTCCTCATTGCTCCACCTCGTCCCTCGTTCTGGAAGGAACACACCATGCTCCGCTCGCTCTACTCCGGGATCTCCGGGCTCCGCTCCCACCAGGAGATGCTCGACGTCACCGGCAACAACATCGCCAACGTCAACACCGTCGGCTTCAAGGCCTCGTCCACGGTGTTCCAGGACACCCTGTCGCAGATGACGCAGGGCGCCGGCGGGCCGCAGACCGGCATCGGCGGCACGAACCCCGCGCAGATCGGCCTCGGCGTGCAGGTCGCCGGCGTGTCCACGAACTTCGCCCAGGGCTCCGCGCAGGCCACCGGCAAGGCGACGGACCTGATGATCTCGGGTGACGGCTTCTTCGTCACGCGGCTCGGCAACGACACGGTGTACAGCCGTGCCGGGGCGTTCGACTTCGACGCCGACGGCCGACTCGTGAGCCCCGACGGCAAGATCGTGCAGGGGTACTCGGCGACGAACGGCGTCGTCAACGACGGCGGCGGTCTGACCGACATCGTCCTCCCGCTCGACGCGGCAGCACCCGCGACGGCGACGTCCTCGGCGACGGTGACCGGCAACCTGCCGTCCGAGACCCCGGTCAACGAGGTCCTCAACCGGGACGCCACCGTGTACGACCAGAACGGCACGAAGCACACGCTCACCCTCGCGTACAAGCGCACGCAGGACGGCTGGTCCGTCTCCGCGTCGAACGGTCAGGGCACGGCGGCGACCGGCGCGATCACCTTCGGCACCGACGGCAAGATCACCAGCGGCGCCACCCTGGCGGTCGGTGACATCACCGTCGACATGACCCAACTCTCCGGGTTCGCCGGCCTCAACACCGCATCGATCTCCTCGCAGAACGGGCACGAGGCCGGGGCGCTGCAGGGGTACACCATCTCGAAGGACGGCACCGTCGTCGGCTCGTTCTCGAACGGGTCGTCCCTCGCCATCGGACGCATCGCCCTCGCCACGTTCGCGAACCCGGCCGGCCTCGAGAAGACCGGCGCCTCCGGCTACCGCGCCACCGCGAACTCCGGCCAGGCCGCGATCGGCGCGCCGGGTTCGGCCGGCGTCGGCTCGCTGGCGTCGGGGACGCTCGAGATGTCGAACGTCGACCTGTCGCAGGAGTTCACGAACCTCATCGTCGCGCAGCGCGGCTTCCAGGCCAACGCCCGCATCATCACCACCTCGGACGAGGTGCTGCAGGAGCTGACGAACCTGAAGCGCTGACGATCCCGCCGTCGTGGCGGACGAGGTCGGGGTCGGCGGGGCCTTCGGTTCAGTCGGCCCCGTGTCGGTACCGTCGACGGCATGAGCACGCCGCAGATCTCCGTCGACGTCCCCGGCCTGCCGACGCTCGCGTGGGTGAACGGCCCGGGCCGCGCGAGGTCCGACGCGGAGCGGGGCTCGGTGACGCTCGAGTCGGAAGCCGGGGTCGACTGGACGAACGACGCCGCGGGTGGCGAACAGCAGCACGCCGCCCGCGCCCTGGCGCTCGCCGTCCCCGACGGGGACTTCGTCTTCTCGGCGCGGGTCCACGTCCCCGGCGTGCGGACGACCTTCGACGCAGGAGCGCTGGCGCTCTGGTCCGATCAGGACCACTGGGCGAAGCTCTGCAACGAGTACTCGCCGCAGGGCGCCGCCATGGTCGTCAGCGTCGTCACCGACCGGTTCTCTGACGACTGCAACGGCCCTCTGCTGAGCGCACCCGCGGTGTTCCTGCGGGTGGCACGATCCGGCCCGTCCATCGCGTTCCACTCGTCGGACGACGGGTCGCAGTGGGACTTCGTCCGGACGTTCCGGCTGCCCGTCACGCCGTCGCCGTGGTCCGTCGGGTTCCTGGCGCAGTCCCCGCTGGGCGAGGGCTGCACGGCGGTCTTCGACACGATCCGGTACGACGGAGCGACGCTCCACGACCTCCGCGACGGCTCCTGAGACGACGGTCACGCGCCAGGCGTGCCGTGTCAGCGGTCGGAGCCGTCCCGACCCGTAGAGTGTTCCGGTGGACGAAACAGGGACTCACGTTCAGCCCCGGACGGATGCAGCCGCCGAGACGGACCCGGCGACGGACGACCGAGTCGAGCGCGATCAGGTCGACGGCCGGATCGAGCGCGACCGCCGGTCGGTCGTGACGCGGCGGCCGAACCGGGTGGTCCGGGCGCTGGTGTCCTTCCCGCTGGTGTTCTCGCTCATCGCGACGGTGTTCGTCGGGGTCTTCGTCGCCGTCGTCCCGGCGGGCTTCGGGCTCGACGAGATGCACCACACGTTCCGGGCGTGGCAGGTGTCGCGCGGGCAGCTCGAGGTGGACACGATCACGCCGAAGCTGCAGTACGGGGGTCAGATCCCGACGGCGCTGGCGGACTACGAGCTGGAGGGCACGGACGCCTCGAACGCCGGACGGACCAGCGGTCAGTACTGGCAGCGACACGACGTCGCTCTGGGTCCGGACCTGGAGCGCTACGGTGCGGTCCACCTCACCGCCGGGAGTCCGACGAAGCTGGAGGACTTCACGAACGCAGGTGCGTCGAGCTTCGTCGCCTACGCACCCGCCGCCCTCGGCATGCGCATCGGGACGGTGCTCGGCCTCGACGTCGCCGGGATCGTGCTGCTCGGCAAGGCGATGTCCGGACTGGTGTACGTGCTGCTGGTCTCCGCCGCCGCTTTCGTCCTCCGCGGGAGCCGGTGGCGCTGGCTGGTGGCCATCGTCGCCCTCCTGCCGCAGAGCGTCTTCCAGGCGTCGATCATCACCGCTGACACGCTGTCGAACGGGACGGCGCTGCTGTTCGTCGCCGGGGTGCTGGCGCTCCGGAACCGGACCGCTCGCGCCGGGTGGCCCCTGCTGGCGTTGACCGTGGTCGCAGCCCTCGGGGTCGTCGCGGCGAAACCGACCTACATCCTCCTGCTCCCACTGCTCTTCACCGTCCCGGGGGTCGCGCTCGGACTCCGGCGGTGGTGGGCACTCGCCGTCGAGGCGGTCGCGTTCGTCGTCGTCGCGGGCATCGGCGCCGCACTGTCGGCCGGTGCATCGGACATCGCCGACGCCATCCGCACGCAGGTGCCCGACTGGCCGAGCGTCGACCGCCATCTGCAGCTGCAGGGGATCATCGCCGACCCGTTCCACCTCGTCGGGGTGATCGGTCGGACCTTCGTGCAGTACGGGTCGTCATGGGTGGAGGGGTCGATCACGATGCTCGGCACGAACTCGGTGTTCGTCCCGCAGCCGGTCGCGGTGGCGCTCATCGTGGTGCTCGTGCTCGCCGCCCTGCGGGGCGACGGGCGCGCGCCCGTCGCCGGCCTGGTGCACGTGGCCGTGGCTGCGGTGTCGGTCATCGCCATCATCACGACCCTGTACCTGACGTTCTCGACGGTCGGCGCGGCGGACGCGAACGGCGTGCAAGGCCGCTACTGGCTCCCGCTCTTCGTGCCGCTGGCCGCGGGACTCGGCATGCTGCTGCCCATCCGGGTGACGATGAGCGAACGCGCCGCAGCCGTCACCTTCTCCACGGTCACCGTCGGAGCGCTCGTTGCTGCTGCCGTGACGTGGTGCTGGGTCGTCTACTGAGGTCCGTCCGGAGCGTTCCGCCTCAGACGCCCTCGGCGTAGGAGGCGACCGGCACTGTCGGGTGCAGGACCGCGTGCACGACGGCCTGGATCGCGAACTCGCTCGCTGCAGCGAGGTCGACCGCTCCGGGGTCGAGGAGCCACTGCAGCTGCAGGCCGTCCATCACGGCGAGGATCGACGCGGCGCCGGTGTCGATCCTCCGCTCGTCCGTCACGTGCTCCTGCGCGCAGAGCTCGCGGAACGCCGCGGCGATGTCGGAACGGAGCGTGCGGTACCGCCGCTCGAAGTACGCCCGCGCCGGGTGGTCGTCGGTGACCGACTCCGCTGAGAGCACCGTGTAGACCTGCACGATCCCGGGCCGGAGGCTGTTCTGCAGGCTCGTCGCCACCAGGTGCGCGAACATCGCCGGCCCGCCTGGCATCTGCTGACCGTCGAGGTGTGCCACGTCGTCGCGGTCCCGGTACTCCAGGACGGCGCGGAGGAGGGCCTCCTTCGAGCCGAAGTGGTGCAGGACCCCGGCCCTGGTCATGCCGACCTGCTCGGCGATGTCGGCGAGGGTGCCGTTCGTCGACCCCTTCGCGCCGAAGGTCTCGACCGCCGCGGCGAGGATGTCCTGCCGTCGGCGTTCGGTCTCGGGACGCGGGCTGATGCTGTTCGCCGTCGTCATCGTGCTCCGGTCTCCTGCTCGATCTGCCTGAAGATACCACCCTTGAACGATGTGCTTTCTCGTGAGTAAGTTGAGGCTTGCTTTCTGGTCAGTAAGTCGGCTACGGTCTGGCGAAGTCACCTGTTCGGCAGGTTGCGGAAACAACGTCGTTCCCGAGAAGGAAGCAATGATGCTCAAGAAACACCTGATCACTGCGGGTGCCGTCGTGGCGATGAGTGCGCTCGTGCTGACCGGCTGCGCCGGCAACGGCCAGGGCGGCTCGAGCGGCTCAGGCGAGTCGTCCCTGACGATCGCCAAGCCGGACGGAGCCGCCGTCCTCGCCACGCAGATCAACAACCCGTTCATCAGCACCGGCTCCGGGATGTCGCTCGGGTACGACCGGATGATCTACGAACCCCTCGCGATGGTCAACCCCGTCGGCAAGAACGAGACCACGCCGTGGCTCGCGTCGAAGGTGCAGTGGAACCAGGACTACACCCAGCTCACGGTCACGCCGCGCTCCGGGGTGAAGTGGAGCGACGGCAAGGCCTTCACGGCCGACGACATCGTCTACACGTACGAGCTCATCAAGGACAACCCGGCGCTCGACCTCGCCGGCATGAAGCTCTCCGAGGTCAAGAAGGAGGGCGGGAACGTCGTCCTGAGCTTCAGCGAGTCGAAGTTCGTCAAGCAGGGTGACGTGCTGCAGGTCGGCATCGTGCCGGAGCACCAGTGGAAGGACATCAAGGACCCGACGAAGAACGCCGTCAAGGACGCCGTCGGGACCGGTCCGTACACGATCTCGACCTTCTCGTCGCAGGGCGTCGTGCTGAAGTCGCGCACCGACTACTGGGGCGGCAAGGTCCCGGTCGACCAGCTGAAGTACCTCGAGTTCAACGACAACACCGGTCTGCTCCGCAGCCTCCAGAACGGTCAGACCGACTGGGCGCAGATCTTCATCACGGACTTCGAGAAGAACTACGTCGACAAGGACGAGAAGCACAACGTCTTCTGGCCGGCGAACATCCTCAGCCCGGACATGATCACGGTGAACACCACCAAGGCGCCGTTCAACGACGTCGCCTTCCGCAAAGCCGTCAACATGGTCGTGGACCGCAAGGCGCAGGCCGAGAAGGCACGGAGCAACGCCGGCCCCGAGCTGAAGAACGTGACCGGCATCCCGCAGCCGACCGGTGACCAGTACATCGCCGACAAGTACAAGGACCAGGAGTTCTCCATCGACGTCGCGGGCGCCAAGAAGGTGCTCGAGGACGCCGGGTACACCTGGAAGGACGGCGCCCTGATGGACCCGTCCGGCAAGGCGGTGTCGTTCACGCTCTCGAACCCGCAGGGATGGAACGACTACGTCACGGGCATCCAGCTCATCGCCACGCAGGTGAAGAAGACCCTCGGCGCGGACGTCAAGGTCGCGACGCCGGACGCGGACACCTGGACCTCGAACATCGCGACGGGCAACTTCGACGCCGCGCTGCACTGGACGGGCTCCGGCTCGAACCCGTGGCACATCTACGACGACACCATGAACGGCGCCTACCTCGACCAGGCCAACGACGGGCAGGTCGCCGACAACTTCGGTCGGTACGACAACCCGGAGGCGACCAAGCTCCTGCAGGAGTACGCCGCGGCGTCGGACGACGCGACCCGGAAGTCGCTGCTCGACCAGATCCAGACGATCTTCGTCGACGAGGTCCCGGCGATCCCGATCGGGACGCACCCGCAGCTCGGTGAGTACAACACCCGGAAGTTCACCGGGTGGCCCGGCGAGGACAACCAGTACGCGACGGCGGACCCGACGCAGCCCTGGGCGGTGCAGGTGCTGATGAACCTGAAGCCCGTGAAGTAACCGTCACGTCCACTCGGGGCGGCGCCGAGGTCCTCGGCGCCGCCCCTCCAGGTCCAGCACGAAAGCGACATCACCCATGACAGACACCCTGCTCTCCGTGCGCGACTTCTCGGTCGTGTACGACGTCGACCCGCCCGTGCAGGCGGTGACGAACGTCACGCTCGACATCGGCCGTGGCGAGATCGTCGGGCTCGCCGGTGAGAGCGGCTGCGGCAAGACGACGCTCGCCTACGGCGTCCAGCGCCTGCTCCGCCCGCCGGCCGTCATCACCAGCGGCAGCGTCACGTTCCACGACCGGGACGGCACCGACGTCGACCTCAACGCGCTCGACGCCGAGCGCATGCGCCGGTTCCGCTGGGACAAGATCTCGATGGTGTTCCAGGGCGCGATGAACGCGCTCAACCCGGTCGCCACGATCGGGTCCCAGCTCGAGGACGTCTTCGAGGTGCACCGGCCCGACCTCGGCCGCGCGGAGCGACGCCGGGCCGCGGTCGAACTGCTCGAGATCGTCAAGGTCGGCGGCCAGCGGCGTCGCTCGTACCCGCACGAGCTCTCCGGGGGCATGCGGCAGCGCGTGATGATCGCGATGGCCCTGGCGCTCCGGCCCCAGCTCATGGTGATGGACGAGCCGACGACCGCACTCGACGTGCTCGTGCAGCGCGAGATCCTGCGGCAGATCTCGCAGCTCCGCCACGAGTTCGGCTTCTCCGTCGTGTTCATCACGCACGACCTCCCGCTGCTGCTCGAGATCAGCGACCGGATCGCGATCATGCGTGCGGGGGAGATCGTCGAACTCGCCACGGCCGAGCAGATCTGGAACCGCCCGCAGCACGAGTACACACAGCGGCTCCTCGCCTCGTTCCCACGCCTCACCGGAGAGAAAGGGGTGGTCGCGCGATGACGACCCTCGAGTTCCAGGACGTCACGAAGGTCTACAACGTCCGGGGATCCGGCCAGTTGAAGGCCCTCGACGACGTCAGCTTCACGCTGTCCTCGCACCAGACGATCGGCCTCGTCGGGCAGTCCGGCAGCGGCAAGTCCACGATCGCCAAGATCCTCACCCAGCTCGAACGACCGAGCAGCGGCACCGTGCTCCTCGACGGCAAGCCGATCCCGACGTTCGGCAAGGGCCTGCGGAAGTACCGGCAGCAACTGCGCATGGTGTTCCAGGACCCGTTCGCCTCGCTGAACCCGTACCACTCGATCCGACACCACGTCGAGCGGCCGCTGCGCCTGGACCACGTCGTGCCGGCGAAGGAGGTCGACGCCGAGGTGCGCCGGCTCCTCGAGCGCGTGCGCCTCGACGCCGACGCCGTGATCGACCGTCGCCCGCACGAGCTCTCCGGCGGGCAGCGGCAGCGCGTCGCGATCGCCAGGGCGCTGGCGTCGCGGCCGTCGATCCTCGTCGCGGACGAACCCGTGTCGATGCTCGACGTGTCGATCCGTCTCGGCGTCCTCGGTCTGCTCTCGGAGCTGCAGCGTGAGGAGGGCCTCGGCGTCCTCTACATCACGCACGACCTCGCCACGGCACGGCACTTCAGCGACGAGATCATGGTGCTCAACCAGGGCCGCGTCGTCGAACGCGGCACCGCGGACGACGTCATCCTGCACCCGCAGGACCCCTACACGCGCGAACTGCGCTCCGCCTCGCCGGACCCGGAGAAGCACTTCGCCGAGCTCGCCGCGCAGAACCCAGGAGGTGCGCGATGAGCGCCGACGTCCAGACACCCGTCGACCAGACCCCGGTCGACCCGACGCTCGTCGGGACCACCGCAGCCACCGCGGACGGACCCCGGAGCCGCATCCCGTGGCGCTTCATCGGCGGCCGCGTGGTGTTCTACCTCTTCACGCTGTGGGCCGCGATCACGCTGAACTTCTTCCTGCCCCGCATGCTCAAGGGCGATGCGGTGCAGGCGTTCATGGCGCGGAGCCGCGGGCAGATCACGCCGGAGGCCGAGCAGGCCCTCCGCGCGCTCTTCGGCCTCGACAAGTCGGTGCCGCTCTGGGAGCAGTACCTCAACTACTGGAACATGCTGGCGCACGGCAACCTCGGCATCTCCATCTCCACCGGCCTGGCGCCGGTCGGCGAGGCCATCGCCTCCGCGCTGCCGTGGACGCTCGGCCTGGTCGGGGTGGCGACGATCATCTCGTTCCTCATCGGCACCGCCCTCGGCGCGGTGATCGGCTGGCGCCGGGGGAGCCGCCTCGACGCGTTCGTCCCGATGACGACCTTCCTGGGCACGGTCCCGTACTTCTGGCTCGGACTCATCTTCATCGCGGTGTTCTCGACGGCGCTCGGCTGGTTCCCCGCCGGACACGCCTACGAGATCGGCGTGGAGCCGGGTTGGAACGGCCCCTTCATCAGCAACGTCGTCTCGCACGCGGTGCTGCCCGTGATCACCATCGTGATCGTCTCGCTCGGCGGCTGGGTGCTGGGCATGCGCAACATGATGCTCACAGTGCTCGACGAGGACTACATCACCGTCGCCCAGGCGAAGGGCATGCCGAACCGTCGGGTGCTCTGGAAGTACGCCGCCCGCAACGCGGTGCTCCCGCAGATCCAGAGCTTCGCGCTCGCCATCGGGTTCATCGTCGGCGGCACGCTCGTCATGGAGATGGTCTTCTCGTACCCGGGGATCGGCCTGCTGCTGCTCAACGCCACGAACGCCAAGGACTACGCGCTCATGCAGGGGATCTTCCTCGTGCTGGTGCTCGCCGTCCTCATCGCGAACGTCATCGCCGACATCGCCTACGCCATCCTCGATCCCCGCACCCGCCAGACGGAGGCCTGATCATGACCACGCCAGCCGAGAAGACCACGGTCATCGTCCACCCCGTGGGCGCCGGCGCGCCGGAGACGGCGGCCGTCCTGACCGACGGCCCGGACAGCCGCACCACGTCGCGCGGCGAGCCGACGTTCTGGTCGCAACTCCGAGCCTCCATGGCGATGTTCAGCAACCCGAAGTCCGCGACCGGACTCGTCATCCTCGGGGTGTTCATCCTGGTCGCCGTGTTCGCACCGCTCATCGCGCCGACCGACCCGAACGCGCAGAACCTCAGCGAGACGCTGCAGCCGCCGTCGTTCCAGCACCTCCTGGGCACCACGCACATCGGGCAGGACGTCTTCAGCCAGCTCGTCTACGGCACCCGCGGGGTGCTCGTCGTCGGGTTCCTCGCCACGATCATGGCGACCGTCGTCGCCATCGCGGTCGGCGTCACCGCCGGCTACCTGCGCGGGTGGAAGAGCGAGTCGCTGTCGGCGCTGTCGAACGTGTTCCTCGTCATCCCGGGTCTGCCGCTGATGATCATCGTCGCGTCGCAGTTCCAGGACCCGCCGCTCTGGATCATCGCCGCCGTGCTCGGCTTCACCGGGTGGGCATGGGGGGCCAGGGTGCTCCGCGCGCAGACGATGTCCCTGCGGAACCGCGACTTCATCCAGGCGGCCCGGGCGAACGGCGAGCCGCTGCACCGGATCATCCTGGTCGAGATGCTCCCGAACCTCATGGCGATCATCGCGTCGAGCTTCGTCGGCACCATGACCGCCGCGGTGCTCGGCCTGACGACGCTCGCGTTCATCGGTGTCATCCCGGTGTCGAACCTGAACTGGGGCACGATCCTGTTCTGGGCGCAGCAGAACAACGCGTTCCCCGACTACTGGTGGTGGTACGTCCCCGCCGGCCTCTGCATCGCGCTGCTCGGCGTGGCGCTGTCACTGATCAACTTCGGCATCGACGAGTACGTCAACCCGCGACTCCGGTCCGCCGGTGAGCGCGCGCGCCTGATGAAGAAGAAGGGCATGAACGTCAACGCCGCGGTCACGCAGGTCCGGTCGGTCCCGGGAGCCGCGTCGCCGGAGGAGGGCGACGGCGCATGACGACCGTGCTCACGTCGACCGACCGGACCCTGCCCTACCAGGACGCGACGCTGTCGACGGCGGCACGGGTCGAGGACCTGCTCGGGCGGATGCGCGTCGAGGAGAAGGTCGGGCAGATGCTGCAGCTCGACGCCCGCGACGACCTCCGCGACCACGTGCTGCGGCGACACGTCGGCTCCGTCCTGCACACCTCGCCTGACCGGATCACCGAGGCGAACCGCCTGACCGCCGAGACCCGGCTGCGGATCCCGCTGCTCGTGGGCGAGGACTGCATCCACGGACACTCGTTCTGGCCCGGCGCCACGATCTACCCGACACAGCTCGGGATGGCGGCGAGCTGGGACCCCGACCTGGTGGCGCGGGTCGCCAGGGCGACGGCCGAGGAGGTCGCCGCCACCGGGGTGCACTGGACGTTCTCGCCGGTGCTCTGCATCGCCAGGGACCTGCGGTGGGGCCGGATCAGCGAGACCTTCGGGGAGGACCCGTACCTCCTCGGGGAACTGGCCAGTGCGATGGTCCGCGGCTACCAGGGCGCCGGGCTGTCCGACCCGACCGCGGTCCTCGCGACGGCGAAGCACTTCGCCGGGTACTCGGAGACGCAGGGCGGTCGGGACGCGAGCGAGGCCGACATCTCCCGCCGGAAGCTCCGCAGCTGGTTCCTGCCACCCTTCGAACGGGTCGCGCGCGAGGGGTGCCGGACGTTCATGCTCGGTTACCAGAGCACCGACGGTGTCCCGATCACCGTCAACGACTGGCTGCTCAGCGACGTGCTCCGCGGGGAGTGGGGCTACACCGGCACGCTCATCACCGACTGGGACAACGTCGGCCGGATGGTGTGGGAGCAGCGGGTCCAGCCTGACCACGTGCACGCGGCTGCTGCTGCCGTGCGCGCCGGCAACGACATGGTGATGACGACGCCGCAGTTCTTCGAGGGAGCGCTCGAGGCGGTCGCGCAGGGACTCCTGACGGAGGACGCGTTCGACGACGCCGTCCGACGGATCCTGACCCTGAAGTTCGACCTCGGGCTCTTCGAGGACCCGCGGCTCCCCGTCGCGGACCTCGACGTTGTGATCGGCACCGCGGAGCACGCGGTGCTCAACCTCGAGATCGCGCGCCGGTCGCTCGTGCTGCTCGAGAACGACGGCACGCTGCCGCTCGGCGCGCGAGCTGCGGACGACGAGCACCTGCCGCTCGACGAGCGGGCGGTCGACGTGCACCTGCCGCTCGACGAGCGGGCGGTCGACGAACGGACGCCGCTCCGCATCGCGCTCGTCGGGCCGCTCGCCGACGACGCACAGACGCAGCTCGGCGACTGGGCCGGCGGTTCCGGGCAGGCCGGGTGGCTGGACGGTCAGCCGCGCGAGATGATCACCACGGTCCTCGACGGTCTCGGCGCGATCGACGGCTGGTCCGTGCAGCACGCCAGGGGTGCCGACGTCCTCACGCTCGAGGACGACCCCCGCGGACAGCACTTCCCGGACGGGCAGCCCCGGCCCCGCATCGTGGTCCCGAGTGCACCGGACCCGGAGCTCCTCGGCGAGGCCGTCGCCGTGGCCGAGGCGTCGGACGTCGTCGTCGCCGTGGTCGGGGACCGCATCGAACTCGTCGGCGAGGGTCGGTCGACCGCGACGCTCGAACTGATCGGCGCGCAGAACGCCCTGCTCGACGCCGTGATCGCCACCGGGAAGCCCGTCGTCGTGGTGCTGCTCGCCTCGAAGCCGCTGGTCCTGCCGGCCTCCGTCAGCGAGGCGGCGGCGGTGATCTGGGCCGCGAACCCCGGCATGGCGGGCGGCCAGGCGATCGCGGAGCTCCTCGCCGGGCGGATCGAACCCTCCGGACGGCTCCCCATCTCGTTCGCACGGCACGTCGGACAGCAGCCGACGTACTACAACCAGATCCGCGGGCAGCACGGTGACCGGTACGCCGACCTCGTGCAGACGCCGGCGTGGGTGTTCGGCGACGGGCTGTCGTACACGACGGTCGCGTACTCGGACCTGCACCTGGAACGCACCGAAGTCGGCGTCGACGACACGGTCGTGGCCGAGGTCACGCTCCGCAACACCGGGGACCGTCCGAGCCTCGAGACGGTGCAGGTCTACGTGCGAGACGTCGTCACGAGTGTGAGCTGGGCGGACCAGGAGCTCAAGGGCCACCGGCAGGTGGAGGTGCGCCCGGGGCAGTCGGTGACCGTCCGTCTCGAGCTGCCGGTGTCGGCGTGCTCGATCGTCGACGCCGACGGTGTCCGGCTGGTCGAGCCGGGGGAGTTCGAGCTGCTGGTCGGACCGACCTCGCGCGTGGAGCGCCTGCTCGTCGCGCCGTTCCGGGTGGTCTGAGGAGGTCGGCACGTGCCTCCCGGAGTGGTTCCGGGAGGCACGTGACGACCACCGGGACCGGGTTCCCTCCGGCAGGACGGCTGTCCTCGGCGCGTCCGATCACCGCACTCGGCGGCGGAGTTCACCACGATGCCCCCCGAACGGGGCACAGATGATGCATGATGTGCGTGGCGCAGCACCCTGTCCGCGCCGTCACCCGACCCCGAGCCCCACCCGAGGAGCCCGTCATCGCCACCCGAACCCCGCGCCCGACATCGTTCCGGCGCCAGACGAACCGACTCGCCCGCCAGCTCGACCGGCCCGCCCGCTCGACGACCCCGACCAAGGCGGTCCTCGCGGCCGCCACCGCCGCCGCCCTCGTGCTCGGCATGCCGACCGCCGCCTCCGCCCGCTCGTGGTGGGACGGGTACGGGCACCGGCACCACGTCACCCCGACGCCCACCCCGACCCCGAGCGACGACGCCACGCCGACGGACCCGGACGCCGGAGCGCCGTCCGACGACCAGGCTCCGTCCGACGACCCAGCAGCGGCCGGCGCGATCCCCGACGCCTCGTTCGTCGAGGACTTCGCCACCGCGGTGCCGACCGGCCTCGTCGCCGCCGCCTACCCCGACGCCTGGCAGCCCTACCCGGACGGGACCTCGGGGATCTACGCCCCGAGCCGGACGGTCTCCGTGCACGACGGCGTGATGGACGTCGCCCTCGGTGGCGACGGCACCGCGGGGACCTTCGGGTCCGCGACGAACGCATGGGGCCACGTCGGAGGATCGTTCTCCGTCCGCGCGAAGGCCACCGGCGGCGACGGCAACGGTGCGGCCTTCATGCTCTGGCCGACGTCGGGCACCTGGTCCGACGGGGAGATCGACTTCCCCGAGGGCAACTTCGAGGACAGCCCGTCCGCGTTCCAGCACTCGATGACCCCCGGCGACGAGGCCTCGCGCGTGCAGATCGGCTCCGGCGTCTCGTGGCGTGACTGGCACACGTACACGGTGGACTGGGTGCCCGGCCAGTCGGTCACCTACAGCGTCGACGGCAAGGTCCTCGACACCGAGACCCACGACGTCCCGACCACGCCGCACCGGTACATGTTCCAGGTCGGCAACTGGGGGTCGTCCGGCCACCTCCTCATCGACTGGGTGTCCACCACCGAGTGAGGCCGCCGGCCGACGGACGGGAGGCACGGTGCCAGCGTGAGCACCGCCTCCCGTCCGTCGCGTGGTCGCGACCACAGATGGTCGGCGAGTCTTGTGTGGTGTCCGCCGGGGTGGTTCGCTGAGAGCACCATCTGAGGGGGACTGATGATCTCGACCACACCGGACCCGGGGAACCCGTGGCCGCACGACATGCGGATCGTCGTCGAGAACGACGCGCAGACGCTGCTCGAACTGCTCTGGGTCCGCGAGGCCTGGGCCCTCGAGCCGATCGGTGACGACCTGCCGCCACTGCTCGTCGACACCCCATCGCTCGAGGCGGGGAGGAACGACGTCGACCGGTCGGCGTGGACGGCAGCGTGGCCGCGGATGTGGCACGCGAGCCTCACGACGGTCGGGTCCCGCCCGGGGCCGGAGGTGTTCGAACGCCTGGGCGACCCGACCATCCCGCAGGCCGAGCGGGAGGAGCTGCTCGAGCAGGTCTCGGGGCCGTGGTGGTCCGAGGAGTTCGGTGACGAGGCCTTCACCGAGCGCCACCAGACCTGGACCTCGGCGCGGTTCGACGATCGGACGTCCTCCCGTGTGTTGCGCAGCAACCCCGAGTGGGAGCGGCTCGAGCAGCTGGTGCCGGCGTGGCGGGCCGGTCTGACGACGATCATCGAGATCCCGTGCCGCGGGTCCTTCACCCGACGCGTCGGGGCGCACGCGCTGCTGGTGACGGAGGCCACCCGGGCCGACGCGGACGCCTACGCGGGGGCGTTGCGCTCGTTCGGGTGAGCGGCGCGGCGTGTGCTGCGTGCCGCCCCCCGGTTCCCCGCGTGTCCCGACCCGGAACGACGTGATCGCTGTCGTACGACATCGACACGGTCGTTGCGGGTCGACCTCAGCGGTCCTGAGCGGCGCGTGCCCTGGCCAGGATGGCCGTGATGACCTCGGTCTTGGCGTCGGCGTAGTCGTTCATGTCGTCCCACTGCTGCGCGAGGAGGGCCCGCTTGGTCTCCTCGTACAGCACCCGGTCGTCCTCGTCGGTGCGGAGGTGGTCCCGCAGCACCCGGTACGCGTCGACGGCCGGGGCGTCGTGCTCGTAGACGTGCACGTGGACGTCCCGCTCCGGAGTCCGCACGAGCCGGTGTCCGGGCTCGCGGACGCGGAGCCCGTAGCCGGCGGCGAGGAGCTGGTCGAGGTACTCCTCCTCGGCCGTGACGTCGTCGACCGTGACCAGGACGTCGATGATCGGCTTCGCCGCCAGGCCCGGCACGGCGGTGGACCCGATGTGCTCGACGCCGACCCGCGGCTCCGGCAGGACGCCGCGGATGCGCGCCTCGTGCTCGCGGTAGCGCTCCGGCCACGCGGGGTCGGCCTCGCGGAGGGGAACGGTGATCGCCTCGGGGCCGCCGATGACGTCGACGGTCGTGACGTCGGGGCGGCGTCGGGTGCGATCGGTGAGCTCACCTGGGGAGGCCGCGGACTCGGAACGACGTGGTCGACGTCGTACGACGTCGACGCTGTCGTCACGGGCCGAACCCGCCGCGTCGTCGCGGGTCGAACCCGCCGCGTCGTCGATCGGTGAATCTGCGATGTCCATCGATCCACGAGCATGGCAGGTCACGGCACCTCGGTGTGCTCGCGCCCGGACGACTGGCGCTCGTCGCGTACCGGCCGCGGGACGGAGGGATGCGTCTCGAGGTGCTGCACGAGTTCGTGACGAGCGAGCCTGAGGGACAGTGACACGCCTTCCCGCTCTGTGACGCAGGGCACCTCGGACCACCTCCGCGCCGCCTCCGACGATCGGCGACGATCTGTCCTGCCCGCGTCCGGGAACTCCCGCGGAGTTCCCCGACCTGCGTCCCTCGTCGACCCCAGCAGGAAGCCCCCAACGTCATGACCTCCCCGAACGAACCCTCGTCCCTGACCGAACCCTCGTGCCCGGCCGACCCTCGCCACGCACTCCGCCCCGCGTGCCGTGACTGCTTCGCCCTCTGCTGTACCGCGCTCGGCTTCGAGCGCTCGGCCGACTTCCCGGTCGACAAAGCCGCCGGCACACCCTGCCCGAACCTCGACGACGACTTCTCCTGCACGATCCACGCCAGCCTCCGCGGACGCGGGTACCGGGGGTGCACGGTCTTCGACTGCTTCGGTGCCGGACAGTTCGTCGCGCAGGAGGTGTTCACAGGCGTCAGTTGGCGCGCACGTCCCGCGACCCGATCCGGGATGTTCGCGGTGTTCGACGTGACGAAGCAGCTGCACGAGTTCCGCTGGTACCTCGTCGAGGCGCGCGAGCGGACGTTCGACCCGGACTCCGCGGCGAGCGCCGCGCGCCTGGAACGCCGCATCGTCGACGGACTCGGGCGTTCCGCGGACGAGATCCTCGAGCTCGACGTGCGGGCGCTCCACGCCGAGGTCCGGGCTCTGCTCGTCGACGTCAGCGCCGAGGTCCGCGGCGGCTACGGCGCTCCGGTCGACGTCGATCTCCGACCCGGTGCCGACCTGGCCGGGCGGGACCTGTCGGCACGGCGACTCTGCGGTGCCGAGCTCCGCGGAGCGTCGCTGATCGGCGCGGACCTGCGGGGGAGCGACCTGTCCGGCGTCGACCTCCTCGGCGCGGACCTCCGCGATGCGCGGCTCGAGTCCGCCGACCTCGGTCGGGCGGTGTTCCTCACGCAGGGACAGGTGAACGCGGCCCGCGGCGACGCGGTGACCGCGGTGCCGCGCCACCTCGGGGTGCCCGCACACTGGCTCGATTCGTCGTCTCGCTGAGTGCCGCCGGCCCCGGTGAACCGGGGCGCTCAGCGGCAGAGATCGGCATCGACAGCGCGTCGCCGTGATCGTACGATCGACCCGAGCGGCGATCCCGTCGGCTCGATGGGGAGTGTGGCTCCCGGGTGGGTGGGCTCCCCTCGTGGAGCCCTCATGGCCGTCGGCTACCGCCGTCTCCTCGGCGATCCGTCCTTCTCCGTCGGCATCGTCGCCGTCGCCGTCTCCGCCGTCGTGCTCGGGATGGTCCCGCTGACACTGGTCCTGGGGTCGCCGGGCCGTCGGCTCGCTGACGGGGCCGTCCTCGCCGCCGCCTTCGGGATCGGGAACGCGCTCGGTGTCCCGTCGCAGGGGCTGCTCATCGCGCGGTTCCCGACGCGCCTCGTCCTGCTCGCGAGCACGGTGGCGAGCTGCACCCTCCTCGCCGCGGTTGCGGTCGTCCCCGCTGGTGGCGTGAGGGTGGCCCTGCTCACAGGAGCGGGGTTGACGTTCCCGGCCGGTGCCGCGGCGGTCCGTGCCGCCGTCCCGGTGGCGTTCCGACGGCCGGCGGACCGGCCGGGCGCCTACGCGTTGCTGTCGGTCGCGTTCCAGGCCGGACTGGCGACGGGGCCGGTCGCAGCGGGTGCGATCGCGGTGTCCGACCTGCGCCCCGTCGCGCTCGTCGTGGCAGCGGGTCTCCTCGCCGCAGCAGGCGTGCTGCTCGTCGCGTCGATGCGCCTGCCGGTCGTGGTCGAGGGGGCGCACCCCGGACGCGTCGGTCGACTGGACGTCCCGGCGTTCGTCCGTGTCGTCGCGATCGCGGCGGCGCTCGGCGTTGCGTCCGGTTCGCTGACGGTCATCGTCCCGACGACGCTGCGGCACGCCGGCGTGGTCGGTGTGTCCGGAGCGGTGCTCGGTGCGCTGGCGGTCGGTGAAGCCGTGGGCGCGCTGGTCGTCGGCGCGGTCCGATCGCCGAGGTCGCCGCGGCGGCGTCTCCTCGTGGCCCTGACGTTGATCGCGATCGGTGACGCGGTGCTCGGGTTCACCGCCGACCCGGTGCTGCTGACCGTCGTCGTGTTCGGGATCGGGATGGTGTCCAGCCCGGCGGCGATCGTCCTCTCCACGGTCCTCGACGACGTGGTCCCGTCGTCGTTCCTCGCCAGCACGTACGGGTTCGTCGTCACCGCTGGCGTCGGCGGTGCCGCGATCGGGACGGGAGCGGGCGGACTGCTCTCCTCCGTCGCGGACGACGGTCCGGTCGTCCTGGCGGTCCTCGCAGCGACCGCGGCCGTCGCGCTCGGCGCGACCACCGCTCGTGGACCGGCGCGATGACTCACCTGGAGGCTCGGTGTGGGTCCGGCACCGAGCCTCCAGTCCGTGTACTCCGGAGTGGTGACCAGCACTGCCGAGCCGTTCCGGAACATCGTCGCCGTCCTCGCGCGCATCCCCGTGGAGAGCATCGAGGTCGCGCGGCCGCTGTACCAGAGGCTGGCGGGCACGTCCGAGGTCCGCTCCTTCACGTTCGGGGCCGTCCACCTGGCGTGGATCGGACCGTTCCTGCTGCTCGAAGGAGCGGACGCCGCGGTGCGTGCCCGTTCGGCGACGATCATCGTGCGGGACGTCGACGCGGTCCTGTCGACCCTGCGGGCAGCAGGCGGGACGATCCTGGACGGCCCGATGGCCGGCCCGAACGGGCGTCGTGTGATCGCACGCCATCCGGACGGCGCGGTGCTCGAGTACATCGAGCAGATCGGTGCGGCGCCGTGAGCTGCCGTCCGGGTCTCCATGCGCATCCGGTGGCGGCCGGGTCAGGCGCGACGGCAGCCGGTCTCGTCCGGGCGCTCGGGCCGGAGCGGGTACTCGCGGTCGACACCGGGGCGGTGGACGACCCGGAGGCGGTGCTCCGACACCTGCTCGGCGACGAAGGCGTCGAGCTGCGGCTGGATCGCGTCCAGGTCGGGTCCGGGTACGAGCACCCGCAGCCGTCGGTCCTCGACGCCGTGCGGCAGTTCCTCCGGTCGGAGGGGATCGTCCTGGAGGTCACGTACGCCGGCCGTGCGGCTGCGGCGCTCCTGGACCACTACCGCAGCGGGGACTTCGCGCCGGACGACCGCGTCGTCTTCGTGCACACGGGCGGGGTCCCAGGGCTGTTCGGTCACCCCGGACTCGGTCGCTGACGGGAGCGGTCCTCGCCACGACCGTCGTGGTCGTCGCGGGCCTGCGACGGTCCCGTCGCACCGGGGTCCGTGAACTCGGTGAGCACGAGGCGTTGGCTGCCGTCGATCAGCTCCCGGGCAACGTCGAGGTGACCGGTGTGCGCCGCGGTCTCCGTGATGACGTGGAGCGTCGTCGCGAGGAGGTCACGGTTCGGCACCCACGGGTGGGCGGCGAACGCTGCTGCGGGCGGGAGAGCGGTGAGCGGTGTGGTCGCGAGGACCTCGTCGCTGCGGTCGGCCGCTCGACGGTAGTCGGCGATCACCTGGCTCGACGGGGGCCATGGGGTGGGATGCCACACCTCGTCGTCCGTGGGGAGGTCGAGCGCCCGACCCAGGACGACCCCCTCGAACCAGAACTGCTCGACGTCGTAGGTGAGGTGGCGCACCATCCCGAGCGGAGACCATCCGGACGGGACGGACGAGCGGCGGAGCACGTCGTCGTCGAGCCCGCTGCATGCGCGCACCACGTGCGCTCGCTGCTCGCGGAGCGTGGCGAGGAGGACGTCGGTGTACTCGGTCACCTCCTCAGCATCCTCGGGGACCGGGGACGATCGCAATGCCCACGTGCGGGCTCCCGCTAGCCTGGGCGGATGTCCGACACCGCAGCCGATCTCGCCGACACATCGTGGGAGCAGCGGGTCGCCGCGCTCTGGGACGACGACACCGTCGACCCGGAGATGCGCCTGACACGGATGCGCGCCCTCGCCGAGTCGGCACCGCACCCGGCTCTCGGCGCGTTCGAGCTCGGTGGTGCGTTCGACTCCTCCGGGCACGAGGCCGAGGCGGGGGACCAGTACGCCGCCGCCGTGGAGGCCGGTCTCGCCACGGTCGATCCGGTGCGTGCCGCGCGGATGACGGTGCAGTACGCGTCGACCCTGCGGAACCTCGGTCGGATCGAGGAGGCCATCGCCATGCTCCGGGACGCGCCGACACACGAGTCCACGGGGAGTGCGCCGCGGGTCTTCCTCGCGCTCGCGCTGCACAGTGCCGGGCAGCACGACGAAGCACTGCGCGTGGCGATCGAGACGATCGAGCCGACACTGCCGCGGTACAACCGCTCCGTCCGTGCCTACGCGGCGGCCTTGACCGAGGCGCCGGCTTTGACCGAGGCGCCGGCCCTGACCGAGGCGCCGGCTTTGACCGAGGCGCCGGCCCTGACCGAGGCGCCGGCAGCGGACCGGTAGCCGATCCCCGCCACGACCGCCCTCGTCGGACGTGGGCGGCGTACCGTTCCTCGTGCCCCGTTGACGACCACAGGTCGGCGCGGATGACGGCCCTCACCGCGCACGTGGTGGGGGCCGTCCTCTCTCCTGGCGTCGTAGGGTTGCCTCGTGTCGATCGTCAGGGTGCACAACTTCGCGGTCTCGCTCGACGGCTACGGTGCCGGAGCGGGGCAGTCCCTCGAGCAGCCGTTCGGTCATGCCGACGGCCGCCTCATGCAGTGGTTCTTCCCCACGCGGACGTTCCGGTCCATGCAGGGCGCCCCCGGTGGGACGACCGACGTCGACGACGTGTTCGCCCGTCGCTGGGCCGACGGCATCGGGGTCGAGATCATGGGTCGGAACAAGTTCGGACCGGTCCGCGGGCCGTGGCCGGACGACACCTGGACGGGCTGGTGGGGTGACGAGCCGCCGTTCCACACGCCGGTGTTCGTCCTGACCCACCACCCGCGCGCGTCGCTGTCGATGGCCGGCGGGACGACCTTCCACTTCATCGACGCGTCCCCGCAGGACGCGCTCCGGCAAGCCCGCGTCGCAGCACCCGGGACGGACGTACGGATCGGCGGGGGCGTCGCGACGGTGCGGCAGTTCCTCGCCGCCGACCTCGTGGACCACCTGCACGTGGTGCTGGTCCCCGTCGTGCTGGGGCGCGGAGAACGGCTCTGGGACGGTCTCGAGGGACTCGAGGACCGCTTCCGGATCACCAGCACTCCGTCGCCCTCCGGTGTCGTGCACGTGGAGTTCGACCGGCGCGAGGCGACTCCTGTCGCGTGAGCGGCGACCTCACGGTCGCGGTTCGGCACCTGGGACGGTCGTCCCGTGATCGCGTGGGACACCATCGTCTGGACGCTCGTCGGCGTCGCCGTGCTGGTGGCCGTCGCCACGGCGGTCCTCGTCGTGACCCGGGCGCCGTCGCCGTGGGCGCCGGCACGGGCGGTCCTCCGGGGGACGGTGCAGCTCGCCGCGATCAGCCTGGTCCTCGCCGGCGTCATCCGTGATCCGGCATGGATCGCGGTGGCGCTCCTGATCATGTTCAGCGTCGCCGCGACCACCTCGGCGCGACGGCTCGGGACCTTCCGGCAGCGCATCGGGCCGGTCGCGCTCGCGATGGGCGCCGGGGTCGTGGTCGCGCTCGGCGTCGTGTTCGCCACCGGCGCGGTCGCGTTCACGCCCCGCTACGTCTTGGCCCTCGGCGGGATCGTCATCGGGAACGCGATGACGATCGCGACGCTGTCCGGCCGGCGGTTCGTCGAGCTGGCGGACGACCGGTGGGACGAGGTGGAGGGTTGGCTCGCGCTCGGCGCCACCCCACGCCGTTCGACCGCCGACCTGGTCCGGCGCGCGGTGCACGCGGCGATGGTGCCGACGACGGACCAGACGAGGACGACGGGTCTGGTGACCCTGCCCGGCGCGTTCGTCGGGGCGATCTTCGGCGGCGTGTCCCCGCTCGACGCCGGGCGGTTCCAGATCGTGGTCCTCGCGGCGATCATCGCGGCCGGAGCGATCGTCGCGACGGTCCTGACGGCGTTCCTCGCGCCGATCAGGACCCGGCCGACACCGATGGGTTGAGCACCGGCTCGCCGCTCCCGCCCGGCCGATCCGGAGCCCGGTCGCACACGCTCAGCCGCCGCGGGCCAGGATCGGAGGTCCATGGAACTCATCGCACCCGAGCTCGTCGTCGTGCTCGCCACGGCGATCGCGGTCGCCACGGCCGTCTCCGGACGCCTGCGCATCGCGCCCCCGGTCCTCCTGCTCGCCTTCGGTGTGGGCATCGCGTTCATCCCGGTGTTCGGGAAGCTCGAACTCCCCGCCGACGCCGTGCTGCTGCTGTTCCTGCCCGCGCTGCTGTACTGGGAGAGCCTGACGATCTCGCTCCGGGAGATCCGCGCGAACCTGCGCGGCATCGTCCTGATGGGCACGCTCCTCGTCGTCGTGACCGCCGGGGGCGTGGCGACGCTCCTGCACCTGCTCGGCATGCCGTGGGGCCCGGCGTGGGTGCTCGGCGCCGCCGTCGCCCCGACCGACGCCACCGCGGTCGGCGCCCTGACACGGTCGCTGCCGCGGCGGAACACCACCGTGCTGCGTGCGGAGAGCCTCGTGAACGACGGGACGACGCTCGTCGTCTACGGGATCGCGGTGGCCGTCACAGCCGGCGAGCAGACCCTCACCGCCTGGAACGTGTCGGGCATGCTGCTGCTGTCGTACGTCGGTGGGATCGCGGCCGGTCTCCTGGTGTCGTGGCTCGGCATGCTCGTGCTCCGCCGGATCCACGCGGTGGTGCTCGAGAACCTCCTGACGCTGCTCGTGCCCTTCGGGGCGTTCCTCGTGGCGGAGGCGATCGGAGCCTCCGGCGTGCTCGCGGTCGTCGTCGCCGGCCTCGTCGTCAGCCAGGTCGCGCCGAAGCTGGACCGTGCCGAGACCCGGCAACAGGTCCGGTCGTTCTGGTCCTTCGCGACCTTCCTGCTCAACGGTGCACTGTTCGTGCTGGTGGGGATCGAGGCGACCATCTCCGTCCGAGCGCTCGGAGCCCGGGAGCTCTGGCTCGGCCTCGGGCTGATCGGGCTGGTGTCCGTGACCCTCGTCGTGCTCCGGTTCGCGTTCCTGAACGCATCGTGGGGCACCATCAAGCTCGTCACGCTGCGGACCGGTGGCACACCCCGCGAGGGGCACCGCGACCGGGTCGTGAGCGGCTTCACGGGCTTCCGCGGGGCGGTGTCGCTGGCGATGGCCGTCGCCGTGCCCCGCATGGTCGAGAGCGGCGCCGGCTTCCCCCAGCGCGACCTCATCGTGTTCGTGACCGCCGGTGTGGTGGTCGTCACCATCGTCGGGCAGTCGCTCGTCCTGCCCGCGGTCGTCCGGTGGGCGGACTTCAACGGCCGGGACGAGGTCGTCGACGAACGCCGCGACGCTGAACGGACCGCGATCGAGGAAGCGCTCGACGCCCTGCCGCGGCTGGCGAAGCGGATCGGGGCGGACGCCGAGATCGTCCAGCGTATCCGCGAGGACTACGAGGGGCACCTGGCCCTGGTCCGTGCCGAGCAGAGCGACGAGGCCGACCATCCGCTCCTCGCACAGCGCGGCGACGCCGTCGAGCTCGAACTCGCGCTCGTCCGGCACAAGTCCGCGACCGTGCTGCGGATGCGGGACGAGGGCGACATCGACGACCTCGTGCTCCGCCAGGTCCGCGCCGAGTACGACGCCGAGGAGACCCGCCTGCTCCGGCAGAACGACCGCGCCTGACCCGTACCGCGCGCGGTTCGTCATCCCGTACGCGGTTGGTGGCCCGGTGCGGGGGAGTAGGGCGGCACCACGCGGTCAAGCACGCACGGGCCGCGAACTCCGCACCGTGCGCAGCTGAGCGGCCCGTGTGCGGCGCCCACGCGGTGCGTCGTTGGTGGCTCGGTGCGGGGGAGTAGCGCGGCACCACGCGGTCAAGCCCGCACGGGCCGCGAACTCCGCACCGTGCGAAGCCCGCCGGCCCGCCCCCCGCCCGAAGCCCGCGCCCGCGCCCCCGCCCGAATCCCGCCCCCCGCCCCGCAGCCCGCCCGGCTAACGGCACCGCAGCCGCAGCCGATAGGGCGTGATGACCACCCACGGACGGGCGGTCGCACATCCTGCCCCACGGACGGCGGCGGGGACGGAAGACACCAGGGACGGACCATGATCGTCGTCACACGACTCAACGGCAGCGGATTCGCCGTCAACCCCGATCTCGTGGAGCGCATCCAGGAGACGCCGGACACGACGCTCATCATGGTCGACGGCGCGAAGTACATCGTGCAGGAGTCGATGGCCGAGGTCATCGACCGCATCGCGGCCTACCGTGCCCGGATCGTGACGATGGCGTACGGCACCGAACCCCTCGCGACCACCGGCCCCCAGCCGACGCTCGCGCCGGTGGCCCCGCTGCACGGGGAGCGCTGACGTGGACATCGCGACGATCGTCGGCATCCTCCTCGCCTTCGGCGCCCTCTTCGGCATGGTCCAGATGGAGCACGTCGAGGTCGCCGGGCTGTTCCTGCCCGCCCCGATGCTGCTCGTGTTCGGCGCGACCATCGGCTGCGGCATCGCGAGCACCACCCTGAAGGACGCCATCGCCTCGTTCAAGGCCGTCCCCAAGGCGTTCACCGGCAAGGCCGTCCCGCCCGCGTCCGTCATCGACGACGTGGTGGGGCTCGCCGAGGTCGCCCGCGCCAACGGGCTCCTCGCGCTCGAGCAGGAGGCGGACAAGCACGCCGACCCGTTCATGAAGAAGGCGCTGCAGAACATCGCCGACGGCACCGACGGGGACGAACTCCGGATCCTGCTCGAGGACGAGATCGAGTCGAACGCGGCACCGACCCGGAGCGCGAGCGCGTTCTTCATGGGCCTCGGCGGCTTCGCCCCGACGGTCGGGATCATCGGCACCGTGGTGTCCCTGACCCACGTCCTGGCGAACCTCGGCAAGCCCGACGAGCTCGGTCCGCTCATCGCGAGCGCGTTCGTCGCCACCCTGTGGGGCCTGCTCACCGCCAACTTCCTCTGGCTCCCGATCGGCGGCAAGCTCCGCAAGCTCGCACAGCTCGAGTCCGACCGGCAGACGCTCCTCATGGAGGGACTGCTCGCCGTGCAGGCCGGCAGCCAGCCCCGACTGCTCGGCGAGCGGCTCAAGGCGATGGTGCCCCCGGCGGCCCGGAACGACACGGGTGCCAAGGGCAAGGCCAAGGGCAAGGGCAGCAGCGACGCCGACGTCGACGACCAGCAGCTGGCGGCCTGACAGTGAGCGCGAACGCCCGCGGGCACGGACGGGGCCGCGGCGGCCGGAAGCGGGGCGGCCACGACGAGGCCGAGCACCCCGACGAGCGGTGGATGGCGTCGTACATGGACATGATCACGGTGCTCATGTGCATGTTCCTGGTGCTCTTCGCGATGTCGACGGTCGACCAGCAGAAGTACATCGCCCTGAAGACGTCCCTGGCGACCGGCTTCGGCGAGGTCAAGACGGCGAAGATCGACACCGCGAGCGGCACCGTCGTGAAGAAGAACGAGGTCACCGACGGCAAGGGGTACTCGGTCGACGACGCGAAGGCCGACCACTCCACCGCGGCCTCCGGCAGCAAGGACACCAACACGGACCCCGCGTCGACCGCCGTGCCCGCCGTCCCCGCGTCGGCCACGAAGCAGGACGTGGACGCCGCGAAGCACGAGCTCGACGACCTCACCGCGATCGAGGCCGCGATCAAGGCGAACCTCGACGCGGCCGGGCAGACGAGCAACGTGCAGTTCACCGTCGACGCCCGCGGACTCACGGTGCGCCTGGTCGGGAGCGAGACCTACTTCGGCACGAACAGTGCCGACCTGTCCGACCAGGCCCGTGCCGTGATGGACGCGATCGCCCCGGTCCTGAAGACCGCCGGCCACGACGTCAGCGTCGAGGGCCACGCCGACCAGCGGAACTCGACGGCGCCGTACGCGACGAACTGGGAGCTCAGCGCGGCGCGCGCGACGGGCGTGCTCCGGGACATGGTGGAGCGGGGCGGCATGCCGGCCGAGCACATCCAGAGCGTCGGGTTCGGGTCGAGTCGGCCCCTCGCGCAGGGCAGCACCGACCAGGACCTCGCGCTGAACCGCCGGGTCGACATCGTGGTGCTGTCGAACGCCGACCAGGACGTCAGCGCACTGATGCCCGCCCTCGCGGCAGCGCAGGACGGAGCCCGATCGGGGTAGCGACGCCACCGCCCCAGAACGGGGCACAGGACTGACGGGTGGGACGGGTCCGCCCGATAGACGCACCCGTGACCGAGACCCTGCCAGCGCCCGAGGTGTACGACTTCGCGCGCCCGTCGACGCTCGCCCGCGAGCACGCACGGGTCCTCGAACTCGCCTTCGAGACCTTCGCCCGGCAGTGGGGCACCCAGCTGACCGCGAAGGTCCGCGTCGTGAGCCAGGTCACGAGCGAGCAGGTGCAGATCATGACGTACGACGAGTACGCCGCGTCGCTGCCCGCCCTCACCGGCATGGCGCTGCTCCCGATCGCCGACACGACGCCGAAGGGCGTGCTCCAGGTGCCGCTCGACGCCGCCCTGACGTGGGTGTCGCACGCGCTCGGCGCCTCGAAGCCGCTGCCGACGCCGGAGCGCACGTTCACGCCCATCGAGCAGGCGCTGGTCCGGAAGATCATCGAGGACGCCCTCGACGACCTCCGCTACTCGCTCGGCGGTCTCCTCACACACGACGTCGCCGTCGGCGGGTTCCAGTACAACAGCCAGTTCGCCCAGGCCGCCCAGAAGGGCGACCTGATGATCGTCGCCTCGTTCGAGATCCGCGTCGGCGACCGCGTCGCCCCCGGCACGCTCGCACTCCCGGCCGAGGCGATCCTGCCGCAGCTCGGTGAGGCCGCCGCGACGGTGTCCGCCGCCGACGCCCGCGCGATGCTCGACGCGCAGCTCGCGAGCGTGCCGCTCGGCGTCTCGCTCCGCTTCGCACCCGCCGCGGTCCTGCCCGCGCAGGTCCTGCGCCTCGCCGTCGGGGACGTGCTGCCGCTGCCGCACCCGCAGCACCGCCCCCTCACCATCGCGGTCGACGGCGAACCCGTCGGCACCGCCGCGGTCGGCGCGAACGGCTCGCGCCTCGCCGGCATCGTCGTCACCACCACATCGGAGCAGCCCGCATGACCGCCACCACCACCCTCCACACCGGCGCGGCCGAGGCGCTCGCCCGGCAGCTCCCGACGGCGGCGCCGCTCACCGCGCAGGCACTGCCGGGAGGCGCGACCCCGGCCGTCCTGGAGGCTGCGGTCGACGGCGTGGTCGTCTCGTTCGTCGGCGGGCTCTCCGCGGACCTCGCGGTGGTCCTGACGGACCTCGACGCGATCGCCGCCGCCGGCGGCACCGACCAGGGCATCGTGGCGGTCACCGACGTGCTCAGCCCCTCCCTCGAGGCCGCCGGATCGGTCCTCGGCGTCGGCGTCCTCGGCGAGGCACGGCGCGAGTCCGCCGCGTCCCTGTTCGCCGACCCCGACACGGTGGTGTTCGCACTCACCGCCGGCGGGGTCCCTGGCGGCTGGTTCGGCATCCGGATCCGCGAGAACGGCACGGTCGGCAGCGCCCCCTCGCACGGGGCGATCCCAGCCGGCAACCTCGGCCGCATCAACAACGTCGAGATGACCCTGACCGTCGAGATCGGTCGCACCCGGATGTCCGTCCGCGACGTGCTCGGCCTGGAGCCCGGCGCCGTCGTCGAACTCGACCGTTCCGCCGGCGCCCCTGCCGACGTGCTGCTCAACGGGCGCCTCATCGCGCACGGCGAGGTCGTCGTCGTCGACCAGGACTACGCCGTCCGCATCACGAAGATCCTCGACGTCGCCGAGAGCGTCTGAGCCCGCCGGTGGACATGCTCGTCATCACCCTCCGCGTCGCGCTCTCGCTCGGCGTCGTGCTCGCCCTGATGTGGGTGCTGCACCGACGCATGGCGAAGGGGCAGTTCGGCGCGGGCCGGAAGCCGCGCGGACGCCGGTCCGCCGCGGTCGAGGTCGTCGCGCGACAGGGGATCGGCGGCAAGGCGAGCGTCGTCGTGGTCGACGTCGAGGGGGAGCGACTGGTCCTCGGGGTGACCGAGCACGGTGTCAACCTGCTCACGAGCGGTGCGGCCCCGGCCCCGGAGCTCACCGTCGTGACCGGACCGGTCGTCCTGCCGGTGCGGCCGACCCCGTCGGCCGAGGCGTTCCGTCAGGAACTGGCCGAGCAGGACCGAGCCGTGCCGAGCCTCCCGACCGACCCGGCGGCGGAGCCGCTGCCCATGCGTCCGCGCAACCGTCGCGCGCAGCGCACGGTCGTCCCGACGTCCGCGCAGCTGCAGGGTTCGATCCTGTCCGCCGACACCTGGCGGCAGGCCGCCGCCGCCCTGCGGTCCCGGCGGGCCGGGTGACGCCCGCCCGCACCGGGCGGGTCCTGCTGCTGGCCGTCCTCGGGCTGGCGATGGTCGCCGGGTTCCTCATGCTCACCACGACCGGCGCCCACGCGGCCGGCGTGGTGCAGCCGACCGCGCCCGCCACGCCGTCCGCTCCGGCGTCACCGTCCTCCGGCGGGTTCTCGGTGAGCGTGAACGGGCCGGACGGGCAGCCGTCCTCGGCGGTCGTGACGCTCATCGGGATCACGCTCCTCAGCGTCGCTCCCGCCCTCATGCTCATGATGACGTCGTTCACGAAGATCTTCGTCGTCCTCGCGATGACCCGGAACGCCCTCGCGCTCCAGTCGATCCCGCCGAACCAGGTGCTCGCGGGGCTCGCGCTCTTCCTGTCCCTGTTCGTGATGGCCCCGGTGATCGGGCACATCAACGACGACGCACTGCAGCCGTACCTCGCCGGCCACCTCGACTTCCAGCAGGCGGTCGACATCGGCACCAAGCCGCTCCGCACGTTCATGCTGCACCAGACGCGCGAGGAGGACGTCGCGCTCATCACCCGCGCGGCCGGTCAGGACAACCCGAAGACGATGGCGGACGTGCCGATGACGACGGTGATCCCGGCGTTCATCATCTCCGAGCTCCGGAGCGCGTTCATCATCGGGTTCGTCATCTTCATCCCGTTCCTCGTGATCGACCTCGTCGTCTCCGCGGCGCTGATGTCGATGGGCATGATGATGCTCCCGCCCGTGATGATCTCGCTGCCGTTCAAGATCCTGCTGTTCGTGCTCGTCGACGGCTGGGGCCTCATCATCAAGTCGCTCATCGAGAGCTACCAGGTGGTGCACTGACATGGACCAGCAAGCGGTCATCGACCTCGTGCTGCAGGCCCTCATGGTCGCCGGCAAGCTCGCCGCACCCGTGCTCGTGACCTCCCTCGTCGTCGGCTTCGCGATCTCGCTGTTCCAGTCGGTGACGCAGATCCAGGAGGTGACGCTGTCGTTCGTGCCGAAGGCCCTGGCCGTGGCCGTCGCACTGGTCGTCTGCGGCAACTGGATGATCTCCGAGATGGTCGCGTTCACGCACTTCGCGTTCGACCAGATCCCGAAGCTCCTCGGGGCGGGCTGATGGACCTCGCGATCGACTTCGCCTCGCTCGAGGGGACCATGCTCGCCGGCGTGCGGATGCTGGCGTTCTTCGTCATCGCGCCCCCGTTCTCGTACCGGGCCTTCCCCGCGACGGTGAAGGTGATCCTGGCGATGGGGCTCGCCGTCGGGGTCGCACCACGTGTGACCGCCGGCTACGAGGCACTCGACACCGGCGCGTTCGTGATCGCCCTCGTCACCCAGCTCGTCGTCGGTCTGGTGCTCGGCTTCCTGGTGTACCTGGTGTTCGCGGCCGTGCAGTCCGCCGGCGCGCTCATCGACCTGTTCGGCGGCTTCACCCTCGCCCAGGCGTACGACCCGCAGTCCCAGGTCAACGGTGCGCAGTTCACCCGGCTGTTCCAGATGGCCGCACTCGCGCTGCTGTTCGCCTCCGGCGGCTACCAGCTCATCGTCGCCGGTCTGGTCCGGTCCTTCGACGCCGTCCCGCTCGTCGGCGGGTCGTTCGCGCTCGGCGGTGTCGCGTCGATGCTCGTCACCGCGCTCTCGCAGATGTTCCTCGCCACGCTGCAGATCGCCGGTCCGCTCGTGGTCGTGCTGTTCCTCGCCGACGTCGGACTCGGGCTCCTGACCCGTGTCGCGCCGGCGCTGAACGCCTTCCAGATGGGCTTCCCGATCAAGATCGGCCTGACCGTCGTCTTCGCCGGCGCGCTCTTCATGGCACTGCCGTCGATCGTGTCCTCGCTGACCGGTGACGCCGTGCACGCGATCACGGGACGGGGGTGAGCATGTCCGACAGCGGTGAGAAGTCCGAGCGGGCGACCGCGAAACGGATGAAGGAGGTCCACCGGAAGGGCCAGCTCGGTCGGTCCCAGGACCTCGGTGCCTGGATCGGCATCGCCGTCGCGGCGCTCATGATCCCGGCGACGATCGGCCGCGCCGCAGCAGCCGGGCAGTCGCAGCTCGACGCCGTCCGTGTCGTCATCGCCGACCCCACGATCGGCACCATGCGCGGGGCGTTCGACGACGCGATGGGCTCGATCGGCGCGACGCTCGGCCCGATGCTCCTCGTGGTGCTCGTCGGCGTCACGGCCGCCGCCGTCGCCCAGGGCGGCGTGCACTTCCGGTCGCTCGCCCCGACCCCGGAGCACTTCGACCCCGTGCAGGGGCTCAAGCGGGTGTTCGGCACCCAGGCACTCTGGAACGGTGTGAAGGCCCTCGTGAAGACCGCCGTCGTCGGACTCGTGCTCTGGATGGCCGTGCAGGGACTGGTCCCGGTCCTGATGACGAGCGGCTCGCTGCCCCTGAGCGGGGTGCTCGCCGCCGCCGGTGAGGGCACCGGGACGCTCCTCCGCGCCGCGGTCGCCGCCGGGCTCGTGCTCGCCGCGCTCGACGTGTTCGTCGTCATCCGTCGCAACCGCAAGCGGACCATGATGACCAAGCGCGAGGTCAAGGACGAGAACAAGCACGCCGAGGGCGACCCGCTCGTGAAGTCGCAGCGCCGGTCGCGGCAGCTGGCGATGAGCCGCAACCGGATGATCCAGGCCATCGGGACCGCCGACGTCGTGATGACGAACCCGACGCACTACGCCGTCGCACTGCGGTACGAACCCGGCAAGTCCGCGCCGCGGGTCGTCGCGAAGGGCGCTGGCCCCGTGGCCGTGATGATCCGCGACCGGGCGACGGACGCCCGCGTGCCGATCGTCCGCGACGTCCCGCTCACCCGGGCCCTGCACGCCGCGTGCGAACTCGGGCAGGAGGTCCCCGTCGACCTCTACACGCCGGTCGCCCGGGTGCTGTCCTTCGTCATGGCCCTCGAGGCCAGGGGAGCGGCGGCCGGGACCCACGCCCCACCCCGACCCACCACGCCGGACGAGGTCGCCACCGTGCTCGACCCGACGACGCTCCACGGCGACCTCCGACCCCGCCGACTCCGTACGCCCCGCACCGCTCCGCCCGAATCCCAGGGAGTCCCCGCATGAACCGCAAGGACCTGCCGAAGCTCGCCGTCCCGGTCTTCATCGTCGGCATCATCCTGCTGCTGATCCTGCCGGTGCCGTCGTTCCTGCTCGACTTCCTCATCATCTGCAACATCCTGCTGGCGCTGGTGATCCTGCTGACGACGCTGTTCGTGAAGAAGCCGCTCGACTTCTCGGTGTTTCCGTCGCTGCTCCTCGTCGCGACGCTGTTCCGGCTCGGCCTCAACGTCGCGTCCACTCGCCTGGTGCTCGGGGAGGGCTTCGCCGGCGACGTCATCCAGGCGTTCGGGCACGTCGCGGTCTCCGGCTCGATCATCATCGGCGCCGTCATCTTCCTGATCCTCGTCGTCATCCAGTTCGTCGTGGTCACGAAGGGCGCCGAGCGCGTCGCCGAGGTCGGTGCCCGGTTCACCCTGGACGCCATGCCGGGCAAGCAGATGGCGATCGACGCGGACCTCAACGCCGGGCTCATCACCGACGCGCAGGCGAAGGAGCGCCGAGCGGCGGTCTCCGCCGAGGCCGACTTCTACGGCGCGATGGACGGCGCGTCGAAGTTCGTCAAGGGCGACGCGATCGCCGGCATCCTCATCATCGTCATCAACCTGATCGGCGGGATCGCGATCGGGATGGCGCAGAACGGGCTCTCGATCACGGACGCGCTGTCGAAGTACGGCATCCTGACGATCGGCGACGGCCTCGTCACGCAGATCCCGGCGCTCCTGATGGCCGTCTCGACGGGCATGATCGTCACCCGGTCCGGAGCCGAGTCGGAGATGGGGTCGTCCGCGGCGACGCAGCTCGGACAGTCGAAGAACGCCCTCATGATCGCCGGGGTCGCGGCCATCGCGATGGGGTTCATCCCCGGCATGCCGATCCTGCCGTTCCTGCTCGTCGGCGCGACGCTGCTGATCACCGGGTGGCGCATCGGCCGGAACGCCGCCCGCGCCGAGGCCGACGCCGAGCAGCAGCAGGCCCTGGCCGCGGCCGCGCCGGCGGGGGACACCCCGGAGGACCTCGTCGAGCAGATGCGGGTGCACGCGCTCGAGATCCTGCTCGCCCCCGACCTGGTGGACATGGTGTCGGGCTCCTCCGACGACCTGCTCGGCCGCGTGAAGGCGCTCCGCCGGAAGATCGCGATGGACATGGGCATCGTCGTACCGCCCGTCCGCACCCGCGACAGCATCGAGCTCCCACCGTCGACCTACGCGATCCGCATCGCCGGGGTCGAGGCCGGGCGCGGCACCGCACCGGCGCGGAGCGTCCTGGCCCTCGGTGACCAGCTCGACGGACTCCCCGGCGACGCCACCGTCGAGCCGGTGTTCGGCCTGGCGGGCAAGTGGGTGCCGGCCGAGCTCCGGCACGCGGCCGAGATGACCGGCGCCACCGTGATCGACCGAGTCTCCGTACTCGTCACGCACCTGCAGGCGATCATCGGCGACAACGCCGCACGCCTGCTCACCCGTGAGGACGTCCGTGTCCTCACCGAGGGTGTCAAGCAGGGCAACCCCGCGGCCGTCGAGGAACTCGTCCCCGGCATGCTGTCGATGGCCGAGCTCCAGCGCGTGCTGCAGGGCCTGCTCGTCGAGCGCGTCCCGATCAACGACCTCGGTCGGATCTGCGAGGCGCTGACGCTCCGCGCGAAGGTCTCCACCGACCCCGAGGGACTCGTCGAGGCGGCGCGCGCGGCACTCGGTCCGGCGCTGCCCGCCCGGCACCTCGAGGAGGGCGTGCTCCGCGTCATCATGATCGACCCGCTCCTGGAACAGTCGATGCTCGAGGGGCTCCGACCGTCCGAGCAGGGCACACAGATCATGCTCGACGCGCACCGGATCGAGCAGGTGCTGACCTCCGTGCGCGACGCCGTCCGGAACGTCGAGGAGCAGGGGCTGTCCGCCGTGCTCGTCTGCGCACCGCAGCTCCGACCCGCCGTGCACCGGATGGTCTCCGCGCAGTCGAACGGCCTGCCGGTGCTGTCGTACCAGGAGGCCACCGCCGCCGGGTCCACCATCGAGACCGTGGGAGTGGTCCGTGCCGCCGACCCGATTGCAGCGTAGCGCCGCGACGCTCGACGACGTCCGCGAGGCCGTCCGCGCCGAGTTCGGCCCGGCCGCGCGCATCGTCGCCGCCGAGAAGGTCACCAGTGGCGGCATCGGCGGCCTGTTCCGCCGCGCGCACGTCGAGGCCACCGTCGAGGTCCCGTCCGCCGACGACCCGCCCGTCGCCCGTGTGGCGATCGCGGACGGACCGGCCACGCGGGTCGGGATCGCGGCCCTCCTCGCCGACGCGGAGGCCGTCGAGGCTCGCATCGCCGCGGCAGACGGCACGTCGTCGGCGCGTGCCGACGCGTTCGCGTCGGTCCTCGACGGCTTCGTCGCCGACGGAATCGCGCCGGGACCCGCGGCGGGCTCTGTCGGGTCCGCGAGCTCCCTCGCCGCGCCCGCGACGGGCGGCGCCCGGCCCGGGGGAGCCGACCCGGGCCTCCCGTCCGGTCCGTCGGCCCTGCCGGGAGGCGCGACCAGCGTCGTCCCCATCGCTCCCGCTGTTCGGGTGCCCACCCTGGCCGCGGGGCGGCCGCCGGTGCCGGCCGTGCTGTCGGCCGACGGCGACCTGGTCGTGCTCGTCGGCCGCGCCGGTGACGTCGACGCCGCCGCCGGGGTCTTCGCGACGCGACACCGTCTCCGTCCGACGGACGCCGCGGACCGCCGTGCCGGGATCCTGGCACGGGCCGACGGGGTCCGCGAGGGCTTCGCCCTCCTCGGTGTCGCCGCGTGGGACGACCACGGCACGCTGCAGCAGCTCGTGCCGGACCAGGTGTGGGTGGTCGTCGACGTGGGGCGGAAGCACGAGGACAGCGCGGCGATGGTGTCCTCCGTGGCGGCGGTCGTCGCGGTCGCCGGCGTGGTCGCGATCGGCGCGTCGGAGACGGCGACACCCGAGTCGGTCCACGACATGGGGCTGCCCGTCCGGACGCTCTGACCCGTCCGGGACGTGCGCTGTGGCTAGGCTGTCCGGGTGCTGGTACTCACGCGGAAGGTCGGCGAGCGGATCCTCATCGGCGACGACATCGTCATCACGGTGCTCGACGCACGCGGCGACGGCGTGCGCATCGGCATCGACGCCCCGCGCGGCGTGAAGATCCAGCGCGAGGAAGTGGTCCGCGCCGTGGCCGAGGCGAACGTCGAGGCGACGCAGACCGCCTCCGACGACGCCGAGGCACGACTGCGTGCGGCGCTCGGCGGCGGTCAGACGGACGGTTCGTCGCCCGCCTGACCCGCGGCTCCGTCAGGGGCGGGGCTTCTTCTCCTGCTCCGGCAGCCGACCCGCCGCGCGTTCCGCGGCGAACCAGGCGCGCGCCTCGTCCTGGCGCGCACGCTCCTCGCCGAGGGCGATCGGCGCACGGACGTGCTCCGGCTCGTAGCCGAACGACGCGAGGAGCTGTGGCACGAGCGGTCGGAGACGGGCGATCAGCCGGTCGATCGAGGCCGAGACCGCGCGGGCACGCTGCGCCGACAGCCGACCGTGGACGAGGTACCAGTCGAGGTGCTGCTCGAGCAGTCCGAGTGCGAACAGGTCGCGCAGCCAGACGAGCACCTTCCGGGTGTCGCCCTCGGGGACCTCGTCGATCGCGTCGGTGAACGCCTCCCACTGCATGCGCTCCGCGTGCGCCTTCGACGCCTCGATGAGCTCGTGCTGCGACCGGTTCAGCAGCTGCGCCTGCCGGGCGCGGTCCTTGCCGGCGGTGTTCAGCCGCATGCCGATCTCGGCGACCATCGCGTCGACCCGGCTGCTCAGCAGTGCCCGCTGCGTCTCGGTGTCCCGGAGGTCGGTGGCGCTCGCGGCGAGGGAACCACGGTCCTTCACGGTCTGCCCGAGGCGTCGGATCCCGCTCGCGTCGGCGAGCTTCGTGCCCACCTGCGCCGCGACGAACTTCGCCGTCGAGGCAGCGTCGCGCGGAGCCTTCTTCCGGAAGTCGGTGAGCAGTCGCTTGCCGACGAGCTGGAGCAGCACCGTGTTGTCGCCCTCGAACGTCACGTAGACGTCGAGGTCGGCGCGGAGACTCGTCAGGCGGTTCTCGGCGAGGAAGCCGGCACCGCCGCACGCCTCGCGGCACTCCTGCAGGGTGTCGAGGGCGTACCAGGTGGACATCGACTTGAACGCCGCGGCCTCGGTCTCCAGGTCCTCGCGGCGCTCCGGGGTGTCGAGTCGGCCGCTGAAGACGTCGTCGAAGGTGCGGAGGAGCTTCTCGTGTGCGAACGACTGCGCGAACACCGTCGCCAGGCGGGGGATCAGCCGTCGCTGGTGCTGCCCGTAGTCGAGCAGGACGCCCTCCTCGCCGCCGTTCGTCGGGAACTGCCGGCGCTCCATCGCGTAGGTCAGGGCGATCTGCAGCCCGATCTTCTGCGCGACGACGGCGGCGCCGTCGAGCGACACACGCCCCTGCACGAGCGTGCCGAGCATGGTGAAGAACCGGCGTCCTGGCGACGCGATCGGCGACGTGTACGTGCCGTCCTCGGCCACGTCCCCGTACCGGTTCAGCAGGTTCGTGCGGGGGACGCGGACGTGGTCGAAGTGCAGCCGACCGTTGTCGATGCCGTTCAGGCCGCCCTTGACGCCGTCGTCCTCACCGCCGACGCCGGGCAGGAACGCACCGTCGTCGTCGCGGAGGGGGACGTAGAACGCGTGCACGCCGTGGTCGACGCCCTGCGTGACGAGCTTCGCGAACACGACCGCCGCCTTGCCGTGCAGTGCGGCGTTGCCGATGTAGTCCTTCCACGCGCCGCGGAACGGCGTGTGCACGACGAACTCCTGCGTCGCCGGGTCGTAGGTCGCCGTCGTCGCGATGCTCTGCACGTCGGAACCGTGCCCGGTCTCGGTCATCGCGAAGCAGCCGGGGACGTCGAACGCGATGATGCCGGGGAGGAACTCGCGGTGGTTGCGCTCGGTGCCGAGGTGGTGCACGGCCGAGCCGAACAGGCCCCACTGGACGCCCGCCTTGATCTGCAGGGACGGGTCGGCGGTGGTCAGCTCCTCGAACGCGGCGAGGTTGCCGCCGTGGTTGTCCTGACCGCCGAGCTCCGGCGGGTACGGGCGCTGGATCGCGCCGTTCTCCTGCAGGATGCGCAGCTGGTCGAAGGCGCGGGCGCGGTGCTCGACGATGGAGAGGCCCTCGACCTTGTGCAGCGCCGGGTCCCGCACCAGTCGACGGGAGATCCGACGGTCCTCCGCCCAGCGTCCGAGCAGGTGCTCGGCGAGGAGGTCGACGTCGATGCGGACGTCCGTGTCCGTCCCGGCAGACGGGGTACCCGCCGCCGGGTCACCGCTCGCGTCCGCCTTCGGGGCGCTGCTCGCGGTGTCGCCGGTCGCGGTGCCGGTGCTCGTGACGGGTGCGGTGTCGACCATCGTTCGCTCTCCTGAACTGCTCAGTCCTCGTGCTGCTGCCGTACCCACCCAACCTAGGCACCGGGGCCGGGGTGCGCACAGGCGCGGTGCGGGGCCGACAACGGCGACGGCGTCGCGCTCCGGGACGGTCGTGGGAACCCTCCAACCGCCATCGGGGTCGTGCCGGGCGCCGCGATGGCCGTCGGGTGCCGTTGTGGTCGCTGGGCGCGGCGATGGTCGCCGGACGCGGCGATGGTGTCGCGGGCGAGGATCCCTCGGCGACTGGGCACCGCGTCCGGACGCCGGGCAGACTGGCTGGCATGTCACGCACCACGGCCTCCGGGCCAGACACCCAGCGGCGCGAGCGCACCTTCTTCGGGCAGCCGTTCGAACTCTCGACACCCTTCGCGGTGGAACTCTGGGAGCGGTTCTCGTTCTACGGCATGCAGGGCATCGTCCTGCTGTACATGTACTACTCCGTCGCCCGGGGCGGCCTGGGCATCGACGAGCACACCGCGACCGGGATCATGGGGGCGTACGGCGGCGCGGTGTACCTGTTCACGATCATCGGGGCGTGGATCTCCGACCGGCTGATCGGTGCCGACCGGACCCTGTTCGCCAGCGCGATCGTCGTGATGGGCGGCCACGTCGCACTCGCGCTCCTGCCGGGGGCGGTCGGCGTCGGTGTCGGCCTCGTGCTCATCGCGCTCGGGTCGGGCGGCCTCAAGGCGACCGCGACGACGATCGTCGGTGGCCTGTACACGAAGGAGGACCCGCGCCGGGACGCCGGGTTCTCGCTCTACTACCTCGGCGTGAACATCGGCGCGTTCTTCGGTCCGATCCTGACCGGTCTGCTGCAGTCGTCCCTCGGCTTCCACTTCGGGTTCGGGCTCGCCGCGGTCGGGATGGCCGCCGGGCTCGTGCAGTACGGCATCCGCCGCCGGAAGCTCCCTGACGTCGTCCGGCGCGTCACCAACCCGCTCGAGCGCCGCCGGCGGCCGCTGGTCGGCGTGCTCGTGGCGGTCGCACTCGTGATCGTGGTCGCCGCCGTCCTGACGGGTCTGCTCAACGTGGGCAACCTGCCCGTGGTCGTCGTCGCCATCGTGGTCGTCGCCGCGATCGCGTACTTCGTCGTCATCCTGTCGAGCGGACTCACCCAGGACGAACGATCGCGGGTGTTCGCCTTCATCCCGCTGTTCATCGGCAGTGCCGTGTTCTGGTCGCTGTACCAGCAGCAGTTCACCGTCGTGACGATCTACGCCGACCAGCGCCTCGACCGGAGCCTCTTCGGCTTCGAGATGCCGGTGTCGTGGGTGCAGTCGATCAACCCGATCATGATCATCGTGCTGTCCGGTGTGTTCGCCGCGATCTGGACCAAGCTCGGCGACCGGCAGCCGTCCACCCCGACGAAGTTCGCGCTCGGCACGGGGATCATGGGCATCGCGTTCCTGCTGTTCCTGCCGTTCGTCGGCACCGGCCGGAACGGCACGCCCGTGCTCGTCCTCGTCGGGATCCTGCTCGTCTTCACGATCGCCGAGCTCCTGCTGTCGCCGATCGGGCAGTCCGTCGCGACGAAGCTCGCCCCGCCGAAGTTCCAGACCCAGATGGTGGCGCTGTTCTTCCTCTCGGTGTCGCTCGGCACCGCGGTCACCGGCGTGCTGTCGAAGTACTACGACCCGCGGCACGAGGCACCGTACTTCGCGGTCCTCGGCCTCGTCGCCGTCGCGGTCGGCGTGGTCCTGCTGGCCACGACCCGACCGGTGCTCCGCCTGATGCGCGGGATCCGATAGCCTGGGACCAGCCACATCGGCAGGCGGGCACCGCATCCCGCCGGCCGTCAGAACGAGGAGATATCACATGCTGGAGCTCATCGGAGCCGTCATCATCGGCATCGGCGTCGTCGGTGGCGTCTTCACGTGCATGGCGCTCTCGGCCATGATGAAGAGCGGTTCCGAGGAGTACTAGCCCTCCACCGGCACCAGCTGACGACTCAGGACGGTCGCGCGCTCGAAGGGGCCGCGGCCGTCCTTCGTGTACACGGGCTCGTCGAACGCGACCGTCCACGACAGGGGCTCACCGACCCCGGGGTACCCGACGATCTGGTTGCCGCCGGGTGCGACGATGAGGCCGATCGGCTCAGGGCTGCCGTCGGCCTCGACCCACTGTTCGCCGCCGTCGGTGACGTCCACCACGCGGACGAGGGCCCCGATGCCGAGCGCTCCTCGGGGCTGCGCGGGCATGGGGCGGCGCTTCCGGTTCCAGATCACGCCGTCACCGTACCGTGCCGGTGCTCCGGGTCGGCGTAGCGCGTGTCCCTGCCGCGAGTGCCCCGCACGGAGGTTCCACGACTCGCCGCTCAGTTCCGCCGGGGTTCCACGACCCGCCGCGCGCCCGCATCGAGGTTCCGTAATTACGGAACCTCGGCGCCCACCTCGGCGCCCACCTCGGCGCGCACCCCGGCGTTCGGCGCAGCGTCCGGCACCCGCCGGATCTCGGTGATCGCCGAGTGCCCCGTGTCGGGGTGCTTCCGCATCGACAGCAGTCGCTCCATCGAGGGCTCGAGCGCCGTGACCTTGTCGAGCGGCGCACTCACCACGAGCTGGAACCCGAGCCGGAGCCACGCCGTCACGGCACGCCCGGCGAACTCCGAGTCCGCCTTGATGAACGCCTCGTCGAGGAACACCGGCGCGAACCGGGGTCGCGGCCGCGTCTCGTCGCCGAGCTGGTAGCGCAGTGCGGCACCGACGATGAAGGCCACGAGCTCCTGCGTCTCGCCGCCGGACTTGTCGCCGAGCGACGAGTACACACCGAGGTCGTTGCCGTCCGTGTCGTAGCGGACGGCCGTGATCTCCATGTGCCGCCGGACGTCGAGCACGGCGTCACGCTGCGTGGTCCGCCCTCGGGGGGCGTCGCCGTCGGCACGGATGACCGCCATGAACCGACGGAGTCGGCGGAAGCGGGTCTCGAGCACGTCGTCGGTCAGCTCGGCGTCGACGGAGGCCGACAGCGCACGGAGCTCGCGGCGGAACTGCACGACGTCCTCGCGCGTGACCCGGCGGATGACGATCTTCAGGCGGTCGCGGTTCGCGCCGAAGGGCAGGTCGCGGAGGATCTCGTTGACCGGCTCGAGGCGCTCCTCGATCTCGACGACCGCACGGTCGAAGGCCCCGGCGAGCGGCACGAGGTCCTCGCCGCTCCACTGCGACAGGCGACGACGCCACTCGCTGCGGCGTGCGTGCAGCCCGGTCGCGACGATCTGGTCGAGGATCGCGCGGTAGTCCGGGTACGACGCGACGCCGGTGCCCGTGTTCGGGTCGGGCCACGCGTCCTGGTACCGCTGGAACGTCAGGGTGAGCGCGTTCGATGCGGCCGCTGCGCCGTCGAGGGCCTGGGACAGCCGTTCCTCGAGTCGGCGACGGAGGCGCCTGGTGGCGTCGTCGAAGCCGTCGACGCCGTCGGGGACGCCGACCTCCTCGAAGGTCTCGGCGAGGAGCCGCGCCTGCTCGTCGTCCGGCAGTGCTGCCGGGGCGTCGTCGAAGCGCGCGAGGATCTCGGCCGCGGCGTCCTGCCCGTCGACCAGCACCGCGTGGCGTTCCTCGAGCCGCTGCACCGTGAGCCGTGCGGCCGAGCGGCGGTCGGAGGCCTCGTCGAGCGATGCACGCAGCCGGGCGACCGATGCCCGCAGGGTGCGGAGCCCGTCGTCGGCGGCGAGGACGGCGTCGCGCTCGGCGCCGAGCCGGGCGAGTGCCTCGTCGACACCGGTGACGTCGATGCGCTCCCACGTCGTGTCGACCCGGTGCTGGTGCGCGGCACGGAGCGTGTCGAGCGCGGCGATGTCCTGCGCCACGTCGGTGCGGCGTGCCTCCAGCGTCGCGAGGTCCTGGGCGATCGACGCGAGTTCGGTCTCCACGGCGACGACCCTGGCCTCGTTCGTGAAGCCGATGACGTTCGCCTGACGCCGGTCGCCGTGCGCGCCCCGACGGCCGTCGCGGAGCTGGCCGGACTCCGTCACGCGCCGACCGCCGCCGCCGAGTTCAGCGGCCGACTCGACGCACCGGGCGTCGATGCGGTCGGACTCGATCCGGGAGCGCACCCACGTGCTGAACGGGGAGTCCTTGATCGCGAGCTTGCCGGACACCATCGCCGGGTCGCCGTCCAGGTCGAGGTGCGGTCCTGCCGGCACGCCCTCGAACTGCACGCGGACGCCGAGGCGCAGCGCGTCGATCGCGGCGCTGAAGTCGTCGAGCCGGTCCTGGTCGACGAGCAGCGTGCGGGCGACGGGCGCGAGCACCGACTCGATCGCGGTGCGCCACCGCTCCTCGCCCGGCAGGACGTCGAGGAGCTCCGCGACGAACGGCAGCGACGCCGGGTCCATCCCCGCGGCGTTCGCCATCGCGACCCGGGCCTCGTGCATCGGCAGCGGCATCGCGCCCTGCCGGTGCTCGAGTGACTGACGCTCCTGTCGGAGCGACCGCTCGCGGTCCAGGAGCGGGTACTCCTCGCGGGTCAGCGCGTCGCGACGCTCGTCCAGTGCGGTGCGCGCGGCACCGAAGGTCCCGAGGAACTCGTGCGACTCGCGCTGCGCGGCGCCGAACGCGGACTCGGTCGTCGGGACGGGCCCGAGCAGCGCCGTCCTCGCTTCGAAGGCCTCGCGGGCGTGGAGCACGGACTCGCGCTCCCGGGTCCGACGGTCGATGCGGTCCTCGAGCTGCGCCAGCGCGTTGCCGCCGGAGTCACGGAGCCGTGCCTCGGCCTCGCGTAGCTCGATCTCGACGGCACCGTGCCGCGCGGACGCGGCCTCGACCTCGGCTCGTGCCACGGTGCGCTCACGCGCGTTCCGGTCGACCTCGTCGTCGAGCAGCGCCCGCTTCCTGGTCGCGGTCCAGTGCGCGAACGGCGACACCTCGGACCCGGTGGCGATCCCGTCGAGCGCCGCCGCGGCCGCGCGGGACCGTTCGATCTCGAGGTGCAGCTCGGTGATGGGGGAGAGGATCGCGACCTTGCGTTCCTCGGTGTCCATCGCCTCGTACGCCTCGTCGAGCGCGGCGAAGTGGGCGAGCGCCCGGTCGGCGGCCTCGTACGTACCCGGTGTCTCGAGCACGAGTGACTTGTACAGCGAGTCGACCGTCGGCATGTGCTGCCCGGCCTGGATGCGCGCGAGCAGGCGCATCGCCCGGTTCCCGCCGCCGGAGTCGCCGATGCCGAGCCGGGTCTGCAGCGTGTACGCCAGCTCCTGGTAGGTGTCCCGGATCACGAGCCCCGGGACACGTCCGGTCAGCTCGAGGTGGCTGAAGCGCGACGGCACGAAGTCCTCGAGGCGCCGCAGGTCGAAGTCGTCGTCGACCGTCGCCATCGTCATCTGGATGTCGCCCACCCCTCGTGCACGCTTCGGCACGATGTAGGCGCGGAGCACCGTGAAGCGCCGCTCGTCGTCGTTCCGGAACGTGACCCCGACCGCGCCCCACGTCGCGGTGTCGTCGCCGCGGAGGTTCACGTCACGCAGGGCCCCGGACTCGGGGTCACGTCGGGTGTCGACCTTGCCCCGCAGGTAGGTGAGCAGGTTGCGCTGGTCGGCACTGCGCGCCCGACCGGTGGTCGCGTCGTTCGAGGCGCCGTTGAACGGCACGTCGGACGGCATCATCACGGCCAGGTAGGCGTCCATCAGCGTCGACTTGCCCGTCCCGGAGGCGCCGGAGATGAGCGTCGCGGTGCCGGACAGCTCGACCTGGCGGTGGCCGTGGAACCCGCCCCAGTTGACGACCTGCATGGACTCCGCGCGCCACTGGGCGACGGTGTCGAAGAGCGCCGGCATGCCGGCGGTGTCGGTCCGGAAGTCGGTCACGCGGACTCCTCCTCGTCGGTCTCGTCGCCGTCCAGGTCGGACGGGAGGCTCGGCCCGGCCCCGTCGGACCCGTCACCGCTCGCGGTGGTCACCTCGGAGAGCCATCGGTCCAGTTCCAGCAGCCGCTCGAGCGGGAGCAGGACCTCGACGACGCTCGCGATCCGGAAGCGGTCCGGGTCGCTCGTCCGCAGCAGGACCCGCGCCGTGACGAGGCGGTCGACCGCCTTGGCGACGCGGGCCTCGTCACGCGTCCGGTCGGTGGCCGTGGCCGGACGGAAGCCGGCGACGTGTCCGAGGATCTCCGACCGGTCGACGACGACCTGGTCCGGGCCGGGCCGGGCGTCGGCGCGGAGTCGCATCCGCAGGTAGACGAGGACGATCGTCTCCTCGCGCGTGTACGGCACGTCGCGGAGCAGCGTCGGGAACCCGCGGCGCTGGCTCTCCGAGCGCGCCTGGCGCTTCCACGCCACCTCGCGGTCGCGGTCCACGTGCAGCTCGAGGAACAGGTCGTTCAGCCGCGACCGGAGCTGGAACTCCGCGTCGAGCACCGCGCGCCACTCGTCGGCGTGCGTGCGGGCGCTGATGTACGAGTGCCGCAGGAGTGCGACGAGGGCGCGTCGCTGCGGCTCGTCGAGCCGCCCCTCGTCGCCCTCGAAGAGGGCGAAGCTGGACTCGTCACGGTCGACGTCCTGCTCGACGTCGGCGGGGTCGTCGAAGCGGTCCGTCTCGTCGACGGGACCGGTCGTCGTGTCGGTCACCGAGCCTCCAGGGTGGTGTCGTCTGCCGACGGGCCGAGCGCGGCCGTGGGCATGGTGAACGCGATCGTCGTGCCGTCCGGGCGCACCGTGTGGTGGCGGACTGCGGTGGCTGCCGCCTCGAAGTCGTCGCGTCCGGTGAGCAGGTGCGCGAGGCCGAACAGCTCGACGGGGCGGCGTTGCTCCGCCGGGAGCTCGTGGAACGCGCCGTCGCTCGTCGGGGCGGTGCTGAACCGCAGTGCGGCGCGGAGCTCGGTGAGGAGCGGTCCGCCGTGCCGTCGGAGCGAGGCGACGTCGATGTCATCGAAGACGTCGTCGTCCGGCTCCTCGATCGGCGGTGGGACGGCCTCGGTGTCCGGGTCGTAGAACCGCTCGCGGAAGGTGCCGACCTCGGCGACCGGCGGCAGGAGCTCGAGCGGAAGGGTTCCACGCGCGCTCCCGTCTTCCATGAGCGTCGCGAGCCGGCGGTTGACGCTGCGCAGGACGGCGTCGAGCTCGCGGTCGCGGACGACGTCGTGCGCGACGATCTGGTCGCGGAGCGTGCCGGTGAGCAGTCGGCGCTGGGCGAGGACGTCCTCGATGCCCTGCCGGAGGATGCTCACCGTGTTGCGGAAGGTCCGTCGTTCCGCCGCGCTCAGCGACGTGGCGAAGGGGTGCTCGAGGATCGTCGTGATGTCGTCGCGGAGACGGAGCAGCAGGGCGTCGTCGCGGAGGAGCTCGAAGGCGCCCTCGAACGCGCGGCCCTCCGGCGTCGACTCCATCAGCGTGTCGGTACGGGCGAGGTAGTCGTCGAGGATCTCGCCGATCGGGCGGACCTCGTTCCGGAAGTCCTCGACGATGGCGCGGTGCATCGACGCGACCGCCTCCTCCACGCGCTTGAAGTCGCTCGGGAGCTGCCGGATCAGGTCGGTGATGTTCGTGTAGCCGTCGCGCATCCGGTCGTCGTCGACCGTCGTCGGGGCGTCGCCGGTCGCCAGGCGGTCGCGCTCGGCCTGCAGCTCGGCGATCTGCGCGTCGATCCGGCGGATCTGCACGTCGGGGTCCGGCTCCGCGCGGGCCGCCCACCGGTGCACGGCGTCGACGATCATCGCCAGGCGGCTCTCGCTGATCAGGGCGCGGTCGGCGGAGAGGGCGTCGACGAGGCTCAACGCCTCGAGCGCGTGGCTCGTCAGCGAGTACTGCTCGTCGCCGTCGGGGGAGTTGGAGCGGACGAGCCACTGGGCGGCGACCCACTCGCGGCAGAGGGCGCGGCCGTTCGGGCGCTTGTCGTCGTCCTGCGGGTTCTCGCTCGCCGGGACCCTGGCGCCGGTCGCCTGCAGCCGGATGACGTGCTCCTCGACCTGCAGGTGCATCCGGTCGGCGGGGACGTACTGCACGTCGCGGTCGAACACCGTCCGGAAGACCGCGAGCACGACGGCACTCGTCGGGCGGGACATCAGGCGCAGCGTCGGGCGGTCGAGCACGGCGCGCACGCGGGCGTACTCGAGGTCGACGTCGGTCATGCTGCCCTTGCTCTGTGTCTCGTGTCGAGGTTCTCGTGGCTGGTGGTCGTGTCCGGTCATCGTCGCGGGACGAGAAGAGCCCGACGCGGTGTGCGTCGGGCTCTTGGGGTGGGCGATACCAGACTCGAACTGATGACCTCTTCGGTGTGAACGAAGCGCGCTACCAACTGCGCCAATCGCCCCCTGCACTTGCGTGCGGATCGATAGTAGCGGATGTCGGCCGCCCTGCCGAACCGAGCCTCGTGCTCGCGCGCGTCGTGGGTAGTGGGTAGGGGGTCGTTCCGGCCTGCCCGTTCCTGCTGGGCCCTGCCCCGTCCTGCTGCGCGCGGTGCGGCATTTGTCGACGCCGCTCGCCGTGGCCGCTGCCCGTGGTGCGGCGTTGGCCGGCTGGTGCGCGGCAAGGACGGCGCACGGGGCTGGCAGGGGCGCACCGGTTGCGCGGGCGAGCACGGTGCGGGCTCGCCGCCGCCGCTGAGCACGGTGCGGGGTTCGCCGCAGCCGCTGCCCCTGGTGCGGCGTTCGCCGGCCGGTGCGCGGCAAGGGCGGCGCACGGGGCTGGCAGGGGTGCACCGGTTGAGCGGACGAGCACGGTGCGTGGAGTGCCGCCGCCACGACCGAGCACGGTGCCAGGAACGCCGCCACCACGCACGAGTACGGTGCGTGGAACGCCGCCGTCGCCGCCGCCGCCGCGGACGAGCACGGTGCGAAGGGGCCTACTTCCGCGTGAACTCGGGGGACACGCCCGGTGAACAGGAACGATTTTGGAGAATCGCCCCGGAGTCGGATACAGTTTACGAGTCGCCGCGAGAGCGGACACGACATGCGGATGTGGCGCAGTGGTAGCGCATCACCTTGCCAAGGTGAGGGTCGCGAGTTCGAATCTCGTCATCCGCTCGAGTACCGGTTCCCTCGGGTCCCGGTTTCTCACCAGAGGGTATCCCACCGTTCGGGTACTCACGGAGACGTGAACCTCGATGGTGGGGTGGCCGAGAGGCTAGGCAGCGGCCTGCAAAGCCGTCCACGCGGGTTCGAATCCCGTCCCCACCTCCAGACTCTGCCTCGGCGGAGACTTCTGGGCGATTGGCGCAGCGGTAGCGCGCTTCCCTGACACGGAAGAGGTCACTGGTTCGATCCCAGTATCGCCCACCACAGAAAGCCCCCGGATGTCCGGGGGCTTTCGCCGTTCCGGAAGCCGGCTGGACGGACCGATCCGCCGACTCGGCACGGCTGCTCCGGTGGTTCGATCAACGCGTCGGCGCGTGTTCGACGGGCCCGGGGCACCCGCCGCGACGACCGAGCTCCACGCCTGTCGGCGGCAACGGATCACCGGTCCGTCGGGGAACGGCAACACCGGCTGGACGTCGGTGATGCGGCGTGGTGACCCTCAGGGCGTCGACAGGTTGCGCTCGGTCTGGCCGAGGGAAGCGAGCATGCGCAGCTTCTCGGCAGTGTCACTGTCCTGATCCGGGTAGTACACGACGAGGACGAGCCCACTGACGGGAAGCTTCTCTCGGTTGAGCCTGAGGGCGCCGAGGACGGGGTGGTGCACCTCCGTCGTGTTCCCTTCGAGTGGACGCACGTCCTGCCGTGCCCAGACGGCTCGGAATCGAGCGCTGGCGAGGGAGAGCTCCCCGACGAGTTCGACCGCCCGAGGGTCAGCGATGTCGTCGCCGACGGTGTGCCGGAACGCCGCCACCGCATCGGTCACTGCCCGGCCCCAGTCAGTGTGGAACTCGCGCTCTTCCGGGTCCAGGAACAGCGATCGGAGCCGGTTGTGTCCGGGCGCGAGGCGTGGGGACAGGTCCGTTGCCGACCTGTTGGCAGCGAGGACGTCGAAGTAGCGCCCTTCGACGAACGCGGGCATGTCGAGCGCGGAGAGCAGATGCTGCAGCCGCTGGGGGACTCGCTCCATGCGCCGCGGACGTCGACTGCGTGGTCGTTTGGTCGCGAGGCCGAGCAGGTAGTCGGTCTCGACCTCGTCCAACAGGAGGGCTCTGGCAAGGGCCTGGAGGACCTGCGACGACGGGTTGTCGTCGCGGCCCCGCTCGAGGCGGAGGTAGTAGTCAGCGCTGATCCCGGACAGCAACGCGACCTCTTCACGGCGCAGACCCGGGACGCGCCGCTTCGATCCGGCGGGCATCCCGACCTGCTCGGGCGCGATGAGCGCGCGGCGCGCCATCAGGTACTGACCGAGGCGGTTCTCGTCGGCTCGTTCGTCCATGGACTTCACGCTAACGACGATGCGGCCACTTGAGGGGGTCCTGGCACACCCCGGATCACGGGGGCCTTCTCGGTACCGGTGACGATCCGGAGGATCAGTGTCGTACCGGTCATCAGACAGGAAGAAGACTGACATGGACATCACCAAGCGAACCGTCCTCATCGTCGGAGGAACCTCGGGCATCGGCCACGGCCTCGCACGCCGCTTCGCCGACGCCGGCTCCACCGTCATCGTCGGCGGTCGCAACACGGAACGCGTCGAGGGGCTGGAAACCGTCGCCATCGACGTGGCGGACCCCGCGTCGATCGATCGTGCCCGCGACGAGGTCCTCGCCGCGCACCCGGACCTCGACCTCGTCGTGACGATGTCCGGCGTGATGATCCTCGAGGACCTCCGTGACCCGGCCCACATCGAGCAGGCGGAGACCACGATCACCGTCAACCTGCTCGGCACCATCCGCGTCCTCGATGCATTCACGCCCCATCTCATCGATCAACGTCGCGGCGACTTCATCACGGTCACCTCCGGCATCGCGTTCATGCCCTTCCCCCTCATGGCGACGTACGGGGCCTCCAAGGCCGCCGTGCACGCCTACTCGGTGTCCCTTCGCGCGCACCTCGCCGGCACCGGCGTCGGTGTCACCGAACTGGTACCGCCGGCGGTCGCAACCGCGGGGCAGGAGAAGGTCAACCCGAACGCGCTCCCGCTCGACGCGTTCCTGGACGAGGTCCTCGGGCTCCTGGCCCAGACGCCGACGCCGAACGAGATCGTCGTTGAACGTGCTCAGGCGCTGCGGTGGGCGGAGCGCGACGGAACCTACGCCCAGCTCCTCGAACAGCGGTCGCAGTCGTTGAACACCCTCCCTGGTCGCTGAGGTCATCCGGAGCCCGTGCGGTGTCGCCGTGCGGGCCCGGCCCACCCGGCGACCGCGGCTGCGTCCGCGCGGTCCGCGTCGCAACGGACGAGGAGATGCTCCCGCTCGCCGAGCGGGCGAACTCGGCGATGTGCCCCGGCGCCTCGGAAAGAGGCGAGGTCGGGCACCGACCTCGCGGTCATCACGTCCGGGAGGTCGATCGTCCACGAGCGACGATCGGGTCCGCCTCGGCAGCCGACGCCTAAGGTGAGCCCGTGACTCATGACGAGATGCGACGCGAGTGGTACGAGCCCTATCTTGCCGCGTGCAACGACCGGCGCTTCGACGACCTCCGTCACTACGTGCACCAGGATGTCGACGGAGCGGCCGACGGGTCGGCGTCAGGGCTGGACGAGTACGTGGCGGGCGTTGTAGCGATCACCGATGCCTTCCCGGACTACCGATGGCGCATGGAACGACTCGTGATCGACGGGCAGTGGATCGGCGCGATCGTCCACGGATCTGGGACACATCGCCACGAGTTCCACGGCATCCCCGCCACCGGGCGTTCCGTGTCAGTGCAGGAACTGGTGTTCTACGAAGTCGTGGAAGGGAGGTTGCGGACCTGCCGCGGCGACCTCGATGCCAGGTTGCGTGACCTCCTCACGGTCGGTCAGGTGTGAGGGAGCACGTCGAGGCTCCCGTGGTCGAGGATCGGCGCCGGTGGGCCTCGTCTCCGAGCGCTGCAAGCGTGCGCACGGGATCTGCCGGGACAGCTCGCCAGACGAACACCGGATGCCTCGGCTGGGGCGGTCCTCCAGTCGAACAGCGCACGGCCACGAGATCGCTCGACCGGGTCCGAGTGGCGTGGTTACGCCGGACGGGCGTTGGAAGCTCCGGACCGGTGGCGGGAGGCCCGCGCCGAGCGCGGCCGAGTCCCTGCGCGCGGACCTGAGCGGGCACGAGGGGCGGGGGCGGAGGCGTCGTTCCCCGACACGGGACCGGTCAGCCGCCCACCACGGAAGTCCCCGGTCTCCTGGGCGGACCCGACGACATCGAGCGGACCCGACCTGACTGGGCGGACCCGGCGACATCGGGCGGACCCGGCGACATCGGGCGAACCCGACGTCTACCGCGCGGACCCGACCACGCCCGACACCTTCGTGCCGTTCCCGTCCGGCCACCACGCCGCGACCGTCTGCCCGGCACGGTCGGGCGCGGTCCGCTCGAACGCGGCGACGACGTCCTCCGCATCGGCCTCGGTGGGTGCGACAGCGGTCACCAGCGTCCCTCCGACGTTGAGTCGGGTGATCCCCGGGTGGGCTTCGAGGACGCCGGTCGCCGTGGCGATGGTGGTGTCCGCGACACCGAACAGCCCGGTGACCCCGGTGGACAACGTCCACGACGTCGACGTCCCGACGTACACCCACGAGTCGGTCGGATCGGTGACGTGGGCGCGGAGCCAGGCAACGGCGGCCGCGACGGACGCGGGTGTCCGGACCCGGATCGTGATGGCCGTCGCGCCCTGCTGGGCGACGGTCACGCCCGGCAGCAGCGCCGCCTCGGTCACCAGCCGGTACCCGTCCGCGTCGGTCACCAGCGGAGGGTCGCCCGGCGACGGGGTGGACCCGAGCGACCGGGACGCCGGCAGTGCGAGCTCCCAGGCGGCGACACCGTCTCCCCGGGCAGCGTGCACGGTCGCCGTGGAGGACCCGAGCGCTGCCCGCACCTGGTCCACCTGCTCGAGCGTGAACCCGGAGCGGACGTGCACCGTGAAGTCCGCGGACCAGGGCGCGTTCTGCAGCGACTTCCGGGACACGCAGTGCGAGTCGTCCGGCTGTCGGTACGTCGCGTCGACGTCCGTCACACCGGGCAGCGTGGCGAGCCGGTCGGCCGTCGGCGCGTACGAGGCGGTCACCGTCGGTCCGGGCTCCAGCGGTCGGCACCAGCCGGACGACGAACACCCGGCGGCGGTGGACACGACCGCGGCCCCCACGACCGCGGCCGCGATCCACCGGACTCCCCACACGAGCACCACTCTGCCCGATCACCCCGGTCGGCACGTCCGTCGCGAGGGGGATCTGTTCCGGAAGACACACGACGGGGAGCGGGACGGCTCCCGGTAGGGTCTCGACGATGAACGCCACGATGGACACCACCCGCTCGACGTCCACAGCGGGTGGTGTCCGATGAGTGAGTCCCACCAGCAGATCCTCGCCCTCGACGTCGCCCCCGAGGACGCCGAAGCGGTCGCCGAGCGCCTCCGTACCTGGTTGCGCGACCGTCGGTTCGCGGTGCCGGACCCCGACGCCGTCGACGACTTCCCGCCCAACAGCCGCCGGGGCGTGCTGTCCCTCCCCGCCGACAGGTTGGGTCCGGGGTTCACCGTGCGCCCGACCGAGTGGGACGACCCGCGCCACGACCCGCGGTGGTCGTTCATCTACGTCCACGTACCCCACGACGAGGACCACCGCATCTGGTACCTCGGAGACAGCACCGGTCCCTCCGACTGCCGGTACTGCGGGACGCCGTTCGCCGACGAGCCGTTCTGGGCCGCGTTCAACGCCTGGCTCGAGGGACCGGAGCCGACCCTGACCTGCGCGGACTGTGGCGGGACCGCGCTCATGGGGGACCAGGACACCTCGGGCAGCATCGTCGTCAGCCCGCTCGGGATCGTCACCTCCGACGACGGCTGGGACCTCGTACCGGAGCTCCTCGGGGCCCTCCGCGCCGACTTCGGCGGACGGTGGACCTGGGTGCACCACCACCCCTGAGCACCCACGCGCGGCCGGCCGGACGGCCCGTCGCGGCTACACTGCCAGCCGGGGACGAAGGGGGATCCGATGACCGACGTCGTGCAGCACCGGTCGCGGGCCTGGACGATGGCGTGGCTGGCCGTCTCGGGTCCACCGGCCGTCGTGCTCAGCGTGGTCGTGACGCTCGCGCTCCAGAACGTCCAGATCTACGTCGCGACGATGCTGCTGCAGTTCTGGGTGCTCGCCAGCGTCGTCCTCGGCATCGCCGCCGTCGTCGTCGGGGCCCGCGACGCGCGGCTCGGGCGCCGGTCCTCCGCGGCCGGTGCCGTCGTCGGCGGGGTCGGCGCGCTCCTCTGCGTCGTCGAACTCCTCGCTGCCGGGTACGTCCTGTCGCTGCTCAATCAGCTCTGACCGGTTCCGGACGGCGCGCGGCGGACCGCCGGACGGGAGGCACGGTGCAGGCCCGACCCGTGCCTGGCGTCGGGTGCCTGCTCCGGTCCAGGGCCGCGCGCGGTCAGCCCGCCGTGGCGACCGAGCCGTCAGCGACCGACCCGTCGGCGTCCGACCCGTCGGCTTCGGACGCCGTCCGCTCCGCGGCCGCGCCGCCGACACCCTCGACGAGACGGACGGTGACGTCGACGAGGCCGGCGGGGACGCCCTCGTGCTCGTCGACCAGGTCGCGGATGCGTTCGCCGACCTCGCGGACGGTGTCCTTCGCGGGACGGGCGTCGTCCACCGCGATGCCGGTCACGACCCGGAGCGACGACCCGTCGCGGTGCACGTCGACCAGCACGTCCGGCGCTCGGAGGGCCAGCGTGCCGGCGACCACCTCCGCCGCCGCCTGCACGATCGCTCTCGGCGGGTGGACGGCCACGACGCCGTCCACGCTGCGGATCCGGCTCGTCAGCGCCCGGGAGAGGGCTTCGTCGCGCATCTGGTGCTCCTACGGCAGGGTGACGTCGTCGAAGACGACGTCGACGGACGCCACGGTCAGGTCGGTGTGTCGCTCGAGCGCGGCGACGATCCTCGCGCGGAGGCGATCGGCGACCTCGACGGCGGGTGCTCCGTAGACGAGTCCGGCGGTGACGCGGACGTGCACCGGCGCCCCCGGTTCGCCCACGTCGCCCTCGAGGGTGCACGAGCCCATCACCACGTCGCCCGTCGTGTCGCCGGTCCGACGGACGAGTCCGCGGACGGCCGCCTCCGTCATCGCCAGGCGGAGCCGCGGGTCGGGGTGCGCGATCGGGACGTCCCGTCCGGGCCGGACCTCGGACCGGATCGTCTCGAGCAGGCGGTCGATCCACGACGTGTCGGGGTCGGGCTGCGACTCGGCCCGGCGCTGGAGGGCGCCGCGGGACAGCTCGCGGAGTCGCGCCATGTTGTCGAGGGCGAGGCGGCACGTCGCGGAGTCCTCGATGCTCGGGTCCCTGGGCGTCCGGTCGCGGTCGAGGTAGTCCGCGAGCTCCTCGATGGTGTGGCCGTCGAGGTCGTCCTCGGGCACGGCGGCGTCGTCGATGTCGCTCATCGCCACGCCTCCATCTCCGCGGTCAGGGTGCGACGCGCGCGGGCGAGGAGCCCGCGGACCGTCGACACCGGCAGTTCGAGCTCCTCGGCGATCTGCTGGTAGCTGTACCCGGCGGTCTCCCGGAGGAGCCAGCACCGCCGTTGGTCGGCGGGCAGTCCGTCGAGCGCAACCCACATCGCGTCGAGCTGCATCCGCGCCTCGACGATACGCTCCGGTTGCCGGGCGCTCGAGCTCGGTTGGTCCACCGCGTCGACGTCGTCGTGGTGCCGACGGCGTCGCAGCCGGTCGAGCGCCTTCCTCGTGACGATCTGCATCATCCACGAACGGAAGCGCCCCGGGTCGTTGAGGTCCGACAATCGCCGCCAGCCGGTGAGGAACGCGTCCTGCACGACGTCGTCCGACTCGAGGTTCGACCCGAGCACCTGCTCGGCGTAGAGCCGCGCCACCGGGCCGTGGCGGCGTGCCAGCACCTCGAACGCGCGGACGTCGCCGTCGGCGGCGCGCACCACGAGGGTCGCGTCCGCAGCGCCCGCGAGGGGATCGTCGTGGTCCATCCCCACCTTCCGGTTCGGCGTCGAGCCGGAGTGCCGGCGGTTCTCGCCCCACCATGCACCCGACTCCCGGGAAACGCCCGGAGCGGCCCGGGACGTGCGTTCTTCGTCCAGACTGGTCCCCATGCAGCCAGCGCCGAAGTCCGACGTCACCGCCGCGCTCCTCGCCCTCACCGGGCAGGGCGAGCACCCCATCGTCGTCACCGCCGACGGCGACCGGATCACCGGGACCTGGCGTGTGGACCTGTCCGGGCAGCCGGCCGGCGACGGCGGCCTCACCCTGCTCGGCGGCGCGACGTGGAACTGGCACGTCACGCTCCTCGACAGTGGGCTCTACAAGGCGTCGATGAGCTCCCGGAACTGGCCAGAGGACGGCGGCTTCTTCACCTTCAGCAGCAGCTGGGTGAGCGGTCCGATGAAGCGGGTCCTGGCGGAGCACGGGTGGCAGCGCCGGAAGAACCCGTTCAGCCGGGCGTGGGGCGCGCTGACCGGCCGCAGCTGACCGCGGCGTCCGTGTCCCGGTCGCCAGCGGCCGTGTGGCAGGATCGTGCGGTGGACGAACGGGCAGCACCGGTCGCCGTGGTGATCGCGGCGATGAGCGAAGAGGTCGCCGCGTTCGCGGACCTCGTGGGCGGCGTGAGCGCTGCCTACGGACCCGTCGGTGGACACGACGGCCACCGGTTGCTCGACGTCGCGGGTCGGACGGTGGCCGTCCAGCGGAGCGGCATCGGCTTCACGAACGCCACGGCCGCGGTGGCGCACTGCTACCACGACTTCGGCCCGGTCCCGGTGATCAGCGTCGGCACCGCCGGCGGACTCATGCACGGCGTGGCGATCGGCGACGTCGTCATGGGGGACCGCTACGTCAACCTCAACGCGGACGCGACGGCGTTCGGCTACGCCCTCGGGCAGGTACCAGGCATGCCGACCGGGTACGCCCCCGACGACCGTCTCGTGGCGCTCGCGTTGGCAGCGGACGTCCCGCATCCGCTCCGGGCGGGGACGATCGGGTCGAGCGAGGTGTTCGTGACCGAGGAACGGGCCCGCGTGCTCCGCGAGGCGTTCCCCGCGGTCGCCGCGGTCGACATGGAGTCGGCGGCGATCGCCCAGTTCGCGCACGTGCACGCGATGCCCTTCCTGTCCGTGCGGGGCATCAGCGACCTCTGCGCGCCCGACGGCGACGAGTTCCGGCTGCACCTCGACGACGCGGCGGCGCGGGCGGCGACGGTCGTGCACGACGTCGTGGTGGGTCTCGCCGCCTGACGTCCGTCGTTCCGGTCACGCTGCCCCGCTGATGGGTACTGTCGGGGTCCCCGGAGAAGGAAGCACCCCATGCGCATCGGAACGAGCATCGCCCTCATCGTGATCGGCGCCATCGTCGCCTTCGCGGTCGACTACCAGGTGGCAGGCCTCAACCTCAACCTCATCGGCTACATCCTCATGGCAGCCGGCGTCGTCCTGCTGATCATCAGCCTCGCCGTCGCGTTCGGCGGTCGACGCACGACCACCACGACCCGCGCCGGCGTGGACCCGGCGTCGGGCGAGCAGGTCACCCGCCAAGAGCGTCGCGACGGTACCTACTGAGCGACAGCACCCACTGAGCGCCGCCGGTCACGGACGCGACCGCAGCGTCACGTCCGTGACCGACGGTGCGACCGGCTGGCCAGCCGTGCATTCGGTCAGTCGGCCGGACGGAACACCCGGATCGCGGGAGCGTCACCGGCGTCGTGGGTCTCGTCGGTGATCCGCCAGGTCCGACCGTCGTGCTGGAGCGTCTCCTCGAGCTCGCCACGCACGAGGATGCGCACCGCCGGCTCGTCGCCCTCGACCAGGTCCACCCCGTGCGCCTCGGGTTCGACGGGGCCCTCGTCGCGCACGTCCTTCACGAAGTCGCTCATGCCACCAGTGAACACGGTGACGCCCCGCTCCGCCCGAGCAGCCACGCCTGAGGGACCGCGCAGGTCCGCGCGGGCCGGTGCCGCCACGTCCTAGGGTGTCGGCGTGGGGAACGACAAGGGAACGAGCCGACGGCGTGGCGGACTGATCGGCATCGTCGTCGTGGCGGGCTACCTGGTGCTGCGGTTCGGCTTCCTGGCCTGGCGCGAGCACGAGGACGGCATGTCGACCGGTGCGGTCGTCGGCACGCTGCTGCTGTACGCCGTCGGCATCTTCGCCGTCCTCGAGATCGTGCTCGCCGTCCAGAACGCGAACACCGCTCGTCGCGAGCGAGCGCTCGCCGAACGGCATCCCGGCGCGCTCCTCGCCCGGGCGCTGTTCTCGAAGGACGTCGCCGTCGACGTCCGGCGGACGGCGGCGATGCTCGGCTCGACACCGGAGGGCGACGTGCCCCGCCGGGGGCAGGCGACCGTGGTCGCCGACCACAACGGGATCGGCGTCTACGTCGGGGGCAGCAGCCCGCGCCTGGTGCTCGGCATCCCGCGGGCCGTCATCCGGGCCGTCGCGAACGGAGAGACCGCGGCGGCAGGCCGGTACACGTTCGGGTCGGTGGACGCGCTCCGGGTGATCGTGGACAACGGACAGTGGACCGAGGTGGACCTGCCCCTGTACCGGACCGTCGTCGGGTTCGCCAAACACCTGCAGGGCGACCAGCTCGCGGCGCAGGTCCGTTCGATCGCGGTCGCCGCCGGCGTCCGACAGGAACTGCCCCAGCCGGGCGCCGCCGGCTGACACGTGCCCGGCGGACACGCCCGGTCCGGTCGGACGAGTCGGTTCCGCGCCCGGGGACGGGTATGCTCGACCTGCGCGTCCGACAGGTCGCGCGATGCGGATGTGGCGCAGTGGTAGCGCATCACCTTGCCAAGGTGAGGGTCGCGAGTTCGAATCTCGTCATCCGCTCGGGAACCGCCGGCTCCACCCGGCCCCCCACGAACCCCGACTCCGGTCGGGGTTTCGTGGTTTCCGAGGACCGGAAAGCGGATCGCAGCCGTGTGCAGTCGTCAGCTGCCGCCGAACCGCTCCGCCCGGACGTCAGCGGTGTCGTGTCCGAGCTCGCCGAGCCAGCGCAGCACCTGCTCGACGAACGGGGTCGACCCGCACACGTACACGAGTGCTCCCGCGTCGGGTGGGAACACCGCCGCCGCGAGGGAGTCCCGGGTCAGGCGCCCCGCGGGCATCGTCGATCCGTCCGGTGCTCGGCGGCTGAACACGATCGACAGGTCGAGCGGAGCGGGGCCGGCGACCGCCGCGGCGAGCTCCGAGCGGAAGAAGACGTCGTCCGGGGTCCGGACGCCGTAGAGCAGCCGGAACGGGGCCGGGTCCGCCGCCTCCCGGTGCGCCGTGACCATCGCGACGAGCGGCACGATGCCGGACCCGCCGGCGATGAGCTGGACGGGCCGCGGTGCCCGTTCCGAGGCCGGCTCCGGCCGCCAGACGAACCAGCCGCCGAGGGGGCCGTGCACCTCGAGTGCATCGCCGACCTCGACGTCGTCGACGAGGAACGGGGAGACCTCGCCGTCGTCGACGCGGTCGATCGCGAGCACGACGCGCGTGCCGGGACCGCTCGACGCGATCGAGTAGGAGCGCGTGGCCTGGTAGCCGTCCTCGGCCGTGAGGCGGAGGTCGAGGTGCTGCCCGGCGTCGTTGCCCGGCCAGGTCGGGACGTCGAGGACCAGGCGTCGGGCCGACGGGGTCTCGGCGGCGACGGCGGCGACCGTCGCGCCGTGCCAGGCCGGCCGTCTGCTCGTCGGGACGGACGCGGCGGCGGCGCCCCGTGCCTCCAGGCCGGTCGGTCGTCCGGGGTTCACCAGTACCGTTCCTCCTTCCACGGGTCCCCGTGCAGGTGGTAGCCGTTCGCCTCCCAGAAGCCCGGCTCGTCATCGGCCTGCATGACGATGCCGCGGACCCACTTGGCGCTCTTCCAGAAGTAGAGGTGCGGCACGAGCAGCCGGGCCGGGCCGCCGTGCTCCGGCGTGAGCGGAGCGCCGTCGGCCTCGAACGCGATCCACGCCTTCCCGCCGAGCAGCTCGTCGAGCCGCACGTTCGTCGTGTAGCCGCCGAAGCTGTGCACCATGCAGGACGTCTGCGTCGTCTCCACCTGGGCGAAGAGCGCGTCGAGCGGGACGCCGCGCCAGGCCATGTCGAGCTTCGTCCAGTGCGTGACGCAGTGGATGTCGACCGTGACGTCCTGCACCCCGAGCGCCACGACGTCGTCCCACGTCCACTCGGTCAGCCCGTGCTCGGTCCGGATCGAGAAGCTCCAGTCGGAGGGCGCGATCCGCGGGGTCGCCCCGGCGGAGAGGACCGGCCAGTCCTGCACGAGGGTCTGGCCCGGTGGGAGCCGCGATTCGTCGCGATCGCGGCGGCGTCCGCCGAACCCGCGTGTGAAGGTCGCCATCGTGGTCTCCTGCTCGGTCGGGGAGGCGTCCCTCGATCATGCCCCACCCGCGTCCGTTCGGTGTGTGCTGGCTGCGGATCGGGCGTCGCGGCTTGTCTGCGCGCCCGCAGCGCCCTAGCGTTTGCTGCATGGCGACCACGGATCCACGCCCCGACCACCACGTGATGCTCGCCGGCGCCGTCGAGGACCTCGACGAGGTCCACCGCCGCCTCGCCGAACTCCCCGAGACCGCCTACGGTCAGGTCTTCGTCGAGGTCGCGGTCACCGAACAGGTCCGCATCCTGCCGGCGCCGCCGCGGGTCACCGTCAGCTGGCTCGTGCGGACCGACCGTCCGTCGGCGGTCGCACCGCTCTGCTTCGCCGACCACGGCGAAGCGCTGGCCGCGGCGCTGATCGGCTGGGCCAGCGAGTGGTGCCGTCCCGATGCCGAACCGCTGTCGAGCGTGTGGATCGGTTGCTCGGACAGCGTCTGGGTCGAACAGGCCCGGGCGGCGGTGCAGCTGGAGCTGTCGGACGCCGGGCAGTCCCTGCAGGTCGAGTTCGGCGAGTAGCGCAGGGCCCGCCCGCCGGTCAGGCCGTCGGGTCCGCGAACACCACGTCGGGGGCGTCGACCGACCGGTCCGTGACGGTGGTCGGCGCCTCGAGGTGGACGGCACCGGAGGGCACGATGCCGGCGCCTCCGACCCGTTCCATCACCCGCCACTGTGCGACGACGTCCTCGCCGGCATGCCCCGTCGGCAGGTCGCGCCAGAAGTCGAACCCGCCCGCCTCGACGAGGGTCCGCCGGTCGTAGAGCACGCAGGCACCGACCCATGCGACGTGGTACGGCACCCAGTCGCCGGGCCGCACGTCGAGCTCGGCGGCGACGTGCGCGAGGTTCGCGGCGTTGTGCAGCGACCAGCGCTCGAAGCCCGGGAGGCCGCGACGGATGACCTCGGGTTCGACCGGTCCCTCCCAGGGCCGGAACGGCGCCGTCTCGTGCGGACGCCGGTCGTCCAGGTACGACAGCCCCTGGACCGCGCTGCCGACGAAGCCGCAGCCGAGCGTCCGGAGGGCGTCGAGCATGCGGGTCACCGTGCCGGGCTCCAGCCACACGTCGTCGTCGAGGTAGAGGACCGCCGGGGCGGACGCGTGCTCCAGGAGGAACTGCCGGTGCTCGGCGAGTCCCCGCCGCTCCGGGTGCGCGAGGAGCGTGACGGACCTGCCCTGCGCCTCCAGGACGCGGAGCATGGCGGCGACCGCCGGCCGGGCGGCCACGTCCCCCTGTTCGGACTGGTCGCTCAGGACGACGCGGAACGCGGCGTCCGTCTGCGCGGCGAGCCCGGCGAGGGTCGTGGCCAGCTCGGCGGTGCGGCCGACCGTCGGGATCAGGACGTCGACGTCCGGCGCACCGTCCGGACCTCCGGGCAATGCCCAGGCGCCGGACCATCGGGCCACCGGGGTCACCGTCCCGATCACGCCCCGTCGCCGCCCGAGGTCTCGCGGATGCGTCGGACGACCGCGCTCGTGGAGTGCTCCGGGACGTAGTCGACCATCACGACCTCGCCGCCGTAGGCCTCGACGACCGAGGTCTCGCGGAGCATCTCGGGGGAGTAGTCGCCGCCCTTGACGTAGACGTCGGGACGGACGCGCTCGAGCAGCGGGATCGGCGTGTCGGTCGCGAACACCGTGACCAGGTCCACGCACGCCAGCGCCGCGAGCACGCCGGCACGGTCCTCGGCGGTGTTGATCGGCCGCTCCGGGCCCTTGAGCCGACGCACGGAGTCGTCGTCGTTGAGCGCGACGACGAGCAGGTCGCCGAGCTCCTTCGCCTGGCGCAGGTACGAGGTGTGACCGCGGTGCACGACGTCGAAGCAGCCGTTCGTGAAGACGACGCGGCGGCCGTCCGCACGGGCAGCGTCCACGGCGGCGGCCAGGTCGTCGTGGTCGACGACCGTCTCGGCCGGCGCCTCGACCGAACGGAGGAGCGCGGCGGTGTCGCAGACGGACGTGCCGGCCTCCCGGACGACGACGTCGGCCGCCGCCTGCGCGAACTGCACGGCTTCACGCGGAGCGCACCCGACCGCCAGGGCGACGCTCGCCGCGGCGCAGAACGTGTCGCCGGCGCCGGACGCCTGCTGCTCGGAGGCCGGGGTGGCGCGGGTGCGGAACCCGCGGTCGTCACCGGGTTCGAGGAGCACGGTGCCGTTCCGGTCGAGGGTGACGACCGCCGCGCGTGCGCCGGACTCGCGGAACACCGCGTCGCGGTGCGCCAGGACGGCCTCAGCGCGGGCGGACCCCAGCCCGAGGTCGGTGCCGAGCAGGGCGACGGCCTCGCCGGCGTTCGGGGTGACGAGGTCGGGACGCAGGTCCTTCCAGCCGCGCAGGTCGTGCGCGTCGACGACGACGACCTCCGGGCGGTCCCGCTCGAGGACGGGCAGGACCGACTCCGGGGTGACGCCGAGGCCGTAGTCGCACACCACGGCGGCGTCGGCGCCCTCGAGCGCACGTGCCACGGCGGCGGCGAGCTCGTCGGTGTGGTCGTCGGTCGGCGTCGCGGCCAGGTCGTCGACGCGGACGACGATCCGGTCGCCGCCGACGATCCGGGTCTTCGTGGTCGTCGTGGCGCCGGGGACGGCCACCAGGAAGTCCGCGTCGACACCGGCGGCAGTCAGCCGTTCGCGGAGGACGGCGCCGGCCTCGTCGTCGCCGATGAGGCCGACCATGCGGACGCGGGCACCGAGGGCGCGGGCGTTCACGGCGGTGTTCGCGGCACCGCCGGGGACGGCGATGGTCTCCGTCACGCGGACGACGGGGGCCGGAGCCTCGCGGGACACGCGCTCGGCCTCGCCGATGGTCCAGCGGTCCAGGATCGGGTCGCCGATGACGACGACGAGGGGTTCGCGGTCGCCGATGCGGCCGGCGACCTGACGCACCAGGCGGACGTCGGCGGTCACCGGTCGAACCCCTCGGCGGCGGCGGTACCCGGGGCCGCGTCGGTGGCGGCGGTGCCGGGCGCGGTGTCGGTCGTGCCAGGCTCGGCGGTGCTGCGCGCGGCGTCGGTCGTGCCGGCCGCGGCGGTCGTGCGCGGGGTGGCCGGTTCCAGGTGCACCACCGTCGTGGTCGTCATCTCGTCGAGCAGGTGCGGTCCGTACCCGAACCCGGAGCCCGATGCCCCGCGCGGTTCGGCGCTGCCGCCGGGTGCCCCGCCGAACACGGCGTTCACCTTCACCGTGCCGACGGGCAGGGTCGCCGCGGCACGGAGCGCTGCAGCGGTGTCGTTCGTGAGCACGGTGGCGGCGAGCCCGTACCGGTCGGCAGCGGCGAGGCGGAGGCCCTCGTCGAAGGAGTCGACCACGCGGACCGGCGCGATCGGACCGAAGGTCTCCTCGACGAGCACGAGCGCGTCGTCGGACACGTCGGTCAGCACGGTCGCGGGGTAGAAGGTGCCGGCGCCCTCGGGCACCGTGCCGCCCGTGCGCACGGTTGCTCCGCGGGTGACGGCGTCGTCGACGTGCTGCTGCACGAGGCGGCGGAGACGGTCGTCCACGAGGGGGCCGTACTCGGCGGCGGGCAGCGCGGTGCGGCGCTCGGCCTCGGCGACGAGGGCCTCGACGAACTCCGCGGCGACCGCCCGGTGGACGTAGACGCGTTCGACGCTCGTGCAGATCTGGCCGGTGTTCGCGAAGGCGCCGAGCGCTGCCTGTCCGGCGGCCCAGGTCGGGTCGACGTCGGCATCGACGACGATCGCGTCGTTGCCGCCGTTCTCGCGGATGACGTGCGCGCGCGTCGCGGTGGCCACCTCGGCCAGGCGGTCCCCGGTCGCGGTCGAGCCGACGTGCGCGTACACGGCGATGCCGTCCTCGGCGAGGAGCGCCTCACCCGTGGCGGCGTCACCGTCGACCCCGACGAGCACGCCGTCGGGCAGGACCTCGGCGAGGAGCTCGTTGAGCCGGGCGATGGTGGCCGGGCAGCGCTCGCTGCCCTTGTGGACCACGGTGTTGCCGGTCACGACGGCCGCGCCGACGATGCCGAGCGCGACGGCCACCGGGTCGTTCCACGGGGTGAGCGCGAGGACCACGCCGCGCGGGTGCGGGATCGTCCAGTCCGCGGCACCGTGCTGGCCGCGGAGGGCCTCGCCACGGTGGACCGGGCCGAGCTCGGCGTACTGCAGGAGCGTCCCGATGCCGGCCTCCACGCCGCCGAGGGCGTCTCCGGGGACCTTGCCCGTCTCGCGTGTGTTCAGTTCCGCCAGCTCGTCGGCGTGCGCGCGCAGGTGTTCGGCGGCGGTCCGGAGCAGGGCACCACGGTCGGCCGGAGCCGTCCTCGACCAGGTCGGGAACGCCGCACGGGCGCGAGACACGGCGTCGTGCACCTGCTCGGGCGTCGCGACCGAGGTCGTCGAGGCGACCGATCCGGAAACCGGGTCGGTGACGACGATCTCGCTGGTCGTGGTGGGTGCTTCGAGCGTCATGCGCGTCCTTCCGGGACAACAGGCAGCGGGAGAGTCCCCATGCTGCTCTCGGGCGGTGGTGTCGGTCACGGGACCGCGTTCTCCGGCTGACGCAGCCGTGGGCGCGCCGGGTCCGTGGGTGCTCCGGCGCGTTCCCGGCCGGTCATCGGTAGACAGGAACGACCGTCGACGACCGGCGGTGGACGGACGAGCACGAGGAGACAACGAGCGTGGTGCGCATCGGGCAGGGCGGCGAACGGTTCGAGGGGGTCCGCGAGATCGCGGTGCTCCGGGGCGGCGGGCTCGGGGACCTGATGTTCGCCATGCCGGCGATCGACGCCCTCGCGAGCGCGTACCCCGAGGCCAGGGTGACCCTGCTCGGTACCCCGGCGGCCCGGGCCCTGCTCGACGGGCGCACCGGAGCCGTGCACGCGTTCGAGGAGCTCCCGGTGCACCCGGGTGTCCGGGACTCCGGCGAGGGCGCCCCGACCCTCGAGGACTTCGAGCAGCGCCTCCGCGGTCGGTTCGACCTCGCCGTCCAGCTGCACGGCGGCGGTCGGAACTCGAACCCGTTCCTGCTCCGACTCGGGGCTCCGCACACCGTGGGCACCGCGACCGAGGACGCCGAGGTCCTCGAGCGGTGGGTCCGCTACGTCTACTACCAGCACGAGGTCCTGCGCGGGCTCGAGGTCGCGGCGCTGGCCGGGGCCGAGCCCGTGACGCTCGACCCCCGGATCGCGGTCACGGACGCCGAACGTGCCGCCGTCCGGGAGCGCCTCGGTGTCGACCACACCCTCGTCGCGATGCACCCCGGTGCCACGGACCCGCGACGCCGGTGGAGTCCCGAGCGGTTCGCGGCCGTCGCCGTCGCCCGTCTGGCCGTCGGGGACGACGTGGTCCTGGTCGGCGACGACTCGGACCGCCCGGCCGCCGACGCGATCGTCGCCACGGTCCGGGACCAGTCGGGCCCTGAACACGCCGCACGGCTGCACGACCTGGTCGGGAGCCTGCCGCTCGCGGAGCTCCCCGCCGTGCTCGGCGCCGCCGACGTGATGGTCGGCGACGACTCCGGACCGCGGCACCTCGCCGTGGCCGTCGGGACGCGCACGGTCGGGGTGTTCTGGTTCGGCAACGTCATCAACGCCGGCCCGCTCGACCGCGGTCGGCACCGGGTGCACATGTCCTTCGTCACCCGGTGCCCGGTCTGCGGCGTGGACGTCACCCAGGTGGGGTGGACCGCCGAGCGCTGCGAGCACGACCCGTCCTACGTCGATGAGGTCAAGCCCGATCGGGTCCTCGCCGACGTGGAGGACCTGCTCCGGACCCGCTGACGCCCGGCGGCCCGACTCAGCTCGGCCGGGCTCTTGCTGGCTCCGCCCGCCTGGGCCCGAGATGAGGAGGTTCCACGACTCGCCGCATGTGGTCCGGCCCGGTTCCACGACATGCCGTTCCGGCCGGCCGAGGTGCGCGAATCACGGAACCCCGGCCGGGGCAGCGCCGTCGTCCCTCGCCGCTGCCGAGGTTCCACAACTCGCCGCGTGGGGTCCGGCGCGGTTCCATGACACGCCGTTCCGGCCGGCCGAGGTGCGCGAATTACGGAACCTCGGCGGGGCGGGGCGGGGCGGCGCGGCGGGGCACGACCGACCACGGGACGGACGGGAGGCCCGGTGCCGACTGGCACCGGGCCTCCCGTCCGTCATCGGGTGGCGACGCCGGTCACGGCCAGCTGGGCTCCGTCGCCGGCATGACCGAGACCTCGCGGATCTCGCAGCCGGCCGGCTGCGCGAGGGCGAAGAGGACCACGTTCGCGACGTAGGACGGCTCGATGAGGAGCGCGTCGGGGCCCGGCTTGTACTGCTCGGTGCGGTCGGCGAAGAAGTTCGTCCGCATCCCGGCCGGGATGACGTTCGTGACGCCCACCTTGCCGGCGGTCTCGGCGGCGAGGGCCTGCGAGAACCCGCGCACGCCGAACTTCGAGGCCGAGTACGCGGTGCCGTCGCCGACGCCGCGGAGGGCGAGCGACGACGCGATCGTGACGACGCGCCCGTGGTTCTCCTCGAGCGTCGGCAGGGCCGCGCGGACGACCGCCGCGGTGCCGAGCAGGTTCACGCCGACGATCTGCTCCCAGTCGGTCGCGGACAGGCCGCCGATCGGGGCGGGCTTGTCGATGCCGGCCGCGGTGACGACGGCGTCCAGACCCCCGTGGCGCTCGGCGGCGTCGCGGACGGCCTGCTCGGTCGCCGCGGTGTCCGTCACGTCGACCGCGACTGCGTCGACACCGTCGGCGACGCCCTCGACGCGGAGGTCGAGGACGATCGGCGTGCCGCCGGCCTCGAGGACGGCGTCGACGACGGCCGCTCCGAGTCCGCTGGCGCCGCCGGTGACGAGGACGCGGCCGATGGGGGTGGTGGGGACGGGCATGTGGTTCCTTCCGTGGGGTGGTCTGTGGGGGTCCGACGCGGCGGGGACGGCGCGGTCGTCAGCCGACGGCAGCGAGCGCGGACGCCAGTCGGGTGGTCGAGCGGCCGGGGTGGAACGGCACGGTCACGACCCGCCCGCCCCACTCGGCGAGCGTCACGGCCTCCGGGAGTTCGTCGGCGGTGTAGTCGCCGCCCTTCGCCCAGACGTCGGGACGGAAGCGGCGGAGCGCCTCGTCCGGCGTGGTCTCGTCGAACACCACGACGGCGTCGACGCAGTCCAGCGCGAGCAACAGCTCGACCCGGTCGTCCTGGGTCATGATCGGTCGCTCCGGGCCCTTGAGGGCACGGACCGAGTCGTCCGAGTTGAGGCACACGACCAGGCAGTCGCCGAGGGCCCTCGCCGCCGAGAGCGTGCGGGCGTGTCCGGCGTGCAGCAGGTCGAAGCAGCCGCCGGTGGCGACGACGGTGCCGCCGCTCGCACGGACCTCGTGCACGACCCGCAGGGCGTCGCGGTCGGCGCCGGGCACGGCCACGACGACCGGGGCCGCGTCGGCGAGCAGGGAGGCGACCCCGCCGGCGGCGAGGTACTCCGACGCGGCCTGTACGCCCTCGGCGACGGCGTCCGGCACGTCGGCGCCTCCGGCCAGGGCCACGGCGACCCCGGCGGCGAGCCGGTCACCCGCACCGCAGGGATCGCCGGCGGTGACGTGCGGTGCCGGGACGAAGCGGCTGTCGAGTCCTCGCGTGGTGCGTCGGCCGACGAGGGCACCGCGGTCGCCGAGCGTGACGGCGACGGCGACGACGTCCCACGCGTCGACGAGGGCGGCGGCGGCGTCGGTGGCGAAGGGGACGCCCTCGCCGCGCAGGTCGGTGAAGCGCCGGGCCTCGGAGGCGTTCGGCGTCGCGACGGTGATGCCGGCGACGGGGCTGGCGCCCTTCGGGTGCGGGTCCCACACGACGGGGGTGGTCGCGGTGACGGCGGCGATCGCGTCGCGGAGCACGGGTGCTGCGGCGACGCCGCGGCCGTAGTCCGCCACGACGACGGCGTCGACGTCGGCCAGTGCGGCGGTCATCGCGTCGGTGACGTCGGGGACCGGCGGCGTGTCGCAGCCCTCGTCGATGCGGACGAGGGCGTGCTCGCCGACCCGGACGCGGGTCTTGGTGGGCGTCGCCACGCCGGAGGGCCCGGCCACGATCCGCACGTCGGGCAGCAGGGCACGGAGTTCCTCGGCGTGGACGTCGTCGCCGAGCACGGTGACGAGCGTGACGTCGTGGCCGTCCTTCGCGAGCATCGTCGCCACCAGTCCGGCGCCGCCGGCTCGACGGTCGTCGGTCCGCACGTCGACGACGGGGACGGGTGCGTCCGGGCTCAGGCGTTCGCTGGTGCCGCTGACGTCGACGTCGAGCAGGGTGTCACCGACGACCGCGATGCGGAGGCGCCTGGTGGACGCGGTGCCGCCCGCGCTCATCGACGGCCCCCGCGCCGGAGCGCCGGTTCCATCGCCTTGCAGAGCGCGTGCACGAGGACGAGCTGCGCCTCCTGCACGTTCGCGGACGGACCGTCGATGCAGATCGCGTCGTCGACGGCGTCGGCGAGGGGGTTCGGGCGTGAGCCGGTCATCGCGAGTGTCCGGGCACCGACCGTCCGGGCGGCCTCGGCCGCGCGCAGCAGGTTCGGGCTCCGGCCGCTGGTGCTCAGCAGCACGACGACGTCCCCGGCGCGGGCGTGTGCACGCACCTGGCGGGCGAACACCTCGTCGAAGCCGTAGTCGTTGCCGATGGCCGTCACCGCCGAGGTCTCGGCGTGCAGCGAGATCGCCGAGTACGCGGGGCGGTCCCCGTCGAAGCGGCCGGTGAGCTCGGAGGTGAGGTGCTGCGCCTCGGCAGCGGACCCGCCGTTGCCCGCGGCGAGCAGGCGTCGTCCGGCGACGAGCCGGCCGGCGACGTCGTCCGCCCACGCGGCGATGTGGTCGCGGTGGTCCACGAGCGAGGCGATCACGGGCACCGATGCGGCCACGTGGTCGAGCACGGCGCGGGCGCTGTCGCTCAGCTGCTCCGTCGTGCCGACGCCGGTCTGTTCGATGGTCATCGTGCTGTCCTCTCGGTGGCGCGGGCGGTGCGCGGGGCGCGACCCGTCGTCGTGGTCAACGTGGGGATCGTGGCGGGGGCGGCAGCGACGCCGGTGCCCGCGCCGCTCGCGATGAGCCGGTCGTACACGCGCTCGGTGTCGGCGGCGATGCGGGTCCAGGCGTACCGCGACTCGACGCGCTCCCGTCCGGCGGCGCCGTACACCTCGGCACGCTCCGGGTCGTCGAGGAGGCCCGCGACGGCCGCGGCGACCGCGTCCTCGTCGCGGGGCGGCACGTGCAGCCCGGTGGCGTCCTCGACGACCGTGTCGATGAGGCCCCCGACCTGCGACGCCACGACGGGTCGTCCACAGGCCATCGCCTCGAGCGGGACGATGCCGAAGGGCTCGTACCAGGGCGCGCACACGACGACGTCGGCGCTCCGGTACACCGTCGGCATCGCGTCCTGTCCGAGTTGCCCGCGGAAGGACACGTGGTCACGGACGCCGAGCGAGCGGGCCAGGGCGTCGAGGCGCTGGTACTCCGGGTCGTCCGCCAGGTCGGAACCGGCGGTGCCGGCACCGCCCACCACGACGAGTTCGACGTCGCGCCCCGCCTCGACGAGCTTCGCGAGCGCCGCGATGGTGGTGCCGACGCCCTTCCGCTGCACGAGTCGCGACGCGGTGAGCACCCGGTGCGTCCGTCCGCGTTCCTCCACGGGACCGGTCGGCTGGAACCGGTCGACGTCCACCCCGCACGGCACGACCGAGATCGCCTGCAGCGGGACACCGAGCGCCTTGAGCTCGAACGCCTCGTCCGAGCACGTCGCGACGACCTGGTCGACACCGCGCCCCACGGCCGGCTCGATCCACGTCCGCTCCTCGGGGCTCGTGTCGGCGGGCCCCTGGTTCCGGCGCTTGACGACGCCGAGCGCGTGGAACGTCTGCACGATCGGGATCCGGACGCCCCCGGTGCGGCCCTGCACCTGCGTGACGGCGTCGAGCGCGGCGTGACCGGACATCCAGAAGTGCCCGTGCACGACGTCGGGCCGGTCGAGGAACCACTCCGCGGCGAGGACCTGCGCGAAGGTCGACATGAAGGGGAAGAGCTCGTCCTTCGGCACCGTCCGGGCCGGGCCGGCGTCGACGTGCACGACCTCGACGCCCGGGCGCAGCTGGACGCGAGCGGGCAGCTCGGCGTCGTCCCGACGGGTGTACACGGTCACCTGGTGGCCGCGGTCCGCGAGCGCTCCGGAGAGGGCGGCGACGTGCACGTTCTGTCCGCCGGCGTCGACGCCGCCGAGGACGGCGAGCGGGCTGGCGTGTTCGGAGACCATCGCGATCTTCATCGGGTGCTCCCTTCGAGAGCGGGACTCGGGGACCGTCCTGCGCGCCCGTGGCGCGTCAGGACGTCGTCCAGCAGCTCGTCCCAGTCCGTCAGGAACCGGGCGAGCGAGTGACGGGCGAGCGCGGCTTCGCGAGCGACGGCACCGCGTCGGCGCGCCTCGTCGGGGTCGTCGAGGAGCAGCCGGGAGGCCCGGGTCAGCTCCGCCACGTCCGTCGCGATCGCGCCGGCCTCGGCGGGCACGGTGCGCGACGCGTCGGTGGTCGCCAGCACGAGGACCGGCATCGCCATGTGCATCGCCTCGATCAGCGAGAGCCCGAGGGACGTCCACCGGTTCGCGTGGACGTAGGCGCGTCGTTCGGCGAGCGCCGCGTGCATCGGGTCCGGCTTGACGTCGCCGAGGCCGACCAGGCGGTCGCCGTGGCCGAGGTCTGCGAGGTGCTCGGTGCCCATGCCGAAGACGTCGACAGGGGCGACCTCGGCGAAGCGGGGGAGCAGGTCGGTGCCGACCACACGACCCCGGCGGACGGGCTCGTTGATCACGGCGCCGAATCGCTCGAGCGTGCCGGTGTACAGCGGACCGGGGTCGACGACCCCGTGCTCGACGACGGCGGTCCGTGCGGAGCCGCAGTCCCACATGAGCGCGTTCCAGTGCGTCACGTGCGCGATCGTCATCGTCGGGTGGTCGCGGAACGGGTGCAGGCTGTTCGGGACGTCGACACGGGGTGCGTTGTGCTCGACGAACACCGTCGGGACCTCGCGGCCGCCGAGCAGCCGCGCGGCGGCCTCGGCCTCCTCGGTGCGCTGCAGCACGACCAGGTCGACGTCGGCGTCAGCCACGTCCTCCGGGGCGATCTCGACGACGTTCGGCCAGTCGCGGCCGCCGGCGCCGAGGCCCCAGCCGCCGCGCTCCGGTGTCGTCGGGACGACGTACTCGTGCTGGCCGCGGACGAACGCGTCCATCCAGCCACCGTGGACATGCCAGACGAGGATCCGCATGCACTCCCTTTCGGTCGAGCCCATCGCGGACCGGCAGGGCGCCGGACCGTCAGCAGCAGGAGCAGGAGGGGCAGTTCCGGACGCTACTCACCGTCCGCGGCTCTGGTTCGCTGCGGGAGTGTGTTCATCCGGAGAGCGCGATGAACGAGCCGTTCGTGCGCTGCGAGGACGTCGTCGGGCGTCACGGACGACAGGCACGGGTGTCCGGGGACGGGGCACTCGCGGGCACGGCTGAGGCGGCATGCCGCACCCTGGTCGCCGAGCAGCTCGACGTGCTCGGCGTACGGCGCCCACTTGACCGCCGGCACGACGGGGGAGAAGAGGCTGACGATGCGGGCACCGACCGCGGCCGCCAGGTGTGCCGGGCCCGTGTTGCCGACCACGACGACCTCGGCCCCGGCGAGGACGGCGGCGAGCTCCGCCGGCGTGGTGCGGCCGCCGAGGTCGAGCACGGCTGCGTCGTCCGGGCCTGCCCCGCCGCCGGCCGCGACGGACGCGGTGAGCGCACGCTCGCCGGGGGAACCGGTGACGACGACGGGGAGCCCGAGCGCGCGGTACGCGGCGACGAGCTCCCGGTGGTGCGTCGGCGGCCAGGAGCGCGCCGGGACGCTCGCGCCGGGGTGGACGACCACGTAGCGCTCCAGGGCGACCACCTCGGGCGGCGCGGCGGCGTCGAGGCGCACCGCGAGCCTGGCGTCGTCCCCGTCCGGCAGGGCGAACCCGGCGGCCTCCGCGATGCGCAGCGCGCGTTCGGGCTCCGGGAGGTCCTCGGGCAGGTCCTCACCGGGCCGGAGCCGGACGTCGAGGAGCGAGCCGGGGTGGTCGACGGACGCCCCCGACACGCGGGGGACGCCGGCGAGACGCAGGAGCATCGCCAGGGGCAGCGGCGACTGGTGGAACGAGGTCAGGACGACGGCCTCGTCGATGCGCTCCTCGGCGACGATCGCCCGGAACTCGTCGAGGACGGCGTCGTCGAGCGGTCGTGCAGTCTCGGTGACCCACGGTGCCGCCCAGACGCGGACCCGGTCGATACCGGGCAGCAGGTCGGCTGCCGGGGCGCCCTGGGGACCGCAGAGCATGGTGACGTGCGACGCGCCTGCGGCGACGGCACGGACGGCGGGGCCGGTGACCAGGACGTCGCCGAACGAGTCGAGCCGTGCGACGAGGACGCGGGGTCGGTCGGCGCTCACGCGGTGACCGCGCGCACGTGCCGGAGGGCCAGGGCGACGGCCTCCTCGATCGAGTCGGCGACGGTCGTCGCGGCTGCGACCTCCTCGGGTCGGGTCCGCGGCGTCGGCACCAGGATCGCCTGCGCACCGGCTGCTGCGGCGGCTCCGACGTCGGCGCCGATGTCGCCGATGACGACGCACTCCGACACCGGCACGCCGAGTCGCGCGGCGGCGTCGAGCACCAGACCCGGCCGGGGCTTCCGGCACGCGCAGTCGTCCTCCGGGCCGTGCGGGCAGACGCACCAGACGTCGAACGGTCCGACGAGTTCGTCGACCCGGGCGTTCGTCGCGTCGACCTGCTCGCGGGTCGCTGTCCCGCGCGCGATGACGGACTGGTTCGTGACCACCCCGACGGGCAGGCCAGCGTCCCGTGCCGCCTGCACGGCCCGCTTCGCGCCGGGGACCGGCACCACCTTGTGCGGGTCGGCGTTGTAGGGGACGTCGATCACCAGGGTGTCGTCGCGGTCGAAGAGGAGGCCGCTGACAGCGCGGTCCACGGAGAGAGCCATGTGTCCGACATACCGGAAGTCGACCCCACAGGGCACCAGGATCGCCGACGATCGCGATCGCGGCCCCCGGCGGGCTCCGACCGCTAGCGTCGATGCCGTGACCGCTCTCGACACCCTGCCCCCGTCCGACGGCCGGCCCGAGCTCGTGGTGCTGCGCGCCATCAAGCTCGGCGACCTGCTCGTGGCGGTCCCGGCGCTCCGCGCGATCCGCCGCGCCTTCCCCGACCACCGCATCAGCCTCGCGACGACCGCGTGGCTCGCACCCGTCGTCGACCTGGTGCCCGCCGTCGACGTGCACCTCGCGCAGCAGGGCTTCGACCACCCGATCCACGTCCCCACCGGCGTCACCGACGTGGCGATCAACCTGCACGGGGCCGGCCAGGAGTCCGAGGGGCTCGTCGCCGCGCTCGGAGCCCGTCGCGTGATCGGCCACAACGGTCCGGACGGGCCGGCGTGGATCGACGGACCGGTCAACGAGCGCGAGCGGTGGGTGCGGCTCCTCGAGGCCCACGGCATCCCCGGCGACCCCGACGACGTCGCGATCGACCGGCCCGCGGAGCCACCGGTGGTGGACGGCGCCGCGGTCGTGCACGTCGGTGCCTTCCACGGCGCCCGGCACTGGCCGGTCGACCGGTTCGCCGAGGTGGTGCGCGGTCTGCAGGAGCGCGGTCACCACGTCGTCCTGACGGGAGGCTCGGCCGACGTCGAGCGCGCCACCGCCGTCGCCGAGGCGGCCGGCCTGGCACCGGAGGCCGTGCTCGCCGGAGTGCTCGAGCTGCAGCCGTTCGCGGCGGTGGTCGCAGCGGCGCGGCTCGTCGTGACGGTGGACACCGGCGCCGCGCACCTGGCGTCGGCGTACGCCATCCCGTCGGTCGTCCTGTTCGGCCCGGCACCGCCGGAGTCGTGGGGTCCGCCGGCATCGGGTCCGCACGTCGTGCTGACGGACGCGTCGGTGCGTCGGGGCGACGTCTTCTCCGAGGAACCGGACCCGGCGATCCTCGCGGTGCACGCGGCGGACGTGCTCGGCGCGGTGGACGGGCTCGGTGTCGTCGCCCCCGGCGCGCGGGCGCGGTCGGGTGGCGGTCTGTAGCGTCGGCACGACGGGCCGGAACGACCGGCGCCGTGGAGGGAGCACCGTGTTCGAAGCGGCCAACATCCGGGACTGGATCGGTCTGCCGGTCGTCGACGAGAGCGACGACAAGGTCGGCAACCTGGAGAGCATCTACTACGACACCGCGACGTCGGAGCCCGCGTTCGGGTCCGTCACGACCGGCGTCGTCGGGTTCCAGAAGCTCGTCTTCGTGCCGCTCGTCGGAGCCACCGTCGCGCCGAAGCACCTGCGCGTGCCGTTCCCGAAGAAGCTCATCAAGGACGCGCCGTCGATTCCCACCGACGGCGAACTCGAGGCGGACACCGAACCCGTGCTCTACCAGCACTTCGGTCTGGAGTACCGCACGGGCAGCGGGGGAGAGCGTCGACTCGGCCGACGCTGAGCAGCGGGACGGTAGCCTGATCGCTTCCGTCCGCCGTGCCGCCTGGGAGGCCCGTCCTGCTCCGCCCCGCCCGTGCCGCGCTGCTCGCCGCAGCGGTCGTGATCGGCGCGCTCGTCACCGGGACCGTGCCGACGGCCTCCGCCTCGGCGGCGCCGCTCTGGCCGGTCCCGCAACCGTTCCGGGTGGGGACGGAGCCGGTCGAGTCGCTCCCCGGGCTGCCCCCGGGGAGCGAGTACGTCGCACTCGGCGACTCCTACTCGGCGGGCTACGGCCTCGGGGACCAGACCGGGCTGCCGGTCAGCGCGTGTGGGCAGTCCGCCCAGGACTACCCGCACCGCATCGCCGCCCGCTTCGGCCTGGCGCTGCAGGACGTCACCTGCGGCGGGGCCACCAGCGCCGACGTCACGAGCCGACACCAGTTCGCCGGCGTGCCGCCGCAGATCGAGGCGCTCTCTGCGGACACCCGGCTCGTCACGATCACGATCGGCGGGAACGACGCCGACCTGTTCGGCACGGCGGCCTCGTGCCTGGCGCTCTCGCGGAAGGGGCCGGTGTTCTCGGGTCGTGACGCACCGTCCTGTCGCAGCACGCTCGTGCGGAACGGCGTCGACCAGCTCGGCACGAAGATCCGCTCCCGGGTGGCGCTCGGGATCGCCCAGACGCTGGGGGCGGTGCGCGATGCGGCACCGAACGCCGAGGTCGTGTTCCTCGGGTACCCGGCGATCTTCCCGGACGCCGAGCACACACCCGCGAAGGGCTGCTTCCGCTCCGCACTCGACATCGGGACGCTGACCGGTGCGTTCCCGGCGAACTCCTACCCCTTCACGGACACCGACGTCGTCTACCTGCACGGCGTGCAGGAGGACCTCGACGAGGTGGCCGCTGCTGCCGCGGCGGCAGCAGACGTCCGGTACGTCGACGTCTTCGACTCGACCCAGTCCCGCTCCGCGTGCGACCGCTCCGGCGCGCTCGTGTCCGGCGTCACGCTCGACTCGACGAACGGGCTCCGACGGATCGACCTCGAACCGGGGGCGCTGCACCCGAACACGAAGGGCGTCGCCTACCTGGCGCGCCGCGTCGAGAGCGTCGTGCGGGGCTTCGCCGGCTGAACGCGCGTCCCCGGGCGACGCTCTCGGGACTCAGGCCGACGGGACGGACTCGGGCCGGGCCTCCGATCCGGTGGCGGCCACCGTGTCGGCCGCGAGCGGACGCTGCGCCCCTGCCGGGACCACGCAGACCGGGGACACCGTGTCGCGCAGGACGTCGTGCAGCACCGAACCGGACAGCACGTGCACGTGCCCCTGCCCGAGCACGACGAGCGACGCGGTCCTGGTGTGCGCGGCGATCGCACGTCCCGGGTGCCCCTCGACCAGGAGTCGGCGGATCCGGACGTCCGGGAACCGGGCGACGAGCTCGGCGGTCACCCGTTCGAGCAGAGCGTCGTTCTCCCGACGCCAGCGGAGGGGGTCCTCGGCGAAGTCGGTCAGGCCGGTGCGGGTCAGGACCGGCATCTCCCACGCCCGGAGCAGCGTCAACCGCCGGTGTCGCCGTCGTGCTTCCGCGACCGCGATCGCCACCGCTCGCTCGTCCACGGGCTCGTCGACCGCCAGGACCACGTCGCCGTCGACCGGGTGCGCGACGTCCGGCACCAGCACCGTCGGCACGGTGGCGCGTTCGGCGGTGCGGGACGGCGCCCGGCCTGCGGTCGACCCACGGCGACTCCGGAACGTCCCGATCACGAGGACGTCGCCGTCACCGGACAGGTCGACGAGTGCGGAGGCGAGCGGTCCGGCGTGGTGCGCGAGCTCGACGTCGACGTGTGGCAGGGCTCCGCGGACCGCCCTCGCCACCTGGTCAGCGGGCGTCGACGGGTCGGCGTCGGACCGGCCCCGGCTCGCCGGGCGCACCTCGACCACCCGCAGTCGTTCGGTGCCGGCGTCCGCGTGCGTCAGGACCCAGTGCAGTGCCTCGTCGTGGGCTCGCTCGCTGTCCGATGCCAGCGTGATCGAGGTCCAGTGCTCGTCCATCTCGACCGACCTCCTCGTGGTGCGATCCGACGGGGCGTCACCCGGCGCTCCTGCGGGCGACCGTACGCCCGGTCGGCCACCGCGAACGGGTCGTGCGCTGTGGGACGCCTGCGAGGTGTGCGTCCGTACACTCAGGTCGTGGTGACGAGTGCTGGGCTCCTGCTCTGGCGGGCCGCGCCGTCGGGCGGGCTCGAGGTCTTCATCGCGCACATGGGCGGTCCGTTCTGGCGTCGCCGTCCGCGCGCGTGGTCGATCCCGAAGGGCGAGTACGACGACGGCGAGACCCCGCTCGACGCCGCGCTCCGGGAGTTCCGGGAGGAGATCGGTGTCCCCGCTCCCGACGTCACCCCGGTGCTGCTCGGGACCTTCCGGCAGGCATCCAGCAAGCGCGTCACCGTGTTCGCGGGGTCCGCGCCCGACTTCTCCGTCGAGCAGGTCCGGAGCACCACGGTCCGGCTCGAGCTCCCGCGCGGATCCGGACGGTTCGTCGACGTCCCAGAGGTCGACGACGCCCGCTGGGTATCGATCGGCGACGCACGGGAGCTGCTCGTCGCCGGGCAGGTCGGCGCACTCGACGCCCTGGAGGCGCAGACGTCCGGGGCCGGGGCCTGAGCGCGCCGAGTGCGCTTCTCGACCAGGCCCCCGGACGGGGGTGGCGCGTCCCTCTATCCTGAGGAAGCGTCGAGGCAGGCCGGCGCACCGACAGGGGAGAACACATGCGCCGATGGCGGATGATCACGGCCGGGGTGACCGGCATCGCACTCGGAGCGGGGCTCGCGCTCGGCGGGGTGGTCAGTGCTTCCGCTGAGACCACCGGGCACTGGGGAGCCTTCGCGGTGAGCGGTGCCAGCAAGGCCTTCACGGGCAGTGTGGCGCTGCCGGGGTTCCCGGCGACGACCTTCACGTCGACCGCGTCCAGCGCGAACGTGATCGGCGGAGCGTCCACGTGGCAGTCCGCCGCGACCGGACCCGGGGCGATCTACGGCTCGAGCCGGGGCAACTCGTACATCAACCTCCGCCCGGCCGCGAACAACGCGACGAGCCCGTCCGTGACGACGTACTCCTTCGCCGCGCCGACACCGGCCGGCGGGTGGTCCTTCGTCCTCGGTGACGTCGATGCCGACCAGGCGACGATCTCCGCGGTCGTCCAGGGTGGCGGAGCCGCGACCGGTGCCCAGCTGGGCTACCAGTCGTCGTACAACTCGTGCTCCGTGGAGTCTGCCGGCGGACCGTCGTGTGACCCGGACCCGGACGGCACCACCGGCCGGGACGTGCCGAACTGGAACGAGGGGACCCGGACCCTCACCGGCAACGCGGCGGCCGCGGACACCGACGGTGCCAGCGCGTGGTTCACCCCGACCGTCCCACTCGAGTCCTTGACCATCAGCTACCAGTGGCGCAGCGGCTTCCCCGTCTACCAGACCTGGTTCGCCAACCGGACCTCCGCGCTCTCCGGCGCCGCGACGCTCGACGGCGCCGCGCTGCCGGACACCCTGGTGACCGCGACGGCCCCCGGTGGGGCGGAGTTCACCACCACGACCGACGGCGACGGACGCTACAGCTTCCCGGAGCTCACCCAGGCGGACGGCTACCGGGTCACGATCGCCACACCGGCCGGGGCGACCGCGCAGACGGCGCCGGGACCGGTGGACCTCCGCCGCGACGTGACCGGCGTCGACTTCGCCTTCGCCACGCCACCCGCGACGGTCGCGCTCACCGGGACCGTGGTCGACTCCGGTGGCCGCCCCGTCGCGGACGCCACCGTGACCGTCCAGGACGCCACCACGGGAGCCGTGCTGCTGCAGACGACGACGGACGCCGACGGGACGTACGCGGCCCCGGGCCTCCCGTCCGGCAGGGCGGTCGACGTCAGCGCGACGGACACCCAGACCGAGCGCGTGACGACGGGTGCCGTCGGCGCAGCCGACGTCGTGGTGCCGCCGCTCGTGCTCCCGGCGCCCGCGTCGACGATCGCCGGACAGGTCCTGGTGGACGGAGCCGCACCGAGTGCGCCGGTCCTCGTCGAGCTCCTGCAGGGCGACCAGGTCGTCGCGACGACCGACACCGCGGCCGACGGCTCCTATGCGTTCACCGTGGTCGCGGGTACCTACACGGTCCGGACGACGGCGCCGTCGACCGGGGCCTCGGGGGAGACCGACCAGACCGTGACCACCACGGCGGGTGGGGCGTCGACCGTGGACTTCCGGTTCGTCACCCCGGTCCCGGTCACGGTGTCGCAGGCCGGCTCCGTCCGGTACGGCGACGGCACCGCGATCGCCGGCGCCACGGTCACCGCACAGCCAGCCGAGGCCGGGTCGGGCGCCGTGGTCACGGTCACGACGGGGGCGGACGGGTCGTACGACCTGACCGGACTGACCCCCGGGACGGTCTACGTGCTGAGCACCGCCGGCGCCGACGACCAGACGGTCACCACGGTCGCCACCGGAGCAGCACCGACGCCCGTCGACTTCGTGCTCCCGCTGCCCACCGTCGATCAACCCGGCACGGTGACGACGTCCGACGGCGCTCCGGCCACCGGGGTCCCGGTCGTCGCGACCCCGGCCGGGGGAGCGGCCGTGACGGCGACCACGGCCGCAGACGGGTCCTTCGACCTCACCGGGCTGGCACCGTCCACCGAGTACTCCGTCGTCGCAGGGACCGGCGACACGGCGAGTGCGCCGCGGACGGTCACGACCGCGGCCGTCGGTGGGACACCGACTCCGCTCGCGATCGTCCTCCGTGCCGCCGTGGTGGCGCCGCCCACGGGGACGCCGACGGTTCCGCCGGGGTCTTCGGTGCCGCCGGTGTCCTCCGGGAGCGCTCCCGGCTCCACCGGGGGAGGCTCGTCCTCCACGGGGCCGCTGGCCTTCACCGGCGCGGACGTCGCGCCAGCGGCGATCGCTGCGGGCGTCCTCGTCCTCCTCGGCGGCGGGCTGCTGACCTTCCGTTCCGCACGCCGTCGGCGTACTGACGGACGGCGCCGCGCTCCGTCGGCGTACTGACGGGCGCACCGAACTCGGCGACGGACACAGCACCGCGGATCTCCGTGGTGCTGTGTCCGGTTCGCGGTGCGGTGGGGAGCGCCTCAGCGCGCCCCGTCGGTCCGCTCGGTGCGGACCGAGCCGGTCATCGTCGCGACCGACCCGGTGACGGTCTGGATCGCCCGGCTGATCGTCGGGACGGACGCGGTGACCACGGCGAGCGACGAGGTGATCGCCGCGATCGAGGACGTGGACAGGTGCTCCTGGTGCGTCGAGTGCACCGGGAAGCCCCGCCGAGCCGCGACCACCACGCCGAGGGACCCCAGCAGCACGGCCGCGCCGGCGAACGGCATCGTCTGCATGCCCGTCATGCCGAGCACCTGACCGCCGATCGCGGCCCCCGCGGCGATCCCGATGTTCGACGCGCCGTTGACCAGGGCGCCGGCGATGTCGGGGGAGACGCCGCCGGTCCGGATCGCCGCCGCCATGAAGAGCGTCCCCGTCGTGCCGTTCGCGGCCATCCACACGCCGGCGACGACCATGGTGCCGATCAGGGAGCCGTGCACGAACGGCAGCGCGATGAACGCCGCCGCCATCGTGGCGACCGCCGCGATGAGGGTCTGTCGCGGTGCACGATCGACGAACGTCCCGGCGAGCCAGAGCCCGATCACGCCCGTGCCACCGAGGACCAGCAGGGCGCCGCTGACGAGCCCGGCGTCGAGCCCGGCGTCGATCGCGTACGGCCCGATGTAGGTGTAGACGACGTAGTGCCCGGCGAAGAGGAGCAGGTCCGCGACGACGACGGCGAGGAGGCCCGTGCGCGCCCAGGCCTTCGGGGAGCCGATGTGGGGCGACGAGGTGCCGCGCACTGCCGGCAGGAAGAGCAGGGCGACGACGGCGAGGACCGCCGCGCACACGGCGACAGCACCGACCGCGGGACGCCAACCGATGGACTCGCCGACCCCGGTCGCGAGCGGCACGCCGATGACGAACCCGAGCGAGCTGCCGGAGTAGACGAACGCGATGGCACGGCCGGCGAGCCGCGGCGGCACGATGCGCGTCGCGTACGCCGACGCGACGGAGAAGAACAGCGCGTGAGCGACACCGCCGACGACCCGTCCGGCGCAGACGACGGCGAAGTCCGGCGCGAGCGCGACCATCACGTTCGACACGGTGTAGCCGACCAACGTGGCGACGAGCACCGCCTTCCGGGGGAGCCGTGCCGTCAGCGACGTGAGCGGGAGCGCCAGGATCGCCACGGCAGCGGCGTAGACCGTCACGACGATGCCCATCGTGGACTCGCTCACGCCGAGGTCCGGCGCCATCGTGCCGAGCAGGCCGACGGGCATCAGCTCGGTCGTGATCGCGAAGAACGTCGCCAGGCCGAGGACCGCGATGCCGACGATCGACTTCGAGGTCAGCACGGACGGGACCGCGGACGTGGTCGTGCGGATCGATGCGGTGCTGGGTGACACGGTGCGGACCTCCTCGGGGCGTGGACGAGCGCGCGACGGATGTGTCACGTCGGCGACAGCACGACCGGGGTGGTCGGGTGGTGCGCGCTCGCGGGTTGTTCGGGTGTGGTGATCACTCCACGGCGAGTGCGGTCCATCCAGTGTTGCACGATGGAGCAGCCGTGGCGAGGGACTCGGCGCAATTTCTTAGGAGCGCTCCAACGCGTGGCGGCTCGACCCATTCCCGATCGGTCAGGAGTCGTTGCTGACGCTGCCCCGGACGCCACCGCCGGAGAGGCGCACCGTGAGCGTGCCGCTCCGCGACGACGCGGACAGCGAGACGGAGCCGTGCAGCGCCTCCGCCCGCGGGTAGCACGCGGTGGTCTGCTGCACCTGGTCGGCCGACGCGACCAGGCAGATCGTCGAGCGGTCGCTGCCGACCCCGGCCCACACGTTCCAGGGCGTCGCCGCGTCATCGCCGCTGAGTGACCGGTTCGTGAACACCAGTCGGGTGGTGTGCAGGCGCACCGGGACCGCGAACGAGTCCGGCAGGCGGTCGGCGAACTCCTGCGGCGAGTCGAGGATCTGCTCGAGCGTCACCGTGCCGGCGGTCGGGGTGACGGACGGGGTGGACGGCATCGGCTGCTGCGCGGTGCCGAGCACCAGGCCCGACCCGAACGCGACGACGACCGCCGCCGCTGCACCGCCGGCGAGCCAGGGGAGCGCCCGCGGACGGAGCAAGACCCGCCGCACCCGGTCCCAGCGTGCGCTCGGATCCGTCGCCGGGGGACCGGACTGGAGGCCCGGCTCGCCCCCGTCGACGACCGCTGCGGTGCGCTCGTGGTCCGGTCCGGGAGCCGCCCCTTCGCTCGTGCTCGAGATCGCGCTCGTGCTCGGACGCGTGGCGGAGGCCGCCGGAGCTGTCGTCACGGGCGACCCCGGCACCGGCTCCGCCGTGGCCCCTGCCGCCTTCGGCACCTCCGGTGCGGAGATCACGGGAGCCGGCGGCCTCGACCGACCTGCTCGCCGCTGGAGGTCGCCGAGTGCGATCCGGGCGCGCGCGGCCTCGGCCTCCGAGGAGCCGGCTCCCCAGGCGATGCGCTCGAGACGCGCGCGTTCGTCCCTGGTGTCGTCGCCGTCGTCGGCCATGCGTGCTCCCGGTGTCCGGCCACTGCCCTCGTGCTCATCGTCGCACTCGGCGGCCCGTCGCGCGCACCCAGTTCGCGGGGTGCCCAGTCCGCGGGGTGTAGGCGTGAGGCATGAGCGCCACAGGAGAACCCGATCCCGAGATCGTCGAGCCGGTCAGCCACGACACCCAGTCCGGCGAGGCCGACTACGTCGCCACCAACCCCGGCGGCAGCGGCACCGAGCGTCACGTCCCGCTCCCCGAGGAGGAACAGGGTCGTGACACCGAGTACGACCCCACGACCCAGGGGCCGGAACAGGAGGGCTGAGCGGGCGGGGGCCGCTACGGACCTCGTCCGATCGGCGCGACCCCCGCGTGCCGCCGATCGTGGGAGGGACCCGCGGGAGAGGATCGCCGACATGACCGCAGCCGCCCCGAGCACCCCCGCGACCATCGCGTTGGAGCGCGCCGGGGTGCCCTTCACGCCCCACGTGTACGAGCACCACGACAGCGCGACCAACTTCGGCGAGGAGGCGGCCACCGAGCTCGGCCTCCGCGAGGAGCAGGTGTTCAAGACCCTCGTCGTCTCGGTCGACGGCGCACTCGCGGTGGCGATCGTCCCGGTGGCGAACCGCCTCGACCTCAAGGCCATCGCGGCGGCGGTCGGCGGCAAGAAGGCCACCCTCGCCGACCCCGCCCTCGCCGAACGGCGCACCGGGTACGTCGTCGGTGGCATCAGCCCCGTCGGACAGCGCTCCCGGATCCGCACCGTGCTCGACACCTCGGCGAGCGACCACCCGACGATCTTCGTGTCCGGTGGACGCCGCGGCTTCGACATCGAGATCGCTCCGGCCGATCTGCTCCGGGTCACCGAGGCCACGACGGCGTCGATCGCCCGGGCCTGAGCATCGCGGGCCGGACGCACGGAAGCACACCGGCCAGACCTGAGTCGGGTCGCCGCAAGTTCTCTTCCGGACCGGGAATGCCCCCGTTCCTCCTGCGTTGCATTGAGTCGAAGGCACTCAAGTTCCCAGGAGGTCCCGTTGCCAGCAACGTTCGGCTCGACCGGCGGCAGTGACTCGTTCGACGAGTTCCTCGCCCGCCTGCTCGCAGCACAGACCAACGGCGAGACCCAGCGCTACCGATCGCTGGGACGCCCGGTCGACATCACGCGGCTGCTCAGCCGCCGCACCCACGAGGTGCTCCAACACACCGCCGAGTTCGCAGTGGAACAGGGGCAGCGCGAGATCGACGCGCTGCACATCCTCCACGTCCTCGTCCGGACCCAGCCCTTCGACGCCGTCGTACGTTCCGGGGGCGTCGACCCCGAGCGCCTCGCCGAGGAGATCGAGCAGCGCCTGCCGTCGCCGTCCGACGCGCCGGTCGAGGGTCGTCCGGCGCTGACACCGTCCGCGCAGCGCATCCTCGTCGAGGCGACGCAGGCGGCGCGCGGGTTCGGGAGCACCTACACCGACCCCGAGCACGTGTTCTTCGCGCTCGTCATGGACCAGGAGACCGTCACCGGGCAGCTGCTCGCGAACGCGGGCGTCACCCCGGCGGTCGTGCAGTCCTACGCACAGGAGGCCGCAGCGGCGGCTCGAGAGGGGCGCCCCATGCCCGGAACGAACGACACCGACCAGCAGACCCAGTCGGAGACCCCCACGCTCGACCAGTTCGGCACGGACCTCACGGAACGGGCCCGCGACGGACGCATCGACCCGGTGGTCGGTCGTGCCGACGAGATCGAACAGACCGTCGAGATCCTGCTGCGTCGGACGAAGAACAACCCCGTCCTCATCGGCGAACCCGGCGTGGGCAAGACGGCCATCGTCGAGGGACTCGCGCAGCGCATCGCCGACGGCGACGTCCCGGCGCTGCTGCAGGGCAAGCGCGTCGTCGCCCTCGACCTGGCCGGGATGCTCTCCGGCACGCGGTACCGCGGCGACTTCGAGGAGCGCCTGACGAAGGCCATGGACGAGATCGCGGCGCACGCCGACGAGCTCATCGTCTTCGTCGACGAGCTCCACACGGTCGTCGGTGCCGGCGGTGGTGGCGAGGGCGGCTCGATGGACGCCGGCAACATCCTCAAGCCACGCCTGGCGCGCGGTGACCTGCACATGGTCGGCGCGACCACGCTCAACGAGTACCGCCGCATCGAGAAGGACGCTGCGCTCGAGCGCCGCTTCCAGCCGGTGACGGTCGGCGAGCCGAGTGTCGAGGACGCCGTCGCGATCCTGCACGGTCTCGCTCCGCGCTACGCCGAGCACCACGGCGTCACCTACACGGACGACGCACTCCGCGCCGCCGTCGAGCTGTCCCACCGGTACGTGACGGACCGGCACCTGCCGGACAAGGCCATCGACCTCATCGACCAGGCGGGCGCGCGACGGCGACTCGCCCGTTCCGGGGACGTCGACGTCGAGGCGCTCCGTGACGAGCTCGCCGAGCTGCAGGCGGAGAAGGACCGCGCCGTGGCCGAGGAGCTCTACGAGGAGGCGTCGCGCCTCCGCGACGCCACGACCGAACTGGAGGCACGGATCGCCGCCGCCTCGTCGGCGGACGCGTCCCGACCCTCTCCCCGCCGGCACGGCCCGTCCGCCGCTGGTGCGTCGGCCGGGAACCGGCGGCGGGGGCCCAGTCCGGAGTCGGCGACCAGCGAGATCACGGAAGCGGACGTCGCTGCCGTGGTGAGCCGCGCCACCGGGATCCCGGCCACCCGGCTCACGCAGGGCGACCGGACGCGGCTCGCCGCGCTCGAGTCCGAACTGCACGAGCGGGTCGTCGGACAGGAGGACGCGGTGCGCGCCATCGCGACCGCCGTCCGGCGCAACCGGACCGGCATGGGTGACCCGCGTCGGCCGGTGGGGAGCTTCCTGTTCCTCGGCCCGACGGGTGTCGGCAAGACCGAGCTGGCGAAGTCGCTCGCGGCGTCGCTGTTCGGCGACGAGTCGGCGATGCTCCGGTTCGACATGAGCGAGTTCGGCGAGCGGCACACCGTGTCGCGGCTGGTCGGTGCCCCTCCCGGGTACGTCGGCTACGACGAGGCCGGTCAGCTCACCGAGCGGGTGCGGCGCAATCCGTACTCGGTCGTGCTGCTCGACGAGGTCGAGAAGGCGCACCCGGACGTGTTCAACCTGCTCCTCCAGGTGCTCGACGACGGGCGCCTGACCGACGGGCAGGGGCGCACGGTCGACTTCCGGAACACGGTCGTCATCATGACGTCGAACATCGGCTCCGAGTTCCTCGCATCGCGCTCCGGCGCACTCGGGTTCTCGGCGTCGGCGGACGGCGGGTACGCGGAGGAGGACCTGCGGCAGCGCGTCATGGGCAAGCTCCGCGAGTCGATGCGGCCGGAGTTCATCAACCGGATCGACGACATCGTGCTCTTCCGCAAGCTCGACCCGTCGCAGCTGCACGCGATCGTGTCCCTGCTGCTCGCCGAGACCTCACTGCGGCTCATCGCGCAGGACATGGTCCTGTCGGTGTCCGACGAGGCCGTCGCCTGGCTCGCCGAGCACGGCTACGAGCCGGAGTACGGCGCCAGGCCGCTGCGTCGCCTCATCCAGCGTGAGGTCGACGACCGGATCGCCACGCTCGTGGTCGACGGTGCCGCCCGTGCCGGCGACACGGTGGCGATCGACGTCGACGGTGATGCGCTCGTCGCCCGGGTCACCGCGGCGGTCGTAGCGTAGGGGCTCGGACACATCGGACAGAACGCCCCGGGACCACATCGGTCCCGGGGCGTTCTGTCGTGTCGTGTCGTGTCATGTCCTGGCGAGGAATGCACCCGAGAATTCCTGCCGCACGGCCTTGCGGAGGACCGGGAATGCACAGTAGTGTGCAGAGCAGCTCGTCAATCCGTACCGAAAGGGGGCCGACCATGATCATCATCACCACCACGCAGACGCCGTTCCGTGCAGTCCGTGGCGCGTTCGGCGCCCCGTTCCCCGGTACCTGCTGACGCGGGATTCCCAGGAGTAGTCGGGCTGTCACCAGCCTGACGTTCCGCGCTGAGCATCGTGCTCGCGCTGCTGTCCGCTCGCGGATCGTCGAGGCCGTCCTGGCCTCGGTGTGTCATTCCGCGCGCCGTCTCACGGCATTCCCGACGATCTCGGGGAATCGACCGCGTCATGCATTCCGCGGCCGTTCCGATCCACATTCACACGTCGTTCACGACGATGCGGTGAATGCGATCCGTGCTGCCCGCCAACACTTTCTCTCCTTCTCCTTCTCCTGAACGGTCACCACCATGTCAACCAAGTCCGTCCTCCGTCCTCCCGACACCGGTGTCGCGCGCGGCAGGGTCTCGCTGCCCGACCGCATCGCGCTCCGCATCGGGATGTCGCTCATCATCTGGAGCCGGCGCACCCGTCGGCCCCCGATCGACCCCGCGTTGCGCGCCGAGCTCGTCCGCGAGCGGGAGCGCCGCGAAGCCGAGTGGCTCATGCTCGGCGTCGGCCTGCGCATGTGGCGCTGATCCCGGGCGCGAACTCCGCACCGTGCCGGGTTGCGAACGCCGCACCGTGCCGCGCCGCCCACTCCGGTGCGGCGTTGATCGCCCCGTGCGAGGTCGATGCCTCGCACGGGGCGACCAACCACGCACGGGCCGCGAACTCCGCACCGTGCGGAGACGCGAACAGCGCACCGTGCCGAGCTACGAAGGGCGCACCGTGCCGGATACGGCAGCCCGGCCACCGGCGCCCGCCCCGGTGCCGTGTTGGTTGATCCGTGCGAGGTCGATTCCCCGCACGGGGCGATCAACCGCGCACGGACCGCGAACGGCGCACCGTGCGGAGCTGCGAACGGCGCACCGTGCCGCGTGTGGGCCACGAACGCGGCACCGTGCCGCACGGAGCCGCAAACGCCGCACCATGCCCGCACGGCACGCGACGCCCCACCCGAGCCCGTACCGTTGTCGGGTGACCGAAACCGCAGCAGCCCTCGTCGAACGCCTGACCGCCATCGTCCCGGACTTCCCGAAGCCGGGGATCCTCTTCCGCGACGTCACGCCGGTGTTCTCGGACGCGGTGGCGTTCGGCCGTGTGTGCGAGGCCCTCGCAGCACCCTTCGCGGTGGGCGCCGGCTTCGACGCGGTCGCCGGCATCGAGGCGCGCGGCTTCGCCCTCGCAGGCGGGATCGCCGCGCAGCACCAGGTCGGCGTCCTGACCGTGCGCAAGGCGGGCAAGCTCCCCGGTGAGGTGCTCAGCGAGCAGTACGCCCTCGAGTACGGCGAGGCCGAGCTCGAGCTCCGCCCGGGGCAGCTCCCGGCCGGAACCCGGGTGCTCGTGGTCGACGACGTCCTCGCGACCGGGGGCACCGGCGCCGCGACCATCACGCTGCTCGAACGCGCCGGCTACGAGGCCGTCGGGTTCGCCGCCCTCCTCGAGCTCGACGGACTGCAGGGGCGTGAGCGGCTCGAGCCGCGGCTCACCGTCGCCACACTCGGCGTCGTCCCGGCCTGACCCGACCCGACATCCCGGGCTCCCCACGCGGCGCCCGATCGCTGCCCGGGCCACGCCCGACGACTAGCATTGCTGCACCACCAGAACGAGGAGTCCCCCCACGTGACCGAGTCAGTCGCCCCCGTACCCGTCGACGCGCCCCCGGCGCCCCAGCCCGTGACCGCGGAGACGACGACGACCGGCACCGAGCTCTTCGACGGCGTCCGCGGCGTCGTCGCGATCCGCGTCGCCGGCGTGCTCAAGGACCTCGCCGCCGAGGTGCAGGCGGGGGAGACCGCCGAGCCCGTCACCCTCGACGAGCAGGACGGCCTGGACATCCTCCGCCACTCCGCCGCGCACGTGCTCGCGCAGGCGGTCCAGCAGATCAACCCCGACGCCAAGCTCGGCATCGGCCCACCCGTCACCGACGGCTTCTACTACGACTTCGACGTCGCCGAGCCGTTCACGCCCGAGGACCTCAAGGCCATCGAGAAGGGCATGGACCGCATCGTCAAGCAGGCCCAGCGCTTCCGCCGCCGGGTCGTCACCGACGACGAGGCCCGCGACCTGATGGCGGGGGAGCCCTACAAGCAGGAGCTCATCGGCCTGAAGGGCGCCGCGTCCGAGGGTGACTCCGGCGAGAGCGTCGAGGTCGGAGCCGGCGAGCTCACGGTCTACGAGAACGTCGACCCGAAGTCCGGCGACGTCGTCTGGCAGGACCTCTGCCGCGGCCCGCACGTCCCGCACACCCGCTGGATCGGCAACGCCGCGAAGCTCATGCGCGTCGCCGCCGCGTACTGGCGTGGCTCGGAGAAGAACCCGCAGCTGCAGCGCATCTACGGCACCGCCTGGCCGGACAAGGACCAGCTGAAGGCCTACCTCGTCCGACTCGAGGAAGCCGCCAAGCGCGACCACCGCAAGCTCGGCGCCGAGCTCGACCTGTTCTCGTTCCCGGACGAGATCGGCTCGGGCCTGGCGATCTTCCACCCCAAGGGCGGCATCATCCGCCGCGAGATGGAGGACTACTCGCGCCGTCGGCACGAGCAGGAGGGCTACTCCTTCGTCTACACGCCGCACATCACCAAGGGCGACCTGTTCGAGCAGTCCGGACACCTCGGCTGGTACAAGGACGGCATGTTCCCGGCCATGCACATGGACGAGGCCCGTGACGAGGAGGGCAACGTCACCCGGCAGGGCGCGGACTACTACCTCAAGCCGATGAACTGCCCGATGCACATCCTGGCGTACCGCTCGCAGGCCCGTTCGTACCGCGACCTGCCCCTGCGGCTGTTCGAGTTCGGCACGGTCTACCGCAACGAGAAGTCCGGCGTCATCCACGGCCTCACCCGCGTGCGTGGCCTGACCCAGGACGACGCGCACATCTTCACCACCCAGGAGAAGATGAAGGAGGAGCTCACCACGACGCTGCAGTTCGTGCTCTCGCTCCTCCGCGACTACGGCCTGAACGACTTCTACCTCGAGCTCTCCACGAAGGACCCGGAGAAGTACGTCGGCGACGACGACGTGTGGGAGGTCGCGACGAACACGTTGCGCGAGGTCGCCGAGGAGTCCGGCCTCGAACTCGTGCCGGACCCGGCAGGTGCCGCGTTCTACGGCCCGAAGATCTCGGTGCAGGCACGCGACGCCATCGGTCGCACGTGGCAGATGTCGACCGTGCAGCTCGACTTCAACCTCCCGGAGCGCTTCGAGCTGGAGTACGCCGCCGCCGACGGCACCCGGCAGCGCCCCGTGATGATCCACCGCGCCCTGTTCGGCTCGATCGAGCGCTTCTTCGGTGTGCTCACCGAGCACTACGCGGGGGTGTTCCCGGCGTGGCTCGCTCCCGTGCAGGTCGTCGGCATCCCCGTGGCCGAGGAGTACGGCGACTACCTCGACCAGGTGATCGCGAAGCTCCGCGCGCACGGCGTCCGCGCCGAGGTCGACCACTCCGACGACCGCATGCAGAAGAAGATCCGCACGCACACCAAGCAGAAGGTCCCGTTCCAGCTCATCGCCGGCGGCGACGACCGTGACGCCGGCGCGGTCAGCTTCCGCTTCCGCGACGGCCGGCAGGACAACGGCGTGCCCGTGGACGAGGCGGTCGAGCGCATCCTCACCGCGATCCGCGAGCGCGCGCAGGTCTGATGGACGCCAGCCAGCCGGGAGGCCCGGAGCAGGTTCCGGAGGCCGGCCACGTCGACGACGTGGCCGGCCCCGACACGGTGGCCGCGGCCTTCAGTCCGGATCCGTTGGTGATCCGCGACGCCGCCACCGCCGCCGCCGTGCCGGACGCGTTCCAGCGCCTGTGGAACCCGCACCGGATGGCCTACATCGACGCCGGACGCGAGGGCGAGGGTCGTGGGCACAACGACGACTGCCCGTTCTGCGAAGCCCCGCGGAAGACCGACGAGGACGCCCTCATCGTCGCCAGGGGCGAGCACGCCTACGTGCTGCTGAACCTGTACCCGTACAACAACGGCCACGTGCTCGTCTGCCCGTACCGACACGTCGCGCTCTACGACGACGCCACCGCCGAGGAGATCCGTGAGGTCGGCGAGCTCACGCAGACCGCCATGCGGGTCCTGCGGCAGGTCGCGCACTGCGACGGCTTCAACATCGGGATGAACCAGGGCGAGGTCGCCGGCGCCGGTGTGGCCGCGCACCTGCACCAGCACGTCGTGCCCCGGTGGGAGTCCGACTCGAACTTCTTCCCGATCATCGCCAGGACGAAGTCGCTCTCCCAGATGCTCGGGGACACCCGCAGACTCGTCGCGGAAGCGTGGCCGGCGCAGCACTAGACTGGTCGCCATCATGAGCGACAGCACCAGCACCCCCGGACAGGACCCCATCGGCACGTCGATCACCGGCTCGTCCCGGGTCAAGCGCGGCCTCGCGGAGATGCTGAAGGGCGGCGTCATCATGGACGTCGTGGACGCCGAGCAGGCCCGCATCGCGGAAGAGGCCGGCGCGACGGCGGTCATGGCCCTCGAGCGTGTCCCCGCCGACATCCGCGCGCAGGGCGGCGTCGCTCGCATGTCCGACCCGTCGATGATCGAGGAGATCATCGCCGCGGTGTCGATCCCCGTCATGGCGAAAGCCCGCATCGGCCACTTCGTCGAGGCGCAGGTGCTGCAGGAGCTCGGTGTCGACTACATCGACGAGTCCGAGGTGCTGTCCCCGGCGGACTACGTCAACCACATCGACAAGTGGAACTTCACGACGCCCTTCGTCTGCGGTGCCACGAACCTCGGCGAGGCCCTCCGCCGCATCACCGAGGGCGCGGCGATGATCCGCTCCAAGGGCGAGGCCGGCACGGGCGACGTCTCCGAGGCGACGAAGCACATCCGCACGATCTCGAAGGAGATCGCGGCGCTCCGGTACCTCAAGGAGGACGAGCTCTACGTCGCCGCCAAGGAGCTGCAGGCGCCGTACGACGTCGTCAAGGAGGTCGCGGCGACCGGCAAGCTCCCCGTCGTGCTCTTCACCGCCGGCGGTGTCGCCACCCCGGCCGACGCCGCGATGATGATGCAGCTCGGCGCGGACGGCGTGTTCGTCGGCTCCGGCATCTTCAAGTCCGGCGACCCGGCCAAGCGCGCCGCGGCGATCGTCAAGGCGACGACGTTCCACGACGACCCGAAGGTCATCGCCGAGGTCTCCCGCGGCCTGGGCGAGGCGATGGTCGGCATCAACGTGGCCGACGTCCCCGCGCCGCACCGCCTCGCCGAGCGTGGCTGGTAGTCCGATCGGTGGTGCGGCACCCCGCATCGGGGTGCTCGCGCTGCAGGGCGACTTCCGCGAGCACATCGTCTCGCTGACCGAGCTCGGCGCCGACGTCGTGCCGCTCCGCCGTCCCGAGGAGATCCAGGCGCTCCACGGCGTCGTCGTCCCGGGCGGTGAGTCCAGCGTGATGGACAAACTGTCGCGGGCGTTCGGTGTCGCCGAGCCCCTGAGCGAGGCGATCCGCGGGGGACTGCCCACGTACGGCACCTGCGCCGGGATGATCATGCTCAGCCAGCGTCTCACCAGTGCCATCGCCGGGCAGCGGACGCTCGGGATCCTCGACACCACCGTCCGCCGGAACGCGTTCGGCAACCAGAACGACTCGTTCGAGATCGACATCCCGATGCCCGACCTCGGCGAGGCCCCGGTGCACGCGGTGTTCATCCGCGCGCCCGTCGTCGAGGACCGCGGCGCCGACGTCCACGTCCTCGGTGCACTCCCCGACGGCCAGGTCGTCGCCGTGCAGCAGGGGAACGTCATCGCCAGTGCGTTCCATCCCGAGGTCGCCGGCGAGGACCGCTTCCACCGCCGCTTCCTCGATCTCGTCCGCAGCGCCTGACCCGCGCCGCACTCCGTTCCGGACACAGCACCGCGAAGATCCCCGGTGCTGTGTCCGGATCGCGGTTCGCCGGTACACGCGACGCGACCACCCGCCGCCGCGACCACCCACCCGACGCGACCAGCGCGACGGGGCCGCGCCGGGCCTCCAGGCCGATGCCTGCGCGGCGGACCGCTAAACTGTCGGAGACTTTCCGCACGACGCAAGGAGAACCGTGTCCGGGCATTCCAAGTGGGCAACGACGAAGCACAAGAAGGCCGTCATCGACCAGCGACGCGCCAAGTCGTTCGCGAAGCTCATCAAGAACATCGAGGTCGCCGCGAAGATGGGCGGAGCCGACCTCTCCGGCAACCCGACGCTGGTCGACGCCGTGCAGAAGGCGAAGAAGACCTCGGTCCCCAACGACAACATCGACCGCGCGATCAAGCGTGGCGCCGGTCTCACCGGTGAGACCATCGAGTACACGACGATCATGTACGAGGGCTACGCCCCGAACGGCGTCGCGATGCTCATCGAGTGCCTCACGGACAACAAGAACCGTGCCGCCGCCGAGGTCCGCACCGCGATGTCCCGCAACGGCGGCACCATGGCCGACCCGGGCAGCGTCGCCTACAACTTCTCCCGCAAGGGCGTCATCTCGGTGACGAAGGTCGACGGACTGTCCGAGGACGACGTCATGACCGCGGTCCTCGACGCCGGCGTCGAGGACGTCATCGACCAGGGTGGCGGCTTCGAGGTCATCACCGAGGCGTCCGACCTCGTCGCGGCGCGCACCGCGCTGCAGGACGCCGGCATCGACTACGACTCCGCCGACGCCGAGTTCGTCCCCGGCCTCAAGGTCCCGGTCGACGCCGAGACGGCCCGCAAGGTGTTCCGCCTCATCGACGCGCTCGAGGACTCGGACGACGTCCAGAACGTCTACGCGAACTTCGACATCCCCGCCGACGTCCAGGCCGAGCTCGACGAGGACGAGGACTGACGTCCATGCCCTCCGGCCCCGTGCTCCGCGTGCTCGGGGTGGACCCCGGGCTCACCCGGTGCGGGGTCGGGGTGGTCGAGGTCACCCCTGACCGACGTGCCCGCATGGTGGCGGTCACGGTGGTCAGGACGCCCTCCGACATGGCGCTCGAACAGCGCCTGGTGCTGATCGCCGCCGGCATCGCGGAGCAGATCGAGGAGCACCGTCCCGACGCCGTCGCGGTCGAGCGGGTCTTCGCCCAGGCGAACGTCCGCACCGTGATGGGGACTGCGCAGGCCTCCGGGCTCGCGCTGCACGCCGCGGCGGTCCGGGGCATCCCCGTGGGCCTGCACACTCCGTCCGAGGTGAAGGCCGCCGTCACCGGCTACGGCAACGCCGACAAGAAGCAGGTGCAGGCGATGATCGCGCGCGTGCTCGGGCTGGCGGAGGCACCGAAGCCGGCCGACGCCGCCGACGCGCTCGCGCTCGCGGTCTGCCATGCCTGGAGGCTCGGTGCACCCGACCAGGTCGGCGCACCGTCCGGCACCCTGACGCCGGCCCAGCGCGCGTGGCGGGACGCGCAGGCCGGCACCGGCGGGCGCACCGCCGCGTCGCCGCTCGCACGGGCGGCGGCGGCCGCGGGTCGGGGGACCGGCGCGCAGCGTGCCGCGTCGGCGAGGTCGGCGGCTGCCCCTAGGCTCGGGGCATGATCGCGAGTCTCCGGGGCACCTGCATCGACGTCGCCGGATCCGCCGTCGTGATCGAGGTGGGGGGCGTCGGCTACGCCGTCACCGTGACCCCGGCACACGCGTTGACGATGCGCCACGGGGCCGAGGTCTTCGTCCGCACCGCCATGATCGTCCGCGAGGACGAGCAGCAGCTGTTCGGGTTCGAGTCGACCGACGCGCTCCGGGTCTTCGACCTGCTCCGCAGCGTCTCCGGCGTCGGCCCGAAGTCGGCGCTCGGGGTCCTCGCCCACATGGACCCCGCACAGATCGCGAACGCCGTCGCGCACGACGACGACGGTGCCTTCCGCAAGGTCTCCGGCATCGGTCCGAAGACCGCCAAGCTCATCATCGTGGCGCTCTCCGGCAAGCTCACCGCGTTCGAGTCTGCAGTCGCGGCCGGGTCCGCCGCGTCGTCCGCCACCGCACACCCCGCCGCCGAGGACGTCGTCACGGCGCTCGTCGGTCTCGGCTGGCGCGAGGACCACGCGCGGAGCGCCGTCGACGACACCATCGCGAACGAACCGGGTGTGGCGGCGATGGGCACGCAGGCGCTGCTCCGCGCCGCGCTCGGTGCCCTCCGTCCGACCGGGGCCGGGCGATGAGCGGCGGGATCACCGCCGCCGACGCCCAGTCGCCGGAGGAACTCGCGTTCGAGGGTGCGCTCCGGCCGAGGTCCCTGGCCGAGTTCGTCGGGCAGCGCAAGGTCCGTGGGCAGCTCGACCTCCTGCTCAAGGCGGCCGCGATGCAGGACCGCACGCCCGACCACATCCTCATGGCCGGCCCTCCCGGCCTCGGCAAGACCACGCTCGCGATGATCGTCGCGCACGAGTCCGGTCGCCCGCTGCGGATGTCGAGCGGACCGGCGATCCAGCACGCCGGTGACCTCGCGGCCGTGCTCTCGTCGCTCATGCCCGGCGAGGTCCTCTTCATCGACGAGATCCACCGGATGGCGCGCTCGGCGGAGGAGATGCTGTACCTCGCGATGGAGGACTTCCGGATCGACGTCATGGTCGGCAAGGGCGCCGGCGCGACGAGCATCCCGCTCGACCTGGCGCCGTTCACCCTGGTCGGGGCGACCACCCGCGCCGGGCTCCTGCCGAACCCCCTGCGCGACCGCTTCGGCTTCACCGCGCACCTCGAGTTCTACGAGCGCGACGAGCTCGAGCAGGTCCTCATCCGCGCCGCACACCTGCTCGAACTCGACTTCGACCGATTCGCCCTGCGGGAGATCGCCGGGCGGTCGCGGGGGACACCGCGCATCGCGAACCGCCTGCTGCGCCGCGTGCGGGACTACGCGCTCGTGCACGGCACGCGGGACGGCATGGCCGCGGTGCAGGGCGCTCTCGAGCTGTACGACGTCGACGAGTACGGCCTGGACCGTCTCGACCGTGCCGTGCTCGACACCATGCTGACCCGCTTCGACGGGGGACCGGTCGGGCTGAACACGCTCGCGGTGTCGGTCGGTGAGGAGTCCGAGACGATCGAGTCCGTCGTGGAGCCGTTCCTCGTCCGCATCGGCCTGGTCACCCGGACCCCGCGTGGGCGCATCGCGACCCCGGCGGCGTGGCGGCACCTCGGGCTGACGCCAGGCGCCGGCGGCGTCGGACCGCAGCCCGGGCTCTTCGACGACGACCAGCCCGACTGACCCGGCCCGACCGGGTCGGAAGCCACAGCCGCGTGCCCTAGACTGCTACGGCCCGAAACCGAAATACCAGAGAAGGCATCGCAATCATGGGTCAAGAAGTCATCCTCATCGTCATCGTCGTGGCGTTCGCGGCCTTCATGTTCTACAACAGCCGGAAGCGCAAGAAGCAGCAGTCGGACCTCGCGACCAAGATGGTTCCCGGTGCCCGCGTGATGCTCTCCTTCGGCCTCTACGGCACCCTCCTCTCCGTCGACGACGAGAAGGTCACCGCCGACGTCGAGATCGCTCCCGGCACCGTCGTCACCGTGCACCGTCAGACGCTGTCCCGCGTCGTCGACGACAGCGCATCCGACATCGAGACCACCGCGACGCCGGAGGACGAGCCGAAGGCCGTCCAGCAGAACGCGGCGGCCGCCTACGACGAGCGCAGCACACGAGGGCCCGTCGCCGAGCTGAACGGCGAGCCGATCTACGGCGAACGTGCCGACGAGGCCGAACAGACGAAGCGCAAGTCCGAGGACTGATCCGCTCGGCCGTCGGGACACGCTCGTGACCCGGCGGCATCACTCCGTCCGCCGACGTCACCCGTCGACGGTCCTGACAGAAAGACGAGACGACCGGTGGCACGATCGACACCCGTCAAGAAAGCGCTGCGCTCGCTCACCTGGTTGGTGATCCTGATGGCGATCCTCGCGGGCCTGAACACGGCCGCGTCGATCCTCGCCAGCACCACCAAGGACGACACGGGCAAGTGGTTCGCCGGCGCGAGCTGGGTCCCCGAGCTCGCCCTGGACCTGCAGGGCGGCACGCAGTTGACCCTGGCCGCGCAGACCACCGGCGGCGACCTGGTGACCGCGGACCAGCTGCGGCAGGCGGTGGACATCATCCGGCAGCGTGTCAACGCCACCGGCGTCTCGGAGACCGAGATCAACACCCAGGGTGCGAACAACATCGTGGTGTCGATCCCGGGCAAGCCCGACCAGCAGACGATCAACCGCATCGAGGCGGCCGCGAAGCTGACGTTCCGACCGGTGCTCTACACCGAGGCCGCCACGAACACGGCGGTCGGCGACGGCAAGAACTCCACCGCGTCCCCGACGCCGTACTCACCGCCCGCGTCGCTCCAGGCGACACCGAGCGCGAAGCCGTCGAACGCGAGCGACCTCAGCTGGGCCACGCCGAAGCTGCAGGACCTCTACACGAACTACGACTGCAAGGCCCCCGACGACGTGTCGGCAGCGCCGGACGACCAGCCGCTCGTCACCTGCGACCAGGACGGTGCCGCGAAGTACATCCTCGGTCCGGTCGAGGTCTCCGGCGCCGACATCAGCAACGCCACCTCGGGCCTCGCGACGTCGTCGCAGGGCACCACCACGGGTGAGTGGGCCGTGAACCTGACGTTCAACGGCGCCGGCACCAAGGACTTCGCCACGGTCACGAACCGCCTCGTCAAGCTGCAGCAGCCGCAGAACCAGTTCGCCATCGTCCTCGACGGCAACGTCATCACGGCGCCGACCACGAACAGCGCGATCACCAACGGGAAGGCGCAGATCAGCGGGTCGTTCACCGCCGAGTCCGCGAAGACCCTCGCCGACCAGCTGAAGTACGGCGCGCTGCCGATCAACTTCAAGGTCCAGTCCAACGAGAACATCTCCGCGACCCTCGGGTCCGCACAGCTGATCGGCGGCCTCATCGCCGGTCTGATCGGGTTGATCCTCGTGATCATCTACTCGGTCATCCAGTACCGCGCCCTCGCGTTCGTGACGGTCCTGTCGCTCGGGGTGGCCGCCGCGCTGACGTACCTCGTCATCGCGATCATGTCCTGGCGGGTCGACTACCGACTGTCGTTGGCCGGTGTCGCGGGGTTGATCGTGGCGATCGGCATCACGGCCGACTCGTTCATCGTGTACTTCGAGCGCATCCGCGACGAGCTCCGCGACGGCAAGGCGCTCGAGGGTGCGGTCGAGGGCGGCTGGCGTCGAGCGATCCGCACGATCCTCGCATCGGACTCGATCAACTTCCTCGCGGCGATCGTGCTCTACATCCTCGCGGTCAGCGACGTGAAGGGCTTCGCGTTCACGCTCCTGCTCACGACCCTGATCGACGTCGTGGTCGTGATCCTGTTCACCCACCCGATGCTGCAGCTCGTCGCGCGCCGTCGCTTCTTCAACGAGGGGCACCGGTTCAGCGGGCTGGACGCCTCGGCACTCGGCGCCGTCTACCGGGGCCGCGCACAGTTCCGTGCGCCGGTCGTGGACGGCAAGCGGCAGCGCAGTGCCGGTGAGGCGCAGCGTCGACAGACCATCGCGGAACGCAAGGCCGGCAACGGCGACGACGGCGGCAAGCCGAACGGGAAGGACAGCTGATGGCGAGCTTCAGCCAGTTCGGCAACGACCTCTACACGGGCAAGCGCTCGTACGACATCGTCGGGCGCCGTCGCACCTGGTACCTCATCGCGATCATCGCGATCGTGGTCTCCCTGGCCGTTCCGTGGCTCCGCGGCGGCTACCAGCTCGGCATCGAGTTCACCGGAGGCTCCGAGTTCACGATCTCGGACGTCTCGACCACGAACCAGAACCTCGCGACGAACGCCGTCGAGAAGGTCGTCTCGGACGAGATCCCCCGGGTGTCCCAGCTCGGACAGCACGGGCTGCGTGTGCAGGTCGGCCAGCTCACCGACGCCGAGACGACGCAGATCCAGCGGTCGCTGGCCGACGCGTACGACGTCGACACGAGCAAGGTCGCGTCGACCTTCATCGGAGCGACGTGGGGTGCTGACGTCCTCGCCCAGGCGATCCGGGGTCTGGTCATCTTCCTGGCGTTGGCCGCCGTGTTCATGGCGCTGTACTTCCGCACCTGGAAGATGTCCCTCTCGGCGATGGTCGCGCTGCTCCACGACCTCCTGATCACCGCCGGCGTGTACGGCATCGTCGGTCTCGAGGTCACCCCGGCCGCCGTCATCGGCTTCCTGACCATCCTCGGGTACTCGCTGTACGACACGGTCGTGGTGTTCGACAAGGTCCGCGAGAACACGGCGCAGGAGTCGCACCGCACCTTCGTGCAGTCGGTGAACCTCGCGGTGAACCAGACGCTCGTCCGCTCGATCAACACGTCCGTCGTGGCCCTGCTCCCCGTCGCGGCGATCCTCTTCATCGGGTCGTACGTCCTCGGCGCCGGGACGCTCCGCGACATCTCGCTCGCCCTCTTCATCGGCATCATCGTCGGCACCTACTCGACGATCTTCATCGCGTCGCCGATGTACGCGCACCTGCGGGAGAACGAGCCGAAGGTCAAGCAGGCCGACGCGAAGAAGACCGCGGCGGCGAAGAAGCGCGCCGACGCAGCGGCGGCGGTGGACGCATGACCGACATCGAGGAGATCTCCGCCGACCAGGCCATGCAGCGGGTCGCGGCCGGTGCGCGGCTCTACGACGTGCGGGAGCAGGGGGAGTGGGACGAGGTGCACGCGCCGCAGGCCACCCTCGTGCCGATGTCCGCCTTCCAGGAACGGTGGACCGAGATCCAGCCCACCGACGAACCGGCGATCATCGTGTGCCACTCGGGGATGCGCTCGGCCCGCGTCGCCGCGGCGCTCGAGCAGGCGGGGGTGCCCGCGGTGAGCCTCGCCGGTGGGATGGTGGAGTGGGAAGCGGGCGGCGGCCCGGTGGAGCGCGGCGCCGCCGACGGCGGCCACGAGCACTGAGCCGACGCCCCGGCGCTGAGCGCAGGTGTGACGACGGGCACCGACCCGACGCCCGGACGCTCGTCGCGAACGTGGTCACGGGCACCGACCCGACGCGCGTAGGCTTGCGAGATCGAGTTCGGCCCGTTCGAGTTCCGGGAGACGCAGCATGACGGACATCCGTGAGTCGTCGAAGCACGACGACGCCACGCCGAGCCGCCCCGGCGCATCGCCGCTCCCCGCGAGCCCGCCGCTCGGTCCGAACACCACCGGGAACCTCGGGTCCCTCCGTTCGCTGCTGCCGCGCCTGTTCTCCCGCGCCCAGCCGGCCGGCGCCGTCGACACGCTGATCCGCACGGTGCGCTCGCACCACCCGAAGGCCGACGTCACGCTCATCGAGCGGGCGTACTCGGTCGCGGAGCGCGCCCACGACGGGCAGAAGCGGAAGTCGGGGGAGCCGTACATCACGCACCCCGTGGCGGTCGCGCAGATCCTCGCCGACCTCGGGATCGGGCCGATCACCATCGCCGCTGCCCTCCTCCACGACACCGTCGAGGACACCGACTACCAGCTCGACCAGCTCCGCCAGGACTTCGGCGACGAGATCGCGATGCTCGTCGACGGCGTCACGAAGCTCGACAAGGTCAAGTACGGCGACAGCGCGCAGGCCGAGACCGTCCGCAAGATGGTCATCGCCATGTCGAAGGACATCCGTGTCCTCGTGATCAAGCTCGCGGATCGCCTGCACAACGCGCGCACCTGGGGCTTCGTCGAGTCCGCCTCCGCCACGCGGAAGGCCAAGGAGACCCTCGAGATCTACGCGCCGCTCGCGCACCGTCTCGGCATCCAGATGATCAAGCTCGAGCTCGAGGACCTGTCGTTCGCGGTCCTGCACCCGAAGCTCTACGTCGAGATCGACAGCCTGGTCAAGGAACGGCAGCCCAAGCGCGAGCAGTTCGTCCAGAACGTCATCGGCACGCTGAAGAAGGACCTCAAAGCCGCCAAGGTCCGCGGCGACGTGATGGGCCGGCCGAAGCAGTACTACTCGATCTACCAGAAGATGATCGTGCGGGGTCGCGAGTTCGACGAGATCTACGACCTCGTGGGCATCCGCGTGCTCGTCCCGACGGTCCGCGACTGTTACGCGATGCTCGGCTCCGTGCACGCCAGGTGGACTCCGCTGCCCGGCCGCTTCAAGGACTACATCGCGACGCCGAAGTTCAACCTGTACCAGTCGCTGCACACGACGGTCCTCGGGCCGCAGGGCCGGCCGGTCGAGATCCAGATCCGCACGCACGAGATGCACCAGCGCGCCGAGTTCGGTGTCGCCGCGCACTGGAAGTACAAGCAGCGTGCCGCCGGCAGGGACGTCGACACCTCGAGTGCCACCGACCAGGACATGGCGTGGCTCGCCCACATCACGGACTGGCAGGCGGAGACGAGCGACCCCGGCGAGTTCCTCGACTCGCTGCGGTACGAGATCGGCGCGAAGGAGACCTACGTCTTCACACCGCAGGGCAAGGTCATCGGCCTGCCCGCGGGTGCGACACCGGTGGACTTCGCGTACGCCGTGCACACCGAGATCGGCCACCGCACGATGGGCGCGAAGGTCAACGGGCGGCTGGTGCCGCTCGAGAGCGCGCTGTCCAGCGGCGACGTCGTCGAGATCTTCACGTCGAAGAACCCCGACTCCGGACCCAGTCAGGACTGGCTGACGTTCGTCCGCAGCCCCCGCGCCCGCAACAAGATCAAGCAGTGGTTCACGAAGGAGCGCCGCGAGGAGGCGATCGAGCAGGGCCGCGACGCCATCGCGCGGGCGATGCGCAAGCAGAACCTGCCGCTCCAGCGCATCATGAGCCAGGACTCCATCTCCGAGGTGGCGTCGGCGATGCGGTACGACGACGTCTCCGCGCTGTACGCGGCGATCGGCGAGGGACACGTGTCCACCCAGTCGGTGATCGAGAAGGTCCTCGCCGGCGTCCAGTCGGAGACGGAGACCGACGAGCCGGAGCTCGCCTTCCCCCGGCAGGTGACGAGCCGGCAGCTGCGCAACAGCGACAGCGGCGTGCTCGTCCGTGGGGCGCCGGACATCCTCGTCAAGCTCGCGAAGTGCTGCACGCCGGTCCCCGGGGACCAGATCGTCGGGTTCATCACCCGCGGGCAGGGCGTCTCGGTCCACCAGGCGTCGTGCACGAACGTGAAGTCGCTCATGAACGAGCCCGACCGCATGATCGAGGTGGAGTGGGCGCCGTCGTCCAAGTCGGTGTTCCTCGTCCAGATCCAGATCGAGGCCCTCGATCGGTCGGGGCTGCTCAGCGACGTCACCCGCGTGTTGACCGACCACCACGTGAACATCCTGTCCGCGACGGTGTCCACGTCCTCCGATCGGCTGGCGCTGAGCCGGTTCGTGTTCGAGATGGGCGACACCACGCACCTCGACCGGGTCCTGAACGCCGTGCGCCGGATCGACGCGGTCTACGACGTGTACCGCGTCAGCGCCGGCTGACCCCGGAGCCGTCCGCAGCGCGGAGCTCCAGCCCCGCGAGCCGCCGTTCCGCCTGCCGCACCATGGGCACCGTGCCGAGTGCCCGGAGCCGTGCACGGACAGCGGTCGGCGCCGTGCCGGTGGCGACGAGGAGCCCGTGGACGGGCTCGGCGCGGTCTGCCCAGTCGTCGGGGTCGACCGTCCGCAGCAGGTCGACGGCCGTGCGCACCGGCGTGGTCACCCGGGCGCCCTCGACGGGCCCGCCGACCAGGACGACGTCGGCCGGGTGGAGCGCGATCTCCCGCACCCGTCCTGCTCCGCGGCGACGGACGCGGAGTCCGTCCTCGACGCAGGCGTCGTGGGGGAGTGGTGGTCGTGAGGATCCGCCCCAGATCCAGGTGGCGCTCAGCCCGCAGGCGATGATCCGCGGGTCACCGACGCTCCACCGGAACGACGCCGCGCGGAGCCCGGGGTCCTGGGGTTCTGCGACGGACGCCCAACACTCGCCGACGGCGACGAGTTCACCGGCGAGCACCGCGCCCCGCAGCTCGGCCTCGGGCCAGTCGTCGGTCGTGACGATTCGGGGGACGCGCACTCGGCCATCCTCCCGCACGTGCCCGCGACCGTGCCCCCGCTGTGGACAGCCGGACACCGCCCGGCAGGGTCAGCGCAGGACGTGCGCCCGGTGCACCAGTGCCGCCGCCCCGATGAGCGGCCCGTCCTGGGACAGTCCGGTCGGCACGATCCGCACCTTCGTGACGAACCCGAACTCGACCCGTTCGGCGACCGCCTGCCTGGCGTACTCGAACAGGTCGGGCGTGACGTGCGAGAACCCGCCGCCGATCGCGACCACCTCGAGGTCCACCAGCGACGTCGCGGCGGCGATCGCCTGACCGAGCGCCCGGCCGCTGCGCCGGACCGCCGCCACGGCGACCTCGTCGTCGGCCGCGTAGGCGGCTGCCAGTTCCTCGCCCGTCGTCCCGGTGAAGCCGTGCCGTCTCGCCCAGGCGACGGTCTTCGGACCACTGGCCACGGCCTCCAGGCAGCCGGTGCCGCCGCAGGCGCACGCGTCGTCGAACCCGCCGCACTCGACGTGTCCGATGTGCCCGGCGTTGCCGGTGGGGCCGCTGACGGTCCGGCCGTGCAGGATGAGCCCGCCGCCGACACCCGTCGAGACGATCATGCCCATCACATGGTCGGACCCCTGTGCCGCTCCGAGCCAGTGCTCGGCGAGCGTGATCGCGAGCCCGTCCATGCGCAGCGTGACCGGCGTCCCGGCGGGCACCAGCGCCGCGATGCGGTCGCGGAGCGGGTAGCCGCGCCAGACGGGCATGTTCAGCGGCGAGACGAGGCCGTGTTCCTCGTCCACGGGTCCGGCCGAGCCGATCCCGACGCCGGCCAGGGCCGCGTCGGCCGGCAGCGCAGCGAGCGCTCCGCGCACGGCCTCGTCGACGGCCGCCTGCAGCTGTTCCGAGGACCGCTCCGGCCCGGTGGGGCTCCGGAACCGACTGCCCGGCAGCACGACGCCCTGGTCGCTGACCAGGGCGGCCTCCACCTTCGTGCCGCCGAGGTCCACGGCGAGGGCGAGCCCTCCCGACGAGGTGGTGGTGGGTGCGGTGTTCGACATGGACGCTCCGATGCGACGGTCGGGAGGCTCGGGCAGCTCCCGACGCGCACCGTGCGTCGGTCCTGCACCGGCTCGGTGCTGGTGGTGGTGTGGCCCGGCCGTCTCCGGCCGGGCGCGGATCAGTAGGAGGTGGTGTCGTCGCCGACGTCGGAGGCGACGCCGGTCGCGGCGCGGTGCGCCACTTCGTCGAGGATGCGGGCGGAGGCGCTCGTCCCGATGCGGTCGGCGCCGGCGTCCACCATGGCGACGAGCGTGTCGAGGCCGCGGACGCCGCCGGAGGCCTTCACACCGGTGTCCGGGCCGACCGTCCGGCGCATGAGGGCGATGTGCTCCGTCGTCGCCCCACCGCCGGCGAACCCGGTGGAGGTCTTCACGAACGCGGCACCGCCGGCGATGGCGGCACGGCTGGCGGCGACGATCTCGTCGTCGGTCAGGTAGGCGGTCTCGAGGATGACCTTCACCACGGTGTCACCCGCCGCGTCCACGACGGCGCGGACGTCCTGGCGGACGCGGTCCCAGTCCCCGGACTTCGCGGCCCCGATGTTCTGGACCATGTCGAGCTCGAACGCGCCGTCGGCGAGGGCCTGCAGCGACTCGGCGACCTTCGCCTCGGTCGAGGTGGTGCCGTGGGGGAAGCCGATCACGGTCCCGACACCGACGCCGGTGCCCCGGAGCCGCTCGACGGCGTGCCGGACGTCGCTCGGGCGGACGCAGACGCTGAAGACACGGTGCGTCGCTGCCTCGTCGAGCTGGGCGTCGACGTCGGCGCGTGAGAGCTCCGGCTTCAGGATCGCGTGGTCGATGAGCCGACGCACCGCGTCGGCGGAGACGGAGAACGCTGCTGTGGACACCCCGGAAGCCTACCCTCCAGGCGTACGGCGTACCGTCCGGTGCATGCGCGTCCTCGTCACCGGGGCCACCGGCTACATCGGCGGTCGCCTCGTCCCTCGGCTCCTCGAAGCCGGCCACTCGGTCCGGGCCCTCGTCCGCACCCCGCAGAAGCTCGACGACGTCCCCTGGCGGTCGCAGATCGACGTGGTCCAGGGGGACCTCCAGGACGCCGATGCCGTCGCGGCAGCGGTGGACGGCATCGAGGCCGTCTACTACCTGGCACACGCCATGGGAGCCGACGGCGACTTCGAGGAGTCGGAGCGCCGTGCCGCCCAGACGATGGCCACCGCGGCCAAGGACGCCGGCGTTCGCCGCTTCGTGTACCTCGGCGGCCTGCACCCCGACGGTGAGCTCTCCAAGCACCTCAGGAGCCGGAAGGAGGTCGGTGACGTCCTGCTCGGCTCGGGTGTCCCGACCATCGCCTACCAGGCCGGTGTCGTCATCGGTTCCGGCAGCACGTCCTTCGAGATGATCCGTCACGTGACCGACGTGCTTCCCTGGATGCCGGCGCCCGGGTGGGTCCGCAACCGGATCCAGCCGATCGCCGTCCGGGACGTCCTGCACTACCTCGTGGCCGCGCTCGACATCCCCGCCGACGTCAACCGCACGTTCGACATCGGTGGTCCGGACGTGCTCCGGTACGGGCAGATGCTCAACGGCTACGCGGTCGAGGCGAAGCTGCCGCAGCGGCCCATCACCGCGCTGCCGGTGATGACCCCCGGGCTCGCCGCGCACTGGTTCAACCTGGTCACCCCGATCCCGCGCAAGCTCGCGACGCCGATCATCGAGTCGCTGCAGTTCGAGTGCGTGCAGCGCGAGCACGACATCGACGAGTACGTCCCGAAGCCCGAGGGCGGCCTCACCTCGTACCGCCGGGCGGTGCGGCTCGCGCTGTCGCGCATGCGCTCGGCCGAGGTGGAGACGAGCTGGCGGAGCGCCACGCTCTCCAACACGCCGGCCGATCCGCTGCCGAGCGACCCCGAGTGGGCCGGCCACACCGTCTACGTCGACGACCGCACCCGGCACACGGCGGCCCCGCCGGAGGCCGTATGGAGCGTCGTCGAGTCGATCGGCGGCGAGAACGGCTGGTACTCGTTCCCGCTCGCCTGGGTCGCCCGCGGGTGGATGGACAAGATCGCCGGGGGCGTCGGACTCAACCGAGGTCGTCGCGACCCGAAGCGGCTCGAGCAGGGCGACGCGCTCGACTGGTGGCGTGTCGAACGCCTCGACCGTGGCCACTACCTGCGGCTGCGTGCCGAGTTCAAGTCCCCTGGGCGCGCCTGGCTCGAGATGACCGTCACCCCGACGGACGACGGCGGTTGCGACTACCACCAGCGCGCCCTGTACTTCCCGCAGGGGCTGGCAGGTCGGCTGTACTGGTACTCGATCCTCCCGTTCCACGGCGTGATCTTCCCCGGCATGGTCGAGCGCATCACGGCCCGCGCCGAGCGGGAGGCGCACCGCACCGACTCGACGCAGACCAACAGCACGCAGCAGAATGGGTCCCGCGCACCGGCGCACGAGGAGGCATCATGAGCGAGGACGACCGCGGGCTGGTCCTGTTCCTGGGGGACAGCATCACCGCAGGCGGGGCGTGGGCCGACCACTTCCCCGAGGAACGCACACTGAACCTCGGCATCAACGGGGACACCACGGACGGCGTGCTCGAGCGACTCGACGCCGTCGTCGCCGCCGCACCCGAGGCGATCGTCCTGCTCATCGGGACGAACGACTTCGGCAACCACCGCAAGAGCGCCGAGCACGTCGTGCGGAACGTCGAGACCATCCTCGTCACGCTCCGCCGCGAGCTCCCCGGCGTCCGGCTGCTGCTCGTGTCGATCCTGCCGCGGCAGGCGGAGTACGCGCCGCGCATCGAGGAGGCGAACCGGCACCTCCGGCAGTTCGTCGCGACGTGTCACGCCCAGTACCTCGACGCGTGGCCGGCGCTGGCTGACGGCGACCACCTCGCCGAGCAGTTCACCGACGACGGTCTGCACCTGACCGACGACGGCTACCGCGCGTACGTCGGCGAGCTCGCACCGGCACTCGAACGGCTCCGCGGGCTGCCGCCGATGTCCCGACCGATCACCGCCATCGAACTCGACGAGGCATCCGCCTGATGGCGCAGCGCAGGGGACGACCCGCGATGGGGTCGTCACTCCGCTCCGGTGTGACGTCGGAGGGGTCCGGCGCCGCCGGCACCACCGGATCGGGTCGCGGACGGGGCCGTCCCGACGCGGGTTCCGTGCCGCCGTTCACGCGTCCCGCGCTCGCCCCGTCGCTCATCGCGGCGATCGTCCTGCTGGCCTGCGTGGCGTTCCTCGACCAGCCGGCGTTCGTGTTCGCCCGCTGGGGCGTGACGGTCCTCGCCCTCATCGTGCTCGTGTTCGCCGCCCGCGGTCGTGCCTGGTGGGCCGCCGTGCTCATGGCGGCCGTCGCGGTGTGCTGGAACCCCCTCGTGGTCGTGCCGATCCCCGGCCAGGTCTGGGCCGCGCTGCAGGTCGTGGCGGCGGCGCTCTTCATCGTCGTCGGGATCGCGGTCAAGGTGCCGCGGACGACGGAGGACGCGCCCGCCCGGTAGGATCGCTGGCGGCGGGGACACCACCCCACCACCTGATCAGAAGGGCATGGATGAGCCACGAGACCGAGCCGGAGACCGAGAGTCCTCTGCTGAACCCTCGCCCGTCCTCCGGCGGTCTCGACCGTCCCGACGTCGTCCTGCGCAAGGGGCGGTTCACCCTGCTGAACGGCCACCTGACGCCGCAGCAGTCGATGATCGAGGACCTGCTCTTCCTCGACGACGCGCTCACCGCCGGCGACGTCGACCACCTGCTCATCCGCGGCAACGACCAGCGTCCGGTCATCGCGATCGACGAGCGGGACCGGCAGCGCGCCGAGTCCGCCGTGATGGACGCCGCGGTGGGGGAGCCGTTCTACGCCAAGCCGCCGGGAGAGCCGGCCGTGCTCGTCGTCGACGACGGTCTCGGCCCGGTCGACCACCCGGTCCTCCGCGTCTTCCGGCCGCGGCTGGAGCCCCTCGGACGGCTCCGCTACGGCGCCGAGACGAGCGTGCAGCTCGAGTTCTGGCGGGTCACCGACATCGAGGTGCTCGCGCCCGTCGAGAACGCGCTGATGCGCCGGAGCCTGCCGATCGACGAGTTCGTCCTCACCGACATCGAGCGGTACGGGCGGACCTGGCGCACCGTCGAGCACATGTTCGACGACCACGTCTCCGACATCCGCTTCCCCATCGACATCGTCTTCTCGTGGGTCGACGGCAACGCGATCGAGTACCAGCGTGCCCGTCAGGCCGCGCAGTCGTCGGCCGTGCTCGGCGAGGGCGACGACGCCCCCGCGCGCTTCCGCCAGATCAACGAGCTCAAGTACGCACTCCGGTCCGTCTACACGTACGCGCCCTGGATCCGGACGATCTACATCGCGACCGACTCGCCCGCGCCGGCCTGGCTCGCCGACCACCCGCGGGTCCGCATCGTCCGGAGCGAGGAGTTCTTCGCCGACCCCTCCGTGCTGCCGACGCACAACTCCCAGGCCGTCGAGTCGCAGCTGCACCACATCCCCGGGATCAGCGAGCACTTCATCTACTCGAACGACGACATGTTCTTCGGCCGCCAGGTCGACCCGTCGGTGTTCTTCAGCCCGGGTTCGGTGACGAAGTTCATCCTCGCGGACACCCGGATCGGCCTCGGCGTCAACAACCCCCGGCGCAGCGGGTTCGAGAACTCCGCTCGTGTGAACCGGCGTCTGCTGCAGCAGCGCTTCGGCGCCGTGACCACCCGCCACCTCGAACACGCGCCGACGCCGCTCCGCGCGAGCATCATGACCGAGATGGAGCACGAGTTCGCCGACGAGTTCCGTGCGACGGCAGCGTCACGCTTCCGCGCCGCAGAGAACATCTCGGTGACCAACTCGCTCTACCACTACTACGCGCTGCTCACCGGTCGGGCGATCGTGCAGGAGAACGCGCCGGTGCGGTACATCGACACGACGATGCAGTCCGGCCTCCGCGCGCTCGAGGACCTGCTCAAGAAGCGGAACGTGGACTTCTTCTGCCTCAACGACGGCAGCTTCCCCGAGGTCTCCGACGACGAGCGCACCACCCGCGTCACCGACTTCCTCGAGCGGTACTTCCCGTTCCCCGCCCCCTGGGAGCGCCCGGAGTCCTGACCCCCCGTCGAGGTTCCGCAATGACGGCATCTCGACGTGCTGCGACGGTGAGTCCCGGGACCTCGTCGAACGTGAGCGGCGAGTCCTGGAACTTCGACGCGATCGGCCATCCCCGCGCCGTGCTCCCCGGAGCCGAGGAGGGACCGGCCGTCTCCGCACCGTGCTCCCCGAGCCGGTGCCGGAGCCGGTGCCGACCGGTCACGACATCCCGCTCAGCTCTGGCGAACGGTCAAGGAGCGTCGGCCGCCGACACGTTGAACGACGGTCTCCGACCGCTCGGCGACGACACACGGGGTGTCGTGACCACTCAGGTCGGTACACGCAGGCACGAGGACGAGTGTCCGGCCAGGCTCAGCGGTGGACGGGGGAGAGGGGCACCGAGTCGAGCGTGAACACCGGGATGCTCGCGGTGACGGGTGCCGGCTCCACCGCCGGCGGGATGACCACGCCGGCCGCTGCCAGACGGGCCTCGGTCTCGGCCGCGGACACCGGCTCCCCGACCGTGGCGTAGTGCCCGATCGGCACGACGGAGTGGACGACGTCGTGGCCGTACACGTGGACGAGGTTGAACGACTGCGCACCGTCGCGGCCGCGCGTCCCGCCCTGGAACTCCATGAGGTCCTGCGTGTAGCAGGTGGCGCTGGCGACCGACACCGGGATGCCGGCGAAGACGGCACTCGTCGAGTAGTGCAGGTGGCCCGCGATGATCGTGAGGACGTCACTGCCCTCGACGACCTCGGCGAGGGCACGCTGGTCGCGCAGCTCCACGAGCACGGTGAGGTCCTGCACGCTCGGCACCGGCGGGTGGTGCATCGCCAGGACGGTTCCGTGCGGGGCCGGCTCGGAGAGCACCTCGGCGAGCCAGTCGAGCTGCTCGGGCGTGACGATGCCGTAGTGCTCACCCGGGACGCTCGTGTCGAGGGTGATGACCCGGAGACCGTTGACGTCGTAGACGAAGTCGACGGGGCGCTCGGTGGGCTGGAGGCCGAAGAGCTCCTGGCGGAAGGCGCCGCGCTCGTCGTGGTTCCCCATCGCCCAGATGACCTGCGCGCCGATGCGCCGCGCGGCGGGCTCGACGATCTCCCGCACCCGGGCGTACGCGCCGGGTTCACCCTTGTCGGCGACGTCACCGGTCACGACGATCGCCTCGGGCCGCGTGCCCGAGGCCTCGATCTCCGCGACGATCTGGGTCAGCCGTGCGGCCGAGTCGACGTCACCGTAGAGATCACCGTCCGACGCGATGAGGTGCGTGTCACTGAGGTGGAGCAGGAAGTGGTTCGGCCTGGGGTGTTCGGCCGTCCGGGGTTCCATCGGGTTCTCATTCCGTTGGCGGGCTCCGCGAGGGCCACCCGTTCCAGATGCGTGGTGCAACACGTTGCCACACCGTCCTGAGAGAGTCCAGCACACGTTCGTGACGAGCAGGTGAACCGGAGGCGGCGGGTCTGGACACCCGGGGAAACGAGAACGACCCCCGTCCACATCGTGGACGGGGGTCGTTCGTGGGGGAGCGGCTCAGTGGTCGCCGGGTCCCACCTGCGGTGCCTGGTGCGAGCCCTCGAGCCCGTGACCGTGGTGCGCGGCGTGTGCCGCGTCCAGCTCGGCCTTCGAGACCGGCGCGATGCGGTCCTCGAAGAAGAAGCGGGACATGTTCGCGCGGATCTTCTCCACCGGGGTGATCTGACCCTTGGCGTTCGGGCGGATCATGAGCGGCTTGTACTCGTTGAACTGCAGGAGACGCCAGCGCTCGTACTCGTCGAGCTGCTCGTGGACCTCGATGTACTCACCGTGCGGGAGACGGACGATGCGGCCCGACTCGTAGCCGTGGAGGACGATCTCGCGGTCCTTCTTCTGCAGTGCGAGGCAGACGCGCTTGGTGATCCAGAAGGCCACGAACGGACCGAGGATCGTCGTCGCCTGGATCACGTGGATCACCGAGTCGACCGACACCAGGAAGTGCGTCGCGATGATGTCCGAACTCGCCGCGGCCCAGAGGCTGGCGTAGAGCGTGACACCGGCGGCACCGAGCGCGGTGCGGGTCGGGGCGTTGCGCGGACGGTCGGCGATGTGGTGCTCACGCTTGTCGCCCGTGACCCAGCCCTCGATGAACGGGTACACGAAGATCGCGAGGATGAGCCCGACGAGCACCGCGATCGGCACGAGGATGTTGAAGGACACCGTGTAACCGAACCACAGGACCTCCCAGTGCGGCGGCACCAGACGGAGCGCGCCGTCCGCGAAGCCGATGTACCAGTCGGGCTGGGTACCGGCCGAGACGGGGGACGGGTCGTACGGGCCGTAGTTCCAGATCGGATTGATCGTGAACAGCGACGCGATGAGGGCGAGGATGCCCGCGACGATGAAGAAGAAGCCACCGGCCTTCGCGGCGAACGCCGGGAGGATCGGGACGCCCACGACGTTGTCGTTCGTCTTGCCAGGGCCCGCGTACTGCGTGTGCTTGTTGATCACGACGAGCACGAGGTGGATGCCGAGCACCGCGACGAGGATCGCCGGCAGCAGCAGGATGTGCAGCGTGTAGAGACGACCGACGATGGCGGTGCCGGGGAACTCCCCGCCGAACAGCAGGTAGCCGATCCAGACGCCGATCACCGGGACGCCCTCGATCATGCCGACGATGATGCGCAGACCGTTGCCGGAGAGCAGGTCGTCGGGGAGCGAGTAGCCCGTGAAGCCCTCGGCCATGGCCAGGACCCAGAGCAGGAAGCCGAAGACCCAGTTGAGCTCGCGCGGCTTGCGGAAGGCACCCGTGAAGAACACGCGGGCCATGTGCAGCATCACCGACGCCACGAAGAGCAGGGCAGCCCAGTGGTGGATCTGGCGGACGAAGAGCCCACCGCGGATGTCGAACGAGATGTTCAGCGTGGACTGCAGCGCCGTGGACATCTCGACGCCCTTGAGCGGGATGTAGGAGCCGTCGTAGACGACCTCCGCCATCGACGCCTGGAAGAAGAACGTCAGGAAGGTCCCGGAGAGCAGGATCACGACGAAGCTGTAGAGCGCGACCTCACCGAGCATGAAGCTCCAGTGGTCGGGGAAGATCTTGCGACCGACCTCCTTCACCAGACCCGAGATGCTCGTGCGCTCGTCGATGTAGTTGGAGAGCCCGCCGATGAGGCGGGACCCGCGGTCCGGAGCCGGCTTGGTGCCGGTGGCGGACGGCCGTGTGGTTGTGGTGGTCATCAGCGTGCACGCTCCCAGAAGGACGGTCCGACGGGCTCGTGGAAGTCGCTCTGCGCAACCAGGTAGCCGTCGTCGTCGATCGCGATCGGAAGTTGGGGGAGGGGACGGGCCGCCGGTCCGAAGATGACCTCGCAGTTGTTCGAGACATCGAACGTCGACTGGTGGCAGGGGCACAGCAGGTGGTGCGTCTGCTGCTCGTAGAGCGCGACCGGGCATCCGACGTGGGTGCAGATCTTGGAGTAGGCGACGATGCCGTCGTAACCCCAGTTCTCGTGCCCCTTCGCGGGGTGGAGGTCCTTCGGGTCGAGGCGCATGAGCAGCACCGCGGCCTTGGCCTTCTCCTCGAGCATGTCTTCCTTGTCGAGGAGACCGTCGGGGATGACGTGGAACACGGAGCCGATGGTGACGTCGGACGCCTTGATCGGCAGGCCCGTCGGGTCCTTCGTGAGCCGCGTGCCCTTCGCCCACATGGTGTGGCGGAGGAGCTCGTTCGGGTCGGCCTTCGGCGCGAGGTCACGCACCAGGACGATGCCGGGCAGCGGGAACGCCACGAGGGCGCCGATCATCGAGTTGCGGATCAGCTTGCGACGGCTGAAGCCGGACTCCTTGTCGGCCAGCTGGAAGGCCTCGACCGCCTTGGCGCGCGTCGCGTCGGAGCCACGCGTGGGGTGGCGGAGCTCGGAGATCTCACGGTCGGTGACGAGCGACTTCGACCAGTACACGGCGCCGAGCCCGAGGGACAGCAGCGCGAGGGTGATGGAGAGCCCGAGGAACAGGTTCGCGAAGCGGACCGATCCGAAGTCGTCTTCCTGGATCGGGAAGGCGACGTAGGCCGCGATCGACAGGACGCTGCCGACGATCGACAGGTAGAAGAACGTGGCGACCTGACGCTCGGCCAGGCGCTGCTTCTTCGGGTCGACGTCGGTGCGGCGCGGGCGGTGCGGCGGCTCGCCCGGGTTCTCGAACGGCTCAGCGGGCAGGACCGCGGTGCCGGCCGAGGTCGTGTTCGCGCCGTGCTTCTCGACAGCCGAGGACGAGTTCAGTGCCTCGTCGTCGTGCTCTGCCATGGTGTTCCCTTCAGTGTCGTTCGACACGGACGATCAGTTGGACTTCGCGGTCAGCCAGACGGTCATCGCGACGACCGCTCCGAGACCGAAGATCCAGATGAACAGACCCTCTGCCACCGGGCCGAGGGCGCCGAGGCCGAACCCACCCGGCGAGGCGTTGTCCTGCACGTACTTGAGGTACGAGATGATGTCCGCCTTCTGCTGCGGCGTGATGTTCAGGTCGTTGAACACCGGCATGTTCTGCGGGCCCGTGAGCATGGCCTCGTAGATGTGCTTGCCCGAGACGTCCGTGAGCTTCGGGGCGTACTTGCCCTCGGTCAGGGCGCCACCGGCACCGGCCACGTTGTGGCACATGGCGCAGTTGATGCGGAAGAGCTCTGCACCGGCCGCGGTGTCAGCGTCCTTGCCGTCGGTGAGGGAGGACGACGGGACCGCGGGGCCAGGGCCGAGCGAGGCCACGTAGGCGGCCATCGCGTCGATCTGGTCGTTGGTGAACTGCGTCGGCTTCTCTTCGGCCTGGGGACCCTGCGCCGCCATCGGCATACGGCCGGTGCCGACCTGGAAGTCGACCGACGCGGCGCCGACGCCGATGAGCGACGGACCCTGGCTGGTGCCCTGGGCGGACAGACCGTGGCACGTGGCGCAGTTGGACGCGAAGAGCTTCTGGCCCTCGTTCACCTGCGACTGGCTCGTCGACGCGACCGTGCTGACGTTGTCGTCGGCGCTGGCCGTGGAGCTGAACAGCGCGTACGCACCGCCGGTGGTCATGAGACCGACGACGATGAGCGACACGGTCGCCAGCGGGGAGCGGCGGCCCTTCTTGGACTTGGTGCTGTTGAACATGCGGTGGGTGCTGTCCGATTCCTACTTGAGAAGGTAAATGACTGCGAAGAGGCCGATCCAGACCACGTCGACGAAGTGCCAGTAGTACGACACGACGATGGCCGTGGTGGCCTCCTTGTGGCCGAAGTTCTTGGCGGCGAAGCCGCGGCCGAGCGTCAGCAGGAAGGCGATCAGGCCGCCGGTGACGTGGAGGCCGTGGAACCCGGTCGTGAAGTAGAAGGCCGAGCCGTAGGCGCTCGAGGAGAGCGTGATGCCCTCGTGCCAGAGGTTGGCGTACTCGAAGATCTGCCCGCAGACGAAGAGGGCGCCCATGCAGTAGGTGACGAAGAACCACTCGGTCATGCCCCAGTCGCGCGGGTTCCAGCTGGTGCGGTGCACCTGGAAGCGCTCAGCGGCGAAGACGGCGAACTGGCACGCGAAGCTGGACAGCACCAGGACGATGGTGTTCACGGACGCGAACGGCACCTCGAGGTGGGCGGTCTCGGCCGCCCACAGCTGAGGGGACGTGCTGCGCAGCGTGAAGTAGATCGCGAACAGGCCGGCGAAGAACATGACCTCGCTGCCCAGCCACACGATCGTCCCCACGGCAACGGGGTTCGGCCTGTTGAGGACCGTACCGCTGGCTGGTCTGGAGAGAGGGGTGCTTGTCACAGCGTCCATTATGGCCGAAACCACCGACAGTGTTTTGCCAGGCAACTGGCGGGTCGTTCGAAAACAGTACGATCCTGGGTATGTCTGACCTCCTGACCTGGCCTGCCGTCATCAGCGCGCTCATGGCGCGCGAGGACCTGACGATCAGGCAGTCCACATGGGCCATGGAGGACATCGTGGGTGGTCGCGCCACCGACGCGCAGATCGCGGCCTTCGCCGTGGCCCTCCGCGCGAAGGGCGAGACCGTCGACGAGGTCGTCGGCTTCCGCGACGCGATCCTCGATGCCGCTGTTCCGCTGGACGTGGACCCGATGGCGCTCGACATCGTCGGCACCGGCGGCGACGTCGTGGGCACCGTGAACGTCTCGACGATGGCCGCGATCGTGATCGCCGCGGCCGGCGTCCCCGTCGTCAAGCACGGCAACCGCGCGAGTTCGTCGAAGTCCGGCTCGAGCGACGTGCTCGCGGCCCTCGGCCTCGACCTGACGATGGACGCACAGCGCGTAGCGGACACCTTCCGGCGTGTCGGTCTGACGTTCGCGTTCGCGAGCGCGTTCCACCCGGGGTTCCGCCATGCGGCCGGCGTGCGCCGGGAGATCGGCGTGCCGACCGTGTTCAACTTCCTCGGCCCGCTGGTGAACCCCGCACGGTGCGAGGCGAACGCCGTCGGAGTCGCCCAGCTCGAGCTCGTGCCGATCATCACCGGCGTGTTCCAGACGCGCGGCGCGACCGCGCTCGTGTTCCGCGGCGACGACGGTCTCGACGAACTCACCACCACCGGCCACAGCCACATCTGGGAGGTCACCGGCGGTCGCGTCACCGAGCACGACCTCGATCCCCGCGACCTCGGCATCGCCCGCGCCCGCATCGAGGACCTCCTCGGCGGCGAGCCCGAGGTCAACGCCGCGATCGTGCGACGCGTCCTGGCCGGGGAGACCGGTCCGGTGCGCGACGTCGTGCTGCTCAACGCCGCCGCCGGCCTGGTGTCGTTCCGGCTCGCCCAGGACCCCACCGAGTGGGACCGGCCGATCCTGCACCGCTTCCGCGAACAGCTGGTCGTCGCTGCCGACGCGATCGACTCCGGCGCCGCCGAGCGGAAGCTCGCCGACTGGGTCGGCGCGGCGTAGCCGGGGTCGCGTCCGGCGGAATCGGCGCCGGCGGGCAGCGCAACCGACTGGAGGCCCGGTGCCGGTCCCGTGGACCGGCACCGGGCCTCCAGTGCATGCGGTGGTGCCTGGTGTTACTGGACGTCCTCGTCGACCCAGTCGAAGGTCTTCGTGACGGCCTTCTTCCAGAGGCGGAGGGTGCGGTCGCGCTCGGCCGGGTCGAGCGACGGCTCCCAGCGCTGGTCCTCCTGCCAGTTCGCGCGGAGCTCGTCGAGGTTCGCCCAGAAGCCGACGGCGAGGCCGGCCGCGTAGGCGGCGCCGAGCGCCGTGGTCTCCGCGACGACGGGTCGGACGACCGGGACGTCGAGGATGTCGGCCTGGAACTGCATGAGCTCGTTGTTCGCGGTCATGCCGCCGTCGACCTTGAGCTCGGTGAGGTCCACGCCGGAGTCGGCGTTCACCGCGTCGAGGACCTCGCGGGTCTGCAGCGCCGTCGCCTCGAGCGCCGCCCGGGCGATGTGGCCCTTGTTGACGTACCGCGTCAGGCCGACGATCGCACCGCGGGCGTCCGGACGCCAGTACGGCGCGAACAGACCGGAGAACGCCGGGACGAAGTACACCCCGCCGTTGTCCTCGACGGTCTTGGCGAGCGCCTCGACCTCCGGGGCGCTCTGGATCAGGCCGAGGTTGTCGCGGAGCCACTGGATGAGCGACCCGGTGACGGCGATCGAACCCTCGAGGGCGTAGTGCGTCTCCTGGTCGCCGAGCTTGTAGCCGACGGTGGTGAGCAGCCCGTTCTCGGAACGGACGATGTCGGTGCCCGTGTTGAAGATGAGGAAGTTGCCGGTGCCGTAGGTGTTCTTCGACTCGCCCTTGTCGAACGCGGCCTGACCGAACGTCGCGGCCTGCTGGTCACCGAGGATGCCGGCGATCGGGACCTCGCGGAGCAGGTTCGACGACTCGACGTGCCCGTAGACCTCGGAGGAGCTGACGATCTCGGGGAGCATCGACTTCGGCACGCCGAAGTCGGCGAGGATGTCGTCGCGCCACTGGAGCGTCTCGAGGTCCATGAAGAGCGTGCGGGACGCGTTCGTGACGTCGGTCTTGTGGACGCCGCCGTCGACGCCACCGGTCAGGTTCCAGAGGACCCAGGTGTCGGTGGTGCCGAAGAGCAGGTCGCCCGCCTCCGCCTTCTCGCGTGCACCCTCGACGTTCTCGAGGATCCACATGATCTTGGTGCCGGCGAAGTACGTGGCCAGCGGCAGGCCGACGATCGACTTGTACCGGTCGGTGTCACCGTCGGCGAGCTTGTCGACGAGCGCCTGGGTGCGGGTGTCCTGCCACACGATGGCGTTGTAGACGGGCTTGCCGGTGGTCTTGTCCCACACCACGGCGGTCTCGCGCTGGTTCGTGATGCCCACGGCGGCGACGTCGTGGCGGGTGATGTCGGCGCGGGAGAGGGCCTGACCGATCACCTCACGGGTGTTGTCCCAGATCTCCGTCGGGTCGTGCTCGACCCAACCGGCGCGCGGGAAGATCTGCTCGTGCTCCTTCTGTCCGGTCGAGACGATCGAACCGGAGTGGTCGAAGACGATGGCTCGGGTGCTGGTCGTGCCCTGGTCGATGGCGACGATGTAGTCGGCCATTGGTGCTCCTTCGTGAGGGTTCGGTGCTGCGGACGACGCCGTCACTGGCGTCGGCCCCAGTGGAGGGAGAGGGGAGGAGAGAGGAAGTCGAGTGTCAGGCGAGGGGGAGCAGCGCAGCCGACAGGCCGGCGGCGATCGCTCCACCGATGAGGGGCCCGACGACCGGGACCCAGGCGTAGGCCCAGTCGCTGGAGCCCTTGCCCTTGATCGGCAGGAAGGCGTGCGCGATGCGCGGGCCGAGGTCACGTGCCGGGTTGATGGCGTACCCGGTCGGGCCACCGAGGCTGACACCGATCGCGATGACGAGGAAGGCGACGGGGATCGCGCCGAGTTCGGCGGGGGTCTTGCCGTTCGTGAACGCGATGACCACGAAGACGAGCACGAACGTGCCGATGATCTCGGTCACGAGGTTCCACCCGTACGAGCGGATCGCCGGTCCGGTGGAGAACACGCCGAGCTTGGCGGCGGGGTCGGGCTCTTCGTCGAAGTGCTGCTTGTAGGCGAGCCAGACGATCACGGCGCCGATGACCGCGCCGATGAGCTGCGCGAGCCAGAACAGGAGCATCGTGCCGACGGAGATGTTTCCGAGGATCGCCTGGGCGAGGCTCACGGCGGGGTTGAGCTGGCCGCCGGACTTGTAGGACACGGTGACACCGGCGAAGACGGCGAAGCCCCAGCCGATCGTGACCATCAGGAAGCCGGCGCCGAAGCCCTTCGACTTCTTGAGCGACACGGCGGCGACGACACCGCCACCCAGGATGATGAGCATCGCCGTGCCGACGAGTTCGGACAGGAACTTGACTCCGATGCCGTCCATCGGTGACCTCCATTGCGCTGTAGTTCGGGGGTCCCGGCGCTGGTCCGACACTCCCCGTCGAGTGAATGTGGCGAGCATACTGCCGGGTTTTCACCGGGGGCGATGGACACGTGAGCGATCTGCGTGAAAGTGCACGAACGTGCACGGGCACTGTGCGTCCGAGACCTCCGCGGCCGTGGTCCGGCGGCACCGCTCTGCACGAACGTGCAGTGGAAGGGAACGCACGACCGCGGTAGGTTGGCCCCACTCCGGACGGCGTCGGCGGTGTGCAGGCCTCGTCCCGGCGTCGACACCCGTGGAGGCACACATGAAGAAGCTCATCAACGACCCGCAGGACGTCGTCCTCGAGACCGTCCGCGGGTTCGCCGGGGCACACGCCGGACACGTCGTCCTGGTGGAGGACCCGATCCACCTGCACCGTGTCGACGCGCCGGTGTCCGGCAAGGTCGGCCTGGTCAGCGGCGGCGGCAGCGGGCACGAGCCCCTGCACGCGGGCTTCATCGGCCACGGCATGCTCGACGCGGCCGTGCCGGGACCGGTGTTCACGAGTCCGACCCCGGATCCGATCGTCGCCGCGACGAAGGCCGTCGACGCCGGCGCCGGCGTCCTGCACATCGTGAAGAATTACACCGGCGACGTGCTGAACTTCGAGACCGCGGCGGAACTCGCGGGCATGGACGACATCCGCGTCGAGACGGTCGTGGTCGACGATGACGTCGCCGTGCAGGACTCCCTGTACACGGCCGGCCGTCGCGGGGTCGCCGGCACCGTCGTCGTGGAGAAGTGCGCGGGCGCCGCGGCCGAGCGCGGGGACGACCTCGACGCGGTGGCCGCTGTCGCCCGCCACGTGAACGACGTCACGCGGTCGATGGGGCTCGCGCTGGCCTCCGGCACCGTCCCGCACGCGGGGGAGCCCTCGTTCACCCTGCCCGAGGACGAGGCTGAGCTCGGCATCGGCATCCACGGCGAACCGGGCCGCGAGCGGATCCCCATGGCTCCGGCGGACGCGCTCGTCGACCGGGTCCTCGAGCCGATCCTCACCGACCTCGACGCCCCGGCGGGGTCCCGGCTCCTGCTGTTCGTGAACGGCATGGGCGGCACCCCCCTGTCCGAGCTGTACATCGCGTACCGACGCGCCGCCGAGGTGCTGTCCGACCGCGGCCACGAGGTCGCGCGTAGCCTGGTCGGCGACTACGTCACGTCCCTCGAGATGCAGGGCTTCTCGATCACCGTCACGGTGCTCGACGACGACCTGATCACGCTCTGGGACGCTCCGGTGGAGACCCCGGCACTGCGCTGGGGTCGGTGACCACCGACCGACCGCAGGAAGGAACGAGAATTGGCGCTCGACACCGCATGGGCCATCGACTGGGTACGCCGCACCGCCGCGACGATCGACGAGCACCGGGCAGAGCTCGTCACACTCGACCGGGAGATCGGTGACGGGGACCACGGCGAGAACCTCGACCGGGGCTTCCGGGCCGTCGTCGAGGCGATCGACGCCGGCTCCTTCGACACGCCGGGTGCGGTCTTCACGACCGTCGCGACGAAGCTCATCTCCACCGTCGGCGGCGCAGCAGGACCGCTGTACGGCACCGCGTACCTGAAGGCCTCGCAGGCCGCCGGTGACGCCACCGAGCTCGACGCCGACACCCTGGTCGCCGTCCTCGCGGCGGCACGTGACGGTGTCGTGTCCCGCGGCAAGGCCGCCGTCGGCGACAAGACCATGATCGACGCCTGGAGCCCGGCGGTGGACGCGGCGACCACGGCCGCGCAGGCCGGCGAGTCGCCCGAACGCGTGCTCGAGGCCGCCGCCGACGCTGCCGTCACCGGCGCAGAGTCGACCGAACCCCTCGTCGCGCACAAGGGCCGTGCCAGCTACCTCGGGGAGCGCGCCGTCGGGCACCGTGACCCGGGGGCCCAGTCGACCGCCTACATCCTCCGCGCCGCGGTGGACGCAGCGTGACCGTCGGGATCCTGGTCGTCTCGCACAGTGCGGCGATCGCGACCGGGACCGTCGAACTCGCCCGGCAGATGGCCGCCGACGTCCGGCTCGTCGCCGCCGGCGGGACCGACGACGGCGGCATCGGCACGTCGTTCGAGGCCATCACGGCCGGCATCGACGAGCTCGCCGCCGTGGACGACGTGGTCGTCCTGTGCGACCTCGGGTCCGCTTACCTGACCACCGACACGGCCCTCGACTTCCTCGACGACGAGGTCCGTGCGCGCGTGCACGTGTCCGACGCGCCGATCGTGGAGGGCACCGTCGCCGCGGCGGTCGCAGCGCAGACCGGCGGTGACGTGGGCGCGGTGCTTGCTGCTGCGGCGTCCGCCGCAGCGGACGAGGCGGGAGTGAGCAGTGCCTCCCGTCCGGACGACCAGCCTGGAGGCACGGAGCCGGCCGACGGTGCCGGCGCGGCGCACGACGTGGCCGCGTCCACCACCGTGGAGCTGGTCAACGAGACGGGCCTGCACGCCCGTCCGGCCGCCGACTTCGTGAAGACGGCCGCGCGGTACGACGCCGCGGTCCGCGTGAACGGCGTCGACGCGAAGAGCCTGCTCGGGATCATGGCGCTCGCGCTGCCCAAGGGGGCGTCCGTGACCATCGAGGCGACGGGGGACGACGCGCAGGACGCGGTCGACGCCCTCGCGGAGCTCGTCCGCTCCGGCTTCGGGGAGTAGCGCGCGCTCGACCGGCTGACCGTCGGTGCCGGCGGCGCGGCGTTCAGTCGGCTGCGTCGGGTCGATCGGGTCGGTCGGTGATGCTGATCGTCGCGGCCACGTCGACGTCGGACGGGCCGCCGACGGCACCAGCCGTGGCGAACAGCACCGCACCGAAGACGGCACTCCAGAACGTCCTGGCGTCCCGGCCGACACCGTGCTCGCTCCGCCATCCGCGATCGGTGGTGACCCGCTCGAGGTAGCGCTCGGACTGCCGGAACAGCACCGCCAGCAGCGTGGCCGTCCGCTCGCGGACGCGCGGGTCGTGCTGGGCGCTCTCGAGTGCGCCGACGAGCAGCGCCGTGGACGGCATCGCGAGCGCCGTCCGTGCGAGCACCGTCCGGAGGCCCACAGCGCTGGTGGCACGGCGTCCGGCTGCCTGCAGTCGTGTGGTGTCGCGGAGGAACCGGACGAAGGCGGCATCGACGACCAGACGGTCCTTCGAGCCGAAGTGGTGGGTGATCTGGTTCGGGTAGACACCGGCCGCCCGTGCCACGTCGCTCACGGTCAGGGTCCGGACGCTGCGGTCGCCGAGCAGGTCCGCCGCCGCCGCGAGGATGCGTGCCCGTGTCGCCGAACCCCGTGTGCTTGCCATGCTCGGATTGTACGTGGTACAACTCGACTTGTGCAGCATACAACTCAGCAAGCAGCGGACGTCGTCATCACCGGCATGGGCGCCGTCTCCCCGTTCGGACACGGCGTCGCGCCCCTGTGGGAAGCGCTCGTGGCCGGCCGGTCCGGCGTGCACGAGCTCGAGCGCGACGGGGACCTCTGGGCAGCGGTGCCGATCCGGGTGGGCGCGGAGGCGGCACTCGATGCGGACGCTGCACTCGGTCGCGTGCGGGCCCAGCGGCTCGACCGGAGCCAGCAGCTCGCCCTCGTCGCGTCGGCGGAGGCCTGGGCGGACGCCGGGGGACCGACCGTCGATCCGGACCGCCTGGCCGTCGTGCTCGGCACCGGGATCGGCGGCATCGGCACGCTGCTCGACGCGCACGACCTGCTCGGCCGGAGCGGCGCCCGACGCGTCTCGCCGCGGACGGTCCCGATGCTCATGGCGAACGGCGCCGCCGCGCAGGTCAGCATCGACCTCGATGCCCGGGCCGGGGCGTACACGACGGTGTCGGCGTGCGCATCGGGGGCGGAGGCGATCGCCATGGCGGCCCGACTCATCCGCACCGGCGAGGCCGACGTCGTCGTGGCCGGCGGGTTCGAGGCGGCGGTGACCCCCGTGACCATGGCGTCGTTCGCGCAGGCACAGGCGCTCGCGAAGCCGGAGGGGCAGGACCCGACGACGCTGTCCCGCCCCTTCGACGCGGACCGACGCGGCTTCGTGCTGGGGGAGGGCTCCGGCATCGTCGTGCTCGAGCGCGCGGACCACGCCGCCGCCCGGCGCGCACGGGTGCACGCCGTGCTGGCGGGCTGGGGGATCACCTCGGACGCGTTCCACGTCACGGCCCCGCGGACCGACGGCTCCGGTCAGGCGCGGGCCATGACCGCCGCGCTCCGGATGGCCGGACTGACCGGGACGGACGTGGACCACGTCGACGCCCACGCCACGGGCACCCCGGTCGGCGACGCGAGCGAGGCCGCCGCGATCGCGGACGTCGTCGGACAGGGCGCGAGCGTGACGGCGCCGAAGAGCGCGATCGGCCACATGTTCGGCGCGGCCGGGGCGGTCGAGACCATCCTCACCGTGCGCACCCTGGAGACGGGGATCGTGCCGCCGACGCTGAACCTCGACCACCGGGACCCGGCGATCGACCTCGACGTGGTCGCCGGGGCGGCGCGGCACGGGGGCGTCCGGGCAGCGCTGAACAACTCGTTCGGGTTCGGCGGCCAGAACGCGTCGCTGCTGCTCACCCGGGCGTGAGTGCCTGGAGCCCCGTCACCCGGAGCAGGTCGAGCTTCGCCGCGTCCGTGGACCCGGGCACCACCGTGTAGACGACGATCCGCAGGTCCCCGCCCGGGACGCTCAGGGTGTCACAGTCGACCTCGATGCTGCCGACCGTCGTCCGCAGGGTCTTCCGGCTCGCACGGTGCTCGGCGACCCGCGCGACGGCCCACCGACGCTCGAACTCGGGGGACTCCCGCCGGAGCCGCGCGACGAGGTCCGTGAGGGCTCGGTCACCCGGGTAGCGCCCGAACGCGGTCCGCAGGTCGGCGACGAGGTCGCTGGAGAACTCCTCCTGGTGTTCGTCGTCGTACTCGACGCCGTCGTGGCCGACCATGAAGTGTCGCCACACCAGGTTGCGCTCGATGCCCACGAGCTGCTCGGGGTCCCCGTTCATCGCGGCCCAGAGGTCGTTCCACAGCAGGATGTCGTGCGTCGCGGTGAACACCGCGAGGGGCACGTCGCCCAGTCGGTCGATGAGCCGCTGCACGCCCGGCGTGACGTGGCGGGGGACGAGCCCGCGCGACGGCGGCGCCGCTCCGGCCACGCGGAACAGGTGGTCACGTTCGGCGACGTCGAGCCGCAGGGCGGTCGCGAGGGCCCCGAGCAGCTGTGGCGACGGGTTCACCGACCGGCCCTGCTCGAGCCGGACGACGTAGTCCACGCTGACGCCGGCGAGCGCCGCGAGCTCCTCGCGGCGGAGTCCCGGCGTGCGCCGTCCGGGACCGGCCGGCAGCCCGACCGCCTCGGGCGTGACGCGGTCACGCCAGGCACGCAGCACGGTCGCGAACTCACTCATCGCTCCATCCTGCCGCCGGTCGGGCCAGCCCGGGTGGTACTCGTGGTCCCACCGTCGACCGGCACCTGGGACGCACGGACGCCGGCGTGCAGGGTGGACCCATGACCACGACACTCATCACCGGAGCCAACCGCAGCCTGGGCCTCGAGACCGCCCGCCGCCTGATCGAGGCCGGGCACACCGTGTACGCCGGCATGCGTGACACCGCGGCAGGGGAGGAAGCCCGGGCACTCGGCGCGCACCCCGTCCGGCTCGACGTGACCGACCAGGACAGCATCGACGCCGCCGTCGCGTCCGTCCCCGAACTCGACGTGCTGGTGAACAACGCCGGCATCCTCGGATCCGCGCACGGCGTCGACGACCTCGACGCGGCCGCGATGGCGTCCGTCCTCGACACCAACGTGACGGGCATCGTCCGCGTGACCCAGGCAGCACTGCCGAAGCTCCGCGCCTCGGCTGCACCCGTCATCGTCAACGTCGCCTCCGGCGTCGGGTTCACGCGATGGCTCACGACCCCCGGACACGACGAGTACCCGGTGCCGTCGATCCCGTACGCGGCGTCGAAGGCGGCGGTCATCGCGCTCACGGTGCAGTACGCGAAGAACCTGCCGACGTTCCGGGTGAACGCGAGCGACCCCGGCTACACGGCGACCGCGTTCAACGGGAACACCGGGCACCAGACGGTGACGGAGGGGACCGACGCGACCGTCGCGCTCGCGACGCTCGGCGCGGACGGGCCCACGGGGGAGTTCCACGACCGGACCGGTCGCATCGCCTACTGACGACGCGACGGACGGGAGGCTCGTGGCGGCGTCGTCACGGGCCTCCCGTCCGGCTCGGCGCGGTCACGCAGCCGCGGCTGGTCCGCCGGACGGCCGGTGCGCCAGTCAGTCCGTCTCGGTGTCGTGCGCTCGTCGGCGACGTGTGGCGAGGAGGACGACCGCGGCGACCACGAGGACGCCGATCCCGCCGAGGACCAGGGTCGGCACGACCGGCGGATCGTCGTCCGTGGCCGACGCCACCGGGGTGGCCTCGAGCGTCGCGACGATCTCGGTCGGCTCGTCGCCCGGCTGCAGCGGTCCGCTCGCGGCGCTCGGCGGGGTGCTCGCCGCCGCCTCCGGGAGGTCGACCGTGAAGCCGAGTTCACCGGTGATCGGGTGCCCGTCGGGGGAGACGTACCGCCAGAGGACCGTGTAGGCACCGTCCTCGGGCTCGACCGCCTTGGACATCGTGGTGCCGTCGACGAGGACTTCTCCCGTGGAGACGTCCTGCCCTGCGGCGTCGCGGACCTCGATGCGGAGGCCGGCGTCGAGGCCGGCGAGGGGTGCTTCGGAGAAGGTGAGGTCGACCCGTTCGATCGGGTCGGTGACGGTCTGTCCGTCGATGGGCGTGCTCGTCACGAGGGCCGAGTGGGCGTCGGCCCGGTCGGCGACGACGACGCTGGTGAGGGCAACGAGGACCGCGAGGAGGGACATCCGGGCGCTGCGGCGGACCGCGGTGGGGGACATGCCACGAGCCTACCGAGCGGTCGCGTCTGGTCGGCCCGGCCGGCGCGGCCTGCGCCTGTCAGGATGGGGCCGTGCGCGCAGTCATGTACGAGGAGTTCGCCGGCGTCCCCTCCGTCGTCGAGATCGACCGCCCGACGTGTCCGAGCGACGGCGTGGTCGTCCGGGTCGCCGCCACCGGCGTCTGCCGGAGCGACTGGCACGCGTGGCAGGGGCACGACGACTCCGTGCGGCTGCCGCACGTCCCCGGACACGAGTTCGCCGGCGTCGTCACCGAGATCGGTGCGGACGTGCGGGACCACCGCGTGGGGGACCGCGTCACCGCTCCCTTCGTCTTCGCCTGTGGGCGCTGCTCGGAGTGCCTCGCCGGGGCCACCCAGGTCTGTCCGCACCAGCAGCAGCCGGGCTTCACGGTGCCGGGGTCCTTCGCCGAGGAACTCGTCGTCCCGCACGCGGACGTCAACCTGGTGCCGCTCCCGGACGCGGTCGCGTTCGTGGAGGCGGCCGGGCTCGGGTGCCGCTTCGGGACCGCTTACCACGCGCTCCACGCCCGGGGCCGGGTACGTGCTGGTGAGCACGTCCTGGTCGTCGGGTGCGGCGGCGTCGGCCTGTCCGCGGTGATCGTCGCCGTTGCGGCCGGCGCCCACGTGGTCGCCGTCGATGTGTCACCGGCGGGACTCGCGCGGGCCGAGGCACTCGGTGCGCGGGTGGTACCGGCCGGGAAGCGGGCGGTCGAACGCGTCCGAGGACTCACGGACGGCGGCGCGCACGTCGCCATCGACGCCTACGGCAGTCGGGCGACGTCGGTCGACGCCGTCGCGTCCCTCCGGCCCCGCGGGCGCCACGTCCAGGTCGGACTGCTGCTCGGCGACGAAGCCGCGCCGGCCCTCCCGATGGGCCGCGTGATCGCCGAGGAACTCGAGCTGCTCGGCAGCCACGGCATCTCCGTGGGGGAGTACGCGGCGATGCTCGACGACGTCGTGGCCGGTCGGCTGCGACCGGACGCCTCGGTCGGCCGGACGATCACCTTCGACGAACTGCCCGCAGCGCTCGTCGCGATGGACGGGCCGAGTGCGTCGGCCGGGATGACCGTGGCGGTGCTCTGACGTGTGCGTGCCATCGGACCGAGAAACGAACGGCGCCTGATCGTGCCGAAGCTCAGGACGGTCCACGTCTGGCCGACGGCGGGACACCGGACGGCTCCGTGGGGAGAACCCGGGCACGATGAAGGACCGCGGACCGATCTGTTCCTCCGCTCCGCCCGAGCGCCCGCGGATGCACTGTCTCGTCTGCTCCGGACCGAAGGTCTGCACGTCCCCACCTCATCGATGCTCGCCCTGTACACGCGGGAGACCGACGACGAGGACCTGCTGATCGAGATCGGGGAGCGCTACTGGGAAGGAGCGGAGTTCGGCCGGATCCATCTCCCCGCCGGTGTCGAGGAACTGCGCTCGGCAGCCAGACGGCAGCTCGCCGGCGAGACACTCGTGGCAGCGGTCCGAACGCTCCTGGAACTCCGCGAGGTCGACACGATGGCACTGCCCCGCGTGGTCGAAGCGCTCCGTGCGAGCGACTGGACGTACACGGATCAGGGCGCGTGGAAGAGCAACCAGAGCCGTCGTGCGAAGGCGCGGCTGCTGTTCGCGCTCCACGACGACGGGTTCGGCAGGATCACGGTCGAGGTCGACCGGGGACCACACGAAGTCGTGGCCCGCGACCTGCTCGGCTGGACCACGTCGGAGAGCTTCACCCGGGCCGTCAGGTCCGTGCGGTGGTCGGGCGACCGGCGGCTCGTGTTCGACGACGGCGCACGGTTCGATCCGGCGCCGTTCGTCGTCGACATCGACCACGGACTGATCGACGGGGCAACGGCGCCGCCCGCTCTCGAAGCGGGCGTTCCGGGAGCGACCATCGCGATCGCGGTCCGGACGACCCTGCTGCGGTGACCAGCGCAGGGACGGGCTGACGAGAACGAACTGACATAATATGCATTATCGGCGCATGTTGACCGAGACGAGCGAGCCCGGAGCGACCGCCGCTGCGAGGTCCCGACCGCAAGCAGCGCGAACCGGGATGGACCGTCAGCCCGCGAGCATCGCCTTGATGCTGCGTCGTTCGTCCATCGCGCGGTACCCCTCCGCGACGTCCGCCAACGGCAGGGTCAGGTCGAACACCGCGCCGGCGTCGTAGGTGCCGGCCATCGTGCGCGCGACGAGGTCGGGCAGGTACCGGCGCACCGGCGCCAGACCGAAGCGCAGCGTCAGGTGCTGCACGAACGGCTGGAAGATCCCCAGCTGCGGGCTGGTGTGCGGGACGCCGATCGCGCCGATGGTTCCGCCGACCCGGGCCATGCCGATCGCCGTCGCCCAGGACTCCGGCGTCCCGACGGCCTCGACGACGTGTCGGACCCCGAGTCCCCCGGTCATCTCGCGGACGGCGGCGACGGCCTCGTCCCCGCGGACGCTCACGACGTCGGTGGCGCCGTACGAGCGTCCGATGGCCGTGCGGTCCTCGTGGCTGCTCATCAGGATGACCCGCTCGGCGCCGAGGACGGACCGGGCACCGAGCACCGCGGCGAGCCCGACGGCGCCGTCACCGATGACCGCGACGGTCGAGCCCTCGGAGACGTCGGCGAGGACGGCCCCGTGCAGGCCCGTGCCTGCGACGTCGCTCAGCGCGAGCAGGGACGGCAGCAGGTGCTCGTCGACACCCGCGAGGCCGCCGGGCACGACGACGAGCGTGCCGTCGGCCAGGGGTACCCGGACGGCTTCGCCCTGTCCCCCGTCGGCGCCGGGCGCGCCGAACGTCCCGCCGTGTTCACATCGAGTGTTGATGCCGTCCAGGCAGGCCGGGCAGGTGCCGTCGGACCACTGGAACGGGGCGACGACGAGGTCCCCGACCGCGAGGGTGTGGACGTCCTGGCCGATCTCCTCGACGACGCCGATGAACTCGTGCCCGAGGCGCGAGCCGGGCTCGCGCTGGGTCACCCCGCGCCAGGACCAGAGGTCGGACCCGCAGACGCAGGACCGGACGACGCGGACGACCGCGTCCGTGGGCTCGTGCAGGGCGGCGTCTGGAACGTCCTCGACGGTGACGTGGCCTGCGGCCTGGTAGAGGGCTGCACGCATGAGGTTGCTCCAGTTCAGGCGTGGGTGTGGAGCTCGCGGACGAAGGCGGCGAGCTCGTCGAGGTTCGCGCGCTCGCACGTGCGGCGGCCCTCCTCGATGTCGCGGACCATGGCGACGATCCGGTCGAACACCGGGCCCTGGATGTCCTTGTGCACCTCGTCGACCTCGGTCTTGCGCTTGCGCACCATGAGGTCGCGCCAGATCCCGGACCGGGCCTTCGCGCTGCGGCGGTTGAACGCGGCGAGACGGTCGAGGGAGCCGGGCAGGTCGTCGGGCACGAAACCGTCGAAGGACTCGACCCGGACGGGTGCCTGGTCGATGGCCTCCTGTGCGACGGCGATCATCAGCTCCCGGTAGGCGGGCAGCGACAGCGAGTCGGCGATCGTCAGGTCCGAGACCGCCCCTGCCCAGAGCATCGCGCCGTACGCCTCCTTGCCCCACAGGTACCCGAGGACGTTCTCCGTCGGCAGTGCGTACGGCATCGCGTCCGCGAGCAGACCGACACGTGGGGTGATCGCTCCCCCGGCGAGCTCGCCGATCCGGAACGCGGCGATGTTGCCCTGCAGGATCCGCCCCGGCTCGAGGTAGTCGGCGCCGACGTTGATGAAGCTCGACACCACGCGCTCGGCTCCGACGGCCGCGGACAGGGTGTCGGCGGTCAGCCCGTTCTGGGTGGTGAGCACGTACCCGTCGGGGGCGAGCACCTCAGCCAGTACCCCGGCAGCGGACGCGGTGTGCAGGCTCTTCACCGCGACGACCGCTGCGCCGACCCCGCCCGCGCCGACCCGCGACGGCAGCTCCTCCGGGGTGACGGCGTCCACGCGCACCGTGAAGTCCTCGACGGGCCCCTCGATGTGCAGCCCGTGGGCGTTGATCGCGGCGACGTGGTCGGCGTCCGCGTCACACAGCAGCACGCCGTGCCCGGCGCGGGCCATGTGCGCGCCGATGGTGCCGCCGATCGCGCCGGCGCCGATGATCGTGATGTCCACGGGGGTCCTCCAGGGTCGTACGGACGTGGGTGGTGCAGGTCAGACGACGGCGCTGTTCCGCTGCTGCCAGCGGGTCACGGCGTCGGCGAGGACGGTCAGCGGGACCGCGCCGTTGCCGAGCACGGTCGCGTGGAAGTCCCGGATCGAGAACCCGTCGCCGAGGGCCGCCTGCGCGCCGGTGCGGAGCCGGAGGATCTCACGGCGGCCGATCATGTACGCCAGCGCTTGACCGGGCCAGGCGATGTAGCGGTCGACCTCGCTCCTGACGTGCTCGTCCGTGGTCGCGGTGTTGTCGAGCATGAACTGCACCGCACGCTCACGCGACCAGCCGAACGCGTGCATGCCGGTGTCGACCACCAGCCGGCAGGCGCGGACCGCTCGCATGGAGAGCATCCCGAGCCGCGAGAGGTCGTCGGAGTACAGGCCGGCGTCGTCGGCGAACTGCTCGGAGTACAGTCCCCAGCCCTCGTTGAAGCTGCAGGCCTCGACATCGAGGTGTCGCCGGTACCGCGGGATGTCGAGCCGTTGCGCCATCGCGAGCTGCATGTGGTGACCGGGGACCGACTCGTGGAACGTCAGTGCCTCGTACTCGTAGCGGTAGTGGGTCTCAGGTGCGCTGGCGTTGATGCAGAAGGTCCCCGGGCGGCTGCCGTCGACGGCGGGCGGACGGTAGAACCCGAGCGCACTCGACGCGGCGTCGACCTCGTTGATCGGTTCGATCGCGCAGTCGGTGATGTCGTCCGCGGGGAAGTACCGGTCGCGCACGGCCTCCGCACGGGCGAGGGCGTCGTGCGCGACGGCCATGATCTCCTCGCTCGAGCCGAACCGGAGCGCCGGGTCGTCGCGGAGCCGCGTGGCGATGGCGGTGAAGTCGCGCAGCCCGAACAGCCGGTCCCCGATCTCGGCGGCCTCGGTACGGATGCCCTCGAGCTCCTCGAGCCCGATCCGGTGCACCTCGTCCGGGGTCAGGTCGGTCGTGGTGTGCCGGGCGACCGCGGCGACGTAGCCCTCGGTCCCGCCGGGCACCTCGCTGATGCCGACGTGCTCGTCGTCACGGGCCACCGGCAGCAGTGCGCGGAGCGCCTCGGCCAGCGCGGCCATCCCGGGGCGCACGGACTGCGCGACGAGGTCCTCCGACTGCGCGACCAGCGAAGCCGCCTCGGCGACCGTCGCGGTGCGGGCGGGCTCCAGCAGCGGGTCCTCGGCGAGCGGCAGCCCCAGGTACCCCTCGAGCTGCTCGATGGCGTGCAGGACACCCATCCGCGTCGGGACACGGCCTGCGGCGGCCTCGTCGGCGTACCGCTCCCCCAGCGCGACGAACATCACGCCGAGCCCGGCGAGCCGGGACGTGTACCGGGCGGCTGCGGCGCGATCCGGGACCGTCATCGCGGGCACGGCCTGGAACACCAGGCCCTGCCGGCTGACGTAGCCCTTCGCCGAGGCGTTCGCCGCCCAGAGCGCGTGCCGAGCGTCCGCCGCGGCACCGCGGGCCAGGGCGACGAGCACGTCCCGGTCGACGCGGCCGGCGTCGTCGAGGTCCTCCGTCGGCAGCGACGCGGCCTCTTCCGCCACGGCGTCGAGCAGGTCGGCTGCGCGGTCACTCGCCGCCCGCGACGGGTCCCCTGGCAGGTGGTCGAACTCGGTGATCCCGAGCAGGGTCGCGTTGTACGGGTCGTACGTGTGCTGTGCGACGAAGTACCGCTCGCCGAGGGCGTGCAGTCGAGTGGCGGTCTCGGTGGCCAAGGGTCCTCCAGAGGACAGGAGCAGGGACAGCAGGAACAGGACGAACGGGAGCGGGAACGATGGTCAGAAGAGCGAGTGGCCACCGTCGACGGAGAGCGTCTGCCCACTCACCCATCCGGCGTCCGGGGCGACGAAGAAGGACACGGCACGGGCGATGTCCTCAGGCGTGCCGGTCCGACGCACCGCGATCCGCTCGACCAGGGCACGCTGCCCCTCGGGCCCGTAGGAGTCCCACTGCGCCTGCGTCGTCGGGTTCGACAGCACGAAGCCGGGAGCGATGCAGTTCGCGGTGATGCCGTACTGGCCGAGCTCGTGCGCCATCTGCCGCGTGAAGCCGATCTGCGCTGCCTTCGCCGCGGTGTAGGCCTGGATGCCGGTCAGGCTGACGCTGCGCCCGGCGCCGGACGCGATCATCACGATCCGGCCCCACCCGCGCGGTTTCATGCTCCGGACGGCGGCGCGGGTGCAGTTCCGCGTGGTCGTGAGGTTGGCGTGCAGGACGGCGTTCCAGGCCTCGTCCGAGAGCTCCTCGATCGGGGTGTGCCTCTGGCCGACCACGCCCCCGGCCACGTTCACCAGGACGTCGACGGGACCCAGCGCGGCGAACCAGGCCTCGGTCGCCGCGGTGTCGCTGAGGTCGACGTCGTCCCGGTCCACGCGGTGCACGACGGCACCGTCGGCGGCGAGCCGGTCCGCGATGCCGGACCCGATGCCCTGGGCCGCACCGGTGACCACCGCGACCCGACCGACGAGCGTCTCCCCGGGCCTCCCGGGCCTCCCGGGCCTCCCGGCGCTCACAGCGCGCCCCCCGTCCCCGGCAGGGTGAGCGCCTCGACGTTGCCGGCCCCGACCTCGCGGGGCCCGGTGTCGTCGCGGACGTCCCCTTCGGCGTGCGCCGCACGGGAGGCGCGGGTGATCCGCACCGACTCCTCCCACTGCCGCATCCGCTCCAGCCCGCGGGGTCCGGCAGCGCGCAGGACGCCCTCGACCAGGGCCTCGATGAGCACGAGCAGCGGGGTCATGGAGTCGAACGGGATGCCGTCGACGGTGACCGGGAGCACGATGTCGGCGCTCTCGACCACGGGCGACAGCGACGTGTCGGTGATGAGCAGCACCGTGGCGCCCTGGCGTTTCGCGGCGGCCGCCGCCTGCTGAGCGACGAGCTCGTGCCGGCGGAAGTCCATGACGACGACGACCCCGCCCTTGCCGAGCTGCAGGAACCGGCCGACGTCGTGCCCGAGCGGCTCGGCCACGAAGTCGACGTTCGGCAGGATCTGGTCGAGCTGCGCCGCGAGCACCATCGCGAAGTACCGGCTGAAGTAGCCGCCCAGCAGCGCGACCTGCTTGGGACGATCGGCGAGCACGGCGACCGCCCGGTCGAACTCGCTCGGCGGGACGCTCGTGCCGAGCGACTCCACGAGCGCGACACGGTCGGTGATGGCGCGACCGAGCGTCCCGCCGTCGCCGAGCGCGATGCCCTCCTGCGACCGGCGGAGCGGGCTGTTGAGGTGGTCGGCGATCTCGTCGCGGACGCGCGCCTGGAAGTCCGGCCAGCTGCCGAAGCCGAGGCGGCTCGCGAGCCGCAGGACCGTCGGCGTGCTCGTCCCGGCGGTGCGGGCGAGGCTCGCTGCGCTCTCCGTCCCGGAGGTGGGCCAGGCTGCCAGCAGTGCGCGGGCGACCTTGCGCTCCGCCGGGCTCAGTTCGTCCATGCGGGCGAAGACCTCGTCGTTGATGGGCATCCCATCTCCTCGTCGTCGGTGGTGGTGGTAATCGTCGTCGCGAGCCTGGCAGGTCCGACCGGGCGGACGCCCGAACGGGCGCCCGCCCCGGCTCAGGTCCGGAGCACCAACCCGCTGCCGTCGTCGAACGCCGCGAACATCGTCGGCGAGTTGTGCGCCACGACGACGCGGCCGTCCGCACCGACGGCGACGAGCCCGCCGCTGGCGTGTTCCTGGGTCAGCTCCTGCTGGATGGTCGCGGCCACGGCGTCGGGCAGCACGCTGCCGCCGTACCGCATCCGCGCGACGATGTCGTACGACACCACCCCACGGATGAACGCCTCACCCTCGCCCGTGCAGGAGATCGCGGCGAACCCGTCGAGCGCGTACGTGCCCGCACCGATGATGGGCGAGTCGCCGACGCGGCCGTCCTCCTGGTTCGCCATGCCCCCGGTCGACGTCGCCGCCGCGATGGAGCCGGTCCGGTCGCGGGCCACGGCCCCGACGGTCCCGTGCCGTGGAGCGACGAGCCGGTCCGCCAGGATGCGGGCCAGCTGCGCCTGCCGCGCCTCGGTCACGAAGTAGTCCTGTTCCGCGGTCGTGAGCCCCCAGGACTCGACGAGCGCGCGGGTCGGGTGGACCAGGAGCAGGTGGGCAGACCGTTCCATGACGGCGCGCGCCAGGTGCACGGGATTGCGTGCGTGCCGGGAGGCTGCGATCGCCCCCGCCAGGCCGGTGCGGCCGTCCATCACGGCCGCGTCCAGTTCCACCTCGCCGTCGGTGGTCAGGGCAGCGCCCCGCCCGGCGTTGAAGAGCGGGTCGTCCTCGAGCTGCTCGACGGTCGCGCAGACCGCGTCGAGCGCGGTGCCGTCCTGGTCGAGGACCGCTTCGCCGGCCCGGTAGGCGCGGGTCAGGCCCGCCTCGAAGCGCTCGCGCTCCTCGGCGGCGAGCTCCTGGATGCGACCGCCGGCACCGCCGTGCAGCGCGAGCGACCAGCCGCGAACGGCCGGCACGTCGAACAGGACGGTGTCGCGCGGCGGGGCGATGGACTCCTCGGCGGGCATCAGCGGCCTCCCGCCTGGCGGGTGATGTAGTTCACGGCGACGAAGCGGGTGAACACCGAGAGCAGGTCGTCCCCGCTGATCGCGACCGTCCTGGTGGTGACCCGGTCGACGCCGCCGACCCAGGTCGCGACGTCGGCCATGTCGGCCGTGGCGACGTCGAGCTCGAGGGTGGCCCGGCCGGTGATCGGCCGGTTCTGCATCTGCGGGATCCGCTCGACGGCCAGCTTCGCTGCCTCGCGGATGCGACGGCACGACTCGGTCGGGTGCAGGGCGTCGGCACTGGCCCGGGTGATCGAGGTCTTCGTGACGACGTGCTCGGCGTCCGGTGCGAAGGGCTCGGTCTCGTCCCAGGTGACCTCGTCGCCGGTGACCAGGGCGATCGGCACCCCGTGGTGGGACGTGACGAGGGCGTTGATGCCGCTCTCCCCCACCCAGGTGCCGTCCACGCGGGCACCGGTGAACACCTCGGGGTTGTACGTGTGGGACAGGACTGACGGAGCCCCCGAGATCGAGCCGTGGTAGCCGACCAGGAACGCTCCGTCGACCGAGGCGTCGAGCCCCTGCATCATGTACATCGGCTTGTGGCGACCGGTGATGAACCGCACCTTGTCCGGGTGCACGACGGCACGCGGATCGAGGTTTGACATCCGGCTGTGCGAGTCGTTGAGCAGCACCTCGGTGGCACCGCCGGCGACCGCGCCCTCGATGGCCGCGTTCACCTCGTCGAGGAGCAGTGCGCACCCCTGGGCGTAGCCGTCGCTGCCCGGGCGGCACTGGTCCCAGTCGACGATGCCCGCGACGCCTTCCATGTCGTACGAGATCCAGATCTTCATGCGGACGGTTCCTCCTGGTGGTGCGCGGCCGAGGCGGCCGGTGCGGCTGGTGCGACTTCTTCGAGGTCGACCTCGACGACCCGCTCTGGGTCGAGGAGCACGTCGGGACGGGTGAGTGCGGGGTCGGCGGCTTCGATCGCGGGTTCGTGGAGCGGGTCCACGTCACCGAGGTCCGCCGAGCGGATGCAGGCGGCGACGTGGGGAGCCTGCGCCTGCGCGTCGGGAGCCGACGTCTGGACCGTGGACGTGCCTCCAGACCGGGTGCCGAACACCAGCGGCACCGGCGCGAGCGGGGGGTCCGTCGTGCGGCACGCGTCGACGGCGTAGGGGCAGCGCGGGTGGAACCGGCAGCCCGTCGGGATGGCGAACGGGCTCGGCGGGTCGCCCTGCAGGGCGAGCCGGTCCGTGACGCTCTCGGCGCCCATCCGCGGGATCGAGTCGATGAGTGCCCGTGTGTAGGGGTGCCGCGGGTTCCGGAACAGCTCGTCGGTGTCGGCGACCTCGACGATCCGGCCGAGGTACATCACGGCGACCCGCTGGCTGAGGTGCTGCACGACGGCCAGGTTGTGCGCCACGAACAGGATGCTCAGGCCGAGCTCGCGCTGCAGGCGGGCGAAGAGCTCCAGGATCGTCGCCTGCACCGACACGTCGAGGGCCGACACCGGCTCGTCGGCGATGAGCACGTCAGGACGGACCGCGATGGCCCGGGCGATCGCGATGCGCTGCCGCTGCCCGCCGGAGAACTGGCTCGGGTAGGCGTCGAGCGCGTCCTCCTCGAGGCCCACGAGGTTGAGGATCCGGATGCTCTCCGCGCGGACCTCGGCCCGCGGCACGATGCGGTGCAGCAGCAGGAGCTCCCGGAGCATCGAGCCGACCGAGATCCGTGGGTTCAGGGACGAGTACGGGTCTTGGAACACCATCTGGATCCGGCGCGAGGCGTCCTTGTCGCGGTGGACGGGCACGCGCTCGCCGTCCGCGTCGAGGGTCCCGGTGGTCGCGGTGACGCTGCCGACCAGGATCTTCGCCAGGGTCGACTTGCCGGAGCCGGACTCTCCCACCAGGGCGAGGACCTCGCCGCGGCGGAGCTCCAGGTCGATGCCGTCGAGCGCGGTCAGGGCAGTGGGAGCGGACCGGCGCATCCGGTCGATGACGGTCACGGGCAGCTGGTAGCGCTTGGTCACGGCGTCGGCGCGGAGGACGGGGGCCGTGCTGGTGCTGATGCTGGTGCTGGTGCTGGTGCTCATGCCGGGACCTCCATGGGTTCGCCGGGGGCGGCGGAGCCGATCTCGTGGGTGCGGATGCAGGCGGCGGTGCGGCCGGGGCCGACGTCCTCCTGCGCGGGCATGCCCTTCGTGCAGGCTTCGATCGCGAACCGGCAGCGCGGGGCGAACGGGCAGCCGTCGGGGCGAGCGGCGACGTTCGGCGGGAACCCGGGGATCGGGATCAGGGCACGGTCGGGGTCGTCGAAGTCCGGCGCGGACTCGAGCAGACCGCGCGTGTACGGGTGCCGCGGGTCGCCGAAGACATCCTTCACCGGGCCGGCCTCCACGCGGTGCCCGGCGTACATGACGGCGAGCTCGGTGCACGTCTGGTTCACGACGGCGAGGTCGTGGGTGACGAACGCCAGTGCGGTGCCGGTCTCGACGCAGAGTTCCTCGACGAGCTGGAGCACCTGGTGCTGCACCGTGACGTCGAGCGCGGTCGTCGGCTCGTCGCAGAGCAGCAGTCGCGGGGAGCACGAGAGCGCCATCGCGATCATGATGCGCTGTCGGAGCCCGCCGGAGAGCTCGTGCGGGTAGGCCCGCGCACGCCGAGCGGGGTCGGGGATGCCCGTGCGGCGCATCATCTCGACGGCGAGCTCCGCTGCGGCCGCGCGGGAGAGCCCGAGGTGGCGGCGCGGCCCCTCGGCGATCTGCTCGCCGACCCGGACGACCGGGTTCAACGCCGTCATCGGCTCCTGGAACACCATCGCGATCTGCGGACCCATGAGCTTCCGACGGGCGGCGGCGGACATCCCGCCGAGGTCCTCACCGCGGTACCTGATCGTGCCGGAGAGCACTTCCACGCCCTTCGGCAGGAGCCCGGCGATCGCGCGGAGCGTCAGTGACTTCCCCGAGCCGGACTCCCCGACGATCCCGAAGCGCTCGCCGGGCTGGATCGCGAAGGAGAGGTCGTCGACGATGCGCACGTCGTCACGGCCACGACGGCGGATGCCGATCGTCAAAGCCTCGACCTCGAGCAGTGGGGCGGTCATGCGCGGTCCTTCCGAGTGGACGCCGGTGTCGGTGCTCGTGCTCAGCATGTCAGCGCCTCCGATCGGGGCTCAGCAGGTCGCTGATGCCGTCGCCGAGCCAGGACAGGCCGAGGCTCGCGACGACGACGACCAGCCCGGGGATCGTGGTCTGCCGCCACTGGGTGGTGATGAACTCCTGGCCGTCGACGATCATCGAGCCCCACTCGGCCGTCGGCGGCTCGATGCCCAGACCGAGGTAGCCGAGGGTGACGATCGCCATGATGTCCATCACGATGTCGCTCATCGCGTAGATCACCGCCTGGCTCATCACGTTCGGGGCGATGTGGCGGACGAGCAGCCGGGCGTGGGACATGCCGCCGAGCCGGGCGGCGACGACGTAGTCCTGCTGTCGGGCGACGATGACCTCGCCGCGGACGATCTTGGCGTAGGACACCCACGAGACCGCGGCGATCGCGAGGTAGATGCTCGTCTCCCCTGCGCCGAGGACGAAGACCAGCACGATGACCATGACGTAGAAGGGGAACGCGAAGAACACGTCGACGATGCGCATCAGGACCGTGTCGACGATGCCGCCGACGTACCCGGCGACCGCCCCGACGACGCTGCCGACGACGAACGGGATGAGCACGGCGAGGAAGCCGACGCGCAGGTCGACGCGGGCGCCCCAGATCAGGCGGGACAGCACGTCGCGACCGTACTTGTCGGTGCCGAGCCAGTGCGCGGCACTCGGGGACTCGAGCGCCTGCTCGAGGTGCTGGGCGATCGGGTCGTAGGGCGCGATCACCGGGGCCAGTACGGCGACGAGCACCAGCAGGCCGACGATGACGATGCCCGCCATCAGAGAGCCGTTGCGGTACCAGGCGCGGAGCGACCGGGAGCGCGACGCCCGACGGCGCTGCTTGAAGCCCACGAGCGCGGCGGTGGGGGTGGTCATGGGGTGGTGCCTCCGGCCAGGTCGACCCGGGGGTCGAGCATCGTGTAGACGACGTCGGTCAGGATCCCGACCACGACGACGAAGATCGCGACGAACAGGGTCACGCCCTGGATCGTCGGGAAGTCGCGGGAGAAGATCGCGTTCACCATGAGCGAGCCGAGGCCCGGCAGCGCGAAGACCTTCTCGATGACGAGCGATCCACCGACCAGGTACCCGAGGTTCACGCCGATGATCGACACCGTCGGGATCGCTGCGTTGCGGAGCACGTGGTCGCGGAAGAGCGGCATGCCGGCGGAGCCCTTCGACTTCGCGGTGCCCACGTACTCGGACTCGAGCACCCCGATCATCGAGGCCCGGAGGCTCCTGATGATCGTCGGGGACATCGCGATCGCCAGCGTCAGCGCCGGCAGGAACAGGAAGTACAGGTGCGCGCCGGCACCGTCGCCGTACCCACCGACGGGGAAGGCCCGCACGTTGACGGCGAGCAGCAGGATCAGCATGATGCCGACCCAGAACTGCGGCATGCCCTGGCCGAGCAGGGTGAAGCCGCGGGCGAACAGATCACCGGTGCGGTTGGGTCGGCTCGCGGCCAGTGCGGCGAGCGGGATGCTGATCACCAGGGACATCACCAGCGCGAGGCCGAGGAGCGACAGGGTGACCGGCACCGCCTGCAGCACGAGCTGCCCGACGGGGAGCTGGTAGGTGAGGCTCGTGCCGAGGTTGCCGTGCACGATCTGGCCGAGGAACCGGAAGTACTGCTCCCAGAGCGGCCGGTCGAGGCCGAGCTGTTCGGTCAGCGCCGCGACGCTGGCCTTCGTCGCGCGTTCACCGAGGAGCGCGAGCGCCGCGTTGCCCGGCAGCAGGTGGGAGAGGAAGAACACGATGATGGTCACGCCGAACGCGACCGGGACGGCCTGCAGGAGCCGTCCGGGGATGAACCGGAGCCGGTGGAGCATGACTGCCTTTCCGAGAGGGGCGGTGGGGGTCCGACCGGCGCCGGACCCGACCGGTGTCGGGGTCCGGCGCGCAGCCGGACCCCGACTGCGTCACTTCGCCTTGGAGACGTCCTCGAGCTGGTAGTTGCCGAGCGGCGTCACGTGGAAGTCGTTCACCTTGTCGGTCGTCGCGAACACGTAGGGCGAGTAGTACAGGTACGCCAGGAAGGCGTCGTCACCGGTCTTCTGCTGGAGCTCGGAGTACAGCTCCTGGCGCTTGGCCGGGTCCGTCTCCTTCTGCGCCTGCTTGTTGACCGCGATGACGTCCGGGTTGTCGTAGTGCGTGAAGGCCGAGTTCGAGCCGCCCTCGGGGTCGACCGCGAAGGAGGTCCACTCATCGGGGTCCGGGATGTCCATCGTCCAGGCGGACCACGCCATGTCGAAGTCGCCGGCCAACCGGGCTTGCTTGTTCGCCGTCGGGTCGAGCTGCTTGATGTTCATCGTGATCCCGATCTCCTTGAGCTCGGACTGCATGATCTGCGCGATGGAGGTCTGGTTCGGGTCACCCGAGCGGATGAGCAGCGTCGTCGTGAAGCCGTCGGGCTTGGACGACTTCGCCAGCTCGGCCTTCGCCTGCTTGACGTCGTAGGTCGGCCCCTCGACCTCGGCGTCGTAGTACGGGGTACCGGGCGAGAGGAGCGAGTTCGCAGTCGTGCCGTTGCCGAACAGCACCGCCTTGACCATCGCCTTGCGGTCGAGGGCGAAGGAGACCGCGCGGCGCACGTGGACGTCGTCGAAGGGCTTGCGCTGCTGGTTGAAGGCCACGTAGTCGATCTGCGTCGACTTGAAGGTGTCGGCCTTCACCCCGGCCGCCGACTTCAGCGACGACAGGCTCGACCAGTCCGGGGTGTCGTCGATGTCGACCTGACCGCCCTGCACCTGGAGCTTGCGGGTGTTGGCATCCGGCACGACGGTCCACTTGACGCCGTCGAGGTAGGGCTTGCCCTTCTGCCAGTAGTCGTCGTTGGCCGTCAGGCTGAGCGACTGTCCCTTCTTCCAGGACGCCCACACGAACGGGCCGGTGCCGACCGGGTGCGTGTAGAACTCCTCCTTCGACTCGCCCCCGTAGTTGTCGGGCACGATCGCGTTGCTGAAGAGCGACAGGTCGGCGATGAGTGGCGCCCACGCGTACTTGAGGTCGATCTCGACCGTCTCGTCGTCGACGGCGCTGACCTTGTCGATCGCCGCGTTGATGTAGCCCCAGCCCGAGGCGCCGGTGGCCGTGTCGGCGTTGATGGAGAAGACGACGTCCTTGGCGGTCATCGGGTCACCGTTGGAGAACTCGACGCCCTTGCGGAGGTGGATCGTGTACTTCATGCCGTCGTCCGACGCGTCGTACCCGGTCGCCAGCCACGGTTCGAGCTTCTTGCCGTCTGCGCTCACGTTGAACAGCGGCTCCATGATCTGCTGCATCACGTGGATGGAGTTGTTGTCGAAGGTCGTGGTGTTGTCCATCGAGATGATGTCGGCGGAGCGCGCCATCGTCAGGACACCGCCCTTCGGGTGTCCCCCGGCGGCGGTGCCGGCGGTGTCTGCCGAGCCACCGGCGCTGCAGCCCGCGAGGACCAGCGCTGCTGCCGCCGTCACCGCGGCCACGGCCGCCCGATTCCGTTGTCTCATCGTTGCCTCTTCGCTTCTGTGCACCGGTGCTGGTGCGGAGTCCATGTCGGGAGGTGGAGCGATTGGTGCTGTAGTGATGATTACAGTACAACAAGTTCTTTTCGCATTTGTTACGTTTGGAAGACGATGGAACAAGGCGCCCCGCGGATCGCCCTCCGACCGTTCCGTGTCAGTGACGCCGGGACCGTCGTCGCCTGGTTCCGCACGCCCGAGGACGCCCTCGCGGTCGCCGGTACCGGTGCGCCGTGGCCCTACCGGGCGGCTGACCTGGTCGCCGCGTCGGCCGGGAACGACCGACATCCGCTGACGGTGACGTCCGTCGACGACCCCGACGACGTCGTCGGGCACGTGGCGGTCGTCCGCGTCACCGCGACGACCGGGCGGCTGGCTCGGATCGTCCTCGCCCCACGGCTCCGTGGGCGGGGGCTCTCCGGCGAACTCCTGGCGCTCGCCGTGGGCGAGGCTCAGATGCTCGGACTCACGGAGCTTGCTCTGTTCGTCGTGCCGGGCAACACCCCCGCATTACGGGCGTACGCGGCCGCCGGGTTCGTGCGCGGCGAAGCAGATCCAGAGAACCCGGAGTACGTGCGGCTGGTCGGCTCGTGGCCGTCGGGCTGACGCTCGCGATCCCCTTCCGGGGAGGACAGAACCGTGGCTGGCATCCGTGGTCCGAGCCGACGTCGACGGCTCGGCGCCGTGGCCGCGCCGGCTGACCGGGTCCACCGGGGTGTCCGGGACGGCGACGACCTCGCCTGCACCGGAGCCGACGGCCTGCGGGCAGGTGGCATCGCGGCGGTCCTGCTCGTGCTGGCCGGAGCGACGATGCACCGGCGAGGGCGAGGGCGAGGGCGAGGGCGAGGGCGACGAGGACGAGGGTGGGGAACCAGCGGAGTGGGACGACGGTGACCCCGGTGGCGCCGCAGTGTGCGGGACCCGGACGGGTCAGCGAGACACGCGCCCCGTCCGCCATCCGGCGTCCGACGCCGAGTTCGCCCGGAACCACCGGATGAGCTCGCGGAGCGCCGGCATCGTCGCACCCTCGACGTGGTCGTCCGGGATGAAGTCGATGTCGTCGAACGTCGTCCGGTACCCGGGGACGTCCGCGTGCCGGAGCTGGTCGTCGGCCGCGTACCCCATCGTCCAGTCCGGGAACTGCCGATCCGGCACCTCTTCCTCGAGGAGCACCGTCACCTGCTCGTGCCGAGGGTCGTCCTCGATCAGGAGCATCTTCTCGCGCACCGCCGCTTCGGGGCCCTCGAGCAGCTGCAGGAACCGGTGGTCCTTGAACAGCAGGAGTCCGGTCACGTCGGACCGGGCGTTCGCCGTTCGGGCGTGGTCCAGCAGCGTGTCGAGGTCGTCCATGCCGAAGCCGACCACCGCTCTGCTCGTGTAGACGAGCGAGAGCAGTGGCCGCTCAGCTGCGGCAGCGGTCGACTGCCGGTCGGTCACTCGGCCGGTGCGGTGGGGACGTCGTCGGCGTCGATCTCGAGCGACGGGTGCTCGCGACCGGACTCCTCCACGACGTCCGTGTCGGTGTCGGGCTGCTCGGGCGCTTCGCTCTGGGTGGTCTCTTCGGCGGGGTCAGGCTGGCTGTAGCTCATGCCAGCACGCTACGCGTGCCGACCTGGGACCGGTTCCGGACTGGAGGCTCGGTGCCGGACCGCAGCCATGCCTCCCGTCCGCGCGTGCCGGGCCGGACCCGTCGCGCCGGAGACCAGCCGAGCCTCCTGTCCGTCGTTCCGGCCATACTGAGGCCCATGGCACTCCGCTGGTACTCGATCGTCATCGACAGTCACGACCCGCACGCGCTGGCACGGTGGTGGGGTGAGACCCTCGCGTGGCCGGTCGTCTTCGAGGCCGACGACGAGGTGGTCATCGCTCCGCCGTTCGCGGAGGAGGTCGCCCGATCCGTCCCGCGGGACCGACAGCCGCAGGGCTGGGTCTTCGTGCCGGTCCCCGAGGGCAAGACGGTGAAGAACCGCCTGCACGTCGACCTCGCCCCGGCGCCCGACGACGCGCACCAGGAAGCGGTCGACGCACTCGTGGCCCGCGGCGCGACCCTGGCCGACGTCGGTCAGGCGGACGCGCCGTGGGTCGTGCTCGCGGACCCGGAGGGCAACGAGTTCTGCGTCCTCACTCCGCGGGAGTGAAGCGGCGCACCAGCTCCGGCAGCTCGGCGGGCTCGAACGGCTCGTCCGTGGCGTCGAGTTCGTCCGCCGTCCACCACCGCGCGTCGAGGATGTCGACGCGCTCGTCCTCGGTCCACTCGTCGCTCGACAGCGTGAACCCGGTCGTCCGGACGACGTAGAACTCGGAGTGCCCACGGTCGTGGTCGGCCTGGTCCCAGACCACGTCGAAGTCCCACGCGAACACCGGGTCGCCGGGATCGTCGATGACGATGCCCGTCTCCTCACGGAGCTCGCGGATCGCGGCGTCGCGGTGGGACTCCCCCGGGTCCACTCCCCCGCCCGGCGTGATCCACCGGTGGAACCCGTCCGACGACGGGGCGTTCGTGTCCATGAGGAACACCCGCCCGTCCGGGTCGAGCAGGAGGATGCGGGAGGTCCGTCGGAGACCAGGTGCGGCAGTCACCCGCCCGACGGTACCGCCCGGCAGACCTCCGCGTCGCTCAGGCCCGGGCGAAGCCGCTGACGTCGCCGACGAGCCGCGTGTTGTCGGCGGGGATCGGCTCGACGGCCGCGAGGGCGATCTCGGCCGCGAACTCGGACACGCTGTAGAGCTTGCCGACGGCACCGCGGCGCTCCTCGATGGCGCCGGGGTTGATGCGGTTCAGCAGGGTCGCGGTGATCGTGCCCTCGATCATGTCGCCGGAGACGACCACGAACTCGATGCCGGCCGCCTGCAGCTGCGGGACGAGCTCGCGGAGCGCGGTCTCACCGACGTGCTTGCTCTTCGCCACGGGGAGGTACTCGGGCAGGGTCTCGGCGGTCTCGACGAAGTGAGCCTGGTGGCTCGTCACGAAGACGACGCGGGAGCCGGCCGGCATGTGCGGCACGGCGGTCTGGAGCATGTCGACCTGGGCATCGCGGTTGAGGCGGAGGGCGTAGTCCTCGCCCATGCCCGACTCCATGCCACCGGAGGCGTTGAGCACGAGGAGGTCGATGCCGCCCCAGGCCTCGACGACGGTGTCGACCATGGCCTGCACGGAGTCGTGGTCGGTCAGGTCCGCACCGACCGCCAGGGCCTCTCCCCCGGCGGCGACGACGCCCTCGGCGATCTGCTCGGCGCGGCGCGCCTTGTTCCGGTAGTTCACGACGACCTTCGCCCCGGCCTCGGCCAGGTACCCGACGGTGTCGGCGCCGATGCCGCGCGACGACCCGGTGACGAGGGCGCGCTTGCCGGCGAGGGATCCGGGGGCGAGGGGGCTGCTCACAGTGGTGTTCTCCAGTTCGTGACCGTGCGTCGGGACCGGACGAGCCTACCGCGCCACCCGGGGTGTCAGACGCGTTTGATATGTTGAACGGACTTGGACCGGCCGTCGCGACGCAGCGCTGCCGCGCGCGACCACGGGAGGGAGATCGCGTGAACATCTCGGACTGGATCCAGACCATCGTCTGGATCGCGCTCGTGCTCGTCCTGGGGGTGGTCGAGATCTTCACCCTCGACTTCATCTTCCTCATGCTCGCGGCGGGTGCGGCCGGCGGACTCATCGCCGCGCTGGTCGGCGCTCCGTGGTGGCTCTCGGCGATCATCGCCGCGGCGGTCGCCCTGCTGCTGCTCGCCGTCGTCCGACCCCGACTCCTCACCGCCCTCGGCCGCGGTGCCGACCCGCATCAGACCGGCGTGCGCGGCCTCGTCGGGATGCCCGGCACCGTCGCCGTCGCCTTCACGTCGACCGCCCCCGGGCAGGTCCGGCTGGCGAACGGCGAGACCTGGAGCGCGCGCATCGACCTCGCGACGCCCGACCGCACACCACCGCTCGGCACGCACGTCGTGGTCGAGTCCATCGAGGGCTCCACGGCCGTCGTCCGCATCCAAGAGAAGGCTGCATCATGACCCTGTCCACCGGCACGATCGTGCTCCTCGTCCTGATCGCCGTCATCGTGATCTTCGTGATCGTCGTCCTGTCGAAGGCGATCCGGATCGTCCCGCAGGCGACGGCGGGCATCGTCGAGCGCCTCGGCAAGTACCACAAGACCCTCGACCCGGGGTTGAACATCCTGGTGCCGTTCATCGACCGGCTCCGGCCGCTGCTCGACATGCGTGAGCAGGTCGTGTCGTTCCCGCCGCAGCCGGTGATCACCGAGGACAACCTCGTCGTCTCCATCGACACCGTCGTCTACTTCCAGGTCACCGACGCCCGTGCCGCGACGTACGAGATCGCCAACTACCTCGGCGCGGTCGAGCAGCTCACCACCACCACGCTCCGCAACGTCGTCGGTGGCCTGAACCTCGAAGAGGCCCTGACCAGCCGCGACAACATCAACGGGCAGCTCCGCGTCGTCCTCGACGAGGCGACCGGCAAGTGGGGCATCCGCGTCGGCCGCGTCGAGCTCAAGGCGATTGAGCCGCCCGTGTCGATCCAGGACGCCATGGAGCAGCAGCTCCGTGCCGAGCGCAGCCGTCGAGCGGCCATCCTGCAGGCCGAGGGCACCAAGCAGTCGCAGATCCTCGAGGCCGAGGGGCAGCGCCAGGCGGCGATCCTCGCGGCCGAGGGTGACGCGAAGGCCCAGGTCCTCCGCGCCGAGGGTGAGGCGCAGGCCATCGCGACCGTCTTCGACGCCATCCACACGGGTGACCCGGACGAGAAGCTCCTGTCGTACCAGTACCTGCAGACCCTGCCGAAGATCGCCGAGGGCACGTCGAACAAGCTCTGGATGATCCCGAGCGAGTTCACCGAGGCACTCTCCGGGATCGCGAAGGGCTTCACCGCCACGCGGTCCGGCACCGCCCCGGCCGCCGGTGGCGCAGGCGGGACCGACTTCCTCGCGAAGATCTCCAAGCTCGCCAACGAGAGCCTGGCGAACACCGCGGCGACCGACGCCGCCGGCAGTGCCACGGTCGACCCGAACGCCACCGCCGCGGACATCGTCCCCGACTCGGTGCTCGACGAGCGCCTCGCCGAGTCGAACCGCAGCGTCGAGGAGAAGCTCGCCGCTGCGGCTGAGGCGACGCGCCAACAGCTCCGCGAGGGCGACGCCGAGCACGGACCCGGCACGCACTGAACCGCCCAGGCACTGCGACACGCAGCGCCGACGCGGCGAAGGCCCGCTCCCTGTTCGGGGAGCGGGCCTTCGTCGTTCGCGCAGTCGGTCAGGCGCCGCGTCGGGCGCGCAGGAACTGCAGTCGTTCCTGGAGCAGTTCCTCGAGCTCCTCGCGTGAGCGCCGCTCGAGCAGCATGTCCCAGTGGGTCCTGGGTGCCTTGACGTCCTCAGCGGCGACCTCGACGGGCACACCGTCGTCGCCGAGCAGACGCCCTTCGCGCCGGCTCCTGGGGTCGGCCCAGACCTGCGGGACCTCTGCCTCGGCGGAGAACACGACGTCGAACGTCTCGCCCGAGTCGGTCTGGTAGACCGCACGCTTGCGGTCCGAGAGCTCGACGCCCTCTTCGCTCTGGAGGCTCTGGCTCCCGAGCCGCATGCCGCGGAGACTCCGATCAGCCATGGTGGACTCCTCTCGCTCGTTCCCCCTGGTCAACACTGTCCCACGCGGGTTCGTTCCTGCGTGGTCGCATTCACAGTGGGTTCCCAGTGCGGGTCCGGCGCCGCTGTGCGGTCTCAGTGGCGCCGACGGCTCCAGGGCGCGCAGGCGAGCAGCACGAGCAGGCCGCCGAGGGACAGCGCGAGCGTCACGAGTCCCGACGCGACGGTGGCCGGGGTGGTGGAGGTCCCGAGCGGCACGTCCGTCACCATGGACGCCGCGGTGTACTCCGGCACGCTGTCGATCGTGCGACCGGAGGGGTCGATCACCTGGGACGCGCCGACCGTGGACACGTTGACGAGGGACCGGCCGGTCTCGACGGCGCGCAGCCGGGCGATCTCCAGCTGCTGCAGGTTCTCGTCGGTCCCGGAGAAGTCCGCGTTGTTCGTCTGCGCGAAGATCACCTGCGCTCCCCCACGTGCCATGTCGGTGGCGAGCCCGTCGTCGACGATGTCGAAGCAGATCGCGATGCCGGCCCGGATCCCGGCGACGTCGAGGACGTTCGGCTTCGTCCCCGGCGTGTAGTCGCGCTGCAGCAGCCCGATGAGCGAGGGCGCGAGCCGGGAGAAGAACCAGCGGTCGGGCACGTACTCGCCGAAGGGCACCGGCCGCTTCTTGTCGTACGACGACTGCCAGCCGTCCGCGGTCCACACGAACGAGGTGTTGTGGAGCACTCCGGACGGCGTCTGTGTGATGGCGCCGGCCACGATCGGCGCCCCGACGGAGCGGACGACGGAGTCGAGGGCGCTGGCGATGACGGGCTGTTGCCGCGGGTCGAACTCCGCCGACGCCTCCGGCCAAACCACCACGTCCACGCCCTTCGCGTCGGTGTCGGTCGCGGCGACCTGCGACTCGAGGACCTGTCCGGGTTCGGCGCGGTCGAAGTACCCGGCCGGCCCGTTGCCCTGCACGGCCTCGACGCGGATGGTGCCCTCGACGGCCGTCGGCCACGCCGGCACGGCCAGCACGGCGGCGACGAGGAGCCCGGCCGTCGCGACGCGCATCCGGAGCTGCAGGCCGTGCACCAGTCCGAGCGACACCACGACGGCGACGCAGTAGACCACCACGAAGGACACGCCGAGCACCCCGACGTAGGCGACGAGGTGTGCGAACGGCGTCTCCGACTGGCTGAGGCCGACACGCCCCCAGGCGAATCCGCCGTAGGGCCAGCTGCCGGAGAACCACTCCCGTCCGGTCCAGAGGGCGGCCACCACGGCCGGGAGGCCCCACACGCGTCCGGCGCGGGAGGTCACGACGCTGCCCACCCATCGGTACGCGAGGGCGATGGCGACGCTGCCGAGGGCGAACATCGCCGCTTCGAACAGCGCGAGCGCGAGCCACGGGACCGGCCCGAGGTAGCGCCCGGCCCAGGAGATGGCCGGTACCCAGAACGCGACGCCGCCGACGTACCCGAGCCACGCGGCACGCCGCCAGCCCTGGCCCATCACTGACACCAGGAGGCAGGCGACCGCGGGGTACGCCAGGAACCACCAGCCGGGCGTCGGGAAGGCGAGGGCGAACAGCACCCCGCCGATCACGGCCAACGGCAGGGCGGACCGCACCGGCAGGGCGGCGAAGGGCGCGCGCGGACGCGCGCCGGTGTCGGGGACCTGCACCGAGCCTCCCGTCAGACCGTCGCGTAGGCGACGATGCCGCGGCGGACCGCATCCGTCGCGCGTCGGGCGGTCTCGGCGAGTTCGGCGTCGCCCGCGTTCTTCATCTGGTCGAGCAGGTCGATGACCTGCTTGCACCAGCGCACGAAGTCACCAGCGGCCAGGTCGAGCGAGCGCAGGACGTCGTCGAGCGCCGATCCCGACGCCCAGCGGAACATGCCGACCGCGATCGCCGGGGTCGGCGGCTGCGAGCCGGCGAGCCGCGCGTCGCGTTCGACGTCGTCGAGGCGCGACCAGATCGTCAGGGTCTCGTCGAGTGCCGGTCGGAACGCTCCGCGCGGCAGCGCGTGCTCGGTGCCAGGGGCGTCCTCGCGCCGGGGCTGGTACACGATGGTCGCGGCCATCGCGGCGAGCTGCGCCGGGGTGAGGTCCTTCCAGACCCCGGCTTCCAGGCACTCCGCGACGAGCAGGTCCCGCTCCCCGTAGATCCGCTGGAGGCGTCGACCGCCGGCGGCCACCGCGACCTCGCCGTCGTCGCGACCGGTCGGCACCAGGTACCCGAGCTCGAGCAGCACGTCCGTCACCCGGTCGAACGTCGTCGCGACGGCGCCGGTGCGGGAGCGGATCTGCTGCACGAGCTTGTCGTTGGCTCGCTTGAGCTTGTACCAGCGCTCGGCCCAGCGGGCGTGCGCCTCGCGGTCGGGGCAGGCGTGACAGGGGTGCCGCTGCAGGGCACGACGGACCTCGGTGATCTGGGACTGCCGCTCCTGCCGCGCACCGTGCGAGGCTTCACGGCCACCGGGGACGTTCGTCCGCTCGAGGTCGGACAGCTGCCGGCGGAGTGCCGCGTACTCGGTGAAGTCGCCGAGGTGGCACTCCATCGCCTGCTGGTAGCCGTCGAGTGACTCCTGCTGGGAGCGCACCTTGCGGGCCAGGTCGACGACCGAGCGGTCCGCCTGGAACTGCGCGAACGACGTCTCGAGGACCTCGCGGGTTCGCTGCCGGCCGAACTGCTCGATGAGGTTCACGGCCATGTTGTACGTCGGCTTGAACGACGAGTTGAGCGGGTAGGTGCGGCGGCTCGCCAGGGACGCGACGGCCTGCGGTTCGAGGCCGTCGGTCCACTGGATGACCGAGTGGCCCTCGACGTCGATCCCGCGGCGACCGGCACGACCGGTCAGCTGCGTGTACTCCCCCGGCGTGATCGGCACCCGGGCCTCGCCGTTGAACTTCTCGAGCTTCTCGAGCACGACCGTGCGTGCCGGCATGTTCACGCCGAGCGCCAGGGTCTCCGTCGCGAAGACGACCTTGAGGAGCTTGCGCTGGAAGAGGTCCTCCACGACCTCCTTGAACGCCGGGAGCATGCCGGCGTGGTGGGCGGCGACCCCGCGCTCCAGGCCTTCGAGCCACTCCCAGTAGCCGAGCACCGCGAGGTCCTCGTCGAGGAGCGTCCGGCAGTGGTACTCGGCCGTCTCGCGGATCTCGTTGCGCTCGTCCCGGGTGGTGAGCGACAGGCCGGAGCGCAGCACGTTCCGGACCCCCTGGTCGCAGCCGTTGCGGCTGAACACGAAGAAGATCGCGGGCAGGAGCATGCGCTCGTCGAGCATGTGCGCGATGTGCTCGCGGTGCAGCTTCTCGGTGCGCGGGCCCCGACGGTCGACGTAGCCGCCGCGACCACGCCGTCCGCGATGACCGCCGCGGCTGTCGTTGCGCGAGCCACCACCCACCAGACGCAGCAGCTCCGGGTTCACCCGGTTCGTCGCCGCGGCACCCGAGGAGTCGAAGAGGTCGACGAGCTTGTTGCCGACGAGCACGTGCTGCTCGAGCGGGACCGGGCGGTCCTCCGAGACGATGACGTCGGTGTCGCCGCGCACGGTCTGCAGCCAGTCGCCGAACTCCTCGGCGTTCGACACCGTCGCGGACAGGGACACCAGCCGGACCTCGGTCGGCAGGTGCAGGATCACCTCTTCCCAGACGGCACCGCGGAAGCGGTCGGCGAGGTAGTGGACCTCGTCGAGCACCACCCACGCCAGGTCGTCGAGCAGGTCGGAATCCGCGTAGATCATGTTGCGGAGCACCTCGGTCGTCATCACGACGACACGGGCACGGGGGTTCACGTTGGTGTCGCCGGTGAGGAGCCCCACCTCGGACTCGCCGTACGCCTCGACCAGCTCGGCGTACTTCTGGTTGCTCAGCGCCTTCATCGGCGTCGTGTAGAACACCTTCGCCGTCGGCTGCCGCATCGCGAGCCAGATCGCGAACTCGGCGACGATCGTCTTGCCGGCACCCGTCGGCGCAGCGACGAGGACGCTCCGCCCCTGGTCGAGGGCGTCGCACGCGGCGAACTGGAAACGGTCGAGGTCGAACCGGAGATCGGCGCGGAAGAGCTCCAGGTTGCGGGATCGGCTGCGGATGCGGGCGGCCTGGAACCGCTCGGCAGCGCTCAGCCCGGTGTCGGTCACAGGCCGTACTCGGCGTCGAGCTTGGCCTGGCGCTTCGCCAGGCGACGGTCGTGCAGCCACGTCACGACGCAGGCTGCGGCGTAGAGCACCATCATCGGCACGGCGAGCAGGAACATCGAGATGACGTCGGCACTCGGTGTCACGATCGCGCAGAAGACCAGGATGCACAGCACCGCCACGCGCCAGGACTTGATGATCGACTTCGCCTCGAGCACCCCGGCGAAGTTGAGCAGCACCAGGAACACCGGCAGGACGAACGCGATGCCGACGGCCACGATGAGCTTGATCACGAAGTCGTAGTAGGCCTTGGCGTCGACGATCGAGGTGTCCTGGCTCGACACGAAGCTGCCGAGGATGCCCACGATGTGCGGCAGGACGTACCAGCCGAACCAGCAGCCGACCAGGAACAGCGGGATCGCCGTGCCGAGGAAGCCCCACACGTACTGCTTCTCGCGCCGAACCAGGGCCGGCACGATGAACGCCCAGATCTGGTACAGCCAGACCGGGCTCGCGATGACGACACCGATGGTGATCGCGATCTGCAGCTTCAGGTCGAACGCGCCCGTGATCATCGGGAAGTTGAGCTCCGCCGTGTGGCCGCCGACCTCGGCAAGGCGGGACACCGGTGCACGGAGCGAGTCGAGCACGTACGGCGTCAGGAACCAGCCGGCGACGGCACCGAGCAGGACCGCGAGGACGGCCTTGAAGAGCCGGTTCCGCAGCTCGATGAGGTGCTGCCCGAGGGACATGCGGCCTTCGGGTTCCTTCGGACGGCGCCCCTGCCGCTTCTCTCGCCCGCTCGCGGTCGTCGAAGCCATGCCGACGATCTTACGGCAGCGGGACCGACACCCCGCGGCGCGGCGTGCGAACGCACAGCGAGCGCGCGGGCGCGGCGGCGCGGGGGCGCGGGGCGGGGCTCGGCGGCTCGGGGCGCGGCGGCCCGGGGGCTCGGGCGCGGCGGCCCGGGCGGCGCGGCGGCGCGCGACCGGTCGAGACACCCCGCTCATGTCTGCCGGGCGGTCACGTCCCGTCGGTCCTGCGACCGCCGAGCGACGAGGCATGACCACCCGGCGGACGCGAGCGGGGTGTCGTGACCACTCGACGGTGGACGCGAACCGAGTCACATGACCACCCGGCGGACGCGAGCGGGGTGTTGTGACCACTCGACGGTGGACGCGAACCGAGTCCTAGGACCGTCCGGCGGGCAGCATCGGCCTGCCGGCGCGCGTCAGGAGGCGGAGAGTGCCGACTCGGCGAACGCCCGGACGGCGTCCCGCGCCGCGGGAGGGTCGAGCACGACGGCACGACCCGGGAGTCCGGCGACGAGCCGCACGACACCGTCGAACCCGGCCGATGCGCCGAGTCGGATGCGCACCCGGCGGTCGGCGTCCGGCGCATCGGCGGTGTCCGCGAGGAAGTCCGCGACGAGCGGGAGCGACGACGCGTCGAGCTCGACCGTGACGATGACGTCGTCGGCGCTCTGCTGGAACAGCGTGTCGGGGATCGTGACGTCGTCGTGGCGCTCGGCGACGCGCTCGTCGACCCGCACGGCGGACATCCGGTCGAGGCGGAACGTCCGGAGCGCCTGCCGGTCGAGGTCCCAGGCGCGCAGGTACCAGTCGGTGTCGACGGACTCCACCCGCAGTGCGTCCACCCGCCGTGTGCCGCCCTGGGTGCGCGGGCCCGCGTAGTCGAACACGAGGCCGTGGCAGTCGGCCATCGCCTGGCGGATCGTCGCGAGCGTGGCGTCGTGCCCGTCCTGCCCGACCGCGACGTTGGCGGCTGCCCCACCGGCACCGCGGGACAGCTTCGCCATGAGCGCGCGGATGGCGTCGCGGTCGGCGGCCTCCGGCAGCGCGGAGAGGTACTGGAGTCCGGCGATGAGGGCGGAGGCCTCACGGGCGGACAGGCGCGGGGAGTCGTCGATCGCCACGAGGTTCGTGAGCACGATCATGTCGTTCTGCTCGAAGTCGTCCCAGGCGATGTCGAACAGGTCACCGTGCTGGTACTGCATCGTCTCGCCGGGGATGCCCGACACCGCGATGAGCTCGACCGCCCGACGGATGCGGGTCTCCGGCACGCCGAAGTGCCGGGCGGCCTCGGCGACCGAGACACGCTCGCGGTCGATCAGGTACGGCACCAGGGCCAGCAGGAACGCCAGCTTGTCCTGCGCCTGGAGCGGCTGTGCGTCAGCCACGGAGCACCCCTTCGCTGTGGTCGGCCACGAGGCCGCGGAGTCGGTCCCGCACGCGGTCGCGGAGGTCCGCCGGTTCGAGCACGGTCACCTCCGGACCGAAGGCCGCGAGTTCCTCCGCGAGGATCTGCGGGTCGACGTAGTGCAGCACGAGCACGCCGTCGTCCTGCGTGGCGGTGTCGCGGCGACGTCCGAGTCGGCGTTCGGCGTCGGACCCACGCACCACGGCGATCGTGGCCGTGCGCTCTGCCCACAGTCGGTCGAGTTCGGCGAGGGTGCGCTCCGCCGCGCCGGCCGGTGCCGGGTGCTGTCCGGCACCGAACTGCGTCACCGGACCGACGATGCGGGACAGCAGGTAGTTCTTGTCCGAGTCCGTCGCCGGTTCGTGCGCCGCGAGCATCCACCGACCGCCGTGCTGCACGAGCGCGAGCGGTTCGAGTTCCCGGCGACGGGGCTCGTGCTCGCCGGGCGTGATGTAGTCGAAGCGGACGGCGGCAGCGCGGTCGAGGGCGGCGCGGAGCGGCTCGAACGCGGCGTCACGGGCTCGGAGCCGCGGCGCGTACGTGTCCATGCCGAGCGACCCGGCACTGGTGTCGTCGTCGCCGGCCGAGCGCACCTTGAGCAGGGCACGGCGCGAGTCGGACGACAGCGCGCCTTCCCGCCACGCCATCGCCGCGAGCGACAGCAGCGCCGATTCGTCGGGCGTGAACCGGACGTCGAGGGGCAGGTCGTACTCGCCCTTCGGGATCCGGTAGCGGAGCGTCTGGTTGTTGCCGGAGGACCCGGGCGTCTCGATCGTCTCGAGCGGGATGCCGAGCTCGCGGACGTCGTCCTTGTCGCGCTCGAACTGCCGCTCGAGCGAGGCGTTGTCCCCACCGGGTGCGAAGCGCTGCCGGTAGCCCTGCACGTTCGCCAGGATCTCGGACTTGGTCAGGCCGGACTCGGTCGACAGCAGCGCGAGCACGAGGCTGAACAGGCGTTCTTCCGCCGGTACGCGGGGCACACGGGTGGCTGGCACGGAGCCGATCCTACGGCAGCGCGGGGGTGCCGGAGTGCACCAGCCCGCGGGTTCGTGGAGAGCGGACGACGCCGCCGTGGCGGGGAGCGATCAGGACTTCATCGAGCCGAGCACGTCGATGACGTACGCGTAGGCGACGCCCTGCTGGTGCACGATCGCGAGCACCTGGTCGCCGACCTTGCGGCCGATCAGGGCGTTGCGGATCTCCTCCGGGAGCTGGCCCTTGGCGAGCGAGGCGACCTTGGCACCGCTGCCGTCGGTCCAGTTCGACCCCGCGACGGTGGAGTCGCTCTGCCACGTCACCGCGGTGTACTTGAAGACCGCGGAGTCATCCGCGGTCAGCACCGAGCCGTGGCCCTTGCGGAGCAGGTGCGTCTCGTCCGAGGACGGGGCGGCGGAGGACGGCACCGTGATCCCGGGGGCACCGTCCGGTGCGAGGACCACGGCGGGCATGCCGTCGCCGGCGAGCTGCGGTGTGCCCGTGGCCCGCGCGTCGAACGCCCGCTTGACGTCGATGACCGCTACCGCGGCGTCCTCGGTCCGCTTCGTCGAGGTGGTGCCACCCTGCAGCGCGGTCCTCGGGAGCGCCACGGCGAGGCGGTCGCCGACCTGTGCACACTCGAGTGCCTTGCCCAGGTCTCCCGCGTTCGTCGAGCCGGCGGTGATCGGCAGCGGCGTGCCGGAGTACCCGCTGGTCTGGGCCACCTTGCCGGTGGCGCCGTCCACGAGTGTGAAGTCGATCAGGACGGGCGTGCCGTCCCCGATGGTGCGTCCGTTCCCGTGCTTCAGGACCGACACCTGGGTGCCCTTGGTGGTGAGCCCCTCCGGGATCGACACCTTCGGTTCCTTGCCGAACGCACCCGTGGCGGTGACCGCCTGGGACGCGGCGCCCGGAGCGTCGCAGCTCGACGGTGTGGTGCCGGCGCCGTTCGACGCGCACGCGGTCAGCGACGCGGCCAGTCCGATGGTGACCAGGAGTGCGGGGATGGTGCGCACGGACCCTCTTTCCGTTCGATGCGGGGCGGGCAACGGTCCGTAGCCTACCGGTCGGCCCCGGGGGTGTCGGACGTCTCGGGGTCGGTGCCGGCGTCCGAGCCGTCCGCCGAGCCGGAGGCGTCCGCCGCCTCGGCAGCCGCGACCTTCCGCGCCTGTGCCGCGGCCTGCCGGGCGACCTTGCGGAGCTTCTTGTCGCTCGCGGACCGCTCGCCGACGGCGCCGGGCGTCCACGCCTCGACGTCCTCGTCCGAGAACTCCGCCTTGCCCGCACGGCGCTTCAGGTTCGGGAGCACGACACCGTCCGCCAGGCGGCGAGCGGTCACGAGGAACCCGGTGTGCCCGACCATGCGGTGGTCCGGCCGGACGGCGAGCCCCTCGACGTGCCAGGTCCGGACGAGGGTCTCGCTCGACTGCGGGTCGGTGAAGCGGCCGGTGTCCCGGAGCGCCTCGGCGGTGCGGCTGAGCTGGGTGACGGTCGCGACGTAGCAGACGATCAGCCCACCGGGGACGAGGGCGTCGGCCGCGGCGTCGACGCATTCCCACGGGGCGAGCATGTCGAGCACGACGCGGTCGACGCTCTGCGGCTCGGTCGCTCCGGGCAGTTCCTCGACGAGGTCGCCGACGGTGACGGTCCAGTTGTCCGGCACCGCACCGAGGAACGTGCCGACGTTCCCGCGGGCGATCTCGGCGAACTCGTCACGGCGCTCGAAGGACTGCAGGCGGCCGGTCGGCCCGATCGCGCGGAGCAGCCACAGCGACAGCGCTCCCGACCCGACACCGGCCTCGACGACGCGGGCCCCGGGGAAGACGTCCGCGAAGGCGACGATCTGGGCCGCGTCCTTCGGGTAGACGATCGCGGCACCGCGGGGCATCGACATCACGTAGTCGTTCAGGAGCGGCCGGAGCGCGAGGTACTCGTCGCCGGAGCTCGCCGTGATGACGGACCCGTCCGGTCGGCCGATGACGTCGTCGTGCGCGAGCATGCCGCGGTGCGTGTGGTAGATCACGCCGGGTTCGAGCGACAGCGTCGTGAGCTTGCCCTTCGGGCCGGTGAGCTGCACGCGGTCGCCGGCGCGGAACGGGCCGCGGGGTGGCGTGTGCGGGGTGCCGCCCGTGGTGTGCGGCAGGCCGGGCGTCCGTGGCAGGCCGGCGGTGTCGGCGGTGTCGGCGCTCATCGGGTGACCCCCTCGGTGCCGACGGCCGACGTGTCGACCGCAGCAGGGCCTCCAGGACCGGCTGCGCGTGCCGCCAGCGCCGGCGAGGCGAGCGCCAGCAGACGGTCGACGTCGACGCCGGCGAGGGAGGTGAGGTGGACGTCCCCGGCGGTGCCGGCGAGCGGCACGATGTGCTCGACGCCGATCGTCACGGCACCGGAGGCGGCCGCGGCGGCCACGCCGGTCGCCGAGTCCTCGATCGCGATGCAGGTGGTGGGGTCGACGCCGAGCTGCGCAGCAGCGGTCAGGTACGCCTCGGGGTGGGGCTTCGGGTGCTCGACGTCGTCGCCGGCGACGACCACCCGGAACCCGCGCGCACCGAACGCGTCCGCGGCGACGAGGGCCATCCGGCGCCGCGACATGGTGACGAGGGCGGTCGGGATGCCGCGGTCGTGCAGCTCCTCGACGAGTTCGCGCGCACCCGGGCGCCACGGCAGGTCGCCGTGCTCGAGACGCTCCATCACGTAGGACGTCATCCACTGGACGATCTCCTCGACCTCCATGTCGACGCCCTTGTCGCGGAGGATCTCGCCGGAACGCTCGAGGCCGCTGCCGACGAGGGACAGCCCGTCCTCGTGGGTCCACTCCGCGCCGTGTTCCGCGGTGAGTTCGACCTGGGACTGCTGCCAGATCGGTTCGGTGTCGATGATCGTGCCGTCCATGTCCCACAGCACGGCTGCGGGCTGGACGAGGGCGGGAGGATGCGCGGTCACGGGCGACGAGTCTACCGGCGTGCTCGGTCCGGGTCGCTCGCGGGGCCTATTGTGGATGCCTGATCGGCTCCGGGCGGCCGTGGACGGGAAGTCACCCGCGCCGCCTGCGCCCCACGCCACCTCGAGGAGGTCCGCTCCGTGCCACAGCACTCCCCCTTCAACGACGGCCGACTGCTGGTCGTCGCGTTCGAAGGCTGGAACGACGCCGGTGAGGCCGCCAGCGGTCTCGCACGCCGCATCGTCGACGCGCTCGGACTCGACGAGCTGCGGGAGATCGACGGGGAGCAGTACGTCGACTACCAGTTCAACCGGCCGACCGTGGGCAGCGACGAGAACGGCGTGCGCGGCATCCAGTGGCCGCGCATCGTGCTGTACGGTCCCGGCGAAGGCGGTCAGACCGCGATGAGCGCTGCCGGGGAGCCGTCGGAGCGCGAGGTGTTCGTCCTCGTCGGACCGGAGCCGTCCCGCACGTGGCGGGCGTTCTGCGCCGAGGTCATCGACCTCGCCGACGTGTACGCGATCGACGCGGTCGTGTTCGTCGGGGCGATGCTCGCCGACGTCCCGCACACCCGGCCGATCTCGGTGTTCGTCTCGAGCGAGGACGCCGGCGTCCGCGCCGCGTTCGACGTGGACCGGTCCTCGTACGAGGGGCCGACCGGCATCCTCGGCGTGCTGTCCGACACGATGGACAAGGCCGGCTTGACCACGCTCTCGCTCTGGGCGTCCGTCCCGCACTACGTGCACAACGCGCCGTCCCCGAAGGCGACGCTGTCGCTGCTCGACAAGATGGAGGAGCTCACGGACGTCACCGTCCCGCGCGGCACGCTCCTCGACGACGCGACGCAGTGGGAGGAGGGCATCGACGCGCTCGCCTCCGACGACGAGGACATGGCGTCGTACATCGAGCAGCTCGAGCAGGCGCGTGACACGGTCGACTCCCCCGAGGCGTCGGGCGACGCCATCGCGCAGGAGTTCGAGCAGTACCTGCGGCGCCGGGAGCGCAAGGACGGCAAGGACGGGCCGGGACAGGCCGGCGAGGGGCCGTGGCGGCCTCCGCAGCCGCCGCAGTAGCGGCGAGGACCGACGGACGGGAGGCGCGGTGCCAGCTGGCACCGCGCCTCCCGTCCGTGCGTGGTGCGGACGGGCCGCGCCAGGTCGAGGGCGAGGTTCCAGAATTCTGGAACCTCGGGTGCCGTCGCGAGCGATTCGTGGAACCTCGGCGGACGTGAGCGGCGAGTCGTGGAACCTCGGCGAGGGTCGACGGGCGAATCGTGGAACCTCGGCGAGGGTCGACGGGCGAATCGTGGAACCTCGACGAGGGTCGACGGGCGACGAACCGCCGACGAACCACCGCCGGACCGCGGCCCGAACCCGGGACGTCAGCCGATGCGGATGCCGAGCAGCGCGTCCACCAGGTCGACGAGCTCCGGCGTGCACCGCGTCCCACCGGCGACCGCGGTGTCGACCGCCGCGACCGCGCCGGGCGTGTCGAGGTCGTCCGCGACCCGAGCCCGGATGCGTGCGACGACCGCGTCCGCATCGTCGGCGTGCCCGACACCGCCTGCGGCCCACGCGTCCCAGGTACCGAGGCGGCGGGTCGCGCTCGACAGCTCGGTGTCGAACCACTCCCAGTCGTCGGAGTACCGGTGCGACAGGAGCGCGAGCCGGATCGCCCGGGGGTCGGCTCCGTCGTCGAGCAGCCCGCGGACCGTGACGAGGTTGCCGAGCGACTTCGAGATCTTCTCGCCCTGGTAGGCGATCATCCCCGTGTGCACGTAAGCGTTCGCGAGCGGCTGGTGCGCCAGCGCCGCGGCGTGACCGGCGCTCATCTCGTGGTGTGGGAACACCAGGTCGCTACCGCCGCCCTGCACGGTGATCGGCAGTCCGAGGCGGTCGCCGGCGATGACGCTGCACTCGATGTGCCAACCCGGGCGGCCCGCTCCCACGACGGTCTCCCAGCTCGGTTCCCCGGCCCGCGCGGCACGCCACAGGAGCGGGTCGAGCGGGTCACGCTTGCCCGCCCGGTCGGGATCGCCGCCGCGCTCGGCGGAGAGTCGGAGCATCGTGTCGCGGTCGAGTCGGCTCTCGTCGCCGAGCGCCCACGACTCGGTCGGCCGGTTCACGTCGAAGTAGAGGTCGTCACCGGCCGCGTCGGTGGTCGGCACCGTGTACGCGTAGCCGGTCTCCTGGAGGAAGGCGACGGCCTCGGCGATGCGCTCGACCTCGTCGGTGACGGCGACGTAGTCGTCCGGAGGCAGGATGCGGAGCGCTTCCATGTCACGGCGGAAGAGGTCGATCTGCGAGGCGGCGAGTTCCCGCCAGTCGACGCCGTCCCTGGTCGCACGTTCGAGCAGCGGATCGTCGACGTCCGTCGTGTTCTGCGCGTACTCCACGTCGAGGCCGGCATCGCGCCACACGCGCCCGAGGGTGTCGAACGCCAGGTACGTCGCGGCGTGGCCGAGGTGCGTGGCGTCGTACGGGGTGATCCCGCAGACGTACAGCGCCGCGCGGTCGTCGCCGTGCGTCGGGTCGACGGGCTTGCCGGCCGACGTGTCGTGCACGACCGGTCGCGGACCACTCCCCGCGACCTCGGGGACGGACGGGGCCTCCCAGGCCCTCACGGCTGGACCACTCCGAGCGACAACACCACGATGAGCACGATACCGAGTGCCACCCGGTAGTACACGAAGGGCATGAAGCTCCGCTTGCTGATGTAGTTCATGAACCCGGCGATCACGACGAAGCCGACGACGAACGCGACGACGGTGGCGATGACCGTGTCGACCACCCCGAAGGGTGCCCCGGTGTCGCCGAGGCTGGTCGCGGCCTCGTAGAGCCCGGAGAGGAACACCGCGGGGACCGCCAGCAGGAACGCGAACCGGGCTGCCGCCTCGCGGGTGTACCCGAGCGCCAGGCCCATCGAGACGGTCGCCCCCGACCGCGAGACACCGGGCACCAGGGCGAGCACCTGCGCGATCCCGATCGCGATGCCGCCGCCGAACGTCATGTGCTCGATGCGCCGCTCCTTGCGACCGACCCGGTCGAGCACGCCGAGCACGATGCCGAAGACGATGAGCACGACCGCGACGATCCAGAGCGACCGGAACGTGGTCTCGATGGTGTGTTGCAGGAGGAGCCCGACGACGCCGATCGGGATCGTCCCGATGATGACCAGCCACCCGAGTCGCACGTCGGGGTCGCCGCGCGGCACCGTGCCGCGGAACGACCCGAACCACCGACGCACGATGCGCGTGATGTCCCGCCAGAAGTAGATGAGCACGGCCGTCTCGGTGCCGAGCTGGGTCACCGCCGTGAAGGCGGCGCCCGGGTCCTCGGCGTCGGGCAGGAACAGCCCGACGATGCGGAGATGGGCGCTGGAGGAGACCGGGAGGAACTCGGTCAGCCCCTGGACGAAGCCGAGGAGGATCGCCTCGAGGATGTGCACTGGCGCGGCCTTCCGGTCGTCAGGGGCGGTCGTGCCCGGCAGCGCCGGGCGACCACCCAGTGTGTCAGTACGAGGCGAACAGGTCGCCGAGCACACGCCGACCGAACGCCAGCGAGTCGAGGGGCACCCGCTCGTCGACGCCGTGGAACATCGCCGGGAAGTCGACGCCGGCCGGCAGCCGGAGCGGGACGAACCCGTACCCGGCGATGCCGAGGGTGGAGAGGGCCTTGTTGTCGGTGCCGCCGGAGAGCAGGTAGGGCAGCACCGGCGCCCCGGGGTCGTGGCGGTCGAGGACCTCGCGCACAGTATCGACCAGCGGGCCGCCGAAGTCCTGCTCGAGGCCGATGTCGCGGAACGTCATCCGGACCTCGACGTCGTCGCCGGCGAGCTCCCGCACCCGCTCGAGCACCGTCTCCTCGTCGCCCGGGAGGCAGCGCACGTCGATCAACGCCTCGGCCGAGTCGGGGATGACGTTGTGCTTGTAGCCGGCCTGGAGCACGGTCGGGTTCGACGTCGTGTGCAGCGCGGCGTGGATGAACCGCGACGCCGACCCGGTCGCGAGCGCGACCTCGTCCGGACCGGTGACCGTGGGGTCGACCCCGAGGAACCGGGCGACCTCGGCCACCATCGCCTCGGTCGTGGCGGAGAGCCGCACCGGCCACTCCTCGCTGCCGATGCGGGCGACGGCAGCGGCGAGCTTGGTGACCGCGTTGTCGCGGATGACGTGCGACCCGTGCGCCGCGGTGCCGGTCGCGACCAGGGTGATCCACATCAGCGCCTTCTCGCCGGTCTGCAGCAGGTACGCCCGGCGGTCCCCGAGCGTGATCGAGTAGCCGCCGACCTCGCTGATCGCCGCGGTCGCGCCGGCGAACACCTCGGGGTGGTTCGTCACGACGTGGTGTGACCCGAGCACTCCCCCGGCTTCCTCGTCCGCGAAGTACGCGATGACGAGGTCGCGCTCCGGGGCGCCGTTCGACGCGATGACGTCGCCGAGCGCGGTGAGCATCATCGCGTCCATGTTCTTCATGTCCACGGCACCGCGACCCCAGAGCATGCCGTCCCGGACCTCACCACCGAAGGGGTCGACGCTCCAGTTGGCCGGGTCCGCGGGGACGACGTCCAGGTGCCCGTGCACGACGAGCGCCGGCTTGGACCGGTCGCGGCCCGGGATCCGTGCGACGACGCTGACCCGGTCGGGCTCGGACTCGAAGAGCTGCGGCTCCGCGCCGAGCTCCTGGAGCTTCGCCTCGACGTAGTGGGCCGCCTCGGTCTCGCCGGCCGAGCGCCCGCCGCCCCAGTTGGTGGTGTCGATCCGGATGAGGTCACGGGCGATCGCGGCCGTGGCCTCGAGCTCGGTCGTGGGGCCGGCGGCGTCGGTCGTCATGACTCCACGCTACCGGGGAGCACCGACGCAGCGGCACGGGGAGGCCCTCGGACGCGCCCGGGATGCGCGGCCGTGTTCAGCGTGCGTTCACGGCCGTGCTAATGTCTTCTCCGGCAGCAACGCCGGGGAAACCCGCTGGGGCCGCCAGACAACTGAAGATCATCTGTCCGGATGGCGGAATTGGTAGACGCGCTAGCTTGAGGTGCTAGTGCCCGTATTAGGGCGTGGGGGTTCAAGTCCCCCTTCGGACACGCAGTGTTGAGACACGCGGCGAACGGCTCACCTTCGGGTGGGCCGTTCGTTTTTGTGTGCCCGCTCGCTCGTGGGGAGTCGTGGCTCGGTTGTGCGCGCATGGTTGCGCGCGCAAGGAGCGACAGGGTCGCTGTCGTACGACGTCGACGATGTCGCTGCCCCGCGTCCGCATCCGTTGCGCGTGCAAGGAGCGACAGGGTCGCTGTCGTACGACGTCCGCACCGTCGCATCGAGTCGGAGCCCGGGGCACAGCAGCACGACGACTCCCGAGGTCGTTGCTCCCGCAACGAGCGACAGGGGCGCTGTCGTACGACGTCGACGATGTCGCTGCCCCGCGCACGCAACCGTCGCGCGCGCGGGGAGCGACAGGGTCGCTGTCGTACGACATCCGCACCGTCGCACCGAGTCGACCGGCGCCGCGAGCGGGCAGTCGGTAGCGCCGGACCCGACGCACCCGGCCCCACGACGGACGGGAGGCGCGGTGCCAGCCGGCACCGCGCCTCCCGTCCTGCAGGCGGTCGCCCGCTCAGCCCTTGGTCACCTCGACGAAGTTCTGACGCGGGTCGGTCTCCTTGATGAGGGACGTGGCGTCACGGCCGGACACCGCACCGGTGACCCAGCCGATGACGATCCGGACCTTGCGGTTCAGCGTCGGCATCGCGTACACGTGGTACGACCGGTGCGCCAGCCACGCGAGCAGGTTCGTCATCTTGATGCCCTTGATGTTCGCGGCGCCCTTGGCGACACCGTACGACGCGACGGTGCCGATCGATGGGTGGCGGTACTCCTCGAGCGGCTTGCCGGTGATCGTCGCGACGACGTTGTCCGCGGCCACGACAGCCTGACGGACGGCGTTCTGCGCGTTCGGCGGGTAGTACGCCGGCTGCTTCTCCGCGGTCAGGTCGGGGACCTGTGCGACGTCGCCGAGGCCCCAGACGCCGGGGACGACCTCGTGGGTGTCCTCGGCCTCGACCTGGAGCTTCGCGTTCGCGGCGAGGTGCCCCTTCGGTCCGCGGGGCAGGTCGGTGGCGTCGAGGAGCGGGTTCGGCTTGACGCCGGCGGTCCAGACGAGCAGCCCGGTGGCGAACTCGTCGCCGTCTGAGAGCTTGACGACGCCGCCCTCACAGCTCGGCATCGTGGTCTTCAGGCGGACGTCGATGCCACGGGCGCGGAGGGACTCGAGGGTCCACTTCGACAGCTCCGGACCGACCTCGGGCGCGACACGGTCGAGCGCGTCGATGAGCACCCAGCGGGGCTGCTCCCCCGCGAGCGACGGGTAGGTCTTGATGGCGGCCTGCGAGACGTCGAACAGTTCACCGATCGCCTCGACGCCGGTGTAGCCGCCGCCGATGAAGATGCTGGTCAGGAGTCGGCGACGCTCGTCCTCGTCACGGGTGGCAGCGGCCTTCGCGATGTTGTCGAGCAGCTTCGCGCGGACGTAGGCGGCCTCCTCGACGCTCTTGAAGCCGACGCCGACCTCCTCGAGCCCCGGGGTCGGGAATGTCCGGGTGACCGAGCCGAGCGCGACGACGAGCTGGTCGTAGCCGAGCGTGCGGTCGTCGCCACCGGCGGTCGCGATCGAGACGGTCTTGTCCTTCGACGAGATCCCGGTGACCTTGCCCTGGATGACCCGGGTCTTGCGCAGCGCACGACGCAGCTCGAAGGTGACGTCCTTCGGGGCGATGTGGCCCCCGGCGACCTCGGGCAGGAACGGCAGGTACGTGTAGTACGTGTTCTGGTCGACGAGGGTGATGCGCATCGGCACCGTCGCCGCGTGCTTCTGCAGCTGCTTGACGGTCGTGTAGCCGGCTGAACCGCCGCCGAGGACGAGGACGTGAGGGATGGAGTCTGCCATTCCTCCGGTCTACTCGAAGAACGACCGTCTCGTCATGTCCGCCGCGCGGAAGCGGCGAATCGGCCAGCGACGAGTTGGGCCGACGGGGATCGGCGACGGTCACCGCCGTGCGCCGGCGCCGCGCCACCGACCGGCGCCGACCTGCGCCGACGCCACGCCACCGCTGCGCCGCGCCGCGCCAGCGCCACCGCCGCGCCGCGCCGCGCCAGCGCCACGCCACCGATGTGTGTTGCGCCCGGTCAACGCCGCCGGTCGCGGAGCCGCCACCAGGCCGTCTCGGCGAGGTCGACCCCGAGGTACACGCCGTGCGCGGTCCGCCGCGACTCGGTGAGGCTGAAGCGCCGGAGCCGGTACCCGCCGCCGAACCGGTCGATGATCGCCTCGGGCGACGACGACTCGTCGCGCTTGACGAGCCACGTGCGGTCGTCGACGGCGACGATCACCGACGACCGCCGATGCGGGACCGGAGGATGTCGATGCGCTTCTGGATCTGCTCGATGCTCGCCTGCGCGACGGCCGGCCCACCGCTCATCCGACGGAGCTCCGCGTGGATGGCGCCGTGCGGCTCGTTCGCGTGCCGCGACCAGATGGACACGAGCCGGTGCAGCTCCGACCGCTGCTCCTTGATCGTCATGTACATCGGGCGGTTCTCGGGTTCGGCGACCTTCGGCTGGCCGTCCTTCACCGCTCGGCCCTTGGAACGCTTCGCCTGCGTGGCCTGGCGGGCGCGGAGCAGGTCGCGCACCTGGTCGGGTTCGAGGAGCCCGGGGATGCCGATGAAGTCGAGTTCCTCGAGCGAGCCGATCTCCCCGCCGGTGCCGAACTCACCACCGTCGTAGAGCACGCGGTCGAAGGAGGCTTGCGAGTCGAGCGCCTCGAACGGCTGCACGTCGAGCAGGCTCTCGGACGCGCGGTCCTCCTTGTTGGCCTCGGCGACCATCGCGTCCTCGGGGTTGTACATCCCGTCGTCGGCGTCCTTCGGCCGGTCGAGCGCGTGGTCCCGCTCCAGCTCGAGGGTCGCCGCGAGGGCCATCAGCCCGGGCACGCTCGGCAGGAACACGGACGCGGTCTCCCCCCGGCGTCGGGCCCGCACGAAGCGGCCGATGACCTGCGCGAAGAAGAGCGGGGTGCTGGCGCTGGTGGCGTAGACGCCGACGCAGAGCCGCGGGACGTCGACGCCTTCGGAGACCATCCGCACCGCGACCATCCACCGGGACGTGTCCGCGGCGAAGGCGCCGATGCGGCTCGACGCCGCGGCCTCGTCGGAGAGCACCACGGTCGGGCGCTCCCCGGTGATCTGCTGCAGGATCCTGGCGTAGGCGCGCGCGGTCGTCGTGTCGGTGGCGATCACCAGGCCACCCGCGTCCGGGACGCCACGACGGACCTCCGTCAGCCGCTTGTCGGCGGCTGAGAGCACCGCCGGCATCCACTCGCCGTCGGGCGACAGCGCGGTCCGCCAGGCCTGCGCGGTGATGTCCTTCGTGACCTGCTCGCCGAGGGACGCCGACATCTCGTCGCCCATCCGGGTCTTCCAGCGCATCTGACCGGCGTAGGCCATGAACAGCACCGGGCGGACGACGCCGTCCTGCAGCGCCCGCCCGTAGCCGTAGTTGTAGTCGGAGATCGAGGTGCGGATGCCCTGCTCGTCGGGGGCGTACTGCACGAACGGGATCGGTGCCGTGTCCGACCGGAACGGGGTCCCCGACAGCGAGAGCCGTCGGGTCGCACCACTGAACGCCTCCCTGATGCCGTCGCCCCACGTGAGCGCGTCGCCGCCGTGGTGCACCTCGTCGAGGACGACCAGCGTGCGGCCGCCCTCGGTGATCGTCTTGTGCACCTCGGGGTTCATGCCGACCTGCGCGTAGGTGATCGCAACGCCCTGGTAGTGCCGGCCGAACATGCCGTCGCCGTTCTTGAACATCGGGTCGATCCGGATCCCGACACGGTCGGCGGAGTCGGCCCACTGCCGCTTGAGGTGCTCGGTGGGCGCGACGACCACGAGACGGTCGACCGTGCCCCTGGCGAGCAGTTCGGTCGCGAGCCGGAGCGCGAACGTCGTCTTGCCGGCACCGGGGGTGGCGGCGGCGAGGAAGTCCCGTGGTTCGGTCTCGAAGTACTTCGTCAGCGCCTCGACCTGCCACGCACGGAGCTTCGAGGCGGTGCCCCAGGCGGCGCGGTCCGGGAAGGCGGGCGACAGGTGCTCGGCTGCCGCGTTGCCGGCGATCTCGGCGAGTTCCGCCGGTGCGAGTTCGGTGGACGACGCCGGGGCCTGGTCGGTCTGGGGACCGACGGCCGCGGGCTGCTGGTCTTCGTACTCCGCTGCGCTCACTGTCCCCGATTCTACCGTCACCCGATGTCCTGTCGGGCGTGCGGCGGACGCTGCTCGGGCGCCCCGCGGACGAGCGACGCGGGCCGGAGCACGCCGGCGCCGAAGCGAGCGGTGACGGCGTCGACGGTGGTCTCCGTGTCGCGCCACGGCGCGTCGTCGTCCCACAGCGCGTTGCTCGCGGCCGTCGGCACGAGGTTCTCCCCGCGGACGCCGATCAGCCGGATCCGGTTCCCCGGGGTGTGCAGGGCGTCGTAGAGCTCGACGGCTTCGCGGTGGATGCGACGGGCGACGTCGGTCGGCTCCACCAGCGTGCGCGACCGCGTCAGGGTCGTGAAGTCGGTGTACCGGACCTTGAGGGCGACCGTGCGCGCCTGCACGTCCGCGCGGCGCATCCGTACGGCGACCTTCTCGGCCAGGCGGAGGAGCTCCCGCGCCACGGCGTCGCGCTCGGTGAGGTCGGTGCCGAACGTGACCTCGTGCCCGATCGACTTCTCGCCGACCGCGGTGTCGACGACGCGCGGGTCACGCCCCCACGACAGGTCGTGCAGGCGCTGCCCGCCGGCGGGACCGATCGCCGACACGAGCGAGCCGAGCGGAGTCGTCGCGAGGTCACCCACGGTGCGGATCCCCCGCCGCTCGAGGACCTCCTGCGTCTTCCCGCCGACGCCCCACAGCGCGGAGACCGGCTGCGGATGCAGGAACGCCACGGTGTCGGCGGCGGGGACGACCAGCAGGCCGTCCGGCTTGGCGCGACTCGAGGCGAGCTTCGCCACGAACTTCGTCGAGGCGGCGCCCACCGAGCAGTGCAGGCCCGTCTCGTCGAACACGGCACGACGGATCGCGGTCCCGATCTCCCACGGCGTGCCGTACAGGCGGACGGCACCGGCGACGTCGAGGAAGGCCTCGTCGATGCCGAGGCGCTCGACCCGCGGCGTGAAGCGGTCGAACACGGCCATCACGGCGGCGGACTTCGCCTGGTACTTCTCGAAGTGCGGCTCGACGATGACCGCGTTCGGGCACCGGCGTCTCGCGACGGCCATCGGCATCGCGGAGTTGACGCCGTACTTCCGGGCCTCGTAGGTCGCCGCGGTCACCACCGATCGGTCGGAGTCGTGCCCGACGATCACCGGGAGCCCGCGGAGGTCGGGCCGGTCGAGCAGCTCGACGGAGGCGAAGAACGCGTCCATGTCGACGTGCAGCACGGTGGCCGTCACGTCGGCGACCGGGTGGTCGGAGACGAGCCGGTTGCTTCCGTCCTGCTTGCTCACGCGACGATCGTGCCACCACCCGCCGACATCGGACGGGACGCGCCGCCCGCGACCGGCATGTCGACGCGCTCCGCGAAGAGCGCGAGCGACTCGTCGATACGTCCGAGCGCGTGCACGCGGGCCCGCACCGCGTCGGCGTCCGGATCGGCACCCGCCGTCGACGGCAACGACCGCAGCACCTCGTCGAGCCGCTCGGTGATCCGGGTCCACGTACCGCCGCCGTCTCCGTCGACGCGGCCCTCACCGCCGGATGCCCTGACGGGGCCGGCCACGACGCGGTCCGCCAACGCGTCGACGGACGCCGCGAGCGTCTCCGCCGCACCACGCAGGGTGGCGGGGAGGTCCGCCGGGGCCACACCGGGCCTCCCGGCCAGCTCCCGCGCGAACGCCGCAGCCGCCTGCAGGGAGGCGCGCACCCGCGCGTCGGCGCGCGCCGGTCCGCCGGTCGGGAAGCCGACCATCGGTCGCAGCACCGCCTCGAGTTGGTAGGTGGCCGTGTCGACGGCGCGCGACCGGTTCCGCAGGTCGAGCGGATCCGGCCGGGAGGCCGTGGTCGCCTCCGGCGCGTCGGCGTCCACCCCGACCGTGGCCAGCACGAACGCGCGCATCGCGACCAGCTGCCGCCGGACGGCGCGGCGCACCACGCGCCGGGTCGCGACCGGCAGCACGACGAGGCTGACGAGCACCGCGACGGACGCGCCGAGGAGGTTCTCGGCGAGTCGCATCGGGATGAGCAGGTCCGTGAACGTGCCGGACCAGGCGTACACCTGGCACAGCACGACCACCAGGCACGCCGCCCACACCGCGTACACACCGCCGAAGCCGTACGTCCCCACCGCGAGGAGGACACAGACGAGCACCATCGTCGCCCAGGGGTGGTCCGTGCCGAGGACGTGGACCAGCACGATCCCGACCAGCCCGCCGGCGACCGTGCCGACGCCCCGGTGGATCCCCTTGCGGACGCGTTCGTGCGTGGTGTTGGTGCCCGCGAACACGATCATCACGCCGATGACGCCCCAGTAGAAGCGACTGCCGTCGAGGAGCAGCGCCAGGGGTTCGGTGACCGCGACGGCGACGGCGGCCTGCACGGCGGTGCGGAGCGAGGCGGTCAGGTGGAAGCGGCGCCACGGCCCCTCGGCGAGTTCGTCGGCCAGCACCGGCACCGCACCCACCGGTCGGCCGCCGGCGAGGACCACGGGTGAGGCGAACGGTACGGCGTCGCCAGACCGCGGGAGTGCGTCGCGGAGCCCGCGCCAGCGGACACCGGCCGTGCGCAGGTCCGCGAACTCCGCCTGCATGCGGCGCACGAGTGCGGCCGTCCTGGCTCCGGTGTCGTCCGCGCTGGCGGTGATCGCGAACCGCGCTGCGAGGGTGCGGCCGGCCTCGTCGCCGGCGCTGCCGCCGTGCCGCAGCACGATGGTGAAGGCGCGGAGGGCGGCGTGACGGACGTCCTCGGGGGCTCCCTGTCCGACGAGGTCCGCGGCGGCACGGCCGAGCTCGTCGACGGCGAAGTGCGTGTCGAAGACCAGACGGTGCAGCTCGTCGGCGGTGTCGTCGGCGCCGCTCGCCGCCAGCATGCCGTCCACCGTCAGGGCGATCTCGTGGTACTGCGCACGTCGACGCCGGAGCCGTCGGAGGGCACGGTCGCGAGATCCGCGGTCGTCGGCGGTGGCGAGGAGCGCCGTCGCGGCCTCGAGCACGTCGGACCCCCTGGCGAGGAACCCGCGTCGGGTCCGCATCAGCGACCGGTACGGGTCCGGCCGGAGCAACGCGGTCCTGATCGCGATCGTCGCCGCGAGGGAGGCGCCGACCACGAGCGACAGCGGCACCGCCGCCGTCTCCGGCAGCGGGAGGAGCAGACCGCAGAGGTAGCCGGCGAAGGCGACCACGGCGGCGTCCGACGCCCACGTCCCCCACTGGGACGCGAGGAACTGGACGAAGAGCAGCACGACGATGAGCGCGAGCTCGAGGACGCGGAACGGGTGCAGCGCGATGCTGCCGGCGAGGGCGGCGACGAACGGCACGATGACGGCCGCGGTCCGTCCGGCGACGCGTCCGGGGCCGGGGTCGACGATCACCAGGCAGGTGATGAACGCCGGCATGGCACCGATCATCAGCCCGAGGACCGCCGGCAGCCCGAAGGACACCGCCACGGCGTACCCGACCGCCATCCCGGCGAGGACGCAGAGCAGCGTGCGGAGGGCCCCGTCGCTCTTGACGAGCCCCGGGTCGAGGACGAGCAGTCGGTCCCAGAGGCGCTGCCGTCGTGACCGGCGGCGCGGTGCCGGACGGTGGTGCGGTGTCGGCCGTTCGGTCGTCGCGTCCGTCGTGCTCGTCACCTGACGCATCGCCTCCTGTTGGTCGGACGCCAACAGTACCGCAGTGGAACTAGTTGCCGGCTGGGACCGGGCCGAGCACGTCCGCCGCGATCGTCCGCGCTGCCGAGTCCCGCGACGAGGGGTGGTACTGGCCGGCCCGGACGTCCCTGGTCAAGCGTGCGAGCTCGCTCGACGCCCGGAAGGCGCTCCCGCCGACGATGCGGGTGGCCTCGTCCACCACGTGCTGCGCGGCGTCGACCGTGCGCGCCTTCGTCCCGACGAGCAGCGGGAACCACCTGGACCCGTGGTCCACGAGCTCGTCCACGTCGCGGGCGAGGGCGTCCACCTGCAGCGCCACCGCGTCGACGGCGCCGCGCATGTCGGCGACCGCCCGACGGACGTCGGGGTCCTCGGCACGTGCGGACGCGTCCATGCCGCGGCGCGCGCGGACGTGCTCGACCGCGAGGGCGAGCGCCCGCTCCGCGATCCCGACGTACACCGCGGCGACGAGGAGCTCGAACGCCGCGAACACCCCGAACACGAGCGGGTCCGCGGTCGGACCGACGGGCAGCGTCCGCACGATGCGGTCCGCCGGCACGTGCAGTCCCTCGAGCACGGTCGTCCGGCTCTGCGTCGCGCGCATGCCGAGCGTGTCCCAGTCGTCGAGGTGCCGCACGCCGCCGTCCGAGCGCAGGGCGAACCCGTGGACCAACCGCGGCTCGGCCCCCGTCGTGTCCTTGCCGAAGACGCTCAGCACGTCCCACGCCGGCGCCAGCGACGTCGACACCTTCGTCCCGGTGAACCGGTAGCCGCCCGCCCCGTCCGGCACCGCGTCGGTCAGCGAGTCGAACAGCACCCGGTCGTTGCCCGGTTCGCTGACCCCGAAGGCCAGCAGGTGGTCCGCGGCCGCGTGGTGGGTGACGGACTGGAGGAACGACCCGCCCCGCGCGGACACGCTGCGGGCCGCCTGCACCCAGACCTGGTGCATGCCGAGCCCGAGCGCCGTCGCCGGCGCCACCCGGGCGATCGTCCGCTGCACGGCAGCGGTCGCGCGCAGCCCGAGTCCGGATCCCCCGTCGGCGACCGGGACACCGATGCGCAGGTATCCGGCCGCACGCAGCTCGTCGAGGTCCTCGGTGCAGAAGCGGTTCTCGGCGTCGTACCCGGGCGCCCGCTCCGCCATCGCGTCCAGGAGGTCTTCCGGGACCGACCAGAGGTGCTCGGTCGTGGCCTGTGCCGTGCTCATGGGACGAGACTACGGTTCAGGGGTGACAGAGTTCGAGGGGACGCCGACGCGTCCGGCGTGGTCCAGGTACGTCGCGATCGGTGACTCGTTCACCGAGGGACTGGGCGACCCCGACCCCACCGCGCCCGGCGGCCACCGTGGCTGGGCGGACCGTGTCGCGGAGGTCCTGGCCACCCGGACCGACGACTTCGCCTACGCGAACCTCGCGATCCGCGGTCGGCTGCTCCAGGGCATCGTCGACGAGCAGGTCGAGCCAGCGCTCGCACTCGGCCCCGACCTGATCACGGTCTCCGCCGGCGGCAACGACATCATCCGACCGGGCTCCGACCCGGACGAGCTCGCATCCCGCTTCGACCGCGCGGTCGCCGACCTCACCCGCGACGGCGCGACGGTCGTCGTGTTCACCGGCCCGGACGTCGGGATGACCCCGGTCCTCGGCCTCGTGCGCGGCAAGGCGGCCATCTACAACGAGCACGTACATGCGATCGCGCTGAAGCACGGTGCGCTGGTGGCCGACATGTGGGCCCTCCGCGTGCTCCGGGACCCGCGGATGTGGGCACCCGACCGGCTGCACCACTCCCCGACCGGGCACGCCACCATCGCCGCCGCCGTGCTCGACACCCTCGGGGTGCCGCACGAGCTCGAGGCGTTCACGCCGGAGCCCCTCGTCGCCCGCCCCTGGCGTGAGGCCCGTGCCGAGGACCTCGGCTGGGCCAGGGAGTACCTCGTGCCGTGGGTGGTCCGCCGGATCCGGCACACCTCGTCCGGGGACGGCATCACCCCGAAGCGCCCGGAGCTGGGGCCGGTCTCCGGAAGCGAGAACGCCTAGGAGCCCTCGAACGGGTTCGTCCAGCGCCACCAGATCCCCGGGTCCGGGATGGCCTGCTCGAGGACGAGCGGCATCGTCACCGGGTCGTGGTCCGTGATCGTGAAGCGGACCCGGCCGACCCGCTCACCCTTCGTCCCGAGCGTGACCGGGTCGAGCTTCGTCGTCGCCCGCACCGTCGTCTTCCCCCACACCAGGACCTCGGACGCGGACCTCGTCACCGCGTCGGTCTCGTCCTTCCACGGCGTCGAGTACGTGCCGAAGGTCTGCCCGGCGTGCGCCAGGGTCACGACGTGGAAGTTGTCCGCGACGGAGTGCAGCAGCCGCTGGACGTCGGCGTCGAGCGCCGTGTGGTCCGTCCCACCGAGCATCGCGCCGATCACCGTGACCGGCTCCCCACCGCGCTGGTAGGTCGCGGCGAAGAGCAGGCACGCGCCGGCCTCGTCGAGGGTGCCGGTCTTGATCCCCTCGACGCCGTCGATGCCGAGCAGCTTGTTCGAGTTGACGATGTCGCCGACGTTCGGCACGGTCGTCGTCTTCGTGCCGACGACCTCCTTCACCACCGGGTTCGCGAGCGCGAGCTGTCCGAGGTCGACCAGGTCCGTCGCCGTCGAGGTGTTCGCCGGGTCGAGGCCCGTCGGCTCGTGGATGGACGTCTCGTCGAGTCCGTGCGCCTTCAGCCACGCCGACGCAGCCTTCTGGTAGGCGTCCAGCGATCCGAACGCCCAGATCGCCAGCGACCCCGCGTAGTTGTTCGCGGACTTCATGAGCATGACCTGCAGGGTCTGGTACTCGGAGAGCTGCAGCCCCGGCGGCATCGGCGCGACCTCACCGTTCACCGCGAGGTACTTGGCGTACAGCCCCTGCATCTCCGGCGTGAACGTGATCTGCGGGCCTGCCTGTCCCTGCGACAGGGGCTTCGCGTCGAGCACCACGAGCGCCGTGACGACCTTCGAGATGCTCGCGATCGACCGCGGCTTCGTGTCACCGCTCGTGCGGAGGCTCTCCGGGAAGCCCGGCGCCTCCACCGCGGTGGCACCGTACGTCGGGAAGCTCAGGTCCGGGAGCGTCGCCGTGGGTGCGGCGTACGAGGTGGTCGTGGCGCTCGCCGGGGAGAACGGCACGACGGCGGCGGCGACGAGGTAGCCCACCGCGAGGACGAGCACCGCGACGACGGAGATCGTCACCGGCCTCCTGATGGCGGAGCGGGGGCGACGGACGACACGTGACACGAGCACCGAGGGTACCGGGGCCGGGTACCGGCCATCTGCGGAACCGCCGGGGTGTGGACGAACCGGGTCGAGCCTCCAGGCTGTGGAGGACTCGAGACCGACCGGCTACGACCGCGCGCGCTGCGCAGCGGCGACGGCCCACAGACCGACGGCGCTCGCCGCCGCGACGTTCAGCGAGTCGACGCCGTGGTGCATCGGGATCCGGACCGTCGTGTCGGCGGCGGCGATCGCGGCCGGGGTGAGGCCCTGCCCCTCGGTGCCCATCACGAGCGCGACCCGGTCGGGCACGTCCGCGGCGAAGGCGTCCAGGTCGACCGAGCGGTCGGTGAGCGCCATCGCGGCGAGGTGGAAGCCCTGCGCCCGCAGCTCCTCACCGGCCGCCGGCCACTCGCCGATCCGGGTCCACGGGACCTGCAGGACCGTGCCCATGCTGACGCGGACGCTGCGTCGGTACAGCGGGTCGGCGCAGCGCGGACTGACCAGGACGGCATCGGCACCGAGGCCGGCGACGCTCCGGAAGACCGCACCGACGTTCGTGTGGTCGACGACGTCCTCGAGCACGACGACGAGCTTCGCATCGCGCACGACGTCCTCGACGCGCGGCAGCTCCGGGCGCTGCATGGCCGCGATGGCGCCGCGGTGCATCCGGAAGCCGGTGAGGTCCTCGAGCAGGTCGTCCGGGCCGACGAACACGGGGCCGTCGTGGTCGGCCACGAGCGGCAGGACGCTGTCGAGCCACTTCTCCTGCACGAGGATGCTCCGCGGGACGTGCCCGGCGCGGACGGCCCGCTCGATCACGGTGTTCGACTCCGCGATGTACAGCCCGCCCTCCGGCTCGGACACCCGGCGGAGGGCGACGTCGGTGAGGCGCGCGAAGTCGTCGAGGCGGGGGTCGTCGATGGAGTCGATGTGGACGGGGAGCAACGGTTCTCGTTCCGGGTGGGGCGGCTTCCGACCGGGACGCGGCGGAGTGGGGCTCGCGGCACCGGGGAAGGAGCGGGGACGGTCGGCTGTTGAGGGTACCGTGAACGTGATGGCGACGAGCGAACCGACCGGGACACCAGGCGCGGCCGACGGCGGGGTCGCGGCCGCCGACGGCGGTGCAACGACGGACGTCGACCGGGTCGTGGAACTGCTCGCCGGCAAGCGCGTGGCCGTGCTGTCCGGCGCTGGGCTGAGCACCGACTCCGGCATCCCGGACTACCGCGGCGGCGGCCGTGTCATCCGGAAGCCGATGACCTTCCAGGAGTTCCGCGCCGACCCGGCCAAGCGGCAGCGCTACTGGGCGGGGTCGCACCTCGGCTGGCGGACCTTCGCCGCCGCCCGGCCGAACGCCGGACACCAGGCGCTCGCCGCCCTCGAACGCGCCGGCGTCGTGTCCGGCGTGATCACCCAGAACGTGGACGGCCTGCACCTCCGCGCCGGCTCGCGCCGCGTGGTCGAGATCCACGGCTCGATGGACCGCGCGGTGTGCCTCACGTGTGGCCAGGTGTTCGCCCGTGCCGACCTCGCCGCCGTCCTCGACGACCTGAACCCCTGGATCGACGAGCCCGGCACCGTGCGACTCCAACCCGACGGGGACGTCGAGATCACGGACGTCGAACGCTTCGTCGTGCCGGACTGCACGGTGTGCGGCGGCGTGCTGAAGCCCGACGTGGTGTTCTTCGGCGAGTTCGTCCCCACCGAGAAGTTCTCCGAGTCGGTCTCGATCGTCGCCGATGCCGACGCGCTGCTCGTCGTCGGGTCCTCGCTCACGGTGAACTCCGGCGTCCGGCTCGTCGACCACGCGGCCCGGCGGAAGCACCCGGTCGTGATCGTCAACCGCGGGGCGACGCGGAGCGACCGACGGGCCGCGGTCAAGCTCGACGGCGGCACCACGGAGACCCTCGTCGCACTCGCGGCACGGCTGGGCACGGTCTGACCCGCTCCTGCCCGCGCCGACGTCACGCGGTGGTGGCCGGTCCGAGGTGTGCGCGGGCGTCTGTCATGATCGAGACGTGACGACCACCCTGTACCTCGTCCGCCACGGCGAGACCGACTGGAACAAGCAGCGCCGCATCCAGGGCTCGACGGACATCCCGCTGAACGACACCGGGCGCGCCCAGGCCGCGGCGTCCGCGGAGCTCCTCGCTCGGCGGTCGTTCGACGCCGTCGTCGCGTCGCCGCTGTCCCGCGCCGCCGAGACCGGGGCGATCATCGCCGCACGGCTCGGCCTGCCGGAGCCGTCGACGTACGCGGGGCTCGCGGAGCGCTCCTACGGCGAGGCGGAGGGGCTGACCGACGACGAGGTCCTCGAGCGCTACCCGCACGACGACATCCCCGGCCGCGAGTCCCGCGCCGCGCTGCTCGCCCGGGTGACGGAGACCCTCGGCGAGGTCGCGGTGCGCTACGACGGCGGGGTGATCGTCGTCGCCACGCACGGCGCGGTGATCCGGAGCGTCGTCGAGGCAGCCGTGCCGTCGACGGCCGACCGGGAGCGCACCGCGATCCGGAACGGGTCGATCCACTCGTTCCGGTGGGACCCGGAGCGCTTCCACGCCGAGCTCGTGCGCTTCGACGACCCCATCGAGGACGTGTCCGACGCGCCGGGCAAGTACGCGTTCGAGTACCAGAACCCGCTCGAGCGGCGCGGCTGAGGTGTCCTGACGGGTCGGACTCGACCCGATGCGACACGGTCGACGTCGTACGACGACCACCATGTTGTTCCGCAGCGACGCCGCGCGCCCCGCAGCGCGGCCTGCACCGCGCGACGCCGCCCTCCCCGCGCGGAGTCTCGACCCGATGCGACACGGTCGACGTCGTACGACGACGGCCATGTCGTTCCGCAGCGACGCCGGCCGTCCCGCGCGCGGAGTCTCGACTCGATGCGACACGGTCGACGTCGTACGACGACAATCATGTCGTTCCGCAGCGACTCGCCCGCCCCGCAGCGACAGCGCCCGCAGCCTCACGACGCCGCCCGCCCCGCAACGCGACGGAACGCGCCCATCACCCGAGCGGCACCGTGCGAGCGGCTCAGGCGCCGGGACCGCCGGTGAACCCGGTCGCGCCGTCCGGACGTGCTGCCTTCGCGTTCGCGGTGCGGATCTCCTGGTCGGCATCGACGCCGGCGCGCGGCGCGAGGGGGTCCTCGAGGCCGCGGAGCGCCCGCGTGCGGCGAGCGGCGCGGACCCCGACCACGAGACCGAGCGCGACGATGGCCAGGAACACGACGAGCAGGGTGACGAACACGCCGCCAGGCTAGACGAGCACCGTGCGAGCCCGGGCAGGACGTTGTCGGATCGTTGTCTCCCGGTGCCTCCTCGGCCCCGGGCCTCGGACTAGCATCCGGAGCACCCGTCGGCGCGAGCCCGCGGGTGAGGGGACGACATGACGACCGACGGACCGACACCGACGGGCCGGCACCGCGACTGGTCCGACGACGACAGCGACGACGACATCGACCGAGCGTTCGGGCCGGACACGTCGAGCGTCCCGGTCCGCACCACCCCGCAACGCGTCCGTTCGTGGACGCTGCTCCTCGCTGGCGTCGTGGTGGTCGCGGCGGTCATCGTCTTCGTGTTGTCGATGATCGTCGGCAGCGTGCAGACCGGTCTCGGGGGCGTGTTCCCCCGTCCCGACGCGAGTGCCGAGCAGTTCACGTCGGCGGCGTCGGCGCTCCCGGGTGTCACCAGGGCCGTCGCCGGGGAGCCGACGAAGACGTCGTTCGCGAGCTACGACGTCACCGCGACGGTCACGGCAGCCGCCGACCTCCCGCCGGACCAGCGGAGGACACTCGTCGACGGACTGAGCGACAGCGCCGCCCACGCGAGCGGCAACGGCGTGCACGTCTGGGCGGTGGCGGACCTCGGCGACGTCGCGGTCGGCGTCTCACCCTCGCGGGAGCGCACCGACCAGCGGCTCGAGCTCGCGCAGACGCTCCGGCAGGTCGCCGGCGTGCAGTCGGTGCGCTGCGGTTGGACGGACACGGGCGAGGCCCGCGACGACTCCCCCGCCGGGCAGGCCGTGCACGTCGAGACCGCGCCGACCGGTGTCGACGTCGCCGCCGTGCAGGCGCAGGTCACGGACGCCGTGCACCGGGTCTTCCCCGAGGCCCGTGTCGAGGTGACCGCCGCCGGGCAGTGACCGCCCCGCTCAGCCGCGCCGCGCCTCCACGGCCCGCTCGACCGCGCGGACGACCTGCTCAGCCGAGTCCACCCACCGGAACCGGGCCGCGCGCACGACCGACGCCTCCGAGGCGGCGTCCCACCGCGCCTCCAGTCGGCGGACGGCCGCCGCGACCGCTGACGGCGACGCCGGGTCGAAGTACTCCGCGGCGTCCCCGCCGATCTCCCGGAAGATCGGGATGTCGCTGACCGCGACCGGGGTGCCGACGCCCATCGCCTCGACGAGCGGGATGCCGAAGCCCTCGTCGTACGACGCCGTCACGAGGGCGGTGGCCGACCGGAGGGTGTCCAGGTACTCCGCGTCCGAGGCACCGTCGTGGAACACCACCGCGCCCTCGCCGGCGAGTCCGGACAGCCGCGCACGGTCCGCGGCCGAGACCGACGACATGCAGTGCAGCGTCCAGTCCGCACCGAGCAGCGGCAGTGCCGCGACGAGCGTCTCGACGTTCTTGTACGGCATGAACGAGCCCATGTAGACCAGGGTCTTCGTCCGCTCGCCGTCGCTCGCGCGCCGCGGCGCCGGGTCGGCCGCGTTGTGGGCGACCGTGACGGGACGCTTCGTCAGGTGGTGCGCGGCGATGAGGCCGGCCGTCGTCTCCGAGACCGTCACCACGCCGTCCGCGCCGTTCAGCAGCAGCCGCTGCGGCGCCCAGGACAGGTGGAAGGCCCGCCAGCCCAGCCGGATCGGCCAGGAGAACTCCCGCGGGGGCGTCCGGTTCCGGTAGTAGATGAGGTCGTGCAGCGTGAGCACGAGGGCGTACCGCCGCCCCCGGGATCCCATCGTCTGCATGGGCGAGAAGACCGCGTCGAGGCCGAGGCGGTTCACGTGTCGGGCGACGAACGGCTCGCCGGCGTCCGTGGGCGCCGGGATGCGCACCCACGGCAGGCCCTCGGGCAGCGACGCGAGCTGCCGCTCGTCGGAGACGAGCAGCGTGTAGTCGTGCCGGTCGGGCAGGTGGGCGACCACACCGGCGGTGAACCGGCTGATCCCGTCGTGCCGCCCGATCCGCACGTAGCGGCAGTCGATCCCGATGCGCAGACGGCTCACGACGTGCGCTCCTCGCCTCGGCTCGGCCTGGAGGCCCGGCCCGGCTTGGCGGCGCGCGCCGGCTTGGGCAGGGGGTCGGCCATCCGGCGCAGGGTCGCGCTGGCCGCGGCGGCCGGCGTCTCGTAGTGCACCAGGTGCCCGACGTCCGGGACGACGACGAGCTCGGCGTCCGCCAGCCGCGCCGCGAGCGCGCGCTGCTCCGGGACGGCGGTGATGTCGTCCCGCTCCGCCGCGATCATGAGCACCGGAACGCGGATCGCGTCGGCGTACTCGGACACGTCGTGCGTGACGGACGTCCGGAACGCCTCGAGCACGCTCGTGCGGTTCGCGAACGCCGAGAAGTACCGGTCGTGCTGGTCGTGCACCCAGCGGCGCATCGCCGGGTCCCTCGACTTGAGCATCGCGACGCTCATGGCGCGCACGATCCCCCGGTTGCGGAGGATGCCGAGGCCGAGCGGCCGCGGCAGGGCGGCGCCGGCGCGGTAGTACGCGATCGCGATGCCGGTCCCGACGGCACGCGGACCCTGCAGGGCCGGCGCGGCGATCGGGTTGACCAGGACGAGCAGCCGGGTGTCGAGACCGGCGGCGACGGCGGCGGCGACCACGATCGAGCCGAAGGAGTGCCCGAGGACCACGGCCGTGCGGTCGAGGCCGAGCGCGGCGTGGAACCCGCGCAGCCAGGCGACGTACCCGTCGACGTCCGAGACGGCGAGGGGGTCGGAGATGCCGAACCCGGGCAGGTCCGGCACGACGACCCGGACGCCGACCAGGTGCGCCGCGATGGACTCCAGGCCGTGGTGGTCGCCGCGGAAGCCGTGCACCGCGAGGACGGTCTGGGTGGCGTCGGCTGGCCCGTACTCCCAGTAGTGGGTCGTGCGGCCGTCGACCTCGACGGCGCGGTGCACGACGGGCGTGGAGGCCATCAGTGACTGGTACGGGGAGAGCACGGGCGATCGCATCCGCGCCAGTCTAGGGAACGCGATCCGGCGCACCGGGGAACATGCTCGGGCACGGCGGCCTATCGTGTCCGGGGCGGGCGGTCACGCCCGTCGACGACGACGAGGAGCACGGTGACCTTCACAGCCCCGATCCAGCTGCCAGGACTCACGCTCGACCCGCAGTGGCACAAACGCTCGGTCTTCTACGAGTGCATGATCCGCTCGTTCGTGGACTCGAACGGCGACGGCATCGGGGACCTGCAGGGGGTGATCGGCAAGCTCGACTACCTGCAGTGGCTCGGTGTCGACGCGCTCTGGCTGCCGCCGTTCTTCAAGTCGCCGATGCGCGACGGCGGGTACGACATCGCCGACTACAAGGCGATCCTGCCCGAGTTCGGCACCCTCGACGACTTCCGCGAGCTCGTCACGAAGTCGCACGAGCGGAACATGCGCATCGTCATCGACATGGTGCTGAACCACACCTCGGACCAGCACGAGTGGTTCCAGCAGTCCCGCGAGGACCCGGACGGCCCGTACGGGGACTTCTACGTCTGGCGCGACACCGACGAGCACTACTCGAACATCCGGATCATCTTCGTCGACACCGAGGAGTCGAACTGGACGTTCGACCCGGTCCGTCGGCAGTTCTTCTTCCACCGGTTCTTCTCGCACCAGCCCGACCTCAACTACGAGAACCCCGCGGTCGTCGAGGCCGTGTACGACGTCGTCCGGCACTGGCTCGACATGGGCGTCGACGGGCTGCGGCTCGACGCGATCCCCTACCTGTTCCAGTCCGAGGACGGCAACGGCGAGGGCGAGCCGGAGACCCACGAGTTCATCAAGAAGCTCCGCGCGATGGTCGACGACGAGTACCCCGGCCGTGTCCTGCTCGCCGAGGCGAACCAGTGGCCCCGGGAGACCGCGGCCTTCTTCGGCACCGACGAGGAGCCCGAGTGCCACATGGCGTTCGACTTCCCGGTGATGCCGCGCATCTTCTACTCGCTCCGCGCGCAGCACGCCTCCGAGCTCAAGGCGATCCTGTCCGAGACGCTCGACGTGCCCGCCTCGGCCGCGTGGGGTGTCTTCCTCCGGAACCACGACGAGCTGACGCTCGAGATGGTGAGCGAGGAATACCGGCAGGCCATGTACGGCTGGTACGGCTACGACCCGCGGATGCGGTCGAACATCGGCATCCGCCGTCGTCTCGCGCCCCTGCTCGACAACTCCCGCGCGGAGCTCGAGCTCATCCACGCACTGCTGTTCTCGCTCCCCGGGTCGCCGTTCCTCTACTACGGCGACGAGATCGGGATGGGCGACAACATCTGGCTGCCGGACCGGGACTCCTCGCGCACGCCGATGCAGTGGACGCCGGACCGGAACGCCGGGTTCTCGACCGCCGACCCGGGCAAGCTCTACCTGCCCGTGGTCCAGTCGCTCGTCTACAACTACGCGCAGGTCAACGTCGAGGCACAGCTCGCCCAGTCCCGCTCACTGCTGCACTGGGTGCGGAACGTCATCCACGTGCGGAAGGCGCACCCCGTGTTCGGGATGGGGTCCCTCGCGGTCCAGCAGACCGACAACGACAGCGTCCTGGCCTTCGTCCGGTCGTGGGAGGGCACCGGCACGCAGTTCGGTGCGTCGGCGGAGGACGTGCTCTGCGTGTTCTCGTTCGCGGTGAACGCCACGACGGTCACGGTGTCGGCGCCGGAGTACGCGGGACGACCGCTGTACGACCTGTTCGGTGGGAGCTCGTTCCCGTCGTTCGACGACGAGGGGAACGTGACGCTCACGCTGGGGACGCAGTCGTTCTACTGGCTGCACGTCGGAGCCGCGCCGGGCGCCTGACCCGGCCGGCTCGGCAGTCGTTCACCTGGCTGCACGTCGGGGCCGCGCCGGGCGCGTGACCCAGCCGGGTCGGCAGTCGTTCACCTGGCTGCACGTCGGAGCCGCGTCGGGCGCGTGACCCGGCCGGCTCGGCAGTCGTTCACCTGGCTGCACGTCGGAGCCGCGCCGGGCGCGTGACGGGGCGTGTCGGTCCCGCCGGTTAGCCTCGTCGCGTGACGTACTCCGCAGCCGAGGTCGACGAGGTCGACGCCCCCACCCAGGACCTCTCGACGCGCCCCTGGTGGCACGCCCTCGGGGTGTTCGACCTGGAGACGACCGGCATCGACGTCGAGACGGCACGGATCGTCACGGCGCACGTCGGCCTCATCGACATGACCGGGCGCAGCATCGTCGAGGGCTCCTGGCTCGCCGACCCCGGCGTGGAGATCCCCGAGCAGGCATCGGCCGTGCACGGCATCAGCACCGAACGTGCCCGGGCCGAGGGCCGCCCGGCCGGTGAGGTCGTCGCCGAGATCGTCGCCGCGATCGAGGCCGTGTTCGCCAGGGGCATCCCGCTCGTGATCTACAACGCCCCGTACGACCTCACCCTGCTCGACCGCGAAGCGAAGCGCCACGGGATCGCCTCCCCCGTCATCGGCAACGTCGTCGACCCCCTCGTCATCGACAAGGCGCTCGACACCTACCGCAAGGGCAAGCGCACGCTCGAGGCCGCCGCCGAGTTGTACGGGGTCACGCTCTCCGACGCGCACGACGCCGGTGCCGACGCGATCGCCGCAGGACGGGTGGCGCAGGCCATCGCCGCGCGGTACCCGGAGGACCTCGCCGTGTCCGCCGAGGAGCTCCACCGCAAGCAGGTGACCTGGTGCGCCGACCAGGCAACGTCGTTCCAGCAGTACATGCGTGCCAAGCGCGACCCGTCCTTCACCGCGGACGGCAGCTGGCCCCACCGGATGGCTTCCTCGAGCATGTAGCATGCAGCGGGGGCGTTCGATGAGACGACCCACAGCATCCGCAACGCCACACCCTGGAGACCACCTCTCTTGTTCCTGAAGACCTTCGGCTGGTCCCTCGTGATCACCGTCCTCGCCCTCGCGGTCGCACTCGTCTACGGGGGTTGGAGCGCCGTGGTGCTCACGCTGATCCTCGGCATCCTCGAGATCAGCCTCAGCTTCGACAACGCCGTGGTGAACGCCCGCATCCTCGAGCGGATGAACCCGTTCTGGCAGAAGATGTTCCTGACCGTCGGCATCGTCATCGCCGTGTTCGGCATGCGCGTGCTCTTCCCGCTGCTGATCGTGTCGGTGACGGCGCAGCTCAACCCGGTCGAGGCGGTCCAGCTGGCGCTCGAGAAGGGCTCCATCGAGGACCCGGGGACCTACGCGTACCTCCTGCACGAAGCGCACCCGCAGATCGCGGCGTTCGGCGGCATGTTCCTGCTCATGATCTTCCTCGACTTCATGTTCGAGGAGCGCGAGATCACCTGGCTGCGCTGGGTCGAACGCCCGCTGCAGTTCGTCGGGAAGCTCCCCATGGTCAACGTCATCGTGGCGCTCGCCCTGCTGGCGGTGTTCGGCGTGACCTCCGGCGACCACCAGGCGATCGTGCTCATCTCCGGCATCGCCGGCCTCGTGACCTACTTCCTGGTCACCGGCCTCGGCGGGCTCTTCGACGTCGACGACCCCGAGGACGAGGGCGACTCGCTGACGAGCGCCGACGGCATGGTGGCCGAGGCGGACCGCATCGCGAAGAAGCGCCGGGTCGGTCACGTCGCCGGTCGTGCGGCCTTCCTGCTCTTCCTCTACCTCGAGGTCATCGACGCGTCGTTCTCGTTCGACGGCGTCATCGGTGCGTTCGCGATCACCGCCGACCCCATCCTCATCGCGCTCGGCCTCGGCCTGATCGGGGCGATGTTCGTGCGGTCACTCACCGTCTTCCTGGTTCGACAGGGCACACTCGACGAGTTCGAGTACCTCGACCACGGGGCGCACTGGGCGATCGGTGCACTCGCGGTCATCCTGCTCGTCACCATCACCACCGAGGTGGACGAGGTCGTCACCGGCCTCATCGGCGTGGTCTTCATCCTCGCCGCGTTCATCTCCTCGGTGGTCCGCAACCGCCGCAAGGCCTCGGGGACCACCGCCGAGGCACCCGCGCTCGTCCGGAACTGACCGGACCCGCACAGCACACCACCGGACACGACGAAAGGGCACGCAATGGGTCTCAGCCTCCAGAAGGGTCAGTCGCTCTCGCTGAAGAAGAACGACGGCAGCGACCTGACGCAGGTCCGCCTCGGGCTCGGATGGGACGCCGTCGCGGCGAAGCGGGGCCTGTTCGGCAGCCGGAAGCAGGCCGACGTCGACCTCGACGCCTCGGCGATCTTCTTCGACGCCGAGGGCCGGGCGGTCGACTACGTCTGGTTCAACCAGCTGCGCAGCAAGGACGGCTCCGCACAGCACACCGGCGACAACCTCACCGGTGCCGGCGAGGGCGACGACGAGACCATCCGGATCGACCTGCGGGCCGTGCACGCCGCGGTCACGCAGATCGTGTTCGTGATCAGCAGCTACAGCCAGCAGACCTTCGACAGCGTCCAGAACGCCTTCTGCCGGGTGATCGACGACTCGACGCCCGGATCGCCGGAGGTCGTGCGGTACGAACTCACCGAGTCCGGCACCCACACCGCGATGGTGATGGCGAAGGTGTCGCGTGCCGGCAGCGGCTGGGCGTTCAGCGCGATCGGCGAGCGTGCCAACGGACGGACCGTCGCCGACCTCGTCGCACCGGCCACCGCCGCGCTCTGACCGGAAGGCAGCACATGGCCTCGCTCTCGCTCTCCAAGGGCACGAACCTCTCCCTCACGAAGACGGACCCGGCGCTCCGTCGCGCGATGATCGGCCTCGGCTGGGACCCGCGCACGACCGCCGGCGAGCAGTTCGACCTCGACGCCTCGGCCCTCCTGGTCGCCGCGAACGGTCGGGTCCGCTCGAACGACGACTTCATCTTCTACAACCAGCTCCGGTCGGTGGACGGCGCCGTCGTGCACCAGGGCGACAACCGCACCGGCGACGGTGACGGCGACGACGAGCAGATCCTCATCGACCTCGACGCCCTCGCTGCGGACGTCGAGCGTGTCGTCATCGTCGTGACGATCGACCAGGCCGATGCCCGCCGCCAGAACTTCGGCCAGGTCCGCGGCGCGTTCTGCCGCGTCGTCAACGACGAGACCGGCAACGAGGTCGTCCGCTACGACCTCACCGAGGACGCCGCCTCGGAGACCGGGATGATCTTCTCGGAGATCTACCGGTACGACGGTGAGTGGAAGTTCCGCGCCGTCGGCCAGGGGTACGCCACCGGGCTGCGCGGCGTGGCCACCGACTACGGCGTCGTCCTCGACTGACGCCGACGCACCCGCAACGAAAGGACTCATCATGGCTGGACTGTCCCTCACGAAGGGCAACAACCTCTCCCTCACGAAGACGAGCCCCGGCCTCACGGTCGCGACCGTCGGTCTCGGCTGGGACCCGCGCACCACGTCGGGCGAGCAGTTCGACCTCGACGCGTCGGCGCTCCTCCTCGGCGCCTCCGGCAAGGTCCGCAGCGACGCGGACTTCATCTTCTACAACCAGCCGAAGAGCACCGACGGCGCCGTCGAGCACATGGGCGACAACCGCACCGGCCAGGGCGACGGCGACGACGAGCAGATCCAGATCGACCTGCAGTCCCTGCCTGCCGACGTGGACCGCGTCGTCATCGTGGTCTCCATCGACCAGGGCGAGGCCCGTCGGCAGAACTTCGGCCAGGTCCGCAGCGCGTACTCCCGCGTGCTCGACCAGGACGGCACCGAGATCGTGCGGTACGACCTCTCCGAGGACGCCGCACCCGAGACCGCGATGATCTTCTCCGAGATCTACCGCAACGGCGCAGAGTGGAAGTTCCGCGCGGTCGGCCAGGGCTACACCACGGGCCTCGCCGGCATCGCCACGGACTTCGGCGTCCAGCTCGGCTGAGCCCGACCGCACCACCACCCGACACACCGCACCACACGATCGAGAGCAGACCGACCATGCCCGGACCCCTCGCCCCGCCGGAGCCCGCCGACGACCAGGACGCCCTCGTCCTGCGCCCAGCCGAAGCCGCCGAGACGGTGCAGCCGGACGACGCCCCCGGGATGGTCCCGGTCGACCCCGACCGGCAGACGCAGATCGCCGCGCAGGCGCGCGAGTTCGTCGACGAGGTCGCCCGCCTCGACCCCCGCTCCCCCGAGTTCGGGGAGAAGGTCGACGGCATCACGGCGATCGCGAGCTCCGAGATCTCCCGGTCTGGTGGCTTCTCGTCGCGCATGCTCGAGCGCTCGCAGTCGTCGGTCGCGGGTGCGAAGCGGTCCGGCGACAGCGCGCAGGTGCGCGTGGCGACGACCCTCGGCGACCTCCGATCGACCGTCGAGGACCTCACGCCGAACCAGGCGGACCTCAGCACCGGTCGCAAGATCCTCGGGATGATCCCCGGCGGCAACAAGCTCGCCAAGTACTTCCAGCGCTACGAGTCGGCCCAGACGCAGCTCGACCGCATCATCAAGTCGCTCATGGCCGGGCAGGACGAGCTCCGGAAGGACAACGCGACGCTCGCGGACGAGAAGGTCCAGCTCTGGGAGACCATGCAGCAGCTGAGCGAGTACGCGGTGTTCGCGAAGGCGCTCGATGCGGCAGCCGTGCAGAAGATCGAGTCGCTCCGGAACGCCGGTCGCACCGACGAGGCCCAGAAGCTCGAGGCCGACGTGCTGTTCCCGGTGCGCCAGCGCCACCAGGACATCCTGACGCAGCTCGCGGTCTCCGTGCAGGGGTACCTCGCGATGGACCTCGTCCGGAAGAACAACACCGAGCTGATCAAGGGCGTCGAGCGTGCCAGGACGACCACCGTCGCGGCGCTGCGGACGGCCGTCGTGGTCGCGCAGGCCCTCGCCAACCAGCGGATGGTGCTCGACCAGATCGACGCGGTGAACTCGACAACGAACGCGATGATCCTGCAGACGAGCGAGATGCTCCGCGACCAGACGACGCGCATCCACCAGCAGGCGACGAGCTCCGGCGTGAGCGTCGAGACCCTGCAGCGCGCGTTCGACAACGTCTTCCAGACGATGGACGCCATCGACTCCTTCCGGTCCGAGGCGGCGCAGAACATGGCGTCCACGGTGACCGCCCTCGAGTCGGGCATCGCGCGCGCGAAGCCGTACCTGGAGCGGGCGCGCCAGTCCGAGGACAGCGGCCGATGACCAGCGGGACCACACGCGGTGCGTGATCGGTTCCGTGCCCTGTTCGGGCTCGACGAAGCACGACGCCAGCCCGCCGACGCCGCGTCCACGGTCGCCGCGGCCGCCGCTGCCCGGATCGACGTCCGAGGGTCCGGCGGCGCGACGGACGACGCCGCGGCCAGTGACGGTCTCGACGACCTGCGGACGTTCGTCCGTGCGGCCGGCGACGACCTGCCGACGGTCGTGTCGTCCCGGGTCCGACAGATCGAGGACCAGCTCCGTTTCGCCGCCGGGACCGTCAGTGCGCGGGGTGCCTCGACCGAGCAGCGCTACCTGTTCCAGGCGATCGTGAACGACTACCTGCCGACCCCGGTCCGGACCTACCTCTCACTGCCGGCGGCCGACCGGACGCCGGACGGTCCCGCGACCCGGTCCCTGGTCGATCAGCTCGGTGTCGTCCGGGAGACGGTGGAGGACATGCACGAGCAGATCCGGAGCGGTGCGATCGCCGAGCTCTCCGCGCACGGCCGGTTCCTGCACGACCGGCTCGGCTCCGGTGACCCGCAGCTCCGACTCCCGGGGACCGGCGCGTGACCGGCGAGCTCGTGGCCGGTGCGAACGCCGCACTGACCGCCGAGAACCCGGACCTGACGGCGGTGGTCGTCGGCATCGCCTGGGAACAGATCGCGAGCCGCGGCCCCTCCGCCGAACCGGTCACCGTCGCCATCCCCTGCGGCCCCGACGGCCAGGTGCTCGACGACGACGACCTGGTGTTCTTCAACCAGCTCGAGAGCACGGACGCGTCGCTCGCGTTCCTCGACGACGCCGACTGCGAAGAGGTGGACGTCGACCTGGGCTCCGTGCCCGAGGCGGTCGACAAGATCGTCTTCGCCGTCTACCTCGACCCGGATCCGCGCGCGCCGAAGGACCTCGGCTCGATCCGGACGCTCTCGATCCGGGTGAGCACCGTCGACGGCCGCGAACTCGTGCGGTTCCCGGTGCCGTCCGACCGCAACCACACCATCGACGCGATGATCCTGGGTGAGCTCTACCGGCACCGCTCGGAGTGGAAGTTCCGCGCGGTCGGTCAGGGCTACACCACTGGTCTCACCGGCCTGCGGCGGGACCACGGCATCGGCCGGACCCGATGACGAGCGCCCACCCCTACCTCCGCCGTCGTCGCCGTCCGGCCGCCGTCCCGGCGGCGGCGCAGGACGTCGCCCCGCCCGCACCGGTCATCGCGCCGAGCGCGGCGCCGGATCGACCACGCGCCGGGGGTTCCCTGACCCTGTCGGCGCCCACGGCCTCCCGTCCGGCGGCGGCCGCTGGACGCGCGTCCGGAGCGACCCCGACCGCCCAGCCCGTCGCCGGTGGCGCGTCGAACGCGACACGGACCGGGCACACCGCCGGTGGCCCGGGCCCGTCCGAGCGGGTCGCCGAGCGGTTGCGGCGCCGCGCGGCGCGACCGACGCCGTTCCCCGCGCCGCGACCGCAGGACGTCCGCGTGCTCGGCACGGAGGACCCGGTCGTCCGCCTGGACCGGCGCCAGTCCGCCGTCGGCGTGCTCCGGGTCAGCGGTGCCACGAGTGTCGTGTGGGAGTCGGAGGACCACGTCGTCGGCGCCGAGACCGTCGAGGGCGCCCGCGCCGGCCGCGACGTGCCGACGAGCGGCAACCGTCCCCTGGTCGGGTTCCACGACGGCGACGTCCTGGTCAGCCTCCGGCACGTCCGCGAACTCCGCCGTGCGCTCGTCATGGCGCGCGGGGACGACCGTCCCGTCGTCACGCTGCAGGACGGCACGACCATCGCGATCGAGGCGGGCAGCGCCGACGTGATCCCGGTCCTCGCGCTGTCCGTGATCGACGGCGCGCTGGAACTCCGCGCCGAACCGTTCCCCAGGGCATCGCACGACGGCGACGTGTTCGCCGCGTTCGGCTTCGTGCTCTCCGCCCCGACGAACAGGCCCTGACCATGCGGCACTTCGCCCACCTCACCGACCAGGAGTCGCTCTTCCTGCACACGCCGGAGGACGTGACCCGGGCGAGTGCCCTGCCGCTCCGGGCGGTTGCCCTCGGCGCGACGCTGTACGTGCCGGGGACCCGGGCGACCCTCGTCCAGGACGTGCACCGGCAGGCGGCCCTCGGTGCCGGCTCGCTCGTGCTGTGCCTGGAGGACTCGGTCGCGGACGACGACCTGCCGATCGCCGAGGACCGTGTCGCGGACGCCCTGCGCACGCTCGCCGAGGAGTCCGCCGATGCGCGCGAGCTCCCCCAGCTGTTCCTGCGCGTCCGCGACCCCGAGCACCTGGTCCGGTTCGCCGACCGCATCGGCGACACCGCCCTCGACGCACTGAGCGGCGTCGTGTTCCCGAAGTTCACGGTCGCCGACGGCCCGGGGTACTTCGCCGCGCTCGACGCGCTCAACGCCGGTCGGCGAGCGGACCGTCGGCTCCTCGCGATGCCGATCCTCGAGTCGGCGGCGATCATGCACCGTGAGACCCGTTGGCGGACGCTGTCCGGCATCCGCACGCTCCTCGACGACCACCGGGACGACGTCCTCGCGGTGCGCATCGGCGCGACGGACCTGTCGAGCGTGTTCGGACTGCGTCGGTCCAGCGAGCTCACCGTGTACGACGTGCACGTCCTCGCCTCGGTCATCGGTGACATCGTCAACGTGTTCGGCCGCGCCGAGGACGGCTTCGTCGTCGCCGGGCCGGTGTGGGAGCACTACCCCGCCGCGGACCGGGTGTTCCGGACCCAGCTCCGCACCACGCCGTTCCAGGACGCTGGTGACCCGGCGCTCCGCCGTCGACTGCTGGTCGAGGGGTACGACGCGCTCCTCCGCGAGGTCACCCTCGACCTCGCGAACGGCCTCAACGGCAAGACGGTGATCCACCCGCGGCACGTCCCGCTCGTGCACGCCCTGTCCGTCGTCACGCACGAGGAGTACTCCGACGCCTCCGACCTGCTCGGCCCGTCGTCCGGCGGCGTCGCGGCCTCGCGGTACGGCAACAAGATGAACGAGACGAAGCCGCACCACGCGTGGGCGGAGAAGACGATGCTGCGCGCCAGGGCGTTCGGTGTCTCCGCCCCCGACATCACCTACGTCGACCTGCTCGAACGGAGCCTCGGATGAGCCGACTGCCCACGCCCACCGACCTCGGCATCGAGCTCGAAGACGGCGAGCGGCACGCCGGGCGCACGCAGGACCCGCTCGCCGTGCCGCTGGCCGACCTCGTGCGGCTCGCGCTCCGACGCAACCCGAAGCGGGCGCACCTGCTCGTCTCGACGGTCCTCGCCAAGCACGTGCCGACCGTGCCCGCGGTGGCGCTCCTCGCCGGCGAGGCACTCGGCGCCCGCGTCGCGGACGCGCTCGACGACGGCCACCGGTTCGACGCCCCGACCGCGGCCCGCCTCCGCGACGTCCTCGGCGCGCAGACCAGCATGCGGCGCGCCGAGGACGCCCGAGACGCGCAGGACCACGACGGTCTGGACCGCGCCACCGCCCTCTCCCGCGCCGCCGACGCCCTGCGCACCGACCTCGCCGCCCGCCGGACGGACCACCCGGACACCCTCGTGCTCGGGTTCGCCGAGACCGCCACCGCGCTCGGTGCGGCCGTCGCCGAGGCGCTCGGTGCCGACCACCTGCACTCGACCCGGCTGGACCCACCGGGCGCCGTCGCCGCCACCGGGTTCGACGAGGCACACTCGCACGCCACGACGCACCGCCTGCTGCCCGCCGACCCCGCCTGGCTGCCGACCGACGGCACGGTCGTCCTCGTCGACGACGAACTCAGCACCGGCGCGACGGCCCGGGCGACCATCCGCGCGCTGCACGCCCTGGCCCCGCAGCGTCGCTGGGTCGTCGCGAGCCTGGTCGACCTCCGCTCCGCAGCGGACGTCGCGGCGACCGATGCCCTCGCCGCCGAGCTCGGTGCGACCGTGACCGTCCTGGCGCTCGCGCGCGGCGGCGTCCACCTGCCCGACGACCTCGTGACGACCGCCGCGGCACTCGTCGACGCCCACGCGGCACTCGGGCCCGTCCACGCGGACGTCCCGCCCGTCGCCGCCGAGTTCCTCCCCGCACCGCCGACCGCCGTCGACCGCTTCGGCGTCCCGGCAGCGGCCGTGCGGCGACCGCGGACCGACGTCGAGGGGATCGCTGCCGACCTCGCGCGCGTGCTCGGTCCGCTCGACCCGACCGACCGGGTCCTCGTCCTCGGGACCGAGGAGCACATGCACACCCCGCTCGTGATCGCCGCGGCACTCCGAGCGGCGAGCGGTGCCGACGTGCGGTCGTCGACCACCACCCGCTCCCCCGTCGCCGTGTTCGCCGACCCCGCGTGGCCGATCCGCTCGGGCGTCGCGCACCGTTCCCACGACCGCACCGTGGACGGTCCCGGGCCCCGGTACGCCTACAACGTGCACGGCTTCGACGCGGTCGTCCTGGTGCCGGAGCCCGGGACCGAGCGGAGCGCCCTCGCCGGACCCGACGGTCTGCTCCCGGCGCTCGGCCGGGTCGCGCCGCGGGTCGTCGTGGTGGAGAGCCCGCTCCGTGCGGTGTCCGACGAGCCCGTCCCGACGCCGCTGACGGGGCCGTCGTTCGGGTCCTACGAGCCGGACGAGGTCACCTGGCTGCTGCAGGACCTCGCCGGCGCACCCCTCGAGGCCGACACCGCGTCACGGGAGCGCGCGGTCCAGCTCGAGGGCGCGAACTACGCCGAGTCCCTGCCCGTCGAGTACACGCCGTCCGAGGAGTACGAGGCGCTGTACCGGAGCGCCCTCGACCGCTCGGCGGCCCGCATCGCCGAGGCCGTGGGCATCGTCACCGAGCTCGTCCTGCGTGGTCGGCGCCGCCCGGTGCTGGTCTCCCTCGCCCGCGCCGGGACCCCGGTCGGCGTGCTCATGCGCCGCTGGGCCCGGGAACGGCACGGCACCGTGCTGCCGCACCTGACCGCCAGCATCGTCCGTGGTGTCGGGATCGACGAGACCGCCCTCCGCTGGCTCGCCGCGCACCACGACCCCGAGGACGTCGTGTTCGTCGACGGCTGGACCGGCAAGGGCGCCATCACGCGGGAGCTCACGGCCGCGCTGGACCGGTTCGCGGAGTCCGACGGCATCCGCTTCCGCGACGACCTGGCGGTGCTCGCGGACCCGGCCGGCTGCACGCCGCTGCACGGCACCCGCGAGGACTTCCTCGTCCCGTCGGCCTGCCTCAACTCGACCGTCTCCGGACTGGTGTCGCGGACGGTGTACAACCGCCGGTGGACGCCGGAGGGGACCTTCCACGGCGCGAAGCAGTACCGCGAGCTCGGTGCGAGGGACCGGTCGCGCCCGTACGTCGATGCCGTCGCCGCCCGGTTCGCCGAGGTCGCCGACCGTGTGGAGGCCGCCGTCGCCGCCGACTCCGCGTCCACCAGAGCTCCCGACTGGCGCGGGATGCGCACCGTGCAGGAGGTCGGCGCGACGTACGGGATCGACGACCTGCACCTGGTGAAGCCGGGCATCGGCGAGACGACCCGGGTCCTGCTCCGCCGGGTGCCCTGGCAGGTGCTCGTCCGCGACCCGGACGACCCCGACGTCGCGCACGTCGTCGCGCTCGCGACCGAGCGCGGGGTGCCGGTCGTGCACGAACCGGACCTCGCCTACCGCTGCGTCGGTCTGATCCACCCGCTCGGCAGCCGCGTCGTCGAGGCCACGGCGTGACCGCGCTGGTCGGCTGCGACCTCGACCGGACGCTCGTCTACTCGGCCGCCGCCCTCATGCTCGACGGCCCGGACGAGGCGGCCCCGTCGCTGGTCGTCGCCGAGGTCTACGAGGGCGCTCCGCTGAGCTACCTGACCCGTGCTGCCGAGGACCTCCTCGTCGCCCTCGCCGCGCGTGCGTGCGTGGTCCCGGTGACCACGCGGACCGTCGCGCAGTACCGCCGCGTCCGACTGCCCTTCTCCCCGGAGTGGGCGGTCACCTCGAACGGGGCCGTGATCCTGCATGACGGCGAACCCGACGAGCAGTGGGCCGGAGCCCTCAGAGCCGAGATCTCGGCGTCCTGCGCGCCGATGGCGGACGTCGTCGAGCTGCTCGGGGTCTCCCTGCCACCCGCGGCCGTGCTGCGGGTGCGCGACGCCGAGTCCCTGTTCGTCTACGCCATCGTCGACCGTGCCGTCCTCACCGACGGCCACGTCGCGGCGTTCGCCGCCGCCCTCGCTCCGCTCGGGTGGACGGTGTCCCTGCAGGGCCGGAAGCTGTACGCGGTGCCGGTCCCGATCCGCAAGGAGCGTGCCCTGGCGGCCGTCGCCGAGCGGATCGGTGCCACGACGACCATCGCTGCCGGTGACTCCCTGCTCGACCGCGACATGCTCCGGTGGGCGGACCTCGGCGTGCGGCCGGCACACGGGGAGCTGGACGCGATCGGGTGGACGGCGCCGAACACCGTCGTCACCGAGCGTCGCGGCGTCCTGGCGGGCGAGGAGCTCCTCCGCACGATCACCGCAGCGGTCGAGCGAGCCGGCTGACTCGGATCACCGCGGCGGTCGAGCGAGCCGGCTGACCCGCGCGCCGAGCACGCGCCGGCCGGCCCGACACCGTCCCGCGCGGGGCGCACCGGCAACGCGGAACGGGCGGCCCCCCGCAGGAGGACCGCCCGTCCGGACGTGCAGGGGTCGGACTTACTTGCCGAAGCCCTTGAAGCGCTGGTTGAACTTCTCGACGCGACCGGCCGAGTCGAGGATGCGCTGCTTGCCCGTGTAGAACGGGTGCGACGCGGAGGAGATCTCGACGTCGATCACCGGGTAGGTGGCACCGTCGAGCTCGATCGTCTTGTCGCTGTTCGCGGTGGAACGCGTCAGGAAGGTCTCACCGGACGCCAGGTCGCGGAAGACGATGGCGCGGTACTCGGGGTGGGTGTCGGTCTTCATGGAGATTCCTCGGATAGCAGTGTGTTGAGAGTGCGCAGACGCGCGGGAAGTCAGTGGCCTACGCCAGCCGTCTACGTTACCAGACCGTGGCCCGGATCGGGAGCAGGCTCAGGCAGCGCGTGCCGTGAACCGGCCGGCGTCCTTGGTCACCGTCAGCCCGATGCCGAACGCCTCGGTGAGGGTGGCGTCGGTGAGCACCTCGTCGATGGGTCCGGCGGCCTGCACATGCCCGTCGGACAGGATCAGCGCGTGTGTGAAGCCCTCGGGGATCTCCTCGACGTGGTGCGTCACGATCACGATCGCGGGCGAGTCCGCACTCGTGGCGTACCCGCCGAGCGTCCGCACGAGGCTCTCGCGCGCGCCGAGGTCGAGCGATGCGGCCGGCTCGTCGAGGAACAGGATCTCCGGGTCGGTCATCACCGCGCGGGCGATCTGGACGCGCTTCTGCTCGCCGTCGCTCAGCTCGCCGAAGGTGCGGTCGGTGAAGGCCCCGAGGCCCCACTCCTCGAGCACACGCTGCGCACGGCGGACGTCGAGCTCCTCGTACTCCTCGTTCCAGCGGCCGGTCACCGAGTACGCGGCGGTGAGCACGACGTCGATGACCTTCTCCGTCACCGGGATCCGACGGGCGAGGGCGGTCGACGCGAAGCCGATGCGGGGCCGGAGGTCGAACAGGTCCGCGCCGCCGAGCTCGGTGCCGAGGACCTCGACCTCGCCGGAGGTCGGGAAGGCCTGGGCACCGGCGACCTGGAGCAGCGTCGTCTTCCCGGCGCCGTTCGCACCGAGGACGACCCAGCGTTCGTCGTCCTGCACCTCCCACGAGACACCGTCGAGGATGGTGGCCCCGTTCCGGACCACGGACACGTCTGACAAGCGCACAACCGAGGGCATGTGATCACCCTACGGCAGCGCGGCAGCCGAGACCCGGCACACGCCGGGCCGCAGCGCGCACCACCGGGTGGCGCGGGCAGTGCAACGGCCTGGAGGCCCGGGTGCCGTCCGGTGCGGACGTCACCCCGGGCCCCCGGCCCGTCCGGGGGGGGGGGCGCGCGCGCACCCGTGGTGGTGAGGCGCACGGGGGGCCAGCACGACGAGGGCCCCGGGCGGCTGCCGGGGCCCGTCGTCGTGCGGTGGTGTCAGCTGCCGAGGGCGTCGAGCCAGATCTTCCTGGCGTCGAGGGCCTCCCGGGCGTCCTTGATCTTCCGGGCGTCTCCGGAGGCCTCCGCGGCCTGGAGCTCGGACTCGAGCTTGGCGATGGCGTCCTCGAGCTGGCTCGCGAGCCCCGTGGTGCGGGCCTTGCGCTCCGGGTTCGACTCGCGCCAGTGCGCGTCCTCGAGTCCGCGCACGTGGTCCTCCACCGCGCGGAGGCGGTCCTCGATGCGGCGGACGTCGCCGCGGGGGACCTTGCCGATCTCGTCCCAGCGTCGCTGGATGTCGGTGAGGGTCCGTCGCGCCGCGGCGCGGTCGTCCTGCTGGAGCAGCGGCTCGGCCTCGGCCAGGAGCGCCGTCTTCGCCTCGAGGTTGGCCGAGTACTCCTCGTCCTCCGCGGCGCTCTCGGCGTGGCGCTGCTCGAAGAGGACGTCACCAGCGGCCTTGAAGCGGGCCCAGAGGGCGTCGTCGTGGCGCTTGCCGGCACGCCCGGCGCGCTTCCAGTCGTCGAGCAGCTGACGGTACGTCGGGATCGCGTCCGAGCCGCGCGGCGCGAGCGCTTCCGCCTGGGTGACGAGCTCCTGCTTCCGGGTCCTGGCGTCGCGGTGCTGCGCGTCGAGCTCGGAGTAGAACGCGCGGCGGTGCTGGTCGACCGTCGAACGCGCGGCACGGAACCGCTTCCAGAGCTCGTTGGCCTCGTTCTTGGGGATGCGCGGGCCGTCGTGCTGGTGCTGCTGCCACCGGGCGAACACGTCGTCCAGCTGCGCGGTGACCTGCTTCCACTGGGCGCGGGCCGGGTCCACCGCGGCGAGGGCTTCGGCCTCTTCGACCAGGGCGGTCCGGAACGCGAGCGCCTCGGTGAGGGCCTGCTGTGCCTGCTCGGCCTGCTCCTTGGTGAGCGAGCCGACCTGCTCGGAGAGGGCGCCGACGCGGTCTTCCAGCGCCTTGATGTCACCGACGACACGGGCGTCCGCCACGAGCGCGGTGAGGTGCTCCACGGTGCGGGCGACGTCGTTCGCCGAAGCGCCCCGCTGCACTCGCTGCTCGGCGATCTTCACCTGGCCCTCGAGGTCCGCGTACTTGCGCGCGAAGTACGCGAGGGCCTCGTCGGCGGTGGCGTCCGGGTACTCACCCACGACACGTTCCGTGTCCTGGTACCGGACGTACACGGTGCCGGCATCGTCGACCCGCCCCCAGGTCGTTGCTTCGTCAGATCCCACAGGTCTCGCCTCGATCGTGGTCGTGCATCACCGACGTCACCGTCGGTACGGTCAGGAAGCCACCCTATTGCACTGGTGGCCCCGGCGGCCCGCCCGTGCGCGCGTCTGTGGACTACTGCTCCCGCTTGATCGTCGCGCCGGTGATGGTCGTCTTCACCTTCGGCTCCCCGGTGCCGTCGGATCCGGGGTCGGCGATGCCCTTCGAGGTGATCTGCGACTCGAGCTCGTCGAGGCCGCTCGTGACCTTCCCGACGACGGTGTAGCCGCCGGTCGACCCGTCGAGCGTGGTGTCCCCGTAGACGATGAAGAACTGCGTGGACTGCGACGACGTCGACGAGCTCCGCGCGATCGCGATCGTGCCCGCCTTGTAGACGTCGTCGCTCGGCGTGTTCTCGATCGGCCCGTACTGGAAGCCCGCGTCGCCGGTGCCGTCGCCGTTCGCGGAGCCGCACTGCAGGAACCGGAAGTCCGCGCTGTCGGCGAGTCGGTGGCACGTCGTGCCCTCGTAGAACTGCTTCCGGATCAGGTCGATCTCGACGCTGGCGGCCTGCGGGGCCCGTGCGCCGTCGAGCTCGATGCCGAGGCGCACGTCCTTGTGGAGCGTCAGCGTGCCGGTCCAGGTGGCGTTCTCCGCGATCGACTTGCTCGGCACGTCCCCGGTGTTCGCCGGGGTGGCGTCCGCCGAGGGAGTCGGGGTGGCCGTCGCGCTGGCGCTGGCGCTGGCACCGGCGCGGTCCGGTGTGTCGGACCGCGTCCCCGCGAAGACGAGCTGCGAGCCGGTCGCCAGGGCCGCGACGACGACCAGGGTGACGATGCCGACGAGGTTGTCCCGCACGCGACGCCGCCGTTGCCGCTGGTGGAGGCCCTGTCGTGCCTCGTAGAGACGGAGCCGCTCGCGCGCTTCGCGGTTGTCACGCGCCTGGTTCTTCGGTGCCACGGTGCTGGTCTGCCCTCTCGTCACGCAGTGTGTCCACGAGCGTACCGAACGAGCGGGCGTGGACCGGCTGTCAGTGGAGCCACCTACGATTGCCTGCATGGCAGCGGACCGATCGGGCATGACCGCGCCCACGACCGGTGGACGCGCCGGACTCGCGCAGGGCTCCGTGCCGCTCGCGGTGCGGATGCGGCCGACGAGCCTCGACGAGGTCGCCGGCCAACAGCACCTGCTCGGTCGTGGTTCCCCGCTGGTGCAGCTGGCGACCGGCACGCGGGAGAATCCCGGTGGTGTCTCGGTGATCCTCTGGGGACCGCCCGGTACCGGCAAGACCACGCTGGCGCAGGCGATCGCACGGCAGTCCGGCCGCGAGTTCGTCGAGCTGTCCGCGGTGACCGCCGGCGTCAAGGACGTGCGCGAGGTCATGGAGAAGGCCCTGACGCACCGTGACCTCTACGGGTCGACGACGGTGCTGTTCCTCGACGAGATCCACCGCTTCAGCAAGGCGCAGCAGGACGCGCTCCTGCCCGGTGTGGAGAACGGATGGGTGATCCTCATCGCCGCCACCACCGAGAATCCGTCGTTCTCGGTGATCTCGCCGCTGCTGTCCCGGTCGCTCCTGCTCACCCTCAAACCGCTCACCGACGCCGACCTCGGCATGCTCGTCGACCGCGCGGTGGAGGACCCCCGCGGTCTCGGCGGCGCGGTCGTGCTCGGTGACGAGGCGCGGGCAGCCATCGTCCGGCTCGCCTCCGGTGACGCCCGTCGTGCACTCACCGCGCTCGAGGCCGCCGCCGCCTCGGCCACGGCGGCGCAGGACGAGGACGACGACGGTGTGCCCGTCGTCGACGCCGACACCGTGGCCGCGGCCGTCGACCGGGCGCTGCTCCGCTACGACCGACAGGGTGACGAGCACTACGACGTGATCAGCGCGTTCATCAAGTCGGTGCGGGGGAGCGACGTCGACGCGGCGCTGCACTACCTCGCCCGGATGATCGAGGCCGGCGAGGACCCGCGGTTCATCGCGCGGCGCATCATCATCTCCGCGTCCGAGGACATCGGGATGGCCGACCCGCAGGCACTCCCGATCGCCGTCGCGGCAGCCCAGGCCGTCCAGCTCATCGGCATGCCGGAGGGGCGGATCCCCCTGGCCGAGGCGGTGGTCTACCTCGCCACCGCGCCCAAGTCGAACGCGGCGTACAACGGCGTCAACCAGGCCATGGCGGACGTCAAGGCCGGTCGGATGGGCGTCGTCCCGAACCACCTGCGGGACGCCCACTACGCGGGGGCGAAGCGCCTCGGGCACGGCAAGGGCTACATCTACTCGCACGACGCCGAGCACGGCGTGGCCCGGCAGCAGTACCTGCCAGATGCCCTGGAGGGCACCGAGTACTACACGCCGACCGCCAACGGGTACGAGCGCGAGGTGGGCCCGCGGCTCGACCGGCTGCGCCGGATCACCCGCGGTGCTCCTGGCGACGCCTGAACCCTGCTATCGTTGACGGGCCTACGTCCTGGTCCTCGCGTGCGGCTGCGTCGAGGACACAGTGTCGCGGTGGTGCCGAGCACCGCAGCGGCACGGGGGCAGAGGTTCGGACTGTAGCCGTCCGATCCCACAGGCTCATCCCTCTGGATCCCTTCACGGGGTTCGTCGGCACGTGCGCGTGCCGGGACCCGTGTCCACCAGTTCGTACAGAGAAAAGGACCCTGTGTCTACCAAGTCACGTACCCGTAGCAAGACCCGCCTGTCCCGTGCGCTCGGCATCCCGCTGACGCCGAAGGCGGCCCGGTACCTCGAGAAGCGCCCGTACGGCCCCGGCGAGCACGGTCGTACCCGTCGTCGCGCCGACAGCGACTACGCCGTCCGCCTCCGTGAGAAGCAGCGTCTGCGCGCCCAGTACGGCATCCGCGAGAAGCAGCTCCGCATCGTCTTCGAAGAGGCCCGCAGGACCAGCGGCCTGACCGGTGAGAACCTGGTCGAGCTGCTCGAGCAGCGCCTCGACGCCCTCGTGCTCCGTGCCGGCTTCGCCCGCACCACTGCGCAGGCTCGTCAGCTGATCGTGCACCGTCACATCCTCGTCGACGGCAAGCTCGTCGACCGCCCCTCCTTCCGCGTCAAGGAGGGCCAGCTGATCCACGTCAAGCAGCGCTCCGAGTCGCTCGAGCCCTTCCAGGTCGCCGCCGCCGGTGGTCACCAGGAAGTCCTCCCGAAGGTCCCGGGCTACCTCGAGGTCGAGATCGACAAGCTCCAGGCCCGCCTCGTGCGTCGCCCGAAGCGCGCCGAGGTCCCCGTGACCTGCGAGGTCCAGCTCGTCGTCGAGTACTACGCGGCTCGCTGATCCACCGCACCGCCTGAACGGCGGGTCGTCCACACCGGACGGCCCGCCGTTCTGCGTTCCCGGAGCGACGACTAAGCTGGTCGGACGTGCGCCTCGGCGCGCGAGAGAGGGAGGCACCGTGAAGCAGCTGTTCGCCGTCGCCGTCGGCGTCGTCATCGGGTTCCTCGTCGCCCACCGGGTGAGCAGGACCGCTCCGGGAGCCGCGTTCCTCGCCGAGGTCGACGCCAGGGCGAAGGCCTTCACGGGTGCCGTGGCCGACGGGTACCGCTCCCGCGAAGCCGAACTCCGCACCGACGACTGACCAGCCCAGCGCCGTCCCAGCGCCCGTCCCCACCGCCCCTCGTCAGGAAGCACCATGCAGACCGCAGAGATCCGCCGCCGTTGGCTCCAGTACTTCGGCGACCGTGGCCACACCGTCGTCCCGTCCGCCTCGCTCGTCTCGGACGACCCGTCGCTGCTGTTCACGGTGGCCGGCATGGTCCCGTTCATCCCGTACCTGACGGGTCTCGTCCCCGCACCGTACCCGCGGGCGACCAGCGTGCAGAAGTGCATCAGGACGAACGACATCGAAGAGGTCGGCAAGACGCCGCGGCACGGCACGTTCTTCCAGATGAACGGCAACTTCTCCTTCGGTGACTACTTCAAGGAGCAGGCGATCCAGTACGCCTGGGAGTTCCTGACCTCGGCAGAGGCGGACGGCGGCCTCGGCTTCTCGCCCGACGACCTGTGGGTGACGGTCTACGAGGACGACGACGAGGCGATCGCGTTCTGGAAGCAGCACTCGACGCTGCCGGACGAGCGCATCCAGCGACTCGGCAAGGACACCAACTACTGGTCCACCGGGCAGCCCGGTCCCGCCGGCCCCTGCTCCGAGATCTTCTTCGACCGGGGTCCGGCGTACGGCATCGACGGCGGTCCGGCGACGGACGACGACCGCTACGTCGAGATCTGGAACCTCGTGTTCATGCAGTACCAGATCGCCGACGTGCGGTCGAAGTACGATTTCGAGATCACCGGTGAGCTGCCGAACAAGAACATCGACACCGGCATGGGCCTCGAGCGCGTCGCGTTCATCAAGCAGGGCGTCGACAACATGTACGAGATCGACCAGGTGCGCCCGGTCCTCGACAAGGCGGCGGAGATCTCCGGACGGCCCTACGGCGCGGTGCACGAGGACGACGTCCGGATGCGCGTCATCGCCGACCACGTGCGTTCCTCGCTCATGCTCATGGCGGACGGTGTGTCGCCGTCGAACGAGGGCCGCGGGTACATCCTGCGTCGACTCCTGCGTCGCACCGTCCGCGCGATGCGTCTGCTCGGCGTCGAGGGCGCGACCTTCCCCGACCTCTTCCCGGCGTCCCGTGACGCGATGCGCGACGCCTACCCGGAGGTCGCGAGCGACTACGACCGCATCGCCCGGATCGCCTACGCCGAAGAGGAGACCTTCCTCCGCACGCTCGCGCAGGGGACCACGATCCTCGACGTCGCGGTCGAGCGTGCCAAGCAGGACGACCAGCCCGCGATCGGCGGCGACACCGCGTTCCTGCTGCACGACACCTTCGGCTTCCCGATCGACCTGACGATGGAGATGGCCGAGGAAGCCGGCGTGCAGGTCGACCGCACCGCGTTCGAGACGCTGATGTCCGAGCAGCGCGCGCGTGCGAAGGCGGACGCCAAGAGCAAGAGGACCGCGCTCGCGGACCTCAGCGTCTACAGCGCGTTCCGTGCAGCGGGCGAGACGACCTTCCTGGGCTACGACGCACTCGAGACCGAGTCCCGCGTGCTCGGCATCATCGTCGACGGTCGGAGTGTCGACCGTGCGGTCGTCGGCGACATCGCCGAGGTCGTGCTCAGCGAGACGACGCTCTACGCCGAGTCCGGTGGTCAGGACGCCGACCAGGGCTCGATCGTCGGCAACGGCTTCGACCTCGAGGTCCTCGACGTCCAGCGTCCCGTGTCCGGCCTCTGGAGCCACCGGGTCCAGGTCCGTTCCGGCGAGGTCGGTGTCGGCGACGCCGCGACGACCGTCGTCGACGCCGAGTACCGCCGTGGGGCGACCCAGGCGCACTCGGCGACCCACCTGGTGAACGCGGCGCTCCGCGACGTCCTCGGGCCGGAGGCGCTCCAGGCCGGTTCCTACAACAAGTCCGGGTACATGCGCCTCGACTTCTCGTGGAGCCAGCCGGTCTCGCTCGAGACCCGTTCCGAGATCGAAGAGGTGGTCAACACCGCGATCCGCTCCGACCTCGAGGTGTCCACCCGGATCATGCCCCTCGACGAGGCGAAGGCCCTCGGCGCCCAGGCGCTCTTCGGCGAGAAGTACGGCGCCGAGGTCCGGATGGTCGACATCGGCGGCCCCTGGTCGCGCGAGCTCTGCGGTGGCACCCACGTCGCGTCGAGCGCGCAGGTCGGTCTCGTGAACCTCGTCGGTGAGGCCAGCGTCGGTTCGACGAACCGTCGCGTCGAGGCGCTCGTCGGCCTCGAGGGCTTCCGCGACCTGGCGACGGAGCGCACCATCGTGTCGCAGCTCTCCAGCGCGCTCAAGGCCCCGCGCGCCGACCTGCCGACGCGCGTGCAGACGCTGATGGAGGACCTCCGGGTCGCGCAGAAGCGGATCGCGGAGTTCGAGTCGGCCGGCCTCCAGCAGCGTGTCCCGACGATCGTCCGCCAGGCCTCGACGGTCGGAGCGCACACGGTCGTCGCGGAGACGATCGAGAACGTCGGCTCGGCGGACGACCTGCGCTCGCTCGCGACCGGCGTCCGTGCCCAGCTCGGCGACGGCGCGGCGGTCGTGGTCCTCGGCGCGGTCATCGGCGGCAAGCCCGTCGTGATCGTCGCGACGAACGACGCGGCGCGGTCCGCCGGTGTGCAGGCAGGTCCGCTCGCCAAGGAGGCCGCCGGCGTCCTCGGGGGCGGCGGCGGCGGCAAGCCCGACCTCGCCCAGGGCGGCGGGACGGACGCGGCGGCACTGCCGGCGGCGCTCCGTGCCGTGACCGCCCGGCTCGCGGCCTGACCGTGGGCATCCGATCCGGGCGCCGGCTCGGCGTCGACGTGGGCCGCGCCCGGATCGGCGTCGCCGTCTGCGACCGCGACGGACTCCTCGCCACCCCGGTGGAGACCGTCGCGCGGGACGACAAGCGCGACGTCCCGCGCATCCTGGCGATCGCCGAGGAGTACGACGTCCTGGAGATCGTCGTCGGCCTCCCGCTCTCGATGTCCGGGGGTGACACCCCGTCGACGGCGGACGCCCGCGCCTTCGCAGCGCGGATCGCGGAACACCGGCCGGTGCGCCTCGTCGACGAGCGGCTGTCCACCGTCACCGCCCAGCGGGGCATGCAGCAGGCCGGACGGAACACCAAGAAGTCGCGGGCCGTGATCGACCAAGCGGCCGCTGTTATCATTCTGCAACATGCGCTCGACCACGAGCGCGCGTCCGGTGCCCCACCAGGGGCCACGCTCCCCGAGTAGGGCTGCCCTCCCGTCGTCGACACCGCCGGCGGAGCCCCGCGGAGTTCCCCCGACCGAGAGACCGAGGACCGTTGGCAGACGACCTGGACTGGAACGCGATCATCGCGCCCGGCAACGACGCCGCACGACGGGCCACGCCCGCCGACGAGGCCACCGATGGACGCGACGACGTCCGTTCCGCTGACGGCGACGCCGCGCAGCCGCGCTCCCGACGGGAGGCCCGCGCCCGAGCGGCCGGTGCGGCCCGGGCACCTCGGGCTGCCGAGGACGACCCGGCCGAGCGCCCGGTCTCGCCGGCCGACGCGCCGGTCGCCCGGGACGCCGACGAGGTGCACCCCGAGGTGCGCGCGCTGCTCGACGACGCAGCCCCGACTGCCGGCGCCGGCACGGCAGCGGCGGCTGGTGGCCAGGACGGCGCCGCCGGCGACGGCGGACCCGGCAGCGGTGGTGGTGCTGCGGGAGGTGGCGGACGCGGATCGGGCGGACGACGCGGACGAGCCTCCAGGCCGCCCCGCGAACCGCACCACCGGACCCGCGGCGGCCTGATCGCCGGGATCGTGATCGTCGCCCTCGTGCTGGCCGCCGGGATCGGTGCCTACGCCTTCGCAGCGCCGAAGATCCAGCAGGTGGTCGGTGCCCTGACGGCGCCGAAGGAGTCCGACGACTACACCGGCAGCGGGACCACCAAGGTGACCATCACCATCAAGCAGGGCGACATCGGCGAGGACGTCGCGAAGACGCTGCAGCGCAGCGGTGTCGTGAAGACGTCGACGGCCTTCTACAAGCTGCTGCTGGCGTCGAACGACGTGCAGTTCCAGCCGGGCTCGTACGCGCTCAAGAAGCACATGAGCGCGAAGGCCGCGCTCGCGGCGCTGCAGGACAAGGACAACAAGGTCACCGCGTCGATCATCATCCCGGAGGGCACGGCCCTGAAGGACATCGAGGCCGGCATGGTCTCGAAGGCCGGGCTGAGCGACGCCGAGGTGTCCGCGGCGGCGAAGGACGTCGGCGCGTACGGCCTGCCGAGCGGTGTCACCTCGCTCGAGGGGTGGCTCTTCCCCGCCACGTACCCGATCAACCCGGGGTGGACGGCGAAGCAGTACTTCCAGTCCATGGTCGACACGATGAAGCAGCACCTCGCCGCTGCGGGGGTCGCCGAGGCCGACCAGGAGCACGTGATCGTGTTCGCGTCCCTCGTGCAGCGTGAGGCCGGTCTGGCCGCCGACTACCCGAAGGTCGCGCGGGTGTTCCAGAACCGGCTCGACCAGGGCATGAAGCTGCAGTCCGACGCCACGGTGGCGTACGGCACCGGCAACACGCACCGCGTGACCACCACGGACGCCGAGCGGAACGACGCCTCCAACCCCTACAACACGTACCAGCACACCGGGCTGCCGCCGGGGCCGATCTCGAACCCCGGGGACATCGCCATCCAGGCCGTCCTGCACCCGACGCTGGGGAACTGGCTGTACTTCGTCACGGTCAACCTGGAGACGGGGGAGACGGTGTTCTCGGACACGTACGCCGAGCACCAGCAGGCCGTGGCGCAGTTCCAGGCGTGGCTCCGGGCGAACCCCTCGTACCAGTAGCGATCGCGGTCGTCGGGCTGTGGGAGGATGGTGGTCATGCTTCGTTGGTTGACCGCTGGTGAGTCCCACGGACCCGAACTGATCGCGATGCTCGAGGGCCTGCCCGCCGGCGTCCCGGTGTCGTTCGAGTCCATCCGTACCGACCTCGCACGGCGCAAGCTCGGCTACGGCCGTGGCTCGCGCATGAAGTTCGAGCAGGACGAACTCCACGTCTCCGGCGGTGTCCGACACGGGTACTCCCTCGGCAGCCCGATCGCGATCCGCATCGGCAACACCGAGTGGCCGAAGTGGGTCGAGGTGATGAACCCGGAGCCGGTCGAGCAGACCGAGCTCTCCCGCGGGCGCAGCGCTCCGCTGACCCGTCCGCGCCCCGGGCACGCCGACCTGGTCGGCATGCAGAAGTACGGCTTCGACGAGGCCCGTCCGATCCTCGAGCGCGCGTCGGCACGTGAGACCGCTGCCCGGGTGGCGCTCGGCGCCGTGGCGAAGTCGTTCCTCGCCGAGCTCGGCATCCGGTCCGTCGCCCACACGCTGCAGGTCGGCACGGTGCGCGTCCCGGACGGCACCGCGCTGCCCCAGCCGGACGACGTCGACCGCCTCGACGAGGACCAGCTGCGGTGCTTCGACGCCGAGACCTCGGCGCGCATGGTGACCGAGGTCGAGGCCGCGAAGAAGGACGGCGACACGCTCGGCGGCGTCGTCGAGGTGCTCTTCTACGGCGTCCCGCCGGGGCTCGGCTCGCACGTGCAGTGGGACCGTCGTCTCGACGCTCGACTCGCCGCGGCGATCATGGGCATCCAGGCGATCAAGGGCGTCGAGGTCGGCGACGGCTTCCAGACCGCCGCCCGCCGTGGATCCGAGGCGCACGACGAGCTGTACCGCGAGGACGGCGAGATCATCCGGACGAGCGACCACGCCGGCGGGACCGAGGGCGGGATGTCCACCGGGACCGTGCTGCGTGTCCGTGCCGGCATGAAGCCCATCGCGACGGTCCCGCACGCGCTGCACACGATCGACGTCACCACGGGCGAGGACGCATCCGCGCACCACCAGCGCTCGGACGTCTGCGCCGTGCCGGCCGCCGGTGTCGTGGCCGAGGCGATGGTCGCGCTCGTCCTCGCCGACGCGGTGCTCGAGAAGTTCGGCGGCGACAACGTCGTGGAGACCAAGCGCAACCTCGAGTCGTACCTGGCGTCGATCCCGGAGACGCTGCGCTCCCGTCGGACCGAGCCGGCCGCGCCCTCGACCACCTGGTGAGCACGACCCTGCCGGGCGCGGACGAGCACCGGCCGGTGCCCGTCGTGGTGATCGGCCCGATGGGCGCGGGCAAGTCGACTGTGGGCAAGCGCGTCGCGAAACAGCTCGGCGTGCCGTTCACGGACACCGACCGCGCGATCGTGCGCGAGCACGGTCCGATCCCGGCGATCTTCGCCGACCGCGGCGAGTCGGCATTCCGCGCGCTCGAGGCCGAGGCCGTGCGCGCGGCGATGGCGACCGGTGGCGTGGTCGCCGTCGGCGGCGGCGCCGTGACCCACGCCGACACCCGAGCGGCGATGGCCGGTGCCCGCGTGGTGCTGCTGACCGTTTCCCCGGAGGCCGTGGCTGAGCGGATCGCCGGGTCGGATCGGCCGTTGCTCGCGTCCGGCGGCATCGACGCCTGGCAGACCATCATGGACGAGCGCGCCGCGACGTACGCCGAGCTGGCGCACATCGTCGTGGACACCTCCCGTCGACCGATGTCCCACGTCGTCGACGACGTCGTGGCATGGGTGCGCGACGGACAGGGACCGGGGTCCGCGCCGCGGTCCGCGAACGGCAACGAAGGAGCACCGTGACCGAGTCGATCCTCCCCGAGGGCACCACCGAGATCCGTGTCGGCGGCGACGACGGCTACGTCGTGGCGGTCGGCAACGGGCTGCTCGGGTCGGTCCCGGCGCTGCTCGGCCCCCGCGTGGCGAAGGTGCTCATCGTGCACGCGCCGACACTCGGAGCCCGCGCCGAGGAGCTCCGCGTACAGCTCGTCGACGCCGGCCTCGAGGCACTCATCGCCGAGGTGCCCGACGCCGAGGCCGCGAAGCGCATCGAGGTCGCCGCGTTCTGCTGGCAGGTCATGGGGCAGTCGGACTTCACCCGCACCGACGCGGTGATCGGCCTCGGCGGGGGAGCCGTCACGGACCTCGCCGGCTTCGTCGCGGCGACCTGGCTCCGCGGTGTGCCGTACGTCGCGATCCCGACGAGCGTGCTCGGCATGGTCGACGCGAGCGTGGGCGGCAAGACGGGCATCAACACGAACGAGGGCAAGAACCTCGTCGGCGCGTTCTTCGCCCCCCGGGCCGTCGTCGTGGACATCGACCTCGTGCGGACCCTGCCCCGCAACGACGTGCTGACCGGTTTCGCCGAGATCGTCAAGGCCGGGTTCATCGCCGTGCCCGAGATCCTCGACGTGATCGAGGCCGACGTCGACCGTGCCACGGACCCCACCACGCCGGAGTTCCGGCGGGTGGTCGAACTCGCGATCGAGCTCAAGGCGCAGGTCGTGTCGGACGACTTCACCGAGCAGGGCCGACGGGAGATCCTCAACTACGGGCACACCCTCGGTCACGCGATCGAGCACGCCGAGCGCTACCAGTGGCGCCACGGTGCCGCGGTGTCCGTCGGCATGGTGTTCGCCGCGGAACTCGCGCGCCTGACCGGGCACCTCGACGACGCCACGGTCGACCGACACCGGGCGATCCTCGAGTCGCTGTCGCTGCCCACCACGTACCCACTCGGCCGCTGGCAGTCGCTGCTCGCGACGATGCGCCGGGACAAGAAGGCGCGCGCGGGCATGCTGCGGTTCATCGTGCTCGACGGTGTCGGGAAGCCGGTGACGCTCGAGGGGCCGGAGGACCACCTGCTGTTCACCGCCTACCAGGAGGTCGGGGTCTAGCGCAGCATCACCGCAACACGTGGAGCGTCCGTCGCCACCACCACTTCACGCGCATCGAGACGGTGATGATGTTGGTGCGGTGGAACTCGGCCCACTCTTCGGGCGTCGCGCCGTTGACGAAGGCACGGCGATCGGACGGGTCCGCCGGGACCTCGAGCGGCTTCCGGTTCAGCATGGTGGTTCTCCTTCGGTTCTCGATGCTGTCGAACGTGCGCGCTCGAGGAGCTCGGCCGCGAGTGCACGATCGTCCGCGGGAGCCCACCGTAGGTCGCGCATGCTCGCGAGTACACGTTCCGAGATGTCGTGTTCGAGATCCCCGGACGTCGTGATGATCCAGACGAGCCTGGTCCACGCATGAGTGCGGTCGCTCGACCGACGGGCGCGACCGGCGGCGGTCCAGGCCATGAGCGCGGCGAAGACGGCTGCGGCGGCCGCGATCATCGCGGCGATCAGTGGGGTGTCCATGTGACGAGCGTGCCGGGGCGATCGCTGTCCCGAGACGGACGGTCACTGACCTGTGGACGGAAGAGCACTGCCTCCAGGCTGGTGGAGGAGGAGCGTCCAGGACACAGGAGCATGCTGATCGGGTGCCCACCCCTCCCCGCCTGAGCGACCTCGGCGGCACGCGGCCGGCCGACGCCGGCACCCTCCGCAGCCGTGCCCGCCGCTTCACCGAGCTGCTGTCCATCGCCCGACGGCACGGCCTGCTGCCCTTCCGGCGCCTCGACTTCACGCACGACCCCGCGACGTCGGACCTGCGTCGGAGCCAGGCCGACCACCTGCGCCGGGCGCTCGAGGAGGCGGGCGGTGGCTTCGTCAAGATGGGACAGCTGCTCTCCACGCGGGACGACCTGCTCCCCGAGGAGTGGACGGAGGGCCTCGCGCACCTCCAGCGGAGCGTCACGCCGGCCGACCCGGCAGCGGTCGCGGAGCTGCTCGCGGCCGAGCTGCACGCCCCCGTCGCCGAGGTGTTCCCGTCCTTCGACCCGACACCGGTCGCCGCGGCCTCGATCGCCCAGGTCCACCGTGCGCGTCTGCCCGACGGCACCGCGGTCGCCGTCAAGGTGCAGCGACCCGGCATCGACGACGCCGTCCGTCGCGACGTCGACATCGCACTCCGGGTCGTGCGGTTCCTGGCGCGCACCTCGGTGGAGGCACGGCAGGTCGGCGTCGCCGACGTCGCGCAGCAGTACGCCGACGACCTCCTCCGCCAGGTGGACTTCCGGACGGAGCTGCGGAACCTGGAGACCCTCAGCGCGGCGCAGCAGCGGAGCGCGCGGCCGGACGAGGTCCGGTTCCCGGCCGCCCACCCCGAGCTGTCCGGGCAGCGGGTGCTCGTGATGGAGTTCCTGGAGGGCGACACGCTGAGCGCCGTCCGTGCCTCCCGAGCCGACCGGGACCTCGACGAGCCCATGCGGGCGATCCTGCGGGCGTTCCTCCGGCAGGTCGTCTTCGACGGCATCTACCACGGCGACCTGCACCCGGGGAACGTCCTGCTCCTGCCGGACGGGCGTCCGGCACTGATCGACTTCGGCTCGGTCGGGCGGCTCGACCCGACGCTCCGCGAGACCGTGCAGGAACTCGTGGCGGCCTACATCCAGAACGACACCTCGCGCATCGCGGACGCCGTGCTGCGGATGGCACCCGTCCGTCGGGCCGAGGACGAACCCGACTTCCGCCGGGACATCGCCCGGTTCGTCGCGGACGAACTCGGTCCCGGTGCCCGGATCGGCGTGGAGACCGTCGACGACGCCGTCGAGGTGTTCGGGCGCTACCGCCTGAAGCCGCCGCCGGACTTCATCGCCGCCGCCCGTGCCCTCGCGATCTTCGAGGGGACCCTGCGCACGCTGCTGCCCTCGTTCGACCTGCTCGACGAGTCGCGGAACCTGGCGCGCGAGCAGATCCGCGACCAGCTCCGCCCGAGCGTGCTGCGGGACGTGGCCGCCCGGGAGCTGTTCGGACTCGTGTCCACGATCCGGCGCCTGCCGCGCCGGGTCGACCGGATCAGCGAGGCGATCGAGCAGAACAAGCTGTCCGTGAACATCCGCCTGCTCGCCGACCAACGCGACCGTCGGACCGTCTCCGGGATGATCCGCCGGATCCTCCTCGTCCTGCTCGGCTCCGGCGCCGGCATCCTGGCGATCGTGTACCTCACCGCGCCGGCCCGTCCCACGGCGGTCCTCAGCACCGGGGCCGCCGGCGGACTGCTCGGCGGTGCCGCGGTGGTGCTGCTCGTCTGGGCAGCAGTCGACGCCTGGCGGGCCAGACGGCACGAGTGACCGGGTCGGCTACACTCGTGGCGGGCCGGATGCCGCGTCGCCCGTGACCGGGTGCCGAGGCACCCGACGGACACGAGTCCGACCGGGCACGGGTCCGACCGGGCACGAGTCCGGCAACGGGTTCGAGTCCGGACACGGGCGCGAGTCCGACCGGGCACGGGTCCGGTCAGGGCGCAGCCGCCCACAGCGGGCGCACCGCCCTGCGACACTTCACTCATCAACACGAACGGGACATCGAAGACTCATGGCCAGTACCACTGACATCAAGAACGGCGCCGTTCTCATCATCGACGGGCAGCTCTGGTCGGTCGTCGAGTTCCAGCACGTCAAGCCCGGCAAGGGTGGTGCGTTCGTCCGCACCAAGCTGAAGAACGTCGTCTCCGGCAAGGTCGTCGACCGCACGTTCAACGCCGGCGCGAAGATCGAGACGGCGACCGTCGACCGTCGCGACTACCAGTTCCTCTACGAGGACGGCGACTCCTACGTGTTCATGGACACCGACACCTACGACCAGATCCCGGTCCCCGCGACGGTCGTCGGCGACGCGAAGAACTTCCTCCTCGAGTCCGCGATGGTCACCATCGCGATGAACGAGGGCAACCCGCTGTACATCGAGCTCCCGACGTCGATCGTCACCGAGATCGAGACCGAGCCCGGCCTGCAGGGCGACCGTTCCTCCGGCGGCACCAAGCCCGCGACGATCAAGGCCACGGGCTACCAGATCCAGGTGCCGCTCTACCTCGAGACCGACACCAAGGTGAAGATCGACACGCGCGACGGCAACTACCTCGGCCGCGTCAACGAATGAGCGCTCGTTCCAAGGCCCGCAAGCGCGCCCTCGACATGCTCTACGTGGCCGAGGTGCGTGACCTCCCGATCGCCGACGTCCTGGCGACCGAGACGGTCCGACACCTCGACCAGCCCGAGCGTGCGTCGAGCTGGGACTACGCCCGGCAGGTCGTCACCGGGGTGGACGAGGCCCGCGCGGAGATCGACGCGGTGATCGTCGACCACGCCCAGGGCTGGTCCATCGCCCGGATGCCGGTGCTCGACCGCTGCATCCTGCGGATGGGCGTCTGGGAGATCCGGTTCAACGCCGACGTCCCGGACGGCGTCGCCATCGCCGAGGCCGTCGAACTCGCCCAGTCGCTCTCCACCGAGGAGTCGGCGGGATTCGTCAACGGCGTCCTCGGCGCCGTCGCCGGAGGCCGCGAACCGTCCGGTCGGTCGGTCGCAGGAGACCAGGAGTCCCGGTAGGGTTGACCACGTCAGCATCCTTTAAATGCCGTCCAGAGAGGCGGGGAAGGAGGTCGGCGTGGGTACCAGAACGGTCCTGCAGCACCCCGACATCACGCGTGCCCTGACACGCATCGCGCACGAGCTCCTCGAGGCCAACCACGGCGGCTCGGACCTCGTGCTCCTGGGCATCCCGACCCGGGGAGCGGTCCTCGCCGAACGACTCGGCCGGATCCTCGCGGACATCGAGCCCGAGTGGGCCTCCGCACGCGGCGGCATCGGCACCGAACGCGTCGGCGCCCTCGACGTCACGATGCACCGCGACGACCTCGGGCACGGCATCGGTCGGGCGCCGCACCGCACGTCGATCCCGGCCGGTGGCGTCGACGGCAAGGTCGTCGTCCTCGTCGACGACGTCCTGTACTCGGGCCGCACGGTCCGGGCGGCGCTCGACGCGCTGCAGGGGATCGGGCGTCCGCGCGCGGTCCGCCTGGCGGTCCTCGTCGACCGCGGGCACCGCGAACTCCCGATCCGTGCGGACCACGTCGGCAAGAACCTGCCGACCGCGTCCGACGAGCGGGTCACGCTGCGCCTGACCGAGACCGACGGCACGGACGAGGTCGTCATCGAACAGCCGGAGCAGCCGGAGCAGCAGGCGCAGCAGGCGCAGCCGGGGGGCATCGCGTGAAGCACCTCCTCTCCACCGCCGACCTCTCCCGTGCGGACGCCGTGCACATCCTCGACGTCGCCGAGGAGATGGCCGCGGTCAACACCCGCGAGGTCCGCAAGCTCCCCGCCCTCCGCGGCAAGACCGTGGTGAACCTCTTCTTCGAGGACTCCACCCGGACGCGGATCTCGTTCGAGGCCGCGGCCAAGCGCCTCTCCGCCGACGTCATCAACTTCGCGGCGAAGGGGTCGAGCGTCTCCAAGGGCGAGTCGCTCAAGGACACCGTGCAGACGCTCGGCGCGATGGGCATCGACGGCATCGTGATGCGGCACGGTGCGTCCGGCGCTCCGCGGGTCCTCGCCGACGCCGACTGGATCGACGTCCCCGTGGTGAACGCCGGTGACGGGACGCACGAGCACCCGACGCAGGCGCTCCTCGACGCGTTCACGATGCGTCGGCGCCTGCACGGCACCGCCAGTCGCGGGCAGGCCCTCGACGGCGTCCGCGTCCTCGTCGTCGGCGACGTGCTCCACAGTCGCGTCGCCCGGAGCAACGCCTGGCTGCTCCGCACGCTCGGCGCGCACGTGACGTTCGCCGCCCCGCCGACCCTCCTGCCGGCGACGAAGGCCTCGCCCACGCCGTTCGGCGCTGCCGTGCACCACGACCTCGACGCCGCCCTCGCGGAGGACCCGGACGTCGTGATGACCCTCCGCATCCAGCAGGAGCGGATGAACGACGCGTTCTTCCCGAACCCCCGCGAGTACACCCGGCACTGGGGCCTGACCGCGGCCCGGTTCCAGCGGCTGTCCGAGCGCACACTCGTGATGCACCCGGGACCGATGAACCGCGGGCTGGAGATCGCCGGCGTCGCCGCCGACGCGCCGAACTCGACGGTCGTCGAGCAGGTCGAGAACGGCGTCTCGGTCCGCATGGCCGCGCTCTACCTCGCCCTGACGGGCGACCAGCAGAAGGAGACCGTCGCATGACCGCCCACCTCATCCGCGGCGCCCAGCTGGTCGACGGCTCGCGCGCCGACATCCGCCTGGAGGACCGGCGCATCACCGCGGTCGGGTCCGGTCTCGACACGGCCGGGGCCACGGTCGTGGACGCGGACGGCCTGATCGCCCTGCCCGGTCTGGTGGACCTGCACACCCACCTCCGCGAGCCCGGCTTCGAGGAGTCCGAGACCGTGTTGTCCGGCTCCCGTGCCGCGGCCGCCGGCGGCTTCACCGCCGTCAACGCGATGGCGAACTCCTCGCCGGTGGCCGACACCGCCGGTGTCGTCGAGCAGGTGCAGGCGCTCGGTGACGACGCCGGGTACGTCACCGTCCGGCCGATCGGTGCCGTCTCGCAGGGCCTGCAGGGGACGCACCTGTCCGAGATCGGAGCGATGGCGACCTCGCGCGCGAAGGTCCGGGTCTTCTCGGACGACGGCTCGTGCGTGGCCGACCCGCTGCTCATGCGTCGGGCGCTGGAGTACATCAAGGGCTTCGGCGGTGTCCTGGCGCAGCACGCGCAGGAGCCCCGCCTGACCATCGGCGCGCAGATGAACGAGGGCCGACTGTCCTCGGAGCTCGGACTCGCCGGGTGGCCGGCCGTCGCGGAAGAGGCGATCATCGCCCGCGACGTCCTGCTCGCCGACCACGTCGGGGCGCGCCTGCACGTCTGCCACGTCTCGACCGCCGGCAGCGTCGAGGTGATCCGCTGGGCGAAGTCCCGCGGGATCGACGTCACCGCCGAGGTCACGCCGCACCACCTGGTGTTGACCGAGGACCTGATCGCCGGGGTCGACGGCGCGCCCGGGTACGACGCCCGGTACAAGGTGAACCCGCCGCTGCGCTCCCGCGAGGACGTCGACGCCCTGCGCGCGGCCCTGGCCGACGGCACGATCGACATCGTGGCGACGGACCACGCCCCGCACACGGCCGAGGCGAAGTGCTGCGAGTGGCCGGCTGCTGCGAACGGCATGGTCGGGCTCGAGTCCGCGCTGAGCGTCGTGCACGCCGCGGTGGTCGCGTCCGGCCAGCTCGACTGGGCCGACGTCGCCCGGGTGCTCTCGAGTGCACCGGCACGCATCGGCCAGGTCGACGGGCACGGCCACGCCGTCGCCGAGGGCGCCCCGGCGGAGATCACGCTCTACGACCCGAGCGTCGTCCGCGAGTTCGCGGTCACCGACCTCGCCGGCCAGTCGCAGAACTCGCCGTACCTCGGCATGCAGCTCCCCGGTCGGATCGTCGCGACCTTCCACCACGGGTACCCGACGCTCCTCGACGGTGCGCTCGTCGACCCGCAGACGATCGCCGCGGCCGCACGCGCCCAGCAGGTGCACGCATGAGCGGCGACGCCGCCCGGTGGCTGCTCGGCGGGGTGATCCTGCTCGCGGTCGCCGCGCTGTTCGTCGCCATGGTGCGCACCTGGCGGACGCGGGAGCGGCGGCAGGCGGAGGTCGTGCCTCCCGTCAGCGTGCCGACGAACGTCGGACCGGCGGCCGGGTCGTGGGACGGCTTCAGCGTCGCGACGACCCGGGCCGACCAGCCGCTCGAGCGGATCACCGCTGGCGGACTCGGCTTCCGTGGACGCGGCGGCGTGACCGTGCACGAGCACGGCGTCGTCCTGCACCTGGCCGGGGCCGACGACCGGTGGATCGCGGAGGACGCCGTCCGCGGCGCGGACCGCGCGACGTGGGCGATCGACCGCGTGGTCGAGCCCGGGGGACTGGTCCGTCTGCGATGGACGGCGACCGGCGCCGCAGGAGCGACGGACCTCGACACCTACTTCCGGTTCCCGGAGGGCGATGCGGCAGCACTGCACGCGCTCCAGGAACTGGCGACGAAGCACAACCACCCGCACCCCGCGGGCGAAGGGACGAACTGATGACACGCGAACGGGCCGTGCTGGTCCTCGAGGACGGCACCCGGTACGACGGCTGGGCCTACGGCGCCCGCGGGCGCACGCTCGGCGAGGTGGTCTTCGCGACCGGGATGACCGGCTACCAGGAGACGCTCACCGACCCCTCCTACGCCGGCCAGATCGTGGTGCAGACCGCACCGCACATCGGCAACACCGGCGTGAACGACGAGGACCCGGAGTCGCGCCGCATCTGGGTCGCCGGGTACGTCGTCCGCGATCCCAGCCGGATGGTGTCGAACCACCGCGCGACGGCGTCGCTCGACGACCACCTGGAGCGCGACGGCATCGTCGGCATCTCCGGGATCGACACCCGTGCCCTCACCCGGCGCATCCGTGACGCCGGCGCGATGAAGGGCGGTGTGTTCAGCGGAGCCGACGCCGCGCTGTCCGAGGCGGAGCAGCTCGACGCCGTGCGGTCGCAGGCGCAGATGGCCGGCGCGAGCTTCTCCGCGACCGTCTCGACGCCGGAGGCCTACGTGGTCCCGGCCGTCGGCGAGCAGATCGGCACGCTCGCCGTGCTCGACCTCGGCGTGAAGGCCTCGACCACCCGCTACCTGTCCCAGCGCGGCTTCGAGGTGCACGTGCTCCCGCAGGACGTCACCATCGACACCCTCCGTGCGCTCGCCCCCGACGCGCTGTTCTACTCGAACGGCCCGGGGGACCCGGCAGCGTCCGACGCGCAGGTCGAGCTGCTGCAGGAGAGCCTGCGGGACGGCCGCCCGTTCTTCGGCATCTGCTTCGGCAACCAGCTCCTCGGACGCGCGCTCGGGTTCGGCACGTACAAGCTCCCGTTCGGGCACCGCGGCATCAACCAGCCGGTGCTCGACACCACCACCGGCAAGGTCGAGATCACGAGCCAGAACCACGGGTTCGCGGTCGACGCCCCGATCGGTCAGGTCCTGGAGTCCCCGGTCGGCTTCGGGCGGGTCGAGGTCTCGCACTACTCGCTGAACGACGACGTCGTCGAGGGCCTCCGCGCGCTCGACATCCCGGCGTTCAGCGTGCAGTACCACCCCGAGGCCGCCGCCGGACCGCACGACAGCATGTACCTCTTCGACCGGTTCCGGGACATGGTCGTCGCGCGGAAGGAGGGCCGTCCGCTGGACGCCGCCACCGCCGACGCCACGACCCCCGCGGCCGACCCCACGTCCGGTTCGGCCACGACGAACGAAAGCAGCAACTGATGCCGAAGCGCTCTGACATCTCCTCCGTCCTCGTCATCGGCTCCGGCCCGATCGTCATCGGTCAGGCCGCCGAGTTCGACTACTCCGGCACCCAGGCGTGCCGCGTCCTCCGCGCCGAGGGCATCCGCGTGATCCTCGTCAACCCGAACCCGGCGACGATCATGACGGACCCGGACTTCGCCGACGCGACGTACATCGAGCCGATCACGAACGCCTCCCTCGAGGAGATCATCCGCATCGAGCAGCCGGACGCCGTGCTGCCGACACTCGGCGGTCAGACCGCGCTGAACGCGGCGATCGCGCTCGACGAGGCCGGAATCCTCGAGAAGCACGGTGTCGAGCTGATCGGTGCCAAGGTCGACGCCATCCAGCGCGGTGAGGACCGCCAGCTGTTCAAGGAGCTCGTCCTCGAGTCCGGTGCCGACGTCGCCCGTAGCCACATCGCGCACACCCTGGAGGAGGCGAAGGAGTACGCGAAGGACCTCGGGTACCCGCTCGTCGTCCGGCCGTCCTTCACCATGGGCGGTCTCGGCTCCGGCTTCGCGTACAACGAGGACGAGCTCGTCCGCTTCGTCGGCGACGGCCTGCAGTCGAGCCCGACCACCGAGGTGCTGCTCGAGGAGTCGATCCTCGGGTGGAAGGAGTACGAGCTCGAGCTCATGCGGGACAACCACGACAACACCGTCGTGGTCTGCTCGATCGAGAACGTCGACCCGGTCGGCGTGCACACGGGCGACTCGATCACGGTCGCCCCCGCGCTGACGCTGACCGACCGCGAGTACCAGAACATGCGGAACATCGGCATCGACATCATCCGTCGCGTCGGTGTCGACACCGGTGGCTGCAACATCCAGTTCGCCGTCGACCCGTCCAACGGTCGCCTGATCGTCATCGAGATGAACCCGCGCGTGTCCCGCTCGAGTGCGCTCGCGTCGAAGGCGACCGGCTTCCCGATCGCCAAGATCGCCGCGAAGCTCGCCATCGGGTACCGCCTGGACGAGATCCAGAACGACATCACGGGTGTCACGCCGGCGAGCTTCGAGCCGACGCTCGACTACGTCGTCGTGAAGACCCCGCGCTTCGCGTTCGAGAAGTTCCCGGCAGCGGACGCCACGCTCACCACGACGATGAAGAGCGTCGGCGAGGCGATGGCCATCGGTCGGAACTACGCCACGGCGCTGCAGAAGTCGCTCCGTTCGCTCGAGAAGCGGGGCTCGAGCTTCCACTGGGACACCCCGGCGGAGTCGCTCGACAAGGCGGCGCTGCTGGCGAAGGCGGCGATCCCGACCGACGGCCGCATCGTCACGGTGCAGCAGGCCCTCGTCGCCGGCGCCACCGCGGAGGAGGTCTTCGACGCCACCGGGATCGACCCCTGGTTCATCGACCAGATCGTCCTCATCAACGAGGTCGCCGCCGAGGTCGCCGCCGCCGCGGAACTCGACGCCGACACCGTCCGGTGGGCCAAGGAGCACGGGTTCAGCGACGTCCAGATCGCGGCCCTGCGGAGCAGCGACGCGGCGACGGTCACCGAACAGGACGTCCGGGACACCCGCCACGCGCTGGGGATCCGCCCGGTGTTCAAGACCGTCGACACCTGCGCCGGCGAGTTCCCGGCCCTGACGCCGTACCACTACTCGTCGTACGACACCGAGACCGAGGTCGCCCCGAGCGACCGGAAGAAGGTCGTCATCCTCGGCTCGGGTCCGAACCGCATCGGGCAGGGCGTCGAGTTCGACTACTCCTGCGTGCACGCGTCCTTCGCGCTCTCCGCCGCCGGCTTCGAGACCATCATGGTCAACTGCAACCCGGAGACGGTGTCGACCGACTACGACACCTCGGACCGCCTGTACTTCGAGCCGCTGACCACCGAGGACGTCCTCGAGGTCATCGAGGCCGAGGCGGCGTCGGGCGAGCTCGTCGGCGTCGTCGTGCAGCTCGGCGGCCAGACGGCCCTGGGCCTGGCGAAGCCGCTCGAGGCGGCCGGGATCCCGATCCTCGGCACCACGCCGACGGCCATCGACTCCGCCGAGGAACGCGGCCAGTTCTCCGCGATCCTCGACGAGGCGGGCCTCCTCGCCCCGCGCAACGGCACCGCACACGACCTCGCCAGCGCGACCGCGGTGGCCGAGGAGATCGGGTACCCGGTGCTCGTGCGCCCGTCGTTCGTCCTCGGCGGCCGCGGGATGGAGATCGTCTACGACTCCACCGCGATGGCCGACTACTTCGACCGGATGGCCGACCAGGCGATCATCGGCCCCGACCTGCCGCTCCTGGTGGACCGGTTCCTCGACGACGCCGTGGAGATCGACGTCGACGCGCTGTTCGACGGGGAGCGTCTGTACATCGGCGGCATCATGGAGCACATCGAGGAGGCCGGCATCCACTCCGGCGACTCGTCGTGCACGCTCCCGCCGGTCGGCCTCGGCCGTGGCGAGATCCAGGCGGTCGTCGACGCGACCGGCGAGATCGCGCGCGGCATCGGCGTGCAGGGGCTGCTGAACGTGCAGTTCGCCATCGCTGCCGGCGTGCTCTACGTGCTCGAGGCGAACCCGCGCGCCAGCCGCACGGTGCCCTTCGTGTCCAAGGCCCTCGGCATCGCCCTCGCGAAGGCCGCGGCGCGCGTGATGACCGGCACGTCGATCGACGACCTCGTCGCCGAGGGCGTCCTGCCGGAGCGGGACGGCGCGTTCGTCCCGGCACAGGCACCCGTCGCCGTGAAGGAGGCCGTGCTGCCCTTCCGTCGCTTCCGCACCGCCGAGGGCCAGGTCGTCGACTCGGTGCTCAGCCCCGAGATGCGCTCCACCGGCGAGGTGATGGGCATCGACCGCGACTTCCCGCGGGCGTTCCTCAAGTCGCAGGAGGCCGCGTACGGCGGTCTGCCGACGAGCGGCACGGTCTTCGTGAGCGTCGCGGACACCGACAAGCGGGCGATCGTCCTGCCGGTGCACCGGCTCCAGCAGCTCGGCTTCACGATCACCGCGACCGAGGGGACCGCCGAGGTGCTCCGACGCAACGGCATCCTGGTCGATGTGGTCGGCAAGTACAGCCAGGGCGGCGAGAGCGTCGTCGACCTGCTCGCCCGCAACGAGGTCGACATCGTCATCAACACCCCCTCCGGTGCGTCCGGGCGTGCGGACGGCTACGAGATCCGCGCGGCGACGGTCGCCGCGGACAAGCCGCTGTTCACCACGATCGCGCAGCTCGGCGCGGCCGTCGCCGCGATCGAGACGATCGGCACCCAGCACAGCGTGCGGAGCCTGCAGGACTACGCGCTCGAGCGAGCGGGCTGGTGACGGTCCGTCCCGGCGTCGTGGACCGGACGGGAGGCACGGCTCCGTTCGGCGTGCGGCTCGCGGCAGCCATCGGGTCGCGGTCGGCGCTCTGCGTCGGGATCGACCCCCACGCCGCCACCCTGGCGGCGTGGGGGCTCGGCCGGGACGAGGCGGGCCTGACGGAGTTCGGCCGCGTCCTCGTGGACGCGGCCGCGCGCCGCGCCGCCGTGGTGAAGCCGCAGGTCGCGTTCTTCGAGGCCGCCGGGGTCGCCGGCTACCGCGCGCTCGCGGCGACGATCCGTCGGGCACACGATGCGGGCCTCCTGGTCGTCGCGGACGTCAAGCGCGGCGACATCGGCTCCACCGGTGACGACTACGCCCTCGCGTGGCTCGACCGGGACGGTCCGTTCGCGGCGGACGCGATGACCGTGTCGCCGTACCTCGGGTACGGCTCGCTCGCCGGCACGGTCGACCTGGCGCGCCGGAACGGCGCGGGGGTCTTCGTGCTCGCCGCGACGAGCAACCCGGAGGCGCGGGTGCTGCAGACCGCGGTCCTGACCGAGGGCCCGCGTGCTGGTCGGAGCGTCGCTGCCGGTATCGTTCTCGACGTGGCAGACGACAACCCGGCCGTGGGCGACCAGGCCATCGGCGACGTCGGGCTCGTGCTCGGCGCGACCCTGACCCTGTCCGACTTCGGCATCGGCGCGGACGACATCGCCACGGCGCCGGTCCTCGCTCCGGGCTTCGGTGCCCAGGGCGCGCGCATCGAGGACCTCCGGGCGCTGTACGGCACACGTGCCGAGCAGGTGCTCGTGAGCGAGTCGCGCGGGCTCCTCGCAGACGGCCCCGACGGCGTCGCCGGGCTGGTGGCCGAACGCGCCGATCGCATCGCGGCGGCCCTGGCGCTCCCGGGGGCACGGGCATGAGCGACCGCTCCGAGCTGCCGGCGCACCGGAACCCGCCCGAGGTCGACCGCGTCGCCGCCGCACGTGCCGCGGTCGCTGCTCGGCGCGCCCGAGCCGCCGTGAAGGCCGCCGTGGCGTCGGGGGAGCGCTCAGCGCTCGACGTGGCCCGGACCGCCTGGAGCGACGCGGACGCGCCCGCCGAGAAGTCCCTGCGCGTGCGCGACCTGCTGACGAGCCTGAGCGGCATCGGTCCGGCGCGCGCCGAGAGCGTCATGGGGACGCTCCGGATCGCGCCGTCGAAGCGGCTCGGCGGCCTCGGCACCCGGCAGCGCACCGCACTGTCGGACTGGTTGGTCGCCCGCGGACGGAAGCGGGGCACGTCGAAGCTCGTCGTCCTCGCCGGGCCGACCGCCGTCGGGAAGGGCACCGTCAGCGCCTACATCCGCGAGCAGTACCCCGAGGTGAACCTCAGCGTCTCCGCGACCACCAGGAAGCCCCGCCCGGGCGAGGTCGACGGGGTGCACTACTACTTCGTCGACGACGCCGAGTTCGACCGGATGATCCGCGACCGGGAGCTCCTCGAGTGGGCGACCGTGCACAACTCCTACCGGTACGGCACGCCGCGCCCGCCGATCGACCGCGCGCTCGACGCCGGCGACAAGGTGATGCTCGAGATCGACCTGCAGGGCGCCCGTCAGGTCCGCGACGCGATGCCCGAGGCCGTGCTGGTCTTCCTGCTGCCGCCGACGTGGGAGGAACTCGTCCGTCGGCTCATCGGCCGGGGGACGGAGTCGCCAGAGGAACAGGCCCGACGGCTCGAGACCGCGAAGGTCGAGCTCGCTGCGCAGGACGAGTTCGACGTGCGGATCGTCAACTCCGATGTCGGCACTGCGGCACGAGAGGTCGTAGACTTGTTCACTGCGCCCTAGCCGGGGGCGCCCGTGCTCACCGGGCACACACCATCTTCTGTCGACTGGAGACACCATGGCCAACCCCCAGGGCATCATCGACCCGCCCATCGACGACCTGCTCGCCAAGGTGGAGTCGAAGTACGCGCTCGTCATCTTCGCCTCGAAGCGTGCCCGCCAGATCAACGACTACTACGCCGACCTGCACGAGGGCTCGCTCTTCGACAACGTCGGTCCGCTCGTCGACTCCACGATCGACGACAAGCCGCTGTCGGTGGCCCTCCACGAGATCAACGAGGACAAGCTCACCGTCACCAAGCAGCAGCCGCAGCCGACCGTCTGAGCCCGGTGACGTCCAGCACGCTGCGCCTGTTCACGTCCGAGTCGGTGACGGAGGGCCACCCCGACAAGATCTGCGACCAGATCTCGGACACCATCCTCGACGCACTGCTGACCGTCGACCCGCACGCCCGCGTGGCCGTCGAGACGATGGTCACGACGGGGCTCGTGCACGTCGCGGGTGAGGTCACGACCTCCGGCTACGTCGAGATCCCGAAGCTCGTCCGTGACGTCATCACGGGCATCGGCTACAACTCGTCCGAGGTCTCGTTCGACGGCCGCACCTGCGGTGTCGAGGTCTCGATCGGGGCCCAGTCGCCCGACATCGCACAGGGCGTCGACGAGTCGCTCGACACCCGTACCGGTGCCGGCGTCGACCCGCTCGACCGTCAGGGTGCCGGGGACCAGGGCATCATGTTCGGGTTCGCGACGAACGAGACGCCCGAGTACATGCCCGTCGCGATCTGGCTCGCGCACCGCCTGGCCGAGCGGCTCGCCGCCGTCCGCAAGTCCGGCACGCTGGACTTCCTGCGCCCCGACGGCAAGACCCAGGTCACCGTCGGGTACGACGGCGTCGTGCCGAAGACGGTCGAGACGGTCGTCGTGTCGACGCAGCACTCGCCGGCTGTGACGCTCGACGAGCTCACCGCGGCGATCACCGAGCACGTCATCCGTCCGGTGCTCGACCTCGTCGACCTCGACTCCTCCCGGGTCGAGGTCATCGTGAACCCGACCGGTCGCTTCGAGATCGGTGGCCCCCAGGGCGACGCCGGGCTCACCGGCCGCAAGGTCATCGTCGACACCTACGGTGGGGCCTCCCGTCACGGCGGTGGCGCGTTCAGCGGCAAGGACCCGTCGAAGGTGGACCGTTCGGCCGCCTACGCGCTGCGCTGGGTCGCGAAGAACGCCGTCGCGGCGGGCCTCGCCGACCGGCTCGAGGTCCAGGTCGCCTACGCCATCGGTCGGGCGAAGCCCGTCGGGCTCTACGTCGAGACCTTCGGGACCGGGCACGTCGACGACGCCACCATCGAGGCGGCGATCCGCACGGTGTTCGACCTCCGTCCGGCGGCGATCATCCGTGACCTCGACCTGCTGAAGCCGCGCTACGCGCAGACCGCGACGTACGGCCACTTCGGCCGCGAGCTCCCCGGGTTCACCTGGGAGGCGCTCGACCGCGTCGAGGAGCTCCGCCAGGCCGCAGGACTCGCCACCGCCGCCGTCTGAAGGTCCGCGTGACCACCGTCGCGCGCGTCGTCCTCGACTCGCCGCTCCCGCAGCTCGACCGTCTGTTCGACTACCGGGTGCCGGCCGAGCTCGAGGACGACTGCGTGCCGGGGGTGCGGGTCAAGGTCCCGCTCCGGACCGGTGCCCGGATGTCGGACGCGTACGTGGTCGAGGTCCTCCGCGAGGGTGGCTACCCGGGCGAGCTCAGCGCCGTCGAGACGGTCGTCAGCGCGGTCCCGGTGCTCGCGCCGGAGATCTGGCGACTCGCCCGCGCCGTCGCCGACCGCGCTGCCGGTGTGGCGAGCGACGTCCTCCGGCTGGCGGTGCCGACCCGGCAGGTCCGTGCCGAGAAGGCGTGGCTGGCGCGGGACCCGTCGCACGTGCCGACCGCGGTCGTCGCGCCGGAGGTCACGGGGTACGGCGACGGCGTGCTCGAGCGGGTCCTCGCCGAGGACGGCCGTGCTGCCGTCGCCGCGGTGCCGCACCCGGTGGACCTCGGTGCCGTCGGTGCCGCCAGCCCTGCTCCTGCTCCTGCTCCCGCTTCTGCTTCGGCTCCGACTTCCGGCGAGGCTCCCGAGCCCGTGCACGTGTGGGTCCCCGGGTGGGCGGCGACCCTCGCGCAGGCCGCTGCGCGCACCCTCGCCGCGGAACGCTCCGCCGTCATCGCGGTGCCCGACTTCCGCGACCTGACGGACCTCGAGCGCGCGCTGCACGTGTACGTCCCCGCCGAGCGTGTCGTCCGGTTCGACGCGAAGCAGACGAACGGCCAGCGGGCGAAGGCGCTGTTGCAGGCACGGACGCACCCGGTGGTCGCGATCGGCAACCGCACGGCGATGTACGCCCCGGCGGACGACCTCGGGCTCATCGCGATGTGGGACGACGGCGACCAGTCGTTCATCGAACCCCGCGCACCGTACGTGCACACGCGCGACGTCGCCCTCGTCCGGGCCGCGCAGTCCGGCGCCGCGCTGCTGTTCGCGTCGCACGCACGGAGCACCGACGTGCAGCGCCTCGTCGAGCTGCAGTGGCTCGAGGACGTCGCCCCGTACCGGCAGGCCGTGCCGAACGTCATCCCGACGCAGCAGCAGGTGAACGCCGACGGACCCGCCGCGCAGGCACGCATCCCGAGCAGTGCGTGGCGTGCCGCCCGCGAGGCCAGCCGGACCGGCCCGGTGCTCGTGCAGGTCGCGAACCCCGGCTTCGGTACCGGACTGGTCTGCGCGGACTGCGGGGAGCGGGCGCACTGCCGGGTGTGCGGTGGTCCGCTCGGCAGCCCCACGCACGGGGCCGTGCCGCAGTGCCGGTTCTGCGGCGCGCTGGCGGTCGGGTACCGCTGCCCGACGTGCGGCGGCGGGAAGCTCAAGCCCGTCGGGCAGGGGGCACAGCGCACGGCGGACGAACTCGGTCGGGCGTTCCCCGGCACCAGGATCATCGTCGCCGACGGCTCACGGCCGATCGACGAGGTCCCGGCGAAGCCCGCGGTCGTGGTCGCCACCCGCGGCGCCGAACCGTCGACCCCGGGCGGCTACGCCTGCGTGCTGCTGCTCGACGGGGAGCGGATGCTCGCGCGCGAGGGGCTCCGCGTGCAGGAGGAGGTGCTGCGCTTCTGGACCAACGCCGCGGCGAAGGGTGCTCCCGGAGCGTCGGTGTACCTCGTGGGCATCGGCGGCCGGCTCGCGACGGCGATGGCCCTGTGGCAGCTCGACGGACCCGCACACGACGAGCTCGTCGACCGCCGCGAGCTCCTGTTCCCGCCGGCCGTCCGCGTCGCGACGCTCACCGGCACGGAGCCGGCCGTCACCGCGGCGGTGGAGGCCCTCGGCGACGCACTCGTCGGCCCCGTGCTCGGACCCGTCCCGATCGAGGACCCCGTCCCCGGCACCGTGCGCGCCATCGTGCGCTTCCCCTACGCCCACGGGACCGAGGTCGCCGCGACCCTGAAGGCGGAGGTCATCCGTCGCTCGTCCACGCGCCGCGTGCTGCCGGGAGGCGAGAAGCGCCGCGCTGCCCCGGCGCTCCGCGCGCGCCTCGACGACGCCGAGCCCTTCGCCGAGGTCTGACGCGCCGGGCGCCCCCCTCCCGCACGCGCCCGCCGTCGCCCGCGCCCGCACGCGCCCGCCGTCGCCCGCTCCCGCGCTCGCCTGCCCGCCCGCTCCCGCGCTCGACTCGGAACGACAGCGTCGCTGTCGTACGACGACGACGATGTCGCTCGGGCCGAACGCGACACCACGCGCCCGCACCGAACGACACGGTCGCTGTCGTACGACAGCGACCGTGTCGTTCGGAGTCGGACCCGCGGGCGCCCCCCGCCCCCCGACACGCCCCACCGCCGCCGCCGTGGGAGGATCGAACCCATGCGTCTCGTCGTCGCCGGCAGCCCCGCTGCGGCCGTCCCCACCCTCCGCCGACTCGCGGTCTCCGACCACGAGATCGCCGCCGTGCTGACCCGACCGCCGACACCGCAGGGCCGGAAGCGCGTCCTCACCCCGACGCCGGTCGCCGAGGCCGCCGCCGAGCTCGGCCTCCCCGTGATCGAGGCCTCACGGGTCGACGACGCCGTGACGGCCCGCATCGCCGCGCTCGACGTCGACCTCGGCGTCATCGTCGCGTACGGGGCACTGCTCCGGCGCCCGGCGCTCGACACACCGCGCCACGGGTGGATCAACCTGCACTTCTCCGACCTCCCGGCGTACCGCGGTGCCGCCCCCGTGCAGCGCGCCGTGATGGCCGGTGACGCCAGCACCGCCGCGACGGTGTTCCAGCTCGTCGAGGCCCTCGACGCCGGTCCGGTGTTCGCCGCGGAGCCCTTCGCCATCGACGGCGAGGCCACTGCGGGCGAGGTCCTCGCCGCGATGGCGGAGACCGGCGCGGAGGTCGTCGCGCGCGTCGTCGACGACATCGCGGCCGGCACCGCCACCGCCACCGAGCAGGTCGGCGAGCCGACCCTCGCCCCGAAGACCACGATCGAGGACGGCCACGTCGACTTCACCGCCGACGCGGCCGCCGTGCACGCCCGGATCCGCGGTGTCACCCCGGAACCCGGTGCGTTCGCACACCTCGGCGACACGCGCGTCAAGCTGCTCCGCGCGACCCGGGACCCAGGCTCGGCAGGCCCCGCCCCGCAGCTCGCCCCCGGCGCGCTGACGGTCCACGACGGTCGGCTGCTCGTCGGCACCGGTGACGGTCCACTGGTCCTCACCGAGGTCCAGCCAGCCGGCAAGAAGCCGATGGACGCCGCAGCCTGGGCCCGCGGTCTCGGCGACCTCTCCGGGAAGGCACTGGCATGAGCCCCCACCAGCAGACCCGGCAGCCGGCGCGCACGGTGCGGGGTCCGAGCGCCCGGCGTGTGGCGTTCGACGTGCTCCGAGCCGTGCAGGTGGACGACGCCTACGCGAACCTGCTCCTCCCGACCCGGATCCGGCGCGCCGCACTCTCCGCGCGCGACGCCGGGTTCGCCACCGAGCTCACGTACGGCACGATCCGGATGATCGGACGCTACGACGCCATCGTCGAGGCGGCGTCCGGACGTCGTGTCGCGAACATCGAGGCCGACGTGCTCGACGTCATGCGCCTCGGGGTCCACCAGCTCCTCGCCCTGCGCACGCCCGTGCACGCCGCGGTGTCCGCCACGGTCGAGCTCACCCGTGAGGTGGGGGCCCCGCGTGCCACGGGCTTCGTGAACGCGGTCCTCCGCAAGGTCGCTGCCCGGACGCCCGACGAGTGGGACGTGGAGATCACCCGCGGGCTCTCCGGCGACGCGCTCCTCGCCACGAGGTGGTCGCATCCGACGTGGGTGGTGTCCTCGCTCCGGGACGCCCTCGCGGCCGAGCGGTCCCGGGACGAACTCGTGGCGCTGCTCGCGGCGGACGACGTGGCACCGCGGGTGCAGCTCGCCGCCCTGCCGGGCCTGGCGACCGAGGAGGACGTCGCCACCGCGACGACCGCGCCGACGACGGACGCCGAGCCGACGGACGCCGGACCGACCGACGCGGAACCGACCCGTGCCGAGCCGAGCGACGCCGGACCGACGGCCGTCGACGCGACCGGTACCGAGCCTCCCGTGCTGGACGCGGATGCGCTGCCGGTCTCACCGGTGGGGATCCGGGGCGTCACCGGTGACCCCGCCCGTGTGCCCGGTGTGGCTGCCGGGCGACTCCGCGTGCAGGACGAGGGGTCGCAGCTCGCCGCCCTCGCGCTGAGCCGCGCCTCCGAGGTGCGTCCGGGGGAGCGCTGGCTGGACCTCTGCGCCGGGCCCGGCGGCAAGGCCGCCCTGCTCGCCGCGGAGGCAGCCCAGGGCGGCGCGACGCTCACCGCCAACGAGCTGGTGCCGGCGCGTGTCGGGCTGGTGCGGAAGGCCCTCGCCGGGTTCGGCGACACGGTGACCGTGGTCGAGGGCGACGGCCGTCGGTACGGGACGGACGGGTCGGGCGTGACGTTCGACCGCATCCTCCTCGACGCGCCCTGCACCGGACTCGGAGCGCTCCGCCGTCGCCCCGAGGCCCGCTGGCGGAAGGTCCCGGAGGACGTCCAGGAACTCGCGGTGCTGCAGGCCGAGCTGCTCGACGCGGCGGTCCGGGTGCTGGCCCCTGGGGGCACGCTCGCGTACGTGACGTGTTCGCCGCACCTGGCGGAGACGCGCGGGCAGGTCGACGCGGTGATGACGCGACACGGGGACGTCCTCGAGCAGCTCGACACGGCGTCGGTCGTGCGGCGCGTCGCGGCCCGTGATCCGCAGGTCGCGGACGGCCCGACGGCGCAGCTCTGGCCGCACCGGGTCGGGACGGACGCGATGTTCATCGCGCTGTTCCGTCGGTCGTGATGACCGTCTCCTCCTGACCAGTGTGATGTGTTGGTCGGACACGACCGGTTCCGCCTGCTCCGCAGGTCCAGGGCCGGTCCTCTTCGTTCGACGGGTCCGTGGGAGGCTGCGTGGGGGATCCGAAGCCGTTCCGTACGTACCACGGACAGCTCGAGCAACTCGTCGGGCGAGCCGGTGGTCGGGCCGCCGCCGGTAGGGTTGTCGGGTGACGATCCGCATCTCGCCGAGCATCCTGTCCGCCGACTTCGCGAACCTCGAACGGGAGCTGCACCGCATCGAGAGCGCCGACATGGTGCACGTCGACGTGATGGACAACCACTTCGTGCCGAACCTGACCCTCGGGCTGCCGATCGTGCAGCGCCTGCAGGAGGTCTCGCCGGTGCCGCTCGACGTGCACCTGATGATCACCGACGCCGACTCCGAGGCCCCGAAGTACGCCGAGACCGGCGCGTCGAGCGTGACGTTCCACCTCGAGGCGGCCGTCGACCCGGTGGCGACCGCCGCCGCGATCCGGTCGAACGGTGCCCGCGCTGCCGTCGCGGTGAAGCCCGGCACGCCCGTCACGCAGGTGCTCCGCCACCTGGACGCCTACGACATGATCCTGCTCATGACGGTCGAGCCCGGGTTCGGCGGCCAGTCGTTCATGCCCTCCGTGATGCCGAAGCTCGCCGACGCCCGGGCCGCGGTCGACGCCTCCGGACTCGACGTCTGGCTCGAGGTCGACGGCGGCATCGCGGTGGACACCGTGCCGCAGGCCGTGCAGAGCGGCGCCGACACCCTCGTCGCCGGGTCCGCCGTCTACGGTGGCGAGCCCGCGCAGCGGATCGTCGACCTCCGTGAGGCCGCCGCTGCGGCGCGCGCGTGACGGGGCCGAGCCGAGCCTCCCGTCCGGACGGTGCGACCGGAGCACCCGCGGAGGACGGTAGCCTGAGAGCGTGAAGACGTTCGACGACCTGTTCGCGGAGCTGACCGAGAAGGCCGCCACGCGCCCCGAGGGCTCCGGCACCGTCGCCGAACTGGACGCCGGCGTGCACCAGATCGGCAAGAAGATCGTGGAGGAAGCCGCCGAGGTCTGGATGGCGGCCGAGTACGAGGGCGACGAGCGCACCTCGGAGGAGATCTCCCAGCTCGTCTACCACCTGCAGGTCCTGATGGTCGCGAAGGGCCTCACCCCGGCGGACGTCTGGCGACATCTGTAGGACGCGCTCCGGCGCTCCCGCAGACAGTCACCGACACCTCCGACCAGAAAGCAGACCCTGATGCTCCGCATCGCCGTGCCCAACAAGGGCTCGCTGTCCGAGACCGCCTCCGAGATGCTGCGGGAGGCCGGGTACGCCGGTCGCCGTGACCCGAAGGCGCTCCACCTGCTCGACGAGCGCAACGGCGTGGAGTTCTTCTTCCTCCGCCCGCGCGACATCGCCACGTACGTCGGGTCCGGCGCGCTCGACGTCGGCATCACCGGGCGCGACCTGCTGCTCGACTCCGGGTCCCGGGCGCACGAGGTCGACGCGCTCGGGTTCGCCGACTCGACGTTCCGCTTCGCCGGCACCCCCGGTCGGTTCTCCGCGCTGTCGGACCTCGACGGCGTGCGCGTCGCCACGAGCTACCCCGGCCTGGTGAGGGAGTTCCTCGCGCGGCACGGCGTGCACGCCGAGCTCGTCAAGCTCGACGGTGCCGTGGAGAGCGCGGTCCGGCTCGGTGTGGCCGACGCGGTCGCGGACGTCGTGTCGACCGGCAGCACCCTGCGCCAGGCCGGACTCGAGATCTTCGGCCCGGTCATCCTGGAGTCCACCGCCCTGCTGGTCACCACCGACGAGACGATCCCGGGCATCGACGTCCTGCGCCGCCGGCTGCAGGGCGTGCTCGTCGCCCGCGGCTACGTCATGCTCGACTACGACATCCCGACGGACCTCCTCGAGCAGGCCACCGCGATCGCCTCCGGCATCGAGTCGCCGACGGTCTCGCCGCTGCACGGCCGGGACTGGTCGGCCGTCCGCGTGATGATCCCGCGTGACGACGCGAACCTCATCATGGACGCGCTCTACGACCTCGGCGCGCGGGCCATCCTGGTCAGCCCGATCCACGCCGCACGCCTGTGACCGCGGTGCCCGGCGGCGTCGCCGTCCGCGTCGTGCCGTGTCTGGACGTGTCGGGCGGCCGCGTCGTCAAGGGCGTGAACTTCCTCGACCTGCAGGACGCCGGCGACCCGGTCGAGCTCGCGGCGCGCTACTACGAGCAGGGTGCTGACGAACTGACGTTCCTCGACGTCGGGGCGACCGTGGAGAACCGGTCGACGATGTACGAGACGGTGACGCGGACGGCCGAGCAGGTCTTCATCCCGCTCACGGTCGGCGGTGGCGTCCGCAGCGTGGACGACGTGTCGCGGCTGCAGCAGTGCGGTGCGGACAAGATCGGCGTCAACAGCGCGGCGATCGCCCGCCCCTCGCTCGTCGGCGAGATCGCGGACCGGTTCGGCGCGCAGGCGGTCGTGCTCTCGCTCGACGTCAAGCGCTCGGACCGGATGCCGTCGGGCTTCGTGGTGACGACCCACGGCGGACGCACCGAGTCCGACCTCGACGCGCTCCGCTGGGCCCGCGAGGCCGTCGAGCGCGGCGCTGGCGAACTGCTCGTCAACTCGATCGACGCCGACGGCACGAAGAACGGGTTCGACCTCGAGCTCACCGCCGCGGTGCGCGCCGTCTCGTCGGTGCCGGTCATCGCCTCGGGAGGCGCGGGTCGGCTCGAGCACTTCGCCCCGGCCGTGGACGCCGGTGCGGACGCCGTGCTCGCCGCGAGCGTGTTCCACCGCGGGGAGATGACCATCGGCGAGGTCAAGGACGCGCTGCGGGACTCCGGGCACGCCGTACGCTAGGAGCCTCATGACCGACAGCACCAGCACCAGCACGGACGCGGTCCTCGACCGCGCGCGGTTCGGTGCGGACGGGCTGCTCCCGGCAGTCGTGCAGGAGGAGTCGTCGAAGGACGTCCTCATGCTCGGCTACATGGACCGGGAAGCCCTCCGCCGCACCCTGACCGAGGGCCGGGTGACCTTCTGGTCCCGGTCCCGGCAGGAGTACTGGCGGAAGGGCGACACCTCCGGCCACGCGCAGTACGTCCGTGCTGCGGCGTTCGACTGCGACGCGGACACCCTGCTCGTGACGGTGCAGCAGGTCGGTGCCGCGTGCCACACCGGCGCGCACCGGTGCTTCGACGTCGACCCGCTGACCCCGACGACCGCGTCGGCACCGACGGCGGCGGCGACCGCACCGTCATCCGAGACGACGGAGGCGACCCGATGACGAACGCCACCACGTCGCCCACCGCCACGGTCTCCGATCAGCCGCACACGACCTCCCGTCCGGAGTTCGACGCCCTGGTGGCGGACGGCCACCGCGTCGTCCCCGTCGTCCGCGCGCTCTACGGCGACAGCGAGACCCCGGTCGGCGTGTACCGTAAGCTCGCCGACGGCCGACCCGGCTCGTTCCTCCTCGAGTCCGCCGGCCAGGGTGGCCTGTGGTCGCGCTGGTCCTTCGTCGGGGTGCGGAGCTTCGGTGTCCTCACGCAGGACGGCGACCGCGCCGCGTGGATCGACACCGGGATGAGCGCGGAGCGCGCCGTCGGCGACCTCGACGGCGCACCCCTCGACGTGCTCGCCCGACTGCACGAGCGCTGGGCCACCCCGCGCGTCCCCGGCACTCCGCCCCTGGTCGGCGGGACCGTCGGGTTCATCGGCTGGGAGGCCGTGCGCCAGCTCGAGCACCTGCCGAACGTCCCGCCGTCGGACTTCACCGTGCCGGGGCAGTCCCTGGCGTTCGTCGCCGAGCTCGCCGCGCTCGACCACCGCACCGGGCTCGTGCTGCTCGTCGCGAGTGCGCTCAACGACGGCACCGACGACGCGGACGCGCTGTGGACGGCGGCACAGGACCGACTCGACCGCATGCAGGCCGACCTGGTGCAGCCCACCGTCGCGACCGTCGCCGAGGCGTTCGACATCGCCGAGCCGACGCCGCGGCACCGGTCGACGCCGGAGGAGTACATGGCCGCGGTGACGCGGTCGAAGGACTTCATCCGCGACGGCGACGTGTTCCAGGTCGTCATCTCGCAGCGCTTCGACCACGACGTGACGGCCGAGCCCCTCGACGTCTACCGGGTGCTGCGCACGCTGAACCCGAGCCCGTACATGTACTTCCTGTCGCTCGAGGACACCGCCGGCGCACCGTTCTGGATCGTCGGGGCGTCGCCGGAGGCGCTCGTCAAGGTGCAGGGCGGCCGGGCCATCACGCACCCGATCGCCGGCTCCCGCCCGCGCGGGGCGACGCCGGAGGAGGACGTCCGCTTCGGCGAGGACCTCCTCGAGGACCCCAAGGAACGTGCCGAGCACCTGATGCTCGTGGACCTGTCCCGCAACGACCTGCAGAAGGTGTGCGAGCCCGGCACCGTCGCGGTGACCGAGTTCATGACCGTCGAGCGGTTCAGCCACATCATGCACCTGGTGTCGAGCGTCGAGGGCACCGTCCGCGACGAAGCCTCCGCGATCGACGTCTTCCGGGCGACCTTCCCGGCGGGCACGCTCTCCGGCGCACCGAAGCCGCGCGCGCTGGAGATCATCGACGAGCTCGAACCCGCGACGCGCGGCGCCTACGCGGGCGTCGTCGGGTACTTCGACTTCGCCGGGGACGCCGACCTCGCCATCGCGATCCGGACCGCGCTCATCAAGGACGGTGTGGCCCGCGTGCAGGCAGGAGCGGGGCTCGTCGCCGACTCCGACCCCGCGACCGAACACACCGAGGCCGTCAACAAGGCCGCGGCGCCGCTCCGCGCCGTCGCCACCGCCAACCAGATGCGCGAGGTCCGCTCGTGAGGCGCTCCCGTCCGCTCGTCGTCGTCATCGGGCTCGCGGTCGCCGGCATCGTGATGCTCTCGTGGACGCAGACGTGGTTCACCGTGCACCTCGACGCGACGGCGGCGGTGACCACCACCGTCGACGCCGACGGGTCGAAGGCGGTCCCGCAGTACACCGCGCTGGCGATCGCGTCGCTGGCGCTGTTCCTCGCGATGACGATCGCCGGGCGCGTCGTCCGCATCGTGCTCGCGGTGATCGAGGTCCTGCTCGGCGTCGCGATCGTCGTCGCCGGCGTGAACGCCCTCGCCGACCCCGTGGCGGCCGCGAAGGGCGCCGTCGGCGAGGTGGCCGGCGTGAGCGACCTGTCCGCGATCCGTCGGGTCGTGACGTCCGTCGACGTCTCCGCGTGGCCCGCGGTCGGCATCGCCGGGGGCGTCCTGGCCGTGCTGCTCGGCATCGTCGTGCTGGTGGTGCAGCGGTCGTGGCCCGGTCCGAGCCGCAAGTACGCCGCCACGCCGACCACCTCCCGCGTGGCCGTGCCGGTCGAGCGCGACGCGGTCGTGGACTGGGACGACCTGAGCGCCGGCGTCGACCCGACCCGGGCGAGCGCCGACGGATCCGACGGCGGCGCAGCGCGGACCGACCTCCCCGCTGCGGAGACCGGCGGTGACGACACGGTAGGCTTGGACCCGCGTCGATCGACCGACGACGCCACCGACCACGAGGAGCACCGTGAGCACCACTGAGCCCGCAGAACTCGGCGAAGGCCACTCGCCGGCAGCCTGGACGTCCGTCATCATCATGCTGGTGGCGTTCGCGATCGGCACGATCTGCTTCTGGTTCAGCATCGCGTGGGCCGTCTGGGCCTCCGCCGCGCTGCTCGTCGTCGGCCTGATCGTCGGTGTCGTGATGAGCAAGGCCGGCTACGGCGTGAACGGTCCGAAGTTCGTCCCCAAGCACCACGACGAGTAGGCCCACGATGCCGAACGTGCTCGAGACCCTCGTCGCGGGCGCGCTCGAGGACGCCGCGGCCCGTCGCGTCGACCGTCCCTACGCGGACGTCGAACGTGACCTCGACCGGGTCGCCTCGCCGCTCGACGCGCTCGAGTTCCTCGCCCCCGCCGACCGCGTGAAGGTCATCGCCGAGGTGAAGCGTGCCAGCCCCTCCCGCGGGTCGATGGCGACGATCGCCGACCCCGCGGGGCTCGCCGCCGACTACGAGCGCGGTGGCGCCTCGGCCATCAGCGTGCTCACCGAGGGACGGAAGTTCCTCGGCAGCCTCGCCGATCTCGAAGCCGTCAAGGCCCGCGTCGGTGTCCCGGTGCTCCGCAAGGACTTCATCGCCGACCCGTACCAGGTCGTCGAGGCGCGTGCGTCGGGTGCCGACATCGTGTTGCTCATCGTCGCCGCCCTCGACCAGGCGCGGCTCGTCGAGCTGCACGAGCTCGCCGAGCAGCTCGGCATGCGTGTCCTCGTCGAGGCCCACTCGGGCGACGAGGTCGCCAGGGGCCTCGACGCCGGTGCACGGATCCTCGGCGTGAACGCCCGCGACCTCACCGACTTCTCGCTGGACCGCGACCTCTTCGGCTCCCTGGCCGGGTCGATCCCCGACGGGGTCGTCCGTGTCGCCGAGTCCGCCGTCTCCGGTCCCGCCGACGTCGCCCACTACCGCGCTGCGGGAGCCGACGTCGTCCTGGTGGGGGAGGCGCTCGTGACGGGCGCCGACCCCGCCGCTGCACTCGCGTCGTTCATCGACGCCTGACCCTCCGTCCGGCCCGGTGCCGGACACGTTCCGGGAGCACCAACGTGACCTCACTCCGTGACCTCCACGGCCCGTACTTCGGCGACTTCGGCGGGCGTTTCGTCCCCGAGTCGCTCGTGCTGGCCCTCGACGAACTCGAAGCCGCCTTCCGCGAGGCCTGGGCGGACCCGGCCTTCCACGAGGAGCTCGACGCCCTGCAGCGCGACTACACGGGTCGGCCGTCGATCATCACCGAGGTGCCGCGGTTCGCCAGGCACGCCGGCGGCGCACGCGTGATCCTCAAGCGCGAGGACCTGAACCACACCGGCTCGCACAAGATCAACAACGTGCTGGGCCAGGCGCTGGTCGCGAAGCGCCTCGGCAAGACCCGCCTGATCGCCGAGACCGGCGCCGGCCAGCACGGCGTGGCCACGGCCACCGCCGCGGCGCTGTTCGGGATGGACTGCGTCGTGTACATGGGCGCGGTCGACACCGACCGCCAGGCGCTCAACGTCGCACGGATGCGGCTCCTCGGCGCCGAGGTGATCCCCGTCGAGACGGGCTCGCGCACGTTGAAGGACGCCATCAACGACGCCCTGCGTGACTGGGTCGCGAACGTCGACTCCACGCACTACCTGCTCGGCACGGTCGCCGGTCCGCACCCGTTCCCGGAGATGGTGCGCGAGTTCCACAAGGTGATCGGCGTCGAGGCCCGGCAGCAGGTGCTCGACCTCGTCGGCCGCCTGCCCGACGCCGTCGCCGCGTGCGTCGGTGGCGGATCGAACGCGATGGGCATCTTCGAGGCCTTCCTCGACGACGAGTCCGTGCGGCTCCTCGGGTACGAGGCCGGTGGCGACGGTGTCGAGACCGGTCGGCACGCGGCGAGCATCACGCTCGGGCGTGAGGGCGTCCTGCAGGGAGCGAAGTCGTACCTCATGCAGGACGAGGACGGTCAGACCATCGAGAGCCACAGCATCTCGGCGGGGCTCGACTACCCGAGCGTCGGCCCGGAGCACGCCTACCTGGCGTCGATCGGGCGCGCGCAGTACGAGCCGATCACGGACACCGAGGCGATGGAGGCGTTCCGGCTGCTCAGCCAGACCGAGGGCATCATCCCGGCGATCGAGTCCTCACACGCCCTCGCCGGCGCGATGAAGCTCGGCAAGGAGCTCGGCCCTGACGCCGTCATCCTGGTGAACCTCTCCGGGCGCGGCGACAAGGACGTCGCCTCGGCCAGCCGGTACTTCGGCATCCTCGACGAGAACGCGGAGCAGATGTGAGCGAGACGCGGACCGTCGCGACGACGATCGACCAGGCCAACCAGGACCGTGCGGGAGCGGTGGTCGGCTACCTGCCAGCGGGCTTCCCGACCCTCGAGACCAGCGTCGACGCCGCGGTCGCCCTCGCCGAGAACGGCGTGGACGTCATCGAGCTCGGCCTGCCGTACTCCGACCCGGTGATGGACGGCCCCGTCATCCAGCGCGCTGCCGAGGAGTCGCTCGCGAACGGCTTCCGGGTCGCGCAGGTGTTCGACGCGGTGCACGCCATCACCGACCGGGTCGACGTCCCGGTGCTCGTCATGACGTACTGGAACCCGGTCCTCCGCTACGGCGTGGAGCGGTTCGCCGACGACCTCGTCGCCGCGGGCGCGTCCGGGCTCATCACGCCGGACCTCATCCCCGACGAGGCGACCGCCTGGATGGACGCCTCCGAGCGCACCGGTCTGGACCGGGTGTTCCTCGCGGCACCGTCCTCCTCGGACGCCCGCATGCACCAGGCCGTCGACGCCAGCCGTGGGTTCGTGTACGCGGTGTCCACGATGGGCGTCACAGGTGCGCGCCTCGGCGTCGACGTCGCCGCGCGCACCGTCGTGTCCCGACTCCGTGACGCCGGGGTGGCGCGCACCTGCGTCGGGCTCGGCATCTCCACCGCCGACCAGGTCGCCGAGGTCCTCGAGTACGCCGACGGGGCGATCGTCGGCTCGGCCTTCGTCCGGGCACTCGCCGACCTCGGTGTGACCGGTGTCGGCCAGCGCGCAGCCGAGCTGACGGCCGGCGCGCAGCGCCGCTGACGACCGGACGGGAGGCCCGGGGGACGTGAGCCGGTCGGCCCACGTCCCCCGGGCCTCCCGTCATCTCGTCTCGCCGGCTTCCGTCTTCCCGTGTCACGGTTCCCACAGGAGCCGCCGCGGGTTCCTGCCGAGCGCGCGACCCGCGCTACAGTGATCCGGGGTCACCGCGACTGCGTCGGCCCCACGGCGCAAACCGAAAGGCGACAGCACCTCCATGCCCCTCCTGAGCATCCCGAGCCCCAGCACCGCGTGGCAGTACTTCGACCTGACCGCATGGCTGCACGACGTGTTCGGGTGGTCGCTGCCGCTCGACTTCCGCATCCACGCGTACGCGATCTGCATCCTGCTCGGCATCGTCGCCGCCGTCCTCGTCACGAACCACCGGCTGAACGCCCGCGGCGTCGAGCGCTGGATCATCATCGACATCGCGATCTGGGCGGTCCCGGCCGGCATCATCGGCGGCCGCCTGTTCCACGTGTTCACGCACGTCAGTGACTACTTCGGACCAGGTCGCGACCCGCTCTCCTTCCTCTACATCTGGGAGGGCGGCCTGGCGATCTTCGGTGCGCTCATCCTCGGTGCCGTCGGCGCGTACATCGGCTGCCGCCAGGTCGGGCTCCGCTTCACCGCCTTCCTCGACGCCGTCGCGCCCGCGATGCTGCTCGCGCAGGCGTTCGGGCGGCTCGGCAACTACTTCAACCACGAGCTCTTCGGCATGCCGACCAGCCTGCCGTGGGGCCTGCAGATCGAGTCGTCGAACGCGGCGTACCCGACGGGCCTGCCCGAGGGGACGCTGTTCCACCCGACGTTCCTCTACGAGATCATCTGGAACGTCATCGGCTTCACCGTGATCATCCTGCTCGACCGGAAGTTCCAGCTGCAGTGGGGCCGCGTCCTCGCGCTCTACCTGATCTGGTACGGCCTCGGTCGCTCGTTCCTCGAGTCGATCCGCGTCGACACGTCGGAGACGTTCTTCGGCATCCGCACGAACGTGTGGGCGTCCTTCGCCGCGATCCTGCTCGGTGTGATCGTCTTCTGGCTGCAGTCGAAGCGGCACACCGGCAAGGAGCCGAGCCCCTACGTGCGCGGTCACGAACCCCGTGCGAAGTCGCATGTAGACTCGGACGACACCTACTCGGAGCACCCAGACGACGCACCCCTCGTCGACGGTTCCGAACCGGTCGCCACCGCCGCCGACCGCCCCTGAGATCCGGCCCACACCGAGCCCGCTCACTCGGGCCGCTCAGGTCCAGGACGACGATCACCACAGCACCGATCACACCGCGTCCACCAGCACCACGACACCGGGCCACCATGGCACCGGGTCACCACGACCAGGGTCCACCACCACCGGACCCACCACCTCCGCTCGCCGCAGGGCAACTCGCTGACGGCGTGCACGGGCACCAGTCCCGCCCCTCCGGGCGGAACGCACCACCGGGCCACCGCTGTCCCTGTTCCACTTCCTCGTGAGGACGGTTCCCCATGGCGCTCCTGCCACCCCACACCACGGCACTCCTGCCGGCACACCGGCGTTTCTCGGCGATGCCCGAGGCGACCGGCATGTACGACCCCGCGAACGAGAAGGACGCGTGCGGCCTGGCCATGGTGGCCACGCTGCGCGGCACCCCTGGGCACGACATCGTGGACGCCGCACTCGGTGCCCTGCGCAACCTCGAGCACCGCGGTGCCGTCGGTTCCGACGCCGGGACCGGTGACGGCGCCGGCATCCTGTGCCAGGTACCGGACGCGTTCTTCCGCGACGAGGTGGCCTTCGACCTCCCCGGGGCGGGGGAGTACGCGGTGGGTACCGCCTACCTGCCGATCGACGACGCCGACCGTGCCGCGGTGAAGACCGCCGTCGAGACCGTCGCGCGGACCGAGGGCCTCACGGTCCTCGGTTGGCGCGAGGTCCCGGTGCGTCCGGAGGTCCTCGGCACCCTGGCCCGTGCGGCGATGCCGGCGTTCGAGCAGCTCTTCGTGGCGTCCGAGCGGCACGACGAGCACGGTGCCCCGGTGCACGGCATCGCGCTCGACCGGCAGACGTTCCGCCTCCGCAAGCGCGTCGAGCGCGAGCAGGAGATCTACTTCATGTCGCTGTCGAGCCGGACCATGGTCTACAAGGGCATGGTCACGACGCTGCAGCTCGAGCCGTTCTACCCCGACCTCAGCGACGAGCGGTTCGCGTCGAAGCTCGCGATCGTGCACTCGCGGTACTCGACGAACACGTTCCCGTCGTGGCCGCTCGCGCAGCCGTTCCGCACGCTCGCGCACAACGGCGAGATCAACACCGTCCGCGGCAACCGGAACTGGATGCGCGCCCGGCAGTCGCAGCTCGAGAGCGAACTGCTCGGCGACATGGCGCCGCTCCTGCCGATCGTCAGCCCCGGCGCCAGCGACTCGGCGTCCTTCGACGAGACCCTCGAGCTCCTGGCCCTGACCGGCCGGTCGCTCCCGCACGCCGTGTCGATGATGGTCCCCGAGGCGTGGGAGAACCAGGGCGACATGGACCCCGACCTGCGGGCGTTCTACGAGTACCACTCGATGCTCATGGAGCCGTGGGACGGCCCCGCGGCGATCACGTTCACGGACGGCTCGCTCGTCGGTGCGACCCTCGACCGCAACGGCCTGCGCCCCGGGCGCTTCCTGGTCACCGACGACGGCCTCATCGTGATGGGGTCCGAGACGGGTGTCATCGACGTCCCCGCGTCGAAGGTCGTGCGAAAGGGCCGCCTGCGTCCCGGCCGGATGTTCCTGGTCGACACCGAGGCCGGCCGCATCATCGAGGACGACGAGGTCAAGCGCGAGCTGGCGTCCTCCGGACCCTGGAGCGAATGGCTCGAGGCCGGCCGGATCAACCTCCGCGACCTGCCGGAGCGCGAGCACATCGTGCACACCCCCGCATCGGTCACGCGGCGTCAGCGCGCCTTCGGGTACACCGAGGAAGAGGTCCGCATCCTGCTGCGTCCGATGGCGCAGGCGGGTGCCGAGCCGCTCGGCGCGATGGGGTCGGACACGCCGATCGCGGTGCTGTCGCAGCGTCCGCGCCTGCTGTTCGACTACTTCACGCAGCAGTTCGCCCAGGTGACGAACCCGCCGCTGGACTCGATCCGCGAGCAGGTCATCACCTCGATGGGCATGGGCCTCGGGCCGGAGCGCAACCTGCTCGACGCGGGTCCCGAGCACGCCAAGCAGATCGTGCTCGACTTCCCGGTCATCGACAACGACCAGCTCGCCAAGGTCCAGCACTTCGAGACCGCGTCCGGGCGCCACCTCACCGTGACGATCAAGGGCCTCTACCGGGTCGACGCCGGTGAGCAGGCGATGGAGCAGCGGATCCAGGCCGTCTGCGACGAGGTCGACGAGGCGATCGAGGCCGGCAAGCAGTTCATCGTGCTGTCCGACCGCGACGGCAACGCCGAGAGCGCGCCGATCCCGAGCCTGCTCCTGCTCGCCGCGGTGCACCACCACCTGATCCGGACCGAGCAACGCATGAAGGTCGGCCTGATCGTCGAGGCCGGTGACGTCCGCGAGGTGCACCACGTCGCCACCCTGATCGGGTACGGCGCCTCCGCGATCAACCCGTACCTGGCGATGGAGACCTGCGAGAACCTGGTCCGCCAGGGCATGATCACCGGACTCACGCCGGAGCAGGCCGTCAAGAACGTGATCAAGGCGCTCGGCAAGGGCGTGCTGAAGATCATGTCGAAGATGGGCATCTCGACGGTGTCGAGCTACGCGGGCGCGCAGGCGTTCGAGGCGGTCGGCCTGTCGCAGGAGTTCGTCGACCGGTACTTCACCGGTACCTCGTCGATCCTCGGCGGCGTCGACATCGACGTCATCGCGAAGGAGAACGCCGAGCGTCACCAGCAGGCCTACCCGCAGGACGGCTCGGTCCTCGCGCACGAGCGGCTGCAGACCGGCGGCGAGTACCAGTGGCGTCGCGAGGGCCCGCCGCACCTGTTCAACCCGGACACCGTGTTCCGTCTGCAGCACGCCACGCGTGCGCGCCGGTACGACATCTTCAAGGAGTACTCGTCGGCGGTCGACGACCAGTCCGAGGAGCTGATGACGCTCCGCGGCCTGTTCCGCTTCAAGCACGGCGAGCGGAAGCCCGTCCCGCTGGACGAGGTCGAGTCGATCGAGTCGATCGTCAAGCGGTTCAACACCGGTGCGATGTCGTACGGCTCGATCTCGAAGGAAGCCCACGAGACGCTCGCGATCGCGATGAACCGACTCGGCGGCCGTTCGAACACGGGCGAGGGCGGTGAGGACGTCGACCGGCTCCTCGACCCGGAGCGGCGCAGCGCGATCAAGCAGGTGGCCTCGGGACGCTTCGGCGTCACGAGCATGTACCTGACGCACGCCACGGACATCCAGCTGAAGATGGCGCAGGGCGCCAAGCCGGGCGAGGGTGGACAGCTCCCGCCGCAGAAGGTGTACCCGTGGGTGGCCAGGACCCGGCACGCCACGGCGGGGGTCGGCCTCATCTCGCCGCCGCCCCACCACGACATCTACTCGATCGAGGACCTCAAGCAGTTGATCTTCGACGTCAAGCGCGCCAATCCGTCGGCGCGCGTGCACGTCAAGCTCGTCAGCCAGTCCGGCATCGGCGCGGTCGCCGCCGGCGTGACGAAGGCCCTGGCCGACGTCGTGCTCGTGTCCGGCCACGACGGCGGGACCGGTGCCAGCCCGCTGAACTCGCTGAAGCACGCCGGCACGCCGTGGGAGATCGGCCTCGCCGAGACGCAGCAGACGCTCATGCTCAACGGCATGCGCGACCGCGTGGTCGTGCAGGTCGACGGTCAGATGAAGACCGGCCGCGACGTCGTCGTGGCGGCGCTGCTCGGCGCCGAGGAGTACGGGTTCGCGACCGCGCCGCTCGTGGTGGAGGGCTGCATCCTGATGCGCGTCTGCCACCTCGACACCTGCCCGGTCGGCGTCGCGACGCAGAACCCCGAGCTCCGCAAGCGGTTCTCCGGCAAGCCGGAGTTCGTCGTGAACTTCTTCGAGTTCATCGCCCAGGAGGTCCGGGAGCTCCTCGCCGAGCTCGGCTTCCGCAGCCTCGAGGAGGCGATCGGCCGGACCGAGGCACTCGACGTCGACCGAGCCGTCGAGCACTGGAAGGCGTCCGGCCTCGACCTCGAACCGGTCCTCACCGGACCGGTCTTCGGAGCCGACGAGCCCCGCCGGCGCCACCGCGAGCAGGACCACGAGCTCGAGCAGCACTTCGACGTGCAGCTCATCCAGCAGGCGTCCGACGTGCTCGAGCACGGCGGCACGGTGCAGCTCGACCTGCCGATCCGCAACACCGAACGCGCGGTCGGGACGATGCTCGGGCACGAGGTCACCCTCCGCCACGGCGAGAACGGGCTCCCCGCCGGGTCGATCGACGTCACGCTCCGCGGCTCGGCCGGGCAGTCGCTCGGCGCGTTCCTGCCCTCGGGGATCACGCTCCGGCTCATCGGCGACAGCAACGACTACGTCGGCAAGGGCCTCTCCGGTGGCGACGTCGTCGTGCGTCCGAACGAGGACGTCGGCTTCGAGCCCTCCGAGAACGTCATCGCCGGCAACGTCATCGGCTACGGCGCCACCCAGGGCAGCATGTTCATCCGCGGCATCGTGGGTGAGCGCTTCCTGGTGCGCAACTCCGGTGCGACCGCCGTGGTCGAGGGCGTCGGCGACCACGCGCTCGAGTACATGACGGGCGGCCTCGCGCTCATCCTGGGCGAGACCGGCCGGAACCTCGGCGCCGGCATGTCCGGCGGCACGGCGTACGTCCGCGGTCTCCGGACCGAGCACGTCAACGCGGACGCCCTCGCGAGCGGTGAGCTCCGGCTCGAGGCGCTCGACAGCGCGGACGTCGAGATCGTCACCGACCTGCTCCAGCGCCACGCGACGGAGACCGGGTCGACGCTGGCGGCCGAGCTGCTGGCGTCCGGCGACCTCTCCGAGTTCGTCAAGGTGCTCCCGCGGGACTACGCGGCGGTGCTCGAGACGCGCCGGCAGGCCGTCGACGAGGGGCTCGACCCCGATGGCGACGTCGTCTGGAACCGCATCATGGAGGTGACCGCAGGTGGCTGACACCACGGCACGTCCGGACCGGGCTGACACGACGGCACGTCCGGACCGGGCTGACACCACCGCACGTCCGCAATCGACTCGACACATGACCACCACCTCGGAGGTGACCCGTGGCTGACCCCAAGGGGTTCCTGAAGGTCCAGGAACGTGAACTCCCGGCACGCCGGCCCGTCCCCGTCCGGCTGATGGACTGGAAAGAGGTCTACGAGCAGCAGGAGTCCGGCCAGCTGAAGCGCCAGGCCGGTCGCTGCATGGACTGCGGTGTGCCGTTCTGCCACCAGGGGTGCCCGCTCGGCAACCTCATCCCGGAGTGGAACGACCTGACGTGGCGCGGCGAAGGTCGTCAGGCGATCGAGCGGCTCCACGCGACGAACAACTTCCCGGAGTTCACGGGGCGGCTCTGCCCGGCACCGTGCGAGGCATCGTGCGTGCTCGGCATCAACCAGCCGCCCGTCACCATCAAGCAGGTCGAGGTCTCGATCATCGACGAGGCGTTCCAGAACGGGTGGGTCACCCCGCACCCGCCGGAGCGCCTGACCGGCAAGACCGTCGCCGTCGTCGGCTCGGGACCGGCCGGTCTCGCCGCCGCGCAGCAGCTCACCCGCGCCGGGCACACGGTCGCGGTCTACGAGCGCGACGACCGGATCGGCGGCCTGCTCCGCTACGGCATCCCGGACTTCAAGATGGAGAAGCGGCAGATCGACGCCCGGCTCGCCCAGATGCAGGCGGAGGGCACCCGGTTCCGCGCCGGGGTCGAGATCGGACGTGACATCACCTGGGACGACCTGAAGTCGCGCTACGACGCGGTCGTGGTCGCCACCGGGGCGACGGTCCCGCGCGACCTCCCGATCCCGGGTCGTGACCTGGCGGGCGTGCACTTCGCGATGGAGTACCTCGTGCAGCAGAACCGCGTGGGGGCCGGCACCGCGGTCGACAACCAGATCACCGCGGAGGGCAAGCACGTCGTCGTCATCGGCGGTGGCGACACCGGTGCGGACTGCATCGGCACCGCCCACCGTCAGGGCGCGCTCAGCGTGACCAACCTGGCGATCGGCAAGCAGCCCCCGCTCGAGCGTCCGTCCGACCAGCCCTGGCCGATGTTCCCGACCGTGTTCGAGGTCACCAGCGCCCACGAGGAGGGCGGCGAGCGGACCTTCCTGGCCTCGACCGTCGAGTTCCTCGCGAACGAGGCCGGCGAGGTCCGGGCCCTGCGCGTGGCGGAGACCGAGTACATCGACGGCCGTCGCGTGCCGAAGGCCGGCACGGAGCGCGAGATCCCCGCCGACCTGGTCCTCATCGCGATGGGGTTCACCGGTCCGGAGACGGACACGATCGAGCCGCAGCTCGGTCTCCCGGTGACGGTGTCCGGCGCGGTCGCCCGTCAGGCGGACTACACCACCAACGAGGCGGGTGTCTTCGTCGCCGGGGACGCCGGCCGCGGGCAGTCGCTCATCGTCTGGGCCATCGCCGAGGGTCGTGCGGCCGCCGCGAAGGTCGACGAGTACCTGGAGGGCAGCACGATGCTGCCGGCGCCGGTGAAGGCGACCGACCGGGCGATCTCCGTCTGATGGACACCCCACGGTGAGCGCGAGGCCACCAGCACTCGATAAGGTGCTGGTGGCCTCGCTTCGTCACCGCGCAGCAGTCAGCACGCACGAACGCCGCACAGCCCCACCACCAGCACACGAAGGAATCCAGTGAGACGCGCAAAGATCGTTTCGACCCTCGGTCCGGCCACCTCGGACTACGAGACCGTCAAGGAGATCATCGAGGCCGGCGTCGACGTCGCTCGACTCAACCTCAGCCACGGCGACTACAGCGTCCACGAGGCCAACTACGAGAACGTCCGCCGCGCCGCCGAGGAGCTCGGCAAGCCCGTCGCGATCCTCGTCGACCTGCAGGGCCCGAAGATCCGCCTCGCGAAGTTCGCCGACGGCCCGCACCACCTCGACGTCGGCGACGTCTTCACGATCACCACCGAGGACGTCCCCGGATCGAAGGAGATCTGCGGCACGACGTTCAAGGGGCTCCCGCAGGACGTCAAGCCCGGCGACCCGCTCCTCATCGACGACGGCCGTGTGCGCCTCCGCGTGCTCGACACCGACGGCACTCGTGTCCGTACCGAGGTCGTCGTCGCCGGGACCGTCTCGAACAACAAGGGCATCAACCTCCCCGGTGTCGCCGTGAACGTCCCCGCGCTGAGCGAGAAGGACGAGGCGGACCTGCGCTGGGCGCTCCGCCAGGGTGCGGACCTCATCGCGCTGTCGTTCGTCCGCAACGCGGCCGACGTCGACCGCGCGCACGAGATCATGGACGAGGAGGGCAAGCGTCTGCCCGTCATCGCCAAGATCGAGAAGCCGCAGGCGGTCGACGCGCTCGAGGAGATCATCGACGCCTTCGACTCGATCATGGTGGCTCGCGGTGACCTCGGCGTCGAGCTCCCGCTCGAGGCCGTCCCGATCGTGCAGAAGCGCGCCGTCGAGCTCGCCCGCCGCATGGCGAAGCCGGTCATCGTGGCCACGCAGATGCTCGAGTCGATGATCTCGTCGCCGATCCCGACCCGCGCCGAGACCTCGGACGTCGCGAACGCGGTGCTCGACGGCGCGGACGCGGTCATGCTCTCCGGCGAGACCAGCGTCGGTGAGTACCCGGTGCAGACCGTCCGCACGATGGCCCGCATCGTCGAGTCCACCGAGGACCACGGCCTCGAGCGCATCGCGCCGCTCGGCACGAAGCCGCGCACCCTCGGCGGCGCCATCACGCTGGCAGCGGTCGAGATCGCGGAGTTCACCGCGGCGTCGTACCTCTGCGTCTTCACCGAGTCCGGCGACTCGGCGCGCCGCATGTCGCGCCTGCGCCACGGCCTGCCGATCATCGCCTTCACCCCGAACGAGGCCACGCGGCGCCGGATGGCGCTCACCTGGGGCGTCCGCTCGTTCCTGGTCGAGCGCAAGACCCACACCGACGAGCTCTTCTCGCAGGTGGACGACGTCCTGCTCGAGAACGGGCTCGCCACCCCCGGCGACCGCGTCATCGTCACCGCCGGTTCGCCCCCCGGCATCGAGGGGTCGACGAACGACCTCCGCGTGCACCGCGTCGGGGACGCGCACGCCGAGGCGGCGCCGGCGTACGTTCGCGACTAGTCCCACGGACCGCGTGCGGGCGCGGACTGGAGGCTCGGTGCACCCGGGTGCACCCCTCCGGTCCGCGCCCGCTGGCGTTCCGACCCGGTGTCCCGTCGACAGGAGACGACCCAGATGAGCGAGCGCAGCCTCCGGTCCGAGACGGTGGGCCGCACGCCTGGCGATGTGCGCCGGTGGCGCCGCTACCTCGCTGACGAGCGCGCGGAGGCGGCCGTCTACCGGAACCTCGCCGCCCGACGGAGTGGTGAGGAACGGCAGATCCTCGGCGCCCTCGCGGAGGCCGAGGGTCGGCACGAGCAGCACTGGATCGACCTGCTCGGCAACGACGTCGGCCGGCCGCTCCGGGGAAGCCTGCGCACCCGCGTCCTGGCGGCCCTCGCGAAGCGCTTCGGGTCGGTCTTCGTCCTCGCGCTCATGCAGCGCGCCGAGGACCGTTCACCGTACGCGGAGGACGACGACGCCACGGCGCAGATGGCTGCCGACGAACGCATCCACGGCGAGGTCGTCCGCGGACTGGCGAACCGGGGCCGGATGCGCCTGTCCGGGACCTTCCGCGCGGCGGTGTTCGGCGCGAACGACGGGCTCGTGTCGAACCTGGCGCTCATCATCGGCATCAGTGCCTCCGGTGCCGACCGCCACTTCGTCCTGCTGAGCGGCATCGCCGGTCTCCTGGCGGGAGCGCTCTCGATGGGTGCGGGGGAGTACGTGTCCGTGCGGTCGCAGCGCGAACTCCTGGAGGCTTCCGCGCCGCACCCCGACGCCGGCGACGCCGTCGCCCACCTCGACGTCGACGCGAACGAACTCGCCCTGGTCTACCGCGCCCGCGGCATGCCGGAGGGCGAGGCCGAGGCCCACGCCGCCGACGTGATCGCCGGGCTCAGCAGCGGACCGGCGACCGCCGGCACCCGCGTCGGGGACGACCACGAGGCGGTCGGCAACGGCATGAGCGCTGCGGTGTCGAGCTTCCTCTTCTTCGCCTCGGGCGCCGTCATCCCGGTGCTCCCGTACCTGTTCGGGCTCCACGGGTGGACGGCCATCGGGGTAGCGGCGGTGCTCGTCGGTGTCGCCCTGCTCGGCACCGGCGCGGTGGTCGGGGTCCTGAGCGGGGCGTCGCCGCTCCGTCGTGCACTCCGGCAGCTGGTGATCGGGTTCGGCGCGGCCGTCGTGACCTACCTGCTGGGCCTGCTCTTCGGCACCGGCGCGGCGTAGGGCTCCGAAGCGCGGTCATGGGAGGCCGCGGTGCGGTGCGCCGTGTTGGCCGCGAGTCCGGCTACCGACGCACGGCTGCCCGCGGCGGCAGGAGCAACAGCACCGCCGCGCCGATGACGACGAGGGCGATGCCGGCGAGGACGACGAACACCGTCAGCGCGAGCCCCGGCGCGGAGAGCACCACGACCCCGCCGAGGATCGACACCACACCGCTGACGATCGTCGGCACACGCGACGACCCCGGATGGCCGACGACGCCCCCGACGATCGACGCGATGCCCTCGACGAGGAAGCCGACGCCGGCGAGCAGGGCGTACACGAGCAGCGGCACGGCCGGGTCGAGGAGCGTGACGAGCCCGGCGACCGCGACGAGTCCGCCGACCACGCCGGACGTCCAGCGCCACACCCGCCGCGTCCCGTGCCCGCGGACGGCGGCGACCACCCGCAGCGTCCCTGCGACGACGAGGTACACGCCGAAGAGCAGCGCCACCACGACGAGCGACGGCCTCGGCCAGACCACGCCGACGACGCCGAGCGCGATCGCGACGACCGCGGTGACGACGACGAACACGCGGAACGAGCGGACGGCACGGGAATCCACGGGCACCCTCCCTGATCTCCACTGCTGGTCGGACTGGACGGTACCCGGCGAGCGCCCGGGACGTTCGGCCCGCGGGCGCTCGCCCGCGGCCGTCGCGTCGGCGGCTGTCGTGTCGGCGGCCGTCGCGTCGGCGACCGTCGCGTCGGTGGCCGTCAGGGGAGCGGTCCGGTCAGCCCTGGTCCGTGAGCGGCGGGATGGACGGCAGGTCGAAGGTCGGCACGCTCACCGACGGCACCGGCACCGGCGTCCGTGCGGGGTCGGGGAACGACGGCGCCGGGACGGACATCGGCGACGTCGGCTCGGGTCGGTCGGTCCGCCCCGCGCTGCCGGGTGCGGACAGACCGGCCACCCCGATGGCCACGAGCCCGATCGTCACCCCGACGAGCGCGATCAGCCGGTAGCGGATCCCGAGGCTCCGGAGGTAGCGCTGCACGGCGAAGCGTCCCGCGCGGAGCGCCTCGCCCACCGACAGTGCGGTGACGAGCGCGGCGGGCCAGGTCACGGCGGGGACCGAGCCGGCCGGTGCGGAGCCGGACAGTGCGGACGACCCGATGACGAGCGCGGCCACGGCCGTCCCGAGCCCGGACCAGAGGGCGAGCTCCTGCCGCAGGCTGCCGTACCGCCACGCCGTTCCCCAGAGCACCCGTCCCTCGCGGTTCCGGGACGTCCGGAGCACCCGGTCGTCGCCGAGCAGCGGCGCGGCGATCGTGACCAGGCCGGCGACGATCGCGAGCCCGAACGCGATCGGCCCGGCGAGCAGGCCGGCGCCCACCGCGGCCGTCACCCATTCGAGCACGACCCCGACCAGGACGAGGACCGCCGTCGCGACTGCGGCGGTGCGCGCGAGTGCGAGGCCCTGGCGTGGCAGCGTCGACAGGTAGCTCGCGGGCAGCCGGTCCCGTCGCCGGCGGTACCGTCGGACGACCGCCCACGCGGCGACTGCGCTCCCGGCCGCGAGGAGCGTCGCCGTCACCGCTCCGGGGATCCCAGGCCCGGCGGCGAGCGTCCCGAGCGCCACGACCACCGGTGCGAGGGCCGCTGTCGACGCCGCTCGGCGCTCCCAGGTGACCGCCGCGTCGAGGAGTTCGCGGGACTCCTGGTCGCCGGGGTTCGTCGTCAGCACGTCGAGGAGGAGCTCCGGCTGCTGGGAGACCGGTGCGTACTCGGCGCGGAGGCTGAGGAGCCCGGCGTGCTGCGGCGCGGTGGCCAGACCATCGGCGACCAGGGCACGTGCCAGGTCGAGATTGCCGTACGCCCGCTCGCTGATGGACCCGATCACGTACATGTCGGGCGACTCCGGGGCCAGCTCGATCGCCTGTTCGTAGGCGTGCCGCACCTCGGCGAGTCGTCGTCCTCGGCCGTCGAAGCTCGCGATCGCGTGCTGCGCCCAGACCCCGGGCACGTCGGGGACGCGGCCGATGAGCTCGGTGGTGATCACCCGTGCCTCGGGGGCCCGGTCCTGGGCGATGAGCACCGCGACCAGGCGCGTCCACGGTGGGAGCGTCTCGGGTGCCGACTGCACGGCGGCGCGGGCGGCGTCCTCCGCCTGGCGCAGGTCGCCGCGCGCCTGGCAGACCGCGGCCCACTCGGTCAGCAGGTCGGCGTCGTCCGGTGCCTCGGCGAGCGCCTCCTGCAGCATGCGTCCGGCGCCGTCGAGCTGCCCCAGGGCGCGGAGCGATCCGGCCCGGGCCGCGACGGCCGCCGGTTCCTCAGAGGACACGCTTCTGCCGCAGGTACGCGACGAGTTCGTCGTAGCGGCCGTCCGCGTTCGCGAACGCGGCGACGTTCTTGGCGGTGACGAGCCACGACCCCGTCGAGGGACGCACCTGCGCGAGGGCGTGCTGCACGTCGGCCATCACGACGGGCTGGACCTCGCCGGCGGCGACCGAGCGGGACATCGCCTGTTCCGCGGCCGAGGTCACGAGGTGGGCCAGGTCGGCACCGGAGAAGTCCTCGGTGCGCGCGACGACCTGGTCGAGGTCGATCCCGGCGATCGGGCGACGGGCGAAGTGGTGGCGGAGGATCGCGTGCCGGGCCGGTGCGTCCGGTGGCAGCACCAGCGTCATCCGGTCCAGGCGGCCGGGGCGGAGGAACGCGGGGTCGACGTCCCAGGGGCTGTTCGTTGCGGCGAGCACGAACAGGCCGTCGTTGTCCGAGCCGACGGAGTCGAGTTCGAGCAGCAGCTGGTTCACCATCTGCCGCAGTCCACTCCATCCGGCACCGATGCCGGAGCGTCGGGCTCCGAGGGCGTCGACCTCGTCGAGGAACAGCACCGCCGGCGCCTTCGCGCGTGCGGCCTCGAACACGGCGTGCACGTTCTTCTCCGTGTTGCCGACGTAGGGGTCGAGGATCTGGTCGATCCGTGCGGTGACGAAGTGTGCGCCGAGCTCTCCGGCGATGGCCCTCGCCATGAAGGTCTTGCCGCAGCCGGGAGGGCCGTACAGCAGCAGGCCGCCGCGGAGCGTCTGCCCGAACGCCTCGGCGATCTCGGGGTGCCGCATCGGCTCGAGGAACGACTCGCGGATCCGCTGCTTGACGTCGGCCAGACCGCCGACGTCGTCGAGCGTCACGTCGGGCCGCTCGATCTCGACGTCGAGCCGGTGCTCGCCCTCGCCGTCCACCCGGAGCCGCTCCGGTGCGTCGCCGGTGGACTCGACGAAGGGCGGGGGCACCGGGGCGTCCAGGTCCGCCTCGGCCCGGTGCCAGTCGAACCCCTCGGGGTGGTCGGTGCCGGGGACGTCGGGCGCCGCGTCGGTCGGTGTCTCGCCGGTCGATGCTGTGTCGGTCGACGTCTCGGCAGTCGACCCGAGCGCACTCGCGGCGGTCGTCAGGACCCGCAGGGCGACGGCGTTGCCCGGGTCCTGCTGCAGGACGATGCCGGCGTGCTGCAGTGCCTCGGCCGGCCTCCCGCGTTCGAGCAGGAGCTGCGCGACCTGTCCGCGCAGGACGACGTCGTCCGGCGCCGCCTGCACGGCGGCGAACAGGCTCGTGAAGAGTGGATCATCGGTCATCGGCTGCTGCGCTCCCGCCCTGCGGGCACACCTGGTCGTCCCGTCCCCATGCCGAGGACCATACCGGCTGTCGCCGCCAGCCACCTCCTGCGACGACGCGGACGGGAGGCACGCCTCCGGTCGACCGGTCGGCCGACGGGGGTGCGCCTCCCGCTCGTCCACACGGCGCGACCGGTCAGGAGCCGCTGGTGGGGGCGGGCGTCGCCGAGTCCTGGGCACCGGGAGCGGCCGGCGGGGTGGGCCCGGTGCCGTCCTTCGGCGGCGTCGGGGCGGTGCCGTCCTTCGGCGTGGCGGCGGTGCCGTCCTTCGGCGGCATGGGGGCCTCGCCGCCCTTCGGCGGCGTCGGCGCGCCGTCGGGGGGCGTGGGGGCCGCCCCGCCCTTCGGCGGCGTCGGCGCGCCGTCGGGCGTGCACGCACCGCCACCGGCGGGGCCGCGGCCCGGTGCCGGTGCAGCGCCGTCCGGGCCGGCGGTCGGGCGCCCGCTCGCCGCGCCGCCGCCGTGGCCCGGAGCGCCGGAGGGCGCGCCGCTCGGGGCGCCCGTCGGCGTCGCGGATGCGAGGGAGCTCCCGCCGCCGTCGGCCACCGCAGCGGTCACGCCGAGTCCGCCGAGGACCAGCACCGCTGCTGCCGCCGATCCGATGCCGACCAGGCGGAGGGTGCGTCGCCGGCGTCCGCCGGTCGCGGTGTCGGTCTGGTCGTGCTGTTCGTCCTGCATGGTGTCTCCGATCGTCGTGGCGGACCGGGGTGGTCCGCCGACGAGGACGACGGTCGAGCTCGAATCTGAAGCATGACTGAAGCACAGGGGTTCTCCAGCTGGTTCCATGCTCCGTGATCGCGAGCGGACCCTACGGTGTCTGCCGTGAACGCTCCAGCCCGCATCCTCCTCGTGGAGGACGACGACGCCCTCCGCACCGCCGTGGCCGCGACCCTCCGTGCCGAGGGGTGGCTCGTCACCGAGGCTCCCGACGGTCGGTCCATCGCCGCGGACCTCGACCGTGCCGCGCCGGACATCGTCCTGCTCGACTGGATGCTGCCCGGCCCGAGCGGCATCCTCCTGGCGGCCCGGATTCGGGCACGGTCGGACGCCGCGGTCGTGATGACGACCGCACGGGACGAGCTCGACGACCGGCTCCGTGGGTTCGCCGAGGGCGCCGACGACTACGTGGTGAAGCCGTTCGCGATGGCGGAGCTCGTCGCCAGGGTCACCGCCGTGCTGCGGCGCCGCGGACGTGTGCCGTCCGTGATCGAGGTCGGCGACCTCGTGCTCGACCCCGAGGCGGCGACCGTCCGCCGTGCCGGGACGCCGCTCGACCTCACCGCGACCGAGTTCCGCCTGCTGCGGTTCCTCGCCGAGAGCCGCGGTCGGACCGTGTCGAAGGGGCAGATCACCACGCAGGTGTGGGGCTACGACGAGGTCGCGGCGAACCTCGTCGAGGTGCACCTGAGCGCCCTCCGCCGGAAGATGGAGGCGCACGGGCCGCGGCTCGTGCACACCGTGCGGGGACTCGGCTACCGTCTGTCGGTCGACCGGGGTGCCGCGTGAGGGCCGCGACCGGGGGACTCCGGACCACCTCGCTGCGGCTGCGGACGGTCGTCGCCGTCATCGCGCTCCTCGCAGTCCTGCTCGCCGGCTTCGTGGTCGCCGTCGAGGCGGTGCTCGGTGCCCGCCTGCGCGCCCAGGTCGAGGACCGGCTGCGGGACCGTGCGTCGGCCGCCGCTGCACTCGTCGGCGTGCTCGACGCCGACGACCTGGCGGACCGGTTGTCCGCGCAGGGGCTGTCGGTGCGCATCGTCCAGTCCGACGGTGCCGCGGTCGAGGCCGGTCCGACGCCGGACCAGCTCCGGGCAGGGCCGCCCGACCCTGCGGCACTCCCGGGGCCACGACCGGGCGGGAGCACCGACCGTGCCGGCGCCGCGACGGGCAGCGCGACGCGTGACGCGACCTCCGGTGCACGGATCACGTCGTCCACGGTGCGCGAGGACGACGGCGTGCTGACACTGCGCTCGACGCTCGACGACGGCACCGTGATCAGCCTCACCGCCGGCACCCGGGACGTCCAGGAGACGCTGACGCAGCTCGGGTGGGTGCTGGGCGGTGCGTCCGCGGCGTTCCTCGGCGTGGCGGTCGTCGGCGTGGTGCTGGTGGTCCGGCGGTCGCTCCGGCCGCTCGACGAGATGACGGCGGCCGCCCGGTCGATCGCCGGCGGCGACCGCGGACGACGGCTCCGCCCGTCCCGCACCGACACCGAAATCGGCCGCGTCGCGACGGCGTTCGACGAGATGCTCGACGCGGTGGAGGGAGCGGAGACGCACGCGGTCCAGGCGGAAGAGCGCGTCCGGTCGTTCCTCTCCGACGCCGCACACGAACTGCGCACCCCGGTCGCCGGGGTGCGGGCGGCCGCGGACACCCTGGTCCGCAGCGGTCCCGACGACGCCGCGACCCGGGAGGTCCTGGCGGTCCACGTCGTGCGGCAGGCCGACCGTGCAGCCCGACTCGTCGACGACATGCTGACGATGGCACGGCTCGACCGGGGGATCGTGCTCGAACGCCGTCGGACGGACCTGGTGCCGTGGCTTGCGAGCGAGGTGGAACGCCTCCGCCTCCGCCTGCCGGGCACCGACATCCGCGAGTCGGTCCCGGAGGGGTCCATCGCCGCGGACGTCGACCCCGACCGGCTGGCACAGGTGCTCGGCAACCTCGTCGACAACGCCGCACGGGCGACCGGCGGCGCGGGCACGATCGCGGTGGCGCTGTCGACCACGGACGGCGAGGTGCTGCTCCGGGTCGAGGACGACGGACCCGGGATCGCCGAGGCCGACCGTGCGCGCGTGTTCGACCGACTCGTCCGTCTCGAACAGGCGCGGGACGTCCGCTCCGGCGGCGCCGGTCTCGGGCTCCCGATCGCGCGGGGCATCGCCGTCGCGCACGGGGGCACGCTCGCTCACGGGATCGATGCGGGCCGGCTCGGGGGCGCCGTGTTCGAGCTCCGGCTCCCGGGTGCCGCGCCGGAGCCGGTCCGGAGGCGGACCGAGCACGACGTCCTGCTAGCCTGAAGTCCTCGCGAGTGTGGTGGAATGGTAGACACGGGGCACTCAAAATGCTCTGCCTCACGGCGTGCGGGTTCGAGTCCCGCCACTCGTACGATCGTTGGTCACGGCGCGCGGGGCTGCGCCGACCACCGGGTCCCGCCACTCGTACCACGGCGGTCACGGCGCGCGGGGCTGCGCCGACCACCGGGTCCCGCCACTCGTACCACGGCGCGCGGGGCTGCGCCGACCACCGGGTCCCGCCAGTCGTACCAGCGGCCGTCATGGCGCGCGGGGCTGCGCCGACCACCGGGTCCCGCCACTCGTACAAGTGGCCGTCATGGCGCGCGGGGCTGCATCGATCGCGGGGTCCCGCCACTCGTACCACGGCGCGCGGGGCTGCGCCGACCACCGGGTCCCGCCACTCGTCCAGACCCGCCACTCGTCCAGAACCGGCTCGTCCACGACAGATGGAACGCGGCAGTTCCGGTGTCTAGTAGGCTCTGGGTCGTGAGTGACTCAGAAGCAACTGCAACAGCACCCCGTCGCGTCGTCGTCGCTGAGGACGAGTCGCTCATCCGCCTGGACATCGTCGAGATCCTCCGTGACAACGGCTTCGACGTCGTCGGTGAGGCCGGAGACGGGGAGACCGCCGTGCAGCTCGCGACCGACCTCCGCCCCGACCTGGTCATCATGGACGTCAAGATGCCCCAGCTCGACGGCATCTCCGCGGCCGAGAAGCTCTCGAAGAACCACATCGCCCCCGTCGTGCTCCTGACGGCGTTCAGCCAGAAGGAACTCGTCGAGCGTGCGACCGAAGCCGGTGCGCTCGCCTACGTGGTGAAGCCCTTCACCCCGAACGACCTGCTCCCCGCGATCGAGATCGCCCTCTCGCGGCACCAGCAGATCATCACGCTCGAGGCCGAGGTCGCCGACCTCGTCGAGCGCTTCGAGACCCGCAAGCTCGTCGACCGCGCCAAGGGCCTGCTGAACGAGAAGATGGGCCTCACCGAGCCCGAGGCGTTCCGCTGGATCCAGAAGGCCTCGATGGACCGCCGTCTGACCATGCACGACGTCGCGAAGGCGATCATCGAGCAGCTCAGCGCCAAGAAGTAGGCACGCACTCCACACGCTTCGCGACGACGCCGCCGGCCTCCGGCGGCGTCGTCGTCGTTCCCGCCCCGGTACCCTGGCGGTCCATCACATTCGGGGGACCACGATGACCGACGACCACTCGACCGTGCTGCCCGACGTCGTGGTCGACACGAGCGACGTCGCCGCGGTCCGCACGCCACCCGGGTCGCGCGCCTTCACCGGTGTGTACGCCGTCGCCTACACGCTCGGCGTCCTCGCGTTCCTCGCGCTGGGCATCTTCTTCAACGCCTGGGAGCACCACAGGGTCGGTGCGTCGTTCCTCCTCGCGGCGCTCTGGGTCGTCCCGTTCCTCGTCGTCGCGCACCTGCTCCACCTGGTGCTGTTCCACGGGGCACGGGCCCGTCGACGGACGATCGCACGGCGCGCTGCCGGACGCGTCGCGGACCAGGCCGCTGCCGCCGGGTACCCGGCCCTGGACGTCGCGCTGCTCGAGGACCGGCTCCTCAGGGACGACGAGGCGGCGATCCCGTACTCGCCGTCAGGACGTGATCACCAGCAGCCGCTCCGCCGGTGGGAGCTCGCCACGGTCGATCCCTCGGTCCTCGTCGCGATCACCCGCGAGGGCGCTCCGGAGACCACGCGCGTGGCCGTCGTCGCCGCCGGATCGAGACCACGGCGCGTCCCGGCGAGCGCGCCCCGGAACGACGTACGGCTCCTCGGCGCGTACCGGTCCGACGTCCCGGCGCCGCTCGTGTCGTCGCGACTCGGGGGCCTCCCCGCCGTGCCGGAGGGGTTCCGCTGGCCGCGGTGTGCCGAACACGACGAGCCGATGCAGTTCACGGCCCAGCTGGAGGACCGCGGTGCCCTGGTCCTGGTGTTCCTCTGCCAGGTGGACCCCGGCACGTGCGCGTCCTGGGACCCGGACTCGGGGTGCAACGCCGCGATCGTCACGGGTGGCCGCGACCTCCGGCTCGCCGAGGCCCCCACTTCGCCGTCCGACACCGCGGTCGTCCCCGGACGGCCCTGGCTCCTCGGCGTGCGCCGAACGGACGCGAGCGAGCACGTCGACGCCGTGACCAGGGCACGAGCGGACGGGGTCACGGTCGCCGGCCAGTGGGGCGGATCGCCCCCGTGGATCCAGGAGGACGAGACCCCGGACGGGTACCGCTTCCTGGCGATGCTCGACGAGGAGCCGTTGGGCGTGAACCTCGGTTCCGCGGGTGCCGCCTACGTGTTCGTCGACGACCGCGGACACGCCAAGGTCGTCACGCAGGCCTGATCCCACCGTAGGATCCGTGCCGTGGGGTTCTTCGACCGGTGGCGGCGGAAGCCCGTCGACGACGGCATCGACCAGACCGCCTACGACGTCCTCGACGAGGTCGAACCCGACGACGAGATGATCGACGAGGCCGTCTCCGAGCACCTGCTCCCGGGGTTCCTCCGGTTCGACGACGTCGTCGAGGCCGTCGTCGAGTGGTACGCCGACGACGTCCCCGACGAAGCCGCGTTCCGGTCGGCCGTGGTCGGTCGCGCACGCCCGATCTGGGATGCACGGCGCCGGGAGGAACGGTCGTGGAGGCCCGACACCAGCCAGCACGACCGGTTGCAGCGCGCGTTCCGGCAGCTCCGGACGCTCGGCTTCGTGACCGGCACGGCCCTCGGCGTCGACCAGGCCGACGGGTTCCGCGAGGCACGTGACCTGCGCACGCCGGACCGTGACGCCCCCGGTGGGTTCCGGGAGTGGGCCTACGTGTACTTCCATGCCCAGGACGCCGAGGGACTCTGCCTGGACCGCCACGTGCTGCGCCTGGCGTTCGGGTCGTTCCGCCCCGCGCCCGACATCGACCAGGACCTCGTCGCGAAGGCCATGCTCTCGAGCCGTGGCGAAGCCGCGATCACCGAACGCTCCCACCTCGCCGCCGGGCACCAGGTCGCCGAGGTCCTCACCGACCACGGGTTCGACGTCGACTGGGACGGCACCGCCGGTCGGCGGATCGGCGTCGTCGTCGACCAGTGGCGGAAGGCGCTGCCGTTCAGCGACCTCGACGAGGCACGTCGGGTCGTTGCCGACGAGCGGCTGCGCGTCCGCTGGCCCGGCGAACCCACCCGGTCCGACGCCGCCGCGCTCGAGGAGCAGGACGGTCGGTGGCACGTGTGGGGCACGGACGAGCGCGGCGGCCCGTGGTCGCCAGGCACGTGGCACGACGACCTCGGCGAGGCGCTCGACCGGCTCGTCGAGATGGCCCGCACGGACGCCCCGCCCGCCGACCGCTAGGCGCGACGGGTCTGCACGGCCGCCCGGTCCGCCGCCCGCTCGGCCCGACGGGCCCGCGCGGCCGCCCGCCCCCAGAGGGCGAGCACGCCCACGAGGACGACGACCCCGCCGACGACGGCCCAGACCATGCTGTCGCTGAACATGCCGACCACGAGCCACGTCACGACGGCGAACACCACGGCGATGACCACCGCCCAGTGCCAGGGCCAGACGCTCGTGGTCGCGCCGGACCGCTCGGCCGCGATCTCCCACAGGTCCTCACCGTGGACGCCGTAGCGCGCCGCCCACTGCCGCTCGTCGATCCACGACGGTCGGGGGACCCGCGGTGTCGCGCCACGCGCGTCCGCCCGCGCGTCGTGCAGTGCCGGGCGTGCCGGTTCCGGCAGGGGAGCGGGTTCGTCCCCGGGAGCCGGGGACCCGCCGTACGTCCACTCCCCGGCGAGGAGGAACGTCCGCTCCGGTTCGTCGGCCGCGACGGCGCGGTGCAGCTCCGACATCCGGCCGTCGTCGCTCCGGCGTGGGGCATCCCACTGGTCCGCGTCGAGGAGCACGTCGGAGGCGTACTGGCCGAGCTCGGTCGGGTCGCCCCACGACGCCGTCACCAGCTGGTCGAGCTGCAGGCGGATCGCCGGGTCGGACGTCCGTTCCGCGACCGAGGCGACGTCGCCGATGAACCGCTCCGCTGGAGCACGCACCTCCGGCCAGACCCGGAGGACCGCGTCGAGCCGGGAGCGGAACGCGGCCTCCGCCACCGGCCAGGACACGACCACGTCGGTCAGGTCGGGGGACTCGTCCTCGCCGGCGTCGAGCGCGGCCAGGAGCCGCTCGCAGTGCGCTGCCCACCAGGTGTCGGGGACCAGCCCCATCCAGAGGAAGGGCAGCAGCCACTGGACCTCCCACTCGCCGGTGACGGCGTCGAGGTCGAGGTCCCCGGCACGGACGCCGGGTTCGGTCCCGGAGCCCGGTGTCCCGGCGAGCACGGTCAACGTCACGGTGTTCCCCACGAGCCGACCATAACGCGTCGCGACCGCATGTGCCGTGGAGCCGGCCCTCTGCGAAGGTGGAGCCGTGAACGACGTCGTGATCCGTGCCTCCCGTCCGACCGACATGCCGGCGGTGGCCGACCTGCGCTGGCGGTGGAACACCGTCGAGGACGTCCGCGAACCCGTCCAGACCCCCGACGAGTACCGGGCGGCGATGGCCGCGTTCGAGCGTGAGCACCGGGACTCGCACCGGTGCGTGGTCGCCGAGCGCGACGGCGTCGTCCTCGGGATGGCGTGGCTGGCCGTGCACCCGCGGCCGCCGGCGCCGCACCGCGCCGGCGGACGGATCGCGGCGGAGCTCCAGACCGTCTACGTGCACCCGGAGCTCCGCGGCCAGGGCGTCGCCGGACGACTCGTGGCGCACCTGCTCGAGATCGCCGACGGTCTCGGTGTCGAGCGGGTCAGCGTGCACTCGAGCATCGACGGCGAGCGGCTCTACCGGCGGCTCGGCTTCGGCGACGCCCGCCTGCTGTTGCAGCGCCCACCGGAGGACTGAGGCGTCAGCGCCGCTCGCGGATCATGTTCGTGATGCGCACCGTCGAGCAGCGCCGGCCCTGGTCGTCGGTGAGGACGATCTCGTGCGTCGTGAGCGTGTTGCCGAGGTGGATGGCGGTGCACGTCCCGGTCACGGTGCCGCTCGTCGCGCTGCGGGAGTGCGAGGCGTTCAGCTCGATGCCGACGGCGTAGCGGCCCGGGCCGGCATGGACGTTCGCGGCCATCGAGCCGAGGCTCTCGGCGAGCACGACGTAGGCACCACCGTGCAGCAGGCCGACCGGCTGCCGATTGCCCTCGACCGGGATCGAACCGACGGCACGCTCGGCGGTGAGCTCCGTGACCACCATGCCCATCTTCTCGGCGAGTTCGCCCAGGCCGCGCTCGGCGAGGCGCTCGTCGACGGCTCCGGTGGTGGTCGCTTCGTCGGTCACGCGCTGGCACTCCCGTGTCGGATGGCGTCGGTAGGCTGTCCGGGTGTCGGACTCCGCAAAGCCTACCCTCATGGTCATCGACGGCCATTCGCTCGCCTTCCGGGCCTTCTACGCGCTCCCGGTGGACAGCTTCGTCAACCGCGAAGGCCAGCACACCAACGCCATCCACGGCTTCATCTCGATGCTCCTCATGCTCCTGCAGCGCGAGAAGCCGACACACCTCGCGGTCGCGTTCGACATCTCCCGGTTCTCGTTCCGCACGCGTGAGTACGAGGAGTACAAGGGCACCCGCTCCGAGACCCCCGCCGAGTTCAAGGGGCAGATCCCGCTGCTGCAGCAGGCGCTCGAGGCGATGGGCATCACGACGGTGACGAAGGAGGACTACGAGGCCGACGACATCCTCGCGACGCTCTCGTCCCAGGGTGCCGCCCAGGGGTACCAGGTGTACGTCGTCTCCGGGGACCGCGACTCGATCCAGCTCGTGAACGACGACGTCACGCTGCTCTACCCGTCGGTCCGCGGCGTCTCCGAGCTCACCCGCTACGACCGCGACAAGGTCTACGAGCGGTACGGCATCGAGCCGCACCAGTACCCCGACATCGCCGCGCTCGTCGGCGAGACCAGTGACAACCTGATCGGCATCGACAAGGTCGGTGAGAAGACGGCCGTCAAGTGGATCACGCAGTACGGCTCGCTCGACGGGGTCCTGGAGCACGCCGACGAGATCAAGGGCGTCGTCGGCAACAACCTCCGCGAGCAGAAGGACCGGGCGATCCGCAACCGCCGGCTCAACCGCCTCGTCACCGACGTCGAGCTCCCGGTCGGCCCCGCGGACGTCGCGCTCCGCCCCCTCGACGAAGCCGCGGTGCGCGAGCTCTTCGCCAAGCTCCAGTTCCGCACGCTGCTCGACCGCGTCTTCAAGGTCGCCGGCTCCGGTGAGCCCTCCGACGTCCAGGTGGAGGGCGGGGTCGACGACGACGCCGTCGCGCCGCCGGCGGTGAAGACCCTCATCGACGAGGAGCTCGGGCACTGGCTCGCCCAGAAGGACGCCGCCGACGCCGAGAACGGGTACGGGGTCGCGGTGGAGGTCATCGACGGTCGACTCAGCGCGATCGGGATCGCCACGCACGACGACGCCGTCCTCGTCCCCGGCGGCAGCGGCGCGAAGGACTACGAGCAGCTCGCCGCCTGGTTCGCCTCGGACGCGCCCAAGCACTTCCACGACGCCAAGGCCGCGGTGAAGGCGCTCGGCACGGCCGGGATCACCGTGCGCGGCGTCGCCGGCGACGCCCGGATCACGGGGTGGCTCGCGAACCCCGGCAAGCAGGGTCAGCCGCTGGCCGACCTGGTCTACCAGGAGCTCGGCGAGGAGCTCCCGACCGCCGACCCGAACCAGCTCGTGCCCGAGACCGAGCCGGTGAACGTCGGCGTGCACGCCTGGTACGTCCTGCGTGTGACCACTGCCCTGCGTGCCCGTGTCGACGCCGGATCGCTCCAGGTCCTCGACGACATCGAGCTGCCGCTCGTGTCCGTGCTCGCCCAGATGGAGACCACCGGCGTCGGGATCGACCGCCCCGTGCTGACCGGCCTGTCGAAGGAGCTCGGGGAGCGTGCGGCGGAGCTCGCGCAGCAGGCCTTCGCCGAGATCGGGCACGAGGTCAACCTCGGGTCGCCGAAGCAGCTGCAGGAGGTCCTGTTCACCGAGCTCGCGATGCCGAAGACCCGCAAGACCAAGACCGGCTTCTCGACCGACGCCGCGAGCCTCGCGGACCTGCAGGACCAGCACCCGCACCCCTTCCTCGGTCTGCTGCTGCAGCACCGGGACGCCACGAAGCTCCGGCAGATCGTCGACACCCTCGACGCCGCCGTGCTCGAGGACGGCCGGATCCACACCCGCTACGAGCAGACCGGAACGAGCACGGGGCGGGTGTCCTCGACCGACCCGAACCTGCAGAACATCCCGGTGAAGACCGCCGTCGGACGTCGCATCCGGTCCGCGTTCGCCGTCGCCGAGCCGTACACGACGCTCCTCACCGCCGACTACTCGCAGATCGAGATGCGCATCATGGCGCACCTCTCCGGCGACCCCGGACTCATCCAGGCGTTCAACGAGGGCGAGGACCTGCACCGGTTCGTCGGCGCCCGCGTCTTCGGTGTGGAGCCCGCCGACGTCAGTCCCGAGATGCGTACCAAGGTCAAGGCGATGTCGTACGGCCTCGCGTACGGGCTGAGCGCGTTCGGCCTGTCGAAGCAGCTCCGCATCGAGCAGAGCGAGGCCCGGACGCTCATGACCGAGTACTTCGCCCGGTTCGGCGCGGTGCGCGACTACCTCCGCAACGTCGTCGAGCAGGCGCGCGAGGACGGCTACACGGAGACGATCTTCGGTCGCCGTCGTCCGTTCCCCGACCTGAAGAGCCCGAACCGGGTCCTCCGCGAGAACGCCGAGCGCGCCGCCCTCAACGCGCCGATCCAGGGCTCCGCAGCGGACATCATGAAGATCGCCATGCTCGGTGTCGCCGCTGACCTCCGCGACGGCGACCTCGGCTCCCGGCTGCTGCTCCAGGTGCACGACGAACTGATCCTCGAGATCGCCCCTGGGGAGCAGGAGCGGGTCGAGGAGATCCTCCGCACCCGGATGGGCGGCGCCGCGGACCTGTCCGTGCCGCTCGACGTCTCGGTCGGCCTCGGGGCCAACTGGGAGGCCGCGGCGCACTGACCCACGCTGCGGCTCGGCCTGTTCGTGCTGCGGCTCGGCCCGTTCGTGCTGCGGCTCGGCCCGTTCGTGCTGCGGCTCGACCCGTCGAGGTTCCACGATTGCGGAACCTCGACGGCGCGGACCCGCGTGTCGTGGCACCTCGGGGAACGTGAGCGGTGAGTTGCGGAACCCGAACGGGTGCGCGGGCGGCCGACCGCCAGAGCTGCGGAACCGCGGGACGTCGGCGTGCGTCGGTAGGGTCGGAGGATGACCGAAGCGCGTCCCGTCCGCCAACCGTCCGCCGTCGACCGCGTCGCCGAGGACTGGGTGTCCACCCTCGTCGACCTCGACCCCACCGTCGCCACGTACATCGGCGTCCCGGGGCGCACCGCGGAGTACGGCGACACCTCGCCGGCCGGGGCAGCGGCGATGGCGGACGCTGCGCGGACGACCGCGCGGGCCCTCGCAGCGGCCGAGCCGGTGGACGACGTCGACCGCGTGACGAAGACCGACCTCGCCGCGGAGCTCGACCTCGTCGTCGAGTCGTACGACCGGAAGCTCCACCTGCGCGACCTCAACGTCATCGCGAGCCCCGCGCAGTCGTTGCGCGAGGTCATCGACCTGATGCCGACCGCGACCGAGTCGGACTGGGCCGACATCGCCGGTCGTGTCGGTGCCCTCCCGGACGCGCTCGAGGGCTTCCGCGAGACCCTGCTGCAGGGCACGCGCGAGGACGTCACCCCGGCTCGGCGCCAGGTGGAGCTCGTCGCCGAGCAGGCCGCCAGGAGCGGCGCGCCCGACGGCTTCTTCCAGCAGCTCGCCGCCGACGCCGTCCTCGACGACGGCTCGCCGGTCCCGGACGCCCTCCGCGCAGAACTCGCCCGACGCGGTGAGGTCGCGGCGGCCGCCTACCGGTCGTTCGGCCGCTTCCTCGAGCACGAGCTGATGCCGCTCGCCACCCCGGTGGACGCCGTCGGGCGCGACGCCTACGAACTGCACTCCCGTCGGTTCCTCGGGGCCGTCGTCGACCTCGACGAGACGTACGAGTGGGGGCTCGAGGAACTCGCACGCATGCGCCACGAGCAGGAGCGCATCGCCGAGCGCATCGAACCCGGTGCCTCGGTCGCGCGTGCCGTCGGGGTGCTCGACGCCGACCCCGCGCGGATGCTGCACGGCACCGATGCGCTGCAGCGGTGGATGCAGGAGACGAGCGACGCCTCGATCCGGGCGATGGACGGCGTGTACTTCGACATCGCCGACCCGATCAAGCGCCTCGAGTGCCGGATCGCGCCGACGCAGGAGGGCGGGATCTACTACTCCGGTCCCTCCGACGACTTCTCCCGCCCCGGACGCATGTGGTGGTCGGTGCCGCAGGGCGTGACCGAGTTCCAGACCTGGCGCGAGAAGACCACGGTGTACCACGAGGGCGTCCCCGGTCACCACCTGCAGATCAGCCAGGGCGTGTTCAACCGCGGCGAGCTCAACACCTGGCGGCGCCAGCTGTCTGGATCGTCGGGCCACGTCGAGGGCTGGGCGCTCTACGCCGAGCGCCTGATGGAGCAGCTCGGCTTCCTCGACGACGAGGGCGACCGGCTCGGCATGCTCGACGGACAGCGGATGCGCGCCGCCCGCGTCGTGCTCGACATCGGCGTGCACCTGCAGAAGACGAACCCGGACGGCGGCGGCTGGACGTGGGAGTACGCCCTCGACTTCATGCGGCAGAACGTCAACATGGACGACGCGTTCGTGCGCTTCGAGGTCGCCCGCTACTTCGGCTGGCCGGGACAGGCGCCGTCGTACAAGGTCGGGCAGCGCGTCTGGGAGTCGATCCGCGACGAGGTCGCCGCGCGGGAGGGCGCCGCGTTCGACCTGAAGGCCTTCCACCACCGAGCGCTCGCACTCGGCAGCATCGGGCTCGACACCCTGCGGTCGGCGCTCCTCGGCTGACCGGCTGGAAGGCGCCCCGACGCGCCCCCGACCGGGCGCGCGACACGCCGAACCGCCGGACGGCGCACCCGCTTGTGGGGGGTCGCGCGCACCGGTTAGACTTGTGCGGCGCAATCCGCGTCACCCAATCAACCGCCACGGCGACACCGTGCAGGAGCCCGACTCCTGACGTCGCCCTGGCCCGACTCATGTCCGTTCGGAGCAATCTCTACATGACAACCACTACGACCAAGGCTCCTAAGCAGGTCGCCATCAACGACATCGGTTCGGCTGATGACTTCCTGGCCGAGGTCGAGAAGACCCTGAAGTTCTTCAACGACGGCGATCTCATCTCCGGCACCGTCGTGAAGATCGACCGCGACGAGGTCCTCCTCGACGTCGGTTACAAGACCGAGGGCGTCATCCCCTCGCGTGAGCTCTCGATCAAGCACGACGTCGACCCCAACGAGGTCGTCGAGGTCGGCGACGAGGTTGAGGCCCTGGTCCTCCAGAAGGAGGACAAGGAAGGCCGTCTGATCCTGTCGAAGAAGCGCGCACAGTACGAGCGTGCGTGGGGCGACGTCGAGAAGATCAAGGAGTCCGACGGGGTCGTCACCGGCACCGTCATCGAGGTCGTCAAGGGTGGCCTCATCGTGGACATCGGTCTCCGCGGCTTCCTCCCGGCCTCGCTCATCGAGCTGCGTCGCGTCCGCGACCTCACGCCGTACCTCGGCCAGGAGATCGAGGCGAAGATCCTCGAGCTCGACAAGAACCGCAACAACGTGGTCCTCTCGCGCCGCGCCCTGCTCGAGCAGACGCAGTCCGAGTCGCGCACCACGTTCCTCAACAACCTCCACAAGGGCCAGGTCCGCAAGGGCGTCGTCTCGTCGATCGTCAACTTCGGTGCGTTCGTCGACCTCGGTGGCGTCGACGGTCTCGTCCACGTCTCGGAGCTCAGCTGGAAGCACATCGAGCACGCCAGCGAGGTCGTCGAGGTCGGTCAGGAAGTCACCGTCGAGATCCTCGAGGTGGACCTGGACCGCGAGCGCGTGTCGCTCTCGCTCAAGGCCACCCAGGAGGACCCGTGGCAGGTCTTCGCCCGCACCCACGCGATCGGTCAGATCGCGCCGGGCAAGGTCACGAAGCTCGTGCCGTTCGGTGCGTTCGTCCGCGTTGCCGACGGCATCGAGGGTCTGGTCCACATCTCGGAGCTCTCGAACAAGCACGTCGAGCTCGCCGAGCAGGTCGTCGCGGTCGGCGACGAGGTCTTCGTGAAGATCATCGACATCGACCTCGACCGTCGTCGCATCTCCCTCAGCCTCAAGCAGGCGAACGAGGGTGTCGACCCCGAGGGCACCGAGTTCGACCCGGCGCTCTACGGCATGCCGACGGAGTACGACGACAAGGGCGACTACAAGTACCCGGACGGCTTCGACCCGGAGACCAACGAGTGGCTCGAGGGCTACGACACCCAGCGCGAAGAGTGGGAGCGTCAGTACGCCGCCGCTCAGGGCCGCTGGGAGGCCCACAAGGCGCAGGTCGCCAGGTCCCTCACCGAAGAGGCGCAGGGTGGCTTCGACCTCCCGGCCAGCGCTTCCTCGTCGTTCACGAGCGAGACCAACGGTCAGGGCACCCTGGCCGACGACGCCTCGCTCGCGGCGCTCCGCGAGAAGCTCAGCTCGACCAACTGATCGAGCCGGTGCTGCGTCCACGCAGCACTGAGCGCACCGGAAGCCCGGTACCCGAGAGGGTGCCGGGCTTCCGGCGTTCCGGGAGCCCGGTGCCCCTACGCTGTTGCCGTGCGCATCATCGGACTCACGGGCGGGATCGCCGCCGGCAAGTCGACCGTGTCCCGCCGCTGGGCCGAGCACGGTGCCGTCGTCGTGGACGCTGACCGGCTCGCCCGGGACGCGGTCGCGCCCGGAACGCCCGGCCTGGCGAAGGTGGCCGAGCGGTTCGGCAGCGGTGTGATCGCCGCCGACGGGTCCCTCGACCGACCCGCCCTCGGCGCGGTGGTGTTCGCCGACCCCGCCGCGCGGAAGGACCTCGAGGCGATCACGCACCCCGAGGTCTGGCGTCTCGCGCAGCAGGCGTTCGACGCCGCCGACCCGGACGCGACGGTCGTCTACGACGTGCCGTTGCTCGCCGAAGCGACCGCCGACCGTCCCCTGCACTTCGACGCCGTCGTGGTCGTCGACGCGCCCGCAGCTCAGCGCGTGGAACGCCTCGTCGAACACCGCGGCATGTCCCGTGCCGAGGCCGAGCGGCGGATCGGTGCCCAGACGTCGGACGCCGAGCGGCTCGCACTCGCCGACCACGTCGTGGACGCCACCGGCACCCTCGAGGAGACCCTGCGGTCGGCGGACGAGGTGTGGGCGAGGCTCGTCGGATGAAGCACCGGTGGACCATCGTCACCGCGTTCGTGGTGCTGCTCGCGATCGCGGTCGCGTCCGTCGTGGCCGCCAACGTCACAGGCGAGCAGCGCGTCGCTGACCACGGTCGCGCCGAGGCCCGGCCGCGGTCCACCCACGGGCCGCAGGACGAGTTCCACCGGTTCCGACTCGGCGCGATCGACGGTGAGCGCCTCGAGCCGAACCGCGACGACTTCGCAGCGCGGACCGCCTCGGACGGGCCGCTCCTGCTCTTCCTGCCGGCCACCCGGGCGAAGCCGGCGCAGTACCAGCGCTTCCTCACGACGGCGCTCGGGGACGGCTACCACGTGCTCGGGCTCGACTACTGGAACCTCGGCAAGACCCTCTCGGGGACGTGCGAGGCGGACCCCCGGTGCTACGGTCTCGTCCAGCGCAACCGCTTCGACGGCAGCCAGCCCTCCCGGTTCAGCGACGTCTCGCCGGCCGGTTCGATCGTGTCGCGCTTCCGGGACGCCATCGCGCACCTCGACGACATCGACCCGAAGGGCGGGTGGGGCCGGTTCGTCACGACCCAGGACGACATCGCCTGGCAGGACATCGTCGTCGCCGGACACTCGCAGGGCGGCGGCGAGGCCGCGTACATCGCGCACATCCGCCCGGTGCTCGGCGCGCTCATGTTCTCGTCGCCCGTGGAGTCCCTCGGGCCGGTGCACGCGGCCTGGATGGACCACCCGGGTCAGACGCCGGCGTCGCGGATGTACGCGATCGACGACGTCCGTGACGTCTTCGGTCCGCGGATCCGCGGGTCGTGGGAGGTGCTCGGGTTGGACGGCCCCGCGACCCCTGGTGGCCCCGACGGGCCCTGGCACACGGACACCGCGCCGCCACCGGAGGGCTGGGACCCGCACGCGATCCTCACCGACATCAGTGTCGGGACGCCCGCGCAGTCCCACTCCCGCACCATCAAGGACACGACCCCGTTGGCCGAGGACGGTCAGCCCCGCATGCTCGGGCTGTGGCAGTGGCTGCTGCGGCGGTTCCCGACGACGACCACGACCGAGGCGGGCCCGCAGCCCGGCGCCACGGACGAGCCCCAGCCGGTCCCCACGCCTTCCGGACGGTCATAGGAACCCGAACTAGCATTGGGTGGTGCAGCACGATGGCCGACCGCCCGTTCCCGCGCCAGCCGGGCTCCGTGACCTGATCCGGACCCGAGCCGAGCGCGACGCCGACCGTGTCTTCCTCGAGGACGCCCGCTCCGACCGGGTCCTGCGCCACGGCGAGCTCGCCTCCGCGGTCGATGCCTGGGCGGCGACGTTCGACGACATCGGGATCGCTCCGTCCGGCGCGGTCCTCGTCGACGTCGGCGACCCGCTGTCCTTCGCGGTGGTGCACCTCGCCGCGGTGGCGACGGGGCGTCGCGCGGTGCCGGTCGACACCGGCCAGCCGACCACCGAGCCCGCACGGCTCGCCGGGCTCCTCGGCGGCGCCTCGATCGTGGTGTCTGACCGCGACGCCGACGCGACCGTCCCGGGGACGCCGTCCGCTCGCGTCGACCCGGCCACGGGCCTCCCGATCGAAGTCCGCGGCGGCGACCTGCCGGCGACGAGCCCGGACGCACCGGGGGAGGGCTCCGTGGTGCTCTTCACGTCCGGTTCGACGGGGACGCCGAAGGGCGTCGAGCTGCCGGAGTCGCAGCTGCTCTTCGTCGCCCGCGCCGTGGCGGAGCACAATGCCCTCGGCCCCGAGGACCGCGGCTTCAACTCACTGCCGCTCTTCCACGTCAACGCCGAGGTCGTCGGCCTGCTCGCGTCCCTCGTGGCGGGGTCGACCCTCGTGCTCGACCGACGGTTCCGCCGCACGGGCTTCTGGGAGCTCCTCGCCGATCGGCGGATCACCTGGCTGAACGCGGTGCCGGCGATCCTCGCCGTGCTCGCCAAGACCGGGCCGCTCGACTTCCCGCCGAGCCTGCGGTTCGTGCGCAGCGCGTCGGCGCCGCTGCCCGACCCCGTGCGCGCCGCGCTCGGTGACGTCCCGCTCGTCGTGAGCTGGGGGATGACCGAGGGCGCGAGTCAGATCACGGCGACACCGCTCGACGAGCCGGCCCGCCTCGGCACCGTCGGCGTCCCCGTCGGGACCGAGGTGCAGGTGCGCGGCGACGACGGCGGCGTCCTCCCCGCGGGCGAGGTCGGCGCCCTCTGGGTCCGTGGCCCCGGCATCGTCCGGTCGTACCTGTTCGGCCGGGCCGCGGAGCGCTTCGACGCCGCCGGCTGGCTCGCCACCGGCGACGTCGGGTCCGTCTCCGAGGACGGTTGGGTCTCGCTCGCCGGACGCTCCGACGACGTGATCAACCGCGGCGGCGAGAAGGTCTACCCGTCCGAGGTGGAGGACGTCCTGCTCGGCGACGCCCGCGTCCTCGAGGCCGTCGTGGTCGGCCGGCCTGACGACGTCCTCGGCAGCGTGCCGGTCGCCTACGTGATCCCGCACCCCGACCAGCCGGTCGACGCCGAGGTGCTCGTGGCCGACCTCACGGCGCGGACGACCGCCGAGCTCTCCCGGTTCCGTCGGCCGGTCGAGGTCATCGTCGTGCCCGACCTGCCGCGCGCGCCGACCGGCAAGATCCAGCGCGCCCGGGTCCGGACCATGGCGGAGACCCCGTGACCGCGACCAGCACCTCGTCGGCGTCGTCCGCCGCCGGCGTGCAGACGCCGACCCGGACGGCCGCGGGGCGACCGCGGCACCTCTACGAGGTCGACGTCCTGCGCATCCTCACGTTCGCGTGCGTGCTGGGCGTGCACACCACGAGCCACACGATGGCGTCCGACGACCTCGGCCTCGCCGGGCTCCTGGCACTGCTGCACTTCACCCGCCTGGTGTTCTTCACCCTCACCGCGTTCGTGCTGGTCTACAGCTACACGATCCGCCCGAAGCCGATGTCGGTGTTCTGGCCGAAGCGGTTCCTGCTGGTCGGGGTGCCGTACCTGGCGTGGTCCTTCGTGTACGTCGCGTCCGCGTGGCTGCTCGACCCGGGGCAGCGCGGCGACGTGCCGGCGCTCGTGACGACGTTCGCCGACGGGGTCGTCACCGGGACGGCGAAGTACCACCTGTACTTCCTGCTCGTCACGATGCAGGTCTACCTGCTCCTGCCGGCCGTCATGTGGCTGGTCCGGACGACCCGGCGACACCACGTCACGGTGCTGGTGGTCGCGTTCGTGGTGCAGCTCGGCATCTTCGCCTGCTACAAGTACTTCCCCGCCACCGACGCCTGGATGCAGGGGTACCAGAAGCAGTTCTTCTTCTCGTACGTGTTCTTCATCGTCTCCGGAGCGATCGCCGCTGACCACGCCGATGCCTTCCTCGGCTTCATCCGACGCCGTCGTCGCGCGGTCCTGTGGTCCTTCGCTGCCGGGGCGCTGCTCACCCTGGTCGTGTTCGTGGTCCAGATGGCCACCGGCGACTCGCCGTACGCCGCGGGGACGCCGCTGCAGCCGATCGAGGTGGTCTGGAGCACCGTGGTGTTCGTCGCGTTCCTGGCGATCGGCGCGGCCTGGGCGGACCGCCGCGACCCGGGCAGCCGGCTGGCGCGTGCCGTCGACTACGCATCCGACCGCTCGTTCGGGATCTTCCTGAGCCACCCCCTGGTGATCTGGCTGCTGCTCTACGGCGCCAGCCCGCTCGAGGCGCTCGTCCCGAAACCGTGGTTGACGCTCGTGACCTACGTGCTCGTCGTGGTGCTGTCGGTCGCGATCACGGAGCTGTTCCGGTGGACGCCGCTCAGCGTCCCGCTGACCGGGCGACCGTCGCTGTCGTCCCGGAAGGCGCGCGCAGCGCGCGTCGCGGTGCGGGAGCGAGTCGCCGAGCGGGAGCGCGCCGCAGCCTAGCCGCGCCGTCCCGGTCCTCGCCGGGGCCGGCCCGTGACGGACGGGAGGCTCGGTGCCGGCCCGACACGAGCCTCCCGTCCGGTGGTCCCCGCGTCGGGCGACCGCCGCGACGTTCAGGAGGCGCGCTGCTGCTCCGCCTTCGGGGTGCCGATCTCGAGGACGCCGTCGGTCACGGTGAGCCGCTGCGGCTTCATGAACCACGCGACCACCGCGGCGGCACCGAGCAGCACGCAGGACAGCGCGAACGGGAGCTGCCAGCCGGACGCGTCGATGAGCAGCCCGAAGACGATCGGCGAGACGACCCCGGCGATGCCGAACCCGGTGTTCATGAACCCGGACGCGGTGCCCGACCACTGCGGTGCGACGTCCATCGGGATCGCCCAGAGGTTCGCGTTGCAGAGTTCGAGGAAGAAGAACGACAGCGCCAGCGAGATCGTCGCGACGACGAGGCCTTGGCCGATCACGAGCGGGATCAGGCAGAGCAGCGAGCCGCCGAGGCCGACGACCAGGATCGCCCGTCGTGCCTTCCTGGTGTCGCCGCCGCGGTGGATGATGCGGTCGCTCAGCATGCCGCCGACGGTGTCGCCGACCACGCCCGCCAGCAGGATGAGCGTGGTGAAGAGCGCGAACGAGCCGATCGCGAGGCCGTAGGTGGAGCTGAGGAACGTCGGCAGCCAGGTCAGGAAGACCCAGAGCGTCCAGCCGTAGCCGAAGTCGACGAAGGTCACCGGGAGGATCTGCTTCGCCATCTGGCGCCACGGGACCGGCGGGCGGGTGGCGCGGGTCTCGACCGGCGGGAGCTCGCGGAGCTCGGCCTGCGTGATGCCCTTCGCCGACTCGGGCTTGTCCCGGAACCAGAACCACCACACCACGGCCCAGGCGAAGGACAACACCGCGGTCGCGAAGAAGGCGAGCCGCCACCCGCTGATGTGGATGAACCACGCCACCAGGAGGGGCGCGAGCGCGTTGCCGAGCCGGGCGGCGGAGTGCACCACGCCCTGCGCGAAGCCGTTCCGGTCGCGGGGGATCCACCGGCTCATCGCCTGCGTCGCGGTGGGGAAGGCGGCCGCCTCGCTGAGCCCGAGCAGGGCCCGCGCGGCGAACAGGGTCCAGAAGCCGACGGCGAAGCCGGTCCAGAGCGTCGCGATGCCCCAGATGACGGTGATGACGAACAGGGCCCTGCGCGGGCCGGCCTTCTCGCTGATCGTGCCGCCGAACACCTGCAGCAGGGCGTACGGGAGCGAGAAGGCGGAGACGATCAGGCCGGCGGTGGCCTCGTTGAAGCCGAACTCGGCGGTGATGTGCGGGAGCGCGGTCGAGATGTTCGTGCGGTCGATGTACGAGATCGCGTACATGAAGCAGAGCAGGATGAGCACGCGCCCGCGGATCCGTCCGCGGAACGGGGTGCCCTTCGCCGGTGCAACCGGGGTCGCCGTCGTCATGGGTGCCTCTTGGGTCGTCGGGGGAGTCGGTGGGGGCGTCGCAACCGAAGCTGAACGAGTGGGACGGTATCCATGATTCCTATCAGCGTCCTTTGTGGTTCGTTCCGGTGGCCACGGGACGCGCTCGCCCCGGCGGGGTACGCCGTGGGCGAGCAGGCCCGGTCGGTGTCGGGGGTCGCGCCTACGCTGGAGGCATGGCAGTAGCGATCGAACCCACCCGCGCGGTCCGTCCGTTCGAGGTGATCAGCGAGTACTCGCCGAGCGGTGACCAGCCGGCCGCCATCGCGGAGCTCGCCGGTCGGATCAACGCGGGTGAGACCGACGTGGTGCTCCTCGGCGCCACCGGTACGGGCAAGTCCGCCACCACCGCGTGGCTCATCGAGCAGGTGCAGCGCCCCACGCTCGTGCTCGCGCACAACAAGACGCTCGCGGCTCAGCTCGCGACGGAGTTCCGCGGCCTGCTGCCGAACAACGCGGTCGAGTACTTCGTGTCGTACTACGACTACTACCAGCCCGAGGCCTACGTCCCGCAGACGGACACCTTCATCGAGAAGGACTCCTCGGTCAACGCCGAGGTGGAGCGGCTCCGGCACTCCACAACGAACTCGCTGTTGAGTCGACGCGACGTCGTGGTCGTCTCGACCGTCTCCTGCATCTACGGCCTGGGGACGCCGGAGCAGTACATGAACGCCTCGGTCGCACTGCACCGCGGCCAGACGATCTCGCGTGACCAGCTCGTCCGCCGCTTCGTCGCGATGCAGTACCAGCGCAACGACGTCGACTTCGCCCGCGGCACGTTCCGGGTGCGCGGCGACACCATCGAGATCATCCCGATGTACGAAGAGCACGCGATCCGCATCGAGATGTTCGGCGACGAGGTCGAGGCCCTGAGCTCGCTGCACCCGCTCACGGGCAGTGTCATCGAGGACCTCGACGCCGTGTCGATCTTCCCGGCGTCGCACTACGTGGCCGACACCGACGTGATGCACCGCGCGATCGGCACCATCAAGGAAGAACTGGCCGAGCGCCTCACCGAGCTCGAGGGGCAGGGCAAGCTGCTCGAGGCACAGCGGCTCCGGATGCGGACGACGTTCGACATCGAGATGATGGAGCAGATCGGGTTCTGCTCCGGCATCGAGAACTACTCGCGCCACGTCGACGGCCGCCTGCCGGGGGAGGCCCCGCACTGCCTGCTCGACTACTTCCCGGACGACTTCCTCATCGTCATCGACGAGTCGCACGTCACCGTGCCGCAGATCGGCGCGATGTACGAAGGCGACGCCTCCCGCAAGCGGACCCTGGTCGACCACGGCTTCCGCCTGCCGAGTGCGCTCGACAACCGCCCGCTCACGTGGGAGGAGTTCCTCGAGCGCGCCGGGCAGAAGGTCTACCTGTCGGCGACGCCGGGTCGCTACGAACTCGGCGTGACCGACAGCGTGGTGGAACAGATCATCCGCCCCACCGGACTCGTCGACCCCGAGATTGTCATCAAGCCATCCGACGGGCAGATCGACGACCTGCTCGAGGAGATCCAGCAGCGCGTCGAGAAGGACGAACGTGTCCTCGTCACGACGCTCACCAAGCGCATGGCGGAGGAGCTGACCGACTTCCTCGGCAACGCGGGAGTCCGCGTGCGGTACCTGCACTCGGACGTCGACACCCTGAAGCGCGTCGAGTTGCTCACCGAGCTGCGTCAGGGCGTGTACGACGTGCTCGTCGGCATCAACCTGCTCCGTGAAGGCCTCGACCTGCCCGAGGTCTCCCTCGTCGCCATCCTCGACGCCGACAAGGAGGGCTTCCTCCGCTCGTCGACCTCGCTCATCCAGACGATCGGTCGCGCGGCGCGCAACGTCTCCGGCCAGGTGCTGATGTACGCCGACAAGATGACCGACTCGATGAAGCAGGCCATCGAGGAGACCGATCGCCGTCGCGAGAAGCAGGTGGCGTACAACACCGAGCACGGCATCGACCCGCAGCCCCTCCGCAAGAAGATCGGCGACATCACCGAGCAGCTCGCGCGCGAGAACGACGACACCCAGGCGCTCCTCGAACGCCGGGGGAGCAGTGCCCGTGACCGCGGGCGTGCCCCGACCCCGTCACTCAAGCGGACGGGCATCGCCGGCGAGGGCGCGACCCAGCTCGAGGCGACCATCGCCGACCTCAACGGCCAGATGCTGCAGGCGGCGACCGAGCTGAAGTTCGAGCTCGCCGCGCGGCTCCGCGACGAGGTGCAGGACCTCAAGAAGGCCCTGCGGCAGATGGAGTCGGCCGGGCATGTCAACTGACGGTTCCGCACAGACCGTCGTCGTCACCGGCGCGAGCGCCGGACTGGGGTACCACGCGGCGGAACAGCTGGCCGCAGCGGGTCACCGCGTGGTGCTCGCCACCCGGAGTCGTGACCGTGCGGCCGCCGCCGAGCGCAGCATCCGCCGGCACGCTCCCGGTGCCGACCTGGCGCACCTGCACGTCGACCTCGCCGACCTGGACAGCGTGCGTGCCGCCGCGACCGAGCTCGCCGGTCTGGGGCCGGTCGACGCGGTGCTGAACAACGCCGGCGTCGTCGGGTCGCGGCAGCAGCGCACCACCCGGCAGGGCTTCGAGCTCCAGATCGGCACGAACCACCTCGGGCACTTCGCGTTCACCGGCCTGGTGCTGCCGCTGCTCGAGGCGACGGGTGGCCGGGTGGTGCACCTCGGGTCGATCGCGCACCGCTGGCCGACCCTCGACCGACGCGACCCCCTGCGGGTCGGCGTCTACTCCGGTTACCGGCAGTACGCCAGGAGCAAACTCGCGGTGATGCTCTTCGGGTTCGAGCTCGCCCAGCGCCTCGCCGACGCGGGCTCCCGGGTATCGAGCGTCGTCGCCCACCCGGGGCTCGCGCTCGACGCGCTGGGTCCGCCACGGCCCGAGGTCACGCCGGCACGCGCCGAACCCGCCTGGCTCCGTCCGGGCGAGCACCTGTTCGCCCAGGGGAAGGACGCCGGCGCCGAGCCGCTCGTGCACGCCGCGGTCGGTCTCGACGTCCGCTCGGGGGAGTACTGGGGGCCGAGGGGAGCCCTGCAGCTCCGCGGTCCCGCGGCGGTCGTGCACGCCGAACCGCGTGCGCACGACCGGACCGAGGCGGCGCGACTGTGGCACGCGAGCGAGCGCGTCACCGGGGTGGCGTTCGCTCTCGACGCACTCGGGTGAAGCCGACCCGCGGGCGGATGTCGGAGCGGCTTCGTAGAATCGTTCGCGATGACCATCACCTCTGACCGCGGTACCGCGACTCCCGGCCGGAACGCCTTCGGCGAGTCCGCCTCCCCTGCCGACCTCGACCCCGCCGAGCGGTTCGCCGCCGGTGTCTCCGCCCCCGAGAGCAGCTCGACGCTCAGCGTGCGCGGCGCCCGGGTGCACAACCTCCGCGACGTCGACCTCGAGATCCCGCGGGACTCGCTCGTCGTCTTCACGGGGCTGTCCGGGTCGGGGAAGTCCTCGCTGGCGTTCGACACGATCTTCGCCGAGGGGCAGCGGCGCTACGTCGAGTCCCTGTCCGCGTACGCCCGGCAGTTCCTCGGCCAGGTGGACCGCCCGGACGTCGACTTCATCGAGGGCCTGTCGCCCGCGGTGTCCATCGACCAGAAGTCGACGAACCGCAACCCGCGTTCGACGGTCGGCACCATCACCGAGGTCTACGACTACATGCGCCTGCTCTGGGCGCGCATCGGGGTCCCGCACTGCCCGACCTGCGGCGAGGTCATCAGCAAGCAGACCGTGCAGCAGATCGCCGACCAGCTCATGACCCAGGAGACCGGCACCCGGTTCCAGGTCCTCGCGCCGATCGTGTCGAAGAAGAAGGGCGAGTTCGTCGACCTCTTCCAGGAGCTCGCGGCGTCCGGCTACTCGCGCGCGATCGTGGACGGCGAGCGGGTCCAGCTGGCCAGCCCACCGACGCTGAAGAAGCAGGTCAAGCACGACATCGCCGTCATCGTGGACCGCCTGGTCGCGAGCGACGACATCCTCGGTCGTCTGACCGACTCGCTCGAGACGGCCCTGCGGCTGACGAACGGCACGGTCGCGATCGACCTCGTCGACCACGAGGGACCCGGCGCGGTCCGGACCTACTCCGAGAACCTGTCCTGCCCGAACAACCACCCGCTCGCGCTGACCGAGATCGAGCCGCGGACGTTCTCCTTCAACGCCCCGTTCGGCGCGTGCCCGGAGTGCTCCGGCCTCGGCACGCGGATGTCCGTCGACCCTGACCTGGTGCTCGGCGACCCCGAGGCCTCGCTCGCCGACGGCGTGCTGCTGCCGTGGACCGGCACGAGCGGGCTCTACTCGTACTTCGAGAAGCTCCTGGCCGGTCTCGGCAAGGAGCTCGGGTTCCGCCTGGACACCCCGTGGAACCAGCTCGACCCGTCCGTGCAGGCCGCGATCCTGACCGGCAAGGACTTCGAGGTCTCGGTCTCCTGGCGCAACCGCTTCGGTCGCGAGATGCGCTACACCAGCGGCTTCGAGGGCGTGATGCCCTACATCGAGCGCAAGTTCGCCGAGGCCGAGTCGGACTCGCAGCGGCAGCGGTTCCAGGGCTACCTGCGCGAGGTCCCGTGCCCCGTGTGCGACGGCACGCGCCTGAAGCCCGAGGTCCTCGCCGTGACGGTCGCGGACCGCAGCATCGCGGACGTCACCGAGATGAGCCTCGACGGCGCCTACGCGTTCATGGACACCCTCACCCTCACCGACCGCGAGGCCCACATCGCCGCGGCCGTGCTGCGCGAGATCCGGGCGCGGCTCGAGTTCCTGCTCGAGGTCGGCCTCAACTACCTCACGCTGTCCCGCGGCGCCGGGTCGCTCTCCGGTGGTGAGGCCCAGCGCATCCGCCTCGCGACGCAGATCGGCTCCGGGCTCACCGGCGTGCTGTACGTCCTCGACGAGCCGAGCATCGGGCTGCACCAGCGCGACAACCGTCGGCTCATCGACACCCTCGTCAAGCTGAAGAACCTCGGCAACACGCTCATCGTCGTCGAGCACGACGAGGACACCATCCGCACGGCGGACTGGGTCGTCGACATCGGTCCCGGTGCCGGCGTGAACGGCGGCAACGTCGTGCACTCGGGTTCCTACGAGGGCATCATCGCCAACCACGAGTCGATCACCGGCGACTACCTCGCCGGCCGCCGCGCCATCGAGATGCCGACCGAGCGCCGGAAGGTCGACAAGCGCCGGGTCATCAGCGTGCAGGGCGCCCGGGCGAACAACCTGAAAGAGGTCAGCGTCGACTTCCCGCTCGGCGTCTTCACCGCGGTCACCGGCGTCAGCGGGTCCGGCAAGTCCACGCTCGTGAACGACATCCTCTACAAGGTGCTCGCGAACCAGCTCAACGGCGCGCGGCACATCGCCGGCAAGCACACCCGGGTCAAGGGCCTCGACCAGCTCGACAAGGTCGTGCACGTCGACCAGGCGCCCATCGGCCGCACGCCGCGGTCGAACCCGGCGACGTACACCGGGGTGTTCGACCGGATCCGGCAGCTCTTCGCCGAGACGCCGGAGGCGAAGGCGCGTGGGTACCAGCCCGGTCGCTTCAGCTTCAACGTCAAGGGCGGTCGCTGCGAGAACTGCTCCGGCGACGGCACGATCAAGATCGAGATGAACTTCCTGCCCGACGTCTACGTCGCGTGCGAGGTCTGCGGCGGTGCCCGGTACAACCGCGAGACGCTGCAGGTGCACTACAAGGGCAAGGACATCTCCGAGGTCCTCGACATGCCCATCAGCGAGGCCGCCGAGTTCTTCGCGCCGATCTCCGCGATCCACCGCTACATGGCGACCCTGGTCGACGTGGGCCTCGGCTACGTCCGCCTCGGGCAGAGCGCCACGACGCTCTCCGGCGGCGAGGCGCAGCGCGTGAAGCTCGCGACCGAGCTGCAGCGTCGCTCGAACGGCCGCACGGTCTACGTGCTCGACGAGCCGACGACGGGTCTGCACTTCGAGGACGTCCGGAAGCTGCTGCTCGTCCTCCAGAGCCTGGTCGACAAGGGCAACACGGTCATCACGATCGAGCACAACCTCGACGTCATCAAGAGCGCCGACTGGCTCATCGACATGGGTCCCGAGGGCGGCTCCGGCGGCGGGACGGTCCTCGCGACCGGCACCCCGGAGCACGTCGCCGACGTCCAGGAGAGCCACACCGGCGTCTTCCTGCGCGAGATCCTCGACGCGCAGGACGCCCGGGTCGGCAAGGAGCGCTCGGTGGGCGCCCGCACGGTGTCCGAGACGGGCACCCTGAAGCGCGGGTCGAAGGCGGGGGCGCGGTAGGTGGCGGACACCGTCCCGTGGCGTCCGAAGGCGGGGGAGATCCCCACCGATCCCGGTGTCTACCGTTGGCGTGACGGCAACGGGCGGGTGCTCTACGTCGGCAAGGCGAAGAACCTCCGGGCACGGCTGAGCAACTACTTCGCACCGTTGCCGACCCTGCACGAGCGCACCCGGCGGATGGTCCTCACGGCGCAGAGCGTCGAGTGGACCACCGTCGGTTCCGAGATCGAGGCGCTGCAGCTCGAGTACACCTGGATCAAGGAGTTCGACCCGCCCTTCAACGTCAAGTTCCGCGACGACAAGTCGTACCCGTACATGGCGATCACGATGGCGGACGAAGCGCCCCGCGTGATGGTGACGCGGAACCGGAAGATCAAGGGCGCGAAGTACTTCGGTCCGTACCCGAAGATCTGGGCCGTGCACGACACCATCGACCTGATGATCAAGGTCTTCCCGATCCGCACCTGCTCCGACTCGTCGTACAAGCGGGCCATGCAGACCGGCAAGCCCTGCTTCCCCGGGCAGATCGGCAAGTGCGGCGGGCCGTGCTCCCAGCGGGTCACGATCGCCGAGCACCGTGCGCTCGTCGAGGAGTTCGTGCGGTTCATGAACAGCTACGACCGACGGGTGATCACGGAGCTCCGGCAGCGGATGGGCGCCTCGGCGGACGCGATGCAGTACGAGCAGGCCGCGAAGTACCGCGACCAGGTCGAGGCCCTCGAGGCCGTGCTCGAGAAGTCCGCCGTGGTGCTCCGCGACTCGGTCGACCTCGACCTGTTCGGCATCGCCGAGGACGAGCTCGCCGCCGCCGTGCAGCTGTTCAGCGTCCGCGGCGGCCGCATCCGCGGTGTCCGCGGGTGGGTCGTCGACAAGGAGCTCGACATCAGCACCGGCGACCTCGTCGAGCAGATCGTGCAGGGCAACTACGCCGACGGCACCGCCGAGAGCGTGCCCCCGCGCGAGGTCGTGGTGCCCGAACTCCCCGAGGACGCCGACGCCCTCCAGCAGTGGCTCAGCGACCGGCGCGGCGGGCGTGGAACGAAGCTCAGCACCGCGCAGCGCGGCGACCGAGCGGGGCTCGCGCGCACCGCGTCCCAGAACGCGCAGCAGGCGCTGATGCTCTACAAGACGAAGCGCTCGGCCGACTACACCACGCGCGCCGCCGCCCTGGCGGACATCCAGGACGCCCTCGGCATGACCGAGGCACCGCTGCGCATGGAGTGCTACGACATCTCGCACCTGCAGGGCACGAACGTGGTCGCGTCGATGGTCGTCTTCGAGGACGGTCTGCCCCGCAAGGACCAGTACCGGCGGTACTCGATCGCCGAGACCCGCGACGACACCGACAGCATGCACCAGGTGCTGACCCGGCGCCTGGCACGCCTCGACGAGGACGCCGAGCTCCCGGAGCAGCCGGACCAGAACGCCGACGGCGTGGTCGCGGTGGAGAAGCCGACGAAGCGCTTCGCGTACCGGCCGCAGCTGCTCATCGTCGACGGCGGGCAGCCCCAGGTGCAGGCCGCCAAGCGGGCGATGGACGAAGCCGGCGTGACCGACATCGCGCTCGTCGGCATCGCGAAGCGGCTCGAGGAGCTCTGGCTGCCCGACGACGACTTCCCGGTGATCCTGCCGCGGAACTCCGAGGCGCTGTTCCTCATCCAGCGCATCCGCGACGAGGCGCACCGATTCGCGATCACCCACCAGCGCGGTCGGCGCAAGCGTGACGTCCGCACGCAGCTGTCCGAGATCCCGGGCCTCGGCCCGAGCCGGGTGAGCGCGCTCCTCAAGCACTTCGGCTCCGTGGCGCGGCTCCGCGGCGCCACCGCCGAGGAGATCGGCGAGGTGCCCGGTGTCGGCCCGGCGACGGCCGCGGCGGTCGTCCGCAAGCTGACGACCGTGCCGACGAGCACGCCGACGGGGGACTCCCCGTCGAGCGCACCCGAGGCGGCGGACGGAACGCCGGTCGACACGACCACGGTGCGTGGTGCGGACGGCGACCGGACAGGAGGCCCGGTGCGCGTCCCGGAGACCACCGACGACGGTCCGGAGCTGCCCGCGTGACGCGGGCCGAGCCTCCAGACCGGGTCGCCGACCACGGGTCGGGCCGCAGGATCGGCCGCGACGACCCGCCCGACGCGGGATAGCCTTGTCGGCGAACCCGACCGACCCGACACCCCTCCTCCGGGACGTCCAGGACACCCCTGACGACGCGCCCGGGCAGCGACGACGGAGCACATCTCGCAGATGAACGACACCGAAGCGAAGCCCCAGCACGACGTCCTCATCGTCACCGGGATGTCCGGGGCGGGCCGGTCGACCGTCGGCAAGGCGCTCGAGGACCTCGACTGGTACGTCGTCGACAACCTGCCGACGCAGATGCTCGGACCGCTGACGGACCTGGCCGACCGTGCCGGTGAGAAGATCCCGAAGCTCGCCGCGGTGGTCGACGTCCGCGGTGGGCGGCACTTCACCGACCCCGAGGCCGCGGTCGAGCAGCTGCGTGCGAGCACCTCGGCGCGGGTCCGCGTGCTCTTCCTCGAGGCGACCGACCAGGTGCTCGTCCGGCGGTTCGAGCAGGTCAGACGGCCGCACCCGCTGCAGGGCGAGGACACCCTGCTGGACGGCATCGCACGGGAGCGGAACCGGCTGCTCGGGCTCCGTGAGGCGTCCGACGTCATCATCGACACCTCCGACCTGAACATCCACCAGCTCGCGAACACCGTCGTCGAGAAGTTCGCCGAGGACCGCTTCACCGGCGTCCAGGTGACCCTGATGAGCTTCGGCTTCAAGTACGGGCTGCCCGCCGACGCCGACATGGTCGCCGACGTCCGGTTCCTGCCGAACCCCTACTGGGTGCCGGAACTGCGGCCGCACTCCGGGCTCGACGCCCCCGTCTCGGAGTTCGTCCTGGCCCAGTCCGGAGCCCGCACGTTCGTCGACCGGTACGCCGCCGTGCTCGAGCCCGTCCTGGACGGCTACCAGCGCGAGAACAAAAGACACGCTACGATCGCCATCGGCTGTACCGGCGGCAAGCACCGCTCGGTCGCCATCGTCGCCGAGTTGGCGAGTCTCGTCCGCGGGATGCCCAACGTCGCCGTGCGTGTGAAGAACCGAGATCTCGGCCGGGAGTGAGCGTCCCACCGGCCGCTCCACACGGCTGCGCCGGGGGTCCCGCGAGCCCCACCCCGAAGAAACGTTAGGAATGATGCTGTGCCGTTGACTGCCGAGGTCAAGGACGAACTGGCCAGGGTCGTCGTGGGCCGCAACACGGTCCGTGCCGCCGAACTCGCGACGATCCTGCGGTTCGCGGGCGGCCTGCACGTCATCTCCGGTCGCATCGCGGTGGAGGTCGAGCTCGACACCCGGATCATCGTGCACCGCGTCCGCAAGGACCTCGCCGAGCTCTACGGCGTCCGGAGCGAGGCGTCCGTCGGCTCGTCCGCCTCGGCCCGTCGGGGCACCAGGTACCTGGTCCGCGTCCTCGAGGCGGGGGAGACCCTCGCCCGTCAGACCGGGCTCATGGACGCGCGTCGTCGTCCGGTCCGTGGGCTGCCGAACCGGCTCACCACCGGCAACCGCGAGGACCTCGCCGCGATCTGGCGCGGGGCGTTCCTCGCCGCCGGGACGCTGACCGACCCCGGTCGTGCGGCGGCCCTCGAGGTGACGTGCCCCGGCAACGAGGCGGCAATGGCGCTCGTGGGTGCCGCGTCGCGCCTCGGCATCGCCGCGAAGGGCCGCGAGGTGCGCGGCGTGCACCGCGTCGTGATCCGCGACGGCGAGGCCATCGGCCAGATGCTCACCGTCATGGGGGCCGCCCGCACCACCGCCGAGTGGGAGGAGATGCGGCAGCGTCGCGAGGTCCGCGCGACCGCCAACCGCCTCGTCAACTTCGACGACGCGAACCTCCGCCGCTCCGCCCAGGCCGCCGTGGCCGCGTGCGCCCGGGTCGAGCGTGCGCTGGAGATCCTCGGCGACGAGGTCCCCGACCACCTGCAGTACGCCGGATCGCTCCGGCTGGCGCACCGGGACGCGTCGCTCGACGAGCTCGGTCAGCACGCGGACCCGCCCATGACGAAGGACGCCATCGCGGGGCGCATCCGGCGCCTGCTCGCGATGGCGGACAAGCGGGCCGTCGAGCTCGACGTCCCCGGGACCGAGGCCAGCGTCCCCGAGGAGCTCGAGGGCGCCTGAGGTCGGCTCCTCCGGCCGTGCCGGTGGGGAGCCTCCGGTCCGTCGTTGCGGGCCGTCATCCGTCGCCGTCGCGCAGGGTCAGACTGCTAGGCTCGTTTCGGCGGCGTTACGGGGCGTATCGTCCACCACACGTGGGCCCGCAGAGGGCTCGCGCCTCGCGAAAGCAGCGCCCCCGGGCGCTCCACACCAACAGGAGATCCATTGACCGTCAAGATCGGTATCAACGGCTTCGGCCGCATCGGCCGTAACTTCTTCCGGGCCGCTCTGGCCAAGGGCAGCGACCTCGAGATCGTGGCGGTGAACGACCTCACCGACAACACCGCTCTCGCGAACCTGCTCAAGTTCGACTCGATCACGGGCAAGCTCCCGGCGACGGTCGAGCTCGACGGCGACAACATCGTCGTCGACGGCAAGCCGATCAAGGTCCTCGCGGAGCGCGACCCCGCCAACCTCCCCTGGGGCGAGCTGGGCGTCGACATCGTCATCGAGTCGACCGGCTTCTTCACCAAGGCCGCCGACGCGCAGAAGCACATCGACGCCGGTGCCAAGAAGGTCATCATCTCCGCGCCCGCCACCGGCGACGACGTCACGATCGTGCTCGGCGTGAACGAGGACCAGTACGACCCGGCCAACCACAACATCATCTCGAACGCGTCCTGCACCACGAACAGCCTCGCGCCGCTCGCCAAGGTGTTCCACGACAAGTTCGGCATCGAGCGCGGTCTCATGACCACGGTCCACGCCTACACGGCCGACCAGAACCTGCAGGACGGCCCGCACAAGGACCCCCGTCGTGCCCGTGCCGCGGCGCTCAACATCGTCCCGACCTCGACCGGTGCGGCGAAGGCCATCGGCCTGGTCCTCCCGGAGCTCGCCGGCAAGCTCGACGGCTTCGCGCTCCGCGTCCCGGTGCCGACCGGCTCGATCACCGACCTGACGCTCGAGACCAAGGCCGAGGTCACGGTCGACGAGATCAACGCCGCGTACAAGGAGGCAGCAGAGGGCCCGCTCAAGGGCATCCTGCTGTACAGCGAGGACCCGCTGGTGTCGACCGACATCACCACGGACCCGCACTCCTCGATCTACGACTCCGGCCTGACCAAGGTCATCGGTGGTCTCGTGAAGATCACCTCGTGGTACGACAACGAGTGGGGCTACTCGAACCGCCTCGTCGACCTGACCGAGTTCGTCGGCGAGCGCCTGTAACAAATGAGCCTCCGTACTCTGGGGAGCCCCGATCACTGGGGCGACCTCGGCGACCTCGCCGGCAAGCGCGTCGTCGTCCGCTGTGACCTGAACGTCCCGCTCAAGGACGGCTCGATCACGGACGACGGCCGCGTGCGCGCGTCGCTCGGCACGCTGAACACGCTGATCACGGCCGGCGCCCGCGTCGTCGTGATCTCCCACCTCGGCCGACCCGACGGGTCGCCGGCGCCGGAGTACTCGCTGGCGCCCGTCGCGCAGCGGCTCTCCGAGCTGCTCGGCAAGCCGGTGACGTTCGTCGGCGAGACCGTCGGTGACGACGCCACCGCCGCCGTCGAGGCCCTCGAGGACGGCGACGTCGTCCTGCTCGAGAACCTCCGGTTCAACCCGGAGGAGACCGCGAAGGACGCCGCTGTGCGCCAGCAGTTCGCGGAACGCATCGCGGCGCTCGGGGACGCGTTCGTGTCCGACGGTTTCGGCGTGGTCCACCGCAAGCAGGCCTCGGTGTACGAGCTCGCCTCCATACTGCCCTCGGCAGCCGGTGAGCTCATCGAGACCGAACTGCGCGTGCTCGAGCGGCTCACGAAGGACCCGGAGCGCCCCTACACGGTCGTGCTCGGCGGGTCGAAGGTGAGCGACAAGCTCGGCGTCATCGACCACCTGCTCCCGCAGGTCGACACGCTCTGCATCGGTGGCGGCATGCTGTTCACCTTCCTGGCGGCACAGGGCCACGGCGTCGCGAAGTCGCTGCTCGAGCAGGACCAGCTCGACGTCGTGCGCGAGTACCTGTCGCGCGCCGACGAGCTCGGCGTCACGATCGACCTGCCGACCGACGTCGTCGTGGCGTCCGGCTTCTCGGCCGACGCCGACCACGAGACCGTCCGCGCCGACGCCATCGAGTCGTCGTCGTTCGGCAGCGACGGCATCGGCCTCGACATCGGGCCGGAGACCGCAGCACGCTTCGCGTCGGCCGTGTCCGGATCGAAGACGGTGTTCTGGAACGGCCCGATGGGCGTGTTCGAGTTCCCGGCCTTCGCCGCCGGGACGAAGACGGTCGCGCAGGCGCTCACCGAGGTCGACGGCCTCGGGGTCGTCGGCGGTGGCGACTCCGCCGCGGCCGTGCGCTCGCTCGGGTTCTCGGACGACCAGTTCGGGCACATCTCGACCGGTGGCGGTGCGAGCCTCGAGTTCCTCGAGGGCAAGTCGCTGCCGGGTCTCGAAGCACTGGGGTGGACCCGATGAGCCGCACGCCGCTGATCGCCGGCAACTGGAAGATGAATCTTGATCATCTCCAGGCCATCGCGACCGTGCAGAAGCTCGCGTGGACCTTGAAGGACGCGCGCCACGACTTCGACGACGTCGAGGTCGCGGTGTTCCCGCCCTTCACGGACCTCCGCAGTGTGCAGACGCTCATCTCGGCGGACAAGCTCCCGATCCGCTTCGGCGCGCAGGACCTGTCCCAGCACGACTCCGGTGCCTACACCGGGGACGTGTCCGGGGCGTTCCTCGCCGCGCTTGACGCTGCGTACGTGATCGTCGGGCACTCCGAGCGCCGCACGGTGCACGGGGAGACCGACGAGGTCGTGGCCGCCAAGACCGCCGCCGCCGTCAAGCACGGGCTGGTCCCGGTGGTGTGCGTCGGTGAGACCGGCGAGCAGCGCGAGAGCCGCGGCCCCGGTGTCGTTCCCGTCGAACAGCTCCAGGTCGTGCTCGACGCCGTGCAGCCCGCCGAGATCGTCGTCGCGTACGAGCCGGTCTGGGCGATCGGGTCGGGTCAGGCGGCGACGGCCGAGCAGGCGCAGGACGAGTGCGCTGCTCTGCGTCGGGGCATCGCCGCAGCCTGGGGTGACGAGGCCGCCGCCGAGACCCGCGTGCTGTACGGCGGTTCGGTGAAGTCCGGGAACATCGCGGGGTTCCTCCGCGAGCCCGACGTCGACGGAGCACTCGTCGGTGGGGCATCGCTCGACGTGCAGGAGTTCGCGGCGATCGCGCGCTTCCGTCAGCACGTCGGTCTCTGATCGACGTTCTTCCGCACCACTCCCGTCCGGTGGACCGGCCGAGCCCTGCTCGGCCGGTACACTGGTACGGCTGACTGACACGAAAGGTACGTCGTGGCGATACTCTCCGTCGTGCTGCAGGTCCTCCTCGCCATCACGAGTCTCCTGCTCACGCTCCTCATCCTCTTGCACAAGGGCCGCGGTGGCGGTCTCTCCGACATGTTCGGCGGCGGTGTGACGAGCAACCTCGGGGCGTCCGGCGTAGCCGAGCGCAACCTCAACCGGATCACGGTGATCCTCGGCCTCCTCTGGATCGCCAGCATCATCGTGCTCGGGCTCATCAACAAGTTCACGGCGGGGAGCTGATCCATGGCATCCGGAGGCAGTGCAATCCGGGGTTCGCGCGTCGGTGCGGGCCCGATGGGGGAGCAGGACCGCGGGGTCCAGGCCGAGCGTGTGGCGGTCTCGTACTGGGACGCCCTCGGCAACGAAGTCGTGCGGTACTTCGCCGCGAACCTCCCCGACGACGAGATCCCCGAGACGGTCGACTCGCCGTCCACCGGGCTCCCGGCCGGTCGTGACAAGGAGAACCCGCCGCAGGTCACGAAGACCGAGCCGTACAAGACGCACCTCGCGTACGTGAAGGAGCGTCGCACCGAGGAAGAGGCAGAGCAGCTCCTCGAGGACGCGCTCCAGCAGCTCCGGCAGCGTCGCGGTACCGCGAAGTAGCACCAGACGTCACGAAGGCCCCCGCACCGAAGATCGGTACGGGGGCCTTCGTCGTCGCTTCCGGCACCGCCCGGGTGGTCACGACACCCCGCTCATCTCCGGCGAACGGTCACGTCTTGTCGCTGCGAGTTTGCGCGGCCGACGGTTCCCGACCACTCGGCGTTTCGCGCGCGGGGAGTCGTGACCACTCGGGGCCGGGCGGACGCGGGCCGGCGTGCGGGGCGTCGTCCGGGCCGACGTCCGGGCGGGCGTTCGGGCGGGCGTTCGGGCGGGCGCACGGGCGGGGCCGTCCCGCGCGCACCGGCCGGGCGTACGGGCGTGCCCGTCCCGCGCGCACCGTCGAGGTTCCACGACTCGCCGCTCGGGTCCGCCGCGGTTCCACGACGCTCCGCTGGGGCGCCCCGAGGTTTTCCGTAATTGTGGAACCTCGGGGTCGCCCCACCCACAGAACGACGGGAGGCGCGGTGCCAGCCGGCACCGCGCCTCCCGTCGGGACGTGCGAACGATCAGTACGTGGACGCGATGAGGTTCTCCGGGACGTCGCGCGCGGCGTCCTGGTCAACGAAGAACACGGTGCGCTTCCGGCCCTGCACGCCGCCGACGGGGACCTCGTCCACGGACGCCCCGGCGAGGGCGAGTCCGAGGACGGACGCCTTCTCGGCACCGGAGAGGATCACCCAGACCCGCTGCGAGGCGTTGATCGCCGGGTAGGTCAGCGTGAGGCGCTGCGGCGGCGGCTTGGGGGAGTCGTCCACCGAGACGACGACGCGGTCCGTGACCGAGAGCTGCGGGAACTCCGGGAAGAGCGACGCGGTGTGGCCGTCCGGGCCGACGCCGAGCAGGGCGATGTCGAACCGCGGGGCGACGGCTGAGTCCGGCGCAGCTGCGGCGAGCTCACGCTCGTACTGCTGGGCGGCCTCGTCGATGCCGAGGCCGGCGTCCGACGCGGGCATCGGGTGGATGTTCTCGGCCGGGATCGCGACGTGGTCGAAGAAGTCGGTCTGCGTACCGGTGACGTTGCGGTCCGCGTCCCCCTCCGGCACCCAGCGCTCGTCGACCCACCACACGTGCACCTTCGACCAGTCGACGCTCTCGCGCGCCTGCGACTGGCCGATGGCCGCGAGGACCAGGGACGACACCGAGCCGCCGCTGATGGCGATGTCGGCACGCTCCTGCTCGTCGAGCACGTCGATGATCTTCGTGATGAAGCGTGCGGCGACGGAGGCGCCGAGGGCCTGCTTGTCCGGGTGCACCAGCACCCGCCGTTCGTTGGTCACGTGACTCCCGTGTTCGTGGTGCGGCCACACGGTGTGACCGCCGTCGGTCCGGCCGGCCTGCCTCCGTCGGGGGAGGTCGGCCGGACCGCTGTGGTGCTGGTCAGCTCGCGAGCGAGTCGCGGAGCTGGGCAACCCCGTGCTGGACGACGTCTCCGAAGAGGACGTCTGGGTCGAGTCTACGGAGTTCCTCGGCCAGGCAGTCACGCAGGTTGCGGCGTGGCAGCGACAGGTCGTGCGTCGGCTGGCCGGGCATCGAGAGCGTCGCGACGTCGACGAGGGACCGCTCGAGTTCGATCGTGCCGGACTCGCGCATGAGCGAGACGCCGTGGATGCCGCTCGAGCCGGTCGCCCGCGGCGACGTCACCACCGACACAGGCACCTGGAGCCGGAGCTGCAACCACGCCGCGAGGAGGATCGTCGACGGGCTGTCGCTCGCTCCGGAGACCTCGACACCCGTGATCGGCTCGTACGGCGGCTGGTCGAGCGCCGCCGCGAGCTGGTTGCGCCAGAGCGTCAACCGCGTCCACGCGAAGTCGGTGTCGCCTGGCACGTAGGACTCCCCGAGCGCGGTGATCGCCTCGTTCGGGTCCTTCTGCGCGGCAGCGTCGGTGATCCGGCGCTGGGCGATCCGGCCGAGGGACGACTCGGCCGGCTTCGACGGGGCGGTTCCCGGCCACCAGGCGACGACGGGCGCGTCCGGCAGCAGGAGGCCCGTGACCAGGCTCTCCTCGTCGGTCGCGGTCTCGCCGTACGCACGGAGCACGATGACCTCGCTCGCGCCGGCGTCGCTCCCGACGCGGATCTGCGCGTCGAGACGACCGGGGGACGCGATGTCCCCGTCGTTCTTCGACACGATGATGACGCGCATCGGGTGCTCGCGGGACGCCTCGTTCGCCGCCGCGATCGCCTCTTCCTCGTGGCCGAGGGCCGTCGAGATGATCAGCGTGAGGACGCGGCCGAGGGCGACGGCGCCGCCCTCCTCGCGGATGTGGACCAGGGTCTTCTGGATCTTCGAGACCGTGGTGTCGGGCAGGTCGATCTTCATGGACGCCTCCAGGTCCGGCCGTCACGGGCGAGCAGGTCGTCGGCCGAAGCCGGACCCCACGTGCCGGGACGGTACTGCTCGGGCTGGCCCTGCGTGGCCCAGAACTCCTCGATCGGGTCGAGGATCTTCCAGGACAGCTCGACCTCCTGGTGCCGCGGGAACAGCGGCGGGTCACCGAGGAGCACGTCGAGGATGAGCCGTTCGTACGCCTCGGGGGATGCCTCGGTGAAGGCGTGGCCGTAGCCGAAGTCCATCGTGACGTCGCGCACCTGGGTGCCGACACCGGGGACCTTCGAGCCGAACCGGAGCGTGACGCCCTCGTCCGGCTGCACGCGGATGACGAGCGCGTTCTGACCGAGGGGGGACTGCGGGATGCCGAAGACGTCCTCGGGGACCCGCTTGAACACGATCGCGATCTCGGTGACGCGTCGACCGAGGCGCTTGCCGGCGCGGAGGTAGAACGGGACGCCCTGCCAGCGACGCGTGGCGATGTTCAGCTTGATCGCCGCGTACGTCTCGGTGCCGGACTCCGGGTTCATGCCCGCTTCCTCGAGGAAGCCGAGCACCTTCTCGCCGCCCTGCCAGCCGCCCGCGTACTGCCCGCGGGCGGTCGCCGTGGACAGGTCCTCGGGGAGCTCGACCGCGGAGAGCACCTTCTCCTTCTCGGCGCGGAGGTGTCCGGCCTTGAACGAGACGGGCTCCTCCATCGCGGTGAGCGCGAGGAGCTGCAGGAGGTGGTTCTGGATGACGTCGCGTGCCGCCCCGATGCCGTCGTAGTACGCGGCGCGTCCGGCGACGCCGATGTCCTCGGCCATCGTGATCTGCACGTGGTCCACGTAGTTCGAGTTCCAGATGGGTTCGTACATCTGGTTCGCGAACCGCAGCGTCAGGAGGTTCTGGACGGTCTCCTTGCCGAGGTAGTGGTCGATGCGGAACACGTCGTCCGGCGCGAACACGCTCTCGACGATCGCGTTCAGCTCACGCGCGGTGCGGAGGTCGGACCCGAAGGGCTTCTCCACGACGACACGGCTCCAGGAGCCGTCGCGCTTCTCGGTCAGGCCGGACAGCTTGAGCTGCTCCGTGACCACCGGGAACATCTTCGGCGGGATGGACAGGTAGAAGGCGTGGTTGCCGAGCGTTCCCCGCTCGGCGTCGAGCGCGTCGACGGTCTCCTTCAGCTGGACGAATGCGTCCGGGTCGTCGAACGACCCCTGGACGAAGCGGATGCCCTGTTCGAGCTGCCGCCAGACGTCCTCGTCGAAGGGGGTCCTGGAGTGCTCCTTGACCGCGTCGTGGACGAGTTGGGAGAAGTCCTGGTCCTCCCAGTCGCGTCGAGCGAACCCGACCAGCGCGAACCCGGGCGGCAGGAGCCCCCGGTTCGCGAGGTCGTAGACCGCGGGCATCAGCTTCTTGCGGGACAGGTCGCCCGTCACGCCGAAGATGATGAGGGTGCTGGGACCCGCGATGCGGTTCAGTCGACGGTCCGTGGGCAACCGGAGCGGGTTGTGCTCCGGGGTGATCGCCACCGGTGACATGTGTCGGTGAACTCCTTTGGTGTCAGGAAGAGGGTCCGGGTGCCGAGACCGCTGCGGTGACCACGTCCGCCAGCGCGGGGAGGTCCTGCGCGGCGAGGGTCAGCACGGGGCGGCCGTGCTGCGCGAGGACGTGTGCGTCCCCCGCGGCCTGGGCCCGGATGAGCTGGCCGAACGTGAACGGTCGGCCCGGGATGGGGATGTCGGTGTCGTCGTCGGCGATGATCTGCAGGAACACGCCCGTCGCCGGTCCGCCCTTGTGGTACTGCCCCGTGGAGTGCAGGAAGCGCGGACCCCAGCCGAAGGTGACCGGCCGGGCGACGTGGTCGGCGACGATGTCGCGGAGCGCTTCGAGCTCGCGGTTGACACCGCGGTCGACGTACGCCTGGATCGCGACGTAGCCGTCGTCACCGACGGCGGCCAGGAGGCTCGATACGGCTTCCACGACGGTGGTGCCGCCGGCAGCGACACCGGACCACTGCACGGTGACGCCGTGGTCCTGGAACGCTGCGGTCGTGCCGGTGGTGGCGTCGGCTGCGCCGTCGCCCTCGAGGAGCGCGCGAGCCGCTGCCTTGGCGGCCTCGACGTCGGGCTGGTCGAACGGGTCGATCCCGAGCAGGATGCCGGCGACCGCGACCGCGTACTCCCAGACGAGGAACTGTCCACCGAGGGTCCCGGTGATCTCGACCTCGCCCTCGGCGACGTGCCGTTCGGCCTCGCGCGAGCCGACGAGGCGGATGATCTGCACGTCGGGCAGTCCGGCGGTGACCTCGGGGGAGTCGACCTCGAGCACGACGGGCAGGAGGCCGCGGCCGTCCTTGCCGGTCGACTCCGCGATCAGCTGCTCCGCCCAGTCGGCGAAGCCCACGATGTGGGTGCCGTCCGCGACGATGCCGATCGTGTTCCGGAGCGGGGACGTGCCGGCGAGTGCCGCACCGAGCACGAGGCCGGGGTTCTCGTCGAGGTCCACGGCGAGGAGGGCCGAGATGGCATCGGCCTCGTCGAGCAGTTCGGCGATGTCCGCACCGGCGAGCCCGGACGGCACCAACCCGAACGCGGTCAGCGCCGAGTACCGGCCGCCGACCTCGGGGTCCTCGGTGAAGACCCGGTAGCCGGCCTGTTCGGCGAGCTCGTGGAGGGGCGATCCCGGGTCGGTGACGACGACGATCCGCTCGGCCGGGTCGATGCCCGAGTCGCGGAAGGCCTGTTCGTACAGGCGGCGCTGCGAGTCGGTCTCCAGTGTGGAGCCGGACTTCGACGACACGACGAGCACGGTGCGCTCGAGGGAGTCAGCGACCGCCGTGCTGACCTGGGCCGGGTCGGTGGAGTCGAGCACCGTCAGCGGGACGCCGGCGGTCTTCGTGATGACCTCCGGCGCGAGCGAGGAACCGCCCATGCCGGCGAGCACGACGTGGTCGAGCCCCGCCGCCAGGAACTCCTCGCGGAGCGCGGCGATGCGGGGGACGAGGGGTCGCGAGACCGCGACCGCCTCGACCCACCCGAGGCGCGATGCGGCCTCGGTCGCCGCCGACGGACCCCAGAGATCGGGGTCCTGGGCGGTGATGCCCGACGCCACCAGGTCGGTGACGAGGCGCGGGACCACGGTCTCGATGGCCCGCGCCGCGTCACCGCTGGCGGCGATGGAGACGGTCACTACTTCTTGGCGTTCTCGAGTGCCGTCGTGACGGTGTCGACGAGCTCGCCCCAGGAGACGTTGAACTTGTCCACGCCCTCCTTCTCGAGCAGGGCCACGACGTCGTCGTAGTCGATGCCGGCAGCGGCGAGCTTGTCCATGACCTCGTTCGCGGCGTCGTACTGACCCGCGATCGCGTCGCCGTGGATCTCGCCGTGGTCGAACGTGGCGTCGAGCGTCTTGCCCGGCATGGTGTTGACGGTGTTCGGCGCGGCGAGCTCGGTCACGTAGAGCGTGTCGGGCAGCGACGGGTCCTTGACACCGGTCGAGGCCCAGAGCGGGCGCTGCGTGTTCGCACCGGCCTCGAGCAGACCCAGGGCGCGCTCGGTGGCGAAGGCCTCGGTCCAGACCTGGTAGGCGAGCTGCGCGTTGGCGATGCCGGCCTTCGACTTGAGGGCCTTCGCCTCGTCGGAGCCGACGGCGTCGAGACGCTTGTCGATCTCGGAGTCGACGCGGGAGACGAAGAACGACGCGACCGAGTGGATCTTGGAGAGGTCGTGGCCGGCGGCCTTGGCCTTCTCGAGGCCACCGAGGTAGGCGTCGATGACGGCGCGGTAGCGCTCGAGCGAGAAGATCAGGGTGACGTTCACGGAGATGCCGGCACCGATGACCTCGGTGATCGCCTCGAGGCCCTCGACGGTTGCCGGGATCTTGATGAGGACGTTCTCGCGACCGACCTTCTCGAACAGGAACTTGGCCTGCTCGATGGTCTTCTGGGTCTCGTGGGCCAGGCCCGGCTCGACCTCGATCGAGACGCGGCCGTCGAAGCCCTTCGTCTGGTCGTAGATCGGCTTGAAGACGTCGGAGGCGTTCGCGACGTCCTGCGTGGTGATCTCGAAGATCGCGTCGGTCACCGCGGTGTCCTTCTCGGCGAGCTCCTTGACCTGGTCGTCGTAGCGCTCGCCCTTGGCGAGGGCCGAGGCGAAGATCGTCGGGTTCGTGGTCACGCCGACGACGTTCTTCTGCTCGATGAGCTCGGTCAGCTTGCCGGTCTCGAGCAGCTCGCGAGACAGGTCGTCGAGCCAGATGCTGACGCCGACCTCGGAGAGGGCGGCAGTGGGGGTGTTCTCAGCCATGTGTTTCTCTTCTTCTTTCGTCGACCGGTCCGGGCGCTCGTCGCGAACCGGGCCGTGGTGTCGTGGTCTGTGGGCCGGGAGGCGCGGGGCGGGCTGCCACCGCGCCTCCCGGCAGGAGGGCCGGATCCGGCGTACCGGACCCGGCCCTCGTGGTCAGGAAGCGGCGATCGATTCCTTGGCGGCGGCGACGACGTGCTCCGTCGTGAAGCCGAACTCGGCGAAGAGCCGCTGGTAGTCGGCCGAGGCACCGAAGTGCTCGATCGAGACGCTGCGGCCCTTGTCGCCGACGATGTCGCGCCAGCTCATCGCGATGCCGGCCTCGACCGAGACGCGTGCGGTGACGGCCTTCGGCAGGACCTGCTCGCGGTAGTTCTCCGACTGCTCGAAGAACCACTCGAGGGACGGCGCGCTCACGACGCGGGCGTTGATGCCCTCGCCCTTGAGCTGCTCACGCGCGTCGAGCGCGATCTGGACCTCGGAGCCGGTGCCGATGAGGATGACGTCCGGGGTGCCGTTCGGCGCCTCGGCGAGCACGTAGGCACCCTTCGCGACGTTCTTCGCCGACGCGAAGGTGTCACCGGAGGCCTCGCCCTCGCCACGCTCGAAGACGGGGAGGTTCTGGCGGCTCAGCGCGATGCCGGCCGGACGGTCGGTGTGCTTGAGCATCTCGAGCCACGCGTACGCGACCTCGTTGGCGTCGGCCGGACGGACGACGTCGAGACCCGGGATCGCACGGAGCGCGGTGAGCTGCTCGATCGGCTGGTGCGTCGGGCCGTCCTCACCGAGTGCGATGGAGTCGTGGGTCCAGACGTAGATCGCCGGCGCCTTCATGAGCGCGGCGAGACGCACGGCCGGACGCATGTAGTCGCTGAAGATGAGGAACGTGCCGCCGAAGGGGCGGGTGTTCCCGTGCAGGACGATGCCGGAGAGGATCGCGCCCATGGCGTGCTCGCGGATGCCGAAGTGCAGCACGCGGCCGTACGGGTCGGTGGTCCACGCCTTGGTCGACGCCTCGGCCGGACCGAAGGACTTGGCGCCCTCGATCGTGGTGAGGTTCGACTCGGCGAGGTCCGCCGAGCCACCCCAGAACTCGGGCATGAGCGGCGCGATGGCGTTGATCACCTTGCCGGAGGCGGCACGGGTCGACACCTCCTTCTCGGTGGAGAAGACCGGGAGCGCCTCCTCGAGGCCCTCGGGGAGCTCACCGCTGTTGATGCGGTCGAGCATCGCCTTCTTCTCCGGGTTGGCCGCGGCCCACGCGTCGAAGGACTTGTTCCACTCGGCGTGCTCGGCCTGGCCCTTGGCGATCGCGCCGCGGGTGTACTCGAGGACCTCGGGGTCGACGTGGAAGGTCTGGTCGGGGTCGAAGCCGAGGACCTCCTTGAGGCCCTTCAGCTCCTCGCCACCGAGGGCGGAGCCGTGGATCTTGCCGGAGTTCTGCTTGGTCGGCGACGGCCAGCCGATGATCGTCTTGAGGACGATGAGCGACGGCTTGCCGGTCTCGGCCTTGGCGGCCTCGACGGCGCGGTAGAGCTCCTCGACGTCCTCGGAGTACTCGCCGGTCTTCTTCCAGTCGACGTGCTGGACGTGCCAGCCGAGCGCCTCGTAGCGTGCGGCGACGTCCTCGGAGAACGCGATGTCGGTGTCGTCCTCGATCGAGATCTGGTTCGAGTCGTAGAAGACGACCAGGCGACCGAGCTGCTGGCGGCCCGCGAGGCTCGCGGCCTCGTTGGTGATGCCCTCCTGCATGTCACCGTCACCGGCGATCACGTAGGTGAAGTGGTCGAAGGGGGACTCGCCGTCGGCGGTCTCCGGGTCGAACAGGCCGCGCTCGAAGCGCTGCGCGTAGCCGAAGCCGACCGAGGACGCCAGGCCCTGGCCGAGCGGGCCGGTGGTGATCTCGACACCGTCGGTGTGGCCGTACTCCGGGTGACCCGGCGTCTTCGAGCCCCACTTGCGGAGGTGCTGGAGGTCCTCGAGCTCGAGGCCGTAGCCGTGCAGGTAGAACTGCACGTACTGGAGGATCGAGGCGTGACCCGCGGACAGGATGAAGCGGTCACGGCCGATCCAGGTGGAGTCGCTCGGGTCGCGGCGCATCACCTTCTGGAAGAGGAGGTGGGCGAGCGGAGCGAGGCTCATCGCGGTGCCGGGGTGACCGTTGCCGGCGGCCTCGACCGAGTCGGCGGCGAGAACGCGGGCCGTGTCGACGGCCTTCCGGTCGATGGCGTCCCAGGTGAATTCAGCCACTTGGATGTTGACCCTTCTGTAGCGACATGTGCGAGGGCTCGTGCCATCGCACGGACATGGTTCCCGTCCCGGGGCTCCGTCGTGTCGCCGTCACCGGCGGCCGACCGACGCATGTTCTGGCCGGCTTCGTCGGGGCACACTGCGGGAGGGCGACTCCAGCATACTGACCCGGCACTCAGAAGGGGTTCAGGTGACCCCCGATGTTCACCGTCGCGGTGGTCGCGGCTCGCGGCTCCGGGCGTGTCGGCCGTCGTTCTGCGGTTCTGTCCCCGTTCCGAGGCGGTTCTGCGCGGGATGGGGAGCGGGGCGACATCGCGGCGCTTCGATCACGTAAACTGTCGACGGCCCGTGGACATTCCGGGTCAGCGCATGCCCGGACGTCGATGGCGTCGTCCACCGAGTGTGCGAGCTGAAGCGAACAGACTGAGGTCCCCTTGCCGACTGCCACCGTGACCAGGCCCGACATCGAGCGTCGTTCGACGCTGTCCCGCAAGGTCCGAGCGTACGTCTCGCTGACGAAGCCGCGCGTGATGGAGCTCCTGCTCGTCACGACGGCGCCGACGATGTTCCTCGCCGCGCGCGGAGTGCCGGACCTGTGGCTCGTGCTCTGGACGCTCCTCGGCGGGGCGATGTCCGCCGGTTCGGCCTCGGCCTTCAACTGCTACATCGACCGCGACATCGACCGGCTCATGAAGCGGACCAGCAACCGCCCGCTCGTCACCGGGGAGCTGACCGACCGCCAGGCTCTGGTGTTCTCGTGGGTGCTGGCGATCGGTTCGACCGCCGTCCTGGGCTTGCTGGTCAACTGGCTCGCCGCGGCGCTCAGCGTGGTCGCGATCCTGATCTACGTGTTCCTGTACACGCTGTGGCTCAAGCGCCGCACCCCGCAGAACATCGTGTGGGGCGGGTCGGCCGGGTGCATGCCCGTGCTCATCGGCTGGGCAGCGGTCACGGGGTCGCTCTCGTGGGCGCCGATCATCCTCTTCATGGTGATCTTCCTCTGGACGCCGCCGCACTACTGGCCGCTCTCGATGAAGTACCGCGACGACTACGACGCCGCCGACGTGCCGATGCTCGCCGTCGTCCGGGGCCGCACGGTCGTCGGACTCCAGGTCGTGCTGTACGCCTGGGCGACGCTCGTGTGCTCGCTCCTGCTGATCCCCGTCGCGCACATGGGGCCGCTGTACTCGGTGGTCGCCCTCGCCGGTGGCGTGTGGTTCGTGATCGAGTCGCACATGCTCTACAACCGGGCGATCCAGCACGTCGAGCAGGTGCAGCCGATGCGGGTGTTCCGCAGCTCGATCACGTACCTGACGCTGCTCTTCATCGCGGTGGGCATCGACCCGCTGCTGCCGCAGGTCTTCACCTTCTAGGGGCCGGCGGGCGGCTGTCGCCCGGGCGGTTGGTTGTCGCGTCGCGCCGTTCTCGACTCGGAACGAGGGGGTCGCTGTCGTACGACAGCGACCCCCTCGTCCGTTGCGTGCGCGGGGTGTTGTGGGCGTGCTGGAACGACAGTGTCGTCGTCGTACGACATCGACAGTGTCGTTCGTTGCGGGAGCGGGGTGGCGCCGGCGCAGGGCGTCGCGAGCGCGGGGTGCCGCGGGCGACGGGCGGTGCAGACGCGCTGGAACGACACGGTCGTCGTCGTACGACATCGACGGTGTCGTTCGTTGCGGGAGCGGGGTGGCGCGGGCGCGGGGGAGCGACAGTGTCGTCGTCGTACGACAGCGACACTGTCGTTCCGAGTCGTCGCGGGTGCGCTGGGTGGCGCGAGGGCAGGGCGGCGCGGGTGCGCTGGGCAGCGCGGCGCCACGCGGAGGCGGGCCCTGCCGGACGCCGAGCGCGCGGCGGGGCCGAGACGAGCCTCCAGTCCGTCAGCGGAGGACGGACTCGCGGACCGCAGCGCGCCCTGCGGAGCGACGCGTGGAGAGCGTGACGACGGTGACCGCGCCGACGAGCAGGCCGGCGAGCACCATGTGCGTGCCGACCAGGCCGACCGGCAGGCCCGTACGGGCCTGGGTCAGGCCGACCGCGATCTGGACGAACTCCACGACGAGCAGCACGAGGGCCCACCTGCTCGACAGGCGGAGGCGCACCGCGCCCACGACGAGGACGAGCGTCAGCGCGAACAGCACGTAGGCGGGCACGGCGTGCACGTGCTGCAGGATCGCCGGGTCGAGGCCGGTGCGGTGCAGGCGTCCGCCGTCGACGGCCTCGTCCGCGCCGGCGTGCGGGCCGCTGCCCGTCGTGAGGATGCCGATCAGCACCGTGACGGCCGTCGCCGCGACCGTGCCGCGGACGACGCCGACGTACCAGTTCGGGACGACCCGGAGGCTGGTCCTCGGACCGTTCATCGCCCGGTAGACCAACGTCGCCGTGATGCACGTCAGGAGTGTCGACACGACGAAGTGCAGCCCGACGACGTAGGGGTTCAGGTTGGTGAGGACGCTCAGGCCACCGATGACGGCCTGCACGGGGATGGCTGCGCCCTGGGCGAACGCGAGCCAGAAGAGTTCGGGCCGGGTCCGACGCATCCGGACGACCAGCAGGAACATCGCGATGGCGACGATGACGAGCACGAAGGTGAGCAGACGGTTGCCGAACTCGATGATCCCGTGCACGCCCATCTCGGGCGTCGAGACCAGTGAATCCGCGGTGCAACGCGGCCAGGTCGGGCATCCGAGGCCCGACGCGGTGAGGCGCACGAGGCCTCCCGTGCCGATCAGGACGACCTCGACGACGAACGAGGCCCACGCGAGGACGACCACACGCTGGTCGACGACCCGGGGGAGCGACCACCACCGGGTGCGGGTCTCCGGTTCGACGGGTGCTCCGACGCGTGTCACGAGGATGGTGCCTTCCTGTTGTTCCGTGCAGTGAACCTGTAGGATTCGAGGGTTCAGCAGCAGTCAAGTCTAGGCAGGCGCCGGCTCCGAATGGGCCGAGATCGCCGATCAGTCCCAGGGCTGCGTGGAACCATGACGTTGCGAGGCAGCAACACCGTGTCCGCCGTGCACGTGACCCGTGTGTCGGCGGTCTGCGGTGGAATGGCGTCCAGCAGCCGCCGGTTGCCACCCAGGAACGCTGCCGCGAGAAGGAAACGAGGAGATCATGTCCGACGTGCTCATCGACCGTCCGGAACTCGAAGGGCTCGGCCAGTACGAGTTCGGCTGGTCGGACTCCGACACGGCCGGCGCCTCGGCGCGCCGCGGCATCTCCGCCGAGGTCGTCAGTGACATCTCGGCCCTCAAGGGCGAACCCGAGTGGATGCTCAAGAACCGGCTCAAGGGTCTGCAGCTCTTCGGCCGCAAGCCGATGCCGACGTGGGGTGCCGACCTGACGGGCATCGACTTCGACAACATCAAGTACTTCGTGCGCTCGACGGAGAAGCAGGCGCAGTCCTGGGAGGACCTCCCCGAGGACATCCGTGCGACCTACGAGAAGCTCGGCATCCCGGAGGCGGAGCGTCAGCGCCTCGTCGCCGGCGTCGCCGCGCAGTACGAGTCCGAGGTCGTCTACCACCAGATCCGCGAGGATCTGGAGCAGCAGGGCGTCATCTTCATGGACACCGACACGGCGCTCCGTGAGCACCCGGAGATCTTCCAGGAGTACTTCGGCACCGTCATCCCCGCCGGCGACAACAAGTTCGCCGCGCTGAACACCGCGGTGTGGTCGGGCGGCTCGTTCGTCTACGTCCCGAAGGGCGTCCACGTCGAGATCCCGCTGCAGGCCTACTTCCGGATCAACACCGAGAACATGGGCCAGTTCGAGCGGACGCTGATCATCGCGGACGAGGACTCCTACGTCCACTACATCGAGGGCTGCACGGCGCCGATCTACAAGTCGGACTCCCTGCACTCGGCCGTCGTCGAGATAATCGTGAAGAAGAACGCCCGCGTGCGCTACACGACGATCCAGAACTGGTCGAACAACGTCTACAACCTCGTCACCAAGCGTGCGATCGCGCACGAGGGCGCCACGATGGAGTGGATCGACGGCAACATCGGGTCCAAGGTCACGATGAAGTACCCGTCGATCTACCTCGCCGGCGAGCACGCCAAGGGCGAGACGCTCTCCGTGGCCTTCGCCGGGCCGGGCCAGCACCAGGACGCGGGCGCGAAGATGATCCACATGGCGCCGTACACGACGTCCTCGATCGTCTCGAAGTCGATCGCCCGCGGCGGTGGCCGCGCCGGGTACCGGGGCGAGGTCCGTGTCGACCCGAACGCGCACCACGCCGCGAACACCGTCCGCTGTGACGCGCTGCTGGTCGACACGATCAGCCGGTCCGACACGTACCCGGCGATCGACATCCGCGTCGACGACGTGCAGCTCGGGCACGAGGCGACGGTCTCCCGCGTCAGCGAGGAGCAGCTGTTCTACCTGATGTCCCGCGGCATGCCGGAGGACGAGGCGATGGCGATGATCGTCCGCGGCTTCATCGAGCCCATCGCCCGCGAGCTCCCGATGGAGTACGCACTCGAACTCAACAAGCTCATCGAGATGAGCATGGAAGGATCCGTCGGCTAGATGTCCAGCTCCACCACCAACCAGGCATCCGCCGCGGGCACCCCGCGCATCGACCAGCCGGTCGAGCCAGCAGCCGGCACCGAGCAGCACGGCGCTCGTGCGCACTCGGACGGCGGCTGGGACACCAAGGTCCCGGTCCAGACGCGTTCCCAGCGCCCGCAGTCCGGTGACATCGAGGCCTTCCCGACCGTCACCGGGCGTGAGGTCAACTGGAAGTTCGCACCGCTCGACAAGCTCGCGCCGCTCCTGGCCGGCGGCCTCGATGGTTCGGCCTACCCGTTCCTCGCGACGCAGACGGACGGCGCCGACGTGGAGTGGGGCCGGAGTGACGACCCCCGTGTCGGCACGGCAGGGCTCCCCGAGGACCGCGCTGCTGCCGCGGCGTGGACCGCGCGTGACGCCGTGCTCGCCGTCACGGTGAAGGCGACCGACGCGTTCGAGTCGATCACGATCACCCGGTCGGCCTTCGGTCCGCAGGCACGAGCGGCACACACGGTCGTCACGGCCGAGCCGAACGCGCAGGGCATCGTCGTGATCGACAACCGCGGGTCGGCGCTCCTCAGCGAGAACGTCGAGGTCGTCGTCGGCGACAACGCCCGGCTGACCTTCGTGTCGCTGCAGGACTGGGACGACGACGCCGTGCACGTCTCGACGCAGTTCGCCGAGGTCGGGCGCGACGCCTTCCTCAAGCACGTCGTCGTCTCGCTCGGTGGTGACGTCATCCGGGTGAACCCGTCGACGCACCTCGGCCAGCAGGGCGCCGACACCGAGATGTACGGCGTGTACTTCGCCGACGCCGGGCAGTACATCGAGCAGCAGGTCTACGTGAACCACGACGCGGCGAACACCCGCGGTCGTGTCAACTACAAGGGCGCACTGCAGGGTCAGGGCGCGCACACCGTGTGGATCGGCGACGTGCTCATCGGCCGCGCCGGCGACGGCACCGACTCCTACGAGCAGAACCGCAACCTCGTGCTCACCGACGGCACCCGCGCGGACAGCATCCCGAACCTCGAGATCGAGACGGGCAACATCGAGGGCGCCGGTCACGCGAGTGCCACCGGCCGGTTCGACGACGAGCAGCTGTTCTACCTGCAGGCCCGCGGCATCCCTGAAGAAGAGGCACGTCGACTCGTCGTGCTCGGGTTCCTCGTCGAGGTCATCCAGAAGATCGGCGCGCCCGAGCTCGAGGAACGCCTGATCGCTGCCGTCGAGCAGGAGCTCGCCGAGGGCCGCACCGTGCTGGTCGCCCCGTCGACGGACACCGCGGAGACCGTCGCGGCCGGAGCGGACGCCTGATGGCCGAGAAGGTCTGCGCCGCGGCCGACATCGCGGTGGACAGCCCGATGCGCGTGGTCGTCGACGGCACCGCTGTGGCGATCGTCAAGGACTCCGCCGGCACGGTGCATGCGATCGGCGACACCTGCACGCACGGCGACATCTCGCTCGCCGAGGGGTTCGTGGAGGGCGACGCGCTCGAGTGCTGGGCGCACGGGTCGCGTTTCTCCCTGACGACCGGCAAGCCGCAGAACTTCCCCGCCTACGAGCCCGTCCCGGTCTTCCGGGTCGAGGTCCGCGAGGGCGATGTGTACGTCGACGTGCACGACCCGGTCCCTGTCGACTGACCTCCACTTCTTCCAGCGGCTGACGCCGCGATCCAGCTTCAACCGAAGGAACGCAATGTCCACTCTCGAAATCCGCGACCTGCAGGTCTCGATCGACACCGACCAGGGTGTCAAGGAGATCCTCAAGGGCGTCGACCTCACGATCAACGAGGGCGAGATCCACGCGATCATGGGGCCGAACGGCTCCGGCAAGTCCACGCTCGCCTACACGATCGCCGGGCACCCGCGCTACAACGTCGTGGGCGGCTCGATCACCCTCGACGGCGAGGACGTCCTCGCGATGAGCGTCGACGAGCGTGCTCGCGCGGGCATGTTCCTCGCCATGCAGTACCCGGTCGAGATCCCGGGCGTCACGGTGTCGAACTTCCTCCGCACCGCGAAGACGGCGATCGACGGGCAGGCTCCGGCGCTCCGCGGCTGGGTCAAGGACCTCCGCTCGTCGATGGCTGACCTCAAGATGGACCCCGCCTTCGCGGAGCGCAACGTCAACGAGGGCTTCTCCGGCGGCGAGAAGAAGCGCCACGAGATCATGCAGCTCGAGCTGCTCAAGCCGAAGTTCGCCGTGCTCGACGAGACCGACTCCGGGCTCGACGTCGACGCGCTGAAGATCGTCTCCGAGGGTGTCAACCGTGCCAAGGCCGCGACCGGCCTCGGTGTGCTGCTCATCACGCACTACACGCGCATCCTGCGCTACATCAAGCCGGACTTCGTGCACGTGTTCGTCGCGGGCAAGGTCGCCGAGCAGGGCGGTCCGGAGCTCGCCGACCGGCTCGAGAACGAGGGCTACGACCGCTACGTGCAGGCCGCGGCCGCAGCAGAGGCGAACTGACCGTGATCACCGCACTCGCACCGGAGAAGTTCGACGAGGTCGTCGAGGGCCTCAAGGAGGTCCAGGACCCCGAGCTCGGCGTGAACATCGTCGACCTCGGGCTGATCTACGACCTCGCCTGGGACGACGAGGCGACGGCGCTCATCATCAGCATGACGCTGACGAGCGCCGGCTGCCCGCTGACCGACGTCATCGAGGGTGACACCGCGAACGCGCTCGACGGCATCGTCGACGCCTTCCGCATCAACTGGGTGTGGATGCCGCCGTGGGGCCCGGAGCGGATCACGGACGACGGGCGCGAGATGATGCGCGCGCTCGGGTTCTCGATCTAGTCGCGACCGACCACCGGACGGGAGGCGCGGTGCCAGCTGGCACCGCGCCTCCCGTCCGTCTGTCGTCGCGTGCACGGCTGATGCGTGCGTCCCGACGTGCGCTGCGGGGTCGCGGGCTGGGGCTCGCGGTTCCGCAACTCGCCGCTCACGTTCGGCGTGGTTCCACAACACGCCGAACGGCCCCGTCGAGGTTCCGCAATTACGGAACCTCGACGGGGCAGGGGAAGGGGCCGGGGCGCAGCCGCCGCCGGACGCGCGTCAGCGGCGCGCGAGCGCCTTCCACACCAGGGGGAGGACGCCGGCGGCGATGAGGGCCTTCACGACGCCACCCACGACGAACGGGTACAGCCCCGCGGCGAGCACCGCCTGCAGGTCGTTCGGCAGGCCGAGCGCACCGAGGGCCACAGCGAGGTACGGCAGCCCCGTGACGAACGGGATCGCGCTCGCGAGCAGCATCGCCAGCGCGGCACGACCCACACGACGGTCCCAGTTGCGGCGCGCGAGCCAGCCCACGACTCCAGCGGCGGGGACGAAGCCGATGACGTAGCCGAAGCTCGGCAGGGCCAGCGCGTGCAGCCCGCCCTGCATGTCGGCGAAGAAGGGCGCACCGGCCAGACCGGCGAGGGCGTACACGAGCATCGAGAGGACGCCGCGGCGTGCCCCGAGCGACGCACCGACGAGCACCACGGCGAGCGTCTGACCGGTGATCGGGACCGGCCACATCGGCACCTCCACCTGGGCCATGGCCGCGGTGAAGAGCGCTCCGCCGGCGATGAGCGCGACGTCGGTGGCGAGGCCGTGCGTCCGCAGACGGTCGGCGAGGACTGCGCGGGGAGCGAACCCGGTGGCGTTCGTCATGGATTCTCCTAGAATGGACTGCTGGTCCTGTTCAGGACCATCGGTCCCGTCAGCGTAGCGGTGCACCTCCTGCGCACGTCGTTGTGCAAAACCACCAACTGATTGGACTTCCACTGTGCTTGCCGTGCACGACCTCGAGATCCGCGTCGGGGCTCGCCTCCTGATGGAGAACGTGTCCTTCCGAGTGGAGAAGGGCGACAAGATCGGTCTCGTCGGCCGGAACGGCGCGGGGAAGACCACCATGACCAAGGCCCTGGCCGGCGAGGCACAGCCGACCGACGGCAAGATCGAGCGCGGCGGAGAGATCGGCTACCTGCCGCAGGACCCGCGCTCCGGGAACCCGGAGGACACCGCGCGGAAGCGCATCCTCGATGCCCGTGGTCTCGGTGAGCTCGTCGAGGGCATCCGCCAGGCGACGCTCGACATGGCGAGCACCGACCCAGCCGTCGCCGAGAAGGCGATGCGCCGGTACTCCCGGCTCGACGACCAGTTCAACGCGCTCGGCGGGTACGCCGCCGAGGCCGAGGCGGCGTCCATCGCGTCGAACCTCAAGCTGCCGGACCGCATCCTCGACCAGCAGCTCAAGACGCTGTCGGGTGGTCAGCGCCGTCGCATCGAACTCGCCCGCATCCTGTTCTCGGACGCCGAGACGATGATCCTCGACGAGCCGACGAACCACCTCGACGCCGACAGCGTGGTGTGGCTCCGCGAGCACCTCAAGACGTACCCGGGCGGCGTCATCGTGATCTCGCACGACGTCGAGCTCGTCGACGAGGTCGTCAACCGCGTGTTCTACCTCGACGCCAACCGGCAGACGATCGACATCTACAACATGGGGTGGAAGCTCTACCAGCGGCAGCGCGTGGCCGACGAGGACCGCCGCCGCAAGGAGCGTGCGAACGCCGAGAAGAAGGCCGCCACGCTGAAGGACCAGGCCGCCCGCTTCGGTGCGAAGGCGTCGAAGGCCGCGGCGGCGCACCAGATGGTCGCCCGCGCCGACAAGCTGCTCGCCGGCCTCGAGGACGAGCGTGCCGTCGACCGGGTCGCGAAGCTGCGCTTCCCGACGCCGGTCGCCTGCGGCCGCACCCCGCTCATGGCCGAGGGCCTGTCGAAGTCGTACGGGTCCCTCGAGATCTTCGCGGGTGTCGACCTGGCGATCGACCGCGGTTCGCGGGTGGTCATCCTCGGCTTCAACGGTGCCGGCAAGACGACGCTGCTACGCATCCTCGCGGGTGCGGATGCGCCGGACACCGGCGAGGTCCAGCCCGGGCACGGCCTCCGCATCGGCTACTACGCCCAGGAGCACGAGAACATCGACGTCAACCGCACCGTGATCGAGAACATGGTGTCGGCGTCGACCGAGCTCAACGAGACCGAGGCGCGACGTGTCCTCGGGTCGTTCCTGTTCACCGGTGACGACGGCTACAAGAAGGCCGGCGTCCTCTCCGGCGGTGAGAAGACCCGCCTGTCGCTGGCGATGATCGTCGTCTCCGGGGCCAACGTGCTGCTCCTCGACGAGCCGACGAACAACCTCGACCCCGCATCGCGTGAGGAGATCCTCGGCGCACTGGCCGGCTACGAGGGCGCCGTGGTGCTCGTGTCCCACGACGCAGGGGCCGTGGAGGCGCTCAACCCCGAGCGCGTGCTGCTCCTGCCCGACGGCACCGAGGACCACTGGAACAAGGACTACGCGGAGCTCATCGAGCTCGCCTGACGCCTGCTGAGCGCCCGGGGCGATGACGGACGGGAGGCTTGTGGCGGCATCGACACGGGCCTCCCGTCCGCCGCGCGAGCGGTCAGGACGCACCGCTCACGTCCGTTGCGCGGTCACCAACGGTCGGCGCACGCGTCGCGGAGCGACGGAACGCGACCGCTCGACGACGTGCAGACGGGGAGTCGTGACCAGTCGGCGCCAGCAGCATCGGGGCCAGCAGCGTCGGCGTCCGCAGCGACGGCGCCGGTCACGGGGTGCCGTGTCAGCGGCGGGACTCGATGAGCTCGTCCTCGATGTCGGCGTCTGACTTGGGCTTGGCGTCTTTCCGACGCTGCCGCTCGAGGGCGCGCTCGCGCTCCTCGGGGTCGTCCTGGTTCAGGTTCCGGTACTCCTGCACCATCAGGTACGCGAGGAAGCCGAACCCGCCGGCGGCGAACATGAACCACTGGATGAAGTAGCTGAGGTGGAGCCCGGTGTCGGCACTCGGGCGGTCCCAGCCGAGCGGTCGCGCCTCGGTCGGTGCCGGCGTCTCGGAGGCGAGCTGTCCGTAGGCGCCCGTCCAGATCGGCGCGTCGACCTTCTTCGCGACGTCGGTCAGGGTCACGGACTGCACCTGGTCGGTGTGGGCGGGGTCGGTGCGCCCGGGGATGCGCGGTTCGCTCTGCTGGAGGCGAGCCACCACGGTCACCTCACCGCGCGGGGCCGCGGGGACGCTGTCCGGAGCGTCCTGCCGGTTGCCCGTCGGGACCCATCCGCGGTCGACGACGAAGGCGCGCCCGTCGGCGGTGACGAGCGGCGTCAGGACCTCGAAGCCGGGCTGGCCGTTGTGCACGCGGTTGCGCACGAGGAGCTGGTCGTCGGTGTCGTACCGTCCGGTGACCGTGACGCGGAGCCATGTCTGGTCGTCGTTCCAGCTCGAGGACCGGGGGAGCGCCTGGTCGAGGGGGACCGGGGCGTGGTCGTAGTTCGCGGCGATCTGGTCGTTCTCGCGGACGGCCTCGTTCCGGCGGTCCCACTGCCACATGCCGAACAGGGCGCAGACGATCGCGAAGGCGACGGCGATCGCGAAGTACCCGACCCAGCGCCGGCTCCCGACGAAGCGCCAGCCGACGAAGGGCTCGTCTGGATCGCGCTCGGCATGTGCGTCCTGCGTCGCCGTCCGACGCTCCTGCTCGGCGGCGCGTCGGATGCGTTCCGCATGGCGGCGACCGTACCGGGACGTCGGATCGAAGTCGGAGCTCATCGCGTCGGGTCCGGCCTGGTCATCACTGGCTCGGTCATCGCTGGTTCGCGGAGCGCGCACGCTCGCCGACGTCGTTCTTCGGGGCGTCGTGCTCGTGGCGCGGGTCGTCGAGCTGGTCGACGTCCTCGTCGAGGCCGGTGACCCGGACGGGGAAGGTCCGCGAGCGCAGGTAGTCGGCGAGGAAGTCGCGGTGCTCGTCGCACGCCGCCCAGATCTTCACCCGGTCGATCGCGTGGATACGCGGGTTCCGCCAGTTGATGCGCCAGTTCGCCGCCGTGGAGCAGCCCGCGCGCGAGCACACCGGCGTCGAGCCGGGCTCGGTGACCAGGTCGAACGTGGCCCCCATCAGCGATGCCCCCAGACGCGGCGGTCCCCGGAGCGCTGCCACTCCTCTTGCGCGTGCTGTGCGCCGTTGCGGAGGCGGTCCTGTTCGTCGCGGTAGGCCTGCGCCCGCGCTTCCTCCTGCTGTTCGCGCAGCCGCGGGTCGACGTCGGCGGCGCGCACGAGGGCACCGGCGGGGGCGACGTAGTCGGACTCGGTGTGCGAGCCGGCGTTCGCGATCACGACGGCAACCCACGGGATGACCCCGGCGAGCACGATCGGGATGAGCGCGAGCCACGGGCTGTGCCAGACGGTGTAGACGAGCACCGCGCCGACGAAGAGGATCACCCGGACCGCCATCTGCCAGATGTAGCGAGACAGCCGGTGCTTGCGGTCGCGCTGGGGCGTCTCCGGCAGCGCTGTGATGGCCTGCGTCGTGCGTCGCGTGCTGCGTCGCGTCGTCTTCATGCGTTCGGTCTCCGTCTTCCCGCGATCAAGCCTAATCCCGAGCACCGACACATGGACGCATCCGAGCACGATGCGTCCACAAGACGCGCGGCATCTGCGCCCCGGTAGGCTCGTGCGCGGCGTGTCGGGCCGCAAGCGGCCCACGCCGAGCACGAGACCACCACCGAACGGAGCCGTCATGACCACCCCCCGTACCGTCCTCATCACCGGCGGGAACCGCAGCATCGGCTTCGCCCTCGCTCAGCGGTTCGTGGCGGAGGGACACCGGGTCGCGGTGACCTCCCGGAGCGGGCAGGGCGGCCCAGAGGGTGCGCTCACGGTGCAGGCCGACATCACCGACACGGCTTCGGTCGACGCGGCGTTCACCCGGGTCGAGGCCGAGCTCGGCCCGGTCGAGGTGCTCGTCGCCAACGCGGGCATCACGAACGACCAGCTCCTGCTCCGCATGTCGGAGGAGGACTTCACGAACGTCCTCGACACGAACCTCACGGGCACGTTCCGCGTGGTGAAGCGCGCGACGAAGGGCATGATGCGCGCGAAGTTCGGGCGCATCGTCCTGATGGGCAGCGTCGTCGGCGCGTACGGGCAGATCGGGCAGGTCAACTACGCCTCGTCGAAGGCGGCGCTCGTCGGCATGGCCCGGTCGATCACCCGCGAGCTCGGGTCCCGCGGCATCACGGCGAACGTCGTCGCGCCCGGGTTCATCCAGACGGACATGACCGCGGCGCTGCCGGAGGAGCTGCAGGCGGAGTTCAAGAAGCAGATCCCGGCGGCGCGCTACGGCAGCACGGACGACGTCGCCGACGCGACGCTCTTCCTCGCCGGTGACGGCGCCGGGTACATCTCCGGAGCCGTCATCCCGGTCGACGGCGGCCTCGGGATGGGCCACTAGCCCCAGTCCCGCGCGATCGCACGCGCTCAGCGACACCGCACGCGCCGTCCGGCCCGTGCACCGTCGCTGGGCGCGTGACGTGGACGGAAGAGCGCGTCAGCCGCGCAGACCGAGCACGGCGAGCACGGCGGCGAGGTCCCGGTCGACGACGACCACGTCGGCCGCCGCCCGCACCCGCGGCTTCGCGTCGAAGGCGACCGCCAGCGCCGCGTCCCGCATCATCGCGAGGTCGTTCGCGCCGTCGCCCACCGCGACCGTCTGGTGGAGGGGAACGCCGTCCGCCGCCGCCCACGCCCGCAGTGCGACCGCCTTGGCCTCGGCGTCGACGACCTCGCCGAGGACCCGTCCGGTGAGGACGCCGTCGACGACCTCGAGGCGGTTCGCCCGGCAGTGGTCGAGGCCGAGCCCGCCGGCGACCGGGTCGAGCACCTCGTGGAACCCGCCGGAGACGACCCCGACGGTCCCACCCGCGGCGTGCACCCCGTCGACGAGCTCCCGGGCGCCCGGGGTGACCCTGACCGCGCGCTGCGCCTCGGCGAACACCGCGGAGGGCAGGCCCGCGAGCGTGGCGACCCGCTCACGGAGGCTCTCGGCGAAGTCGATCTCACCGCGCATGGCCCGCTCGGTGACCGCTGCGACCGCGGCCCTGGTGCCGGCGGCGTCGGCCAGGAGCTCGATGACCTCGTCCTCGAGCAGGGTGGAATCGGCATCGAGGACGACGAGGAAGCGCGGCACGCCACAACGGTAGCGGTGCCGCGCACCTCGTGACGCCGTGCGTCGCCGACCGTGCTCAGGCGGAGACGCGCACGCCCTTGCCCACGACGGTGATGCCCGAGTCGGTCACCGTGAAGCCCCGGGCGAGGTCGGCCTCCCGGTCGACGCCGACCTGCGCACCGGCCTCGAGGACGACGTCCTTGTCGAGGATCGCCCGGTTCACGACCGAGCCCGCGCCGATGGACGCCCGCTCGAACACGATCGAGTCGAGGACCTTCGAGCCGGAGTCGATCGAGCACCACGGACCGATCACGCTGCGTTCCACCTGGGCCCCGGAGAGCAGGCAGCCGAGCGACACGATCGAGTCGACCGTCGCACCGGTGTTGCCGTTGCCGTCGCGGACGAACTTCGCCGGCGGCAGGTTCGTCTGCTGGTTGAAGATCGGCCAGTCCTGGTTGTACAGGTTGAAGACGGGCACGGGGGCGATGAGGTCCATGTGGGCGTCGAAGAACGAGTCGATCGTGCCCACGTCGCGCCAGTAGTACTTGTCGCGGTCGTTCGACCCCGGGACCTCGTTGCGCTGCAGGTCGTACACGCCGGCGTCGCCGCGCGCGACGAAGTCGGGGACGATGTCGCCGCCCATGTCGTGGGCGCTCGTCTCGAGCTGCCCGTCGCGGAGCACGGCGTCGACGAGGGCGTCGGCGTCGAAGACGTAGTTGCCCATCGAGGCCAGGATCTCGCCGGGGGAGTCGGCCAGCCCGACGGCGTCCTTGGGCTTCTCGAGGAAGGCGTCGATCTTCGTCGGGTCCTGCTCGTCGACCTGGATGACGCCGAACTGGTCCGCGAGGCCGATCGGCTGGCGGATCGCCGCGACCGTGGCACTCCGACCGGACGCGATGTGCGCCTCGACCATCTGGTGGAAGTCCATGCGGTACACGTGGTCGGCGCCGACGACGACCACGATGTCCGGACGCTCGTCGCGCAGCAGGTTGAGCGACTGCAGGATCGCGTCGGCCGAGCCGGCGAACCAGCGCTTGCCGAGCCGCTGCTGCGCGGGGACGGACGCCACGTAGGAGCCGAGCAGTCCCTCCATGCGCCAGGTCTCCGCCACGTGGCGGTCGAGACTGTGCGACTTGTACTGCGTCAGGACGACGATCTTCTGCAGCCCGGAGTTCACCAGGTTCGAGAGCGCGAAGTCGATGAGACGGAAGTTCCCGCCGAACGGGACGGCGGGCTTCGCCCGGTCGGCAGTGAGCGGCATGAGCCGCTTGCCCTCACCTCCTGCGAGGACGATGCCGAAGACCTTCTTTGGAGCCATGCCGTCCACAGTAGGCGTCAGCACTGGGAACCCGTTACGTTGAACGGGTGCGAGTCGATCTGCTGACCAGGGAGTATCCGCCGGAGGTCTACGGCGGTGCTGGCGTCCACGTGGCCGAACTCACCGCTGCGCTGCGGTCGGGGACGGACACCGACGTGCGGGTGCGTGCCTTCGGGGCGTTCCGCGACGAGGAGGGCGTGTGGGCCTACCGGACCCCCGCCGGCCTCGAGCACGCCAACCCGGCCCTCCAGACCCTCGGCACCGACGTGCAGATCGCCGCCGACGTCGAGGGCGCTGACCTCGTGCACTCGCACACCTGGTACGCCAACGCTGCTGGGCGCATCGCCCAGCTCACCCACGGCATCCCGCACGTCGTCACCGCGCACAGCCTCGAGCCGCTCCGTCCCTGGAAGGCCGAGCAGCTCGGCGGCGGGTACCGCCTGTCCAGCTGGATGGAGCGCGAGGCCTTCGAACAGGCCGACGCGGTGATCGCCGTGTCCAAGGCGATGCGTGCAGACATCCTCCGCTCGTACCCCTCGATCGACCCGGCGTCGGTGCACGTGGTCTACAACGGCATCGACGTCGAGGAGTGGAAGCCCGACGTCGACCACGACGCCGTCCGTGCCCTCGGCATCGACCCGGAGCGCCCGAGCGTCGTCTTCGTCGGTCGCATCACCCGGCAGAAGGGCCTGCCCTACCTGCTCCGCGCGGTCGCGTCGCTGCCGCCGGAGGTCCAGGTGGTGCTGTGCGCCGGCGCCCCGGACACGCCAGAGATCCTCGCCGAGGTCACCGGGCTCGTCGAGGACCTCCGGCAGCACCGCGACGGCGTCGTCTGGATCGACCGGATGCTCGCCCACCAGGAGATCGTGCACGTCCTGTCCTCCGGCACCGTGTTCGTCTGCCCGTCCATCTACGAGCCCCTCGGCATCGTCAACCTCGAGGCCATGGCGTGCGGCATCCCCGTCGTCGGCACCGGCACCGGCGGCATCCCCGAGGTCGTCGCCGACGGTCTCACCGGCCGCGTCGTCCCGATCGACCAGGCGACCGACGGCACCGGCACGCCGACGGACCCCGACAAGTACGTGGCCGACCTCGCGGCGGCGCTCAACGAGGTGCTCAGCGACCTCGGTCTCGCCAAGCTCATGGGGCGCGCCGGTCGGCTCCGTGTGGAGACCGAGTTCACCTGGGAGGCCATCGCGGCGCGCACGCGCGCCGTCTACGACCGGGTCCTGGCGGCCCGCTGAGCGACCACCGCACCGGAACGGCCTGGAGGCCCGGGTGACGTCCGCACCGGACGGCACCCCGGCCTCCAGGCCGTTGGACTGCCCGCGCCA
>NZ_VEAF01000019.1 GCF_007673775.1 Curtobacterium sp. 9128 | reverse complement strand
ATAGTCGAACCGGTTTGAAAGCCGGGCCGTAGTGGGTGCCAGCCCCGTAGACGAAATGGTGTTATGGCCGGATGTGTATCCCAAGTAGCACGGGGCCCGAGAAATCCCGTGTGAATCTGTCAGGACCACCTGATAAGCCTAAATACTCCCAGATGACCGATAGCGGACAAGTACCGTGAGGGAAAGGTGAAAAGTACCCCGGGAGGGGAGTGAAATAGTACCTGAAACCGTTTGCTTACAAACCGTCGGAGCTCCCTTGTTGGGGTGACGGCGTGCCTTTTGAAGAATGAGCCTGCGAGTTAGTGATATGTGGCGAGGTTAACCCGTGTGGGGTAGCCGTAGCGAAAGCGAGTCTGAATAGGGCGA
>NZ_VEAF01000018.1 GCF_007673775.1 Curtobacterium sp. 9128 | reverse complement strand
TTTGCTCTTAGAAACTTGACCACAAAGATTAAAATTGCGATCGACTCGACAACACGACCACCCAGAAGGTGATCATCGTTGCGAGCGATCTAAGATGCTCGCGTCCACTGTGTAGTTCTCAACATACGATCGGCACCACACTCCACCGACCATGACAGTCAGCTTCATGTGGCCCATCGAAGAACCATGCGGATTCCTCCGCCGGCCCAACCCCCAGGGCACCCGCCACAACCGTGACGACCCCAGGAAGCCTGGTCCCTCAGGACCCAACAACGTGCACCAGCCGACCCGCTCACCCCGACCCCTTCCAACCCGACCCGAAGGCCTGGCGTACTAAGACCGGAAGCTGCGCTCCCGACTGCACTGTCAATGTTCCACCCATGAGCTACCCGTCGGACAC
>NZ_VEAF01000017.1 GCF_007673775.1 Curtobacterium sp. 9128 | reverse complement strand
ATGCGCTGTAACCGCCCCAGTCCGGCAGAACTGAGCGACGTGTCCCACAACCCCGACCATGCAACGCCCGCCGGCTATCACACATGATCGGTTTAGCCTCATCCGCTTTCGCTCGCCACTACTCACGGAATCACATGTTGTTTTCTCTTCCTGTGGGTACTGAGATGTTTCACTTCCCCACGTTCCCTCTACCCGCCCTATATATTCAGGCGGGAGTCACCAGGTCGACAAGTCGCCTGGCGGGGTTTCCCCATTCGGAAATCCTCGGCTCACAGCTCGATTATCAGCTCCCCGAGGCTTATCGCAGATTTCTACGTCCTTCTTCGGCTCCAGATGCCAAGGCATCCACCGTTTGCTCTTAGAAACTTGACCACAAAGATTAAAATTGCGATCGACTCGACAACACGACCACCC
>NZ_VEAF01000016.1 GCF_007673775.1 Curtobacterium sp. 9128 | reverse complement strand
GGGGGGTGTTACTTGATCTTGGCGGTGATGGTGGCGGTGCCGACGAGGAGGCCGCCCTTGACGGCGTCGGTCTTGAAGGTGCTGTTGAGCAGCTTCGCGGCGTCGTCGGAGACGTGGACCGTGGTCCCGGTCAGGATCGCGTTGTCACCCTCGAGCTGCAGCGGCTTCAGCGTCCCACCGTGCAGGCTGAACAGGTACGCGTTCGACGCGGCGACCTGCCCGTTGACCAGCACGTCACCCATCAGCTTCGACGAGCCCGGGTTCACCACGAAGTTCTCCAGCGTGACGGTGGTGTCGCCGGCCTTGAGGGTCAGACCCGAGTCGTCGTGGTTGAGCAGGCCCTGCACGTAGGGACGGTACTTGCCGTCCGGGGACCAGTACGTCACCGAACCCGACGTGATCGGGAACGACACCGCCCCGTCCGCCAGGGCCGCGTTCCCGGACACACCCGGCGTCAGACCCAGGCTGGTGAGGGCGTCGGTGAAGCCCTTGTCCAGCGCGACGGAGGTGTTCCCACCGAGCAC
>NZ_VEAF01000015.1 GCF_007673775.1 Curtobacterium sp. 9128 | reverse complement strand
ACGTCCGCAGCCGCGTCCTGGGATGCGTCCTTGGACGCGTCCGCGACCGCAGCAGACTTCGACGACGCCTGCGTCTTGGACGACGCCTGAACCGACGCTCCACCATTGGTGTTGGAGGAGTTGTCCGCCTCAGCAGCAGCCTTCGCCGCGACCTTCGACGACGCGTTCGGCGTGGAGTCCGCGTTCTTGGACGCATCCGCCGACGCCGTCGTCTTCTGGTTCCCAGCGATCTGCGCAGCAGCCTTGGCGGAGATGTCCGCGGCAGCAGACGCCGTCGACGTACCGTCGTTGTTCGCAGCCGCCTCCGACGCCGCCTTCGCAGCCGGGTTGTTGTCACCATCAGCATCCGCCGACGCCGACACCGACGCACCAGCACTCACATTCGCACCAGCACCATTGACGTCCGCAGCCGCGTCCTGGGATGCGTCCTTGGACGCGTCCGCGACCGCAGCAGACTTCGACGACGCCTGCGTCTTGGACGACGCCTGAACCGACGCTCCACCATTGGTGTTGGAGGAGTTGTCCGCCTCAGCAGCAGCCTTCGCCGCGACCTTCGACGACGCGTTCGGCGTGGAGTCCGCGTTCTTGGACGCATCCGCCGACGCCGTCGTCTTCTGGTTCCCAGCGATCTGCGCAGCAGCCTT
>NZ_VEAF01000014.1 GCF_007673775.1 Curtobacterium sp. 9128 | reverse complement strand
TACAGACGACGGATTTGCCTATCGTCAGCCCTACATCCTTACACCAGGTTCACCTCACGGATACCATCGCCTGGCTCAGCTACCTTCCTGCGTCACACCTGTTCATACGCTAACCGCACCAGCATGGGGTCGAGCGTTAGACCGGACCGCATCACCCCGAAGGGATCCGCTGGTCACGGGTTAGGACTCTTAGCACCACTGGATTAGCTTGGGCGGTTGTTCGCCGGTACGGGAATATCAACCCGTTGTCCATCGACTACGCCTGTCGGCCTCGCCTTAGGTCCCGACTTACCCAGGGCGGATTAACCTGGCCCTGGAACCCTTGGTCTTTCGGAGGACGGGTTTCTCACCCGTCTTTCGCTACTCATGCCTGCATTCTCACTCGTGTGGCGTCCACGGCTGGATCACTCCGCCGCTTCACTCGCCACACGACGCTCTCCTACCACTCCGCACGACTGAACCACGAAGGCTTGTCGAGTGTGCGAAATCTACAACTTCGGCGGTGTGCTTGAGCCCCGTTACATTGTCGGCGCGGAATCACTTGACCAGTGAGCTATTACGCACTCTTTCAAGGGTGGCTGCTTCTAAGCCAACCTCCTGGTTGTCTGTGCAACTCCACATCCTTTCCCACTTAGCACACGCTTAGGGGCCTTAGTTGGTAGTCTGGGTTGTTTCCCTCTCGACGATGAAGCTTATCCCCCACCGTCTCACTGCTGCGCTCTCACTCACCGGCATTCGGAGTTTGGCTGACGTCAGTAACCTGTTGAGGCCCATCGGCCATCCAGTAGCTCTACCTCCGGCGAGAAACACGCAACGCTGCACCTAAATGCATTTCGGAGAGAACCAGCTATCACGAAGTTTGATTGGCCTTTCACCCCTATCCACAGCTCATCCCCTCCATTTTCAACTGAAGTGGGTTCGGTCCTCCACGACGTCTTACCGTCGCTTCAACCTGGCCATGGATAGATCACTTCGCTTCGGGTCTAGGACATGCGACT
>NZ_VEAF01000013.1 GCF_007673775.1 Curtobacterium sp. 9128 | reverse complement strand
CTAACGACCCGTGGAGCTGACCGGTACTAATAAGCCGAAGACTTGACAACACAATTATTTCCCGCACTTCGGTGTGGGGCTCGCGTCCACTTTGTGGTTCCCGACAGACGATCGGGAATCAAACTGAATACTTCAGCTATTGAAGGAACAGTGTTGATCCAGTGATTGGGTCGATGGTGTTCCGGTGGTCATAGCGAGAGGGAAACGCCCGGTCACATTCCGAACCCGGAAGCTAAGCCTCTCAGCGCCGATGGTACTGCAAGGGGGACCTTGTGGGAGAGTAGGACGCCGCCGGACTCAACGTAAGAATGATGTGGCCACTGGCCCTCCATCGAGAACTCGTAGGGGAGACCCTCGTTCTCGTGGAGGCCAGTGGCCATTTCTGTTTCACCGTGCTGTCCTGGCCCTCGACGTCGAGCACAGTCCGTGATGGACTGGTGCCGCTCGAGGCCATGGACGGCGCGGACATCCACAACGACACAGCGGACGACCGCCGGCGCAGCAGCTCCGGCACGCAACGAGGAGCACAACGGTGGCGAACGACGACGAACGGCGGAACGACCGCGACGACGAGCGTGGTGGGCGGCCCCGTCGAGACGGCGACCGAGGACCGCGCCGTGACGGAGCTCCCGGGCGCGATGGCGCGCGTGGGGGTTGGTCGTCCGGGCCGCGTGAGTTCGAGCGCCGCGAGGGTGAGCGTCGTGACCGGCCGCAGCGGGACGGCGATCGGCCCTTCCGTGGGGACCGTGGGCCGCGGGACAGCGCTGCTGGCCGTGGGTTCCGTGACGGCGGGCAGCGTTCGGATCGGCCTGCATGGCGTGGGGACCGCGATTCGTCGGGTCGGCCTCCCCGGTCCGATGGTCCGCGAGGGGATCGTCCGTTCAACTCGGATCGTCCGCGTCGTGACGGTGACCGTCCGTTCAACTCGGATCGTCCGCGTCGTGACGGGGATCGTCCGTTCAACTCGGATCGTCCGCGCCGGGATGGGGATCGTCCGTTCAACTCGGATCGTCCGCGTCGGGATGGGGATCGTCCGTTCAACTCGGATCGTCCGCGTCGGGATGGGGATCGTCCGTTCAACTCGGATCGTCCGCGTCGGGATGGGGATCGTCCGT
>NZ_VEAF01000012.1 GCF_007673775.1 Curtobacterium sp. 9128 | reverse complement strand
CGGTACGCCGGACTCGAACGTGGACGGGACGCCGGACTCGAACGTGGACGGCAGCCCTGAGGGTGGCCAGGACGGTACCCCGGACTCGAACGTGGACGGGACGCCGGACTCGAACGTGGATGGCACGCCGGACTCGAACGTCGACGGTAGCCCGGAGGGTGGCCAGGACGGTACGCCGGACTCGAACGTGGATGGCACGCCGGACTCGAACGTGGACGGCACGCCGGACTCGAACGTCGACGGCACGCCGGACTCGAACGTGGACGGCACGCCGGACTCGAACGTCGACGGCAGCCCCGAGGGCGGCCAGGACGGTACCCCGGACTCGAACGTGGACGGCACGCCGGACTCGAACGTGGACGGGACGCCGGACTCGAACGTGGATGGCACGCCGGACTCGAACGTCGACGGTAGCCCGGAGGGTGGCCAGGACGGTACGCCGGACTCGAACGTGGATGGCACGCCGGACTCGAACGTGGACGGCACGCCGGACTCGAACGTCGACGGCACGCCGGACTCGAACGTGGATGGCACGCCGGACTCGAACGTCGACGGCAGCCCGGAGGGTGACCAGGACGGTACCCCGGACTCGAACGTGGACGGCACGCCGGATTCGAACGTGGACGGTAGCCCGGAGGGTGGCCAGGACGGTACGCCGGACTCGAACGTGGACGGGACGCCGGACTCGAACGTGGACGGCAGCCCGGAGGGTGGCGAGGACGGTACCCCGGACTCGAACGTGGATGGCACCCCGGATTCGAACGTGGACGGTAGCCCGGAGGGTGGCCAGGACGGTACGCCGGACTCGAACGTGGACGGGACGCCGGACTCGAACGTGGACGGCAGCCCTGAGGGTGGCCAGGACGGTACCCCGGACTCGAACGTGGACGGCACGCCGGACTCGAACGTGGACGGCAGCCCCGAGGGCGGCCAGGACGGCACGCCGGACTCGAACGTGGACGGCACGCCGGACTCGAACGTGGACGGGACGCCGGACTCGAACGTGGATGGCACGCCGGACTCGAACGTCGACGGCAGCCCGGAGGGTGGCCAGGACGGTACCCCGGACTCGAACGTGGACGGCACGCCGGACTCGAACGTGGACGGCACGCCGGACTCGAACGTGGACGGCACGCCGGACTCGAACGTGGACGGCACGCCGGACTCGAACGTCGACGGCAGCCCTGAGGGTGACCAGGACGGCACCCCGGACTCGAACGTGGACGGCACCCCGGAGGGTGGCCAGGACGGCACGCCCGACTCCAACGTCGACGGCACCCCGGACGGTGACCCTGTGGGTGACATCAACGGTGCTGGTGCGAATGTGAGTGCTGGTGCGTCGGTGTCGGCGTCGGCGGATGCTGATG
>NZ_VEAF01000011.1 GCF_007673775.1 Curtobacterium sp. 9128 | reverse complement strand
GCCTGAGATCCGACGCGTACCCGTCAAGGGGAAATCAGTGATCCTATGCTGCCGAGAAAAGCATCGACGCGAGGTTGCAGCCGCCCGTACCCGAAACCGACTCAGGTGGTCAGGTAGAGAATACCAAGGAGATCGAGATAATCGTGGTTAAGGAACTCGGCAAAATGCCCCCGTAACTTCGGGAGAAGGGGGGCCGGACACGTGACCGGACTTGCTCCGTGAGCGTTGAAGGCCGCAGAGACCAGTGGGAAGCGACTGTTTACTAAAAACACAGGTCCGTGCGAAGTCGCAAGACGATGTATACGGACTGACGCCTGCCCGGTGCTGGAAGGTTAAGAGGAGGGGTTAGGTTTCGGCCGAAGCTCTGAATTTAAGCCCCAGTAAACGGCGGTGGTAACTATAACCATCCTAAGGTAGCGAAATTCCTTGTCGGGTAAGTTCCGACCTGCACGAATGGCGTAACGACTTCCCAGCTGTCTCAACCGCGAACTCGGCGAAATTGCACTACGAGTAAAGATGCTCGTTACGCGCAGCAGGACGGAAAGACCCCGTGACCTTTACTACAGTTTGGTATTGGTGTTCGGTGTGGCTTGTGTAGGATAGGTGGGAGACTGTGAAGCGGGCACGCTAGTGTTCGTGGAGTCGTTGTTGAAATACCACTCTGGTCACTCTGGATGTCTAACGTAGGACCCTGATCGGGTTCATGGACAGTGCCTGATGGGTAGTTTAACTGGGGCGGTTGCCTCCCAAAGAGTAACGGAGGCGCCCAAAGGTTCCCTCAACCTGGTTGGCAATCAGGTGGCGAGTGTAAGTGCACAAGGGAGCTTGACTGTGAGACTGACAGGTCGAGCAGGGACGAAAGTCGGGACTAGTGATCCGGCAGTGGCTTGTGGAAGCGCTGTCGCTCAACGGATAAAAGGTACCTCGGGGATAACAGGCTGATCTTGCCCAAGAGTCCATATCGACGGCATGGTTTGGCACCTCGATGTCGGCTCGTCGCATCCTGGGGCTGGAGTAGGTCCCAAGGGTTGGGCTGTTCGCCCATTAAAGCGGTACGCGAGCTGGGTTTAGAACGTCGTGAGACAGTTCGGTCCCTATCCGCTGCGCGCGTTGGAAATTTGAGAAGATCTATCCCTAGTACGAGAGGACCGGGATGGACGAACCTCTGGTGTGTCAGTTGTTCTGCCAAGGGCACCGCTGATTAGCTACGTTCGGACCGGATAACCGCTGAAAGCATCTAAGCGGGAAGCCGTCTTCGAGATGAGATTTCCATGCACCTTGAGTGTGAGAGGCTCCCAGCAGACTACTGGGTTGATAGGCCGGATGTGGAAGCGGGGACTAACGACCCGTGGAGCTGACCGGTACTAATAAGCCGAAGACTTGACAACACAATTATTTCCC
>NZ_VEAF01000010.1 GCF_007673775.1 Curtobacterium sp. 9128 | reverse complement strand
TTTTTTACGGAGAGTTTGATCCTGGCTCAGGACGAACGCTGGCGGCGTGCTTAACACATGCAAGTCGAACGATGATGCCCAGCTTGCTGGGTGGATTAGTGGCGAACGGGTGAGTAACACGTGAGTAACCTGCCCCTGACTCTGGGATAAGCGTTGGAAACGACGTCTAATACTGGATATGACCGCCGATCGCATGGTCTGGTGGTGGAAAGATTTTTTGGTTGGGGATGGACTCGCGGCCTATCAGCTTGTTGGTGAGGTAATGGCTCACCAAGGCGACGACGGGTAGCCGGCCTGAGAGGGTGACCGGCCACACTGGGACTGAGACACGGCCCAGACTCCTACGGGAGGCAGCAGTGGGGAATATTGCACAATGGGCGAAAGCCTGATGCAGCAACGCCGCGTGAGGGATGACGGCCTTCGGGTTGTAAACCTCTTTTAGTAGGGAAGAAGCGAAAGTGACGGTACCTGCAGAAAAAGCACCGGCTAACTACGTGCCAGCAGCCGCGGTAATACGTAGGGTGCAAGCGTTGTCCGGAATTATTGGGCGTAAAGAGCTCGTAGGCGGTTTGTCGCGTCTGCTGTGAAATCCCGAGGCTCAACCTCGGGCTTGCAGTGGGTACGGGCAGACTAGAGTGCGGTAGGGGAGATTGGAATTCCTGGTGTAGCGGTGGAATGCGCAGATATCAGGAGGAACACCGATGGCGAAGGCAGATCTCTGGGCCGTAACTGACGCTGAGGAGCGAAAGCGTGGGGAGCGAACAGGATTAGATACCCTGGTAGTCCACGCCGTAAACGTTGGGCGCTAGATGTAGGGACCTTTCCACGGTTTCTGTGTCGTAGCTAACGCATTAAGCGCCCCGCCTGGGGAGTACGGCCGCAAGGCTAAAACTCAAAGGAATTGACGGGGGCCCGCACAAGCGGCGGAGCATGCGGATTAATTCGATGCAACGCGAAGAACCTTACCAAGGCTTGACATACACCGGAAACGGCCAGAGATGGTCGCCCCCTTGTGGTCGGTGTACAGGTGGTGCATGGTTGTCGTCAGCTCGTGTCGTGAGATGTTGGGTTAAGTCCCGCAACGAGCGCAACCCTCGTTCTATGTTGCCAGCGCGTTATGGCGGGGACTCATAGGAGACTGCCGGGGTCAACTCGGAGGAAGGTGGGGATGACGTCAAATCATCATGCCCCTTATGTCTTGGGCTTCACGCATGCTACAATGGCCGGTACAAAGGGCTGCGATACCGTAAGGTGGAGCGAATCCCAAAAAGCCGGTCTCAGTTCGGATTGAGGTCTGCAACTCGACCTCATGAAGTCGGAGTCGCTAGTAATCGCAGATCAGCAACGCTGCGGTGAATACGTTCCCGGGCCTTGTACACACCGCCCGTCAAGTCATGAAAGTCGGTAACACCCGAAGCCGGTGGCCTAACCCTTGTGGAAGGAGCCGTCGAAGGTGGGATCGGTGATTAGGACTAAGTCGTAACAAGGTAGCCGTACCGGAAGGTGCGGCTGGATCACCTCCTTTCTAAGGAGCATCTGGTTCCATCGTTGCCTCGTCTTGGGGTGGGGTGGGATCCAGGCGCCTGATTCGGACCGAACGTGTCCGACGGGTAGCTCATGGGTGGAACATTGACAGTGCAGTCGGGAGCGCAGCTTCCGGTC